>NZ_QXFL01000003.1 GCF_003584125.1 Aurantiacibacter zhengii
TAGCACATTGGGAAGCTGCCTCTCGAAGGCAGCGCTCGCCTTGATGGAGACAAGGGCGCGTAGCGCCCGCAGGCTTCATCAAGGCGGTCATGACCGGTCATCAGGTCTCTAAAGTGAAGTTGTCGACTCAACACTTTGGAGACAGACCGACCATGACCAAGCTCAGTTCTACACCCGCCGATGCCGTGCTGGTAGCCATCGATATGTCCAAGCACCGCCAGGAGGTCCTCATCGAACGCCCGGAGGGCGGGCGGCGACGGCGTATGACAGTGATGGCGACGAAGACCGATTACGATCGCCTTGCGTCCGATCTGGCTGATATTGGCAGACCGATTGTGGTCGGCTTCGAGGCGACCGGTAACTATCACCGCACCTTGGCGCACCGCATGCTCACAGCAGGTTTCGAACTGCGCCTGATCTCGTCCGTAGCCCTGGCCCGGACCCGAGAGGCTCTACATAATGGCTGGGACAAGAACGACTCCAAGGACGCGCAGGTGATCTTGCATATGCTGCGGATTGGCGCCACCCAGCGCTACGTCGATCCGCTTGCCGCCGGGATTAACGATCTGCAGGAGATGTCGAAGACACACGAGGCCATCTCCAAAGCCAAGACCCAGACCTGGCACCGGATCCTGACCCATTACCTGCCCCTCTACTTCCCAGAGATCGAGCGCTTCGCCGGCAACAGCAGGTCTGATTGGTTTCTTGCCTTGCTCGAGCGGTTTCCGACGCCCGGGAGCATGACAGCGCTTGGCCAGGAAGCATTCACGCGCGAGGCGTGGTCACTGGTCGGTCGCAAGGTCTCCAAGGCTCGATTAATCAACGATATTTACGAGACCGCCTGCGCATCCGTCGCACTGCCGGTCGATGAGGATTCTGTGGCGATTGCCATGTTTCGCATGGTCATCGCGCAAGCGCGCAGTCTGATCCGCCAACGCGACGAGATCGAGCGAACCGCCCATGCCATGCTCAGCGAGAACCGTGACTACCAGCTGCTTCGTATGATCCCTGGCATCGGCCCGATCAACGCGCTGACCATCCTTGCCGAGGCCGGGGACCTTCGACGGTTTGCCCACCATCGCCAGTTCCTCAAGTTCTGCGGACTCGATCTGGCCACCTGCCAGTCCGGCACATTCCGCGGTCGGACCAAGCTTTCCAAATATGGTAATGCTCGGTTGCGCCGCACTTTCTGGATGGCCGCACAAGTCGCCGCTCGCCAACGCGACAACAGCTTTCGCGATAAGCTGGGTCGATACATGGAAGGACACGCCAGCGACCCTGATCGCCGCCGCAAGGCAATGACTGCACTCACCGCCAAGATGGCGCGCGTCGCGCACGCCGTCATCAAGACGGGAACCGAGTACCGCCCGTTCCTCGAACGGGCGGACACCAGATGGAAGGACCCCTCTCTGCTGTGCCGTGAGGGCGCAACTGCGACCCTGTAGATAATGTTCGGGCCTTCCATCTGGCATCCGCATCTCATTTTAAGGACGGTTAGGACCACGACCGATGCGGCCGCTGGATCCTGTGTTTGCTATGGCCGAGAGCGCATTCCTTGACGATGGAAGCCATCTGGATCAAAAAGACATTTGCGCCGGTCATGATCGGCGCAACGAGACCTGCTGGCCTTGTCCCACAGCTGCTTCCCGACCTAGGACGTTGTCGCTGACCACTGTGTACGGCTTGCCGCGCAGCCCGATCAGGCTGCTCAGCTCGCGGGCGACCCGCGCACCGGAGAGCGACGTATCGGCCACCAGCGCCAGGCACTCCCGCGTGTAGTCATCGACCACGCACAGGATGCGGAAGCGCCGACCACAGATCAGGCTGTCGGATACGAAGTCGAGGCTCCACCGCTGGTTCGGACCATCTGGCAGCACCATTGGCCTGCGCGTGCCCAGTGCCCGTTTGCGACCGCCACGCCGGCGCACCCGGAGCCCTTCCTCGCGATAGATGCGCAGCAGCTTCTTGTGGTTGGGCCGCATGCCTTCCCTCGCCAACAGGTAGCCCAGGCGGCGATAACCGAACCGGCGACGTTCCGCCGCCAGCTCGCGCAACCGTTGCCGCAGCGCCCCGTCATCCGGCCTCGTCGGCTCGTAACGGATCACCCTGCGGCTCACACCGACCAGACTGCACGCCCGACGCTCGCTCAGCCCGTGCTGCTCACGGGCGTGGGCGACGGCTTCCCGCTTGGCGCCGGGCGTTACCATTTTTTTGATGCCAGATCCTTCAGCACCACGTTATCGAGCATCGCCTCGGCCAGCAGTTTCTTCAGCCGACTGTTCTCCTGCTCGAGCGTCCGCAGCCGCCGGGCATCGGACTGAGGTGGTCCCGCCTATTTGGACAGGTTTGCGGCTAAGATAAGCTCATCCGTGTTGTCATGCCGCCATTGTGGTGATCAGATCATGGGGGGCATGCCCCCCATGATCTGAAGCGTCGATTTGCCCATATGCCTCGGCCGGGGTTTTGCCCGCAAGGCGTGAATGAGGCCGATGATGGTTGTAATAGGCAAACCACCGGCCCAGACCGGCGCGCAGTTCGGAACCCGTCTCGAAAGCGTGCAGGTAGACGCACTCGTACTTCACGGATCGCCACAGGCGTTCGATGAAGATGTTGTCCATCCAGCGCCCCTTGCCATCCATGCTGATTTTCACTTCGGCCGCCCGCAGCATGCCAGTGAAGGCCTGGCTGGTGAACTGGCTGCCCTGATCAGTGTTGAAGATGTCCGGCTTACCGTATCGGACCATAGCCTCTTCCAGCGCTTCGACGCAAAAGGCAGCATCCATGGTGTTGGACAATCGCCAGGCGAGCACCTTGCGGGTCGCCCAATCCATGATCGCGACCAGGTAGAGGAAGCCCCGACGCATCGGCAGGTACGTCACATCCGCGCACCACGCCTGGTTCGGCCGCGTGATCTCTAGATCGCGCAGTAGATAGGGATAAATCCGATGCTCCGGGTGCGGATCGCTGGTGCGCGGGCGCTGGTAGATCGCCACCAGCCCCATCTTCGCCATCAACCGCCGCACCCGGCGGCGTCCCACCGCGTGCCCGAGCCGTTGCAGGTGCCGCGCCATCTGCCGGCTGCCGTACCACGGGCAGTCCATGAACACCGCGTCGATCACCCGCATCAGCGCCAGCATCTCCTCGCTCTGGGGCACAGGGGTGTAGTAATACGACGACCGGCTGATCGACAGCAGGCGGCATTGCCTCGTGATCGACAGGCGTGGGTGAGCAGGCTCGATCATTGATCGCCTCTGGCCCGCGCTCATCGACCGGAGGCTTTCGCTAAAAAATCGCGTTCCACCAGCAACTGCCCGATCTTGGCGTGCAACTTCTCGATTTCCGCTTCGGCCTCCGCCTTCGACGCTTGCTCCCCACCGTCGAACAGGCCGGCCATTCCCTCCATCGCCTGGCGCTTCCACGCCCCGATCATCGTATGGTGGACCCCGTGCTTGGCGGCCAGTTCCGCCAGCGTCAATTCGCCACGGATCGCCTCCATCGCTACCTTCGCCTTGAACTCCGCGCTGTAGCGCTTTCTCGTCTTCTTCATTCCCGTCCGTTCCTCACGTCGCGATGAGCTTAGCACCCTGTCCAGATTTCCGGCACCACCTCAGACACCTCCAACCCGCCAAACTTCGACTTCCACTTGTAGAACGTGGCTGAGCTGATCCCGTGACGGCGACACACCTCCGCCGTCGGCATGCCAGCCTCCTGCTCCTTCAAAACCGCGATGATCTGCTCTTCGCTGAACCTGCTTCGCTTCATTCTCGTCCGACTCCTTCGCGTCGGACTCTACCAAAAACCGGTCACATTTCAGGGGAGCACGTCAAACGCCTTCGAGCGCGTAGCGATCGCGCTGCCGGTTCAATGGCTTATGCGAGCCGAACTTCTCGAACAGGAGCATGGCAAGAAAGCCCGGCCCGAACATACCGCGCGGCGTGACATGGAATGGTGCTGGAGGCTGGGAGATCTTCTCGCAGGCACGGCAGGCGAACTTCTCGCGAACCGTCTGGATCACCTTCCACTGACGCGGGATAACTTCGAGCGTCTCGGTGATGTCTTCGCCGAGCTTCGCCAAATGATCCGAGCCGCAACACGGGCAGCTTACAGGAGAGGGAATGACGACACGCTCGCGCGGCAGGTGCTCAGGGAGGCGACGCTGCGCCGGGCGCTTGCGGGTGAAGGCGCGGACTGTAGTTGAACGCGCGGCAAGCTCAGCCAGTGCTTCGTCTTCGCTGGCGCTCATCTCGGCTTCCTCGAAGCCCATCTCGAGTTGGCCAGCGAGCCGGATACTGCGCTCGGAGCGCTGGCCGAACAGCTCACGCCGCATCTTGGCGTTCTGCAGTTCGAGGAACGCATTGCGTGCTTCGAGATCGGAGTTGATCGCATTCACCCGGGCCGCTTCCGCCTCAGCTTGAGCGAGACGCAAAAGCGCTTCTTCAAGACTGGAAATCCGAGGCTGTTCGGGCGTCTCCATCGTGCTGAAATGACTAGCACAAATGGCTGGAATCGCGAAGCAATATTACCCCGCTTTGAGAGAATTTTGTACCCCTTATCCGGCCATCCGCGGACGCCAGGTGGCCTGCGGATTACGCCAGTCGATGCCCTCTAACAAACACGACAGGGCCGATGCCGAAATCGACACAACACCGTCCTTTGCCGAGGGCCAGATGAAGCGGCCACGCTCGAGCCGTTTGGCGTAAAGCGACATGCCGATCCCGTCGTGCCACAGGATCTTGCACAGCGATCCGGTCCGTCCCCGAAACAGGAATAGATCGCCGGCGACTACGTCCCTATGCAGACCATGCTGGACCTGCCGGGCAAGGCCCGGCATCCCCTTCCTCATATCCGTATGGTCCATCGCGATCCAGATCCGCGCATGGCCCGGTACCGGGATCATCCGCGCAATCCCTCCAGCGTCACCGAGACGAGCGAAGGCGGTGCATCGGCTGTGATACGCAAGTGACTACCGCCAATATCGATCTCGATCACCGCGGCGAGCGCGTCCGAATACGGCCGTGCCGGCGTGTCGTCGATGACCACCGAAGCGAAACCCTCTTCGGGCTCGAGCGCTGGAGCGGGATCGAGCAGTTCCTTGCGCCACCGGTAGAGCTGCGCCGGCGCAATGTCCGCCTCCCGCGCGATCTCCGAGACATTGGCACCGGGCTCCATCGTCGCTTCGATCAGATCCAGCTTCTCATCGTCGCTCCAGCGTCGACGACGTTCGACACCCGTAAGTACTGTCACTTCGTTCATCGCGCCTTACTGACCCCGGTACAAATAACGTTACTAATACCAGGCAGATATCTCAATCGTCCTACCGATCAGCGCAAGGTGGCTCTCTTCGGAGGGTTACGCAGAGAGGGCTCCGGATTGATTTGAAGTGTCGGCCATCGTCAATCGCGGCCACCAAGGAGGTCGCGACGATCGGTCCTACGCCAGGTAGCGTGGTCAGACGTTTGCAACGTTCGTCGGTGCGGCAGATCTTGACCAGCATGTCATCCAGAGCCGACACTCTGGCATCAAGGTCGCGATACTCCTCAACGAGTTGTCGAAACAGGGGCTCGGCCAAGTCCGAGAGTTCGGCGGTCTCAATGATTCTCTCGATCTGCAAGCGGAACCGGGACGCACCAGCGGGCATGACTATGCCATACTCAGCCAAAAGCCCACGCGTGTGGTTGATCAAAGCGGTCCGCTGGACGACCAGCCTGTCGCGCGTTCGATGCAGTGACTGAAGATCCTGCTGCTCGACACTCTTCAGTGGCACGAACCGCATGGTTGGTCTGGCAGCTGCTTCGAAAATGGCTTCGGCATCGACTGCGTCGTTCTTCGATCCCTTCACGAACGGCTTTGCAAAACGCGGATGGATGAGACGCACACCGTGCCCCAAAGACTCGAAGGTGCGACCCCAATGGTGCGAGCTAGCGCAAGCTTCCATCGCGACCAATTGTGGTCGTAATCTGGTCACCGCGCCGACAAGCTTGGCCCGTCCAACCTTGCGCGAAACCACTTCGCCATCGTCAGTTAGCCCATAGATGTGGAAGGACTGCTTGCCCAAATCGATCGCCAGCATGTGCATGTGACGAACTCCTCTGCCCAATTGTTGCTGCAATCTTCTTGGCCCGATTGCGGGAGGCGTCCATCCCATAAGATGAGACCCAAACCCTCCAATACAAAATCGCGCGCCAAGGCTCCTGCGGAAGCGGTGGTGAAGGACATCCGCCGTGCCACTCGGCGCCATTTCTCGGCCGAGGACAAGATCCGGATCGTGCTGGATGGGCTGCGCGGTGAAGACAGCATCGCCGAGTTGTGCCGCGAGGAAGGCATTGCCGAGAGCCTATATTACATCTGGTCGAAGAAGTTCATGGAAGCTGGCAAGCGCCGCCTGGCTGGCGACACTTCCCGTGCGGCGACGACAGACGAGATGAAGGATTTGCGCCGTGAGTCCCGCGATCTGAAGGAATGCGTCGCCGACCTGACGCTCGAGAACCGTCTGCTCAAAAAAAGCATGCTGGCGGATGGGGGAGGCCAAGAATGAGGTATCCCGCAACCGAAAAGCTCGAGATCACCAAGCTGGTCGAGCAATCGCACCTGCCAGCAAAGCGCACGCTGGATCAGCTCGGCATCCCGCGGCGGACCTTCTACCGCTGGAATGACCGATAGCGGACAAGCGGGCCGGAAGGGCTTGCCGATCGGCCATCGGCGCCGAGCCGGGTGTGTAACCGTATCCCGTCCGGGATCCAGGGCCAGATCGTCGAACTGACGCTGGAGCAGTCGGAGCTGAGCCCCCGCGAACTGGCGGTGCGCTTCACCGACGAGCAGCGCTACTTCGTGTCGGAGGCCACGGTTTACCGGCTATTGAAGGCCCACGACCTGATAACCAGCCCGGCCTATGTGGTGATCAAGGCGGCCGATCGCTTCCAGACCACCCGGCCCAATGAGATGTGGCAGACCGACTTCGACTACTTCAAGATCATCGGCTGGGGCTGGATGTATCTGTCGACGGTGCTCGACGATTACTCGCGCTACATCATCGCCTGGCGACTGTGCAGCACGATGCGGGCCGAGGAAGTCACCGACACGCTGGATATGGCTCTGGCCGCCTCGGCTGCGATAACGCGCATGTTCAGCACAGGCCGAGGCTGCTCTCGGACAATAGTCCGAGCTACATCGCGTGCGAACTGGCAGAATACATCGAAGCGCAAGCCATGAGCCACGTGCGCGGCGCTCCGTTCCATCCCCAGACTCAGGGCAAGATCGAGCGCTGGCACCAGACCCTGAAAAACCGCGTGCTGCTGGAGAACTACTTCCTACCTGGCGATCTGGAGGCGCAGATCGAGGCCTTCGTTGAGCATTACAATCACCAGCGCTACCATGAGAGCCTAAGCAACGTGACGCCCGCAGACGCCTACTTCGGCAGAGCTCCAGCCATCATCCAACAACGAGAAAGGATCAAACGCAACACCATCGCACATCGGCGCTTGCAGCACCGCAAGCTTGCCGCCCAACATCAACCCCAAGACAAGGCCGACGCTTCGCTAATTTACGCCGCGAGTGGTGCCAAATGTTCTGACGACTGACACCCAAGACCGGGATATGGTGGCGCGGACCAGCTAAAAGGTAGGAACCTTCGGCTCTCACGGATTACTCAATATCCAGGCCGTCAATACAGGCCATTGCTCCGATGAAGATGCTCGATCGAGCTAAGAGGTGAGCGAAATGACGGTCTTGCTTGATCGTGAATGGCCTCGTCCGCAATCGAATCACACCCCTCCCCAAAGAAATATGGATCGAATTCAAGGCGGTCTGATTGCATCATGGCCAACGTCTTGCTGCCAAAAAACTCCACCTGCGATCCACCCTAGGACCTCGGTGCGACATCTCATGATGCATCGCGTGTATGCGACGAACGGGAATCTTGACATATCGCGAAGCCCGGCTAATTAAGCGCTTGCTTAGCAGAAATGCGCCTGATTGTTTTGGTCAGTCACACGGAGCACCGGGAGGGAAAATATGATAAAGAAACAGCCTGCGAGAAAGGTAATTGGACGCTACTGGTTGCTGGCGGCCTGCGCGCCACTCGCAATGTTTCCGGCAACTGTCTTTGCCCAAGATGATGGGACAACCGAGACGGACGCCCTGGAGGCCGAGGATTCGACAGGTCTCGGTGTAATCGTCGTGACTGCCCAGAAAAGGGAGGAGTCGCTCCAGAGCATCCCAGTGGCCATATCCGCTGTCGCGGGCGAAGCGCTGGAAGCCGGGAGCATTACCAGCGTGACCGATCTCGCTCAGATAACACCCGGTCTAGCATTCAACACTTTCCAGCCTGGCCAGCCGGAGATTTCAATCCGTGGAATCGGAACGAAGGAAGATGGTGCAGGCGCATCGGATTCCACTTTGGTGATGGTTGATGGTGTTTATTTCGCTGCACGTAGCGCATCGAATGTCGATATATTCGATCTGGAGCGGGTAGAGATTCTACGTGGTCCGCAGGGTACTCTCTTCGGCAAGAATTCGATTGGCGGCGTTATCAATTACGTCACGCGCAAGCCTGATAGCACTTTCCGGGCGCGCCTGCGGCAGACCATCGGCAATTACGGCCAGTTTGACACTGCCGGACTTATCAATGTTCCGCTGGCGGATAATCTATTCACCAAATTTTCCTTCAGTCGCCGAACGTTCGATGGATATGACGATTGGATCATTCCCGAACAGGTGGTGGAGCAGTCAAGGGTGCCGGGGACGGTTGAGAGAATAGGTGGGAACAACCAGTTTTCTTGGCGCTGGCAGACCCGCTGGGAGTCGTCTGATACACTGGATGTCCTGCTATCGCTGGACGGCGTGGACGAAGAGCTTGGCAACATCAACCGACAGCCGGTCGGTTCTGCAGGACCGCTCCATGACTGTGGGTGCGCGTCAGATCCTGTTGCCGTGGATATTGCGCTGGGAGGAGCGGACTCCGTTCGCACATATCTCGGTGAGGATGACAATGGCGGGAGCCGCGAGGCTTTCGGTGCGATGATTGAGGTCAACAAGCAGCTTTCCATCGGCACCTTGACCTTCAATGGAGCCTACCGGGAATCCGATTATTTCTTCGAGCACGACGATACTGGTCTGCCTCCTTCTCCGGTCGTAGACCTCACCGGCTCCAATGGAAATCCGAACGATCTCCTGCTTGGCGATCCTTCGATTGGATTCACATTCGACAATACGGATATCATTTGGGAAGATTCCCAACAGTTTACCGGTGAACTGCGCCTTGCGTCGAACGACGGGCCCTTCAACTGGGTAGTCGGTGTCTTTGCTACGTCCGAAGAAATAAACCGTGCAGAAGGAATTCTGTTTACAGCGCTTGCGGATGCATCGCTTGAACCGAATTATGCAATTGCAAACATGCTTTTCGATGGTTGGGCAGTCGCGGGCTTTGCGCAGGGTAGTTACGAGATTACGCCTCGTTTAACTCTAACGGCCGGGGGGCGGTTCTCCTACGAAGAAAAGGAGATTGTAGCGTTTAACGACATGCCGCGATCCCCCTCACTACAACTTGTCCTCTCCCAGTTCGATCCGGCGAGTGGCAGCGACAATTGGGAGAACTTCTCTTGGAAGCTTGCTGTCGATTACGACATTGCAGACGACGTGATGCTGTATGGTACGGTGTCGACCGGTTTCAAGAGCGGTGGATATACTGGCTCCGCCACTACTGCCGCCGGGGCGACTACGCCGTTTGAACCTGAAGAGGCCACAAATTACGAGGTCGGTCTGAAGGGTGATTTCTTCGATAGCCACCTGCGTGTTAATCTGTCTGGCTTCTATGTGGATTACAAGGACCTTCAGGTTACGCGCTTCTTTCAGCCTCCCACATCGGGTGCGGGCGAATTTATCACCGAGAACGCTGCCAACGCTGAGATCCTTGGTCTGGAGGCGGAATTCACAGCCTTGCTAACCGATAACTTGGAGATCGGCGGGTTCTATTCTTATCTCGACGCTACGTTCGAGGACTTCTTTGGAACCCCTGATATCTCCGGAGGGGGTGATTTTTCTGGCAACGTCCTGCGTCAGGCCCCTGAGCATAGCGCAGGCGGGCACATACAGTATGAATTCGATCTCGGTGGTGAGCGCGGGTATCTGGTTGCCAATGCAAACGCACGATACCAGAGTCTCTCATATACGAATGTCGACAATAATCCGCTGGACGTGATCCCCGAGCACACCGTGGCAGACGCTTGGCTTGCTTGGCATTCCAACGATGACCGGTGGATGGTCCAGGCTTGGGTCAAAAATATCACGGACGAGGTCTATCGCACCCATGTCTTCACGCAACGTGGTAATCGGATAGCCTTCGGCACTTTCGCGCCGCCACGGACTTATGGTTTGACGGTTCAATTCGACTACTAAGTTGAGAATCAGGATTGACTGGAGACTCGAAGAGGGTTTTGCCGATAGGGGGCACCTTGCCCCCCCCCCGCTTTTAGACCGAGGTCGGATCCATAGTCTGTTCAGCTTCGTGCTGAAATGAGACCATGCGGCTTCCACTAGCGATGCGCTCACCGAGTTAAGATAAGGAAAAAAACGTGTACGTTGACGTATGCAGAAGTGACGACTTAGCGGATGGCGAGGTTCTGCGCTTCGAGCCTGACGGTTTAGACGAAGCCCTGGCAGTCTGTAAGTCCGATGGTGAATTTTTCGCGGTTTCAGATAAATGCTCTCACGGAAACTGGAGTTTGTCGGAAGGTTTTCTGGAGAACTGTCATATTGAATGTGTGCTGCATGGTTCAGCATTCGATCTCAAAACTGGTTGGCCGGATAAGCTACCGGCGACAAAGCCGGTGAAAGTGTTCGACACTAGGGTCAGAGACGGCGTGGTATCGGTCGATATTTCCTCGGGCAAGGTACGGGAGAAACCAGGCTCCTGAGCAAAATTCCTTGCTCGCTGTCACATGATTTAGATATACCGAGCTGGGCACTGGTTGAGTGCTCAATCTGATCATGCTTAATGATCGGCTGTCGGCAGCAGCATTGTGGAGATTTACAGCGCTACTCTGTCAATTCCGAAACGAACCTCGCAAGCTATTCGTTCATCAATGCCATGTCAGTCGTGACGTGCTCCTCTGAAATGTGACCGCAAATTGGTAGAGTCCGACGCGAAGGAGTCGGACGCAAATGAAGCGAAGCAGGTTTAGCGGAGAGCAGATCATCGCGGTTTTGAAGGAGCAGGAGGCGGGGATGCCGACGGCGGAGGTATGCCGCCGCCATGGGATCAGTTCGGCCACGTTCTACAAGTGGAAGTCTCATCCACTTACATTTGACCTAGGAACTCTGCCCACACAACCATCAAGTCGCGCCGCTTGTCGAAGAAGTCGGTGCGGCGATAGGCGGCTTCAACCTGGTTGCTAAGCTTGTGCGCCAGTGCCTTGTCCGCGACCTCCTTCGGGAAGTCGGTCTTCTCTGCTGCCCAATCGGTGAACGCGGAACGGAAGCCGTGGACGGTTGCACCCTTGATCCCCGCATCGCGCAGTAGCTTGGTCATTGTCATGTCGCTGATGGGTTTCTCGCCATTATTCGAGAACACGAGGCCATCGTCGCTCGTCCGCAGTTTCCAGCGCCGACGCAGAATCGAAACCGCTGCCTTAGAGAGCGGCACGACATGCGTTTCCTTTGCCTTCATGCGCTCGCCGGGGATAGTCCAGGTTGCCTTGTCGAAATCGATCTCGGTCCAGACGGCCTTGCGCGTCTCGCTCGACCGCACGGCGTTGTAGATCGTGAAACGCAGGGCATCGCGGCCCGTGGTGGGTGATGCGGCCGCCAACTCCTTCATGAACGCTGGAATGTCGGCATAGGGCATGGCCTTGAAGTGCTCGACCTTGTCGGTCTGGCGCGGTAATCCTTTGCGGACTGAGCGCAGCGCAGCCTCTTCTTCACGCCATCCCTTGATATGCGCGAAGTCGAGCACGGCACCGATGCGCTGCAAGATCTTGCGAGCAGTATCGGGGATTTCGAGCCAGATCGGCGTGAGCACCTCGACGACGTGGGTGCTGTCCACCTGATCGACGGGCTTCCTGCCGATCAGCGGGAAGACGTGGTTTTCCATGCTGGAAATCCAGTTGCGGTAGTTCTGGTTCTTCCAGCCGTCCTTCAACGCCTCGTAGCATTCGCGCGCTGCGGTTTCGAAGCTCGGCACCACTTTGCGCGACTTGCGTCGCTCGGCAACCGGATCGATCCCAGAGCGAACCTGGCGGCGCAATGCGGCTGCGGCGTCCCGCGCCTCGGTCAGCGTCACATCGAGCGCCGATCCCAATCCGTAATCGCGCCGCCTGCCGTTATGCTGCATCCGCAAGACCCAACTGCGGGAGCCGCTTTCCTTCACGAAAAGACACAAGCCACGGCCATCAACGTAGCGACCGGGCTTGGCGTTCTTCACCTTCAATGCTGTCAGTGCCATAGGTTATACACACCATAAAAATTGTTCCAACTTTCGACCCCACATGATGATCGAAATGCAGGCAATCGGGGGCGATCAACCGTGAACACGGTAGAAGACAAATCCCTGATTTTACAGAGTAGTTATGGACGTCCCGACACTGTCTGCGACAGAAGTTTTAGCAATGTCGGGTGCGCCAGTTTTTCCGCCTCGCGCTAACCGAATGGCAACCAGCGTTGATCTACGGCGCGCTGCATGAATGCGCCTTCGACCAATTTTCGTTTTTCGCCCGGGTTCAAGACCGGGACTGGCCGCACGACGGCCAGCGCCAGCAGCACGTCGATGCGCTGGGCCGCGCTTGGCGAGGCGGGACAGGTGGTGGCGATGCTTGCCGGGCTGGAGGCCGAACATCCCACCAGGGAAATCCGCAATTTCCCGGCGCTCATCCGCGATGCCGAGAAATGGCGGCGCGACCTTGCCGACCAGGGTTGCGCGGATCTGGCCGCAGTGATGGAACCCGGCATAGCCGCGCTGCTGGCGGTGAATGCGCGCGGGGCGGACTGCAAGCCCGCAGCCCTCGCCCTTTGGCGCGAATTCGCCGCAGCTCGCGCCGCCATGCTGGCGCTGTTACCGCCCGCCAGCAAGCTGGGGCCGCGCCGCAGCGCCTGACCCCTTCCGACGAGCCAGTCCCCGGCCGGGAATGCGACATCGCTTGACGATGTTCTTATTACGTTCCACTTTCCGGGCATGGCCGATTCGCTGATCCAACCGTTCGCATCCGACACCCGACACGAAGACACGCTCGATCCCGACGTGCTGCGCTCCCGCGCGGTTTGCCGCGGTATCGGTCGGTTGTTCGCGCGAAACAACGTCTGGGCGCTGCCCGAAATGCCGCTGCGCAATGGCAGACGGGCGGACCTGATGGGCATCGATGCCAAGGGCAAGATCGTGATCGTGGAAGTGAAGACCGCGCGCGGAGACCTGCTGGGCGATGGCAAGTGGCCAGACTATCTCGATTTCTGTGACAGGTTCTACTGGGGCCTGCCGCCGGAACTGGACCGTGCCTGCCTCGACGGCCCGGATTTCCGGCCGGAATGCTGCGGCGTGATCGTGGCCGACGAATACGACGCCGAGATCGTGCGCCCGGCCCCCAGCCATCCCCTGGCCGCGGCGCGTCGCCGGGTGGAAGTCGAACGCCTGTCGCGCACCGCGTTGCGCCGGTTGCAGGTGGCAAGGGATCCGCATTGCAACACCTGGGGCGCGGAACTGGCGGGCTGAGTGGGCATGCGTGTTACCTGCGTTATCCGGTGATGGAATAATCGCGCCGCTTGCGCCATAAGCGCGCCAGATGCTTCTCGCGATTACCCTTTCTGCCCTCGCCATGACGGCCATCGTCGCCGTGCGCTACCTGCTGACCAGCGGCGGCTTTGCCCTGGCGACGCGGGCGGTGCGGCCCGGCCTTTACGAAGGGCTGAACCCGCAGATCCGCAAGGAAATCGGCTGGTCGATGGCCTCGGCGGCGATCTACGGCATTCCTGCAGGCGTCGTCGCCTGGGGCTGGCAGGAACTGGGCTGGACGCGCATCTACACCGACGTGTCGGCCTATCCGCTGTGGTACCTGCCCGTATCGCTGTTCCTCTACATGTTCGCGCACGACACCTGGTTCTACTGGACCCACCGCTGGATGCACCGCCCCAAGTGGTTCCGCATTGCCCACGCCGTGCACCACGCCAGTCGCCCGCCCACCGCGTGGGCCGCGATGAGCTTTCACCCGATCGAGGCGATTACCGGGGCCGTGGTGATCCCCGTGCTGGTGTTTTTCATACCCGTCCACGTGGGCATCCTTGGCCTTGTCCTTGCGATAATGACGGTGATGGGCGTGACCAATCACATGGGTTGGGAGATGTTTCCTCGCTGGCTTGTTCATTCGCGCGTAGGGAATTGGCTGATAACAGCCAGCCATCACCAGCGGCACCATGACGAGTATCGCTGCAACTACGGCCTCTATTTCAGATTTTGGGATCGCTTGTGCAACACGGATCGCGGGCTGGCAAAGCCTTCCTAACCCTGGTTACCGCCGCCGTGCTGGCCGCGCCCGCCGCGCAGCTTTCGGCGCGCCCTTCCGGCACGCAGGTGGTGATCGAGGTCACCAACCTGCGCAGCGCCGACGGCGTGGTGCGCGCCTGCATGACCCGCGATTCGGCGCGTTTCCCGCGCTGCCAGGATGCGGCCCAGGGCTATCGTACGGTCGTCGCTGCCGGGCACGCGACGACGCTGCGGTTCAACAACGTGCAGCCGGGCACCTATGCCATCGCGCTGCTGCATGACGAGAACGACAACGGCAAGGCAGACCGCGTGCTGGGCATGATGCCGCGCGAGGGCTTCGGCTTTTCCAACGATGCGCCCGTCAACATGGGGCCGCCCAGCTTCGGGGATGCCGCCGTCCGGGTCGGATCCGGCGCAATGCACCAGACGATCCGCATGCGCTACATGTTGTAACCGGTTGCCTATGTAACGGGAGTAATTGCATTTCACCGTGCATCAACTTCCGAAAACGTCCGCGCAACTTCACGGAATTTTTACCAAAAATAGCCAAAGGTGTCTTTGTCACGAAGACACGAGAAAAGGCGATTTTGGCATGGATACTTTGCGCGGCAGCTTCGAAGCGCTCGACACGGCAGACCTCGGACCGGGGATCGATGCCATGGATTACGAGCAGGACGATTCGGTCGACTCCTCTCCGCCCCCCGCCATCGGCACGGACGAGCGGCGCATGCAGGTGCGCGCCTACAATTTCTGGGCGAGCCTGCTGGACAACCGCAATTTCCCCGCCATCGACGATCTCGATCCCCAGGCCCTGCCCGACTTCGGCCCCAACTCCGTGTTGCTGGACTTCTCGCGCGGACTGGAAAATCCCGAGGTCGCCTACCTCGGCGCGCGCCTGGCAGAGGAATGCGACGGCGACCTTTCCGAGATCAACCAGCTTTCCGATGTGCCCGCGCGTTCCTTGCTGAGCCGCATCACCGACCATTACATGCAGATCATCGCCAACCAGGCGCCGATTGGGTTCGAGGCGGAATTCATCAACCAGCGCGGCGCGACGATCCTTTATCGGGGTATCCTGCTGCCCTTCTCCAGCGATGATGAAAGCATCGACTTCATCTACGGCGTGATCAACTGGAAGGAGATGGCGAGCAGCAGCGTCGCGGACGAGCTGCTGCTGGAGATCGATCAGGCGCTGGAGCACGAGGGCGACGACGACGCCGCCGATGCCTGGGCCACCGAAGCGCGCCGTCCCGTTGTGGAAGAGATGGTCGACTGGGCAGACGGCCCGGCCACGCTCGACCTGCCGGAACACGATGCGGAACCCACTTCGCTCGCCCTGGACCCTGCGCAGATGCAGCTGGCCGACTGGCTGGCCGCCGCCCGCGAGATGGCGCACGCGGCGCAGAGCAGCGAGGAACGCACCCGCTCTTCGCTCTACGATGCTGTCTCGCGCGCTTACGATTTCGCCGTAGCCGCGCACGATGCGCCACACGAATTCGCCGAACTGCTGGCCGAGTCCGGACTGACGGTGCAGGAACGCGCGCCGATGACCCCGGTCGTCAAACTGGTTTTCGGCGTCGACTACGACAAGACGCGCCTTACCGAATATGCGGCCGTCCTCAGCTGGGCGCGGCGCACCGGCGTCGAACGCGGCGCGCTGGCCCACCATCTCAAGACCGCCGAGGGCGGGCTGAAAGGCATCATCTCCGCCGAACGCGCCTGGCGCCGGGAGCAGGATGGCAAGCCCGCCGCGCCCAAGGCGAAAGGTCCGAAGAAATCGGTGGTCCGCAAGCTGCGCGCCATGGAACCGTGCCGGTTCGAATCGCTTGCCGGTGATGGCGAGGAATTCGGCCTGGTGGTGATCCGCCGCACCGGGGATGGCGACGTGGTGATGCTGGGCGAAGTGCCCGCCAATGCCGCGCTGATCGAAAAGGCCGCGCACAGCCTTTTCGACTGATCCCCGCCCCCAGCCAAAGGCCGGGACGACATTCGTGGAACCTTGCGGCTGACACGGCTATTGGGGTGGGCATGCCCCTTTTTCCCACCCGGCCGCTCAACATCCAGCCCTATTTCGGCCATCGCAGCCGCTCGCGCCTAATCCTGTCCGCCCGCGCGCTGCGGATGAAGGAAGCGAATTTCGAACGGCAGAGCACGCTCGGCGCGATCGGCACCATGCTGGGCCAGTTCATCAGTCATGAAGTGGCGGGAATCGCGGTGACCCTGACCGTCCAGGGCAAGGACGGTGCGATCCTGTCGCACGAAATGGTCAGCGACGAGGAAGGCTTCGTCCATTTCGACGTGGCGCTGGAACCCGAATGGTCGCTGCCCGAACACCCGGCATGGGAAGTGGTCCATCTGCACTGGGAAGGTGCGGAGGGGCTGCAACAGGTCGATGCCCACGTTCTGGCGCCGGGTGCAGACGGCAGGCTGGCGGTCATTTCCGACATCGACGATACCATCATCGAAACAGGGATTACCGGTGGCATCGGCTCCGTGGCAAGAAACTGGGACCGCGTGTTCGCGCAGATGCCGCACCAGCGCACTGTCGTTCCCGGCGCGGCCACATTCTACAACGAGATCGGCGGTATGGAGGCCACTGGTGAGCGCGAGACCCCCAGCGAACGCCTGACCGCGACGAAGCGTCCGTTCTTCTATGTCTCTTCCAGCCCCTGGAACCTGTTCTCCTACCTCGTCGCCTTCCAGCGCATGCGCGGATTGCCGCTGGGGCCGATAAAGCTGCGCGACTGGGGCCTGAACCGCGAAACCTTCGGCAAGTCCAGCCACGGCAGTCACAAGGAGGCCGCCATTGCCGATATCCTCGCCATGTACCCGGAGATGAAATTCGCGCTGATCGGCGACGATACGCAGGGCGATTTTCCCGCCTTTGCGAATGCGGTCTCCCAGTTTCCCGGCCAGATCGCGGCGGTCTTCATGCGCACGGTGTCGAGCGAGGCCCTCGCGCCGGAAGAGGAACAGGCCATTGCCACCATCCGGGAAGCCGGCATCCCGCTGTGGATGGGAGAGGATTACGCGACCGGGCTGGAGTTTCTTGCCGCCAATGGCTTCACCCCCAGCGGCGAGACCCAGCAGATCGTCAAGACCGTGGACCGCGTACCCGACGCCGAAGCCGATACGGGCGCGGATACGGCAGGCGACCACACGCCAGCCGGGTAAATCTTCAGTTCCGGTTCATGGCGCGGTCCGCTAGGCTGCACCCTGAAACCATGGCTACTCTCAAGACCCTTGTCGCCCGGATGCTGGCCGTGCTGGCCCTCGTCGCCCTTACCGTGCAACCGGTGGCCGCCCAGGGCATCTCCGTGCTCCGCGATGCGGAGACCGAGAGGCTGCTGCAGGACATGGTCGATCCGCTGGCAGAGGCCGCGGGCCTTGGCGCGGGATCGGTGGAGATCGTCCTGCTGAACGACCCCTCGATCAACGCCTTCGTCGCGGGCGGACAGCGCATCTATGTCCATTCCGGGCTGATCAACGCCGCCGACAGTGCGAACGAGGTGCAGGGCGTCCTCGCCCACGAACTGGGCCATATCACTGGCGGCCATATCAACCGCTTCTCCGAAGGGGCGGGCAACGCCACGCGCATCACGCTGCTTTCCGCGCTGCTGGCTGTCGGCGCGGCGCTGGCTGGCGGCGGCGAAGCGGCGATGGGCGTGCTGGGTGCGGGACAACAGGCCGCCATGGGCAGTTTCCTGGCCTTCAGCCGCGTGCAGGAAGCCAGCGCCGATGCGGCAAGCGTGGAATATATCGAATGCGCCGGGATCGACGGCGCGGGGCTGATCACCTTCTTTGGCAAGCTGCAGAACATGGAATACCGCCGCCACATCCCGCAGGACGAGAGCGCTGGCTATTCGCGCACCCACCCGCTGACAGGCGACCGCATCGCCCGGCTGACCGATGCCATCAACCACGGCACCGGCGGCCCGCGCGCCGATCTTTACGCAGAGGTGCAGGAAGCGCCCTCCGTGGCGGGCGCGCAGGTGATCGAGCGGGAGCCGGGAACATGCGGCACCGCGCCCGCCGATACGACCGAGCTGGAGGAGCGTTTCCAGCGCGTGAAGGCGAAGCTGTATGGCTATCTTGCCCCGCCCGAACGGACGCTGACGGCCTTTCCCGAATACATGACCGGCGCGCCCGCGCGCTATGCCCGCGCCTATGCCTATCACCAGCAGGCAAAGGTGGAGGACGCGCTGGAAGAGGTCGACGCGCTGATCGCCGCCGATCCCGCCGATCCCTATTTCCTGGAACTGAGAGGCCAGATCCTGCTGGAATCGGGCCGCGTGCAGGAGTCCCTTCCGCCCCTGCGCGAGGCGACCACCCTCACCGGCTCCAACCCGCTGATCGCCAGCAGCCTTGGCCATGCCCTGATCGCCACCGAAGACCCTGCGAACCTTGACGAGGCGGAGAGCGTCCTGCGCGCCGCCGTGGGGCGCGACCACGAAAATCCCTTTGCCTGGTACCAGCTTGGCGTGGTCTACGGCCAGCGCGGCGATATCCCGCGCGCGCGCCTCGCCAGTGCCGAACAGCAGGTGATGCAGGGCAATTTCCAGTCCGCGCTGGTGAACGCGCAGGCAGCGGAAAGCGCCCTGCCCACCGGTTCCCCGGACTGGATCCGCGCGCAGGACGTGGCGCTGCAGGCGCGCGGCTTGCTTGAACGCCAGCGGGATCGCCAGTAACGCGTCTGGTCATGCGCTGGATCATCACCACCTGTATCGCCCTGGTCGCCGGTTTTGCCGGCGCAGCAGCGTGGGACTATGCCGGCCTTGGGCCCGACCGCACGCGCGAGACGCTGATGGCCAATCCCGAAATCCTGCCAGAGGCCATGCAGGAACTGCAGCGCCGCGACATGGTGGCGCGCATAGAGCCTTTGCGCGACGAACTGGAAGAACCCTTCCCCGGCGCGGTGCTGGGCAACCCCGACGGGGCAATCACCCTTGTCGAATTCAGCGATTATGCCTGCGGTTACTGCCGCCAGAGCCTGGACGACGTGAACCGGCTGATCGCCGCGAACCCCGATCTGCGCGTCGTCATCCGCGAATATCCCATTCTCTCGGCTGGCAGCGCGGATGCCGCCCGCATGGCGCTCGCCGCGGCGCAGCAGGGCCGCTACCAGCAGTTCCACGATGCCATGTTCGCCGCCGACGGTCTCTCGCCGGAGAATATCGAGCAGGCCGCGCGCGAGGCTGGCGTGGACGTTGAGCGGGCGCGGGCCGCCATCGACGCGGGCACTTACGAGGGGCAGTTGCAGAACAACGTGTTCCTAGCGCGCAACATGGGCGTTTCCGGCACGCCTGCCTGGGTGGTGGGCGACCAGGTCCTTTCCGGCGCGGTCGGGGTGGAAACGCTGGGCGCGGCAGTCGACGAGGCGCGCGATTCCTGAGGCAGCCCGCCTCGAACGGGAGACCGGCTCCGCCTCGCGCCAGCTACACGCCGGCGAAATCGATACTAGATTGGGCGGTATGAACATGCTGCCCATCAGCCCCCGGCCCTTCTTCGCCGACAAGAACAAGGCGTTCTGGCGGCTGCAGATGCTGGGCTGGGGCGGCGCCTTCGTGTTCCGCTCCGCCACGATCGTGGCCAGCAACCGTCCGTTCGATTTCGTCATCGTGGCGCTTATTGCCGCCATCACCGGCTTTGCGATCAGCAACGTGCTGAGCGTTATCTACTCCAACCTCATCAACCGCCGCCCGCTGATCACCTGGACGTCCACCGCCATCGTGCTGGCCATGGCCGTGACCATGTCGGCCTTCATCAACGCGTGGACGCTGAGCATCTACCAGGGCGGCAGCGAGGACGGGTTTGCCGGCCTGATGCTGACCGTGTTCTACCTCGACCTGCCCCTGCTGGGTGCGTGGTCCGCCCTGTATTACGCGATCAACTTCTTCCTGCAGGTGGAACAGCAGGCTGACCGGCTGGAACGGCTGGAAACGCAGGCGACCAGCGCGCAGCTGGCGATGCTGCGCTACCAGCTCAACCCGCACTTCCTGTTCAACACGCTCAATTCCATTTCCACCCTGGTGCTGCTGGGCGAGACGAAGCCCGCCAATGCCATGCTCACCCGCCTGTCGGGATTCCTGCGGCACACATTGGTCAACACGCCGGGCGGCAAGGTAACCGTGGCGCAGGAGGTAGAGACGCTGATGCTCTACCTCGATATCGAGCGGATGCGGTTCGAGGAGCGGCTGCGCACCAATTTCGAGATCGGCGAGCGCGCCTCGCAGGCGCAGATCCCCTCGTTCCTGCTCCAGCCGCTGATCGAGAACGCCATCAAGTACGGCGTTTCGGCGCAGGAGGAGGGCGCGCGCATCAGCCTTTCGGCGCACGTGATCGGCAACATGCTGCGCATGATCGTGTCGGACACCGGGCCGGGCCTGCAGGGAACGCAGCGCAATGCCGAATCGCTGGCGCAGACGCCCTCGTCCACCGGCGTGGGTCTGGCCAACATTCGCGACCGGCTGGCGCAGGCGTACGGCGAAAGCAGCCGGTTCGAGATTGAAACCCCGCCCGATGGCGGCTTTACCGTGATTATCGAGCTTCCCTTCGAACCGGCGAAGGCAGAAGATGACCCACGCGAGAAGGCGAAACTTACGCGCGCCTCGCGTGTTTCCAACACACCGGCTGCAACAGGGTCGAAGCAACCAACCGAAAGTGACGGAAACCCCGTCCCAGCCCCCCGAACCGGAGCCAATGCATGAGCATCCGTACAATCATCGTCGACGACGAAAAACTGGCCATCCAGGGCCTGCAACTGCGCCTGGAACCCTTCACCGATATCGAAGTGATCGAAACCTGCGCCAACGGGCGTGAAGCGATCCGCGCGATCAAGACCCAGAAACCCGACCTTGTCTTCCTCGACATCCAGATGCCGGGGTTCGACGGGTTCTCCGTCGTGAAAGGCGTGATGGACGTCGATCCGCCGCTGTTCGTCTTCGTCACCGCCTATCAGGAACACGCCATCCGTGCGTTCGAGGCGAATGCCGTGAACTACCTGATGAAGCCGGTGGACGAGGACAAGCTGGCCGACACCGTCGAACGCGTGCGCCAGCGCCTTGCCGAAATGCGCAGCGCCGAGGAGGCGGAGAAGCTGAAGGACGTGCTTGCCGAAGTCAGCCCCGACAGCCTCGACGCGATCTCCGACGAAGGCGATGCCACGGGCCGCTACGAAAAGATGATCAACGTGAAGGATCGCGGCCAGATCTTCCGCGTCGATGTCGACTCGATCGAGCATATCGAGGCGGCCGGCGACTACATGTGCATCTACACCGGCGACAACTCGCTGATCCTGCGCGAGACGATGAAGGACCTCGAGCGCCGCCTGGACCCGAAGAACTTCCAGCGCGTCCACCGCTCAACCATTGTGAACCTGGACCAGGTGCGACAGGTGAAACCGCACACCAACGGCGAATGCTTCCTGGTGCTGGACAGCGGCGCTGAGGTGAAGGTTTCGCGCAGTTACCGGGATGTGGTTGCGCGTTTCGTGCATTGATTTGTTTTTCGAACCCGCCTCCGCGGGTTCGTCCTCGCTAGGCGCGCAGCAAGCTGCGCCCGCTGCGGGCGGGCGTTCGCCCTTGCGGTCGCTGCGCGACCGATGCAGGGATTACAAATGACCGACTTCCAGATCGAAGGGTTCGACCTTCACGCATTCATCCACGCTACGCTTGCCGAAGACCTTGGCGAGGGGCTGTCCGGCGGCGGGGTGGACGTTACCGCCACTAGCGTCATTCCCGCCGATGCGCGGTTCCAAGGCGTGATGGACAGCCGCGACGCGATTACCGTCGCGGGCCTGCCGATCGCGGTCGCCTTTTTCCGCCACCTCGACCCCGAAATGCAGATCGACCTGCTGGTGGAGGAAGGCGCGCAGGTCTCCCCCGGAACGGACCTGATGCGCCTTTCCGGTAACGCCCGCGCCATGCTGACGGCGGAACGCAGCGCGCTCAACACCGTGCAGCACCTCTCCGGCATTGCCACGCTCGTGCGCGAATATGTCGATGCGATGGACAACCCGCATTGCACCCTGCTCGATACCCGCAAGACCCTTCCCGGCCTGCGCCATATCGAGAAATATGCCGTGCGCATGGGCGGTGGCAACAATCACCGCATGGGCCTGTGGGATGCGGCAATGATCAAGGACAACCACATCCTCGTGGCCGGCAACGTGGGCGAGGCGGTGCGCCGCGCGCGCGATGCCGGGGTGACGAACATCATCTGCGAAGTCGACCGGATCGACCAGATCGAGCCTGCCCTTGCCGCAGGCGCGGATCACCTGCTGCTCGACAACATGAGTCCCGAGACCCTACGCGCCGCCGTCGACATCATCGCCGGGCGCGCGAAAACGGAGGCCAGCGGCGGCATCACGCTGGAGACGATCAAGGCCAAGGCCGCGACAGGCGTCGATTACGTATCGGTGGGCCGCCTGACGCAAAGCGCACCCGCCGCCGATATCGGGCTGGATTTCACTGTAGAATGAGAAAGGTACGCGGGCCGCGTCCATGGCCTGTCTGCCTGTTCGCCGCGCTGTTCCTGCTGGCAGCGCTGCTACGGCTGGTCGTCAGCCTGATGGACCCCTTCGTCATGCTGATGGAAGTGGACCAGATGTGGCCCGGCCTTGCCTACACCCGCGATTCGGCCATCGTTCTTGCGAACGCGCAATTCACCATCGCCTGCATCCCCGTGGCGCTGGTGTGGTTTCGCGCCGCGCGCTTTGCCCGCTGGCTGGTGGCGGTGATGGTGGTGCTGAGGGTTGCGCTGGCGGCAACGATAGTGCGCGCAGTCACCGGGCAGGGCTGGGGCCTCGCCCTGCACGATCTTGCCCTGCTGATGTCGGTAATCGCCGCCGCGCTGCTGTTCACGCCAGCCGCGCATCGCTGGTTCGCCAAGGGAGAGGAGCGCGATGCCAAGACATTCGAATAGCTTCGCGCTTACCCTCGCGCTGCTCGCCCTGCCCGCCGCCGCGCCCACCCCTGTTCAGGCGCAGGCCTACCAGTGCCGCGTACCCAGCGGCCCGGTTTCCCTCCCCTCGGTGGAGCGCGACGGACCCGTGCGCGAGAGCCGCGTCACCGGCTATACCCTCGCACTCAGCTGGAGCCCGGAATTCTGCCGCTTCCGCGATGAGCAACCCCGCCACGCGCGCCAGTGCGGCGGGCAGGCCGGGCGTTTCGCCTTCGTAGTCCACGGCCTCTGGCCCGAAAGCGGCCCCGGTCGCTGGCCGCAGTGGTGCCCCGCCCCTCGCCAGCCGAGCGCAAGGGAGGTGCGCGCAAGCATGTGCATGACGCCGGACCTGCCGCTGCTCGCCCGCCAGTGGAAGAAACACGGCGCCTGCATGACCCGCAACCCGGACACCTACCTGCGCGTCACCCGCATCCTGTGGAACTCCCTGCGCTGGCCCGACTTCGACCGCCTCTCCCGCCGCGATGGCCTGACCGCAGGCATGGTCCGCGAGACCTTTGCCGAGGCAAACCCCCACTGGGACGCGGAGGACGTTGGCCTGGTCGTCAACGAACGCAGGTGGCTGCGCGAAATGCGCCTCTGCTACGATGCGGACTTCATGCCGACGGCTTGCGACCGGCAGCGGTTCGGGCCGGATGACGGGGAAGAGGTGCGAATCTGGCGGGGGCTTTAGTTCTTTCCAACGTCACCCCGGGCTTGACCCGGGGTCCCGCTTCCCTTTGAAGCCACTTGATGGATCGGGAAATGCATGGCGGCTGGCTCTACATCATGGCCGACCGCTATCGCGGCACGATGTACGTCGGCATGACGACGGACCTGCCAATCCGCATTACGAAGCATCGCGAGGGCAAGGGTTCGGAATTCTGCGCAAAGTACGGCCTGAGACTCCTGGTCTGGGCGGAGCAGGTCACACCGATTGACCTGTGCATCGCGCAGGAAAAGAGGATCAAGCGCTGGAAGCGGGAATGGAAATTCGCGCTGATCGAGAAGGCCAACCCGGACTGGGAAGATCTTTACGAGCGATTGGCTTGAACAGCGGGACCCCGGATCAAGTCCGAGGTGGCGGATCGAACTGGCTACCGCCGTTCCGCGAAAAACCCCCGCAGCAATTCCGCCGCCTCGCCCTCGCCCAGCCCGCTATAAACCTCCGGCCTGTGCAGGCATTGCACCTGCTGGAACACCCGCGCGCCATGCTCCACCGCGCCGCCCTTGGGGTCGCTCGCACCGTAGTAGAGCCGCCCGATTCGCGCATGGCTGATCGCGCCCGCGCACATCGGGCACGGCTCCAGCGTCACGTAGAGGTCGCATCCGGTCAGCCGTTCGTCGCCCAGCGCTGCTGCCGCCGCGCGAATCGCCACGATCTCTGCATGGGCGGTGGGATCGTGATGCGTGCGGGTGAGGTTGTGGCCCTCGCCCACCACCTTTCCATCCTTGACCACCACCGCGCCAACGGGCACTTCGCCCGCGGACGCCGCCTCCTGCGCCAGTTGCAGCGCGCGCTTCATCGGTTCGGGGGTGGACCATTTCGCCATGCCCTGCGCTACCGCGAAGCTTGACGAATCTCCACCCCCACTGTAAGCGCGCGCCTTTCCCAGCCTAAAAGCTGCACAAAGCAACCGTTTCAAACGAGAGAATTCGTCATGTCGCGCATCTGCGAACTTACCGGCAAGGGCCGCCAGGTCGGCCACAACGTCAGCCACGCCAACAACAAGACCAAGAAGGTCTTCCTGCCGAACCTGCAGAACGTCACGCTGATCAGCGAGAAGCTGGATCGCAGCTTCAAGTTCCGCGTGTCGACCCACGGCCTGCGTTCGGTGGAGCACAACGGCGGTCTCGATAACTGGCTGCTGAAGACCCGTGACGAGAAGCTGTCCAGCAACGCGCTGAAAGTAAAGCGCGAACTGAAGAAGGCGATGGCTTCCAGCGAAGCCGCCTGATCGGCACCAGCCAGCACTGAAAACGCGAAAAGCGCGCGAGGTTACGGTTCCCCGCGCGCTTTTTCGTGCGTGCTGCCAGGCGGCAGCGCTACCGCATCTTCCCGCCACGCCAGATGCACCAGCAAGGTGCGCTGGAACGATGCCAGGTTGTCGTCCGCGATTAGCCACAAGTGAACCGCACCATCCCCGGCGTCTCCTGCCAGCGCCAGCCCCTCGTAATTCTCGCTCGGCACGATGGTATCGAGGTCGATCAGCAAATCGATGTCGAGCGACCCGCCGTCAGCGATGGTCGCGGGATCGGCGATGGCCAGGGCGCTTTCGAACGGCGGGATGCCCCAGGCGATCTGCCGCAGCAGTATCAGCACCCGGCCATCGGGCAGGGCTGCCATGTCGGTCGAGCTATAGCCGCCGGGCACGGCGAAGGTGAAGCGTGTCGGGGCGATCTTCCCCACGGGGTCGGAGGGGTAAAGCAGCCCGGTGCGCCGGCCTTCCGGAAGGACCAGAAACCGGCCATCCGGCAGCCTGGCCATTGCCTCGGCGCCCGCGTTCATGTCCCAGCCTTGCCATTCCGAAGGTGCGCGCGCGGCTTCGTATTCGCCATCCGCCGAGAAGCGGATAAGCGAATGGAACTGCTCGATGCCCAGCCAGTAGTCGCCCGTTGCCGGATCGCCCGTGGCCGATTCAATATCAGGCTTCCGGTTGCTCAATCCACCGCGGTCGATAGTCTGGTATAGTGGTGCCCTCGTCGCGGTGTGGCCGGGGGCGGTAAAGGTCAGGTGCTTGCCCCTGTCGGAAAAGGCCCTGACAGCGCCATCGTCCGTGACAAGAATCGCTGAAAATCCGCCGAAGTCGGCCCGGCGGCTGTCCAGTTCCCATACCCCGATTCGGACGAACCCGCTTGCCTGTCCTGGCAGGTCGATCCCTGTCAGCGGCGTGATGGAAAGCTCGATGGCGTCGTAATCGGGGATCGGCGTGCGAAAGAAAACGCCGGGCGACAGCATCAGCGCGAGGAACAGCGCCCGTGCAAGCTTTCGTCTGTTCACGCCCCCTGCCCCGCGATCGCTAGGGCATGGGGCCGGTGAACAGGATCGGGTCGAGGCGCGTCAGGTGCCATTTCAGGCTCCAGTGCAGGTGCGGACCTGTCGCCCGTCCCGAGGAACCGATGCGGCCAAGCACCTGGCCCTGTTCCACCCTGTCGCCCTCTTCCACGGCAATGTCCGACAGGTGCAGGAAGGCGCTGTTCAGCCCCGCACCGTGGTCGATGATGAGGAGGTTACCCTCTAGGCTGAAATCGCGCACCGCCAGCGTCACCACGCCCGCGGCCGGAGCCACGAAGGGATCGCCGCTGCCGCCTGTGGCGATATCGATGCCCGAATGGTAGCTGCCCGGCTCTCCGCGGTAGATGCGCTGCGAGCCGAACTGGCCGGATATCCGTCCGGTCAGCGGCCAGATGAAATCCTGCTTCCAGCCGTCGGTATCCGAATCGGCCGTACGAGCATCCCAGATGGCATCCAGCTCGGGCTGGCGGCGGCGCATGAAGCTCTCGCTCGCGCCGCCCGCGCGGCGGGCCACGTTGACGCGCTCGATATCCCAGTCGCGGGGCGAAATAGTAAGGGGACTGCGCACTTCGCGCCCGTTCTCCAGCGTGGCGACCAGCACATCCTGCGATCCGGCATCCCGGTCGAACGCGGCGAAGAAATTACCTTCCTCGTCCAGCGTCAGTTCGGTGTCGCCCAGCCGCGCGCTGGCCGTGCCGCCCGGCGCCTGACCGCGAATCCATCCACCCTGCGTCAGTTCGCCATCGAACAGGAAAGTAGAGGGGCCGGTCGGGGCCGGCGTAGGCGTGGGGGTCGGCGCAGGCGTAGGCGTCGCCACGGGCTGCACCACTTCTGCCGGGATGGTGCCCGCGGGCGGCGCGGCGCGCTGTTCATTGGCGGGGGGCACCACGGTGCATGCGGCCATGGCCGCGCACAGGGCAGGGATTACAATGGAATAGCGGCCTTGCGTCACAGGTCCTCAAGCGCGCGGCGGGTGGAAAGTTCCGCGCTGGCATAGGCCTCCTGCCGGTCCACGCTCCAATAACGCAGTTCCTCCAGCGGAACGGGTACGCCGCTCATCGCGCAGACCACGAAGTGTCCGGGTTTGACGACGCGGAACGCATTGGGGCCGTACATCAGGGTGGCGGCTTTATCGGAAGATGACATCAACATGGGTGCCTATGTAGTGCGCGCGGTCTGACTGCGCAATTTACGAGTTCTACAGCAGTTTCGGCCTACAACAGCTTGGGTTGGCCGCTTTCGGGAATGTCCTTCGGTCGCCGCACCGCCTTTTTCGGAGCAGCGCCGGGCACGACCTGCAAGGTGCCGTCGGCGAATTCCAGCGTCAGCAGCGCCTGCCCGGCCGCCACGTCCCGCGATTTCACCACCGGATGCCCTTCGGCACTCACCAGCGCATAGCCGCGCTGCAACGGAGCCTTGGGGTCGAGCTGCAGCCGCAGCCGCTCCAGCGCGGCGAGGCGTTCGCGCTTTTCGGCGACGGGCCGGGTGACCAGGGCGGGCGAAAGGCGCGCCGCACCCAGCCGCTGGCGTGCGTCGCGAAGGTTGCCGCGCAGGATCGCGGGCGAAAGGCGCAGGTCGGCCAGCTTCTCGCGACCCTTCGCAGCACGGTCCACCAGCCCGCGGCGCAGGCGTTCGCCCAGTTCATCCAGCCGCTGAGCGTGGGGTTGCAGCAATTGCTCCAGCCTCGGCAGCCGGTCCGCCCGCGCGACAAATCGTTCGCGGCCAAGCTGCACCGGGCGGAGCGCGCACTTGCGCTGGCGCAGGGCGAGGTCGTCGATGGTGGCGAGCAAGTCGCGCAGCACGGGCACGGCGATTTCGGCCGCGGCGGTGGGCGTGGGGGCGCGGCGGTCTGCGGCATAGTCGCACAGGGTCGTGTCGGTCTCGTGCCCCACGGCGCTGATCGTGGGGATCGGCGATTCGGCCACGGCGCGCACGACGATCTCCTCGTTGAAGCTCCACAGGTCCTCGATGGAGCCGCCGCCGCGCGCAACGATCAGCAGGTCGGGACGCGGAACAGGCCCATCCGGTTCAAGCGCACCGAAGCCGCGAACCGCATCGGCGACCTGCCGCGCCGCTCCGTCGCCCTGCACCAGCACGGGCCACACGATCACGCAGGTGGGGAAGCGGTCTTCCAGCCGGTGCAGGATGTCGCGAATCACCGCGCCGGTGGGCGAGGTGACAACGCCGATGGTGCGCGGGGCGAACGGCAGCGCGCGCTTGCGTTCGGGCGCGAAAAGCCCTTCCGCCTCAAGCCGGGCCTTGGTCTTTTCCAGCAGCGCCAGCAGCGCGCCCTCGCCCGCGATCTCCATCCGCTCGATCACGATCTGGTACTTGCTGCGTCCCGGGTAGGTCGTCAGCTTGCCGGTCGCGACCACCTCGATCCCGTCCTCGGGCTGGAACGCCAGGCGCGGCACTGCGCTGCGCCACATGACTCCGTCCAGCACCGCCTTCTCGTCCTTCAGCGCGAGATAGACGTGGCCCGACGCCGCCCGCTTCACGCCCGACAGTTCGCCGCGCAGCCGCACATAGCCGAACCGGTCCTCCACCGTGCGCTTCAGCGCCTGCGAAATCTCGGTGATCGTCAGCGGTGCGGAATTGTCGCCCGCCTCGCTGGTCGCTAGGAGCCGGTCGTCCGAAGAATCGTCGTAGGGAGTGTTGGCGGCCATGAATATCCTTGTGCTGGGTGGAGGCGGCCGTGAACATGCCCTGTGCTGGAAGCTGGCGCAATCCGCAGCAATCGCGAAAGACGGTGGCAAACTCTACGCAGCTCCCGGAAACCCCGGCATCGCCGAATGCGCGGAACTGGTGACACTGGACGAGAAGGACCACGGCGCGGTCGTGTCCTTCTGCGAGGAAAACGCCATCGGCCTGGTCGTGATCGGCCCCGAGGCACCGCTGGTGGATGGTTTGGCGGACTCCCTGCGCGCCGCGAACGTGGCCGTGTTCGGCCCGTCGAAAGCCGCGGCGCAGCTGGAAGGCAGCAAGAACTTCACCAAGGCCCTGTGCGACAAGGCGGGCATTCCCACGGCGGGCTATGTCCATTGTACTTCGCTTGAACAGGCGAAGGCCGCACTCGCCACCTTCTCCCCGCCATTCGTCCTGAAAGCCGATGGTCTTGCCGCAGGCAAGGGCGTGGTGATCGCGGAGAACGAGGAACACGCGCACGAGGCGCTGGAGGACATGTTCGGCGGCGCTTTCGGCGATGCCGGCGCGGAAGTGGTGATCGAGGAGTTCATGGAAGGCGAGGAAGCCAGCTTCTTCGCCCTGACCGATGGCGAGACCGTGATCCCCTTCGGCACCGCGCAGGATCACAAGCGCGTGGGCGATGGCGACACCGGCCCCAACACCGGCGGCATGGGCGCCTACAGCCCGGCGCGCGTGCTGACAGAGGCGCTGCTGGCCGAAACGATGGAGCGCATCGTCTTCCCCACCGTGCGCCAGATGGCAAAGGACGGCACCCCCTACGTCGGCGTGCTCTACGCCGGGCTGATGCTGACCGACGAGGGACCGAAACTGGTCGAATACAACGCCCGCTTCGGTGACCCGGAATGCCAGGTGCTGATGATGCGGCTGGAAAGCGACCTCGCCCAGTACATGCTCGCCTGCGCCAGCGGCTCGCTCGCCGCGCTGCCGGAACCCACCTTTGCCGACGATACCGCGATGACCGTGGTAATGGCGGCGAAGGGCTATCCCGGCACCCCGGAGAAGGGCGGCGCGATTGTATTGGGCGATACCGAGAGCGAGGCTGCGAAGGTCTTCCACGCGGGCACTTCGCTTAAGAACGGTTCGTTGGTAGCGAATGGAGGCCGGGTGCTGAACGTCACCGCCACGGGTGCGGATACCCGCGCCGCGCAGGATGCAGCCTATGCTGCGGTGGGCAAGGTGGACTTCCCCAGTGGCTTCTACCGCAAGGACATCGGCTGGCGCGAGATTGCGCGGACCTAGCGGCGGGAGGGAAAGGGAGCCTTCGACCGCTCGCAAGGGTAGCCAGGGCGATTGCGGCTCCTGAATCGAAAGCTGACCGACACCGCTCTTCGAAGCGATTGACATCGCATTACCCTCCCCGAATAGTGATAGCGCTATCATTGGAGAGATAAGCGATGCGCCTCTGGTTTCGCCCGGCCATGATGGCCATCATGTCGCTGGCCATTCCCACGGCCGCCAATTGTCAGGTCGAGTCCCGCATTCCGGTTGGCGAACTTGCGAAGCCCCGGCTTCTGGTCCTTACCGACATCGAGGCGGATCCGGATGACACGCAATCCCTGATCCGGCTTCTGCTCTATTCCAACGAGATCGAAATCGAGGGTCTGGTCGCGACCACCTCGGTGCATCAGAAGAACAGGGTAGCTCCCGAATCCATCCAGCGGATTATCGCGCAGTATGCCAGGGTTCGCGATAACCTTGCGCTTCATGATCCCGCTTTTCCGCCTGCGGCCACCCTTGAAGGGCTCGTCGGGTCAGGCCAGCCCGTCTACGGTATGGCGGGCGTCGGCCGGGGCAGGTCCACCGATGGTTCGCGCCGCATCATCGCCGCGCTGGAAGAACCGGATCCGCGCCCCCTCTGGGTGGCCGGCTGGGGCGGTCCGAATACGCTTGCCCAGGCGCTTTACGACATTCGCGAGACCCGAAGTGCTGAAGAGGCGGAGCGGCTCATCGCGAAGCTGCGCGTCTACACCATCTCGGACCAGGACGACAGCGGACCCTGGATGCGAGAGGAATTCCCCGAGCTTTTCTATATCGTCAGTCCCGGCGGATACGGTGCTTCAACATGGACGGCGATGAGTTCCGTCATCGACGGGATCGACAACTCCGCCATTTCCAACGCTTGGTTCGCCCAGCACATTCAGCAGGGACACGGGCCCCTTGGCGCGGCCTATCCCGATACGGCCTACGGGGTGGAAGGCGATACGCCTTCGTTCCTGGGGCTGATCCCGAACGGCCTGAATACGCCGGATCGGCCGGACTGGGGTGGTTGGGGCGGTCGCTACGAACTGCGCACGCCAGACCGCTCCACCACCGATCCCGATGGCTTCAACGGCGGCGTTCCTGTTCCCCAGGAGACGCGGCCGATCTGGACCAACGCGGTGGACAGCTACCAGCCATATGTCGCTAGGCCTTACGGACGTGCGATCGCGCCGATGGACCGGACGTTCACGGGGTTTCGGGAAACGCTCTGGCGCTGGCGCGACGAGTTTCAGAACGACTTCGCTGCCCGCATGGACTGGACGGTGGAAGCGCCCCAGGATGCCAACCATCCACCCATTGTCCGCCTTGCCCATCCTGACCGGATTACGGTGCATTCCGGCGACGTCGTCGCTCTGGACGCACGCGGCACCACAGATCCCGACGGAGACAGCCTCAGCTATCACTGGTTCCAGTATCCGGAAGCGGGGACATACCCGGAAGCCGTGGAAATGTGGGGCGCCGAAAATCTCTATGCGAGGGGATTCAGCGCTCCTGTTGTCGACGAAAGGTCCGAGGTTCATTTCATCCTGAAAGTTACCGACAAGGGTTCGCCTCCGCTCACACGTTATCGCCGGGTTGTCGTAACGGTTCTGCCCGCTGGCACGTGAGCCATCTCTTCGCCAGGCGATGCCACGTCAGACCCGTCAAAAGGCGACAGCGAAAGCCATTGCCGAACGACGCCGGTGAATAGACGCGCCCTTTCCTACAGCGGGTGCGACTGCCACAGCCGCGCCCGCTCTTTCTCGCCGTCAGCTCCCTTCCAGTCCGCGCCCGTCCGCACGCGCGCGAGAGGCACGCCTATGGAAGCAGGCAAAACCCCGCGCCCCGCATGTATTTCATCAACTGAAGTCGGGTGGCCCGCTCAGCCGAGCTTTTCGGCCATCAGCTTGGCGAGGTCCGTTTCCGGCCGCGCGCCGTAGTGGCTGATGATTTCCGCCGCCGCGATAGCGCCGCGCTTCAGGCAGCGGTTCGGTTCCTCGCCGCGCACCAGGCCGAACAGGAAGCCTGCGGCAAACAGGTCGCCCGCGCCGGTGGTGTCGACCACCTTGTCGATCGGCTCTGCCGCGACCTTGTAGAACTCGCCGCCGGTGGCGCAGACCGCGCCCTTCTCGCTGCGGGTCACGACCAGCGTGGGCACCTTGTCCTTCAGCGCGTCGATCCCGGCGTCGAAATCCTCCTCGCCCGTCAGCGCGCCCAGTTCCACCTCGTTGGCGAACAGGATGTCGATCATGCCATCGTCGATCAGCGCGCGGAAATCGTCGCCGTAGCGATCGATCACGAAAGCGTCCGACAGGGTGAAGGCCACCTTGCGGCCCGCATCCTTGGCGGTCTTGATCGCAGAGCGCATCGCCCGGCGCGGTTCTTCCGGATCCCACAGGTATCCTTCGAGGTAGAGGATGTCCGCCCCGCCGATGGCTTCCTCGTTCAGCGCGTCTGCCGGAAGGAACTGGGTCGCCCCCAGGAACGTGTTCATCGTGCGTTGGCCGTCGGGCGTTACGAAGATCAGGCAGCGCGCGGTCGGCGGCTCGCCTTCGCGGGCAGGCACGTCGAAATCGATGCCCACGGCGCGGATATCGTGGGCAAATACGTTGCCGAGCTGGTCGTCCGCCACCTGCCCCACGAAAGCGCACTGTGCGCCCATTCCCGAAAGGCCCGCCAGCGTGTTGGCTGCGGAACCGCCGGAAATCTCCTTCGCCGGCCCCATGGCATCGTACAATTCCTTCGCCTGATCGGCATCGACCAGCGTCATGCCGCCCTTCTTCATGCCCAGCTCTTCAACCAGTTCGTCCGAAGCGGGAGCCATCACATCGACAATGGCATTACCGATGGCGATTACGTCGTAACGGGGGGCGGACATGAATTCTCCTGATAGTCTTGCGGCGCGTTTTCCGGCGTGGGGGCACCAAGCGGCGTTGACTTGGCCGATACGCCGGGCAATCGCAAGCGTCGATGGGTTCACTTGCAACTTCTCTTGCGCTTGGTCTGCGACAGATCGCCGACGGGGCGGTGTTGCGCATCCTGCTGAAGAGTATCGCCGTTACCATTGCGGTGTTCGTGCTGGTGGCCGCCTGCGGCTGGTTCCTGCTGGACTGGCTGCTCACCGCAGGCGGGCTGGAGGATACGCTGTTCACGGGCGCTGGGGCCGTGCGCGGGGCGCTTTCGGCGGTGTTGGCGATAGTCGGGCTGTGGCTGACCTGGCGCATCGTCGCGATGGCGGTGATCCAGTTCTATGCCGACGAAGTGGTGCAGGCTGTGGAAGCACGCTACTATCCCCGGGAAGCGCAAACGGCGCGCGACCTGCTGCCCGGAAAGCAGGTTCGCAATGCACTGTCGGCAGCGGGAAGGGCACTGCTGGCGAACCTGATCGCCCTGCCTTTTGCGCTGGTGCTGCTGTTCACCGGGGTCGGGACTTTCGTCCTGTTCCTGCTGGTGAATGCAGTGTTGCTGGGGCGCGAATTGCAGGACATGGTGTGGCTGCGCCATTCGCACGATGCGAAGGACAGCGCGCCCGTCAGCAAGACACAACGGTTTTTACTCGGGGGAGTTATCGCCGCGATGCTGGCAGTTCCCTTTGTCAATTTCCTCGCGCCGGTGCTTGGGGCGGCATCGGCAACCCACCTCGTCCACCGCGGTTCGCGGCGGAAAGCAATTTCCTAGAAAGACGCCTGTTATGCGCCTGAGCGCCGCCCTTCTCCTGGTTGCCACCCTGTCCGCCTGTGTCTCCGCACCGCGGCAGCAGCAGGCACCGCCTCCGCCACCCAGCACGGTAGACCCGCGACAGGTTCCGCCGACAGAATCCGTGCCGCCTCCGCCGGCTACTGCGGGTTTCCGTATGCCCGAAGTGCTGGAAGGCCCCGGTCTTGCAGGTATCATCCGCCAGCCAGCCTCCGCCCTGGTGGGCCGCTTCGGCCAGCCGCGACTGGACACGCCCGAAGGCGATATGCGCAAGCTGCAGTTCCGCAGCGAGGCGTGCGTGCTCGATGTCTATCTCTATCCGCTGGCACCGGGCGGGGAGCCGGTGGCGACGTGGCTTGAAGCGCGCCGCGCGAGCGACGGTGCGGCAGTGGATCGCCTCGCGTGTATCCAGGCCTTGTCGCGAGCGCGTTAAACGGGGAAACGTCCGCCCGGTAACCCGAATTTAAGGCTGTTGCGGCATGACCCCTGGTGCACAGGAGGATCTGCCCCCATGAGTCTTGAATTCGCCGAAATCGCCCGGCACGCCGCTGCCGACCGCTCGATCAGTTCAGAAGAAGTGCTGGCGCTGCGCCGGGCTGGCTGGGCTGACGGCCGCATGACGCGCGAAGAAGCCGAGATGGTCTTTGCGACCGAGCACGCCATCGACAATCCTTCCCGCGAGTGGTCCGACTTCTTCGTCGAAGCGGTCCGCAATTACGTTCTCGAGGGCAGCGAGCCGCGTGGTTTTGCCAGCGCCGAGGAGGGCGCATGGCTGATCGCGCAGGTGGAGGCAGACGGCAAGGTCTGCTCCATGACCGAACTGGAACTGCTCACATCGATTATCGAACGCGCCCAGAACGTGCCCGAGACACTGAAGACCTACGTGCTCGACGTCATGGTGCGCGAAGTGCTGGAAGGCACCGGCCCCACCCGCTGCGGTGGCGAACTGTCCGACAGCCACGTCAGCCAGGCCGAATGCCGCATCCTTCGCCGCGTGATCTTCGGCCAGGCGAGCGACCGCCCGGCAGCCGTCAGCCGCCGCGAAGCCGAAGTGATGTTCCGCATCAAGGATGCCGTGGCCGGGCAGGAAAATGCGCCCGAATTCAAGCGCCTGTTCGTGCAGGCGGTGGGCAATTACCTGATGGGCTTTGCCGCCGATACGGCACAGGTCAGCCGCGAACGGATGCTCGAACTGGAAGCCTTTGTCGGCGACAACAAGGGGAGCGTGGGACGGTTCATGGGCAAAATGGCTAGGTCCGCTCCCAATGCGTTCGGTGTGGTGTTCGGACGGCGCTCTCCTGCCGAGAGCCGCGAGGAACTCGTGGCGCAGGATGCCGCAGTAACCGCGTTCGAGCAGGAATGGCTCGATGACCAGATCGCCAGGAGCGGCGAAATCGACGAGTACGATCAGGCGCTGCTGGAGTTCATTGCCGAGGAAGCCGGCCAAGCTTGAAAACGTAGTGCGAAATCGGCGCGACGTGCTGGTTACGCTCGATCCGGAGGAGGGAACCGAGGCTTACGACCGCCTGGTGCGCGAACGCAGAGTAAGGCACATTGCTCGCCGCCTTGCTGTGCTGGCGGTGATCGGGCTCCTCGCCTGGGGCGTGCATCACCTTGCAGATCTAGGCCGGGAACTGGAACACCGCGCCGGGATCAGCGGGTCTGAAATCAGACCATGAAGCTTTCACCGCAGCCGCAGGCACCCTTGGCGTTGGGATTTTCGAAGGTGAAACCGGCGATGAAATCGTCTTCCACCCAGTCCATCGTGCTGCCGATCAGGTAAAGCACGCTGGCGCCATCGATGTAGAAGGTACCGCCGGGCGTTTCGATCTTCTCGTCGAACGCGACTTCCTCGCTGACATAGTCGACCGAGTAGGCGAGGCCCGAGCAGCCACGGCGCGGGGTCGAAAGCTTCACGCCGATCGCGTCGGAGGGAGCGCGCGCCATCAGGTCGGCCACGCGCTGTTCTGCGGCGGGGGTGAGGATCACTGCGGCCTTGGGGGCGGGGCGGGCTTTCGTTTCGGTCATATCAGTTTCTTCTGCCAGAACATGGCTTTGCCGGCGGCGGGGTCGAGCTCGTAGTCACCGTAGCCGCACTTCGCGTAAAGCGCCTTGGCGGTCTCGTTACCGCTCAACACTTCCAATGTGATCTTGCACGCGCCTCGCTTCAAGGCCTCTGCCTCCACCGCTTCCATCAGCGCCCTGCCGATCCCGTGGCCGCGATGCCCCGGCAAGACGGCCATATCGTGGATATTCACCAGCGGCGCGGCTGCAAAGGTGGAGAAGCCGGTGATGCAATTGGCAAGGCCCACCGGAACATCGTCGAGCCGGGCAATCAGGCTGAAGGCACCGGGAAACGACGCCAGCGCATCCACGAGGGTGTCCCGCACTGTGTCGGACAAATGCTCCCCGCCGCCCATCGGATCACGGGCATAGGCATCCAGCAAGGCCACCAGCGCCGCACCGTCTGCCGGGTCGGCATAGTCGGCCAGGGAGACCGTTAGGGTTGGCGCCGCAAGGCTCACAGCATCCCCAGTTCGAGGCGGGCCTCGTCGCTCATCTTGGAGGGATCCCAGGGCGGATCCCAGGTTACGACAACCTCGGCATCGCGCACGCCGGGAAGGCCCATCACGCGCATCTCGATTTCGTTGGGCATGGTTTCCGCGACAGGACAGTGCGGTGTGGTGAGCGTCATGGTGACCTTTACGTCAGCATCTTCCGCGACCTCGACGTTGTAGATCAGTCCAAGGTCATAGATGTTTACCGGGATTTCCGGGTCATAAATGTCCTTCAGCGCATCGATCACCGACTGGTGCAGTTCGCCGCCGGGTTCACCGGGGGCCACGCCCTCGGGTTTCTTCTGCAGGAAGCCTTCGAGGTAATCGCGCTTGCGCTCCAGCTTCTCGCCGGCCGTTTCCTCTTCTAGGATCGGCGCATCGGAAACGCGGGCACGCGGCGGCTTCTCGGCCACGTTCTCCGTGGGCGAGGGCGCCGCGACGAAATCCTTTTCTTCGTTCTGGGTCATGTTGTCCTGATTTGCCATCAGCCGAAAATCCTTTTGGTGCGTTCGATGCCGCGTATCAGCGCGGCGACGTCTTCCTCGTCGGAGTAGATCCCGAAGCTGGCGCGCGCGGTTGCGGATATGCCCAGCTTCTCCATCAGCGGCTGCGCGCAGTGGTGGCCTGCGCGGATTGCCACGTTCTCTTCATCCAATATGGTGCCCAGATCGTGCGGGTGAACCCCGTCCATCATGAAACTGACGATCCCGGCGCTGTCGTCGGGCCCGTAGAGCGTGACATCGTTCATGCCGCGCAGGGCCTCGCGGGTCTGGCGCACCAGTTCCGCCTCGTAAACGTGGATGGCTTCCAGGCCGATGCCGGAAACGTAATCGCAGGCCGCCGCAAAGCCGATGGCCTCAACGATCGCGGGGGTCCCTGCCTCGAACCGCTGCGGGGCGGGGGCATAGGTGGTGTTTGCGAAACCGACCTTGTCGATCATCGCCCCGCCGCCCTGCCAGGGGGGCATTGCGGCAAGCAGGCCAGCCCGGCCCCACAGCGCACCGATACCGGTCGGGCCGTAGAGCTTGTGCGAGGAGAAGGCGTAGAAATCGCAGTCGAGCGCGGCGACATCCACCGGCACGCGGGGCACGGCCTGGCATCCGTCGAGCAGCAGCTTCGCACCCACGGCGTGGGCAAGGTCTGCAGCGCGCTTCGCGTCCACCACGCTCCCCAGCACGTTGGAGACGTGCGCAAAGGCGACCATCGTGTGTTCGGTCGTCAGCAGTTCCTCGGCAGCGTCAAGGTCGATCTGGCCGTCTTCGGTGATCGGGCAGACGTCAACCTGCCAACCAGCCAGTTGCCACGGCACGATGTTGGAATGATGTTCCAGTTCCGACAGCAGCACGCGGCCCTTTTCAGGGTAGCTGTAGGCCAGCAGGTTGATCGCCTCGGTCGCGCCGCGGGTGAAGACGATCTCGTCCTCCTGCCCGCCGATGAACTGCGCCACCCGGCGCCGCGCAGCCTCGTAACCCAACGTCATCTCGGCAGAGCGCGAATAGACGCCGCGATGTACCGTCGCATAGTCCGCGCCCAGGGCACGGGCCACCGTATCGATCACCACCTGCGGCTTTTGCGCGGTGGCGGCGGAATCGAGGTAGTGCCACGGCTGGCCATCCGCCGTGACCATACCGGGAAAATCGGCCTTGCGCGATTGGAGGGCAGCGTCGGTCAGGCTCATGCGATCATCGCTTCGGCATCGTCCAGGACGGCCAGCGCGGTGTCTAGCAGGCGTTCGGCCTCGCTCTCGTCCTCCAGCGCGGCAAGCGCATCGGCGATGAAGGCGCGGACCAGCAGCTTCTTGGCGAGATCGGGGGCGATGCCCCGGCTCGCCATGTAATAGCGGGCCATCTCGTCCATCTGCCCGATGGCGGCGCCGTGGGCGCACTTCACGTCGTCGGCAAAGATCTCGAGTTCAGGCTTGGCATTGGCGGCCGCGCCCTTTTCCAGCACCAGCGCCTTGAAATCCTGCGCCGCATCGGTGCGCTGGCCGCCCCGGCCCACGTTGATCGCGCCGAGGAAGTTGCCGGTTGCCTCGCCCCAGTGGACGGCGCGGACGACCTGGTTGGATGTCGCCTCGGGCTCATCGTGGGTGGTGCGGGTTACGAATTCGCGCACGGCATCGCCGCCGCCGATGGTCACGCCGCCGAATTCGAAATGCGCACCGGTTTCGAGGCGCGTGATTACTTCCATGCGGGTGTAATCGCCGCCCAGGTTGACTGCGAACAATTCCAGCCGCGCACCTTCGCCCACCTTGGCGCGGATGCGTGTGAGGGAGGGCTCGGCAGCGTCCAGCACGAAGCACTCGCGATGGGTTTCACCGGGGGCAACATCGATATCGCGCCAAGCCTCGAACGTATCGGGAGACAGCGCGGCGAGCGCCTTGGCGTCCGCATAGCGCCATTCCTCGTCCTTCAGTGTCGGGTTCTGCTGGCTCATGCCGCCATCACCTCGTCGTAGCCTTCCGCTTCAAGCTGCTTCGCAAGGTCGGCACCGCCGGTCTTCACGATCTTCCCGGCGGAAAGGATGTGCACGAAGTCCGGCTCCACGTAGTCGAGCAGGCGCTGGTAGTGGGTGATCAGCAGCACGGCCTTGTCGCTCTTGCGCATGATGGCGTTGATGCCCTCGCCCACCACTTTCAGCGCGTCGATGTCGAGGCCGCTGTCGGTCTCGTCCAGCACGGCGAAAGCGGGATCGAGGATGCCCATCTGCACCATTTCGTTGCGCTTCTTCTCGCCGCCGGAAAAGCCGACGTTCACGTTGCGCTTCAGCATCTCCATGTCGAGCTTCAGCAGCCCGGCCTTTTCCTTGGCGAGCTTCAGGAATTCGCCGCCCGACAGTGGTTCTTCGCCGCGCGCCTTGCGCTGCGAATTCAGCGCCTCGCGCAGGAATTGCACGTTGGATACGCCGGGAATCTCGACCGGATACTGGAAGCCCAGGAACATGCCGAGAGCGGCGCGTTCGTGCGGTTCCATGTCCAGCAGGTCCTTGCCATTAAAAGTCACGGTTCCTTGCGTGACTTCGTAGCCCGGACGCCCGCCCAGCACATAGGCCAGCGTGGACTTGCCAGCGCCGTTCGGCCCCATGATGGCGTGGATCTCGCCCGCGTTCACTTCGAGCGAGAGGCCCTTTAGGATTTCCTTGCCGTCAATCTCGGCGTGGAGGTTTTCAATTTTCAGCATCGTCATTTTCCTGTCTGTCGAACTAAATCGCGACCTTGGCCGCGCCGTCGATAAATCCCTTGTCTGCCCGGTGCGGTCCGTTCGCCGCCTGCCAGAAATAGTCCAGCGCCGGGTCGGCCGAACCGGCCAGCATGATGTCGTCGGGCATGTCGCCCTCGAAGGTCCACACGTCGGCCTTGGTCCAGCAGACCAGCGTGCCGGTCATGCCCTGGCCCTTTGCCAGCGCGACGAGTCTGTCGATGGCCGCACTCATGGCTCACCTCTTGCCGCCGCGATCGTTACGGGGCGGGCCGTTGCCATCGCGGTCGTAGCGCGGGCGGGTCTGCCGAGGGTTATCTGCTTCGTGGCGGCGGCGCGCGTCGCCCCTGTCGGCTATGCGCTGGCGCATGCCGGCAGTGATGCGCTTGAGCACATCATCCATGTTTTCGAGGATGTCGGTAGCCTTCAGGTGCATCACCTTCACGCCGACCGCATCCAGCGACTTGTCGCGGCGACGGTTGAGCGCAGGGTCGTCGCCTTCCTCGTCGATCACGATGGCCATGCCGAGGTTGTGGCAATTGAAGTCGACAATCGCGCTGCCCACCACGGCGAACCGCTTGAAGGTGTAGCGCCCAAGATCGGCCCTGGAGAACCGCTCGGCCAGCGCCTTGTGCGCTTCGGAGGCTTCGCGGCGCATCTTGCGCGCTTGATCGTGCAGGTTGTCGAGCCGCTTGTCGGAAATTTCCCAGCCGCGCCCACGCTTCTTGATCGCGGGGGCTTCGGCGTCCGAGGTGTCGCGCAGGTTGAGGGTTTTGCGTTCGGTCACCCCACACTCCCTTCCAGCGAAATGGCCAGCAGCTTCTGCGCTTCGACGGCGAATTCCATAGGCAGCTCTTTCAGCACTTCCTTGGCGAAGCCGTTGACGATCAGGGCGACGGCCTCTTCCTCGTCCAGGCCGCGCTGCATCGCGTAGAACAGCTGGTCGTCGCTGATCTTGCTGGTGGTGGCCTCGTGCTCGATCTGGGCGCTGGGGTTCTTCACCTCGATATAGGGCACGGTGTGCGCGCCGCACTGGTCGCCCAGCAGCAGGCTGTCGCACTCGGTACGGTTGCGCACGTTGTCGGCATTGGCCGCCACGCGCACGAGGCCGCGATAGGTGTTGTTCGACTTTCCTGCGCTGATGCCCTTGGAAATGATCGTGGAGCGCGAGCCCTTGCCGTTGTGAACCATCTTGGTTCCCGTGTCGGCCTGCTGGTGGTTATTCGTAACCGCCACCGAGTAGAACTCGCCCACGCTGTTCTCGCCGTTCAGCACGCAGGACGGGTACTTCCAAGTCACCGCAGAGCCGGTTTCCACCTGCGTCCACGAAATCTTGCTCCGGTCGCCCTGGCAAAGGCCGCGCTTGGTGACGAAGTTGTAGATCCCGCCCACGCCTTCGGAATTGCCGGGATACCAGTTCTGCACGGTCGAATACTTGATCTCGGCATCTTCCATCGCGACCAGTTCCACTACTGCGGCGTGCAGCTGGTTCTCGTCGCGCATGGGCGCGGTGCAGCCTTCCAGGTAGCTGACATAGCTGCCCTTCTCGGCAACGATCAGCGTGCGTTCGAACTGGCCGGTGTTCTCGGCATTGATGCGGAAATAGGTGGAAAGCTCCATCGGGCAGCGCACGCCCTCGGGCACGTAGACGAACGTCCCGTCTGAGAAGACCGCCGCGTTGAGGCAGGCGAAATAATTGTCACGCTGCGGCACCACCTTGCCGAGCCACTTCTTTACCAGTTCCGGGTGCTTCTTCAGCGCTTCGGAAATCGAAAGGAAGATGACGCCCGCCGATTCCAGTTCCTTGCGGAACGTGGTCGCGACGCTGACCGAATCGAACACCGCATCCACGGCCACCTTGCGCGCGCCCTTCACCCCGGCGAGCACTTCCTGCTCCGCAATCGGGATGCCCAGCTTGTCGTAGACCGACTTGATCTCGGGATCGAGCTCGTCGAGCGATTCGAGCTGCTCCTTCTTCTTCGGAGCGGCGTAGTAATAGGCATCCTGGTAGTCGATTTCCGGATAGCCGAGCTTGGCCCAGTTCGGCTCTTCCATCTCCTGCCAGATGCGGAAGGCTTTCAGCCGCCAATCGAGCATCCATTCCGGCTCGCCCTTCTTGCCCGAGATGAAGCGGACGGTGTCTTCGGTAAGACCCTTCTCCGCGAATTCTGTCTCGATATCGGAGGACCAGCCGTGCTCGTACTCGGCAGCCTTGTCAGCCGCCTCGCGCGCTTCACGATCCTTGACTTCGATCTCTTCAGTCATGCCATTTCTTCCGTTCTTGCCAACTGCACCAGCGAGATATTCGCCAGCGCGCCGCGCAGAGCATTGTTCACTATCGGCCAGTGCGGCTGCACCGCGCAGCTGCCCTCCAGCGCGCAATCGTGCCGTCCTTCATCGACGCAGGAAGTGAGCGCGATCGGCCCCTCCATCGCCTCCACGATGTCGGCCAAGCTGATCGCCGCTGCCGGGCGCGCCAGTTGCAAACCGCCGCCTGCGCCCCTTGCCGACCGCAACAGGCCCGCTGCCGTCAGCTTGCTGACCACTTTCTGCACCGTGGGCGCAGGAAGACCGGTTTCCTCGGCCAGTTCCGCCGCAGACGTGCGCCCGCCCCCGCAATGACGCGCGGCCTGGCTCATCGTGACGACGGCATAATCTGCAAGATTCGATAGGCGCATAGTTTAATCGGACCAATTCGTTCCGATTGGTCACCTATGCGCAAATCTGGCGGAATCAAGCCATTTCCGACTGTTGCGAGTCGTTAGCAATTCGTCGCGATGGGGCTCATCCGAGTTCGCGCAGGTTCTTCCCGTCGATCAGCTCACGCAGGTACGGCGATTCGTCGTCGGCCAATCTTGCGGGTGTTCGTCCGACGAATTCCCGGATCTCGTGGATCATGTGCGGCTGGTCGTAAAAGGCATCCTGGATGAGTGCAGCCTGCTCATCCGAAAGATCGGGCTGCGAGAGGGCGGCAGCGGCACGCAGGGCGCGATACTTGCGACGAAGGGCAACGGGCGACACGCCGAAGTACTGCTGCACCAGCCGCTGCGTCTGCCGGCGGGAAAAGCGGCTGGCGGCGTACAGATCCTCCACATCGGGAAGGAGGCTGCCGGAAAGCCAGGCCCCTGTCGTCTTCATCAAGTCAAGGTGGGGCGGTCGCGGCAGCCTGACATGTGCGAGGATCAATCGCGCCAGTTCCTCCACCATGTCCGCCGCAGTAACCGAGCCGTCGCGGTACCCTGCACACAATTCCCCGCTCCGCTCCGCGATTTCGGCGGGGAGCCAGTCGGCTGCATCATATAGCCTGTTTGCGTGCTCCTGCGCATGCAGCCCCGTAAGAGCTGCCCATCCCAGCGGAGAAAGCGCGGCGCCAACCGCGTGAAAGGGGCCCTCCACCTCGATATGCAGGGCACAGGCCAGCGGGGTCAGCAGGTTCACTTCATGCGAATCGTCATAGCCGCCATCGGGCAGGCTGATGCGCCCCTTGCCATGCGGAAACAGTGACAGCTGGCCGACCGCAGCGGGCTGGATGTCCCGCACCAGCGCATCATCGCAACGAAAATGATAGAAGGTGGTGACGAACGCCGCGACATCGCCCTGGGGTGCGATATAGTCGATGTCGAACCGGTTTGGCGGGGTCAGCTCCCCGCTTTCGAACCTGCCCCGTTTCATCACCACAACCCCTGCAACCCCGCGACTGACGTGAAGGTATACAGCTAGTCAAGGATCGGGGGTAGCCACCAAAAAAAGGGCGGCCATTGCCGCGATGGCAGGCCGCCCTGTTTGAGTGGAGAACCCGATGCAAAGATTGCGTCGAGCCCTTCGGGTCGCGGGTGGTGAACTAACGGATTCTTGCGCGTCAGGCTTGTAAGAAGACGACAATTAAACGATTTTTGCCTCTGCCCCAACCAATTGTGCCGGCACCGCACTGGCGAACCGTCCTCGCCAGTCCAGAGGCTATTGCGCGCAACCCCGAGATGCTGCCAAGGGCATCGTCATGCTATATTCGCTGATCCGCCCTGCCCTGTTCAAGCTCGATGCAGAGCGTGCCCACGGTTTTGCCATCAAGGCGCTGAAGGCCATGCCCGCGGGCAAGGCGGAGCCGCTGGGCGGTCCGCTGGAGACGATGATTGCGGGGATTCGTTTTCCCAACCCCGTCGGCATGGCAGCGGGCTTCGACAAGGATGCCGAGGTCGCCGATGCGCTGCTGGGCCTTGGCTTCGGCTTCGTGGAGGTTGGCTCTGTCACCCCCCTGCCGCAAGCGGGCAATCCAAAACCGCGCCTGTTCCGGCTGGAGGAAGACCGCGCCGTCATCAACCGCATGGGCTTCAACAACGGCGGCGCGGAGGCTGCGGGGGTCCGGGTCGCCTCCCGCGGCGACAGGCCCGGCGTACTGGGCATCAACATCGGTGCAAACAAGGACAGTGCGGACAGGATTGCCGACTATGCCGCGATGACGCGGATCATGGCGCCTTACGCCACCTACCTTGCCGTCAATATCTCCAGCCCAAACACCCCCGGCCTTCGCGCCCTGCAGGATGAAGGTGCGCTGGTAGAACTGCTGGATGGTGTGCTGGAGGCGCGCCGTGGCAAGGGGCCGCCGGTGTTCCTCAAGGTCGCACCCGACTTGCAGACAGCCGATGTGGAGGCCATCACCCGGATCGCGATGGACAAAGGGCTGGACGCGCTGATCGTGGCCAACACGACTATCTCCCGCCCCGATCTCGCCTCTGCACACAAGGATGAGACCGGCGGCCTCTCGGGCGCTCCGCTAAAACCGCTCGCGCTGGACACGCTGCGCTCATTCCGCAAGGCTTCGGGCGGAGCCATTCCGCTGATCGGCGTTGGCGGTATTGCCACGGCGCAGGACGCTTGGGAGCGCATTCGCGCAGGGGCCAGCCTGGTGCAACTCTACAGCGCGATGACCTATCACGGACCGGGTATTGCGAAGCAGATCAACAAGGGGCTGGAAAAGCTGATGCGCCGGGATGGTTTCGCCAGCATTGCCGAAGCCGTGGGCAGCGAAGCGGCCTAGGGCTCGCCCACCAGCACCACGCCTTCGCGGCGCGGATCGTAACCGCCGTCGACGCGGCCATCGCGTATCAGCACGGCGTGGACCCCGGAATCCTCTCCCTGGCCGGGTTCGAGATCGATCCCCCGCTCGGCCAGCCCCGCGACGATGGCAGGGTCGAAGGCGCTCACTTCGCCGCCGATACGGTTACCGCGCGCAACAAGGTTGGGCAGCGCCAGTGCCTGCTGCATCGGCAGCCCCCAGTCGACGGCACCGACGAGCGTCTTGCCGACATAGGCAGGGATCGAGTTGCCTCCGGCAGAGCCGATAGCCCCGGCGAACCTACCGTCTGCATCGAGCAGGATCAGCGGCACCATGGAGGAGCGCGGCCGCTTGCCCGGAGCCACGGCATTGGGGGCTTCGTCGCCGCCCGGCTGCAAGGGATTGAAGGCGAAATCGGTCAACTGGTTGTTGAGGAAAAACCCGTCGACCATGCGGCCGGTGCCGAAAATGGATTCCACCGTGGTGGTGATCGACAGTACGTTGCCGTGCCGGTCGCGCACGATGAAATGCGAAGTTCCAGCGGGTTCGTGGGTCAGGTCTTCCATTGCGAGATCCGCCCCTTGCGGCCGGCCCGGCTCGACATTCTCGGCGGCGGCGGGGCCGATCAGTGCGGCACGGGCATCGAGGTATACCGGATCGAGCAGGCCCTCCACCGGTACGTCCACGAAATCGCCATCGCCGAAATAGGCGTCGCGGTCGGCATACATCAGGCGGCTGGCCTCGGCGAACAGATACCATGAGCGCGGATCCTGCGGCCCCAGCGAGGCGATCTCGGTGCGCTCCAGCAATGCCAGCAGTTCCAGCATGGCCGCGCCACTGGACGGCGGCGGCGGCGCGCAGACGCGGTACACGCGCCATGCGTTGCACACCGGCTCCCGCTTTATCGGACGATAGTTCGCAAGGTCCGCCATGGTCATCGTGCCACCGCGCGGCGCGGCGCGGGTCCGCTGGACGATCTGCGCTGCCGTGCTGCCTTCGTAGAGTGCCGATATGCCGTTGGCAGAGAGGCGGCGGAGGAAATCGGCGTAGGCCGGGTTTCGCAACCGGTCACCCTCCTGCATCCGCGTACCGTCGGGGCGGGCGAAATAGGCGGCGGCATCGGGCTGCGACAGTTGCGGGAAATCGCGCGACAGGAACCGCCCCAGCCGCGGTGTGATCACGAACCCCTCCTCGGCAGTGCGGATCGCATCGTCGAACAGGCCGTCCCAGGCCAGCGCGCCGTGTTCGTCGTGCAACATGGCGAGGGCCGCGACCGCGCCGGGAACTCCGGTGGCGCGACCGCTCACCACAGCCTCGCGATAGCCCAGCGGCTCTCCGTCCGTGTCGAGGAACATCGTGCGGCTGGCCTGCGCAGGCGCGGTTTCGCGCCCGTCGTAGATGATGACCTCGCCCGTCACGGCGTCGTAGTAGTTGAGGAACGCGCCGCCCCCCATGCCCGAACTTTGCGGCTCCACCAGCGAGAGCATGGACTGGACCGCCAGCGCCGCGTCGGCCGCGTTGCCGCCGTTTTCCAGCAACGCCATTCCCGCCTCTGCGGCCAGCGGGTTTGCCGCGATCACGAAAGGCGCGACTTCGCTTTGCTCGGCGAAAGATGTTCCGGCTGTTTCGGCGGGGCCGGGGACAGTAGTGCAGGAAGCGAGGGCGAGAGCGGCGGCAGCGGCGCAAAGGCGGATAAGCGACATGCCGCAAGGCTTTAGAGGCGCGTGGCCGGGCTGGCAATGAAGCAGGCTTGCCCCCCGCGCCCGCGCCGCCTAACTCCGCTGTTCATGCCATAAGCCGCGCCGGAACCATAACGATGGTCGGCAGCAAGGGAGAGCCGAGCGAATGCAACTCGCAGATATCGACCACGCCAGCAGTCTTGTCGCGCTGTTTTTGCAACGGGCCGACGAGCGCGGCGACAAGCCATTCCTGACGGCCAAGATCGATGGCACCTGGACCTCGATGTCGTACGCCGAGGCCGCCGAGAAGGTGTGCCTGATGGCGGAAAACCTTCGCAAGCTGGGCCTGCGCGATGGCGACCGGGTGGTAATCGTGGCGGAAAACCGCCCGGAATGGTGCATTGCCGATCTCGCCATCATGGCGGCGGGCTGCATCACCACGCCTGCCTACACCACCAATACGGAGCGCGATCACGCCCATATTCTCGACGATTCGGGCGCCAGCGCAGTGGTTCTGGGCAATGCGAAACTCGCGAAACCGCTATTCCGCGCGATCATGAAGACCGGGCGCGGGAAGAAGGTGATCGCGGTTGATCCGATTTCCTCGGCACAGAGCGGCAGTATCGAACTGACCAGCTGGGGTGATGTAACCAGCGGTGACGCAGTGCAGGCGCGCGAAGCGGTGGAGTCGCGCATCGCGGGCTTCAAGCGCGAGGACATGGCTTGCATCATCTACACCAGCGGCACCAGCGGCGCGCCGCGCGGTGTGATGCTGCACCACGGGGCCATCCTGCACAACGTGGCCGCCGCCGCGCACGTGATCGAGGGCGATTTCGGTTGGGAGGAGGAACGCTTCCTGTCCTTCCTGCCGCTGAGCCATGCCTTCGAACACACGGCCGGCTTCTACCTGCCCTTGGGGCTGGGGGCCGACATCTGGTTTTCCGAAGGGCTCGACAAGCTGTCCAGCAACCTCGAGGAAGCGCGTCCCACCATTATGGTGGTCGTGCCTCGCCTGTTCGAAGTGCTGCGCACCAAGATGATGAAGGCGATCGAGAAGCAGGGGAAGCTCGCCAACTTCCTGCTTGGCCGGGCGCTGGTGCTGGGCGAGAAACAGGTGAAAGGCCGCACCGGCGTGATGAGCGCGATAGACGAGGCGCTACTCTCGGCCACCCTGCGCCCGAAGATCAAGGAACGCTTTGGCGGACGGGTGAAGGCCCTCGTTTCCGGCGGCGCGCCGCTCAACCCCGAAGTCGGCGGGTTCTTCCAGGCTATGGGGCTCACCATGCTACAGGGTTACGGCCAGACGGAGAGCGCTCCGGTGATCGCCTGCAACTATCCCAGCGCCGGCATCAAGCTCGACACCGTGGGTCCGCCGCTGCGCGGCGTGGAAGTGAAGATCGCCGAGGATGGCGAGATCCTCGTGCGCGGCGAACTGGTGATGAAGGGTTACTGGCAACGGCCCGACGATACTGAGAACACCCTGCGCGATGGCTGGCTCCATACCGGTGATGTGGGGCATATCGACAAGAAGGGCCGGATCAAGATAACCGACCGCAAGAAGGACATCATCGTCAACGACAAGGGCGACAATGTCGCCCCGCAGAAACTGGAGGGTATGCTCACCCTGCAGCCCGAGATCAGCCAGGCAATGGTTTCCGGCGACAAGAAGCCGTACATGGTCGCGCTGATCGTGCCCGATGCCGAATGGGCGGTGCAATGGTCGCGCGACAACGGCCAGCAGTTCGACATGGCCGCGCTACAGGACCTGCCCGCCTTCCGTGCTGCCATCAAGACAGCGATAGACCGGACGAACGAGGATCTCTCGGTGATCGAGAAGGTGCGCAAGTTCGTGCTGGCGGACGAACCTTTCACCGTGGACAACGACATGATGACGCCCACGATGAAGATCCGCCGCATGCAGATCCGCGAAAATTACCAGGATCGGCTCGACGCGCTTTATTGATGGGGCGCCCGGGGTCAGGCGGCCTCGACCTCGATTCTTTCCGGGAAGAACGCCGGTTCCTTGCGCGACCAGGCGGGCGCCGTGGCGGCTGCCTCGCTCAGGCTTTGCAACAGCATGCGGCGGCGTTCGGGGCGGATTTGTGGCAGTGCGGCCGCAGCGCAGAACGCTGCAGGAAGGAACGGCCGCACTGCAGCGCCAAGCAGGCGCTCATAGAGAAAACGGTAGGCGGAGAAGCTGTCCAGCCGCTCCATCGCAAGATCTTGCGCCGAAATGCGCAGCAGCGTGCCCATCAACCCTTCAATCCCGTCGAAGGTGTCACCGCCCGGAATCATCGCCCGCAGGTGCTTCAGTTCGCGATAGGCAAGGTACTGGCCGCGGATGGCGCGCTTGTCGTCGGCGCAAACACTCCACGTCTTGAAGGCATCGCACCGGCTCAGCGCAATATCGAGCGAGCGTTCGATGAATTCCTGCTCGTATTCGGCGAAACCGGCGAACTCGCGCATTTCGGCGATGGTGAGGGAGAACGTCTTCGATTCGTGACCCATGATCAGCCTTTCCTTGCGGTGTCAGGGAAAGGTGTGCGCGCGTATGGTTAATATAATGTGAGATGTCCGACGGATTAGCACCAGGCGCGTAGTTGTTCGTGCGGCAAGAGCACCAGGGCCAGCTATATCAATCCGGCCAGGGGCGAGCTTGGATCGGCATATTTGCGCCGCCCCATGCGGCCTGCAAGATAAGCCTCACGCCCGGCCTCCACGGCCAGCTTCATCGCGCGGGCCATGCGGATCGGGTCCTTGGCCTCGGCGATGGCGGTGTTCATCAGAACGCCGTCGCAGCCCAGTTCCATGGCGACCGCGGCATCGGAGGCGGTGCCGACACCCGCATCCACCAATACCGGGACGCTGGCACCTTCCACAATCAGGCGGATCGTCACCCGGTTCTGGATGCCCAGCCCCGAGCCGATCGGCGCACCAAGGGGCATGATGGCGACGGCCCCTGCGTCCTCCAATTGCTTCGCGGCGATGGGGTCGTCGGTGCAGTAGACCATCGGCTTGAAGCCTTCGTTCGCCAGGACTTCGCAGGCGCGGATGGTTTCGACCATGTTGGGATAGAGCGTCTTCGCTTCACCCAGCACTTCCAGTTTCACCAGGTCCCAGCCGCCCGCCTCGCGAGCCAGCCGCAGGGTGCGGATTGCGTCTTCGGCGGTGAAACATCCCGCAGTGTTGGGCAGGTAGGTCACCTTCTTCGGGTCGATATGGTCCATCAGCACCGGCTGGCTGGGGTCCGAAATGTTGACCCGGCGCACGGCGACAGTCACGATCTCGGCCCCTGCCGCCTCGACCGCCGCGGCGTTCTGCGCGAAATCCTTGTACTTGCCCGTACCCACGATCAGGCGGCTGGTGAAGCGGTGCCCCGCCACTTCCCAGCTGTCGTCCTGAGCGCCGGAGCCGCCGCCGACGAAGTGCACGATTTCCAGCTGGTCACCGTCGGAAAGGGCAGTCTGCTCCAGCGAAGAGCGGGGAGCGATTTCGCCATTGTGCTCGACGGCCACCTTCTCGGGCATGAGCCCCAGTTCGCGCACGAGCGCGGCAATGGTGGTGGCCTGTGTGCGACGGGTGTCGCCGTTGACTGTAAGGGAGATTGGCTGGGTCATCACCCACGCCACATAGAGCCTGTCAGGCGTGGCGCAAGTTGAGGATGTGGCCTGCTGCCACCAGCGTAACCCCGATCATGGTCAGCACCGCCTCCTCGAAACCGTGGCCTACGGCCAGCGCGCCGCCCATGAAGGTGAGGCCGGTCATCGCCACCACGAAGGGTCCGGCCCGGCGATGGCGCAAGGCGCCAACGCCGATAGCCACGCCCGCGATGATCGTGGCCAGCAACAGCCCCCAGCGATGGAGGTCGGGATCGAGCAGGAACGTGCCGCCAAACCCCAGACCGGCAACCAGCACGAGCCCGAGAACGCAGTGCACGAGGCACAGCGCGGACAGCATGACGCCGGCACGGTCTAGTCGACCGCGAATCCAGGGGTTGATCGAGCCCATGCGCAACCATCTATGTAACGTCATAACATTGCGCAAGGGGTGAGCGACGATTCCCTGTCACATTTTGTGCCGCTGTGCGAAGCCTGCACCAAGGCCCCGCTTGCGAATCCCTGCGCAAAGTTGCAAATCGCGCCCCATGGTCGCCGCCTCAGCAACTTCCGCAAGTTCCGTTACCGCCGCTTCACCGCGCCCGCTGGCGCTGGCGCGCTGGCTGTTCGCGGTGGCGACGCTCGTACTGGTGATGGTTGTCGTGGGCGGTATCACCAGGCTGACCGAGAGCGGGCTGTCGATCACGCACTGGAGCCCGGTCAGCGGCGCCCTGCCCCCGCTCAGCGAAGCGGACTGGCAGGCAGAGTTCGACCTCTACAAGCAGACCGGCGAATACCGGAACGTCAGCGGCCCGGCAGGGATGGACCTGGCCGCGTTCAAGTTCATCTTCTTCTGGGAATGGTTCCACCGCCTGCTTGGCCGTGTGATCGGACTGGCCTTTGCCTTGCCGCTAGCCTGGTTCTGGCTGCGCGGCGCGATACCGGCTGGATACAAACCGCGCCTGCTGGCACTTCTCGCTCTGGGCGGGCTGCAGGGGGCGTTCGGCTGGTTCATGGTTCGCTCCGGCCTCGGCACGGAGATGACCGACGTTTCGCACTTCTGGCTTTCGATCCATCTGCTGACAGCTTTCTTCACGCTCGGCGGTCTGGTGTGGACGGCGCTCGACCTGCGCCAGCTCGATAGACAGGGGCACGGAACGCCAGCGCGGTTCACTGGCCTCGCCCTCGCTGTCGCGGTGATCCTGTTCCTGCAACTGCTCATGGGAGCATGGGTGGCCGGCCTCAACGCAGGGCTTGCCTCCGACACCTGGCCGCTGATGCAGGATCGCCTGGTGCCCGAGATCGATTGGTCGAACGGCGTGGTCTGGACCTTCACGCACGATCCGTTCTGGCTCCACTTCGTCCATCGCTGGTGGGCGTGGGTCGCGGTGGCGGCACTGGTGATCATGGCGCGGCAGGTGAAGCCGCTGGACCGGCGCGCCTCGATCGCGATCCACTCCGCATTCGGCGTGCAGATCCTGCTGGGTATCGCCACGGTCATGACGGGCGTGGCGCTGTGGCTGGCCGTGGCACACCAGTTGGTCGGTGCGCTGCTGGTGGGTGCCTTCGCCTGGGGCGCGCACGTACTGGGCAGGCAGGCGCGATGAGTTCGCAGCATACCTTTGGGGCTGCGCTGATCTGGAGTCCGTTCGGGGATGCCGAGCAAGCGCGGGAGGTGGCCAGCACGCTGCTGGAGGAAGGCCTCGTAGGCTGTGCAAACATCCTGCCGCAAATGCTTTCGGTCTTCCGCCATGAAGGGCAGGTGCAGTCGTCTGCCGAGGTGGGCGTACTGTTCAAGACGAACGGTGCCTTGCTGGAAGCCGCGACGCAGCGTCTCGCCCAGTTGCATCCTTACGATACGCCCGCAATCTGCGGCTGGATGGCGGATTCCGCGCCGGAGGCGACCCGGGAATGGCTGGCCGAACTGTCGCCGGGCGGGGAACGGCAATGAGCAGGACCGACAGGCGCAGTGCGATGCTTCTGGCATTTGTAGCGGGCGTCGCTCCTGCACTGTGTGCAAACAGGGCCCTCGCCGCCCCACTGAGTGGCCTGATCGCTCCTCCCGACGGACCGATGCGCTATTCCCGAACGGTCGTGCGCCAACTGGCAGACGGTAGGGAATTTTCTGCCACGCGCGATTTCGCGGTGGCCTTTCGCCGGTTCGACGGCGGGTTCATGCTGAGCGGACAACAGACCGATGTACGGATCGAGGCGCCCGCCGCCTTGGAACAGTTCGTGCGAATCGAGCGAGAGCGCGACGAGAGCGGCTTGTTTCCCATCGCACTCGATGCGTTCGGCCAGATCCTCTCGACCCAAATAGCGCAGCCTGCCGGTCCTGATCTTCGACGCGCTGTCGGGGAGGCTCTTGCCCAGATCTCCAGCGACCATGCCAGCGCGGATGAGCGTGAACAGCTTGCGCGATATCTTTCGGCCCTGCAGATAGCTGGCAACCACGTGATCGCCTACCTGCCGACAGACCTGTTTGCCCCGGCATCCCTGTCCCGCCGCGACGAGCAGCGCGTTGATCTGCCCGGGGGTCTGCAGGGGACCGTGGAATCGGTTTTCGAATGCGAACGCGATGCAAGTACCGGCCTGATGCGCGCTGCCGCTCGCCGCATAGTGACGCTGGTTGAAGGCACGAGCCGCACGGTCCGCGAACACTGGAGCCTGACCCGCTGAGACGCCGCAATATTGCCGACGGTATTATTTTACCTCCACGCTATGCCCCGGATTTGCTTGACTTGCGGCGGGTAAAGCGACAAATGCCGCGCCTTCGCTGCCCTGGCAGATGGTGATTCTTCACCGCCTTCAGGTCAGCGGCGAATTTTCGCACTGATTTTTGAGGACATCCAGCCATGAAGGCTCTGACGAAGACCACCCGGTCGATCAAGCCGGCCGAGGTCGAAAAGAAGTGGCACATCATCGACGCCGAAGGTCTCGTCGTCGGTCGCCTCGCTTCGATCATCGCCAACATTCTGCGCGGCAAGCACAAGCCGATCTACACCCCTCACGTCGACTGCGGTGACCACGTCATCGTGATCAACGCCGACAAGGTGAAGTTCACCGGCAACAAGGCCGCGAAGAAGATCTACTACAAGCACACCGGCTATGCCGGCGGCCTGAAGGAAGTTACCGCCGACAAGGTTCTGGCCGGTCGCTATCCCGAACGCGTGCTGGAAAAGGCCGTTGAGCGCATGATCCCCACGGGTCCGCTCGGCCGTGCGCAGATGAAGGCGCTGCACCTCTACAACGGCACCGAGCACCCGCATGACGGCCAGAAGCCCGAAGTGCTCGACGTTGCCTCGATGAACCGCAAGAACAAGGTGTCCGCATAATGGCTACCGAAGACAACAACACCGCCAGCGATCTCGCTGACCTGAAGGACGTCGTCGGCGATGCTCCCGAAGCAGATGCCGATACCGGGAACGCCGAACCCAAGGCTCCGACCGCGCCCCTGCGCGAACAGGAACTCGACGCCCAGGGCCGTGCCTACGCCACCGGTCGCCGCAAGGATGCCACCGCCCGCGTGTGGATCAAGCCCGGTACCGGCAAGGTGACCGTGAACGGCAAGGACCAGGAAGTGTACTTCGCCCGTCCGACGCTGCGTCTCGTGATCAACCAGCCGTTCACGATCTCTGACCGTGAAGGCCAGTATGACGTGGTTGCCACCTGTTCCGGCGGCGGCCTCTCCGGCCAGGCCGGCGCGGTGAAGCACGGCATCAGCCAGGCGCTGAGCAAGTTCGAGCCCGCGCTGCGCGGCACGATCAAGGCAGCCGGTTTCCTCACCCGCGACAGCCGCGTGGTGGAACGCAAGAAGTACGGCCGCGCAAAGGCACGCCGCAGCTTCCAGTTCAGCAAGCGCTAAGTCTCCGGGCGCTACCGCGCCTATCAAGAGTTTCCTCGACGGAGGAAAATACGAAGGGCGGCCCCCACGAAGGGTCGCCCTTTTCGCGTCTATCGATGGGTTTCGAAGTCCTAGTGGACTTTCTGGCCTTCCAGCAGTGCATCGACTTCGCCCAGCAGGCTCTCGATGCTCAGCGGCTTGGCCAGATAGCCGCCTGCCCCTGCGCGGCGGATCCCTTCCTCGTCGCGCTTGCCGGCATAGGCGGTGATCGCGAGGATCGGGATGTGCTGCGTCTGCGGATTGCGCTTGATTTCCCGGATCAGCTTGCGGCCACTGACGTGGGGCAGATGAATATCCATGGTGATGATATCGGGCGTGAAGCTGTCGACAGCGTCCAGCACGCGTGCACCATCGTCCACGAGCATCAGCTCATAGCCGCGCTGCCTGAAGACGGCCTCGTAGAACATGCGGTTCAACAGGTCGTCCTCGACGATGAGGACCTTTGTCGCCATGACGGAACTTTACGCGGTGAACTGCCAATTCGTGCCTATTGCTGCGACAAAATGGCCGGAAATAAGGACGAGTTGACGGGTTTGATGGTTATTCGTCTCCGTAAATGCCTACCGATACGTGCGAATCCCTGGCCGCCACTCCGCGATACATGCCCGGCGTATTGAAGGAATAGGCCCAATCCCCGTCTGCCCCCACGACGATGACGCCGCCGCTGCCGCCCATCTCCAGCGTTTCCGCCTGCACGAAGTCCGCTGCCTCCTGCGGACTCTCGCCAAGGAAGCGGATACGCGCGCAAATTTCGTGCGCCACGCCCTCGCGAATGTAATACTCGCCCGCACCGGTGGCAGAGACGGCGCAAGCGCGGTTGTCAGCATAGGTACCCGCGCCGATCACCGGTGAGTCGCCAACCCGGCCATAAAGCTTGCCGGTCATGCCCCCAGTCGATGTGCCGGCGGCAAGGTTGCCCTCCATATCCAGTGCCACCGCACCCACGGTGCCGAACTTGTAATCCGCACCGGCCAGGTCGCTGGCATCCGCACGGTTGCGCGAAAGGAACTGCTGCAACTGGTCGAAGCGCTCCTGCGTATGGAACCAGTCGGGCCCGGCTTGCTCCAGTCCCTGCTCGATCGAAAATTCGTCCGCCCCGCTCGCGGCCATCATCACGTGCGGGGAATCCTCCATCACAGCGCGCGCCAGGCTGATCGGGTGGCGGGTGGCGGGTGGCGGTAACGCCAGCAACGGCCCCTGCATCGCGCGTGCGACCATCCATTATCGAGGCATCCAGTTCGTTACGCCCCGCGGCGGTAAACACTGCGCCCCGGCCGGCGTTGAAGTTAGGATTATCCTCCAGAACCCGGATCGTCGCCTCGACGGCATCAAGGGCGCTGCCGCCTTCGGAAAGCACCGCGCTGCCCGTTTCCAGTGCCAGTGCCAGCGCCTCGCGGATCTCGGCATCGCGTTCGGGGGACATGCGATCGCGCTCTATCGTGCCCGCCCCACCATGAATGACCAGCCGCCAATCCTGCGCGGCGGCAGGCGTGGCGCTGAGGAAGGCAGATACGATTGCGAAAACGACACCGTGACGCGCCAGCATGGAGGCGACCTTTCCTGATAGCTTCGAGGCTATCTGGCATTATCGACTGGCTGCCGACAAGCCGGATTCGATCGCCAATGTGCCGGGGTGCTAGTGGACTGGGGGATCGGTGCGCGGTACCTTGCCCACGGGGGCTACGGGTTCGCCCGGATCGCGCGGCGGCATGGCATCCTCTGGCACGTCCTCGATCAGCATGTCGCGCGTTCGCACGTGCTCTAGGTTGCGCACGCGCACACTCAGGGCCTTCCCATCCCAGTTAAGTTCGTTGAAGCTGGGCGGTGTCGAACGGACCCGTTGCGACAGTGTTCCTGCACCGATCATGCGTATCCGGCCGTGAACGGTCTCCTCCATGATGTCGAAGGCATCGTGGACATGGCCCGAAAGCACGGCCAGCACCGGTCTTTGCGCAAGTTCGTTGAGGGCGTTCTGCCCGTGCTTGGTAAGCGCCGTGCCCTGCGTGCCGACCTCGCGCAGCGGGTGGTGAACCGTCACCAGCGCCTGAACTCCGGCGGGAAGCGTGTCGATGGCTGTAAGGCAGCGCTCCAGCGCGGCATCGGTTACCCAGCCCTTCGACCAGTTGAGCCGGGGTTGCCAGCGGCGCACCGTCTTCAGGGGAATGATGGCCAGCCCGGGCAGGTCGATCTCTGCTTCCACCTTGTCGGAAATGGCGCGGATGCGCTTGTAGGGGTCGAAGAACCGCTCGATCGGGTTGAAATAGGGCAGGTCATGGTTGCCTACCTCCACCGTCACCGGCGCGTCGAGCGACTGGATCCATTTGCATGCGGCGTCGAATTCCCGCTGCCGCGCGCGCATCGTCAGATCGCCCGTGATCGCCACGGCATCGGGCCGACGCTCGGCAATTTCCTGTTTCACCCAGTCAAGGGCGCTATTGTCCTCCAGCCCGAAATGGATGTCGGACAGGTGGAATAGCAGCTTACCGTCAGTCATTGCCGGGCTTTGCTAGCAGGTCGACTTCGGAAGTCACTAGCTTGAATTCCAGGGGGCCATCCGCTTCTGCCGGTTCTCCGTCGAGGAGGACGCCGAACCTTTCGCCGCCCACGCTCGCGAGTGTTACGCTTTCGGAACTGCCGATCAGGTCGTGCGGTCCCTGGCGGAAATCGTGCTTGGCGAGGGCCAGCAACTGGTCGACGAATTCGGCGGTGGTTTCGGCATGATAGGCATAGAGCACGATTTCCTTATCGTGCGGTTCGAGCAACAGCAGTGGATAGCCACGGGCGCGGCCCAGTTCGGGCTCGATGCAGCGCAGCGGTTTATCCCGCAGGGTGCGGGCAAAGGCCTCCCGCGTCTCGGTCGCCATCGCCAGGACGTCGGTATTGCGCATGGCCTCGCGTACGTCGTTCCAGCTGGTGCCCGGCCCGGCCAGCAATCCCGCATAGGCATTGCCAAGCGAGCTGGAGATGATGCCCGGCCGCCGAACGGCCAGCTTGCGACCGGCCGCCAGTTCCAGCACTTCGTCCAGCGTCATGTCGGCGAACAGGCGATGATAAAGCAGGTTCATCGTGCCTCCGGGCAGCACCAGCACCTGTCCGCTCCAGCCAGACAGCGCATCGAGCGCGGCGTTCACCGTCCCGTCGCCCGCGAAAACCGCTACCAGATCGATCTCGGCCTCATCCAGCATGGCGGGCGTCGGCAGGTCCTCGGTCGGGAAGCTGCTGCGATAGGCGACGTGCAGGCCGCAACTGACGCAACTGGAATCCATCCGCTCCAGCGCCTCGCGATCGTTCGAGCCGCTGGCTTCGTTGTGCACGAGCCAGAGCCGCCTCTGTTGTCCCTTCTGCGCATCCATGTTGCTGAAATCGCCGGAGCGGCAGTGCAGTTCCCGCTACAGCCTTCCCGTGATGACCGACCAGGCGGCACCAAGGTTGATCAGGGAGTATCCGGCATAGAGCCACACCCAGTGCACCACGCCCTCGCTTGCGGCGTAAAGCGCGCCGCATAGCAGGACGAATTCCAGCGCGAGGCTGGCGCTGCGGGCAACCAGCAGGGTGCGCGGCGGCATTTCCGTCAGCATCCGGTGGCCGCTGGCAATCACCGCGCGGTGACAGGCAAAATTGCCCATGCCCAGCAGGAACGTGATGATCAGCGCCATGTCCGCGCCTGTGCCCGAACCGCGTCGCAATCGCAATTGGTCGTTGGTGGAGCCGTGTATGGCGTTGGTCAGGACACACGCCTGCTGGTCGACTGCTCATGCGCACAGGTCGACCCTTTGCAGCGCTCGGCGGCGAACAGGGCTACATCCGTAATCGCACCGCAGCTGTTCCAGTCCCACCGGCTGCGGTGCGACCCCCCAAGAATGACGATACTGGGATTCGAGGAGGAGGAAGCAAGCGATGAAAACCCGTTCAACCAACAGCCTGATCGGCAGTGCTCTGGCCGCTGCCGCCATGACGCTGGCAGCAACCGGTGTATCCGCCCAGGATGAGCAAACACGCGCCGCGAGCGTCAGTCACGCCGATCTGGACCTTTCCACCGCCGAAGGCGTCAGGGAACTGGATCGCCGGATCGACAGCGCAGCGAGGGAAGTGTGCGGTTTCGGCGAAGTCGAACTGGGCAGCCGCATACCCAGCCGCGAGACGCGGCAGTGCTACCGCACTGCCAAGCGCCAGCTTGACCGGCAGTTCGCGCAGATCGTCGAAGACGCGCAGCGCGTCAGCTGATCGGCCTTCCGCACCTGCATCAGGGGCGCTTCCGCCAGGCGGAGGCGCCCTTTTTCATGCTCGTGAGTCAAGCGCCGCAATATTAGCGGCCATCACCGGCCCGCCATGGCCTTTACCTTTTTCAGATAAGTGCGCCCGATACGCAGTTCCTTGCCATCGGCCAATTCGGCGCACCACACGCCCAGCCCTTCGTGCTTCAGGCCGGTAATGAAATCGCGGCGCAGGATGGTGGAGCGATGGATGCGGATGAATTTCTCCGGATCCAGCTTTTCTTCCAGACCCGCAATCGTCTGTAGTAGCAGGTAGCTGGTTTCGCCCACGTGGAGGCGCACGTAGTCGCGCTCTGCATCGATGCGATAGACTTCGCTCGCGTCGATACGCAGCAGTTCGGACCGGTGCGGCACCCAGAATTCGCCGAGCCAGTCGCTCTCGCCCTCCGCCTGTCCCGCGCGCCGCGCCTTTCGTGCCAGGGCGCGCTCGATGGCACGCTCCAGCCGCTCCGTCGCGACGGGTTTAAGCACGTAATCGATAGCTTCGAGATCGAAGGCTTCGACAGCGAAGTTCTCGTGCGCGGTCACGAAAATGACGGCTGGCGGCGTGTCCATTTTACCGGCTTCGGCAGCTACCTGTAGCCCGTCCTTGCCGGGCATCGTCATGTCGAGCAGCAGCAGGTCGGGGTTCAGCTTCTCCGACAGGCGGAGAGCGGATTCGCCGTCACTGGCCGTGCCGATCACCTGCAGGTGCGGGATTTCCGCACACAGGACCTGCATCCGCTCGATCGCCAGCGGTTCGTCGTCCACGATCAGCGTGCGCAGGGTTCCGTTGTCGTTGCTCGTCACGCTGCTACCCTCTCCTTGATCCGTTTCAGCGGCATGCGCAGGTGTGTGGCATAGCCGCCCGGCACCTGGCCGGAGACGACGGTCGCCTCATTGCCGAAGCGCGCTTCCAGCCGCTGGCGCACGTTGCTGAGGCCGATGCCGAAACCCGGGCGCGTATCGTCGCGGTCTTCCGCGCTCTGTCCGTTGTCGGAAATCGTCACCACCAGCCGGTCATACTCTTCCCGCGCGCTGAGCGTGATGGTCACCTGGCCCGACGAAGGGGCCACCGCGTGCTTCACCGAATTCTCGACCAGCGGTTGCAGGATCATGCCAGGCACCAGGGCATTCTCCAGCTCGGCGGGTATGTCGTAATGCGTCTGCAGGCGTAGCGGGAAGCGCACCGCCTCGATCTCGAGGTACAGCTTTTGCAGGTGGATCTCTTCGCGCAGCGGCACGTCGGACGTGGTGTCGTCGGCCAGGCTGCGGCGATAGAAGACGCTGATGGTCTGGATCATCCGCTCCGCCGCCTCGGTCTTGCCGGTCAGCACCAGCGCAGACAGCGAATTGAGCGTGTTAAACAGGAAATGCGGGTTCACCTGGTATCGCAGGCTCTGAAGCTCGGCCGCCTTGGCGGCGTTGCGGAACTGCTGTTCGCGCCGCTCCGCATCGCGCGCCTTTTCACCGGTCAGCAGGGCAAGGTACAGTGCGCACCAGGCAAGCAGCAGGAAATATCGGCTGAAGGCAATCTCGATCAACTGCTGGTACGGGCCCATCGTCACCAGGTCGGAAAGCTCGGTCATCAGCGCCTCGCGCCCGCCTTCCCCGTCCAGGCCCCGCGCCTCGGCAAATTCCTGCAGGACCTTGTCATTCAGCGCACTTTGCATGTCGGCGAAGATCAGCGTGTTGGCCTGGGCGCAAAGCAGGGCGGCAGGCATGGCAAGCAGCAGTGCTGCGGCTATCTTCACCCACAGCGGCCTCGGGTCGAACGGGCGCAGCATGACCCACAGGCCGCAGGTGATGAGGACGCCGAGCGCAACGGAAAGCAGGCGCAACCAGATCATCTGGTCGGCGAAATCCATCTCCAGCAATTCGGCCCGCAGGGTGACGATCACGAAATAGGTCGCCCACAATCCGAAGATCGAGGCGAGCACCGTCTTGAACGGCACGCGCGAGGTAAGCGTCTCTTGCTTGTCAGCAGGTTCCATCCCGCCGGTCTAGCTCACGGGTATTGGCGCGACCAGTAGGCGCAGTGGTTTCCATCGAAAGCACTGTGTCATTGGTCGATCACAAGTTCGGCGCGATCGCTACTTCGTGCCGAGCAGGCCCTCTTCGCGAATCTTCTCGCGCCAGTGCAGCGGAGCGAGCGTGTGAACGTTGTTACCCTCGGCATCGACGGCGACGGTCACCGGCATGTCCTTTACCGTGAATTCGTAGATGGCTTCCATGCCCAGGTCCTCGAAAGCGACAACTTTCGATTCCTTGATCGCACGCGCCACCAGGTAGGCCGCACCGCCGGTGGCCATCAGGTAGGCGACCTTGAAACGGCTGATCACGTCCACCGCGTCGGCACCGCGCTCGGCCTTGCCGATCATGGCGAGCAGCCCCTGATCGAGCATCATTTCGGTAAACTTGTCCATGCGGGTGGCCGTCGTGGGCCCGGCGGGGCCGACGACTTCGCCCATCACCGGGTCCACCGGCCCGACGTAGTAGATAGCCCGCCCCTTGAAATCGACGGGCAGTTCCTCCCCTGCATCAAGCATGTCCTTGATACGCTTGTGCGCGGCATCGCGCCCGGTCAGCATCTTGCCGTTCAGCAGCAGGCGATCGCCGTTCTTCCAGCTGCCGACTTCCTCCGGCGTCAGGTTGTCGAGATCGACGCGGCGTGCCTCTGCATCGGGTTCCCATTGCACGTCGGGCCAGGCGTCGAGGTCGGGCTGCGGCAGGTAGGCGGGGCCGCTGCCGTCCAGCGTGACGTGGGCGTGACGGGTGGCGGCGCAGTTGGGGATCATGCCAACCGGCTTGCCCGCGGCATGGCACGGCCAGTCGAGGATTTTCACGTCGAGCACGGTGGACAGCCCGCCCAGCCCCTGCGCTCCGACGCCCATCGCGTTCACCGCGTCGAATATGTCGATGCGCAGCTGCTCGATATCGGTCTGCGCGCCGCGCTGTTTCAGCTGCGCCATGTCGATCGGGTCCATCAGGCTTTGCTTGGCCAGCTTCATGCAATGCTCTGCCGTGCCGCCGATGCCGATGCCCAGCATGCCCGGCGGGCACCAGCCAGCGCCCATCGAGGGAATCTGCTCCAGCACCCATTCGACGATGTTGTCGCTGGGGTTCATCATCTTGAACTTGGACTTATTCTCGCTGCCCCCGCCCTTGGCAGCCACGTCCACGCCCACGGTCTTGCCCGGCACCATCTCCACCGACAGGACGCAAGGCGTGTTGTCGCGCGTGTTGCGGCGGGTGAAGGCGGGATCGGCAAGGATGGAGGCGCGCAGCTTGTTGTTCTCGTTGGTATAGGCGCGGCGCACGCCTTCATCGACGACCTCCTGCAGGCTCCTGTCCGATTCGAGGCGGCAGTCCTGACCCCACTTCAGGAAGACGTTGACGATGCCGGTATCCTGACAGATCGGGCGGTGTCCCTCGGCGCACATGCGGCTGTTGGTCAGGATCTGGGCGATCGCATCCTTGGCTGCCGGGCCCTGTTCGGCCTTGTAGGCCTCTCCCAGTGCCTGGATGTAATCCATCGGATGATAGTACGAGATGTACTGCAGCGCGTCGGCGACCGTCTCGATCAGGTCTTCTTCGCGGATCGTCACCATGTCGCTCATCGATTATGCACTCCTCTTGATCGGCTTCGCCATAGTCACGCGGGGCCCCGTTCGTCAAAACGCTTTCGTCGACCCCCGATGGCAGCGTGACGAATTGCGACAACGCAGGCCATTGCCCGCATCGCCCGCAATCCCTAAGGCACTTGCCGTCCACCAAATGCGAGAGATTCCAGCCGTGATTTCCGATCCGCTCGATTCAGCAGAAGCCGCCAACACCATTCCGAACACCGGCCAGCACCGCGCCCGCCGCGCGATGATCGACAGCCAGCTGCGCACCAGCGGCGTGAACACGCCTTTCGTCATCCGGCGCATGGGCCAGGTCGCGCGCGAGGATTACGTGCCCGTCGCCAGCAAGGGCGTCGCCTACGTCGATCGCGCGATCCGGCTGGAAAACGGCGCCTGGCTGCCTGCGCCGCTAGTGCAGGGCAAGACGCTGGAAGAAGCGCAGCCCGCAGGCGATGAAAAGGCCATCGTGGTCGATGCGGGATCGGGCTATCTGGCGGAACTGTTCCGCCCGCTGGTGGCAGAACTGACCGTCATTTCTCCCGAAGAGGCCGTGGGCAAGGGCACCAAGGGAAAAGGCGCGGACCTGCTGGTGATCGACGGAGCGGTGGAGGAGATCCCCGCAGCCCTGGCGAAGCGGCTGGCCGACGGCGCCCGGATCGTGACCGGCATGGTGACAAACGGCGTCACCCGCATGGCCGTGGGCCGCAAGACCGACAGCGGCGTATCGCTGATGCCGGTCTATGATCTCGGCATTCCGCAGCTGCACGAATTCGATAAGCCGAAAGGCTGGAGTTTCTGAAGATGCGCAAGACCCTTAGGCTGGCGACCGCGCTTGCGGGTGTCGGCCTGCTGGCGGCCCCCGCTTCAGCCGACACGCTGAAGGAAGCACTGGCCCAGGCCTATTTCGACAATCCCTCGCTGGAAGCAGCGCGGGCGCAGTTGCGCGCAACGGACGAAAACGTCGTGATCCAGCGCTCTGCCCGGCTACCCTCGCTCGACACGACGGGCGGCTATACCGAGTTTATCACCGGCGGTACGGGCGTTGCGGCCCGCCAGGCCACCGCGAATCTCTCGCTTGGGGTGCCGTTGTACCAGGGCGGGGCGGTGCGCAATGGTATCCGCGCCGCAGAGGAGCGGGTAGATGCAGGCCGCGCCGATTTGCGAGGGACCGAGAGCGGTCTCTTCACCCGCGTGGTTGCCGCCTACATGGACGTTATCCTCAACGAGGCGCTGGTCACTCTCTCGGCCAACAACGTCGAAGTGCTTAGCGTCAACCTCGAGGCGACGAGCGACCGGTTCCAGATCGGCGATCTTACCCGTACCGACGTGGCGCAGTCCGAAAGCCGGCTGGCCCTGGCGCGCGGCGACCTTCGCACCGCGCGGGCCAACCTGGTGCAGGCACGGGAAACCTATATCGAACTGGTCGGTGAAGCGCCGACCGATCTCGAGCCTCCGCCGCCGCTCCCCGGCCTTCCAGACAGCCCGGCGCAGGCCGTGGCCGTGGCGCTGGATAACAATCCCGACCTGATCGCGGCCCAGCAGCGCGCCGATGCCTCGGAATATGACATCGCCGTAGCGGGGGCAGGGCGGCTTCCCCGGTTCGAAGTGGTTGGCGGCCCCGGTTACACGAACTTCCTCGGCTCGCGCACCACAATTCCCGGCTCGGGCGCGGCTGCCGATCAGGACGACCTTGGCATCCAGGCCGGTGTGCGGATGACCTTGCCGCTCTTCCAAGGTGGCCGGGTGGCTGCGCAGCAGCGCCAGGCAACAGCGCAGGCGCAGGCCGCGCTCGAACAGGTCATCGCGACCGAACGCAATGTTATCGCCCAGGTGCGGGCTTCCTATTCCAGCTGGCGGGCCGCGCTTGCCATCATCGCATCGAGCCAGGCCGCGGTGGATGCAGCGGCCCTCAGTCTCGAGGGCGTGCGGGCAGAGAACACGGTCGGCAACCGCACCGTGCTCGATATCCTCGATGCCCAGCAGGAATTGCTGCGCGCGCAGGTGCAGCTCGTTACGGCCCGTCGCAACGCCTACGTCGCCGGTTTCTCCCTGCTAGCCGCCATGGGCAAGGCAGAGGCGCGTGACCTCGGCCTTGGCGAAGAGGGTGTGCTTTACGATCCGGTGGACAATTACGACCGCGTCCGTGACATCATCTGGGACTGGCAGCGCGATCCCGAACCGGTCGCCACCAGTTCGCGCACCGTTGACATACCGGCTGCCGATGGAGAAGTTGTCGACGAAAATCCGCTCGAGGAATTCGACACGGAAATCATCGATTATTCCGACACGGCACCCCCGCCGTTGGAAACGCCCGAGACGAACCCGTAGGGAGGGACTGAATGCGGCAGGAAGGCGAACCCTCGGTCGAAGAAATCCTCGATTCGATCAAGCGGGTGATCGCGCGTGACAACAGCGAAGCGGCACAGGCGACGAAAGCGCGCCGCCGCGAAGGCCTGGTTTCCCGCAACGAGGACGACAAGCCAAAGGACGAAGACGTGCTCGACCTGGGCGTTATCGGCTCCGCCCTGCGCGAGGACGATGGCGAAGAGTCCCTGATCGAGGACAGTGACGGGGCTGGCGAGGGCCTGACGACGGACCGGGCCGCCGAGGCCATGCGCCAGTCGCTGGCCGCTCTTGCCATGCTGTCCGATCCACCGGCAAGGCCGCAGATCGTCCGCACCGGTGAAACGTCGCTCGAAGGCATGGTGCGCGAGATGATGCGTCCGATGCTGGCGCAATGGCTGGATGCCAACCTGCCCGAGATTGTCGAACGGCTGGTGAAGGCCGAGATCGCCCGGATCGCAGGAAAAACGCGCTGAGCAAGCCCGCCAGTCCTAGGCGCCTGGCGAAGGCGCGCAAGAAGCTCGCCGAAACCGGCGGGGCTTCGGTGGAACGCCACATCTTCCTGTGCGCGCTGCCCACAAAGGCGAAATGCTGTGTGCCCAAGGTCGGGGAACCGGCATGGAACTATCTGAAAAAGCGCTTGAAGGAACTCGATCTCGTCGGTCCGGGGAAAGTCCAGCGCAGCAAGGCCGATTGCCTGCAGATCTGCGCCGCCGGTCCGGTTGCTGTCGTCTACCCCGAAGGTGTCTGGTATCATTCCTGCACGCAGGAAGTGCTGGAGCAGATTATCCAGCAGCACCTGATAGGCGGCCAGCCGGTCGAGGAGTATCGGCTCCGGCCAGCGGATGATTGACGCGGCGGGCGCCTAGCGCTCTGCCCCGTCCTTCCAGCCCATCGTGCGGCGATCGGCCTGTTTCGCGGACGGATCGAGCGTATCGAGATCGTTTTCGACCGCGTCGTCATGGCCGGTGCCGCTGGACAGGAACACCAGCCCCATCAGCGCGCTCATCAGCAGCATCGAGAACCCGATGCCGAGCGCCGTAGCGATGAAGAAATGCGGCGAAACATCGTCCACCTGGGTGTAGATCACCGCCATCGCAATGATGACCGTCCCCAGCGTGATGCCCATCATCAGGCGCATCAGTCGCCGGTATCGCGCCCAGGCAAAGGCGGCGTTTTCCGGATTGTCGAGGGGGGAAGGCTTGGCCATTCGAGGTCACATGCCCGTCTTGGACCAGTCTGGCAACGCCGATTGCGCGGCGATTTGCCCAGACCCGCCCTCTCGTGGCACAATCGCGACGAGTCCGGGATAGCGCAGGACCAGAGGAGAGGCCGAATGACCGTAGCGAAGATCATCGCGAATCGCGATCACACCATTGTTTCGTGCACGCCGCAGGATTCGGTGCTGCTCGCAGCAAAGCTGCTGACGGACAAGCGCATCGGGGCCCTGCCGGTCATGGATGGAGACGGGATCGCGGGGATCTTCTCCGAACGCGATCTGCTTTATTGTGTGGCCCGCGATGGAGCCGACGTGCTGAATCGTCCAGTGGGTGAGGTGATGACATCACCGGCCATCACCATCGATCAGGATACAAGCGTGCTGAAGGCGCTTTCGCTGATGACGCGGCGGCGTATCCGCCACCTGCCGGTGATGGACGGCAGCCGCATGGCCGGCTTCGTCTCCATCGGCGACCTGGTGAAACACCGCATGGAAATCATCGAGGCCGAGGCCCAACAGATGCGCGATTACATCACCACGGCATGATCGCACGCTTGAGAGCGGGGCGTAGCGGCACTACATTGCGGGAATGACCAGTTCACTCACCCTCACCGAAGCCGCCGCCTCACGCGTGGGCCTGATCGCCCAGAAGCAAGGCAAACCGGCCGTCCTGCGCCTGTCGGTCGAAGGTGGGGGCTGTTCCGGCTTCCAGTACAAGTTCGACCTGGATGACGCGCCGGAAGCGGACGACGCCGTGAGCGAGACCGATGGCGTGAAGCTGGTGGTCGATCCCGTCAGTCTCGATCTGGTGGCCGGTTGCACGGTCGATTACGTCGAATCGCTGGGCGGTGCCGCGTTCCGGGTGGAAAACCCGAATGCCGCGGCAGGTTGCGGTTGCGGAAGTTCGTTCGGCATCTAAGGTTACGGCGATGAAAATCGCCAGCTTCAATATCAACGGAATCAAGGCGCGCCTGCCGCGCCTCAAGGAATGGCTGGAAGAAACCCGGCCCGCGGTCGCCTGCCTGCAGGAAATCAAGACCCAGGACGAGGGCTTCCCCGCCGCCGAATTCGAGGACATCGGCTACAAGGCGATCTGGCACGGCCAGAAAAGCTTCAACGGCGTCGCCATCCTGGCGGACGGTGTTGAGCCGGTAGAGACCCACCGCGGGCTGGGCATCGACGGTCCGAAGGAAGGGGAGGGCGAACAGGCGCGCTACCTGGAAGCAGAGGTGAACGGCGTGCGCGTGTGCAACCTCTACCTTCCCAATGGCAATCCGCACCCGGGCCCGAAGTTCGATTACAAGCTGGCGTGGATGAAGCGGCTGCGCGCCCGGATGGCCGAACTCTCTGCGCTGGAGCAGCCGACAGTGGTGCTAGGCGATTTCAACGTCATTCCGGAGGACAAGGATGTCTGGTCGGTAAAGGCGATGGCCAGCGATGCGCTGATGCAACCCGAATCGCGCGATGCCTACGCCCGGCTGCTGGCAGATGGCTGGACCGATGCCATCGACACGCTCAACCCGCGCGGCGGCGTGTGGACGTATTGGGATTACCAGGCGGGGGCCTGGCAGCGCGATCACGGCTTTCGCATCGATCACCTGCTGCTCTCGCCCGAGGCGGCGGACCGCATGGTCGCCGCGGGCGTCGACAAGGAATACCGTGGCCGCGAAAAGGCCAGCGACCACACGCCGGTCTGGGTAGAACTGAAGTAGCCCGGCCAGCACGCGGCGGCACAGCTACCGGGCGAGACCAGCGCTCACGAACGCGCCGTAGCGCGCCCGCAAGTCGCAATCAGCGATAGAAGACGTGGTTCTCGATCGTGGCGCGGGCCGTAAGGCGACCGGCCCAGCGAGGGCTGACATGCCTGGCATGGAAATACAGCGCATCGTCGGCGGGGCTTTCCCACAACTCGCGGTGCGCAATGCGGGCGATGGCCTTCGCGCGCGTCCATGCGGAGGTTCCGCGGTTCGGCTCCGGAATGCGGCCACCGCGAACGAACGAGAATTGCGAACGCTGCGTCACGACCGAGCAATAGTCGTCGGGGAAGGCGCTGCTCTCGGCCCGATTGATGATCACGCGGGCCACGGCCAGCTGACCATCCAGCGGCTCACCACGCGATTCGAAGTAAACCGCCTGGGCAAGGCACATCATCTCGCGCGACATCGTGTCGCTCGTGTCGACGTGGCCGACCAGCTCGCGCAAGGATGCGGCATCACTGGCCTGAATTTCGGGATCTTCCGGCTGCTCGGGCAGTTCCTGCACCACTTCGTTCATTACGAAGCGAACCTGCGGAGCGGCATCCGGCGCCTGGGTGTTGTTCTGTTCTGCCTGGACCGTTGCGAGCGCTACGGGCTCTGCGTCCTGGGCGACGGCACCATTCAGAGCGGTGCCAAAACTCGCGGCGAAAATCATCGTGGCCAGGGCGAAGGCCCCGGTCCGCTTGCTGATAAATTTCATCTAACCCGTTACTTACGGCGGTGAGAGACACGAAACAGGCCTGCGGACGCGGTTTGATATTTACCGCTCGTCGTCCGCGCTCCGTCCAAGAAGGACCTGCCGGTCATCCCCCCGTCTGCGCGCCGAAAGCCACCGCCTTATTGCGGTGCCAGTCAACCTACGCTGTCGGAAAGCTGCGGGGCAAATAGCCCGCGAACGTCAGATGTCAACCGTTGTGCAGTGCAACATCAATGAAACGCTCTGCATTCGCGATATCCAGCTCAACAACCCAAAGGTCGTCGTCCTGCGCACCGCGGCGTTGATACCATTCCGAGAAATCATGTGGATTTTCAGGGTCTTGCTCTTTCGAGAGCACCCATTTCCGCGTTCCGTCGAGCTGTGGCATCCGCTCGTAGGCCCGCGCCGGAGTGGCGCGATTGCAACAGATTACCATCACCGTTCCTGCTGTGCGCTCACCTTTGGAAAGTACCATGCCGAAACCGCCAGCGCCCTCTACAGCGCGGATCAGGCCGGTCACCTCGAGGTGGGCGGGGATGCGATCGTCCACTCCGCGGTCACTCGGGCTGGCGATAGCCATCGAGACCTGAAAGGGCGATGTGCGAGCGCATGAACGTGCCCGTCCCGCGGCCGATCTCGTCACCCTCGTCGTCCATGAGGTGCGCCTCGGCAATGAACACCCGCCGCTTTCCGCTGATCCACTTGCCTTCGGCAATGACCTTGCCGGTGCGCAGGGGCTTGGTGAAATGCAGGTTGAAGCCCGTGGTGAGCAGGAAACGGTCCGATACCAGCGAATTGGCGGCGTAGAACGCGGCGTCGTCCAGCATTTTGAAATAAAGCGTTCCGTGGGTGGCCCCCGCCGCGTGGAAGTATTTCTCGTCGGCGATGAAAGTGATGCGCGCACGGCCCGCCTCGAGGATGTCGAGATGCGAGCGGAACAGCGCATTCACCGGCGCTGCCGCGTAGAGATTCTCCAAAGCGCGAAAATGGCTGGCAGCGCCGCCCCTGTCAGCGGCCTCAGGCGACGTCACGATCCGTCACATTGGTCAGTACGCCGTAGAGGGCCTCGGCATCGGGCGCATCGCTCAGCGCGTCGTGCACACCCTCGTCGCGGACCAGCCGCGAAATCGCGGCCAGGGCGTGCAGATGGGTAGCCCCGCTATTGGCAGGGGAGAGCAGGCCGAACACGAGATCGACAGGCAGGCCATCGGCGGCATTGAACTCAACCGGGCGCTCCAGCTTGAGCAGGGCGGCAACGGGACGGCCCAGATCGGGCATGCGGGCATGCGGGATTGCCACGCCGCGACCGAAACCGGTGCTGCCCAGCTTCTCGCGCTCCTCGAGGTGCTCGAGAACCTGATCCGCATCGAGCGAGAATGCCCCGGCAAACAGTTCGGCGAGCTGGCGCAGGATGCCGTCCTTGCTATCGGCCTGCGTCACGCAGACCGATTCCGGTTTCATCAAGAAAATCGAATCCATGGTACTGAAAAACTCAAATTGGTTCCGTCCAAGGGGCAGCGCGCGGCCACGCGCACTGTCCGGTGCAAACAACACCTCTCCCTAGAAAGATCGCTGGAAGCGTCGCCCCAATATGGCTCTGGACGCAAGTGCGATCAGGACGGTTCGACCCACCCGATCGACCCGTCTTCGCGGCGATAGACCATATTATGCCGCCCGGTGCCAGCATTTTTGAAGAACAGGGCGTTCGTATGGCGCAGGTCGAGAAGCATTACGGCGTCCGAAACGCTGACTTCGGGCACGTCGATACGGGTTTCGGCGATGATCGGCGGTGATTCCTCGCCAGCCTCTTCCTCGGTTGCGGGCTCTTCGGAGGCGAAGATGGTGTAGGCCGCTTCCTCTTCCTTGGCTGCATGGGAGGCCTGCTCGTGGCGATCCTTCAGCCGGCGCTTGTAGCGGCGCAGCTGCTTCTCGATCTTTTCTGCTGCCTGGTCGAAGGCGAGGTGCGCATCCTGCGCCTGCCCGTGGCTTTTCAGGATCAGACCGTGGTTCACGTGCAGCACGATGTCGGCCGCAAATCCGCTGGCAGGGGCCTTGCCGAAGGTGACCGTGGATGAAAGCGCGCGGCTGAAATGCTTGTCGACAATGTTCTCGAGACGCTCGGAAGCGTGCTCCTGCAGTGCGGTACCTGTATCGACCTGATGTCCAGACACGCGAATATCCATGGGGCTTTGCTCCTTCTAAAATCGTTCGCTCAATCCCTCATGTGGGACCTAAGTCTCATGAGGTCCAGAGGGGAGATTCCAACGATTCAAGAAAGGCTTTGTGCCTCGACAACTCTTCCACCGTGGCGGCATGGGCCCGCGGTGCGCGGTACTCGCCTGTTTTCGGGACGAAACGTGTCTGCACTGCGGTCTGCGTGTCGGTGTTGTCCACCGCCAGCTGCAGCCCGATCTGACGCCCGCCGGTGAGTTCGACATAGACCTGCGCCAGCAATTCTGCGTCGAGCAGTGCACCATGCAAGGTGCGATGACTGCGATCGACTCCATACCGCGAACACAGCGCATCGAGCGAGTGCTTGGCGCCGGGGTGACGGCGGCGAGCCAGCACCAGCGTATCGACCATCCGGTCATTTCCGATGGCGACCTGACCGCATTGCCCCAACTCGAAATTGAGGAAGCCGAAGTCGAACTGCGCGTTGTGCGCCACCAGCGGCGAATCGCCGATGAATTCCAGCAGCGCCGCCACCTTCTCGGCAAAGCGCGGCTTGTCCGACAGGAAACTGGCGGAAAGGCCGTGCACGCGCTCTGCCTCCATCGGCATGTCGCGGTCGGGATTGAAATATTCGTGGAACGTGCGCCCTGTGGCAACGCGGTTGACCATCTCGATACAGCCGATTTCAACCATCCGGTCGCCGGTGTTGGGGTCAAGGCCCGTGGTTTCGGTGTCGAAGATGATTTCGCGCATGTTGCCCCTATCGCGCGGGACGGCTCAGCCGCGCAAGTCGGCTTTCAGCTTGTCCACCAGTGCCTGCACCTGCGCCGCCGTTTCCTCCAGCGTGGTGCCGGTGTCGATCACGTGGTCGGCGCGGGCGCGCTTCTCCGCATCGGGCAATTGGATGGCGAGAATGTCGGCGAATTTCTCGGGTGTCATGCCCTTGCGCGCCAGCACTCTGCCGCGTTGCTGTTGGGGCGGGGCGGAGACGACAACGACGGTATCGACAAAGGCCGCACTGCCTTTTTCGAACAATAGCGGAATGTCGAACAGGACCAGAGCCTTGTCGCCGTGGGATTCAAGGAACTGTTCGCGCAGGCGCGCGACCGCGGGATGGACGAGCGTTTCGAGCCGGGCGAGGGCATCGGCATCTGCGAAAACGATCGCCCCCAGCTTTTCACGCAGGACACCCTCCGCGCCGGTGCTGCCGGGAAAGGCAGCCTCGATTTCCGGCAACAGCAAGCCGCCGGGCCCCTGCATGCGGCGCACTTCCGCGTCAGCGTCGAACACCGGCACCCCGGCGTCGGCAAACATCTTCGCGACAGTGCTCTTGCCCATGCCAATGGAGCCGGTGAGGCCGATGATATGCGGTCGTCGCAGCGTCACTGGGTCAGCATCCTGCGTAACTGCGCGTCACCATCACCGCGCGGCGGGGCGACGCCGAAGAACTTCTCGAAAGCGACCGCAGCCTGCCCGATAAGCATGGATAAACCGTCAACCGTGCGAAAACCCCGGTTCCGCGCTTCCTCGATCAGCGGGGTTTCCAGCGGCGCGGTGACGATATCGTAGACCACGCTGCCGGGCGGAACATGGCTGAAATCGAACGCCAGCGGCGGCTGGTCGCGCATCCCCAGCGGGCTGGCGTTTACCACCAGATCGAAACATCCTTCGCGGTCATCGAACGCAAAATCGGTCGGTTCGGCAAAGTGATCGAGCGGAACGGCATGGTGCTGCTGGCCGGGTGCAAGTTCATCGAGGATGGCCTGCGCCTTGGCCGGGTCCCGGCCCGCCAGCACGACGGTGATGCCGTGGTCCAGCAGCCCGGCCACAATTGCTCGCGCCGCTCCGCCGGTGCCCAGCACCCGCGCCATGCGGAAATAATGCGGGCTCGCAAGATCCTGCGCCAGCGGCTCGAGAAATCCGGCAGCGTCGGTGTTGTATCCGGTAAGCGAGCCGTCGCCTCCGCGCACGACCGTGTTCACCGCCCCGATCCGTTCGGCTAGCGGATCCAGCCTGTCGCAGTGATCCATAATCGCCAGCTTGTGCGGCATGGTAACGTTGCAGCCCGCCCATTGCGGGTCGTCCCTCCGCGCTGCCAGGTACTCCGCAAGCCCGCCGGTTTTCACCTGCTGGCGATCATAACGCGCATTGAGGCCCAGCTGGTCAATCCAGTAGCCATGGATTGCGGGCGATTTCGATTGCGCGATCGGATCGCCGATGACCTCGGCATGGCGGCTCATCGCCGCAACTCACCCAGATCGCGGAGCGCTCCCAGCACCGACAACAAAGGCATGCCGAGAACGGTGAACTGATCCCCCTCGATATGTTCGAACAGTTGCGGGCCGCGCGCCTCTATACGAAACACGCCGACGGAATGACCGACTTCGGGCCACTCGGCGTCGAGATAACTTTCGATGAACTCTGACGACAGCTCCCGGACCTGCAGGCGTGCGACAGACGCGTGACGCCATACCACTTCGCCGCCGCGGGCGATGGACGCGGCCGAGTGCAGATGCATCGTCCTGCCCGAAAAGAACGCCAGGTGTGCGGCAGCTTCGTCGCGGCTGGCCGGTTTGTCGAAGCGCCTGGCGTCCACCACCACGAGCGAATCGCTGCCGAGCACGGGGCGTGATGGTTCCGCGATCGCCAGCGCCTTCGCCTCTGCCAGCGCCAGCGCAATATCTGCCGGGGCCGCACCGTCCATCCGCGCTTCGAGTGCGCGCTCATCGAGGTCTGCCGCCTGCGCCTCGAATGCCACTCCGGCAGCCTCCAGCATCGCGCGGCGCGAGGCGGATTTCGATGCGAGTACGATCATATCGGTTTCGTGCCAGCCTGCGGCGCACGGTTGTCGTCCCGGCGGGCCTCGCGCTCCTGATAGAGTTTGATGATTGCGGCCGCGGTCTCTTCGATGGAACGGCGCGTCACGTCGATCACTGGCCAGCCGTTGTCTGCGAACATCCGGCGGGCGAAGGCGACCTCCTTGTTGACGTTCTCCTCGTCCACATAGGACGTCTCGGTCTTCTCGTTCAGCGACAGCAGGCGGTTGCGGCGTATCTGGATAAGCCGGGTCGGCGCCGTGGTCAGGCCGACGACCATCGGATTCTTCAGCTTGAACAGCAGGTCTGGCGGGGGGCTTTCCACGACCAGCGGGATATTGGCGACTTTGAAGCCGCGATTGGCCAGGTAGATGCTTGTCGGCGTCTTCGACGTGCGCGAGACACCTGCCAGCACCATGTCGGCCTGCTCCCAGTTTTCCCACGAGATACCGTCATCGTGCGCAATGGTGAACTGGATGGCATCGACGCGCTTGAAATAGGCCTCGTCCATCTTGTTTTTGCCGCCCGGGCGGCCATGCGCCTCCTGTCCCAGCCGTTCCTCCAGCGCCTCCACCACAGGGTCTAGCGCGGCGACATGGGGCAGGGCCTCCTTGCGGCAGAATTCCTCCAGCCGGTCGCGGGTCGCCTCGTTGCTGAGCGTATAGAGGACAAGACCGGGGTTGGCCTTGAGGTCTGTCACGATCCGTTCAAGATGCTGGACCGAGCGGACCATCGGCCAGAAATGGCGCTGCACGTCGGCATCGCCGAACTGCGCCAGCGCGGCCTTGGCCAGCATTTCCAGCGTCTCGCCGGTGGAATCGGACAGGAGGTGAAGGTGCAGTGAGGCCATGTGGATATCTCCACGCATAAACCACGGGAGCGATTGGGGGACAAGCTGTTGGTCAAGTTAGCCCCGGATCCAAACCGGTTTCATCAGGCCACTCGTGGACAGGCGGGCCTGTTTCTGGACAGGCTGGGGATAGTGGGGAGAAGTGTCGTTTGACTCAAGACCGGCCATGAGTCGCGCTCAAGCAAATGGGTTCTCAAGCCGGGAGAAATCGGGCAGTGACGCGCAATCCCCGTAATCCACAGGGCCAACAACGTCCTGAATCCTTCTATATATATATTTATTGTTTGATTGGACTCTTCGATGCCCGGATGTCTCCTTGATACGCTTGCCGGCCAACGGACCCACAGGCGTCCCGTATGGTTCATGCGCCAGGCCGGGCGCTACCTGCCCGAATACCGCGATCTGCGCGCCGAAAAGGGCGGTTTCCTGGAACTGGTCTATGACAGCGAGGCGGCTGCCGAGGTCACCATCCAGCCGATCGACCGGTTCGGCTTCGACGGGGCAATCCTTTTTTCGGACATCCTGATCGTGCCATACGCGCTCGGGCAGGACCTGTGGTTCGAGGCGGGCGAAGGTCCGCGGCTGGCCCCTCCGCTTGTCGATGGGGCCTGGGAAGGGCTGGAACGGGCCTTCCAGCGCTTCGACGCGGTCTACCTGACCGTGTCCCGGGTAAAGGAGCGCCTGGGCCCTGAGACCACCTTGCTGGGCTTTGCAGGTTCGCCATGGACCGTGGCGACATACATGGTGGCAGGGCAGGGATCGAAGGACCATCACGCCGCACGCAAGCTGGCCTACCGCGATCCGCAGGCCTTTGCCTCGCTGATCGGCGCTATCGAGGCCGCGACCATCGAATACCTGATCGGCCAGATCGATGCCGGGGCCGAAGCGGTGCAGCTGTTCGACAGCTGGGCAGGCTCGCTTTCGCCGTCGCAGTTCGAGCAATGGGTGATCGCTCCCAATGCCCGCATCACGGCCGCGGTTCACGAGGCACGGCCGGGCGTTCCGGTCATCGGATTTCCGAAAGGCGCCGGGGCCAAGCTGATCGCCTATGCCAACGAGACCGGCGTCGACGGGCTCGGCATCGACGAAACGCAGGATCCGGTCTGGATCCACGCCCAGCTTCCTGCCGATATGCCGGTTCAAGGAAATCTCGATCCCATGCTGTTGCTGGCAGGTGGCGAGGCGCTGGACAGTTCCGTGCGCAGTATCCTTTCTGCCTTTGCCGATAGGCCGCATATCTTCAACCTGGGCCACGGTATCGACAAGGAGACGCCGATTTCCCACGTCGAACATGTGCTGAAACTGGTGCGCGGCTAAGGGGTGACGAAACCGCTCCGCGCGCCTAGATACAACCCATGCAGGATGCCCTCGCGATGACCTATCTTTGGCTCAAGGCCGGTCATATCATTTTCGTGATTTTCTGGATGGCCGGGTTGTTCATGCTGCCCAGGCTGTTCGTCTATCATCAGGAAGCGCCCGAAGGCTCCGAGGAAGCGGCGAAATTTGCCGAACGCGAGCAGAAGCTGCTCAAGATCATCCTGCTACCCTCAATCATCGTCGTGTGGGTGCTGGGCCTCGCGCTGGCCTTCACGCTCGAGGCATGGAACCAGGGCTGGCTGCATGCGAAACTGCTGCTGGTGCTGATCCTGTCGGGCTACCATGGCTATATGTCGGCCTATGCCAAGAAGCTGGCGAGGGGCGAACGCCCGTTGAGCGGAAAGCAGCTGCGGCTGCTGAACGAGGTGCCGGGCATAGCCGTGGCGCTGATCGTCGTGCTGGTGATCGTCAAGCCGTTCTGATTCTCCGGCGAGCCACGCCGCCCTCCGATTTTGCGAATTGACCGGACATGGCGAAAGCCATATCTGCGTGTGCACTCCAACGGCAAAGAGTCGCCTTCCATGAGCGACACGGTCTGCTTTCTCCAAGCCCAGATTGACCAGCCGGCATCCCGAACTATCGGCCAATTTACTGGCCAAAATACTGGAATTTAACGACAATGCATCTCAAAGAACTCAAGAAAAAGGCGCCGGCAGAACTGGTCTCGATGGCCGAGGAACTGGGCGTCGAGGGCGCTTCCACGCTGCGCCGGCAGGAACTGATGTTCGCCATTCTCAAGGAAGTGGCGGAAGAGGGTGAGGAGATCCTCGGCATCGGCACCATCGAAGTGCTGCAGGACGGCTTCGGCTTCCTGCGCTCTCCCGAAGCGAATTACCTTGCCGGGCCGGACGATATCTACGTCTCGCCCAACCAGGTCCGCAAATGGGGCCTGCGCACGGGCGACACCGTGGAAGGCGAGATCCGCGCGCCCAAGGATGGGGAGCGGTATTTCGCACTGACCAAGCTGAAGGAAGTCAATTACGAGGATCCGGACGCCGTGCGGCACCGGACCAACTTCGACAACCTGACCCCGCTGTATCCCGACAGCCGCCTAAATCTCGACACGAAGGACCCGACGGTCAGGGACAAGTCGGCCCGTGTGATCGATCTCATCAGCCCGCAGGGCAAGGGCCAGCGCGCACTGATCGTGGCGCCGCCGCGTACCGGTAAGACCGTGCTGCTGCAGAACATCGCCAAGGCCATCACCGACAACCATCCGGAAGTTTTCCTGCTGGTGCTGCTGGTGGACGAGCGGCCCGAGGAAGTCACCGACATGCAGCGCAGCGTGAACGGCGAGGTGATTTCCTCTACCTTCGACGAGCCTGCCTCGCGCCACGTGCAGGTCGCCGAAATGGTGATCGAGAAGGCCAAGCGCCTGGTGGAGCACAAGAAGGACGTGGTTATCCTGCTCGACTCGATCACGCGCTTGGGCCGTGCCTACAACACCGTAGTCCCATCATCGGGCAAGGTCCTGACCGGGGGTGTGGACGCCAACGCCCTGCAGCGTCCCAAGCGTTTCTTCGGTGCTGCACGTAACATCGAGGAAGGCGGCTCGCTCTCCATCATCGCCACTGCGCTGATCGACACCGGCAGCCGCATGGACGAGGTGATCTTCGAGGAATTCAAGGGGACTGGTAACAGCGAAATCGTGCTCGACCGCAAGGTGGCCGACAAGCGTATCTTCCCGGCTCTGGATGTCGGCAAGTCCGGCACCCGTAAGGAAGAGCTGCTGGTGGACAAGGAACAGCTTTCCAAGATGTGGGTGCTGCGCCGTATCCTGATGCAGATGGGGACCATCGATTCGATGGAATTCCTGCTCGACAAGATGAAGGATTCCAAGACCAACGAAGACTTCTTCGCCACGATGAACCAGTAATCGGCAAGGCAGGGGCGGGGTCGATCTTCCCACCCTGGCCGCGCCTTTCAGGATACCGGCAGGAAGGTGTCGGCGCTGGCGGCATCCCAGTGCCGGGCGTAGGGGGTTCCGGCTGCATCCTGCAGCAGTTCTCCGTGGCCGAGAAACCGATAGAAGCGGTCCATTGAATCGGATCGGACCGGGTTCTGGCGCTCGCGAATCAGGTGCGGGGTTATCTGCCAGGGCGTCTCGAGGCCAAGGGCGACTACGATTTCGCGCAGTGCGCGCAGCGTTTCGCGCTGATAACGGGTCACGCGCTCGGCCTTGTCTTCGACGACGAGCCCACGCTGGCGAACCGCATCCTGCGTGGCGACCCCGGTGGGGCACAGGTCCGTGTGACATTTCATCGTCTGCACGCACCCAAGCGCGAACATGAATGCGCGCGCAGCGTTGCACCAGTCCGCTCCCAATCCGAAGTTCATCGCCATGCCCGCGCCCGAGTGGACTTTTCCGGCAGCCGCTATCTTTATCTGGTCCTTCAGCCCGGTTCCGACCAGCGTGTTACGCACCATGATCAGGCCCTCGCGCAGCGGCATACCTACCGTGTTGGAAAATTCGATCGGGGCCGCTCCAGTGCCACCCTCGGCCCCGTCCACAGTGATGAAGTCGAGGGTAATGCCCGTTTCCAGCATGGCCTTGGCAAGGGCCATCAACTGGTGCGGCTGGCCCACGCAGAGCTTTACCCCCACCGGCTTGCCCCCGCTCATGTTGCGCAGGCTGGCGCACCATTCGATCAGTTCGACAGGGGTGGAAAAGGCCGAGTGAGCAGCGGGCGAAATGCAATCCTGCCCCTGTTCGACACCGCGCACTTCGGCGATCTCGCGGGTGACCTTGCTTCCCGGAAGCACCCCGCCGTGCCCGGGTTTCGCACCCTGACTGAGCTTTACCTCGACCATCTTGACCTGGTCGATCGATGCCTGTTCGGCAAACCGGCCCGGATCGAAGTCGCCGCCTTTTGTGCGACAGCCGAAATAGCCGCTGCCTATTTCCCACACCAGATCGCCGCCGGCAGACGTGTGATAACGCGAGAGGCCGCCCTCGCCAGTGTCGTGATAGAAATTCCCCGCCTTCGCACCGGCATTCAGCGCCATGATGGCGGTTGCGGACAGCGAGCCGAAACTCATGGCCGAAATGTTCAGCAGGGCGGCGTCGTAGGGCCGTTTGCACTGCTGCGATCCCACCGGACAGCGCCAGCTCTCGTCCGCTTTCGAATTGGGTGCCATGGAGTGGCTAAGCCATTCATATTCCTCGGAATACACATCGAGTTCGGTACCAAAAGGATGTTCGTCGAGCTGCCCTTTCGCCCGGGCATAGATTATAGCCCGCTGGTCGCGGTTGAATGGCCGCCCCTCCAGATCGGTCTCGACGAAATAGGGCTGGATGTAGAGGCGCAGATCCTCCGCCAGCCAGCGAATGCGCGCCAGTAAAGGATAATTGCGGCGCAGGGAGTGCTTGCGCTGGACCAGGTCCCACAGCCCGATGATGGACAGGGGCCCGGTGATCACCGCCAGCCAGGCTGCCGGATGCCATATCGCGGCCAGCGCCGTGAGCCCGATGACGAGGACCAGCGCGCCGAAGCGCGTCACCAGGTCGCCAGAGAGACTGCTCCTTGCGTTGTTCTTCACCGGCTGGCTTCAGCCAAGGTGCCTGGCGAAGAATTCCGCGCTACGCTTATCGGCCAGTTGGGCCGCTTCCTCGTCCCGCCGCTTACCGAATTCGGTGGCGAAGCCGTGATCCAGGCCTTCGTAATCGTGCAGCGTCACCTTGGGATGGTCGTCCAGCCCTTCGTGCATCTTGGTCTGCGTTTCCTTGTCGACAAAGCCATCTTCCGTGGGGATGTGCAGCATCAGGGGATGGGCGATGGCGTCCTTCTCCCGCAGGAGTTCGTCTATACCCACGCCGTAGTAGCCGACAGTCGCATCGGCGTCGGTCCTCGCTGCGGTCATGTAGGCAAGGCGACCACCAAGGCAGTAACCCACTGCACCGACCTTGCCTGTTTCCGTAAGCGTCCGGGCGTACTTGATCGTTGCTTCGATGTCGCGGATCGCCGCGTCCTGGTTCAGCTTGCCCATGAGATCGAGAGCACGCTGGAATTCAGGTTCGATATCGGGGTCCAGCTCAACGCCGCGCTCGATGCGCCAGAACAGGTCGGGGGCGAGGGCGAGATAACCTTCCTCCGCCAGCTTGTCGCACTTGCGCCGGATGCCTGCGTTCACGCCGAAGATTTCCTGGATCACGATGATGGCTGACTTCGGTTCACCCTCGGGGCGCGCGATGTAGGCGTCGAAGGCTTCGCTACCGTCGAGGGTGGAAATCCGCACTGTCTCACTCATATAGGACTCTCCTGGGCGTTGAATTGGTCTATGCCTATCTACGCGCGTATCGAGAAAGGTGTCCGCAATGAAGGTCAATATCGAAATCGACTGCTCGCCAGAGGAAGCGCGGCGCTTCATGGGACTGCCGGATGTGGAGCAGGCCAACGCGCTGTATATCGAGAACATTACGAACGCAATGAAGGGTGTCTCCAACACAGAGCAACTCGAAGAGTACGCGAAGCAGCTCGCGCCGATGGGTCAGATGGGCTTGAAAATGTTCCAGAACTTCATGGAAGGTGCGGCAAAGAACGCCGCGACAGGTCCTTCCACCAAGGGGCCGAAATCGGGCGACTAGGCTAGGCCAATGGACACGATTTTCGCGCTTTCCAGCGGGCAACCGCCCGCCGGGATCGGTGTCATTCGCATAACCGGCCCGCGAGTGCGCCATGCAATCGAAACGTTCACAGGCAAAATTCCCCCACCTCGTCAGGCAAAGCGAGCGGTGTTTCGGGATGTTTCACGTGAAACACTGGATGACGGACTTATCCTTTTCTTCCCCGGCCCGAACTCGGTAACGGGTGAGGACTTGGCTGAATTTCACTGCCACGGCGGGCGCGCAGTCATTGCAGCGATGGAAGCGGCGCTGGGCCAAATGGAGGGATGCAGGCGGGCCGAACCGGGTGAATTCACGCGACGGGCCTTCGCCAATGGGCGGATAGACCTGGCCGAAGCGGAAGGGCTGGCCGACCTTCTTTCTGCAGAGACCGAAATCCAGAGACGCAGCGCGCAGGCCCTGATGGGCGGTGCCCTTTCGCGCCAGGTCGAAGGATGGCGAGAGCAACTGCTGCGCCTGTCGGCCCAGGTAGAGGCAGCGCTCGATTTTGACGACGAGGACGATGTTGGCGGACTGCCCCAAAGTTTCGGCACGGGCGTGGACCAGCTTCGACAAGCACTGCTGGAAAGCCTGTCGGCGCCCCACGCAGAGACGTTGCGCGACGGATTTCGCGTTGCCTTGGCGGGGCCGCCGAATGCCGGGAAATCCACCTTGTTTAATGCCTTGGTCGATCGCGAAGCAGCGATAACTGCCGATATCGCGGGGACCACGCGCGATATCCTTACCCAATCTGTGGCGCTGTCCGGTATCCCGTTCACCTTCGTCGATATGGCTGGCCTGCGCGACAAAGGCGGCGACGTGATCGAAACCATAGGTATCGCACGGGCGCGTGAGGAGATCGCCAAGGCTGATTTAGTTCTCTGGCTCGGTACTGAAGGGGAGGGACCTGAAGACTCTTGGGAGATCGAAGCCCAGATCGACCGGGCCGCTACTTCCTCCAAAATGGCTCCGCAGTTCTCCGTGTCAGCGGTAACCGGGGAAGGCATGGATGCACTCCGGCGTGCGCTGGTAGAACAGGCTCGCGGCGCCATGCCGAAACCGGGTACAGTAGCGCTAAACGCCCGTCAGAGAGGGCGCATGGTTGAAGCAGCGACTGCTCTTGGCAGTGCGATTGACGAAAACGACCCGCTCTTGGTCGCAGAGAACCTCCGGCGGGCGCGACAGGCTTTCGACGCGCTTGTGGGGCGAACCTCGACAGAAGATGTGCTCGATACGCTCTTCGGCCGGTTCTGTATCGGGAAATAGCCTGTTCCACGTGGAACAGTTCCGCTAAGGGCGGGGCGAAATGAAGACGTTCGATGTCATAGTTATAGGTGGCGGCCACGCCGGCTGTGAGGCCGCGGCGGCCTCTGCCCGCGCGGGTGCCATCACCGCGCTGGTTACGTTCGATGCGGCGACGCTTGGCGCGATGAGCTGCAATCCGGCGATCGGCGGTTTGGGCAAGGGGCACCTCGTTCGCGAAGTGGACGCGTTCGACGGGCTTCTGGGCCGTGCGGCAGATGCCGGGGCCATCCACTATCGCATGCTCAACCGGTCGAAGGGTAGCGCCGTCCAGGGCCCTCGCGTGCAGGCTGATCGAAAGCGTTTCCGCGCGGCAGTTCAAGCCATGCTTTCGGCGCAGGACAACTTGCAAGTTGTCGAGGGCGAGGCTGCGGAGCTTATACTGAACAAGGGCAGGGTCTGCGGGATCCGGCTAGCGGATGGATCGGAGATTGGCGGAAAGTCCGTCATTCTGTGTACCGGCACTTTCCTTGGTGGTACACTCTTTCGTGGCGAGGAACGCTTCGAGGGCGGACGCATCGGGGAGAATTCCGCACAGAAGCTCGCAGATCAGCTGCGCGCTACCGACCTGCCCATGGCCCGGCTGAAGACCGGCACACCTCCTCGTCTCGACGGGCGCACGATAGACTGGTCGCGCCTTGAAGAGCAGCCCTCGGACGCGGATCAGTGGACCATGTCGGCGCTTACCCGCGAGCGGTGCAACCCGCAGATATTCTGTGCCATCACGCGCACCAATCCCCGTGCACACGAGATTATCGCGAAGAATCTCCACCGGTCACCGCTGTTCAGCGGTGCGATCGGTGCAACCGGGCCGCGCTATTGTCCCTCGATCGAGGACAAGATTCACCGCTTTGCAGACCGTGACGGGCACCAGGTATTCCTTGAGCCGGAGGGGCTCGACACGCACCTGGTCTACCCCAACGGCATCAGCACATCCCTGCCGGTCGACGTGCAGCTCGCGATGTTGCGCGCAATGGAGGGACTGGAACAGGTTGAGATGGAAGTCCCGGGTTATGCCGTGGAATACGACCATATCGACCCGCGCGCCCTGGGACAGGATCTGCAGCTCAAGGCAATCCCCGGCCTCTATTGCGCGGGCCAGATAAACGGTACGACCGGATATGAGGAAGCGGCCGCCCAGGGCCTCGTCGCGGGCTTCAGCGCGGCCTGCGCCATTCTCGAGCGCGATCCGCCTGCCATCGACCGGGCGAATAGCTATATGGCGGTGATGATCGACGATCTGACCCTGCATGGTGTGAGCGAGCCTTATCGCATGCTCACTTCGCGCGCCGAATACCGCCTTCGCCTGCGGGCGAACAACGCGACTTCGCGCCTCACTCCACTGGCGATGGACGCTGGTTGTGTGGGAATAGAGCGAGCGGAGTGGTTCCGCAAAAGGGAGGCCGAGCGTTCCACGTGGAACACTGCCTTGCAGAGCATTGTACCTGCGACCGCTCTCTCGGACGCGGGCTTGCCGGTGAAGCGCGACGCCGGACGAAAGGCGCTGGGCGAATGGCTGGCGTTGCCCGATATAACGATGTCCGACTTTGAGAATTGGCTACCGCCGGAATGTGACCCGAGTTCCCCTCTTGCCGACGAGTTGGCAGAGGATGCCGCCTACGCTCCCTACCTTGTGCGTCAGGACGCCGAATTGCGCGACCTGCGTAGTAGCGAGGCTCTCGAACTGGGGCCCGATTTCCCCTTTGCCGACGTGCCTGGCCTGTCCAACGAAATGGTAGAGCGTCTCGGCGCTGCTCAGCCGCAAAACCTGGCCGCTGCGGGACGAGTGCGGGGTATCACCCCTGCAGCACTCGCGGCCTTGCTTGTTCACGCCAAACGTCGCAATCAGGCGGCATGATCGAAGATGAAGCCCAGGCGAGGGCGTATTGCGCCGGACGTTTCGATGCGGCTGCAATGGACAGGCTGGAGCGGTTTATCCCGCTTCTCATTGCGGAAAACGAGCAGCAGAACCTTGTTTCGAAGCCCAGTCTTGAGAACGTCTGGACACGCCATATAGCCGACAGCGTCCAGCTTCTTGATTATGTTCCACGTGAAACAACCGCCCCTTGGCTTGATCTCGGCACCGGAGCCGGATTCCCGGGACTGGTTATAGCACTGGTACAGCCCGACCGGCCGGTAATGCTGGTCGAATCGCGCAAACGGCGAATCGAATGGTTAGAGTGTGTTGCTCGAGAATTCGCACTGGAAAATTGCCAAGTACTAGGCTCACGCCTCGAGACTGTGGAAACCTTCGAAACAGGCATTATCACCGCGCGGGCCTTCGCTCCGCTTGGTAAACTTCTGGAGTTATCCGCGCGCTTTTCCACACGCTCTACCACATGGTTGTTGCCCAAAGGGCGCTCGGGGGCGATTGAATTGGCTGAGCAACCCTCGGCGATTCGGAAAATGTTCCACGTGGAACAATCAGCCACCGATTCAGACGCCGGGATCTTGGTCGGCAAAGGGAGGCCAGCACAGCGATGATCGTCATAGCCATTGCCAACCAGAAGGGCGGGGTGGGCAAGACCACCAGCGCCATCAACATAGCCACAGCCATGGCCGCAAGCGGTTGGCGTACGCTGCTAATCGATCTCGATCCGCAGGGTAACGCCTCGACGGGCGTCGGCGTCGGGGCTGCGCAGCGCGACATGTCGAGCTATGACGTGCTGGTGGATGAAATCGCCATCGACGACTGTGTCATGACCTCGTCGATCCCCGGTCTCGACCTCCTGCCTGCAACCGTGGACCTCAGTGGTGCCGAAGTTGAATTGGTCGGCGTCGAAGATCGCACACATCGGCTGAGGAAGGCCCTCGCGAGCCACCAAGGGCACGATATCTGCTTTATCGATTGCCCGCCGTCGCTCGGGCTCCTGACCCTTAACGCCCTGTGCGCTGCCGACACCCTCCTGGTGCCGTTGCAGTGCGAGTTTTTTGCGCTGGAAGGCCTTAGCCAGCTTCTGCAGACAGTCGAGCAGGTCCAGCAGCGTTTCAACCCCGATCTCGGCATCATCGGGATCGCGCTCACCATGTTCGACCGTCGCAATCGCCTGACGGATCAGGTTTCCGACGATGTGCGCGAATGCCTGGGTGATCTGGTGTTCGAAGCTGTCATTCCGCGGAACGTGCGCCTGTCCGAAGCGCCCAGCCACGGACTGCCTGCATTGATTTATGACCATTCCTGCCCCGGAAGCCGCGCTTACATGGCGCTGGCGCGGGAGCTGATCGGTCGACTGCCCGAAGAGAGGAAGGCGGCATGAGTGAAGCGAAGAAAGCCGCCAGCGACGCATCGACCCGGCAACCCGCCTCCCGGCGCAAGCTGGGCCGCGGTCTCGGCGCGCTTATGGGCGACATGAAGCGTGAAGAGCCGCTGTTTTCCCAGCGTGCCAATGCGGCCGGCGAGGCAGGGGAGGGTGGATCATCCACCATCGCGGCGAGCAGGTCGGACGGTCTGGCCATGCTGGCGATTGCCGCCATAGAACCGCACCCGGACCAGCCGCGCCGCCATTTCGATGACGAGGCGCTGGCAGAGCTCGCCGCCTCCATCGCATCGCGCGGCGTGATCCAGCCGGTGATCGTGCGTCCGGCGGCGAAGGGCAAGTACCAGCTGGTGGCGGGCGAACGACGTTGGCGCGCTTCGCAGAAGGCGCAACTGCATGAAATCCCGGCGATAATTCGCGAGCTGGACGAGCGTGACGTTATGGCGCTCGCGCTGATCGAGAATATCCAGCGCGAAGATCTCAACCCGGTAGAAGAAGCCCGCGCCTATCAGCGTCTGGCAGACCTTGAAGACATGACGCAGGCGGAGATCGCGGGTCTGGTCGAGAAATCGCGCAGCCATGTGGCGAACCTGCAGCGCCTACTCGCCTTGCCCGAAGGCGTGCTCGATCACCTCGAATCCGGGCGGATCGACATGGGTCATGCCCGCGCGCTGATTGGCCTCGACAATGCCAGCGAGCTTGCCGATCGGGCGGCGAAGGACAACCTGTCCGTCCGCGAAGTGGAGAAACTGGCGCGCAAGTCGCGCAATGGGGGAGACGCCCCGGTTCGACGCCAGGCTCGCCCTCCGCGTGACCCTGCGCAGGATGCCGATATCGCCGCGGTGGAGAATCACCTCGAGGAATTTCTCGGACTGCCGGTGAAGATCGCAACCGATGAAGACCCGCGGTCGGGAACGGTGACAGTACGCTTCCGCACGCTCGACCAGCTCGACCTGATCTGTCAGCGCCTGACCGGCGGCGGAATTTAGCGTAATATCAGTGGCTTAGTGCCGCGTAAAGTCGCGCGGCGCGATTTCCCTAGTCGAGCGGAACGGTCTTTCCGGCCGGCTGCGGGCGCGGGGCGATGGTGCGGCGCGCGGGTCGCGGCGCGGGTGCAGGAGCTTCGACCTCCACCCATTCCTCCCGCACGGTGGTGGTGCATTCGGGACCGTGGCGGTGCCCGTGCTCCCCATGGCGCGCGGGAGCGGCAACGGTCTGCACCAGCATTACCGGCTGGCCGTAGGACATGTGCCCCTGGAAGGCTGCCCCACCGCCCATTTCGTAACGGCGCAGGTAGGCTTCGCAATAGCGCGCGGCGTAGAGCTGGTTGGCACTGACTCCGCGTTCCTCGTATTCGTATTCGTCCTCGTCGCCATCGATCAGCGAGCCGATGACTGCCCCGGCGACTCCGCCGACACCGGCGCCGATCAGCGTTCCGGCCAGCCTGTCGCCATCGGCGATGCGGTTGCCGGCAAAGCCGCCCGCTACCGCGCCCAGCAGGCCGCCGATCAGGCCGCCATCGGCATCGTCGCGGTAGTCGCGATAATAATCGCCGTATTCGTAATAACCCCCGGCATTGGCCATCAGCACGCGGCAGTCTGCCAGCCACGCCTCGCGCTCCGCCAGGGTGTAGCCCAGGCGACCGTCCGGCGATGCGCCGAGCGACGTGTGGTGACGCTCGACCTCGATCTCGTAATGGCCTTCGCCTTCATGCCAGCCGTTGTTATCCAGCATCAGCATGCGGCCATCGTCGGTGATGAAGTGCCCTTCGCCTACGAAGGTGCCGACATAGCGGCCTTCCAGAACCTCGCCGTCGAGGGTGGTATAGGTTCCGTTCCACATGCCGCGCCAGGTGTCGCCATCCTGCCAGTGGCCGGACCATTCGCCATCGTATTCACCCACAGAGTGGACAACCTCCACCTGGTTTTCATGCGGATGATCGTCATGCGCGGCGGCCGGGGTTGCGAGTGCCAGCGCGGCTGCACCGGTGAGAAGCTGGATGGCGGCGGTCTTCATTGCGCGGTTTTCCCTGTTGCGGAATCGGGCCGGTTGCCCGGTTAACCCCACATTTACCGTCGAGAAACGCACAAATCCTAGCGGGCAGCAAGAGCTGTCCCGTTACGGGGCATCACAGGCGGGTGGAAAGCAGCTTCGCGAGGGCTTCGATGCCATCCCGATCTTCATGATCGAAACGTGCCAGATCGGGCGAATCAAGGTCGATCGCACCGATCACCGCGCCATCGCGCACGATGGGCACCACCAGCTCGGACCGGCTGCGGGCGTCGCAGGCAATGTGGCCGGGGAAGGCATGGACGTCTTCGACAAGCTGCGTCTCACCGGTCTTGGCCGCGGCGCCGCATACGCCTACTCCCAGTGGGATACGGATGCAGGCCGGTCGCCCGGTGAAGGGGCCCAGCACCAGTTCGCCTTCCACCATGCGATAGAACCCGGTCCAGTTGCAGTCGGGCAGGAAATCACCCAGCAGCGCCGCGACATTGGCCATGTTGGCCACTGCGTCAGGCTCTCCGGCAGTAAGCGCGTCAGCAGCGGACAGCAGTTCACGGTAAATGTCGGCCTTGGCGGCGTCGGGGTCTGGCTTGAAATCGAACATGGCTGCACAGATAGCGGGCAAAGAGATTGCCGCAAGGCCGTGGCTCGCCTAATCCTGCCGGCATGAGCACTTTCAAGAAGATCCTGATCGCGATCCTCGTCCTGCTGCTGATCGCCGCGGGCATTATCTGGTACCTGCTGCAGGGCGATCCCGCGGAGTATACCCTGGAGCAGACGACCGGTACGGAGCCCGTGCTGGCCGCGCCCGATGCGCAGACCATTCCCACGGTCGACATCGCCGAACCGGTCGGCTGGCCCGATGGCGCCGCGCCCGGGGCAGCGGAAGGGCTGGCGGTCAACCGGTTTGCCGAAGGACTGGATCATCCCCGCGTGGTCTACGCAATGCCCAACGGCGACGTGCTGGTGACACTTACCCGCGCGCCGGAGGGCGAGGTTTCGGGCGGGTGGCTCACCAACCTGATCGCCGGTTTCCTGTTCGACAAGGCGGGCTCTGCCGGACCATCGGCCAACCAGCTCGTGCTGCTGCGCGACACCGACGGTGACGGCACGGCCGATGAGCGCCATATCCTGCGCGAGGACGATCTCGATTCGCCATCCGGCATCGCCTGGAACGACGGGAAGCTCTACGTTGCCAATCACGATGCCGTGCTGCGCTTCGATTACGAGGAAGGCGCCAATGCCGTAACGGGCGCGCCCGAGAAGCTGGCCGATCTGCCGCCTGCCGGAAATCACTGGATGCGCAACATCATCCTCTCGGACGATGGCAACCGTCTCTACATTGCCGTGGGTTCTGCATCCAACATCGGTGAAGGCGGAATGGAGGTCGAGGAGAACCGCGCCGCCATCCACGAACTCAATCTCGAGACCGGCTCCGCCCGGCTGTACGGCGCGGGCATGCGCAATCCCAACGGCATGGCGTTCAACCCGTGGACCGGGGAACTGTGGACCACGGTGAACGAGCGCGACATGCTCGGCTCCGATCTGGTACCCGATTACCTTACCAACGTGCCCATCGGCGTTCACTACGGCTGGCCATGGGTTTACTACAACGACGTGGTGGATGAGCGCGTGGAATCGCGCATGCCGCGTTTCCTTACCGAATATACCCGCACGCCGCAGTTCGCGCTGGGCGCCCACGTCGCGCCGCTGGGCATGGTCTTCACCGAAGGCGGCACCACCATGGGCGCAGGCTTCGGCCAGGGGGCCTTCATTGCCCGGCACGGTTCGTGGAACCGCATTCCACCCGCAGGCTACGACGTGGTGTTCGTGGAGTTCGACGACCGCGGCAATCCCGTCGGAGAGCCTCGCACGGTGCTGGAGCCGTTCCTGGCGGGCGAGGGCACGACCTATGGCCGTCCGACCTGGGTCGAATGGGATAGTACCGGTGCCCTGCTGGTCAGTGACGATACCGCGGGGATCATCTGGCGTGTCACTGCGCCCGGTGCCGAACCCGCGTCGGCCATCGAACGGGTGCAGAGCGAACGGCTTCCGGCGCGCCGCCGCCTGGTGGACGATCCCGCCCGCGCGTTCGAGGCAGGCGCGATCAGTCCCGGCGATATCGGGATGTAGGTTTCAGCCGAGCGGCTTGCCTTCACGGCCAGCCAGTTCGGTTATGAAATGCCAAGCGACGCGGCCCGAACGCGCGCCGCGCCGCTTGGCCCATTCCAGCGCCTCACCCTCGTCCAGAGGCAAGCCATATTGCGCCGCATAGCCGCGCACGATTGCGAGGTAATCTTCCTGGCTGGCGTTGTGGAAGCCCAGCGACAGACCGAACCGGTCGGCCAGTGCGAGGTTATCGTCCACCGCATCACGCGGGTTGATGGGATCGTCCTGTTCACTGCCGTGGCGCGACAGGATTGCCCGGCGGTTCGAAGTTACGGCAAGGCGAACGTTCTCCGGCCGCGCCTCGACCCCGCCATCCAGCCAGCTGCGCAGGTGACGCGGGGTGGTCGCATCCCCTTTAGCGAAACCCAGGTCATCGAGAAAGACAAGGAAGTTGCGCGCGACCCGTGAGAGCTCGCCGAACAGTGCGGGAAGTGACGCCACGGCGTCGGTCGCTATCTGGACCAGCGCGATGTCGCCGCCCTTGTCCTGCGCATCGACAACGCTGGCGCGTAAAAGCGCGCTCTTGCCCATGCCGCGCGCTCCCCAGAGGAGCATGTCATGCGCGGGAGACCCGGCGGCCAGACGGGTGACGTTGCCGGTAACCTCCTGCTTTTGCTTGTCGATCCCGCGCAACAGGCTGAGTGCCGGGGCCTCGATCCGCCCGACGCCGCGCGCACCGCTGTTGTCCCACACATAGGCGGGGTGGGCACGCCAGTCGGTCGCGGTAAGGGGGGCTGGCACCATCTGTTCCAGCGCGGCGGCGATACGGGCCAGGAGTTGGGCTTGGTCTTCCATCGCAATCGTCACTATAACGGTGGCCGATGAGCGGCAAGCCGACCCTGATAGCGCCCGATGACGAAGGGCTTGTCCGCGCGGCCGCAATCCTGCGCGAGGGGGGCCTCGTCGCAATGCCGACAGAGACGGTTTACGGACTGGCCGCCCGTGCGGACAGCAGCGATGCGGTGGCCCAGATTTACCGCACGAAGGGCCGACCCGACTTCAATCCATTGATCGTGCACGTCGCCTCGGTGCAAATGGCTCGCGCGCTGGGGGTGTTCGATGCGGAAGCGGAAGCGCTGGCGGCGCGTTTCTGGCCCGGGCCGCTCACCCTGGTGCTGCCCTTGCGAGAAGGCGCGGGCATCGCCCCCGCCGTGACAGCGGGGCTGGGTACGATCGCGCTGCGACAGCCGGGCCACCGCGTGGCTGCCCGCCTGTTGGCCGAAGTCGACCTCCCGCTGGCCGCGCCTTCCGCCAATCGCAGCAACGCCGTCAGCCCCACGCGGCCCGAACACGTGGTGGACTCGTTCGGAGATACCTGTCCGCCCGTGATCGACGGTGGCCCATGCGAGGCTGGACTTGAATCGACCATCGTCGCTCTGGACGCGGGAGGGGACTGGCGCATGCTGCGACCTGGCCCGATCGCCACGGAAGACCTGACCGATCTGCTCGGGCCGCAAGCAAAGTCGCGCGGCGCGACTATCGAGGCGCCTGGTCAACTGGCCAAGCACTATTCGCCGGGCAAGCCGGTGCTGCTGAACCAGTCTAAACCTGATGCTTCGGCGTTTGTCATCGGCTTCGGAAGTGTGGAGGGCGATGTGAGCCTGTCATCTTCCGGCGATCTGGCAGAGGCGGCTTCTTGTCTCTACGCCGCGCTGCATGCAGGGGCCGCTTCGCGCAAGCCTGTGATTGCGGTTGCGCCAATCCCGGAGGAAGGGATGGGCCGGGCGATCAACGACCGGCTGCGGCGGGCAGCGACGCGTTAATCGCGCTCGGGCTCTACCGGGACAGTGGGGATGATCGCGGCGATTTCGCGCCGCGTTTCCACGGCCTTGCGACAGGCACCGTCGTCACCGTCGAGACAGTCTTCCTCGAGATCGGCAAGGTCCTCATGCAGTTCGCCGAGCCGCTCTTCGCGTCGGCGTATCTCGCGTCCGCGCTCTCGGTCGGCCTCGTCCTGGCTGGTGGTGGCCCAGTCGGCGACCTGCGCTCCGGCGCGAACGGGCGCCGTCACGATGTCGACCGCTGTCCGGGCGATGCAACCCTGAAGTGCGAGAGTTGCGAGAGGGAGGGTTACAAGCCTCTTATCAAGCATTTGCGGGCCCACTGTGGAGGAATTCCCCACCATGGACCCGCAAAGTTGAGCTGGCAATAGGCTGAACGCAGGGGGCTTCAGACTTCCTCTTCGGTACCTTCTGTCGTGCCCTCTTCGCAAATCAGCTCACCCGACCCCACGCTGCTGACATCGCAGCGTGCCGATCCGCGCACGCGAACGTTGCCCGATCCGACGATGGACGCATCGACAGTGCCGTTGGAAGCAAAAGCCGCATCGCCCGATCCGGCGACGGTGACTTCGGCGCGTTCCGCCTCAAGCCCTCCCATGTCAGCACTGCCGCTGCCCGCCACGGTCAGTTCGAGCTGGTCGGTGGTGCCGGTCGCAGCCACGGTGCCGCTTCCCGCCACGGTCACTTCCATGCTCTCGGCCGCGATTCCGTTCGCGGTAATCGTGCCGGAACCTGCCATGGTTATCTCCGCGCGGGAGGCCATGGCATCGGTGGTAATCGAGCCGGAGCCTGCCATGACCAGCGATTCCGGTGCCGGCATGGTGATGTTGATCGTCGCCAGGTCGCCATCGGGCCAGTCGCCTTTCTGACGGTGAACGGCCAGCGAATCGCCATCCAGCGCGAAACGCAGGCGGTCCTGCGCCTCCGCGCTGCCTTCGACATCGATGGTGAATTCCTCGCCATCAGTGATGACTACGCTATCGGGCGCCGCGAGCACGAATGACGCCGGAGCATCGCCGCTCAGGTCGAGCTCCGCCAGCGGGACACCCTCCGTATCGCCAAACTGGATATCGACATTATCGCAGCCAGCCAGCCCCGCAGCCGCCGCGATGGCCATGACCGGCGCGATCTTGCCAAGCATTCTTCCGATCCGCACTTCCCATCTCCTGTTCCTCTAGCGTGTTATAGAGGCAATACAGCAACGCGGGTGATTTCGCAAAGCTGTTCATCGAGTGGTGTAGCGAACTCGCAGATGGCGGGCCTGAATACAAAAGGGGCCGCTTACCTTTCGGCGAGCGGCCCCTTTTTAAGGCTTACCGGCACGCGGAGTGCCCAGGACCGACCCTAGGCGTCTTCGGTGTTCTCGTAGTACTGCGGAGCATGTTCCTTCAGCACATCGAGGATCTTGGTGAGCGCGGTCGGCTCGTCGGTCTTTTCCATTGCTGCCAGTTCGCGGGCGAGGCGGCTGGAAGCGGCCTCGAAAATCTGGCGTTCGGAATAGGACTGCTCGGGCTGGTCTTCCGGACGGAACAGGTCGCGCGTCACTTCGGCGATGGACACGAGGTCGCCGGAGTTGATCTTCGCTTCGTATTCCTGCGCACGGCGGCTCCACATGGTGCGCTTCACCTTGGGCTTGCCCTTCAGGGTTTCCATCGCTTCCTTCAGCGTCTTGTCGCTGGAAAGCTTGCGCATGCCGATCGATTCCACCTTGTTGGTGGGAACGCGCAGCGTCATGCGTTCCTTTTCAAAGCGGAGAACATAAAGTTCGAGCTGCATGCCGGCGATTTCCTCGCTCTGCAGTTCGATGACACGGCCAACGCCGTGCTTGGGGTAAACAACGTAATCGCCTACATCGAAGGCGGGCGCATTCGCAGCCATGGACATTCCTTTCTTTGGCGGTCACCGCAGCGAAAAACCTCTTCACGCCGCAAAACGAAGCGACGTTTTGTGAAGAGCCATTTCTGTAGCTTGAAGCGGGGACCTGCCTTCCTATCCGCCTGCACATCCGTAAAGATCGTGCAGTTGACTTATTATATAGCAGAGTCGCAACATAATTGCGAGTCTTGCAATTCACGGTCCAAAGGCCGTCAGTCGTGGTCCCGTGACTTTACGGAGACTGCGGCAATTTCGGCTCCCAACAGAAGCACATAGGCCGACAGCCACAGCCACGTCAGCAGGACTATGACGGCACCGAGCGAGCCGTAGGTGGCGTTGTAGCTGCCGAAGTTGGAAACGTAGAAGCCGAAAGCCAGGGTCAGCACCACCAGGCCGACGCTGGCGAAGATCGCTCCCGGCAGCACTTCTCGAAAGCGCGGAGAAACCGAATTGGGCACGCGGCGGTAAAGCCATGCCGCGCCCAGTGCGCCCATCACTGCGAGCAGGACGTAGGCGACCGCCTTGGCCAGGAATTGCCCCGCCCCTGAAAGACTGGGCAGCATCGCCGTCAGCGAAGCGGTGACCGCGAGAACGCCGATCACCACGCCCATGCCGATGATGGCGCCAAGCGTAATGGCCAGGGCCAGGGCATTGCCGCGCAGGAAACCGCGTTGCTCCCTGTCGTTGAAGGCCAGCGAAATCGCCGTCACCAGCGAGCCTGCCCCGTTGCGTGCGCCGAACAGGGCGACAGCCAGTGCCACCGCCAGGCCGAAGCCTTTTGCGGTGCCGGATGTTTCCACCATCGATTCCAGCTGCCCGCCGATCAGTTCTGCCGCCGACTGCGGCAGTTCCTGGGCCAGCCCGGCTATGTGCTCGGCAACCATGGCGGGATCGGCAAACAGACCGTAGCTGAGCACGATCGCGCCCAGCAGCGGTACCATGGCCAGGAAGGCGTAGTAGGCTACACCTGCGGCAAGAATGGGGATGTTATCCTCGCCGGCGGCGGCGAAGGCGCGCTTCAGTCTGTCCAGTATGCCCATATCCCGCCAACGCAAAGCGCGGGATATGGTTCACGAAATGCGCGCGATCAGTCGCCTTCGCCCGGTTCCTCGGAGAAGAACTTTTCGAACTTGCCATCCTCACCCTTGTGTTCGTCGGCATCGGCCGGCGGGTCTTTCTTCTCGGTGATGTTGGGCCATTCGGCGGAAAACTTGGTGTTGATTTCAAGCCACTTTTCCAGCCCGCCTTCGGTGTCCGGCAGGATCGCCTCGGCCGGGCATTCGGGTTCGCACACGCCGCAATCGATGCACTCGGACGGGTTGATGACGAGCATGTTCTCGCCTTCGTAGAAGCAATCCACCGGGCAGACTTCGACGCAGTCTGTGTACTTGCATTTGATGCAGGCGTCGGTGACGACATAGGTCATGGGTAGGCTTGTCCTTAATGCTCGGCCGTGCGTGGCCGCGATTCGGTCCCTGCTATGGCCATAGACGCGCGAGCGTCAAGCTTGCGATAGCAGCTTTGCGCCTCCGCTGCCGGACCCCGCCGCTCTGGTAAAGCAAGGATTTCTATCACCTGTACATGGCGATCGAGGGGAATGGTGAGGACATCCCCTACTGCAATGGCGTGCTGGACACGCGTGACGCGATGCCCGCTGCAGCGCATGTGCCCTTCCTCGATCCAGCACCTGGCAACCGTTCGACTCTTGCAGAAGCGAAGCCGGACGAGGAGCAGGTCGAGCCGCATCAGCCCTTCTTGAGCAGGTCCGCCAGTCCGGCAAATGCCTGTCCGCCATCGCCCTTCGGCTCGGCCCGCCGCGGAGGTGGAGGGCCCTTGTGCGGTTTGCCGCCTGGCTTGCTTCCTGCCTTGCCATGGGGCTGACTTTTTTTGCTGCCATCGCGGCGCGGCTTGCGCGGCCCACCGCGGGCGGGGGCAAAATCCTTTCGCGGTGCGCGCCAGGTCCACGGTAGCGGGCGTGGCGGTCCGTATGCGCCTTCGGCCAGTTCTGCCGCCTGACCCGGGCGGAAGCCAGCGTCTTTCATGAGGCTGCGAAAGCTTTCCGGCGCAAGGCCCATGCTCGTGGCAAGCGCCGTGTCCACCGCAAATCCGCGTGTGTCCCTGCCTTGCGGAGCCTTGGCGCGTTGTTCGTGCGCGGCGCGGAACAGCTTTTCCGCCATGTCGATGCGGATTGCCTGCTTGCCCGCACGGCGATAACCCGCAGGCGGCCTGTCCGCGCTTTCGATGACAGCTTCCATGTCTTCGCGCACCGGGCGCGGATCGAGGGCGAGCCGGTGCAGCAAGTGACGCGGCGCTGGTTTCAGTAGCGCGGGCACGAAAACATCGAGAGAGCCGATGGTGACGCCAAGACGGCGCAGGAAAGGCCGCTTTTCCTTGGGCACGTGAGCAAGGCCAGCATCCTCGCGCCGGGTTGTGCCGTTGCGGTCTGCCAGTGTCAGCAGCAGGGCACGCACCTCGGTTCCGGCGTCGGGATCGGTGGCGGCATCTTCCAGGGCACGCAACGGAGCGAGCGGCGCGAGCTGCTCTTCCAGCCACATCTCCAGGGCATCCTGCAGCCGTGCGCGGTGTGCGGGGTCGAGCTGGCCCAATTCCTTTGCCATCACCAGGCGCGGGCGGCTGGGCGTCTTGCCCTTTTCCAGCATGGCAACGGGCTGATCGCCGCGCATGATCTGGCCGTTCTCGATGCGCAGGTCGCCCAGCTCGTCGGCCACCAGCTTCTGCGCCTTTTGCGCCAGCAGGCTGGCCATGTGCTTTTCGGCAGCAGCAAGCATCAGCTTGCGCTCTTCGCTCGACGCCTCGGCATCGACCACGAACCGGAAACCTTCGAGATGGCCGATCGGCTGGTCCTCCACCGTGACCTGGCCATCGTCCTTCAATTCAACGCGCAAGAGGCCTGCATCCTTTCCCATACCCTTCATCAATACCGATGTTCGGCGATTTACGAAACGCTCCGTCAATTTCTGGTGCAGCGCGTCCGACAGTTTCGCCTCGGCCGAGCGGGCCCGGGCCGCCATCTCGTCGCGCGCCAGCACCCAGTCCGGCCTCTGGCAGATATAGGCCCAGCTGCGAATACCCGACAGTCGCCCCTGCAGCGTGTCGATATCGCCCGAGGTGTTTCCGAGCTCGGAAATCCGCGCAGCCACGAAATCCGCCCCGATATGGCCGCCCTTCAGATCCGACCAGAGGCGGGCGACGAAGCGGGAATGCGCATCGGCGCCCTGCTGGCGGAAGTCGGGCAACTGGCACGCTTCCCAGAAGCGGCGGACATTGCCCGGCGTCCTGACGTCGCTCGCTATCTCGGGCTGTTCCGCCAGGCGCTTGAGCACGGAATGATCGATCGCTTCGGGCGCAGGGGCCAGTCCCTCCTGCAAGGGTCGCGCCTCGAGATCTCCGATGAGCACGTCGAGATTGTCGAAGCGGGGATTGGGTTGGCGCCAATAGAGCTTCGTGATCGGGGCGAAACGGTGGTTCTCTATCGCGTAGACCTCGTCCTCGGTCAGTTCCAGCGGTGCGCCACGGCGATTGCCCGAGAGTGTGCCGAAACTGCCATCGGTCTGGTGGCGACCCGCCCGCCCGGCGATCTGCGCCATCTCGGCCGGGGTTAGCCTGCGCTGGCGCACGCCGTCGAACTTGGAAAGGGCGGCAAAGGCGACGTGATGCACGTCGAGATTGAGACCCATGCCGATAGCATCGGTGGCAACGATGTAATCCACCTCACCGGATTGGAACAATTCCACCTGACGGTTTCGCGTTTGCGGTGAAAGCGCGCCCATCACGACGGCAGCCCCACCGCGAAAACGGCGCAGCAGTTCGGCCACCTGGTAAACCTGCTCGATCGAGAAGGCCACGATGGCGCTGCGCGGTGGCAGGCGGGAAAGCTTGGCGCTGCCGGCATAGCTTAGCGTTGAAAAACGGGGGCGCTCCTCAATCTGGGCGCCGGGTATCAGCGTGCGCACCATCGGTTCCAGCGTGGCGGAGCCAAGCAGCATGGTTTCTTCCCGTCCGCGCGCGTTCAGCAGCCGGTCGGTGAAGATGTGCCCACGCTCACGGTCAGCGCCGAGCTGCGCCTCGTCCAGGGCCACGAACGCGCGGCCCCCGCCATCGCGCGGCATGGCCTCTGCCGTGCACATGAAGTAGCGGGCATTGGGCGGTTCGATCCGTTCCTCGCCGGTGATGAGCGCGCAGGCACTCTCGCCCTTCAGACGGCAGACCTTGTCGTAGACTTCCCGCGCCAGCAGCCGCAGCGGGAAGCCGATTGCGCCGCTGGAATGCCCGCACATGCGCTCTATCGCGAGATGGGTCTTGCCGGTGTTGGTCGGGCCGAGGACGGCGCGAATCCGGCTGTCGGTGGACTTGGCGGTGCGGGACGGTGTCACAGTGGCCCAGACATGGCCTTTCCCCTCGCGTGACGCAACCGAGGGGCGGTCATTACCCCCGCAGACTCGGTTCGGCGCTGGACAGACTCGGCTCATCGCCGTTAAGCGCAAATTTACTTTATTGCGGCACTCTTTCAGACAATTACCGGGGCCCGAAGGTATGGGCGGAAAACACCCCATCTGGAATGCGGCATTTATCACGGCCATCGAAGGAGGGCGCGTTGTTCACCGAACGCGGCAGTGAAGGACAGGTATCGGCAGTGGGCAGCAGCTCGCCCGCCGACCCGTCGCTGGCGGGTGTGGCCGACGCGGGCGAAGCGAAGCCCAAACGCCGCAAGCGTGCAGCCGCGACGCTGGGCGAAGCCGCCGGCGGCTGGCGCACCGCAATAGGCTCGCGCCTCTCCCGCCTCGATCTTGCGCCTGACCTTGGCAGCGATATCGGCTCGCGCCGCTGGCTGCGCGGCGTCGCAACGCTGGTAGGTCTTTCCGCAGTTGCCATTGCTGCATTCCCCGGATTTTCCGCCGTGGAGGCGGCACCCGCCATGCGCATCGACGACCGGGTGCGCGACGAATTTCGCAGCCAGATGATCCTTCCCCTCGCGCTGGGCGCAGATAGCGGCCGCCGCATGGGGGCAACGCTGGCGGTGCAACCGCTGGCCTCGGCACCCGAACGCCCCAGCCTGGATCTGGTCGCAACCCTTGCCCAGGGCGACGGTTTCGACCGTATGCTTCGCCGGGCCGGGGTAAGCCGCGACGAGGCCGTGCTGATCGCCGGCATGGTAGGCGGGGCTGTCGATCTCGACTCGATCGAACCCGGCACACAGGTCGACATCACCCTTGGCCGCCGCGCCGCGCCCGATGCGCCGCGCCCGGTGGATGCCCTCTCGTTCCGTGCCCGGTTCGACCTGCAACTGGTGGTGGAGCGGCGCGGCGACCGGCTTGCGCTCGATCCCCGTCCCATCAAGGTGGACACTACCCCGCTGCGCATCCGCGCGCGGGTGGGCGACAGCCTCTATCGCTCTGCCCGCGCCGCTGGGGCACCGCCCAGCGCCGTGCAGCAGTTCCTGCGCACCATCGGTACGGAGCTCGACATGAACCGCGAGATCAGCGCGGGTGACGAGTTCGACATGATCGTGGATTATCGCCGTGCAGCCACGGGCGAGGTGGAAGTCGGCGACCTTGTCTACGCCGCGATCATCCGCGGCGATCGGCCGCGCAAGCAGATGATGCGGTTTGGCCGCGAGGGCCAGTTCTACGATGCATCGGGCGAAGGCGCGGCACAGGACGGTCTGGTCGCTCCCGTACCTGGCGCGATCACTTCGCGCTACGGCATGCGCCGCCACCCCATCCTGGGCTATCGCCGGATGCATTCCGGTCTCGACTTTCGGGCGCGCCACGGCACGCCGATCTATGCCGCCACCGACGGCACGGTCAATTTTGCCGGGCGCAACGGCGGCTACGGCAATTTCGTGCGCATCCGCCACGGTGGCAACCTGTCGACTGGTTACGCTCACATGAGCCGGATTGCCGTGCGCAATGGAGAGCAGGTTCGCCGCGGCCAGGTAATCGGCTACGTCGGTTCGACCGGCCTCTCCACCGGTCCGCACCTGCATTACGAGATGTATCGCGGCGGGCAGAAGATCGACCCGGCCAGCGTGCGCTTCGTCAACCGGGCCCAGCTGTCCGGGCAGGATCTCGTCAATTTCCGCGAACAGCTGGTTCGCCTGCAGCTGGTGGAACCCGGCGCAGCCCTGTCGGACCTGCCGCAAGATCCGGCGGAGCAGGACGAGCCCGTGCGCGAAATCGACCGGATCGAGAATCGTCAGAAGGTCAGCTAGCGTCTTCGCAGCTTGCCGCTGCGACCGGCTTCCTCTGCCGATTGCCCAAGCGTTTCTTTTGCGGCACATGGGATCGCCATGAGAAGCTATCCCAACAGCCGCCTCCGCCGTTCTCGCGCCACCAGCTGGAGCCGCGCCATGCACCGCGAAACGGTGCTGACCAGCGCGGACCTGATCTGGCCGCTGTTCGTCACCGGGGGCAAGGGTGTGGAAGACCCCGTCACCAGCCTGCCCGGCGTGTCCCGCTGGTCGGTCGACGGGATTGCTTCCCGGGCGAAGGAAGCGGTGGAACTGGGCATTCCCTGCATTGCTCTGTTTCCCAATACGCAGGCAGACCTGCGCAGCGAGACGGGCGAAGAAGCGCTCAATCCCGACAACCTGATGTGCCGCGCCATCAAGGCGATCCGCGATGCCTGCGGCGATACAATCGGCATCCTTACCGACGTGGCGCTGGACCCCTATACCACGCACGGGCAGGACGGCCTGGTGAACGACGCGGGTTATGTCGTGAACGACGATACCGTGGCCGTGCTGGTGGACCAGGCGCTGAACCAGGCAGAGGCGGGCGCGGACATCATTGCCCCGTCCGACATGATGGATGGCCGCGTGAAGGCGATCCGCATGGCGCTGGAAATGGGCGGGCACCACAATATCCAGATCATGAGCTATGCAGCCAAGTACGCCAGCGCCTTCTATGGTCCGTTCCGCGATGCGGTGGGGTCCAGCGGGGTGCTGAAGGGCGACAAGAAGACCTACCAGATGGATCCGGCAAACGCGTCGGAGGCGCTGGCCGAAGTCGCTCTTGACATTGCCGAAGGTGCGGACAGCGTGATGGTGAAGCCGGGCCTTGCCTATCTCGACATCATCTGGCGCGTGAAGGAACGGTTCGAGGTACCGGTGTTCGCCTATCAGGTAAGCGGAGAATACGCCTTGATCGAGGCGGGAGCCGCTGCGGGCGTCGCCGACCGGGATGCCCTGTTGATGGAGAAGCTGGTCGGCTTCAAGCGCGCCGGCTGCTCTGGCGTGCTGACCTATCATGCTCCGGTGGCCGCGCGCATCCTGAATGGCTGACTTTCGTCACGAGACAGACCGCCTCGTCCTGCGCGACTGGCGCGAAGAGGACTGGCCGCGCTTCTGGGAGCTGACCAATACGCCGCGTGTCATGCGCTGGCTGGGGGGCGTTGCCAGCGAGGCGACCATGGCAGCGGCCCGCGGGCGGCTGGAAGGCTACTGCGCGAAATTCGGCCACACCTTCTGGGTGCTGGAGCGCAAGGACGACGGCGATCACCTGTCCGGGGAAATGCTGGGCTTTTGCGGCCTGAAGCGCGCGAACGTCGAAGGCAGCCCGGTTTTCGACATGGTCGAAATCGGCTGGCGAATGCGCGAGGATTCCTGGGGCCGCGGCTACGCGAAGGAGGCGGCGACGGCCTGCCTGGACCTAGCCTTCGATCGCTTTGGAGCAGAGACGGTTATCGCGCTGACGCTGGATGGCAACGCCGCCAGCTGGGGCCTGATGCGCAGGCTGGGCATGACCCGGCGAGAAGACCTCGACTATATCGACGACAACTGGCCGGCAGAGTTCAATCCCAACATCGTTCACCTGATTACCGCGCAGGAGTGGGCGCAGCGCAGCGATGGTTGACGAGGCACCGCCGCGCCGGTGGCTGTTCACTGCCACAATCTTTGCCGGCAGCTTCCTGCTGTTCCTGGTGCAGCCGATGGTGGCGCGCATGGCGCTGCCGCAACTGGGCGGCGCGCCCAATGTCTGGAACAGCGCCATGCTGGTGTACCAGGCGCTGCTGCTGGCAGGATATGGCTATGCCCACGCGCTGGGCCGCTTTTCTCTCCGCAAGCAGGGGCTGATCCATCTGGGCGTGCTGTTGCTGGCCGGGCTTACCCTGCCACTCGCGCTGCCCGACACGGGCGCGCCGCCAAGCGGGTGGGAAGTGGTCTGGGTGCCCTGGCTGTTCGTCCTGACCGTCGGCCCGGCATTCTTCGCCGTGTCTGCGCAGGCGCCCTTGATCCAGCGCTGGTTCGCCGCGCACCCGCAGGCGGGCGATCCCTATCCGCTCTATGCCGCGTCGAACCTTGGCAGTTTTGCCGGGCTGCTCGCCTACCCGCTGCTGGCAGAACCGCTCCTCAGCCTCGGCGCGCAGAGCTGGGGATGGACGCTGGGCTACATCGCCATGTTCGCCCTCGTCGGCGGCGCGATATTCAGCCGGGCGGACGACCTGGAGGATCATCACCCACCGGTCGAGGCGGAAGAGGTCGGCTGGAAGCGGAAGGCCCTGTGGCTGCTTTTGCCAGCGGTGCCATCGGGCCTGATGCTGTCCACCACCACCTTCCTCACCACCGATATCATGGCGATCCCGCTGCTCTGGGTCATTCCGCTGGGCCTATACCTGCTCAGCTTCACCATCGGATTCGCCGAACGACGCGGTGCGGCGCAGGTCTTCCTGTTCCTCGCGCCGCTGGTGCTGCTTGTGGATGGCGGCATCGCTATCTTTGCGGCGGGCCGGGCCGATCTGCTGGCAGCCGGTGCCAGCGTAATGCTGCTGTTCGTGGTGGCGACCGCCCTGCATGCCCGCCTTTACGACCAGCGCCCGGGACCTGCGCGCCTGTCACAGTTCTATCTTTACATGGCCGCGGGCGGCGCGCTGGGCGGCGTGTTCACCGCCTTGCTGGCGCCTGTGCTGTTCGACTGGACGTGGGAACACCCGCTGCTGATCCTGGCCGCTGCCGCCCTCGTGCCGCTGGGCGCATGGCGCAGACTGATGGGCCTTATCACGAAGGATCGCCAGACCGTGCGGGTGGTGCTGATCGTGGGCCTTTTCGTTGTCTTCAACGCTGCCCTGCTGCTCTATGCCCGGGTGCAGGCAGAGACCGAGATGGTGTGGATCGACTGGCTCGCATTGCTGGTAATCCTGTGCCTTGCCATGGTGCTGGCAGCGCGGAGGCTATCCTTCGTCATGGCCTGCGCCGCGCTGCTGTTGGCGCTGGGCGGCCTCAGCAACCTGATCGCCAGCGTGGAAGGCGGGCGCGAGCGCAGCTATTTCGGCATCTATTCGATCACCCAGCGCGATGACGGTGACCGTATCCTGATGCACGGCACAACGATTCACGGCATCCAGCGCGGCGGCAGCGCCTCGCGCGAGCCCACCGCCTATTATGGGCGCAGTTCGGGCGTGGGCCTGGCGCTTGCCAATGCCTCGGCCATCGTTGGGCCCGATGCCCGGATCGGCGCGGTTGGCCTGGGGGTGGGAACACTCGCCTGCTATCGCCAGCCCGGGCAGCAATGGACCTTTTTCGAGATCGACCCCACCGTCGTGCATTTCTCGCGCGATGGCAATTTCACCTTCCTCGACCAGTGCGCGCCCGATGCCGCCATGGAACTGGGTGACGCGCGGCTCAGACTGCAGGCCCTGCCGCCGGGCAGTTTCGACATCCTGGTTATCGATGCCTTTTCGTCCGATGCCATTCCGCTGCATCTGCTGACGGCGGAGGCGATGGCCATCTACGAGCGAGCCCTGGCGCCGGGAGGGCTCTTGCTGCTGCACACCTCGAACCGCTATGTCCGGCTGGAACCTGTCGTGGCGCGGCTGGCCGAGGTGCGCGACCTTCATGCCATGGTATGGCAGGATGAACCGGCGCGGCGGAACGACCTCTATTCGTCCACGTGGATCGCGCTGGCACCCCGCCGCGCGCCGCTGGATGCCTTGTCGACCACCGCCGACTGGCGCTTGCTCGTGCCTCCGGAAGGGCCGGTTTGGACCGACAACTATGCCTCTGTATTGCCTTACCTAGTGTGGGAGAACTTTCTGTGACCGCGAATAGCCAGATAACCGGCGACCCCCGCTTTCCCGGTGCCACGATCCTGCCCTTCGAAGGCAAGGTGCCGAAGATTCACGAAAGCGCCTTCGTCGCGCCCGGTGCCCGTATCATCGGCGATGTCACGATCGGGCCGGAGGCCAGCGTCTGGTACAATTGCGTCCTGCGCGGCGACATCCACCGCATCGAGGTTGGCGCGCGCAGCAACGTACAGGATGGCAGCGTCTTCCACGTCGAGGGCCCTCGACCCGACACCGATGGCGAGCCGACGATTATCGGCGAGGATTGCGTGATCGGTCACATGGCCGTGGTACACGGGTGCCAGCTGGAAAACCGCGCCTTTGTCGGCATGGGGGCGGTCGCGATGGACGGGGCGCGCATTGCCGAGGGCGGAATGCTGGGGGCGGGGGCGCTGCTCAGCCCGGGCAAGATGATTGGCCGCGGCGAAATCTGGATCGGGCGCCCGGCCAAGTATTACCGCACGCAGGACGATGCCCAGATCGAGAAGATCAGGTTCCAGACGGAGCGTTACTGCCAGCTGGCGCAAAAGCACCTGGCAGAACTGCGTGCCGCGACCCAGGGTTGAATTTCCGCCGCCCACGGCCCTGCAAGCCCTGACGGACAAGGAGGGGCGGCTGGCAGTCCGCGTAACTCCCGGCGCACGAAGCGAGGGGATCGAAATCAGGGCGGGCAGGGTGCTGGTGAAAGTCCGGGCAAAACCGCAAGACGGCGCGGCCAACGAAGCAGTCAAAACAATGCTGGCCAAGGCCCTGGGCTGTGCGCCTTCGCACATCGTATTGTTGCGCGGCGCAACTTCGCGGGAAAAGGTGTTCGCTATAGCGAGCTAGGCTGAGACGCTGCGGCGCGCCATCGCCTCGCTCGCCAGCAGCAGCAGTGTGGCATAACCCACGCCGATCCATAGCGCCGCCGATGGGACCTTCTGCGAGGCTACCGCGCCAAGGAAGGCTCCGGCCAGCAGGGCGGTCCACAGCCATGCAAAGGCTGACCAGCCGCTCGACTGCTTGCCCGTGATACGGTCCCCCAGTGCCTGACCCATGCGAACCAGCGCCCCTGTCATGTAGGTCAGGCCCACAGGGTTCCTGCGATTGCCGCTCAATGTCGTGTTGAGCGCACCCATCGCCAGCACCAGGCAGGCGAGCGAAGGCGCTTGCCAGTCCAGAGCGCGTGCCGTGGCTGCGCTGACCAGCAGGGCGATGACGGCGCAAAGCACCCGGCGTTTGCGATGGGTATGGCGCAAGTCGCCGAGCCAGGTCCCCAGCGTAACCCCAAGGACGAAGCCTGCGATCAGAAGCGCGGGCACAAGCACGCGCGGCGCGCCCGATGCAATGTCCCGCGCCAGCAGCGTGGTGTTCCCGCTCATGAAGGAGACGTAGTAGCCATCGACCTGCAGGAAGCCCGTCGCATCGACAAAGCCCGCCAGCAGCGCAATGCCAATGGCCATGCGGCGACGGGGTGGATCAAATCGCTCCATCCCCGTGCCGTAATGCGTCGCTAGTCGCGGATCAACGCGCGAAGGCCATCCAGCCTGTCGGCTTCGTGGACCGGTTTGTCCCAGCGAATGCGGTGGATGCGCGGGAAGCGCATGGCGAGGCCGCTCTTGTGTCGCTTGCTGGAATGGACCGAGTCGAAGGCGACCTCAAACACGAGGGTCCGCTCCACCTCGCGCACGGGGCCGAAGCGGTTTAGCGTGGTCTGGCGAACCAGCTTGTCCAGCTTCTTCAGTTCGGCATCGGTGAATCCCGAGTAGGCCTTTCCGACGGGCAGCAGTTCCGCGCCTTCATCCGGATCGCCGTCCCAGCAGCCGAAGGTGTAATCGGAATAGAAGCTGGAGCGCTTGCCGCTGCCGCGCTGCGCGTACATCAGCACGCAGTCCACCAGCAGCGGATCGCGCTTCCACTTGTACCACAGGCCCGTCTTCCGGCCCGGTACATAGAGGCTGTCGCGCCGCTTGAGCATCAGCCCCTCGATGGCATCATCGCGCGCGCCTTCACGGATCTGTGCCAGGTGGTCGAAGTCGCGCGCCTCGACAAGCTGGCTGAGATCGAAATGGCTGTCCGGCAGGCGCGGCACCAGCTTCTCCAGCCGCTTGCGGCGGTTTGCCCACGGCAGGCCGCGCAGGTCTTCGCCGTCCAGCATCAGCACGTCGTACAGCCGGACAAACGCCGGGCTTTCGGTTAGCATCTTCTTGCTCACCGTCTTGCGGCCGAGGCGTTGCTGCAGCGCGTTGAAGCTGGCTGCGCCGCCTTGCTCACCGCCCTGGTGCACGCCGCGCACCAGCAATTCGCCATCGAGCACGGCAGGCAAGTCCAGCGCATCGACCATTTCCGGGAAAGTGGCGCTGATATCGTCACCGCTTCGCGAATAGAGGCGCGTCTCTCCCGCCACGTGGACCAGCTGTACGCGAATACCGTCCCACTTCCACTCCGCTGCGTAGTCGGCGAGATCGACCACCGTCTCTTCCAGCGGGTGGGCCAGCATGAAAGGCCGGAACAGCGGCAGGTTCTCCGTGTCGGGCGGATCGGCACCATCGGCGCCCCAGGCGAACAGGTCGGCATAGGGAGGCTCCAGCGCGTGCCAGTATTCCTCCACGTCATCCACCGGCACATCGAAGGCTTGCGCAAAGGCAACCTTGGCGAGCCGACTGGAAACGCCCACCCGCATCCCCCCGGTCGCCAGTTTCAGCAGGGCATAGCGACCCGCTGAATCGAGCCGGTCGAGCAGGCGGGGCAATTCGGTCATCACAGAAGTTCGGGTCATGACGCCCAGCGCATCCACCGCCTCGCTCACAGTAGGAGGAGGTGTGCCGACCCCGCCCAGCGGCTCTGGCCAGAGCAGGGCTGCGGTCTCCGCCGTGTCGCCCACGAAGTCGCGACTCAGGCTCCACAGGACGGGGTCGACCCGTTCTTTCAGCAGGTTCCGGATGGTGGAGCTTTTCACGGCCTTGAAATCGAGGCCATCGGTCAGCGCGGCCAGCGCCCAGCCGCGATCGGGATCGGGCGTTTCGCGCAGGTACTCGGCGATCAGGCGCAACTTCTCGTTGCGGCTGCGCGTATAGATCAGCGCGTCGAGCAGGGCGGCAAACTCTTCCACGCTAGTCGTCCCCCCTAATCATCTTCGTCCTCGTAGCCGACCAGCGCCAGCGCGCGGGCGCGGCGCTGGTGCAGCTGGTGCCAGCGCAGCAGCGCTTCCTCGCGCCCGTGGGTGATCCAGGTTTCGTGGGGGTTCACTTCCTCGATGGTCCGGGTCAGCTCGGCCCAGTCGGCATGGTCGGAAATGACCAGCGGCAATTCGACATTGCGCTGCCGGGCGCGCTGGCGCACGCGCATCCACCCGCTTGCCATGGCGGTGATGGGGTCGGGCAACCGGCGGCTCCACCTGTCGTTCAGTGCCGACGGCGGGCACACGACCACGTGGCCGCGTATGTCATCCTTGTCATGGTCGGCAACCAGCCGCAGTTCGCCCAGGTTGACGCCGAATTCCTCGTAGAGGCGGCACATCTTCTCCATCGCGCCGTGCAGGTAGATGGGCTGGTGATGGCCCGCTGCGCGCAGTTCGGCGATCACGCGCTGCGCCTTGCCCAGCGCATAGGCGCCAACCAGGACGCAGGCATCGGGGTGGGCCTCCAGCCGGGAAAGCAGCTTCCCCATCTCCTCCGCGATGGGCGGATGGGCGAACAGCGGCAGGCCGAATGTCGCCTCGGTAATGAAGATGTCGCAGGGCGTTACCTGGAAGGGCGGGCAGGTCGGATCGGGGCGCCGCTTGTAGTCCCCTGTGATGACCACGCGCTCGCCGGCATGTTCCAGCAGGATCTGCGCGCTGCCGAGCACGTGGCCCGCGGGAATGTAGGTGGCATCGACGCCGCCCTTCAGCCGGATTGTCTCGCCATATTCCACCGGCGTCGCGCCTTCGCGCGTGTTGTAGCGCAGATCCATGATCGCCAGCGTCTCGGGCGTGGCGACGGTTGTGCCGTGGCCGCCACGCGCATGATCGGCGTGACCATGGGTGACAAGCGCCGCGTCGACCGCTTTCGAAGGGTCGATCCACACATCTGCGGGGACGACGTGCACGCCGTGCGGCTCGGGCCTTATCCAAGAGAACGGTGCTGCCATTGCCACTTAGAAAGTTGCGCCGCGCGACATTCGTTCCGGGCTAATCGGCGGATTTCCCGTTTTGCGCGGCTTCGACAGCGGCATCGTATTTCAGGATCCGGTTGGCAGGATCGAGCGCGTAGTCCCTGTCAGCGCTGCCAAGGTCCAGACGCCCGCGTCCGCCGGCCATGTCCACTGTGCGCACCTCGTCGCCCACCTGTACCTCTACGGGCATGACGAAGGGCAGCGCCGATGAGGTCTGCCATTCCAGTTCCAGCTGGCTGCCCTTGCGTGCGGCCACCAGCCTGGGCAGGTCTGCTTTGTAGAGGTAGGCGTCGAAAAACCATTCGAGATCCTGCCCGCTCATCTCTTCCAGAATCGCGCGAAAATCCTCGGTCGTGCGATTGATCGGGCGAATGGACCCGGGTCGCGGATCGTCGGTATCGTAAGTCAGCCGGGTGATGGCGGGAAACAGCACTTCGTCGCCCACCAGGCTGCGCAGGGTGTGGATGATCCATGAGCCCTTGAAGTAGATGTCATCACCCCACAACGCTTCGCGGTCGTTGTAGTCGGGCAGTTCGCCTTCAGGGGGCACCAGTGGCACACGGCTCCACACGCGTTCGCGGTTGCTCCGCATTTCTGCGTCGTAGAATTCCTGCCCGCGCGTATGGGCGAGGTACAAGGGCTGGGTCCAAGTGGTGATCCCTTCCGCCAGCCACATGTCGTTGGCGCTGGTGGGGCGCAACTGGTTGGCGAACCATTCGTGCGCGAATTCGTGCTGCAGCAGCCAGTCATGGCCGTTGGCTTCGAGCTGGTAGCCGTTGCCGTAAGCGTTGATGGTCTGGTGTTCCATGCCAAGGTGCGGCGTCTCTGCCACGCCAACCTTTTCGTCGCCGAAGGGGTAGGGACCGAAACGGTCCTCCATGAAGGCGATCTGGCCCTCGAGCTCGCCCAGCAGCCGGTTCGCCCCTTCCGCCTTGCCGGGAAGGTGCCAGAACATCAGCGGGATCGTGTTGCCAAACCTGCTTTCGTAGGAACGCTTCGCCAGCTCGTAAGGCCCGACCTGCAGCGTGACACCATAATTGCTGGGATTGCGGGCCTGCCAGGTGAAGGAGGTGGTGTCTCCGTTATCCTGCGTGCCGATGAGGCGCCCGTTCCCTGCCGCGACCAGCCCCTTCGGCACGGTCACGACCAGGTCCAGCGCATCGATGCCCTGCGACGAATGATCGATGCAGGGCCAGAACAGATCGCATCCTTCGCCCTGCACGGCGGTGGCGATCCACGGTTGCCCGTCGTCGGTTTCCGACCACACTATCCCGCCTTCCCACGGAGGGTTGATCGCCTCGTGCGGGGAGCCGTCCCACGCGATCTGGACGAGGGTGGTATAACCCGCCTTCAATCCCTTCGGCAGGGCAATCGTCAGGACGCCATCCGTGCTGGACCACTGGTTCGCAGCCAGTTCTGCCCCTTCGAGGCGGATCGAATAGACGCGGAACCGAGGATCGAGGTCGAACTCGAGTCGCGCGAGATCCTCGCGCGCCTGCACCTGGTACTGGCCGTTGCCGTTGAGATAATGCCGCTCGGGATCGAGTTCGAAGGAAAGCCCGGCGTAGAGCAGGTGCATCGCTGCACGCGGGCCCGTCAGCGGCAAGTCCGACTGTGCGGTGCGCGTGTCGAGCGGCGGCGCGCCCTCTGCCCATGAAGGAGCGGCGGGAGCCAGAACCCCCGCCGCCAGCAATGCGATAGCGGTTTTCGGCGTCATGAGGCTCACCTTACGACGCGGTAAGCGATCCGCACAGAGCCTATCGGCAAGGCCTTGATTGACCGCGATTACTCGTCCGAGGAAGGACCATCCTCGCCGCTACCGTGGTCCTTGTCGGCAGCAGGTGTCTCGGACTTCTTGCCCTCGGCCTTCTTTGCCGCAGCCTTGCGCTTGCGCTTGGGCTTCGCCTTGGGCGGCGCAGGCGTGAGCTCGAAAGCGAGTTTCTCGTCCTTGACGGTGACGTGCACTTCACCGCCTGCGGCCAGCTTGCCGAACAGCAGTTCCTCGGCCAGCGGCTGCTTCACCTTCTCCTGGATCAGGCGCGCCATCGGGCGTGCACCCATCAGCTTGTCATAGCCGCGCTTGCCAAGCCATTCGCGCGCATCGCCATCGAACTGGATGTGCACGTTCTGCTCGGCCAGCTGCAATTCCAGCTGCAGGATGAACTTGTCGACCACGCGGCTGATCGTTTCCTGGCCGAGGTAGCCGAAGGGAACCACGGCATCGAGGCGGTTGCGGAATTCGGGGGTGAACATCTTCTTCACCGCCTCTTCCGCGGCTTCCGTCTTCTGCCCGGCGCCGAAACCGATACCCTGCTTCGCCGCATCGGATGCGCCCGCGTTGGTCGTCATGATCAGCACGACGTTGCGGAAATCCACGGTCTTGCCGTGATGGTCGGTCAGCTTGCCGTTATCCATCACCTGCAGCAGGATGTTGAACAGGTCCGGGTGCGCCTTTTCGATCTCGTCCAGCAGCAACACGCAATGCGGATGCTGGTCGATGGCATCGGTCAGCAGGCCGCCCTGGTCATAACCGACATAGCCCGGAGGCGCGCCGATCAGGCGGGAGACGCTGTGACGCTCCATGTATTCCGACATGTCGAAGCGTTTCAGCTCGATACCCATGATGTTGGCAAGCTGACGCGCGACCTCGGTCTTGCCGACGCCGGTGGGGCCGGAGAACAGGAAGGAGCCGATGGGCTTGTCCGCCTCCCGCAGTCCCGCACGGCTCAGCTTCATGGCGACGGACAGGCGTTCGATAGCCTCGTCCTGGCCATAGACGACCCGCTTCAGATCCTTGTCGAGACTGCCCAGCGCCTTCTTGTCGTCCTTCGAGACGGATTTCGGCGGGATGCGCGCCATGGTCGCCACGACCTTCTCGATCTCCTTGGCGGTGATCGTCTTGCGGCGGCGGCTGGGCGGCACCAGCATCTGCATCGCGCCCACTTCGTCCACCACGTCGATGGCCTTGTCAGGCAGTTTGCGGTCGTTGATGTAACGCGCGCTCATTTCCACGGCGGTCTTCAGCGCATCGGGCGTGTACTTCACGCCGTGATGCTCCTCGAACGCGCTCTTCAGGCCCTTGAGGATCTTGATCGTGTCCTCGATCGTCGGCTCGTTCACATCGATCTTCTGGAACCGGCGCAACAGGGCGCGGTCCTTTTCGAAGTGGTTGCGGAATTCCTTGTAGGTGGTGGAGCCGATGCAGCGGATCGTGCCGCCGGAAAGCGCGGGCTTCAGCAGGTTGGACGCGTCCATCGCGCCGCCACTGGTTGCCCCGGCTCCGATCACCGTGTGAATTTCGTCAATGAAAAGAATGGCATCGGGCAATTTCTCGAGCTCGTTCACGACCTGCTTCAGTCGCTCCTCGAAATCGCCGCGATAGCGCGTTCCGGCCAAAAGGGCGCCCATGTCGAGCGAGTAGATGATGGCAGGCTCGAGCACTTCGGGCACGTCGCCTTCCACGATCTTGCGGGCCAAGCCCTCGGCAATCGCCGTTTTGCCGACGCCGGGATCGCCCACGTAGAGCGGGTTGTTCTTCGAACGGCGGCACAGAATCTGCACGGTACGGTCCACTTCCGGGCCGCGGCCGATCAGCGGGTCGACCTTGCCGTCCAGTGCCTTCTGGTTGAGGTTCACGCAGAACTGGTCGAGCGCGGAATCCTTCTTGTTCTTGTCCGGCTTTTCCTCGCCGCGCGCCTGCGATTCCTCTTCGCTGCCGGTGGGAGAACGGTCTTCAAGCTGCCTTCCACCCTTGCCGATGCCGTGGCTGATGAAGCTGACGGCATCGAGGCGGCTCATGTCCTGCTGCTGCAGGAAGTAGACGGCGTAACTGTCGCGTTCGGAGAATAGCGCCACCAGCACGTTTGCACCGGTCACGGTGTCTTTCCCGCTGGACTGCACGTGCAGGATCGCGCGCTGGATTACCCGCTGGAAGCCCGCCGTGGGCTGCGGATCGGCATCCTCGTCGGTTTTCAGCGACTGGTATTCCTGGTCCAGGTACTGGCGAACCACGCCTGCCAGTTCTTCCATGTCGACCCCGCAGGCGTTCATCACCTCGGCCGCATCCTCGTCTTCCACCAGCGCCAGCAAGAGGTGTTCGAGCGTCGCATATTCATGCGCCCGGTCGATCGCGTGCTGGATCGCGGTGTGGAGGGTCTTTTCGAGGTTTTGCGCAAAACTTGGCATGGTTTTCCTTGGCTGGCCTCAGGCCATGGCGGGACGGTTGAGAAAGTCTGCGTCCGGCTCGGTGAACATCGGCCTAACGCGGCGGCTGAACTCGCACGCGGTCAGGCCTGCAAGCGGTGTGAAAAGGCATATGGTGCGCTTTTGCGCGATTTCGAGAGGTACCAAGGGTCGTGACCGACCCATCAATCCGTCTCTCTTGGCTTGAACAGCGCGTCTGCAAACTTCCTGTGCGCATCGGCCTTGCCGTGGTGCGCTTTCACCCGTGCGATTTCCGCCTCCAGCAGCTGGATGCGTGCCATCAACTCGTCCTGCGAATAGGTATCGAGGCTTTCCCCGGCCAACTGGCCAGCAGCGTCGGAGCGCATCCGGGGAAGGTCGTCATCTTCCATTGCGTTGCAGCATCACTCTGCAGGCGCTTGCTGTCAATGCCTGCCGTCACTAGGACTGTGCATCAGCCAGGGATTGAACAGGGGGGCCTTTGTGGCCGAAAAGTTGCCGCAGACCATGTCCGCAGTCGTTATCAGCGAGCCGGGCGGGCCGGAAGTACTGACCATCGTATCGCAGCCTGTGCCGCACCCAGCGCAGGGCGAGGTGCTGGTGCGGGTGAGCCACGCCGGGGTCAACCGGCCCGATTGCCTTCAGCGCGCCGGTGCCTATCCGCCGCCCAAGGGAGCGAGCGAATTGCCCGGTCTGGAGATTTCCGGCGAGGTGGTGGCGCTGGGCGAGGGCGTCGATCCCGGTGAACTCGGCAAGCGGGTGTGCGCGCTGGTGAACGGCGGCGGCTACGCCGAATACTGCATTGCCCGGCCCGAACATTGCCTGCCGGTACCCGATGGCCTCTCCATGGCGGAGGCGGCAGCGATCCCCGAGACACTCTTCACCGTCTGGCACAACGTTTTCCAGCGCGGCTATGCGCGCGATGGCGAGACCATCCTGATCCACGGCGGCACCTCGGGCATCGGCACCATGGCCACCATGCTGGGCAAATTGTTCGGCATGCACGTGATCACCACCTCCGGCTCGGATGACAAGGCCGCCGCTTCGCGCGAGGTGGGCGCCGACCTGGCGATCAACTACAAGACGCAGGATTTCGTAGAAGAGGTGAAGAAATACACCGACGGCAGGGGTGCGCACCTGGTGCTGGACATGGTGGCGGGCGACTACACCCAGCGCAATCTCGATGCCTTGGGAGAGGACGGTCGCCTCGTGGTGATCGCCGTGCTTGGCGGTCCGAAGTCCGAGATCAACATGGCGAAGATGATGGTGAAGCGGCAATCGATCACCGGCTCAACCCTGCGCCCAAGGACCAACGTTTTCAAGGGGATGCTGGCGGACGAGCTGTTCCGCGAAGTGTGGCCCCTGGTCGAGAGCGGAGACCTGCGCCCGGTAATGGACCAAACCTTTGCCATGGCCGACGCCGCCGATGCTCACACGCGGATGGAAGCGGGTGACCACATCGGCAAGATCGTGCTCGACATGATGTCGCCCGCCGCAAGTGATTGACGCGAAAGCGTCATACTGTCGCGCGGCTGACTCAAAACAGAGACCATGCTGTCACATACAGGAGGCATAGGCTGGCAGCCAGACACGCAGCGACGAGGCGCGCATCATGTTTGGCAACTATCTCGACGGTGAGTTCGGCAACGGGCGAACTGTTTCGGCCTTCCCCGATTTCGCGGGGCACAAGCCCGCCATACCCGAGCGCTCTGCCGGGGGGCGGCGCAAGTTTCGCACGATCTGGATATCCGACATCCATCTCGGCACGAAGGGCTGTAACGCCGACCTGCTGATCGATTTCCTCGACAGCGTTGACAGCGAGACGATGTATCTCGTCGGCGATATTATCGACGGCTGGCGGCTGAAGAAGAGGTTCTACTGGCCGGCGGAACACAACGACATCGTCTGGCGGCTGCTCAAGCGGGCAAAGCGCGGCACGCGCATCGTCTACATTCCCGGCAATCATGACGAGATGTTCCGCCAGTTCACCGGCCTCAACTTCGGCGGCATAGAAATTCGCCGCGCCGCCTTCCACGACACCGCCGATGGGCGGCGGCTGATGGTGCTGCACGGCGACGAGTTCGATGCCGTCATGCTGTCGCACCGCTGGCTCGCCTTCGTGGGGGACGCGCTTTACCATTTCATGATGGGCGTGAATCACTGGGTAAATGCGGTGCGCCGCAAGCTGGACCTGCCCTATTGGTCGCTGAGCAAGATGGCCAAGCACAAGGTCAAGAACGCCGTTGAATTCATCGGCAAGTACGAGGAAGTCGTCGCCCGCGCCGCCGGAGAGCGCGGGGTCGACGGGGTCGTGTGCGGCCATATTCACACCGCCGAACACCGCACATTCACCCACGATGGCAAGCGCATCGAATACTGGAACGACGGCGACTGGGTCGAGGGCTGCAATGCCCTGGTCGAACACGCCGATGGCCGCATGGAAATCCTCAACTGGCCCGAAGAAGCCGCCCTGCGCGAAGCGCGTGAGCGGCAGAGCCGCGAAACCGTGGCGCAGGCAGCCTGATGTTCCGGCGCGGGGTAATGCCATGAGGATCGCCATCGTTACCGATGCCTGGCACCCGCAGGTCAATGGCGTGGTGCGTACCCTGGACACCGTGATCGGGGAGTTGCGGGCGCGTGGGCACACGGTAGCGGTCGTTTCGCCCGATCTCTTCCACTCCATGCCGGCACCATCCTACCCGGAAATCCGCCTTGCCTTCACTGGCCTGCGAGGGATGGCGAAGCAGCTGGAACGGTTCGCTCCCGACACCATCCACATCGCCACGGAGGGTCCGCTGGGCTGGGCGGCGCGCCACTATTGCCTGCGGCAGCACTTTCCCTTTTCTTCCGCCTATCACACGCAGTTTCCCGATTACATCGCGCGGCGAACGGGCATGCCTGCCAGCCTGTTCTGGCCGCTGATCCGCCGATTCCATGCGCCGGCTATCCGCACCATGGTGGCAACCGAAACGATCCGGACGGAACTGGCCGGACAAGGTATCGGTCCGCTGCATCACTGGAGCCGCGGCGTCGACCTGGCGACATTCCACCCCGACCACGTGCCGCCCGACCTGTTCTTCACCCTGCCGCGCCCGATCCAGCTCTATGTCGGGCGCGTGGCGGTAGAGAAGAACATCGAGGCCTTCCTGTCGAACACCCATCCGGGATCGAAGGTCGTCGTGGGCCACGGCCCCGCACTGGAAAAGTTGCAGGCACAGTTTCCCGACGCGCATTTTCTGGGCCAGCAGTCCGGCGCTGCGCTGGCGGCCTGCTATGCCGGCGCCGATGTCTTCGTTTTCCCCAGTCGCACCGACACGTTCGGGCTGGTGATGATAGAGGCGCTGGCTTGCGGCACGCCAGTAGCGGCATATCCTGTCGCCGGACCCCTCGACGTGCTGCAGGCGGAAAGCGGCGTCATGGCGGAGCGGCTGGAAGATGCGATCGCGGGTGCGCTCAAGCTGGACCGGCGGCGCTGTCATGAACTTGGACGCGAATTCAGCTGGGCGGCCAGCACGGATCAGTTCGTGGCTGGCCTTGCCCCGATGGCGCTGGAAACCACGGATGTCAGACTGACGCACGCACGAGCCTAGTCGACGCTCGTGACGGTTGGACAAGTGGCCAGACCTATTCGGCCGCTCCCTTGTAATGCGCAGCGGCTGTTCGCCCGAACGCGGCACGGTGCGCGAGCGAAGCGATCGTAACGACCGTTTGCCCTAAAGCTTGCCGATTGCCCGCAACTGCTCTACATCGTGAAGCAACGATGGCCGTCCCGCGAGGGGCGGCCCTTTTATTTTCAGTTTTGGAGAACTGCTGTGGCTAACCAGCCCACGCCCCTGATGCCTCATGCCACCGCCAGCTGGCTGGTGGACAACACCGCATTGAGCTTCACGCAGATTGCCGACTTCTGCGGTCTGCACATCCTCGAAGTGCAGGCCATGGCGGACGATCTGGCCGGTGCCAAGTACACCGGTCGCGATCCCGTCCATTCCGGCGAGCTTACGCACGAGGAGATCGAGCGCGGCCAGGCCGACGCGAACTACTCGCTGAAGATGCAGAAAGCCCCGGTGGACGTCAGCCGCACCAAGGGACCGCGCTACACGCCGGTGTCCAAGCGGCAGGACAAGCCGGACGGCATCGCCTGGATCCTGCGCAACCATTCGGAGATTTCCGATGCGCAGATCGGCCGACTGATCGGCACCACGCGCAACACGATCAACGCGATTCGCGAGCGCAGCCACTGGAACATTGCCAACATCCAGCCCAAGGACCCGGTTACGCTGGGCCTGTGTTCCCAGCGTGAACTCGATGCTGCTGTCGCCAAGGCGGCCAAGCGGGTCGCCGCGGCAGAGCCCGCTGCCGAGGGTGACGAGCCTCTGGAAGCCACGGTGCCCGCAACCCCGCGTGACGACAAGCAGGAGCTGATTGCCCAGCTGCGCCGCGAGCGCGAGGACGCGGCCAAGGCCGCCGCCCGTGCAGCGCAGGAAGCCGAAGCCGAGGCATGGCTGGAAGCCAAGCGCGCGGCCGAGGAAAATGGCGACAGCGAAGCCTGACAGGCTGAAGGCCGGACATTTCCGTCCGCACAAAAACACAGGGGCGGCCCATCGGACCGCCCCTGCCCCTCCACAAACGATAATCCGGATCAGCTCGCCAGCGTAAGGCCGGGCTGTTTGCCTTCGCCCTGAGCAGGCGCACCCTGGTTGGCCTTGGGCTGCGCCTTGGCACGCAGCGGGGCGAAGCGGCCATCGACCGAAGCCCCCTGCTCGATGGTCAGCGTGTCGTAACTGACATCGCCTTCGATCTGGGCGCTTTTCAGCACCACCAGGCTGCGCACTTCGATGGTGCCCTTCACCTCGCCCGACAGGCGGGCGCTCTCGGCCTTGATTTCGCCTTCGACGCGGCTGCTTTCGCCCTGCACCAGGCTGGCGCAGGCGATATTGCCGACTACCGTGCCATCGACATGCAGGTCGACCGATGCCTCGATATCACCGCGAATGGTGACATCGGCGCCGATGACGGAGAAGGTGCTGCCGGAATTAGCCATCGATCTGGCTTTCGCCGGTGCCTGGGGCGAATTCTGCTCGGACTTGCTCGAGAACATGGGGGGCTGTCTCCAGGAAGGGCCGTGGGTTCACGGCCCGATTGTTGATACGCACCTCGAAATGCAGGTGCGGGCCGGTGGAGCGACCGGTGCTGCCGATGGCGCCGATAACGTCCCCGGCGGTGACGGTTTCGCCGACCTGCGCGTTGAAACGCGACATGTGGGCATAGCGGGTGACAAGGCCAGCGCCGTGATCGACTTCGACAACCTTGCCGTAGCCGCCTTTCACACCGACGAAAGCCACGCGGCCATCTGCGGCGGCATGGATGGGTGAGCCCATCGGCGCGCGGAAATCGAGGCCCGAATGCATGGCGGCGGTGCCACGGAACGGGTCACGGCGGTAACCGAAACCCGAGGAAATCGAATTGAGATCGGCAGGCATGACCTGCGGGATCTGGTTCAGGCCACGCTCCAGCGCGCTCATGCGCGCAAGGCTCAGGCCAAGGCGTTCGAAACGCGGATCGAGGGTGCCATCGCTTTCGGAAGAAAGGCTTTCCAGGGGACCACCCATGGCGCTTTCGTTGGCCCGCTCCATCGCGCGCGGATCGAGACCGAGCTGGCGGATGGCTTCCTCGGCACGTGCAGCGCGGCGGTCCGCATAGCGGGTCAGCCGCTCGGCAAAGGCGAGCTGGCGTGCCTCCATCCGCGCGATTCCTTCCGCTTCGGGGAAGACGTTGCGGATCATGCTGATCAGGTTCTCGCTCTCGGCGGCGGAATCGGTGACGGTGTCGCCGCCCTCGGCCATGACGTCCTCGGGCAGCATTTCGACGATACCGTCGAGCAGTTCCTGCCGCGCCTCGAGATCCGCCACGGTAGCGGCGATATCGTCCGAATAGGCGGAGAAGCGATCTTCTGCCGTGGCGACCTGGGCTTCTCGCTCCAGAAGCGACGCACGTTCCGTGCTGGCCTGCCACTGGCTGACGGCCATGACGCCCATCGATACGACCCAGCCGAGCGTGACGGCGGCGACCGTTCCAGCTGCAGCCATCTGCATCCGCGTGGTAATGGTAAGGAAGCGCACCTGACCCTGCGAGCGCATGAAAAATTCGCGCTCCGGAAACCGCGTGCGCAGGCGGTCGATAAATCCGCCCGTCGATGTTTTTGTCAAAACGACCCCGTCCGTCCGCTTATTTTTGTGTGACGCAAGCGATACCGATGACGCGCGTGAGGTCGAGTGCGAACGTTAACCTTTGGGGCGAAATGAACCGATCGCGCGGTGAAACGTTGGGTATGTGAGAAAAAAATGTGCCAGGCCGGGAACAATTTGCCCGATCGGGGTTTGCGAGCCGCTCTCCCTCTTCGCCGATTCGCCCTGACAGGCACACCCACACATGTTAGAAGGCGCGCCATGACTACAGACACGCTAGAAAAAACCGATTTCACCCAACTCATTGAAGATCTTGCGAAAAAGGGCCGGGCTGCGCAGCGCAAGCTGGCCCGCGCCAGCGATGCCGAAAAGGCCGCCGGTCTGCGCGCCGCCGCGAAGGCCATTCGCACCGATTCGGACAGCATCCTCGAGGCGAACGCCAAGGACATGGCGGCCGGCGAGGAGCGCGGCCTGACCGGTGCCATGCTCGACCGGCTGAAGCTGGACGAGGACCGCTTGGAAGCGATCGCCGGCGCCATCGAGAACGTGGCCGGCCTGCCCGATCCGGTCGGAGAAGTGATCGACAGCCGCAGCTCGCCTTCGGGCTTCGGGCTGGAGCGGGTGCGCATTCCCATCGGCCTTATCGGCATCATCTACGAAAGCCGCCCCAACGTCACCGCCGATGCGGCAGCATTGTGCCTGCGTTCGGGCAACGCCGCCCTGCTGCGCGGAGGCAGCGAAGCGATCCATTCCAACCGCGCGTTGCACGCCGCCTTTGCAAAGGGGCTGGACGAGGCAGGCCTGCCTTCCGAGGCCATCCAGCTGATGCCCACGCAGGACCGTGAGGCCGTTGGCGCCATGCTCAAGGCAGCAGGCCTGATCGACATGATCGTGCCACGCGGCGGCAAGGGGCTGGTCGCCCGCGTCCAGCAGGATGCGCGCGTGCCCGTGCTCGCCCACCTCGACGGTATTTGCCACACCTTTATCCATGCCGATGCGAAGCCCGACATGGCGCGCGAAATTGCCGTGAACGCGAAAATGCGCCGCACCGGCATCTGCGGAGCCATGGAAACATTGCTGATCGATTCGCACTTTGGCGAGGGCGAGAAAGTGCTCGCCGCGATTGCCGATGCAGGCTGCGAACTGCGCGGTGACGAGCGCGCACAGCAGCTCGATTCCCGCGTGAAACCCGCCGATGCGGAGGACTGGGACACCGAGTATCTCGATGCCATCCTGTCGGTCGCCGTGGTGGACGATATCGACGAGGCGATGGAACACATCGCCGCCCATTCGTCGGGTCACACCGAGGCGATCATCACCGACAACGACGAAGCTGCACAGCGTTTCCTCGCCGAGGTCGACAGTGCCATCGTGATGCACAATGCCTCCACCCAGTTCGCCGACGGCGGCGAGTTCGGGCTGGGAGCGGAAATCGGTATCGCAACCGGTCGCCTGCATGCGCGCGGACCGGTAGCCCTCGAGGGGCTCACCACCTACAAGTGGCAGGTGAAGGGTTCGGGCCAGGCCCGGCCGTAACGCCGACGCGAGGGAGACGAAAGCTGCCGTGAAGCGAGGTCCGATCACCGGCCTGCTGGGCGGCAGCTTCAATCCCGCCCACCTGGGGCATCGCCGCATAACCCTTTTCGCCCAGGCCGCGCTCGGTCTGGACGAGGTGTGGTGGCTGGTGTCGCCCGGAAATCCGCTCAAGCCGAAAAAAGGCATGGCGCCGCTTTCGGCGCGTGTTCGTTCGGCGAAGGCGGCAAGCAGGCGGGCCCCGATCAAGGTGACGGCAATAGAGCGGGAGCTCGGCACGCGGTACACCGTCGATACGCTGCGCGCGCTCAAGCGGCGCTATCCGCACCGCCGGTTCGTGTGGCTGATGGGCTCGGACAATCTCGCGCAATTCCACAGGTGGCGAAACTGGCGACAGATCGCACGGGAAATGCCCATTGCCGTTATCGCCCGCCCGGGGTATGATCACGCTGCTGTTGCGAGCCCCGCAATGGCCTGGCTGCGAGATCACCGGTTATCTCCAGCCCGATTACGCAACCGGGGCGAATGGAGCGCACCCGCGCTGATAGAGCTGCGTTTCGATCCCGATCCGCGTTCGGCCACACAAATACGCCGGGCGGATCCTGACTGGGCGGAAGACCATGCCGGTCCCCCGCCACGGGACGAAGTGACGCATTCCCTTATCCATGACGGGCATACGGGGGCAGACGCGTGAGGCGTCCGGCCCTTTACGCTGCCTGCATTCACCCCATATACGGAGCATGACCTTTCGCGATGAGCCAAGCCAACACAGGAGCGCCTGTGCGTTCCGCCGACACCGGCAGACGCCCCGCAACAGCCACCATCCTATCCATGCCTGATCTTGAAACCACCATTCACGCCGAACCCGGCTCGATCCATGCACTGATCCTCGAACAGCTCGATGACGATCAGGCGCAGGACATCGTCTCCATTCCGCTCGAAGGCAAAAGCTCGATCGCCGATCATATGATCGTCGCCTCGGGCCGTTCGACCCGGCAGGTCGCCGCAATGGCGAACAAGCTGGCCGTGAAGCTGAAAGAAGCCGGTGAGCCGAGCCCGCGTATCGAAGGCCTGCCGACTGCCGACTGGGTGCTGATCGATGCGGGCGACGTTGTCGTCCACCTGTTCCGCCCCGAAGTGCGCAGCTTCTACAACCTGGAACGGATGTGGGGCTTCGGCGAGGACGGTCAGACGCGGCAGATGGGATCGGCCTGACTGCGCTCCTCCCGTAACAGGGAGGGGCTTTGTTAGCGACGGAAGGCTTTGCAGCATGAGTCCTGAAGCCAGGTATCGCGCTGCCAATCGCGCCATGTGGGCCGCCTGGGGCCTGTTTTTCGGCTTGCTGGTCTACAGCAGCATATTCGGACCCGTCCGGATGTCGCGCGATCCTGTGTTCACCGTCGCCTTCATAGCCCTTGTGGTTATGATCCCACTCGAAATTGCGCTGGCGTCTTACGCTTACAAGACCGTGCTTTGCGGAAAGTGCAAGCATCGGTTCTTCGATCGCATGTTCGTGCTGTTCCCGATCAAGTTCGGTTGCGCCAAGTGCGATGCCTCGATCGAGGATGCATTTCTCGTGGCGAAGGAGGGTTAGATCCTCCTGCACGTCATCGCCCGTGGCAAGATCGCCCGCTCTCCCGAAGAAGAGCTGGTCGAGCGCTATGCGAAGCGCATCCAGTGGCCGCTGAAGTTCACCGAACTGCCCGAAACCGGCGGGCGCATTCCCGAACCGCAGTCTCCTTTCAGGACCGTGCTTCTCGACGAGCGCGGCGAGAACCTCGGCTCCGAGGAATTTGCCCATATCCTTGAGCGCTGGCGCGACGATGGCATGCGCGAGTGCCGGTTCGTGATCGGCGCGGCTGACGGGCATTCGAAGCAGGAACGCGAAGACGCCGACCTTCTGATCTCCTTCGGCAAGGCCACCTGGCCGCACCTGCTGGCCCGCGCCATGCTGGCCGAACAGCTTTTCCGCGCCACCAGCATCCTTGCGGGGCATCCGTATCATCGGGCAGGATAGGCCCGCCATGCACCGCGCCATTCTCCTCCTTGGCTCCATCGCCTTTTGTGCCGCGGCGGCCTTTGCCCAGCGCGCGCCTGTAAGCCAGAGTCCGGAGGACATGCGCGCCGCCCTTGCCGAGGCCCTGGCCGAGCGCGAGAACGCGGAGGCGCGCAGCCAGCGGTTCGAGGAAGAGGCGCAGGAGGCTGAGGACGCTGCCGAGCGTGCCGCCCGCGAAGCCGCCGCGCTTGCCGCACGCGTGCAACAGGCAGAGGCCGGTATCACCGCCGCCCGCGCCCGCATCGCGATGATCGACCGCGAACAGGGCAACCTGCGCGAGGAACTGGGCCGCGAGCAGCAGCCCGTGGTGGAACTCACCGCCGCGCTCCAGCAATTCACGCGCCGTCCGCTGGCACTCTCGATCATGCGGCCCGGTTCCGTGAAGGATGTCGTGTACCTGCGCGCCATGTTGCACAATACCGTGCCGGAGGTGCAGGCGGGGACACGGGAACTACGCAACCGCATCGACCGATCCCGTGAACTGCGGCGCGAGGCCGTGGCGGCCGCGCAGGTGCTGCAGGCCGAGGAAGCGGCTCTTGCCGAACGCCGCGAGCAGCTGGCGGACATCGAGACGCGCCAGCGCCTTGCCGCGCGCGCTGCTGGCGGGGCTGCCAGCCGGGAGACGGACCGCGTACTGGCACTGGCAGAAGAAGCGCGCGATCTTGACGGACTGGTTACGGAACTCGATCGCGCTGCCGCCCTGCGCCAGCGCCTCGCGGCGTTACCGGGTCCGCGCCTGCGGCCTGCACGGCCGGAAGAGGCCAAAACTGCCGGCGGATCAAGCGCCCTGCCTTCGCAGGCTGATAGGCAAGGCGATGCGCCGCGCCCGTATATGCTGCCGGTATCCGGCAGGACGCTCCTCGGTTTCGGAGCGCCGACTGGCTCCGGCCTCAGCCGCGGGCTGACGCTCGCACCTACTGGCGGCGCACAGGTGGTCGCACCTGCTGCCGGGCGGGTTGCCTTTGCCGGGCCGTACCGCGGCTATGGCAGCATCGTGATCGTCGAACACGGCAACGGCTGGACGAGCCTCATCACCGGCCTGGCCCGCAGCGACGCCGAAGTGGGCGAGAGTGTACAGGCCGGGGCCCCGCTCGGCGTGGCCGCTCCGACGGATCCCAATGTCACGCTGGAATTGCGCCGCGATGGCGAACCGGTGAATCCGCTGCTTCGCCTCGACTGATTGTCCCCGCCCGGGTCAGCCAATCCCTCATCTGGCGTTAAGGCCCTCCATGCGATAGAGACATGGCTGGGACTCCCTCCTTGCCGAGGACGAAAGAAATATGAAGTTTGCACCCGCCATCCGCGCTGCCGCGCTCTGCACGGCTGTCGCGCTCGTGCCTGCCACCACCGCCGCTATCGCGCAGGTGGAAGGCCGGGCCTCCCCGGAATTCGCCAAGCTGTTCGCCACTTACCAGCGGATCAAGGCGAGCTACGTGGAACCGGTGGAAGACGAGGTGCTGATTCGCGGTGCGATCGACGGCATGCTGGCCGCGCTTGATCCGCATTCCGCCTATCTCGACGGGACGGCGCTGGAGCGTCTGACCACCATGATGGACGGCAACTACCAGGGTCTTGGCATTTCGGTGCAGATGGAAGAGGGCGCGGTGAAAGTCATCTCGCCGTTCCGTGGCAGCCCCGCAGAGGGCGCTGGAATCAAGGCTGGCGACTACATCACCCATATCAACGGCGATCTTATCTACGGCCTGGAACTTAACGATGCCGTGGCGCAGATGCGCGGGCCTGCCGGTACCGATATCGAAGTGACGATCTTCCGCCCGGGGCGCGAGGACAGCTTCGAAGTGACCGTGACGCGCGGCGTTATCGAGCTGGAGCCGGTGACCTGGGAATTGATGGACGGCAATATCGGCCACATCAGCGTCAACGAATTTTCCGCCGACGTGGGTGCCGACGTACGCCGTGGGCTTCGCGAATTGCAGGAACAGGCCACCGGTCGCCTTGGCGGTCTGGTGCTGGACCTGCGCCGCAATCCGGGCGGTTCGCTTGACGAGGCGGTGGCGCTGTCAGACCTGTTCCTCACCGACGGGCAGATCGTTTCGCAGCGCGGCCGCTCGCGGCGCGAGACCATCTATTACGACGCCGAAACCGTCTATCGCGGCGATGCCGCAGCGGGCCTGCCGATCATCGTGCTGATCGACGAGGGCTCTGCATCGGCTAGCGAGATCGTGGCGGGTGCCTTGCAGGACCATCGCCGCGCGCTGGTGATGGGCGAGCGCAGCTTCGGCAAGGGCAGCGTGCAGACGCTGTTGCCGCTGTCGCGCGATTCGGCGCTGAAGCTGACGACGGCGCGTTACTACACCCCTGCCGGGCGCAGCGTGCAGGAAGGCGGGATCGAACCCGATATCCGCGTGCCCCAGCTCTCCGACCCGGATGCCGAGCGCAGGCAGCGCCTGGCCTTGCGCGAAAGTGACCTTCGCGGTCACCTGGTGGGCGAGATCGGCGTGGAGGACGAGAACCTGGAGCGCGACCGCCTCGACGATCCGCGCTTCCAGCTGACCGCCGCCGAACTGGAGGAGCAGGGCATCGACGACTTCCAGCTGGATTACGCCGTGCGCACCTTGCGCCGCACCTCGGGCGTCAACGTGGCCGCGCGCGGAGAAGGTCCGGAGCGGCGCTGAGCGGGCCAACTCAGGCTTTAACATGCTTTCGACAAGCGCGAGGTGAGCCGCTAGAAGCAGCGCGATGAGCACTCCGCTTCTTCCTTCCGACCGTCTCGCCCAGCGCCTGGCGCTGGCGATGCCCGCCATCCTGCTCGCCGGGGCATATATCTCGCAATACGGTTTTGGCCTGTTTCCTTGCGAGATGTGCTGGTGGCAGCGCTATCCGCATTTCGTCGCGGTGGCGCTGGGGCTGGTTTCCTATGTCGCCCCGCCCCGCCGTGCATGGATCGCTCTTGCCGCGCTTGCCATTGCGGTTTCCGGTGCGATCGGGGCGTTCCATGCGGGCGTGGAATACGGCTGGTGGGAAAGCCCGCTCGGCTGCACGGCGTCGGACCCGCTGTCGCTCAATTTCGTGCGCTGTGACGAGCCGGCCTGGACGTTGCTGGGTATTTCGCTTGCGGGATACAACGCGCTCCTTTCGCTTGGCAGCGCAGTCGCCATATGGATGCTGTTGCTCGCCAGAGACAAGACCGCTGCGGAGAAGACTGCATGACCGACCCTATCAAGAGAGACCGTTCCGAGATGATCCGCGTCGACCAGGCGGGTGAATTCGGCGCGACGCGCATCTACGCAGGCCAGCTGGCGGTAATGGGCGATCGCGGACCTCATTCGGCAGAGATCCGTGGCATGGCCGAGCAGGAAGCCGGCCACCGGGCCGAATTCGACGCGCTGATGGCGAAGCGCGGTGTACGCCCTACCATCCTTCAGCCGTTCTGGAATGTGGCAGGCTATGCGCTGGGCGCCGGCACTGCGCTGCTCGGTCCGGAAGCCGCAATGGCCTGTACCGCCGCAGTAGAGACCGAGATCGACAGGCACTATTCGGCCCAGCTCGACGAACTGGAAGCCGACGGCGACGATCCTGAACTGGCCGACATGATCCAGCGCTTTCGCGAGGACGAGCGTGAGCATCGCGACGCCGCCCTCGATGCGGGTGCGGAACGCGCGCCTGCCTATACGCTGCTGTCGGCCGCGATCCGGCTGGGCTGCCGCGCCGCTATCCGTATTTCGGAAAAGATTTGAAACATCCGCGCTTCATCATGCGTTAAACCGTCAAGGTGCCAATTGCGCCAGACCGTATTTCTCGAGGATCGACCATGAAACGCCTGCTAGCCCTGTCCGCCGCATCCGCCATCGCAATCGGCGTGGGCGCCGCTCCCGCCGCTGCCCAGGAAACCGGCGGCGACAAGGTGAATCAGGTCATCATCTATGGCGACGATGCATGTCCCGAATCGACCGGCGATACCATCACGGTCTGCGCCCGGCTGGACGAAAGCGAACGCTATCGCATTCCGCGCAACCTGCGGACGAGCAGTTCGCCCGAGAACGAAAGCTGGACCCAGCGCGCGCTGGCGCTGGAAGCAGTTGGCGACTTCGGCCCGCTCAGCTGCACGCCCGTGGGCGCAGGGGGCGATCTTGGCTGCACGATGGAAATGATCGAGGCTGCCTACGCGGAACGCGCCAATTCGAGCGACGTGCGCTTTGCCGAACTGATCGCCGAAGAACGCGCCGAGCGCCTTGCCGCCATCGATGCCGACGCTGCCGACACACAGGCGCGGGTCGAGGAACTGGAAGAGGCTGAACTGCAGCGCCGGCGCGAGGCGCAGTCGCAGCCCATCGGCGACGAAGTGGCTGATCCCATCGCGCCGCCCGCGGCAGTGGTCGATCCAGACCGTATTCCCCCGCGCGACCTGCCGCCGCCCAGCTTCGACGATGACGAGGAGCAGGTGCCGCTCGACGCCGCGCCGCCTGCCGAATCGCCCGACTGACTAGGCTAAACCACCCGACTGGTAACGGTCCCCTGTCAGGTCAGCGCGATATCGGGTGCGTCTTCCTGCTTCATGCCGACGACGTGGTAGCCTGCATCGACGTGATGGGTCTCCCCGGTCACGCCGGATGACAGATCGGAACAGAAATACAGCCCGGCACCGCCGACGTCCTCGATTGTGACGTTTCTCCGCAGCGGCGAGTTGAGCTCGTTCCATTTGAGAATGTAGCGGAAGTCGCCGATACCGCTTGCAGCCAGCGTCTTGATCGGCCCGGCGCTGATGGCGTTCACACGGATATTGTCCGGCCCCAGGTCATTGGCAAGGTATTGCACACTGGTTTCCAGTGCCGCCTTCGCAACGCCCATCACGTTGTAGTGCGGCACCACCTTTTCCGCGCCGTAGTAGGTAAGCGTCACGATGGATCCGCCTTCCTTCATCAGCGGCGCGGCGCGCTTGGCGGCGGCGACCAGCGAATAGGCCGAAATGTTCATCGTCATCAGGAAGTTGTCGAGACTGGTATCGACGTACTTTCCGCGCAGTTCGCTCTTGTCGGAAAAGCCGATGGCGTGGACGAGGAAATCCAGCTTCCCCCATTTCGCCTCGATCTGCGCGAAGGCTGTATCCATCGCCTCCATGTCGGACACGTCGCATTCGATCAGAAAGTCGCTGCCAACCTGCTCGGCCAGCGGACCGACGCGCTTCTTCAGCGCCTCTCCCTGATAGGAGAACGCCATGTCCGCGCCCTGCTCGTGCAGCTTCTTCGCGATGCCCCAAGCCAGTGACTTGTCATTGGCGAGCCCCATGATCAGGCCCTTCTTGCCTGTCATCAATCCACTCATCGGGCAATTTCCTCCGTCTTTTCTGCCGTTTCGGCCACTGTGCCTCTTTCCTGCGCCAGTCGGTTCTCCTCCTCCTCGGGCGTTTCCGACAGCGCGGCGTTCAATTCTGCACCGGCCACTATCCCTAAGCCCACCAGCCAGAAAAAGAAAAGCGTGATCATCACGCCTGCCAGCGATCCGTAGGTGAGATCGTAGGCAAAGATGCTGCGCAGGATTGGCGGGAAGGCCAGGGCCACCATGGTCCACCACCCGGTTACCAGCAGGGCGCCGGGCCATTTGCGATAGCGCCCGCCGCGATATTCGTGGGGCGTCAGGGCGACGAAAAGCATCCAGATGGAGAAGAACAGGCCAACCGCCGTCACTATGCGCGAATAGGAGAGGTTGCCGAGGGCATGGCCGAACTGCGGGAAGTTTTCCTGGATCACGTTCTGAGCGGCCGAGATGGTAACCTGCGCCACCAGCGAGACAATCAGCATCAGCACGGCGGCAACAATGATGCCGACGGAACTGATCCGGTACTTCCAGAAAGCCTTCGTCGCACGCGTGCCGTAGGAACGGCGCAGGATATCGCGGATGGTTTCGATCAGGCTGCCGGTGGTCCACAGTCCGAAGAAGGCACCGATCCACAGGAACCAGCCGGTGCGCGCCTCGATCACGGTACGCGCGACAGGTTCGATCACATCGGCGACCGTGGGCGGGAGGGCGCGGACGATCGCAGCGACGGTTGCCAGCCGGTCGCTTTCGCTGCCTATGGCGGAAATGATTGCGGTGGCGGTGATGAAAAAGGGGAAGATCGCCAGCAGCGACATGTAAGCAAGATTGCCCGCGTGGATCGTGCCGTCGTTGAAACAGCCCACCACCACCCTGCGCATGACCTCGATCACGCGGCTGCTGATACCGAGGCGGGTGCGGAAGGACTTCATGTGCCCGCCCGCCAGCACGGTGCGCCGCCGCGCCTCTGGCGAGATATCCGCTGGCTGGACCTCGTCGGGGACCGCGTTCTGGGCTGAGGATTGCTCCATCACCCCGCTTCTAGCAGCGCCAGCCTTGCTGTCGAGCGTGGGGGTGCCAAGTCACTGGAATCAAACGCCTGCCGCCATCACAGGCCCATATGCTCGCGGGGGTTGGAGGTATCTTTCCAGCCGTCCAGCTTGCCGGCGAGATCGGCCACGTCGTCGGGCAGGTGGATTTCCAGGGTCACCAGCTGGTCGCCCCGGCTGGCGTCCTTCTTGCTGAAACCCTTGCCCTTCATGCGCAGCACCTTGCCGGAGCTTGATCCTGCGCCGATGGTGAGCATCACCGGACCATCGACCGTCGGCACTTTCACTTTCGCGCCGTTTACCGCCTCGTCCAGCGTGATCGGCAGTTCCACGCGCACGTCGTCGCCTTCGCGGTAGAAGAACGGGTGTGGCTGGATGTCGATCACCACGATGCCGTCGCCGTTGCCGCCCGGGCCATTGTGACCCTTGCCTTTCAGACGCATGGTCGTGCCGTCTTCCACCCCGGCGGGCAGCGAGAGGTCTATGGTCTTGCCATCGGCCAGCGTGATGCGCTGCTTGGCGCGGGTCGCGGCATCCACGAAAGGTACGGCCAGCTTGTAACGTATGTCCGCACCCTTCTGCGGTGGGGGCGGAGGCGGCCTGCGAAAGCCCTGGGGACCGCCGCCCATGCCGCCCGGTCCGGCACCGCGCGCGCCGCTGCGCTGGTTGCCACGACCGAACAGGCCTTCGAACAGGTCGCCAAGATCGAGGTCTTCGGCCCCGCCAAAGCCCTGGAAATCGCGCGAGGAATAATTGCCGCTGCCACCTGGACGCGCGCCACCGAAGCCACCGCCGCCCATGCCAAAGGGGCTGGTGGGATTGCCGTCGCCGTCGATCTCTCCGCGATCGAACTGGGCGCGTTTGTCCTTGTCGGACAGCAGGTCGTACGCCTGCGTAACCTTGCCGAACCGATCCGCGGCCTGCGGATTGTCCTTGTTACGGTCGGGATGCAGTTCCTTGGCGAGCTTGCGATAGGCGGACTTGATGTCCTTCTCAGTCGCGGAACGGCTCACGCCGAGGGTGGAATAGGGATCAGCCATGGTGTGTTAGCTAGGTAAGGCAATGATATTTGGCAAGCAGGGCCTTTCACAAGCACCAATCCGGCACTAATCCCTCAACCATGAGCGATAGCGCAAATGCAATTCCAGTGGGCAACCCGTTCACGCTGTTCGACACCTGGTTTGCCGAGGCGAAGGAGGGTGAGCCCAACGATCCCAACGCGATGGCACTGGCCACGGCAACGCCGGACGCCGCGCCTTCGGTGCGCATGGTGCTGCTGAAGGTTCATGACGAAGGCGGCTTCGTGTTTTACACCAACGCGCAGAGCCGCAAGGGCGGCGAGATTCTCGCCAATCCGCAGGCCGCGCTGCTGTTTCACTGGAAGAGCCTGCGCCGTCAGATCCGTATCGAGGGACCGCTGGCCGAGGTGAGTGCGGAAGAGGCTGATACCTACTTCCATTCGCGCCCGTTCGTAAGCCAGGTCGGCTCCGCCGCCAGCGACCAGTCGCGCCCGCTGGATAACCGCGCCACCTACGATGCGCGGGTGGACGAACTGCGCGCCGCATACGAGGATGCAGGCGAAGTGCCGCGTCCGCCGCACTGGACCGGCTTCCGCCTCGATCCGCAGGCTATCGAGTTCTGGCTGGACCGACCGAACCGGCTTCATGAACGCCGCCGCTTCGTGCGTGACGGCACAGGTGGCTGGTCCAGCACGCTGCTTTATCCATGAGCGATACCCGCGCCAATCTTACCCGCAGTGCGGCCATGGCATCCATGGTTACCGCGCTGTTCCTGGGCGCGATCAAGGGCTGGGCGGTCTGGCAGACCAGCTCTACGGCGATGCTCGGCAGCCTGGCGGACACATCGCTGGATTTCGTGGCAAGCATGGCGACGCTGGTGGGCGTGTGGGTGGCAGCGCAGCCGGCTGACGAGGAGCATCGCTTCGGCCACGGCAAGGCCGAATCACTGGCAGCCATGTTTCAGATCATCCTGATCGTCCTTTCCGCCAGTGCGATTGCCTTTCGCGCGGTGCTGCGTCTGGTCGAGGGCGGGGAGACACAGGCAGCCGAGGAGGGGATCATCGTGTCGGTGATCGCCATTCTCGCCACTTTCGCGCTGATCGCCTGGCAGCGGCACGTTATCCGCCGCACAGGGTCGCTCGCGATCAAGACCGACAGCGTCCACTACCAGTCGGACCTGCTGCTGAACCTTGCCGTGATCGCCGCCCTGGTGCTGGACCAGTATCTCGGTTTTTCGAAAGCAGACCCGCTGTTCGGCCTCGCCATTGCGGCGTGGCTGCTCTGGAATGCGTGGCAGGCAGCGACCGAGGCCATCGATCACCTGATGGACCGGGAATGGCCGGAAGAGAAACGCCGTGCTTTCGTGGAAGCCGCGGCGGTACACCCGGAGCTTTCCAATCTGCACGACCTGCGCACCCGCACCAGTGGCAGCCACGAATTCGCGCAGTTCCATGTCGACCTGCCGGGCAGCATGACGGTGGAACAGGCGCACGACATCATCGAGCGGGTGGAGGAAGACCTCTGTGCCCGCTTTCCCGGCCTGGAGTTGCTGATCCACATAGACCCGCTCGGCCACGTGGACGAACCGGACAATCCGCTGGCCGAGACGAACGAGTTCGAACAACTGAAGGATTCGGAATGACCTGCAAGTCGATCCCCTACTGGCATGTCGATGCCTTTGCCGCCAAGCCATTCGCCGGAAACCAGGCGGCCGTGGTGATCGTGGACAGGTGGCCCGACGACGCGACCATGACTGCAATCGCGGCGGAGAACATGTTCGCCGAGACCGCCTTCCTCATCCCCACGCCCGAGGCGCAGGCAGACTATGCGCTGCGCTGGTTCACCCCTACGGTGGAAGTGGCGCTGTGCGGTCACGCCACGCTGGCATCGGGTCATGTCATCCTTGGCAGGAACGAGGGCCGAAACGCGGTGACGTTCTCGACCCGCAAGGCCGGAATTCTCGAGGTGCGCCGGGTGGACGAGGGGTATGAACTGGCCCTGCCTGCCATTACGACCGAGCCGGGCGATTTCCCCGAGGCGGTTGCCCTGCTCGGGGCGGAGCCGATCGAGGTCTGGCGCAATCCCGATGGCTACCACATTTTCCTCTATCCGGACGCAGCAGCGATCCGCGGACTCGATCCGGACCTGCGCGGCCTCGCCAGGTTGGGGGACGCGCAGTTCATCTGCACGGCGCCGGGCAAGGATACGGATGTGATCAGCCGCAATTTCGTGCCCGGGGGCGGGGTGGACGAGGACAGCTTCACCGGCTCCGCCCACGCGGTGCTGACGCCGTTCTGGACGAGGCGATTGGAGCGGGACAGTTTCACCGCCTACCAGGCCTCGCAGCGCGGCGGACATGCCACCTGCAGGCTTGAAGGAGACCGCGCCATCCTGTCCGGCGATTGCGTAACCGTGGTGGAGGGGCGTTTCTACCTCGAGGGGTAAAGCGCCACGATATCCTCCAGCTCTTCCACCAGCCGTTTGCGCTGTTCGTTCTCGGTGTGGCCGAGCCGCACCACGGTCAGCCGCCGGTCCGGGGCGACGATGATGTACTGGCCCAGGTGCCCGATGGCAGCGAAGATGTCCTCGTCCAGTGCGCCGTCGAACAGCGCGCTGCGTTCCTCGCCCGAAGGGTGGTTCAGCCATAGCTGCGCGCCATAGTCCGGCGCGGCAGGGCTGGGGCGGCGCATGAACTCGATCCAGCCGCGCGGAACGATCTGGGCCCCCTTTACCGAACCGTAGTGGCGCAGGAATTCGCCGAACTTCGCCCAGTCGCGGGCGGTCGCCCAGAAGAAGCTGCCGCCCACCAGAGTACCACTGGTATCGTATTCGCCGACGAGCGAATCCATGCCCAGCGGAACGGCCAGGCGCGCATCGACGAACTCCGCCATGGCCTGCTGCCTCGCATCGGGGCTGGTACCGCGCGCGACGGTATCCGTGGCGATGTCGGCGAGAATGACGGAGGTGGCAGTCGAATACTGGAAGTGGCTGCCCGGCTCATGCTCCAGCGGCTGTGCCTCTGCCCAGCCGGACATGTTGTCGCGGCCGTCGAGGAACAGCATGCGCACTTCGGACGATTCGTAGGGAGGATCGCCGCCTTCCTGGTGGCGCAGGCCCGAACGCATCTGCAACAGGTGGCGCAGGGTCACGCCGCTGCGTGGATCACCGGGGCGCTGCCAGTGCGGCACGGGAGCGGGATCATCCAGCCGCAGGCGCCCGTCCGCCACCATCATGCCCAGCAACACGCCGGTGACGGTCTTCGACATGGACCAGCCGGTGTGGCGAATATCGGCATCGTAGCCCTCGCCATAGCGTTCTGCGACGATCTCTCCGCCCTGCAGCACCAAAAGGGCGCGGGTTTCGCCGATATCGTCTGCCGTGAACAGGTCGTCGACCGCGCGCGCCAGGCGTTCGCGCGGCACGCCGGGATCGTCCACCACCACGGCCATCGCCTCTTCCGGCAGGGGCGGCTCAGGGGGTGGGCCCTCCTGCCCGCAGGAGGCCAGCAGGACAATCGGCGCGAGGCAGGCCAGCAGGCCCCAGATCGCACTTGGCGAGCGGGCAGGCTGGCGGCTAGGGGAGAAGCGAAGCGTCATCGGCGCCCACCCTTTCCTGCAGGATCCGGCAAATGGCAACCGCAAAACTGGCTGGCGACAAACGCCGCACCCCGTGGCTCAAGCTGCTCGTCACCGTTGCCCTGATCATCGGCGGCGCGGCGTGGTATTATGGCGACGTGATAAACGGTTACGCGCAGGCGGGGACCAGCTACGCGGCGAAAACCGCCTGCTCGTGCCGGTTCGTCGGCGGACGCGAATTCGGCCAGTGCGGGGATGACCTGATCCCGGGCATGGAGGCCGTGTGGCTGAGCGAGGACGAGGCCGCGCAAAGCGTCACAGCGCGCATCCCGCTAGTCGAAAGCACCACGGCGACCTACCGCGAAGGATACGGCTGCGTGCTGGAACGCTGGGAAGGCTAGGCCTTCTCGGTCCGTTCGATCCAGCCGCCGCCCACCACGCGGTCTTCGGCGTGGATCACGGCTGCCTGGCCGGGCGCCACGCCGAACTCGGGATCGGCAAAGCGGATAGTCACTTCCGCGCCTTCGCCCAGCGGCCCTTCCAGCGTGACCGGCACGGGCGCCGCCATGGAACGCACCTTCGCCGTCAGCGGGACATCGGGCAGCGGGCCGATACGGTTGGTCTCGATCACCAGTGCCGCCTGCACCGCCAGCATCCGGCGCGGACCCACCAGCACCCGAGCGGCATCGGGATCGAGGCCGACGACATACAGCGGTTCCGGCTGGCCACCGATTTCCAGTCCGCGGCGCTGACCCACCGTGTAGTGGATGATGCCGGGGTGCTGGCCCAGCACGTCTCCCGTTTCGGCATGAACGATGTCACCGGCGCGCCCGCCCTCGGGGCGCATGGCTTTCACGATCTTGGCGTAGTCGCCATCGGGCACGAAGCAGATATCCTGGCTGTCGGGCTTGTTCGCCACCACCAGTCCGAATTCCTCGGCGATGGCGCGAACCTCGCTCTTGGGCAGGCCGCCCAGCGGGAAGCGCAGGAAATCGAGCTGCTGCTGCGTCGTAGCATAAAGGAAATACGACTGGTCGCGCGCCGGATCGAGCGCGCGGTGCAGTTGCGGCCCGTGCTCTGTCGGCACACGGCGCACGTAGTGCCCTGTCGCAAGGCAATCCGCGCCAAGTTCCTTCGCCATGCGCAGGAGGTCGGTGAATTTCGGGCCCATGTTGCAACGGATGCAGGGGATTGGCGTTCGCCCGGCGAGATATTCGTCGGCAAAGGTCTCCACAACTTCCTCGCGGAACGAGCTTTCGTGGTCGAACACATAGTGCGCGATGCCGAGGCGATCGGCCACCATCTGCGCATCGCGAATGTCGTCGCCCGCGCAGCAGGCGCCCTTACGCCCTGTCGCGGCACCGTAATCGTAGAGCTGCAGCGTGATGCCCACCACCTCCGCGCCGCTGCGGGCGGCCAGCGCGGCAACGACGGAGGAATCCACGCCGCCCGACATGGCCACGACGATGCGGCACTCGGACGCAGGACGCGGCAGGTCGAAAAGCTGCTCGGCATTAACCGAAGCGGGAAGGTCTGCAGTGCGGGACATTATGGCTGCGCCCATACACGAGCGGGTGCCACGGCAAAACCCCGCATCCATCCTTCAAGGTTCGGTTAAGGCGCGCTTTACCGGTTCTTGACGGTTCCTGGATTATGGAGTGCCTTCATGTTCGAAGGTAATCCCATCCCCGCGCCCGACTCGCGCAGTTCCGCCGCTGGCGACACCGCGGAAAACCCGCTGTGCGAGCTGAACTGGGCTGACCTGACCGCCCGCCTTGCGGCTGCGCGCGAGCTGCGTGCGGAGCTGGCGATAACCGATGATCGCGTGCTCGCCAGCTTCGATGCGGAATCGGCGCGGCACCTGGCATCGCAGCCCGGTGGCTTCGGGCATGGCTACGACCAACGTGATGTTAACCCTGATGATTTAGGCAATTGCAAAGGCCGTTCGGCAAAACACTTTTCACGCGCTGACCGCGATACGGCCACCCGAGGAAATACATGATCGAGAACCAGAAAATCCGTCCAGCGCAGGTCATCGGCCCTCTCGGAGAGCCGCTGACCGTCGACGACCTTCCTTCGCCGAAGACGAAGCGCTGGGTCGTGCGCCGCAAGGCAGAGGTTGTCGCTGCGGTCAACGGCGGCCTGCTGACCATCGACGAGGTGCTGGAGCGGTACAATCTCACGCTCGAGGAATTTGCCGGCTGGCAGCGCGCTGTCGACCGTTCCGGCATGCAGGGCCTGCGCGTCACCCGCATCCAGCATTACCGCGACCTATACGAGCGGCAGCTGAAATATTGACCACGAAAAGCGCGTAAATCTCCCGTTTTGCGGGAGTTTTACGCTTCATCGCGCATTTCGCCCGGAACGTCGCCCACGTGGCGGCGTTTTCTCTTTCGTATCCCCGCTCAAGGGGGACTCTCGAAGGAGGAATATAATGGGTTGGATTATCGCACTTATCGTGGGCGGCATCGCCGGCTGGCTGGCCAGCATGGTGATGAATCGCAATGCGTCCATGGGCATTTTCTGGAACATCGTCGTGGGCTGCATCGGCTCGATCATCGGCAATCTCATCGCCGGTCCGTTGCTCGGCGTGAGCGGCAGTGTGCAGGAATTCTCGCTGACGGGCCTGATCATCGCGATTGTCGGCGCCATCGTGCTGCTGGCCATCGTCAACCTGGTCCAGCGTGGACGGGTGCGCTAACCCGCACGCGACTACAAAATGATACAATTTGCCCAAAGGGGCGGAAGGCCAAGGCTTTCCGCCCCTTTGACGCATCTGGACGGTGACATTTCATCGGACACCATCGGACCTTGGCAGAGGCCCGCATTGCGCGCCGCATCATTAAGGGGCTATGGCGCGCGGGCACGGCCATAGGGGCCGCTCGCGCGGGTCGCACCCCTGTGATACTCTTCCCGCGCCGCCAGATAGAGGCAATACGCCGATGAATTATGAGACACGTGTCGACATGAGCGATACCGAAGATCGCAAGGTGCCGGACGCCGAGCCGGGCAGCGAGGATTCGCGTCAGCGCCGCAAGAAGATGTGGATCGTGCTTGCAATCCTGGTCGCCGGCGCGATCATCGCCGCCCTGTTGCTGTCCGGCGGCGAGGAAGAAGCGCCTTTCGCCGCGACGGACGGTGCGACTACGCCTGCCGTAACGGTCCTGGCGCCGGGTGCGGGCACGTTGCAGGGCGTAATCAATGCGACCGGCACCCTGGCTGCGCGCCGCGAAATGCCCATCGGCGTTGTCGGCGAAGGTGGCCGCGTGGTCTCCGTGACGGTGGAACCGGGCGACTGGGTGAATGCGGGCCAAGTGCTCGCCGTGATCGACCGTTCGGTGCAGAGCCAGCAGGAATCGGCCCAGAGCGCGCAGATCGAAGTGGCGCAGGCCGATGCCGAGCTGGCGCAGGCCAATCTCGACCGCGCCCTGCAACTGGTGGAGCGCGGCTTCATCAGCCAGGCCGATATCGACCGCCTTACCGCCACGCGCGATGCCGCCGTGGCCCGCGTGCAGGTAGCCCGTGCGCAATTGGGCGAACGCCGTGCGCGCAACGCCCAGCTCAACATCGTCGCCCCGGCCGCAGGCCTGGTGCTTACCCGTAATGTAGAGCCGGGCCAGGTCGTCAGCCCCGGCTCCGGCACGCTGTTCAGCATCGCCCGCGGGGGCGAGATGGAACTGCTCGCCCGGATCGGGGAGGCAGAGCTCGACGCGATCGATGTCGGCACGCAGGGCACGGTGACCCCGGTGGGCACCGAACAGCAGTTCACCTGCAGCGTGTGGCAGAAATCGCCGGTCATCGACGAACAGACGCGGCAGGGCACGGCCCGCTGCGCGCTCAGCTACGATTCGGCCCTGCGCCCCGGCGGCTTTGCCAGCATCGAACTTGCCAGCGAGACGGTGGTTGCTCCGCGCCTGCCCGAAAGCGCGATCCTTTCCGACGATCGCGGCAGCTATGTCTACATCGTCGATTCCGACAACAAGGTTGTGCGCCGCCCCATCGAAGTGGGCTCGATCAGCGATGAAGGCATCGTTGTCGCCTCCGGCCTGCAGGGTAACGAGCGCGTGGTGCTGCGCGCCGGCGGCTTCCTGACCGAGGGTGAGCAGGTGCGACCGGTCACCCAGGGCGAAAGCTGAGCAGCCCGATGGATTTCTCGCAGATCTCTGCCTGGTCGATCCGCAACCCGATCGTCCCCATACTGGCCTTCGTCGGGCTGATGCTGGCCGGCATTTTCGCCTTCCAGGACATGGAAGTGCAGAACCAGCCGGATATCGAATTCCCGGTAGTGATCATCTCCATCTCGCAACCCGGCGCGGCTCCGCCGGAAGTCGAGAACCAGATCACCCAGCGCGTGGAATCCGCGGTCCAGACGCTGGACGGCGTGGAAACCATTCGCTCGACCGCGAACGAGGGTAATTCCCAGACCGTCATCGAATTCGCCATCGGCACCGACATCGCCGAAGCCACCAACGAGGTGAAGAGCGAGATCGACAACATCCGCGGTGAGCTGCCGGACGGCATCCTCGAGCCGCGCGTATTCAAGCAGCAGACCAGTTCGCAGCCCATCGTCTCGTTCGGTGTTGCCGCGGACGACATGACGCTGGAGCAGCTGAGCTGGTTCATCGACGACACTGTCACCAAGCAGTTGCTGACCGTCGAAGGGCTGGCCGAGGTTACCCGCAGCGGCGGGGTCGATCGCGAAATCCTCGTCATTCTGGATCCGGGCCGGATGCAGTCCCTGGGGGTCACCGCCAGCCAGGTGAACGCCGCCCTGCGCCAGCTCAATATCAACGCAGCCGGCGGACAGGCGGAAATCGCCGGATCGCGCCAGTCGGTGCGCGTGCTGGGCAATGCGGAAGATGCCTACGAACTGTCGCAGGCGCAGATCGCGCTGGGTGGCGGCCGGACGGTAAAGCTTGCCGATATCGCCACTGTCCGAGACTCCTACGGCGAGATCAGGACGCTCGCGAAACTCAACGGCAAGCAGGTCGTCACCTTCTCGATTACCCGCGCGCGCGGGGAAAGCGACGTCAGCGTCTACGATGATGCGGTGGAAGTGCTGCAAGAGATCGAGGAAGCCAACCCCGGCGTTACCTTCACCCGCCTGTTCACCGAAGTGGACTACACTCGCAGCGAATACGAAAGCTCGATGGCGCTGCTGGTGGAAGGGGCGCTGCTGGCCGTCGTCGTGGTGTTCCTGTTCCTGCGTGACTGGCGCGCGACGATCATCGCCGCGCTGGCCATCCCGCTTTCCGCCATTCCCACCTTTTGGTTCATCGACATGTTCGGCTTCACGCTGAACACCATGTCCCTGCTCGCACTCGGTCTGGTGGCCGGTGTCCTTGTCGACGATGCCATCGTGGAGATCGAGAACATCGTGCGCCATATGCGCATGGGCAAGAGCGCCTACCAGGCATCGATCGATGCTGCCGACGAGATCGGCCTGCCGGTGGTGGCGACCACCTTCTGTATCGTGGCCGTATTCCTGCCGGTGGCGCTGATGCCGGGCATTTCGGGCGAATTCTTCAAGAATTTCGGCCTGACCGTGGTTGCCGCCGTGCTCGTCAGCCTGGCGGTCGCGCGCATGATCACGCCAATGGCAGCGGCCTACTTCCTAAAGGCCAAGGGGCACGCGGAGCACGGCGAAGGCCGCGCAATGGACACCTACATGCGGGTGCTGCGCTGGTCGCTGGACACGACCACGTTCAACAGGAAGCGGGCCGAATACGGTTACGTCCAAACGCGCTGGTTCTATCACCTGCTCGCCCTTTTCACCGGCTTCTTCGTGCTGCTGGTGCTGCCTCCGTTGATCGGCGCAGCCTTTGGGGGCGGCGAGGCTGCGCAAGGCGCGGCTGCGGCGGCTGAGGCGGAACAGGCCATTGCGCTGCCGTCGGTCGGAACGCTGGCCCTGCTGGCGCTGCCTGCCTACGTCCTGGGCGGACTGATCAACATGGGGATTGGCCTTGTCATCGGCCGTCTCAGCGGTTTCTCCAGCCAATTCAGCCAGCGTGCGCGCTTCATGGCGGCGCGCTTCCTGGATCACCGCGTGTGGATGATGCTGATCGGGTTCGTGGCACTGATCTTTACCGTGGTCGTTGCTGGCAGCATCCCGCAGCAGTTTTTCCCCGATGGCGACAGCGACTTCTCGCGCGTATCGATCGCCATGGTGCCCGGTACCACGCTGGAACAGACCGAAGAGGTGGTGGACCGCATCTCCGCGCGCCTGAGCGAGGAGCAGGAAGTAGCCTTGGCGCTCGGCATCGCGAACGAGGGATCAGGCCGTATCAGCCTGGTTTTCCGTGACGACCGCGAGCGCACCAGCCTGGATTTCGAGCGGGAACTGACACCAGTGCTGCAGGACATTCCGGACGCGCGCGTCAATTTCCAGAACAACCAGGGCGGAGGCGGCGGCACGGGCCGTGCCATTTCGATCATGCTGTCGGGTTCCGATCCGGAATTGCTGTATGACACGGCGGCTGTCTTGGTGGACCAGATGGAAACCGTCGAAGGGGCCGTGGCGCCGCGCATCGATTACGATCTCCAGCGGCCAGAGCTGATCATCGAGCCGCGCGAAGACCTTGCCTCCAGCCTTGGTGTCACCACCAGCGCGCTCAGCCAGGCGATCCGCATCGCGACGTTGGGTGATATCGACCAGAACGCCGCCAAGTTCTCGCTTTCCGATCGCCAGATCCCCATCCGCGTCAGGCTGGCAGAGAACGACCGGCGCAGCCTTTCCACTATCGAGAACCTGCCGGTTCCCACGGCGACCGGCGGCTCGGTCCCGCTCAGCCGCGTGGCCGAAATCTCGCTGGGCATGGGGCCGACCTCGATCCAGCGCTACAACCAGGCGCGCCGCGTCTTCGTAGGGGTTGACGTTGCGCCCGGTGTTGCGCGCGGCACCGTCCTGGATGCAATCAACGCGCTGCCCATCATGACCGACCTCCCCACCGGCGTTTCCAACGCGCCGGTCGGCGCGGACGAGTGGCAGGCCGATCTCATCAACAATTTCATCACCGCCGTGATTACCGGCCTGTTGCTGGTCTTTGCGGTGCTGGTCCTGCTCTACCGGCGGGTCGTCTCGCCGCTGGTGAACATGAGTTCGCTGTTGCTGGCACCCCTGGGCGGGTTCCTGGCGCTGGTGATTGCCGGCGTCGTTACCACAGGCCAGCCGCTTCCCATCTCGTTGCCGGTCTTCATCGGCATGCTGATGCTGCTGGGGATCGTGGCGAAGAACTCGATCCTGCTGATCGACTTCGCAATTGAATCGATGGACGCCGGTACGGAAAAGCTCGCGGCGATCATCGATGCGGGTCACAAGCGCGCACAGCCTATCGTCATGACCACCGTCGCCATGACGGCGGGGATGGTTCCGACCGCGCTCTCCCTGTCGGGCGATGGCGCATTCCGTCAACCGATGGGCATCGTGGTGATCGGCGGCCTGATCCTGTCCACCTTCCTCACCCTGCTGATCGTTCCAGCCGGTTTCAGCCTGGCGGACGGCCTGGAGAAAAAGCTTGGCCCCTGGCTGCGTGACCGCCTGCTGACCTACAAGCCGGGCGACGAGCGCCCTTCGGCGGCGGAGACCCAGCCTGCGGAGTAAGGGCGACCTGACGATGCAGGGCGGCGCTGCTTTGCCGCCCGACCGGGCGCGCCGCATGCGCATCACCGCAGCGCTGCTGCTGGTGGCGATGGCGGCGATCTTCCTGCTCGCCCACAACATGCTGACGGTCCATCCGGCCTGGGGCTATGTCCATGCCTTTGCCGAGGCCGCGATGGTGGGCGGGCTGGCCGACTGGTTCGCGGTTACGGCGCTGTTCCGTCACCCGCTGGGCATTCCCATTCCCCACACCGCAATAATTCCCGAGAACAAGGACAGGATTGCCGATACGATGGCGCAGTTCCTGCGCTCAAACTTCCTCACCCCGGTCGTGGTGGCGCGGCGCATGCGCGACATGAACGTGGCGAAGGCCGCAGCCGATTTCCTGGTGAAGCGCGGCGACGACACCGAGGGGCGTTTGCGCGCTGGCGCGGCGGGCCTGTTCGTCGAACTGCTCGAATCGCTCGACCCGGAAAGGCTGGGGCTGCAGGTAAAGGCGGGCCTGGCGCGGCAGGCGGAGAAGCTGGATGTCGCGCCATTGCTGGGCAAGATGCTGGAAGCCGCGATTGCCGACAACCGCCACCGTCCGCTGATGGATTCGATGATCCGCTGGGCCGGCCTGACACTGGAAGACAACGAGGACATGGTCCGCGACATGGTGCAGGAGCGCGCCAATTCGATCATTCGCTGGACCGGCCTCGACGGACGTTTGGCCAACTCGGTACTCGATGGCCTGTACCGCCTGCTTGCCGAGATCCTGGTCAATCCGGACCATCCGCTGCGCGCCAAGGTGCAGGAAGGGCTGGAGAAGCTCGCGCGCGACCTGCAGCATGATCCCGAAACCCGCGCCAAGGTGGAGCGGATGAAGGTCGACCTTCTCAACAATCCCGCTGTGGCAGACTGGTGGATGGGCGTGTGGGAGCGCCTGCGCCGTTCGCTGATCGACAATATCCGCAATCCCGACAAGCAGATAAGCGGCGAAGTCGGTCATTCGCTGGCCGAGCTGGGCAAGACCCTGCAGGGTGACCCGGCCCTGCAATTGCAAGTGAACCGCTTCGCCCGGCGCACGCTGGTGGGCGTGGTCAACCGTTATGGCGAGCAGATCGTCAGCCTGGTGTCGACGACGGTGAAGAGCTGGGATGCCAGCACCATCACCATGCGCATCGAACGCGCCGTGGGCCGCGACCTGCAATTCATCCGCATCAACGGCACCCTGGTGGGTGGGCTGGTGGGCCTGACCATCCATTTCCTCACCGAGGTGCTGTGAGGCCGGTCGCGCCGGGCGAACCTCCAGGTCAGCCCGCGCTGCTGACCGAGCGGCTCGAGCTATGGATGCCGCAAGTAAGCGACCTCCAGCCCATGTTCCGGATCATCTGCGAGGAGACGACCGCGCGCTACCTCGGCGGACAGCCCACGCTGGAGGACCATTTCATGCGCTTCACCCGCAATGCGGGATCGTGGCACCTCTATGGCTACGGCATGTTCATGGTGCGAGAGCGGGGCGGCGACGGTTCGCTGCTGGGCAATTGCGGCATATTCCACTCGCTGCGGGGCATGGGAACGGATTTCGACAATCGCCCGGAAGCAGGCTGGATCATCCGCCACGACGCCACCGGCAAGGGCTATGCCGAGGAGGCGATGCGCGCGATCCTCGACTCGTTCGATGAAAGGTTTGCGCGCGAACTGATGTGCCTGATCGTGCAGGGCAACGTCGTATCGATGAAACTGGCCGACAAGCTGGGGTTCGAGGCGCTGCGCGAGGCAGAGATGCGCGATGGCTCGCAAGTGCAGCTCTATCGCCGTCCGCCTGCCAGACGCGCGCCCTAGCCAATCCGGCTAGTCGCGCGCGCGGTAGTTCCTGCCATCCGCGCCGGGCCAGTTCGTCAGGCTCCTCGTCCGGAAAACTATGTTGGTGTACAAGGTGCTGGCGACCGGGTTTCCGTTCACGTCCATTGCAGTTGTGAACTCGCCGCTGTCGCGGATGGTCTCGCACACGGCTTCACGAAGCATGCGCGGCGTCAAGCCGTCGCCTGCGTGGCAATGCGCCAATGTGCCGGTGTCGTCGATCACAAGGCGGATCGGCAAGTTGCCCTCCAGCATGCCGCGACGCTGACGCATCGCCATGCCATATGCCTGGCCGAGCGTGGGGCTCAGTGCGCCGGAATTTACTAGGGCGGCATCGCGCCGCAGATCCCGCTGCGGATCGACACCGAGCCGGGCCAGTTGTTCCATCCCGCATTGCTGCAGCGCATCGAGCGCAAGATCGATGCGACCGGTGCGCAGGACAACGGCATCGCCATCGTCGTTCTGGGCGATGAAATAGTGCGTATCGCGCGCAAGCACGGCTTCCGTCGGCGCGGCGAAGCCGCCAGCGGGGAAGGGCTGTCCGGCGAAGAACACGCCTTCGCGGTCTCCTGCCGATGCCGAACCGATAAAGACGAATTCTGCCAGCCCGCCGCGACCCGGCAGGAAGCCCGCCTGTAGACGCTCTTCCGGTTCGAAGTCCCCGCCAACCAGTGCGAACTCGACAGGCATGCGCCCCTCAAGCCGTTTCATCACCAAGGTCACGTGACTGTCGCCCAGCCGGAACTCCCGCTGGACTGCGCAGCCATCCAGCGCCGGCGTCAGCGACCAGGAGCCATCCGGCATGTGGATTGCTTCGCTATCGATCAGCGCCTGTGTTTCAGGCGTGACCGGGTGCAATTCAGCCTGCGCCGCAGCGGGCGACGCAAACAACGCGGTTATGGCAAAAGCTATGGGATACGAACGCAAGAAGGGCCTCCACCCGCGAACATACGGGGGAGGCCCTGCTTGTCAAATACTGGAAAAGCCTAGAGCTTCTCGGTCAGTTCCGGAACGGCGTTGAACAGGTCTGCCACAAGGCCGATGTCCGCCACCTGGAAGATCGGAGCGTCGGGGTCCTTGTTGATGGCGACGATGGTCTTGGAGTCCTTCATCCCGGCAAGGTGCTGGATCGCGCCCGAGATGCCGATGGCGATGTAGACTTCGGGTGCCACGATCTTGCCGGTCTGCCCGACCTGGTAATCGTTGGGCACGTAGCCTGCATCCACCGCGGCACGACTGGCGCCGATGGCAGCGCCCAGCTTGTCGGCCAGCGGGGTGATGTACTGCTCGAACGTCTCGCTGTCCTTCAGGGCGCGGCCGCCGGAAACGACGATGCCTGCGCTGGTCAGTTCGGGACGGTCGCTCTTCACCGCGTCCAGCTTCACGAACTCGCTGGCACCCGCATCGCCGGGGCCGCTCGCGGCCTCGGTGCTGGCGGAGCCGCCCGTTGCCTCGGCCTTGTCGAAGGCCGTGGTGCGCACGGTAATCACCAGCTTGGGATCGCTGCTTTCGACCGTGGCGATGGCGTTGCCGGCATAGATCGGGCGGGTGAAGGTCTTGGGGCCTTCAACGCTGATGATGTCGGACACCTGCATTACGTCGAGCAAGGCAGCGACGCGCGGCAGCACGTTCTTGCCGGTAGTGGTCGCAGGCGCCAGCACGGCGTCGTAGCCGTCCATCAGGCCGGCAATCAACGGCGCGAGGTTTTCGGCGAGGCCATTGGCGTAGGCAGCATCATCGGCCACCAGCACCTTCTCGACCCCCGCGATGGCGGCGTGGGCATCGCCTGCGGCGGTGGCGAGCACGTGCACCGGGCCGCCGAGTGCGGCAGCGGCGGTGACGGTGGCGAGGGTGGCATCGGAGACAGAATCGCCGTGCGGTTCAGCAAATACGAGCGTCGTCATCAGGCAACTCCCATGGATTTGAGCTTGGCGACCAGCGCGTCCACGTCTTCCACGATCTCGCCCGCCTGGCGGACCGGCGGTTCGGAGACATTGGTAGTGGTGAGGCGCGGGGCCACGTCGACGCCGTAATCGGCGGGCGTCTTGGTATCGAGGGGCTTCTTCTTCGCCTTCATGATGTTGGGCAACGAAGCGTAGCGCGGCTCGTTCAGACGAAGGTCGGTGGTGACGATGGCGGGCAGCGTCAGCTTCACCGTTTCGAGCCCGCCGTCCACTTCGCGGGTGACCGAAACGCTGTCGCCGTCGATCTCTACCTTGCTGGCGAAGGTGCCCTGCGGGCGCTCCATCAGTGCGGCGAGCATCTGGCCGGTCTGGTTGCTGTCATCGTCAATCGCCTGCTTGCCCAGCATCACGATGCCGGGCTCTTCCTCGGCGGCGATCGCCTTCAAAATCTTGGCAACCGCCAGCGGCTCGACCAGTTCGTCGGTCTCTACCAGGATCGCGCGGTCTGCGCCCATGGCGAGCGCGGTGCGCAGCGTTTCCTGCGCCTTGGCCGGGCCGACGGAGACTGCGACCACTTCTTCGGCCTTGCCCGCTTCCTTCAGCCGCAGCGCTTCTTCGACCGCGATCTCGTCGAACGGGTTCATGCTCATCTTCACGTTGGCAAGATCAACACCGGACCCGTCGCTCTTCACGCGCGGCTTAACATTGTAATCAATCACCCGTTTCACGGGCACGAGGATCTTCATAGGAATCGGCCTCTCATCGGTTTCGCGTTCTGCCGAATATGTAAGGTGCCTGACGTATAGGTCAAGCAACGCTTTTCAGCAGGTCTACGCCATCAACAGTAGCGCCTAGCCTGTGTTCCCCCCGAACGGAAGAGGGCCTTTACGGTATGGCTGCCCCTATCCCGGACACGATGCGCCGTCGGGCAAGCTGCTTTGGGGCCCCTTGGGCCCGGCATGAAACCTGCCTGTGCGCAGGGCGTTGTGGCTGCAAAGGATGTACCGAATGGCCGCAACTCCCCATAGTGTGGGTGACATACTCGATTGCCTGGATGAATTGGCCGACAAGAACGACAAGGTTTCTTTCGGCAATCTTATGGGGTCTTTCGGCTCACGGACGTTCGGACCGGCCATCATGGTGCCTGCCTTGCTGGAGCTTACTCCCGTCGGCGCAATACCCGGCGTGCCCACCTTCCTGGCAGTAATCGTGATTCTGGTGGCTGCCCAGAAGATGCTGGGCCGCAAGTCGCTGTGGCTGCCCGGGGTGATCGCCCATCGCTGTGTCTCGGCTGAAAAGCTGGCCAAGGCAGCCGACAAGCTGCGCCCGCTGGCGCGTTTCATGGACAGGCATTTTCACCAGCGGCTGCGATGGATGACCCGCGCGCCGTTCTCGCAGCTCGCCGCCGGGCTGGTCTGCCTGCTGTGCCTGACGGTACCGTTCCTGGAAGTGCTGCCTTTTGCCAGCAGCGCTCCCATGCTCGCGATCGCCGGGTTCGGTCTCGCCGTGCTGGTGCGGGACGGGGTGCTGATGATCGCTGCGCTGGCAGCCAGCCTCGTGGCGATGGGTCTCGGCTACGACTACTGGGACGGAGGCCTGAGCGACACGGAGCAGACCGATGGCGTCGTCACCGGAGAGACGGTCGATGCGGCAAAGCAGGAGGCCCGTAAAGCGGGCGATGCCGTGAGCGAGGCCGGCGACAGTGCTGCCGAGGCGGTAAAAGGGGAATAGCGTTCCCGCACGCCCCGGCAGCAATCGGTTGTAAAGCGATCAGGCGGCTTCCTTCACCTCTGCCACGATCTTCTTGGCGGCATCGCCCAGGTCGTCTGCGGAGATGATCGGCAGGCCGGAATTGGCGAGGATGTCCTTGCCTTCCTGCACGTTCGTGCCTTCCAGGCGCACCACCAGCGGCACGTCCAGTTCGACTTCCTTCGCCGCGATCACGATGCCCTCGGCAATGGTGTCGCAGCGCATGATGCCGCCGAAGATGTTGACGAGGATGCCCTTCACCGCCGGATCCGACAGGATGATCTTGAACGCCGCCGTCACCTTCTCGGTGGTGGCGCCGCCGCCCACGTCGAGGAAGTTGGCCGGGAAAGAGCCGTTCAGCTTGATGATGTCCATCGTCGCCATGGCCAGGCCAGCGCCGTTCACCATGCAGCCGATGTCGCCATCCAGCTTGATATAGGCGAGATCGTACTTGCCCGCCTCGACCTCCATCGGGTCTTCCTCGGTCTCGTCGCGCATCGCTTCCACGTCGGGATGACGATACAGCGCATTGCCGTCGAAGCTCATCTTGGTGTCCAGCACCAGCAGCTCGCCGCCTTCGGTCTCGACCAGCGGGTTGATTTCCAGCATGTCGCAATCGAGCGCGGTGAAAGCCTCGTACAGCTTTTTCGACAGCTTCTGCGCCGCCTTGGCGAGATCGCCCGACAGCTTCAGCGCGAAGGCCACCGCGCGGCCGTGGTGCGGCATGAAGCCGGTGGCCGGGTCAATGGCGATGGTGGTGATCTTTTCGGGCGTGGAATGCGCCACGTCCTCGATATCCATGCCGCCCTCGGTGGAAACGATCATGGCAACGCGGCTCGTCTCGCGGTCGATCACCATCGACAGGTAGTATTCCTTGGCGATGTCCACGCCGTCGGTCACATACAGGCGGTTCACCTGCTTGCCCGCATCGCCCGTCTGCACGGTGACGAGGGTGTTGCCGAGCATGTCCTTCGCATCCGCCTCGACATCCTCGATGGACTTGGCCAGGCGCACGCCGCCCTTGGCGTCGGGGCCGAGTTCCTTGAAACTGCCCTTGCCGCGCCCGCCGGCGTGGATCTGCGCTTTCACCACGTAAAGCGGCCCGGGCAGCTTCTTCGCGCCTTCCACGGCTTCCTCGACGGTCATCGCCGGATAGCCGGTCGGCACGCCGATGCCGAATTTCGCGAGCAGTTCCTTGGCCTGGTATTCGTGGATGTTCATGAGCTGACCTTCGTTTCGAAAATGAGAGTCGGAGTGACGGTTTTGCGGGCGCTAAAGCATTATCGCGCGGCGCTTGCAATCGGTTCCGCCCCGGCGCAAATGCCTCGGCACCCATGATCGACAGTATGAGACTAGAACAAATCTGCCGCGAGGCGGGGCACATGGCGCTTCGCAAGTGGCCGGCGGGCGGGCATGATCTTGAAAGCTGGGAGAAAACTCCCGGCAGCCCGGTGTGCGAGGCAGACCTGGAGGTGGACGCCTTCCTGCGCCGCGAACTGGGCACGCTGTTGCCTGCGGCGGGCTGGCTGTCCGAAGAAACCGCCGACAGCCCCGAGCGACTCGAAAAAGGGCTGATCTGGCTGGTCGACCCGATCGACGGCACGCGCGACTATATCCGCGGACGCAAGGGCTGGGCGGTGTCCGTCGCGCTGATCTCCGCCGGGCGGCCGTTGATCGGCTCGCTGGTTGCTCCCGCACGGGAGGAAGTCTGGTCCGCCGTGGCGGGCAAGGGCGCGTGGCTCAACGGCCAGCGGCTGCGCGCCAGTACGCGCACGAAATTCCCCGGCGCCCGGGTGCCGGTCCACGACCTGCCAAAGGATGATGGCGATCTCACCAAGGTGGAGCAGCCCAATTCCATCGCCCTGCGCGTGGCCATGGTAGCCGACGACCGCGCCGACCTGGTGGCGACGGTACGCTGGGGCTTCGAATGGGATATCGCCGCCGCGGCGCTGATCGCGCGCGAGGCGGGCGCTGCCGTTACCGATGCCTTTGGCCAGCCGCTCGCCTACAACAAGCGCGACCCGCGCGCCTTCGGACTGCTGGTAAGTGCGCCTGGCATCCATGCCGCGGCGGTGGAGCGGCTTTCGGAGCGGGCTGCGCGGCTGGTGGGCAACAAGTAGGCAAACAAAAAGGGCGCCCCGACCGGAGCGCCCTTTTCAATGAAGCTGCACAATCTCGGACGCGAAGCGACCGCAAGGCCGCCCGAGCTTATGCGAGGAGCCACGCAGCGCGGACGCGTTGCGCCCGGCGCTAGAGGGCTCCATCAATACGCCTGTTCGACATCGTCCTGCGTAATCGGCGTAATGCGGATTTCGACGCGGCGGTTCTGCGAACGGCCACTTTCGGTCGAATTGTCGGCAATCGGGTATTGCTCGCCGTAACCGATGGTCTCGATACGGGCGCGGGCAACGCCGCGCGAGACGAGGTAGTTGGAAACCGATTCGGCGCGGCGACGCGACAGGTTGAGGTTGTACTGCTCGCTGCCGGTGGAATCGGTGTGGCCCATCACGTCGATCAGCGACTGCGGATAGTCGATCATCGACTGCGCCACGCCATCCAGCGTATCCCGCATCTGCGGCGAGATGGTGGTGGAATCGACGGCGAAGGTAACGTCCGGGAAATTCACCAGGATGCCGTCGCCTTCGGGCGTCTGGCTGACATCCACGCCGGTACCGGCGGTGACCTCTTCCAGTTCCTTGATCTGTTCGTCCATGCGGTAGCCGACATAGCCGCCAGCCGCCGCACCGATACCAGCGCCTACGATACGGGCAGTCTTGCCGCCGATCAGGCCGCCCAGCAGGTAGCCAAGGCCGGCCCCGCCAATGCCGCCGATGGCGGTACGCGAGGCGTACTGTTCACCGGTGTTGGGATCCGTCACACAGGCGGTGGTGGTTCCGACGAGCGCGAGCGCGGCCGTGGTCGAGACGAGCATCTTGTTGATTTTCATAACGTCCTTCCTCAAATTGCACACGGCGATCCACGTCCGACGCCGTAATTTCTGCTCCCATTAACGCGGATCGTTGAACCCTGTTCCGTGAACGGCAGCTTTCTCGGGCGTTTGCGAAGGACGGTAAAGCTGCTAGCGGCACAATCCTGATGGACCCGTTTCCCTGGCATTACCTCGCCGCGCTCGCCCTGCTGATCGTACTCAACGGCGTATTTGCCATGTCCGAGCTGGCGATCGTCTCTGCTCGCACCGCGCGCCTGCGCATGGCTGCCGAGAAAGGCAGCAAAAGCGCGGAGGTGGCCATGCGGCTGGCGGCAGAGCCGGGCAAGTTCCTCTCCACCGTGCAGATCGGCATCACCCTTATCGGCATCATCGCAGGTGCAGTATCCGGCGCCACGCTGGGGAAGCCGGTGGGCGAGCGCCTGATGGCGCTGGGCCTGGACGAGGGTTTGGCCGAAAATATCGGCATCGCGCTGATGATCGGCCTCACCACCTTCTTCACCCTGGTGGTGGGCGAACTGGTGCCCAAGCAGATCGCCCTGCGCGCGGCGGAGCCGATTTCCATTTTCATGGCGCGTCCGATGGCGATGCTGGCGCGTGTAACCGCGCCGTTCGTCTGGCTGCTCGACAATTCCTCCGCCCTCCTGCTGTCGGCCATGGGTATTCGCCACAAGGGCGATCACAACCTGACATCCGAAGAACTGCAAATGATCCTGGCCGATGCCACGCGCAGCGGCGTCATCGAGGAGAAAGAGCGCGCCATCCTATCGGGTATCATGCGTCTTCAAGGACGTCCGGTGCGGGAACTGATGACTCCGCGCACGGAGATCGACTGGATCGACATCAACTCCACCGACGAAGAGATGCGCCAGACTATCGCCGATTCGCCGCACTCGCTGTTGCCGGTCGCGGAAGGTTCTGCCGACAAGATCATGGGCGTGGTGAAAGTGCGCGAGCTGCTGGCCCTGTGGCTGATCGGCGAGCCGGTGACCCTGGCAGACCTCGTCCGCAAGTCCGAGGTCGTGCCGGACCAGCTCGATGCGATGGACGCACTGCGGGTGTTGCAGCAATCGGGCACCGGCATGGCCATGGTGCACGACGAATACGGCCATCTCGACGGTATCGTCACGACGGCGGACTTGCTCTCCGCCATTGCCGGCGACTTCGCCAGCCATCAGGACGAAGGCGACACGCCGATGTTCACCGAGCGCGAGGACGGCAGCTACCTCGTCTCCGGCGCGCTGGCCGCGGATGCGCTGGCGGAACGGCTGGATATCGAGTTCCACGAAAACAAGGAATTCGCGACGGCGGCGGGATACGTCCTCTACGTGCTCAAGCACCTGCCGGCGGAAGGCGAGCATTTCACCGACCAGGGCTGGCGCTTCGAGATCGTCGACATGGACGGGCGCAAGATCGATAAATTGCTGGTGAGCAAGGTGGATTAGACCTGAAGGTCTGTCCCAAGGTTCCACGGGAATGTTTGTTTTTCGCACCTGCCTCCGCAGGTGCGTCCTCGCTTGACGCGCTCCGCTTCGCTACGCGCCCGCTGCGAGCGGGCGTTCGCCCTTGCGATCCGCTGGGCGCGGACCGATCCCGGGGAAACCATAAGTGAATGGCGAAAGCTTCGGTCGCGACCAGCGACCGACAGCGTGCGAATGCACAGCCCGCAGGTGCCGCGCACCCCGGACTTGATCAGGGGGAAGCGAATAGCACCGAGGACGTGGGCGCGGAGGCGCCCGCGCAAATCAGGAAGGTATTACCGCCCGCGCAGCCTGTCCGTCACCTTCGGGTGCGGCGATGATGGCCTGCGTGGTCGTGCCCTTGTCCACCGTGTAGGTTTCCGCATCGCCGATCGAGGAGCGGATGCCGGGGGCGGCTTCGCCGGCACGATCGAGTGCGGAGGTTTCCACCGCGCTGCGCGGGGCAGTGCCGCCGAACAGGGCTTCCATGGCCTGCTGCGAGGCAGTGCCCTCGGTCGGACGCGGGGCGCCCGGCTGCGGCGGGACGAGGTGGAAATCGGGTGGGACCACCAGCGGAGCCTGGCGCTGCACGGCAAATTCGTCCGGACGGTCACGGTCGATACTGATGCCGCCGCAGGCGGCAAGGCCGAGTACTGCGGCGCTGGCGATAATGGCTCGGGTGGTGTTACGCATAAGTCTTGCTTCCCTGGCGCATGGGCCATCGGTGTTACGGTCGGTGTTATCCGGTTGCAGCGTCCTGCTCATTGGACGGTTTCTCGCGCATGAACAAGGCGCGGGCAAGGATAATCACGACGCCGATTGTGATGGCCGCGTCGGCCACGTTGAATATCAGGAACGGGCGGAAGGTGCCAATATGGAAATCGGCATAGTCGATGACGTAGCCGTACTGGTAGCGGTCCACGATGTTGCCCAGCGCCCCGCCAAGGACGAGGGCGAGCGCCAGGATCTCCCCCAGCAGCTTCTCGCGCATCATCCATACCAGCACGACGACGGCAATCAGCGCGGTGACGGCGACGAGGATCCAGCGCATTTCCATGCTGGTGGCCTCGAACATGCCCAGCGACACGCCGTAGTTGTTGGTGCGGGTGAAATCGAAGAACGGCAGCAGCGGGTAGTGGTCGCCCACGCGGGTAAGCCCCAGCGTGTTCACCACGTAATCCTTCACCCACTGATCGGCGGCGAAGATCGCCAGCGCCAGCAGCACGCCGTAGAGGCGGAATTTCGCGAGCGCGCTCATTCGGCAGCATCCATCTTGGCCACGACATCCTCGCAGCGGTTGCACAGGTCGCCATCCTCGTCGACTTCCGGCAGCAGGCGCCAGCAGCGGCCGCATTTGGCATCGTCGGACTTGGTGACGGTCACCGCGTCCCCATCGCCCAGCGTCACTGTGCCGGTGATGAACAGCGTGGCGAGATCGCCGGTATCGAAGCCTTCTGGCACGGCGCTGGCGGGCACCTCCACTTCGGCCTCGAGGCCGGAGCGGATCACCTTCTCGCGCCGCAGCGGTTCGATGGCTTCCATCACCCGTTCACGCAGCGAGCGAAGCGCTTCCCAGCGCGAGGCGTCGGCGTCGGCAGCCGGGATTTCCGGCCATTCGAGCAGATGGACGCTGCCGCCCCCATTCGGATCATTGGCGGGATGGCGCGTCGACCAGACTTCCTCCGCCGTGAACACCAGCACCGGCGCGGCGTAGCGGATCAGGGCGTTGAACAGCGTATCGAGCACGGTGCGATAGGCGCGCCGCTCCATGCTGCCGGGGGCGTCGCAATAGAGCCGGTCCTTGCGGATATCGAAGAAGAAGGCCGAGAGGTCCTCGTTCATGAAATCCAACAGCGCGCGGGTGTAGGCGTCGAAATCGTAGTTGGCGACGTGGGTGCGCAGCTTGGTGTCCAGCTCGCCCAGAAGCGTGACGACGTAGCGCTCCAGCTCCGGCATCTCCGCCACGCCGACGCGCTCGTCCTCGCTGAATTCGCCCAGCGCGCCGAGCATGTAGCGGAAGGTGTTGCGCAGCTTGCGGTACTGGTCGGCGACGCCCTTGAGGATTTCGGGGCCGATGCGGTGATCTTCGGAATAGTCGACCGAGAGCGCCCACAGGCGGATGATGTCGGCGCCGTATTCCTCCATCACCTTCAGCGGGTCGATGGTATTGCCCAGGCTCTTCGACATCTTGCGCCCGTCGGCGGCCATGGTGAAACCGTGAGTCAGCACCTGCCTGTAAGGCGCGCGGCCACGGGTGGCGCACGATTCGAGCAGCGAGGACTGGAACCAGCCGCGGTGCTGGTCACTGCCTTCGAGGTAGAGATCGGCCGGGCTTTGCAGGTCGGGCCAGTTGTCCGATTCCAGCACGAAAGCGTGGGTGCTGCCCGAATCGAACCACACGTCGAGAATGTCGGTGACCATCTCGAAATCCTCGACCGCGTAATCGGGGCCGAGAAGCTGCGCGGCGTTTTCCTGCGACCAGGCATCGACGCCGTCCTGCCTGATGGCTTCGACGATGCGCGCGTTCACCGCCTTGTCGACCAGGTATTCGCCGCTTTCGCGATTTACGAACAGCGTGATCGGCACGCCCCAGGCGCGCTGGCGGGAGAGGACCCAGTCGGGCCGCCCCTCGACCATTGAACCGATACGGTTCTTGCCCTTGGCGGGAACGAACCGAGTCTCGTCGATAGCGGCCATCGCCGTTTCTCGCAGCGTTGCGGTCTTGTCAGCCTGCGTGCCCAGCGCAACAGCGCCGCCCAGCAGGCCGGCATCGGCCACGGCGTAGTCGAAAGTGCCCAGCGGCTTGTCCATCGGCACGAACCACTGCGGTGTGCAGCGGAAGATCACCTTGGCTTTCGAGCGCCAGCTGTGTGGATAAGAGTGTTGATAGTCTGCGGATGCGCTGAGGAGAGCGCCTGCTTCCTTGAGGTCCGAACAGATCGGCCCGTCGGGCGCGTTGAACTTGGGATTGATGACCGATCCGCTGCGCTCGTCCGTGCGCGGCAGCCAGCCCCAGTCCTCGCGGTAGCGGCCATCGTCCTCGACCACGAACTTGGGCGTGATGCCATTGGCCTTGCACAGTTCGAAGTCGTCCTCGCCATGGTCGGGCGCCATGTGGACGATACCCGTGCCCGCATCGGTCGTGACGAAGTCGCCCGCCAGCATCGGGCGCGGCTCGGCGAAGAACCCGCCGAGGTGGTGCATCGGGTGGCGAACCTTGGTTCCGGCGAGGTCGGAGCCTTTGCCACGCCAAACGATTTCGTAGTGGCTATCAGCCAAGCCGATCCGGGCGGCGAACTGATCGATCAGTGCCTCAGCGATCAGCACGTGCGATACGTGCGCGGTCTTTGCGACTTCGCCGTCCGGCTGGGTGTGGATATGGAGGATCGCGTAGTCCACCTCAGGCCCATAAGCCAAAGCCTGGTTCACCGGGATCGTCCACGGCGTGGTCGTCCAGATCACCGCATGCGCGCCGACCAGTTCCTCGATGGGGCTTTCGACAATCTCGAACGCCACATCGATCTGGGTCGAGACGATATCCTCGTACTCGACCTCGGCCTCGGCCAGCGCGGTCTTTTCGACCGGGCTCCACATCACCGGCTTCGCGCCGCGGTAGAGCATGTCGTTCTCGGCGAACTTCAGCAGTTCGGCGACGATGCCAGCCTCCGCCTCCGGCGCCATGGTGAGGTAGGGCTTGTCCCATTCGCCCATCACACCCAGTCGCTTGAACTGTTCACTCTGCACCGCCACCCATTCGGCGGCGTATTCGCGGCATTCCTGACGGAATTCGGCGGGCGGAACCTCGTCCTTGTTCTTCTTCTTCTTGCGGTAGGCTTCCTCGATCTTCCACTCGATCGGCAGGCCGTGGCAGTCCCAGCCCGGAACGTAGGGCGCATCCTTGCCCAGCAGAGTCTGCGTGCGGACCACCGCGTCCTTCAGCACCTTGTTCAGCGCGTGACCGATGTGGATGTTGCCGTTGGCGTAGGGCGGGCCGTCATGCAGGATGAACTTCTCGCGACCGCTACGGGCCTCGCGCAGTTGCCGGTAAAGCCCTTCGTCTTCCCAGCGCGCAAGGATGCCCGGCTCCTTCGCAGGCAGGCCGGCCTTCATGGGGAAATCGGTCTTCGGCAGGAAGACGGTGTCTCTGTAGTCGCGTTTCTCGCTCATTGCGCGGCGGGCCTTAGCGGGGGTGGCCACGCGAGGCAATTTCCTTTGCATGTGTTCGCATGGAGGGTGTGGCGCGTGCTTGTATCCTACAGCGAGTCACACGGCCTATGGCGCGGACATGATGCCTTGCCCGAACCTCTCCAACAGCCTGAAACGAAAGGTCACACATCCGACAGGGCGAAGTGCCGCTAAATACCTGCTTTCAGGACATAACAGGTCGCCGGACAGTTTTGCCAAACGCCATTGTCGGCGTTCCACAATACCCCTAGTCGGCCAGCCGTTGCCGCCGCTGCTCCAGTCCGGCCTGCGCGGCCTGCTGCTCGTTGGGGCGGCGGCGATCCATCGAGGGGCGCAGCGCCGGGCCGAGCGTCCAGATATCTTCCGCCCAGATATGGCCCGAGTAGGTCGAGGGTATCTGCGTGAACTGTTCAGGCAGCAGCAGCCCCTGGTTGGGCGTGCCCTCCTCACGCGGGCCGGTGACGATGATGTGGCCGCCATGCTCCTGCATGCGCGCCAGCGTGCGGTTGGGCCAGCCCCAGAACATCCACTGGTCATCCAGGGGCACCACCATCGTTCCTCCCCGGCAGCTTTGCGGCAGGTAACCCGTCCAGCCGTAGAGCACGTAGTCCTGCGAACAGGCTCTCGCGCTCTCGGTGCTCCACGTCCAGGCAGCGGGGAAAAGCCGGGCCATGCGCGCGACAGGGGCTGGGTGGCCGTAGAAGCCGTCGCCCAGTTTCTCCACTTCGCGGCCCGCAGCGCGCAACTTTGCTGCCAGCAGGTCCGCTTCGGCGGGGTCGGCGGACTTGAAGTTGAACATGATCGGCGTGCGGGGCAGCGCCTCCAGCGCTTCTGCCAGCGTCGGCATCTGCTGGCGCTCGCTGCCGCGCAGGGGAAAGCTTTCGCCTTGGTCGGCGGTGTAGCCATAGCCGATGTCCAGCGCGCGCAGTTCGTCCAGAGTGGCTTCGCGCACCTCGCCGCTGCCATTCGTGCGGCAATCCAGCATCCAGTCGTGGAACACGGCGATCTCACCATCGGCGGTGGGAGCGATGTCGATCTCCACCATCTGCGCGCCGATCTGCTGCGCTTTCAACATCGAACGCGCGGTGTTCTCCAGGTAGTCGTGCACCGGCTCCTCTATCCGCGTGGCGGTGCAGGTGTCGCGGCCCACGCCGCTTGCATAGTAGATCTGCGCCACGCCGCGATGGGCGATCAGTTTCGGCCCGCCGATGGGATCGGGTGCCAGCCAACTGGCGTTGATCATCGTCAGCACCAGGAATGCAATGGCTGCGAGCAGGGCGCCGCGCCCGAGCCAGCGCTTCACGCCAGCAGCTTCCGCGCTTGCTCGCAATCGGCCTCCATCTGCGCTTTCAGCGCGTCCAGATCGTCGAACTTCGCCTCGGGTCGCAGGAAATGGTGAAACGCCACGTCGATTTTCTGCCCGTAGAGGTCGCCTTCGAAATCGAAGAAGAACGGCTCGAGCAATTCCTTGGGCGGATCGAAACTGGGCCGCACGCCGAGGTTTGCCGCGCCTTTCAGCTGCTGACCGGTGGCGATCACGCGGCCGGTCACCGCGTAGATGCCAAAGCGCGGGCGGATGTAGCTGCCCATGTCGACATTGGCCGTGGGATAACCCAGTTCGCGCCCGCGCTTGTCGCCGTGAATGACTTCGCCGCGCACGGTGAAGGGGCGGGTCAGCAAGCGGGTCGCAGTGTCACAATCGCCGGCCTTCAGCGCGTCGCGGATGCGGCTGGACGAAACGACCTGACCGCCCGATCCGACAGGACCGATGGCGCGCGCCTCTATCCCGCATGTCGCGCCCACCGTGCGCAGCACGTCGACGTTGCCGCCGCGGCCCTTGCCGAAGGTGAAATCCTCTCCCGTCACCACGCCAGCCGCGCCGATATGCCCTGCCAGCAGATCGCGCACGAAGGCCTCGGCGCTCATGGCGGCCAGCGCGTCATCGAAATCGAACACCAGCATGGCGGCAGCCCCGGCTTCGCGAAACAGCTCGTGCCGCTGCTCCAGCGAGGTGAGGCGGAAAGGTGGAACGTGCGGGGCGAAGTGGCGCACCGGGTGGGGATCGAAGGTGGCGACCACCGCCGGTCGTCCCTCGGCCTGCGCCCACTCCACCGCCGCGCTCACCACGTGCTGATGGCCGATGTGGAAGCCGTCGAAATTGCCCAAGGCGACAATCGCGCCGTGCAGCGCCTCGGGCACCTTTTCGCGGTGGGAAAGGCGGGTCATGTGGCAATCTCCGGTGGCGGGAGGTCGGCATCGACGACCGGTTCCAGTCCCCGCTCCAGTACGCGCAGGGCGTTGCCGCCCATCACCGCGCGGATCTCCTCATCGGTGAAACCGGCATCCATCAACCCCTGCGTGACATGCACCAGCCCGGCGGTATCGAAGCGGGTCGTGACAGTGCCGTCGAAATCGCTGCCCAGGGCTACATAGTCTATGCCCACGAGGTCGCGAATGTGCGCCATGGCGGCGACGATGGCGGCGGGCGAGGTGTCGCACACCGCGCCTTCCCAGTAGCCCACGCCGATCACGCCGCCGGTTGCGGCAACGCCGCGTATCTCTGCATCGGTGAGGTTGCGATTGACCGGGCACGTGGCCTGCACGCCGCCGTGGCTGGAGACGACCGGGCGCTGCGCCATGGCCAGCACGTCTGCCACGCAGGCGTGGCTGCAATGGGCCACGTCGATCACGATGCCCATCGCCTCCATCCGCCGCACGGCCTCGCGGCCCATTGGGGTCAGCCCGCCCTTGTCGACGCCGTGCATCGATCCCGCCAGGTCGTTGTCGAAGAAATGGACGAGCCCGGCCATGCGCACGCCTGCATCGTACAGGACGTCGAGATTGTCGAGATCGCCCTCCAGATTGTGCAGCCCTTCGACGGACAACATTGCTGCCACCGGCGCACCGCTGTCATCGGGCGCGCGCACCGGCACGATATCGGAAGGCGTGCGGACGAGGGCCAGCTGCCCGTCGGACCGCGACGCGGCCTCCTCCAGCCGCTTGCCGTGCCACAGCGTGCGCTCCAGCAGCGAGGTCCAGGTGCGCAGCGGCTGCAGCTGGCCGATGGCGAGGAGGGTGATGTTGTCGGTCTCACCGGTGTTGTTGTCGTAGTTCTGGTCGCGCGGGGTCTTGGTGACGCTGGAGAAGACCTGCAACGCGACGCTGCCTTCGCGCAGGCGCGGCAGGTCGATATGACCGCGGTCCGCCGCCTCCAGCATGTCGCGCTTCCACAACAGGGTGTCACCGTGCAGGTCGACAATGGTGAGCGTCTCGTGCAGCGCCCGCGCCTCGTCCGAAACCGGCGGCAGCGGCAGGCCGTCGACGACGTTCATGTCCCGCTCGACATAGGCAGGCGCGAACACGAAAAAGGCGACCAGCGCGGCCAGCAGCACAACGCCAAAGCCGATGGCAAAGCGTTTCATCGGGGTGCCACCCGCTCGAAAGTGACGAAATCGTAGGGCGGGAAGCCTTCCCTGGCGGGGCGGCTTTCGCGTGCAATCTCGCGCCAGGATTGATCGTCCGCCGGGGAAGGCATGGTAACCTCGCCCACCGTATCCTCGAAAACCTCGGTCAGTTCGAAGGTGGTGCCATGGTCCCGGAACAGGTCGAACACCTCGGCCCCGCCGATCACCGCCACGTCGCCCCCGTCGTTATCGCCTCTGGCCAGCGCCAGCGCCTCTTCCGGCGAGCGGGCGACTTCGGCACCTTCGGCCTGCCAGTCCGCCTGCCGGGTGAGCACGATATGGCGACGACCGGGCAGCAGGCCAGGCAGGCTCTCGAAGGTCTTGCGGCCCATGACCATGGGTTTGCCCATGGTCAGCCGCTTGAAGCGCTTCAGGTCGTCGCTGATCGACCAGGGCACGGCGCCGTCACGGGCGATCACGCCATTGGTGGCTCGGGCCACGATGAAGAGCACGTCTGCGGCCATTCACCCGATCCGCGTAACGTGGCCCATCTTGCGCCCCGTCCGCGCTTCGGACTTGCCATAGAGATGCACGTGCGCGCGGCCATCCGAAAGGTGGCCGGCAAGATCGAGCGCGTCGGCGCCGATCAGGTTGTCCATGACCATGGTGCGCGAGACGCTGGCCGTATCACCCAGCGGCAGGCCGCAGATGGCGCGGATGTGGTTTTCGAACTGGCTGGTGACGGCACCCTCGATCGTCCAGTGGCCGGAATTGTGCACCCGGGGGGCCATTTCGTTGAACACCGGTCCACGCGAGGTGGCGAAGAATTCCAGCGTCAGCACGCCGACGTAACCCAGCGCATCGGCCACTTTCCTCGCCATGTCGCGCGCCCTCGCCGATTGCTCTGCAACGATGGCGGGGGCCGGCAGTTCGCAATGCGCAAGGATGCCGTCCTTGTGCAGATTGCGGGTCGAATCCCAGAAGCGCACCTCGCCGTCGCGCCCGCGCACCAGGATGACCGAGAACTCGCATTCGAACGTCAGCCGCGCTTCGTAGACGCAGCCGGTTTCGGGAATGCGCACGCCTTGCGCATCGGCGCGATCGTTGATCGGCCACTGGCCCTTGCCGTCATAGCCGTCGCGCCGCGTCTTGAGGATGCCGGGAACGCCGATCCGCTCCACCGCGTCCGCCAGTTCGCTGTCATGATCGACGGCGACGAAATCGGCTGGCGTGCCGCCGGCTTCGAGCATGAAGCGCTTTTCGCGAACACGGTCCTGCGCGACTTCCAGCGCGCGGATGCCGGGTGCCAGCTTGTCCTGCGGCAGGCCCGCCAGCGGACCGACCGGCACGTTCTCGAATTCGTAGGTGATGACGTCGCAATCGCGTGCAAAGGCGGCCAGCGCGTCCCCATCGTGCCACGGGGCGCAGGTATACCGCGCGGCGACATCGGCGGCCACGTTGTCACCCTCTGGCGCGTAGATGTGGCAGCGATAGCCAAGCTGTGCGGCGGACATGGCCAGCATGCGGCCCAATTGCCCGCCGCCAAGGATGCCTATTGTTGAACCGGGTGCCAGCACACCAAAACTCCGTTCCCCCTGAGCCCGCCCAAGGGCTGCCTTGTTATTGCGCCCCGGACTAGAAGAAAGGACAGCCTTTCGACAAGCTCAGGGCGTTCGGAAACCGCGAATCAATCGACCGGCTTTTCCGCCACCTTATCGGTCTGCGCCTGCCTGAAGGCCTTGAGCCGATCCGCCAGCGATGCGTCCTCCAGCGCCAGGATGGAGGCAGCGAGGATCCCTGCGTTGGTTGCCCCGGCTTCCCCGATGGCGAGCGTTGCCGTGGGAACGCCTGCAGGCATCTGCACGATGGACAGCAGGCTATCGAGACCCGAGAGCGCCTTGCTTTGCACCGGAACGCCCAGCACCGGCAGGTGGGTGAGCGCCGCGATCATGCCAGGCAGGTGCGCGGCCCCGCCTGCGCCTGCGATCACCACCTTGAACCCTTCGTCCGCTGCGCCTTTGCCGAAGGCGTGCAGCCTGTCAGGCGTGCGGTGGGCGGAAACGATGCGCGCGTCAAAGGGCACGCCCAGTTCGTCCAGCACTTCGGCGGCCTTGGTCATGGTGGGCCAGTCGGACTGGCTGCCCATCACGATGGCGACAGGTTCGCTCATGACCTCAGGCGTCCTTCAGGTAATACCGCTCGCCCACCGGGGCGGAGCCTTCGAATTCGTAGATGATCGGCTGGCCGGTGGGGATTTCCAGTCCGGTAATCTCGTCGTCGGAGATGTTGGAAAGGTGCTTCACCAGCGCGCGCAGGGAATTGCCGTGGGCGGAGATGATCACCGTCTCCCCCGCCACCAGTTTCGGCAGGATATCGCTTTCCCAGTAGGGCAGCACGCGCTCGATCGTCAGCTTCAGGCTTTCGGTTTGCGGCACGTCGATGCCTTCGTAGCGCGGATCGTTGCCGGGATCGTATTCGTCGCCCTTGTCCATCGGCGGGGGCGGCACGTCGAAGCTGCGGCGCCAGATATGCACCTGCTCGTCACCGTGCCTGTCGCGGGTTTCCTGCTTGTTGAGGCCGGTGAGGCCACCGTAATGCCGCTCGTTCAGCCGCCAGTCCTTGGTTTCCGGGATCCACAGGCGGTCGCAGTATTCCAGCGCGAGATGCAGCGTCTTGATCGCGCGTTTCTGCACGCTGGTGAAGGCGAGGGTGGGGAAGACGCCCTTTTCCTTCAGCAGGCGGCCCGCTTCCTTTGCTTCCTCCACACCCTTTTCCGTAACGTCGACATCCCACCAGCCGGTGAAGCGGTTGGCGAGGTTCCATTCGGACTGGCCGTGGCGGACGAGGATGAGCTTGGGCACTATAGGTCTCTCCGATTGCGGGAGGGCGAACTGGGAAAGCGCGCCCTAGCCTTCGTCGTCGTTCTTGAAAAGGGCCGGAGGGATCGGGCGCGAATCGGCATCCTCGTGCGGTGCGTCGCCGTGGGCGAGCGCCTTCTTCTGCGCCTTGCGACGCTTCAGGTTGGCCCGCAACTGGGCCGCGAGACGTTCCTCGCGGGACAAATCCTTGCTCATGGCGCATATATTTGGCGCAAGCAGGCCGATCACTCAAGCTTGGCTTGACTTTCATGCAGCAGACGACAATAGCGCGCGCCTGTTTCGGTTAGCCGCGGTAGCTCAGTGGTAGAGCGCACCCTTGGTAAGGGTGAGGCCGAGAGTTCGATCCTCTCTCGTGGCACCATTTCCCTTTTTTGTTGGTTCCCTCAAGCGCCGGGCGGGGCACGTCCGTGTCCCTTGGCTTTCCTCGCATTGGCTCGGGCGCGCGCTTGCGCTTGCGATCGCTTTGCGATCGATACTTTCGCCAACCGTTGTCCGGTGTGTCGGTGTCGGTGACGGTCCGCTACTGGCGGACCGAAAAACAAAGATATCTTCCCAACAGGTGTATTGCCATTATAGTGCACTGTATGGACACCGAACCTCTCACCCAGCTCGATCCCGCCTATACGACCGTCATGCGGATCGAGGGGGCGATTATTGTCGCTCCGTTCCTGATCGTGGCGCTGGGACTCGGCCTGGCAGGAGCCTTTCCCGCGCCGTGGACCTGGGTCCCGATGGCCGTGCCCGTGCTGATCGCGCTGGTCTTCGTGCTGCTGGTGCCGATCAAGCGCTACCTGTCGCGCGGCTATCACATGAGCAGCGACCGGTTGCGGGTGGTGAAGGGCGTCATGTTCCATGCCGATACCGTCGTGCCGTTCAGCCGGGTGCAGCACCTCGATGTAGAGCAGGGCCCGCTGGAACGTGCATTCGGCATTGCCCGGCTGATCCTGCACACCGCGGGCACGCACAATTCCTCTGTCACGCTCCCCGGCCTGCGGCACGGCGATGCCGTAACCATGCGTGAGGAAATCCGCGCCCACGTGAAACGCGAATCGCTGTGAGCGAACCGGCCGCCGATTTCTCCCCCGATAAAGGGGCCGCGCCCGACGTCGAGATGGACGAGTGGCTGCGCGTCAATCCGCTCACCATGATGGTGCATATGGCGCGCATGTTGGCGAGCGCGATCATTCCTGCGATTGCCGTTCTCTACGGTGCCGCTTCCAGCGAGCCGGATAGCGAAGGGCTGGCGGCGATCGCGCCCTGGTTCGTGCCCCTTTTCGGCGCGATACTCGGCTTCAACCTGCTGGCCGCCTGGGTTTCGTGGTATCGGCTGCGTTACCGTGTGGGGGATACCGACGTGCGGCTGGAGCAAGGCGTCATCAGCCGCTCGGCCCGGTCCGTGCCTTACGAGCGTATCCAGGATGTGAGCCTGGAGCAGAAGCTGATCCCGCGCCTGCTGGGACTGGTGGAAGTCAAGTTCGAAACCGGCGCTGGCGGCAAGGAAGAACTGAAGCTCTCCTACGTTTCCGAGGCAGAAGGCGAGAAGCTGCGCGAAACGGTGCGCGCGCTGGTGGATGGCGAAACCGCTGCGCCTGCCGCGGGGGTGTCTGCATCTACTGGCGCGTCCCCCGGCGATATGGCAGCGGAACCTGCCGGACAGACGCTTTTCGCCATGGATACCAAGCGGCTGTTCCTGTTCGGCTTGTTCAATTTCTCGCTGGTCGTCTTCGCCGTCCTGCTGGGCGCGCTGCAGCAACTGGAGTTCCTGCTGCCGTTCGACGCGTGGGACTATATCGCCGACATCTTCCGCGACGATCGTATCGCCGAGGCGGGGGAACTGATGAACGGGTACAGCACGTTCGCGCAGATCCTGGCCATTCTTTATGCCATCGGCGCAGTCGTGGTGGTCGGCATGGCGAGCGGCGTTGTGCGCACGTTCGTGCGCGACTGGGAGTTCCGGCTGGAGCGCACGGCCAAGGGCTTTCGCCGCCGCCGCGGTCTGCTGACGAAAACCGATGTCGTCATGCCCGTCCACCGGGTGCAGGCGCTGGTGGTCAGCACCGGCTGGCTGCGCCGCCGCTTTGGCTGGCACGGCCTGTCCTTCATCAGCCTGGCGCAGGATTCCGGCGGGGCGAACCACGATGTCGCGCCGTTTGCGCAGATGGAGGAGATCGCCCCCATTGCGCACGAAGCCGGCTTTTCGCTGCCGGACGAGCGTGCCGACTGGCGCCGGGCCAGCGCGGACTATTATTTCGACCGCGCCGTGTTGCAGGCCTTGATCCCGGCCACCGCAGGGCTTGTCCTGCTGGTGCTCGGTCACGCGATAGTGGCGGTGCTGCTGTTCGCTCTCGCCGGGTTGCTGGCGTTCGGCGAGTATTACATGTGGCGCTTCGTGCGCCATGCGCTCGACCCGCAGCAGGTCCTTTCGCGGCGCGGCTGGCTGGCGCCGCGCGATATTATCGCCAGCCGGGTAAAGCTGCATTCGGTGGAAATTTCACAGCATCCGCTGGCACGCTGGCGCGGCTATTGCACCCTGCGCTTCGGCCTTGCGGGCGGACGGCTGGCCTTTCCCGGCCTGTCGCTGGACGATGCCCGGGAAATGCGCCGCGCTGCGCTTGATTCCATAGCCGCCGTGGATTTCGCGAAACTGCCGCGCTGACACAGAAAAGGCCCCGACACTCGCCGGGGCCTCACCGTGTTTGATGGGTCAATGCGCGCGATCAGTAGAGCACGCCGTAGTAAGCATAGACGGTTTCGCCATAGTCCCTGTTGAACTCGGGCTGTTCGTTACGCGTATAGGACGGTGCATCCTTCAGCCGCGACTTGTCGATATTGACGACATAGCCGCCGCGCTCGGTATCGTAGTCCAGCGCGTCCCACGGGACGGGATGGTACTGCTCACCGATGCCAAGGAAACCGCCGAAGCTCATCACCGAATATTCAACCCGGCCAGAGCGCTTGCCGATCATCAGATGATCGATCGATCCCAGCTTCTCGCCATCGGTCGAATAGACGGATGTCCCTTCGACCTTGTTCGACGAAATCAGGTTGCCGGTCTCGTCGCGTTCGAGCGGGCGTGAACGGTCGAATTGCGTGCGGCGATCGAGCTCGCTGTCGGAATACCTGTCGCGGTTCTGCAGATCTTGCGTGTGTGTCATGGGTCTCTCCTCTTTCCAGGGGCCGATGACGGATTGCTGGTATGAAATTCCCCGGTAGTAATCCTGCAAGGCTTCGACTCGTGATCTACGAGGAGCGCGGAACGCCGGGGGTCATCGGTCTCTCACTAAATCAACGCGGGGCGCTGGGCCATGTTCCGAAAAAGCGCTGCAAATTCCGCTAATTAGCGGTTAGCTTTCGATGTCGGCGCGCACGTCTGCCCATTCAGGATGCTTGCGGAATTGTACCGCGACGTAGGGGCACTGCGGCACGATGGTGAAACCTTTGTCGCGCGCGTCCTGCACCATGAATTCCACCAAGTCGAAGGCGATGCCTTTGCCGCGCGCGGCGGGCGGGGTGAACGTATGGTCGGCGATGCGCGCCTCACCCCGCGCCGTCCACATCAGTTCGGCGGGCTGGTCGCTGCCTTCCACGTCCACGCGATAGGCGCCGTGGGTGGTCTCATCGGTGACTTCGATATCGGACATGAATTTCTCCTTCTTGCGCTGAACGTCGGCCACGGCCATGGCGTTCCGCGATGCAGTTCATGTCCGACAACGCCGCACCCGTCCATCCGCGCCTGTGGGATGCCATGCGCGCGGCCGATGCGCCCGATACCCCCTACGATACCGACGCGCTCAGCCGCGAGCTGGACGCACGCTTTTCCGCCCTGTTCGGGCGCGATTGCGCGGCCCTGTGGGTGGCGACGGGCACGGCGGCAAACTGCCTGGCGCTGGCGACGATGGTTGATCCGCACGGCGGTGTCGTCTGCCATGAAGAGGCGCACATCGAGATGGACGAATGCGGCGCGCCCGGCTTCTATTTGCACGGGGCGAAGCTGCTGCTTGCGGAAGGCAAGGGCGCGAAGCTGACGCCCGATACGATCTCCACGGTGCTGGCAGGCATCACGCGCGGGGTGCACCAGGTCCCAGCGCAGGCGATCTCGGTCACGCAGGCGAGCGAATACGGGCTTTGCTATGAACCGGGGGAAGTCGCAGCCATCGGCGCGCTTGCCGATGCGTACGGCCTTGGCCTGCACATGGATGGCGCGCGCTTCGGCAATGCCTGTGCCTACCTCGATACCGCGCCTGCCGAGGTGGCCGGACCTGTCGACGCTCTCAGTCTCGGCTTTGTGAAGAACGGCGGCATGGGGGCCGAAGCGGTGGTGCTGTTCGACACCGAAAAGGCGGACATGATCCGCTTCCGACGCAAGCGCGCCGGCCACCTGCAAAGCAAGGGACGCTACCTTGCCGCGCAGATCCACGCCATGCTGGACGACGATCTGTGGCTGGAGAATGCCCGCGCCGCCAATGCGGCGGCCGCGATCATCGCCGAAAGGGCGGGCCATCGGCTGGTCTATCCCGCGCAGATCAACGAACTGTTCGTGGCGATGACGGCCGAAGAGCGCGCCGCCGTGCGCGAACAGGGTTTTTCGTTCTACGACTGGGACGATACCTGCGTCCGGCTGGTAACGAACTGGGCGACCGACCCCGACCACGCCCGCGCGCTGGGCAAGGCGATTGCCTCGCTGTGAGCGCAGCGCAGTCTCCCATGCTGAGCTGGCGGGTGATCCTGCCTTTCGTGCTGACCGGCACGATATGGGGTTCCACCTGGTTCGTCATAACCGGGCAGATCAGCGGCGTGCCCGCGGCATGGTCGGTGTTCTACCGTTTCGCACTCGCCACTCCGGCGCTGTTCCTCGTCGCCGCGGCGATGAAGCGACGCCTGCGGCTGACCGGGCCCGAGCAGATGCTGGCGCTGGGCGTCGGTATCGCCCAGTTCAGTGGAAATTTCCTGTTCGTCTATCATGCCGAGCTCTACGTGACATCGGGCATCGTCGCGATGATGTTCGCGCTGCTGATGGTGCCCAATGCGGCCTTTGCGCGCATTTTCCTGGGCGAACGGGTGCAGGGCGGTTTCATCCTAGGCAGCATGGTCGCGATTGTCGGGGTGTCGTTCCTGCTGTGGCACGAATGGCAGGCGAACCCAGATGCCGGCGTGATCGGCGGCAACGTGGGGCTGGGCATCGTGCTGGCGTTGGTGGGCATCCTCGCCGCCTCGCTCGCCAACGTGATCCAGGCGAACCCGACCGGGCGCGCCGTGCCCATGGTCAGCCTGCTGGCCTGGGCGATGCTTTACGGCACCATATTCGACCTCGGCTTTGCGTGGGTGACCGCCGGACCGCCTCCCGTTCCCGAAAGTGCGAGCTATTGGGGCGGCATCGTCTATCTTGCGCTGATCGGGTCGGTGGTGACTTTCCCGCTGCACTACAACCTGGTGCGCGAAATCGGTGCGGGCCGGGCGGCGTACAATTCGATCATCACCATCTCCGTCGCGATGCTGCTTTCGACCCTGTTTGAAGGCTACCAGTGGACCGTGCTGACGGCGAGCGGGATGGTGCTGGCCATTGCCGGAATGGTGCTGGCCCTGCGCGCGCGGCGGCAGAAGGGCGTGCAGGTGCAGCAGTCGGGCCGTCTTCGAGAGGCACCGTCAGAAAAGGTCGAGTAATCCCTCGCGGTAGGTAGGATAGGCAGGCTCCCAACCCAGCACCCGCCTCGCCTTGCCGTTCGCGACGCGGCGGTTCTCGGCATAGAAACCGCGCGCCATGGGCGACAGACCCGCTTCCTCGATCGACTGCAGCGGTGGCGGCTCGACGCCCAACAGGTCGCAGGCATATTCGACCAGCACGTTCTGGCTGCACGGCAAGTTGTCCGCGAGGTTGTAGGCGCCCGAGGGTGCTTCGCTGGTCAGGGCGGCCATGACGCCGCTGGCGATATCGTCCACGTGCACCCGGCTGAAGACCTGCCCCGGCAGGTCGATCCGATGGGCCTTGCCGTCCTGCACCCGGTCCAGGATCGAACGTCCCGGCCCGTAGATCCCCGGCAGGCGGAAAACGCGCGCGCCGAGTTTCAGCCACAAGGCATCTGCATCGCTGCGCGCCGTGCGCCTGCCCGAACCGGTGGGCGAAGCCTCATCGACCCATGCGCCGCCTGTATCGCCGTATACCCCGGTGGAGGACAGGTAGCCGTACCACGCGCGCGGAAAGTCCCGTCCGTAGGCGTCAAGCACCGGGTCGAGGCCGCTTTCCCTGTCCGGCGGGACGGAGGACAGCACGTGGCTCGCCTTCTCCAGTGCCGCGATCACCGATTCGCGGTCGGCAAACTCCACGTCGCCGTCCGAACCGGTCGCGTTGACAGTCCATCCCGCGGCCTTTGCAGAGGCAGCAATGCGTTTTGCAGTATAACCGAGGCCGAATATGAACAGATGCGTCATCTCGTGCGTTCTACCCTCTCGACGCGCCAAAGGAAGAAATTTAGGTCAGACCCATGGATATCGCCCGCACCCCCTCGACGCCAGACGGCAACCCCGAACTCGCGGATGCCGCGCCCACCCCGCAGGATCCGCCCACCATCCGGCGCGAGGATTACAAACCGTTCGCGTGGCTGGTGCCCGAGGTTTCCCTGCAATTCGAACTCGGACTGGAGGCCACCCGCGTGGTCTCCACCCTGACGGTGGCGCGCAATGCCAAGGCCGATCCATCACCGATGATACGCCTCAATGGCGACGGGCTGGAAGTGGTGTCGGTAAAGGTTGACGGTGAGCCTTCGAATAGCTGGACGATGGACGGCGATGATCTGCTGGTGACCCTGCCGGGCGATGCGCACGAGATTACCGTGGCAACCGAGATAGACCCCTCGGCCAACACCCAGCTGATGGGTCTCTATGCCTCCGACGGGATGCTGTGCACCCAGTGCGAGGCAGAGGGTTTCCGCCGCATAACCTTCTTCCCCGACCGGCCCGATGTGCTTTCCACCTACCGCGTTCGCATGACGGGCAGTGCGGAGACATTCCCGGTCCTGCTGTGCAACGGCAACCTGGAAGCGACCGGCACGAACGATGATGGGACCCACTGGGCCGAGTGGCACGATCCCTGGCCCAAGCCGAGCTATCTGTTCGCGCTGGTGGCGGGGCAGCTGGTCGCCAACACCGACAGCTTCACCACGATGAACGGGCGCGAGGTGACGCTGAACATCTACGTGCGCGAAGGCGACCTTGGACGTACCGGCCACGCGATGGAATCGCTCAAGCGTTCGATGAAGTGGGACGAGGAGACGTTCGGGCGCGAATACGATCTCGACCTGTTCAACATTGTCGCCGTTTCCGATTTCAACATGGGCGCGATGGAGAACAAGGGCCTCAACGTGTTCAACACGAAATACGTGCTGGCCGATGAGGATACCGCGACAGATGGCGATTTCGACGGCGTCGAAGGCGTAATCGCGCACGAATACTTCCACAACTGGTCGGGCAACCGCGTGACCTGCCGCGACTGGTTCCAGCTTTCGCTGAAGGAAGGCTTCACCGTGCTGCGCGACCAGTTGTTCAGCCAAGACATGGGCAGCGAACCGGTGAAGCGGATCGAAGATGTGAGGGTGCTGCGCGGGGCGCAGTTCCCCGAGGATTCCGGCCCGCTGGCGCACCCCATCCGGCCCGACAGCTACCGCGAGATCAGCAACTTCTATACCGCCACCGTCTACAACAAGGGCGCAGAGGTCATCCGCATGATGCGCACGATGGCCGGCGAGGAAGCTTTCCGCAAAGGCACGGACCTCTATTTCGAACGGCACGATGGCGAGGCCGCGACCTGCGAGGATTTCGTCAGGGCTATCGAGGATGGTGCTGGCATGGACCTCCAGCAGTTCCGTCTCTGGTACTCGCAGGCGGGCACGCCGAAGGTTTCCGTGCAGCTGGAACATGACGGCGACACGGCCACGCTGCACCTGTCGCAGCAGGTGCCGGCAACGCCCGGCCAGCCAGACAAGCAGCCGATGCCGATCCCTCTCAAGCTTGCCCTGTTCGACCGCGAAAGCGGACGGCACAGCGGCGAGGAACTGGTGGTGCTCGACAAGGCCGAAGACACCTTCACCTTCGGCGGTTTCGCCAGCAAGCCCGTCCTCTCGATCAATCGCGGCTTTTCCGCACCCGTCACGATCGAGCGCGACATTTCCGGCGAGGAACTGGTGTTCCTGGCCGCGCAGGACGACGATCCCTTCGCCCGCTACGAGGCGTTGCAGGACCTGGTCGTCAGCCATCTCAAGCAGGCCGTGGAAGGTGAACTTGACGACGCCGCCCGCACCGAGGCGCGCAACGCAATCGCCGGAGCTTTCCGCGCAGTGCTCGTGGACGAAAACCTCGATGACCTGATGCGGGGTGAACTGCTGGTTCTGCCAAGCGAGACCTATCTGGCAGAGACCATGCGGATTGCCGATCCGGGCCGTATCCACGAGGAACGCCAGGCGTTGCGTGCTGCTATCGGTATTGCGCTGGAGGATGAGCTGGCAGCAGAGTATCAGACTGCGGCATCGGTACCGTCCGACCTGAGCGCCGAGGCGCGGGGAGCCCGCAAGGTGAAGACGCAGGCTTTGCTCTACCTCGCAGCAGGCAATCCGGAACGTGGCCGCGAGCTGGCATGGGAGCAGTATCGCAATGCCCGAAACATGACCGACCGGCAGGGCGCGCTGATGGTATTGGCGGGCATGTCCGGTATCGAGCGGACCAATGCGCTGCTCGATTTCTACAACCGCTACAAGGGCAATGCACTGGTGGTGGACAAGTGGTTCGCCCTGCAGGCAAGCTCCATGCATCCCGATGTTCTGGAGCATGTGAAGGCCCTGGCCGACCACCCGCAGTTCACCTTGCGAAACCCCAATCGTGCGCGCTCCCTTTATATGGCCTTCGCTCACAATCCGCATGGCTTCCACGCCGAGGATGGTGAAGGTTACAGGCTGATCGCAGACGTGATTCTCGCGCTCGATCCGATCAATCCGCAGACCGCCGCGCGCTTCGTGCCGCAACTGGGCCGTTGGCGCCGGATCGAGCCGAAGCGTTCGGCGATGATGAAGGCCCAGCTGGAGCGCATTGCCGAGGCCCCCAAGCTGTCGCGCGATACATACGAGCAGGTTAGTCGCAGCCTTGGGTAATCCGGCCAAGGTCATCCGAGCGGACAATATTTCGCTTCCGCACGGCTTCCTCGATGCCGCGCAGAGCGATGCCCACGCGCACGAACTGGCGGTGGGCGATGCGCCGGTCGTCTTCGTCAAGCAGGTGCATTCACCCGATGCACTCACCGTGGATACGCCGTTCGCCGCGAACGATCGGCCCGAGGCAGACGCCATGGCGACGGCAACGCCGGGACTCGCGCTGGCCATCGTCACTGCGGATTGCGCGCCCATCCTGCTCGCCGACGAAACCGCCCATGTGATCGGCGCTGCCCATGCAGGCTGGCGCGGCGCGCAAAGCGGTGTGATCGAGGCTGTGGTCGCGCAAATGGAGGCACTGGGCGCCCAGCGCAGCCGGATCGCCGCGGCCATCGGGCCATGCATTGCGCAGGAGAGTTACGAAGTCGGCGCGGATATGCGTGCGAACTTCTCCGCAGCCGAACACCGTTTCTTCGAGGCGACTGGCCCCGGCAAGTGGCATTTCGACCTGGAGGGGCTGGTTTCGGCGCGTCTTGCGGAGGCGGGTATCGCATCGATCTGCGCCATGGAACTGGATACCTACGCCGCCGCGCGCCGCTTTCATTCCTACAGGCGCGCCACCCATCGCGGCGAACAGACGACCGGCAGGCAGGTTTCGCTGATCGCCCTTCCCTGCTAGGGCTGGCACCGCGCGAAACGGCAGCCGCGACACTAGCCCGAGACATTAGCCCAAAAGGCGGGTTGGCAGCGCGACTTTGCTCGTCTATCAGCCGCGCCAAGCCGCCGCCCGGCAACGGTTCGTCGTGCGGCTTTTTTGGACGAATCTTTCGGCCGACGGGGCTTTTTGCAAGCGACCGTCGGCAGCGACAGGCAAGGCAAGGGTATGGCATCCACCACTGGCAATGCTGAAACGACTCCGGGCGTATCCGGCGGAGTCGAGGGCGACGACGGCGTTCGTCGCCGCGACTTCATCAACATCGCTGCCGTTTCTGCGGCGGGCGTAGGCGGTCTCGCCGTGGTCTATCCGCTGGTCAGCCAGATGGCGCCTTCGGCAGACGTGCTGGCGGAGAGCACGACCGAGCTGGACATTTCCAGCCTGGAGGCGGGGCAGTCGGTCAAGGCGGTATTCCGCAAGCAGCCGGTTTTCGTGCGCCACCTGACCCAGGCCGAAATCGAGCAGGCCAACGCGGTCAACGTCAGCTCGCTGCGCGATCCGCAGACGCTGGAAGAGCGCACCCAAGCGGGCCACGGTAACATCCTGGTTGTGATGGGCGTGTGCACCCACTTGGGCTGTGTGCCGCTTGGCGCGCAGGAAGGCGAGAACAAGGGCGAGTTCGGCGGTTATTTCTGCCCGTGCCACGGTTCGCACTACGACACCGCCGCCCGCATTCGCAAAGGTCCGGCGCCGTCAAACCTGGCCGTGCCCGAGTATCAATTCACGTCCGACACGACCATCGTGATCGGCTGAAGCGAGAGAGAAGAACATGAGCTTTCCCTGGGCCAAGGAATACCAGCCGCAGAACGGACTGACGAAGTTTCTCGACGAGAAACTGCCGCTGCCGCGCTTCGTGTACAACGCGGTTGGCGCGGGTTATCCCGTGCCGCGCAACCTGTCGTACTTCTGGAATTTCGGTGTTCTCGCCGGGTTCTTCCTCGTGTTGCAGATCGTCACCGGCGTGGTGCTGGCGATGCATTATGCCGCCAACACACAGGTCGCCTTCGCTTCGGTCGAGCACATCATGCGCGACGTGAACTGGGGTTGGCTGATGCGTTACACGCATGCCAACGGCGCCAGCTTCTTCTTCGTCGTCGTCTACATCCACATCTTCCGCGGCCTGTTCTACGCATCGTACAAGCCGCCGCGCGAGATGATCTGGCTGCTCGGCGTCACCATCTTCCTGCTCATGATGGCCACCGCTTTCATGGGCTACGTGCTGCCGTGGGGCCAGATGAGCTTCTGGGGCGCGCAGGTCATTACCGGCCTGTTCGAGGCCATCCCGCTGATCGGCCCGCCGCTGAAGACCTGGCTGCTGGGCGGATTCGCGCCCGATAACGCCGCGCTGAACCGCTTCTTCTCGCTGCACTTCCTGCTGCCGTTCGTGATCCTGGGCTGCGTGATCCTGCACATCTGGGCGCTGCACATTCCGGGTTCCAGCAACCCTACCGGCGTCGAAGTGAAGGGCGAGAGCGACACGCTGCCGTTCCACCCCTACTACACGGCCAAGGACGGTTTCGGGCTGGGCGTGGCACTGATCGTATTCATGACCTTCGTGTTCTTCCTGCCGAACATGCTCGGTCACCCGGACAACTACATCGAGGCGAACCCGCTTTCGACCCCGGCCCACATCGTGCCCGAATGGTATTTCTACCCGTTCTACGCGATCCTGCGCGCCTTCACCTTCGACTTCATCCTCCCGGCGAAGCTGTGGGGCGTGCTCGCCATGTTCTCGTCCATCCTGGTGTGGTTCTTCCTGCCTTGGCTGGACAAGAGCCCGGTTCGCAGCGGCCACTATCGTCCGCTGTTCCGCAAGTTCTTCTGGTTCGGCCTGATCCCGGTCATGGCGGTGCTGTTCGTCTGCGGCGGCGCACCGGCGGAAGAGCCCTATGTGATGATCAGCCAGGTCGCGACTGCGTACTACTTCCTGCACTTCCTCGTGATCCTGCCGATCATTTCCTCGATCGAGCGACCCGATCCGCTGCCGTTCTCGATCACAGAGGCGGTGCTGGGGTCCGACAAGAAGGCCGTGCTGGGCGAAAACGCCGAGCCGGTGGCTGTCTGAAGAGCCGAGATTAAGGGAAAGACAAAACAATGATCCGCCTTGTTGGTATCCTTATCGGTCTCGGCTTCACCTTCGTGGTGCTGCTCGCCTTCGTCACCGGCGCATACACCGCCGCGACCGAAGACGTGGCCGAAACCGCCGAACACGTTTTCCATGAAGAGGCCCACGGCCCCGAAGCCGGCTATTCGTTCGATGGCCCGTTCGGCAAGTGGGACCTGACCCAGCTGCAGCGCGGCTACCAGGTCTACAAGGAAGTCTGCGCCGCCTGTCACTCCCTCAACTACGTCGCCATTCGCGATCTCGAGGACCTGGGCTACTCCGAAGCGCAGGTGAAGGCAGAGGCCGCAACGTTCCAGGTGCCGGGCGTCAATCCCGATACCGGTGAAGACGAAATGCGTCAGGCCCTGCCGACCGATTACTTCCCGTCGCCCTATCCCAACGCGGTGGCCGCTTCTGCTGCCAACGGCGGCAAGATTCCGCCCGACCTGTCGTTGATGGTGAAAGCGCGTCACGACGGCAGCAATTATCTCTACAACCTTCTGACGGGCTATCAGCAGCCCCCTGCCGAACTGGCCGAGGAATTCCCGGACTTCACGATTCCCGTCGGTGGTTATTACAATCCCTACTTCTCGTCGCTGGTGATCGGCATGCCGCCGCCCATCTCGGTCGACGGGCAGGTGACCTATGCCGATGGTACGGAAGCCACGATCTCGCAGATGTCGCAGGACGTGTCCGCCTTCCTCACCTGGACTGCCGAACCCAAGCTGATCGAACGCAAGTCGACCGGCTGGCCGGTGCTGGGCTTCCTGCTCTTCGCCACGATCCTTGCATGGCTCGCCAAGAAGCAGATCTGGGCCAGCGCAAAGCCCAGGAACGCTTCGCGCCGCGAAGACTGAGCGCACTTTTGACGGATACGGATCCGGGACTGTCGCGTGATGAGCTCAAGGGGCTCATCCGCACCGTCCCGGATTTTCCGTCTGCGGGCATCCAGTTCCGCGATATCACCACGCTGCTCGCTCACGCCGAGGGGCTGGCCGCTTCCATCGACATGCTGGCCCAGCGGGCCGAGGGTCTTGATGCGACGAAAGTCGCAGGGATCGAGGCGCGCGGATTCATATTCGGCACCGCACTCGCCCTGAGGCTGGGTGTCGGCTTCGTCCCCGTGCGCAAGGCGGGCAAGCTCCCGGTCGAGTGCATCGGCGAGGACTATGCTCTCGAATACGCCGAGGCTCGTGTCGAGCTGGACCCCTCGATCATCGAAGCTGGCGACCGGGTGCTGGTGGTGGACGACCTCCTCGCCACGGGCGGTACTGCATTGGCCGCTGTGCGACTGCTGCGCCGGGCGGGGGCGCAGGTCAGTCATGCCTTGTTCGTGATCGACCTACCCGAACTGGGCGGTGCGGATGCGCTGTCCGAACAGGGCGTCGAGACCCTCTCCCTCGTGGAGTTTGCCGGGCACTGATTGCCGTTATGCGCCAACTTGGCGTAGCGGACTATCGGCCCGGTGGGAAAAATAACGCGCCTCGCGCATTGTTGCTGAGAAGACGGGGTTTCAGGAAAGCAGGAGACGGATGGAAGAACAGGCGCTCGTGATCGCGCTCGTGGGCGTTCTGGGCATAGGTGCGCAGTGGGTTGCCTGGCGCACGGGCTGGCCGGCCATCGTGCTGATGCTGGCCGCTGGTTTCCTCGCCGGGCCCGTCCTGGGCATCATGGATCCCGAAAGCGCCTTCGGCGACCTGCTGGAGCCGATGATTTCCATTGGCGTCGCGCTGATCCTGTTCGAAGGCGGACTCAGCCTCGATTTCCGGGAATTCCGCAAATACGGCGGCGGCGTGTGGCGCCTGGTCATTTTCGGCGTGCCGCTGGGCTGGCTATTCGGTTCGCTAGCCGGATATTACGTGGCCGGGCTGGTCTGGCCCGTCGCCATCCTCTTCGCAGGCATCCTGGTTGTCACTGGACCGACCGTGGTTATCCCGCTGCTGCGGCAGAGCGCGGTCCAGCAGCGTCCTGCCGCACTGTTGAAGTGGGAAGCCATCGTCAACGATCCCTTCGGGGCACTGTGCGCCGTGATCGCCTACGAATATTTCCGCAGCACCGCGGCCAGCGGTGGCACGGCCTATGACGTGGTGCCTGAAATCGCCATCGCCGCAGGCATATCCGGCCTCATCGGTTTTGCCGCAGCGTGGGTGATCGCCTGGAGCTTCCCTCGCGGGCTGGTGCCCGAATTCCTGAAAGTGCCGGTGCTGCTCGTCGCCGTGGTCGGCACTTTTGTACTGTGCAACATGATCGAGCACGAAGCAGGCCTGCTGGCGGTCACCGTCATGGGCATTGCGCTTGCCAACATGCACGTCTCGTCGCTGCGCAGCATCCATCCCTTCAAGCAGAACATCGCGGTATTGCTGGTTTCGGGCATTTTCATCCTGCTGTCGGCTGGCCTCGACATAGACCAGTTAAGGCAGTTCGAATGGCAGTTCGGCCTGTTCCTCCTCGCCCTGCTGTTCGTTGTGCGCCCCGCCACCGTGCTGCTCAGCCTCGCATTTTCCAGCGTGCCGTGGAACGAGCGACTGTTCCTCGCCTGGATCGCGCCGCGCGGTATCGTGCTGGTGGCAATCTGCGGCCTGTTCGCCCTTCGCCTGGAGGATCTCGGCTATGCCGACGGCTCTATCCTCATCGGGCTCAGCTTTGCCGTGGTGGTCACCACCATCGTCGCGCACGGCTTTACCGTCGATCTCGTCGCCCGCCTGCTGAAGGTAAAGGGTGCCTCGCGCCCCGGCATGCTGATCGTGGGCTCCACGCCGTGGACCGTTGCCCTCGCCAAACAGATGCACGACATGGATACCCCGGTCATGCTCGTCGATTCCAGCTGGCAGCGCCTCAAGCCCGCGCGCGCGGCGGGCCTGCCGACCTATCACGGCGAAATCCTAAACGAGGCGACCGAGCACAACATCGATCTCACACCCTACCAGGCCCTGATCGCGGCCACCGATAACGAGGCGTACAACACCTTGGTTTGTTCGGAATTCGCCCCGGAAATCGGCACCGACAGGGTCTACCAGCTCGGCGAGACCCAGGACGATGACGATCATCGCGCGATCCCCGCCAGCCTGCGCGGCCGGGCGCTGTTCCGCACTGGCTTCGGGGTGGACGATGTCCAGCAACGGCAGAACGAGGGATGGGTGTTCCGCCGCACGAAGTTGTCGGAAAAATTCGACGTGGACGACGCGCGCGACACCCTGCCCGAGGCCACCAGCATGCTGTTGCTGATCGAGCCCGATGGCGAGATGCGCTTCTTCACCCACGCCGCAGAACCGGAACCGCAGCCGGGTGACACGATAATTTCCTATTCGCCGCCGCGCACAAAGACGCCTGAGGAGCAGGCTGCCAAGCGCGCTGGCAAAGGCGGCTCCAAGCCGCAACCCGCATGAGGATGCAGGACATGAAACACGTAAAGACTATCGCCGCCACCGCCGCTCTCGCGCTGACCCTGTCGGCTTGCGAACTGCGCCGCGACGGCGATGCCGAAGACCCAACCACGCCTGCAGGCGAGGAAAGCGCCACCCCGGGTGCAAGCGCCAGTCCTACGCCGACGCAGAGTGCCTCTCCCGTCGCGTCCATCATCCGCGATGCGACGGAACCGGAGCCGGACGATGTCGCCCTGCCCGTGCAGCCGGTGGAGATGACTCTATCTTTCCCGGAAGGGTCGGATATCTCGGAGGCGAACGAACGCCGGCTGGCCGGCCTGATGCAGCGCGGCGCGATCGAGCAGGACTGGCCCGTCATTCTCTCCGGGCACACCGACTCAGGCGGCAACGACCAGGCAAACCTGCGCGCCTCGCGCGCTCGGGCCGAAGAGGTTGCCGCCTGGCTGGTGGAGCGCGGGGTGGACGATGACCGGATCGAGGTAATCGCCTTTGGCGAACAGAACCCGATCGAACCCAACGCTCTGCCCGATGGCTCTCCCAACGAGGAAGGCCGCCGCGCCAACCGCCGCGTCGAAATCCGCATTGCCCCTCCCGGTGAAGAGGCCGAGGGCGAAAGCGAAGAAACCGCGGGCGGCGATCAGGACGCTTGACGAATCCCCCGCTCCGGTGGCAAGCGCCTGCGCCGGAGCCCGAGCGGGTATAGCATAGTGGTAATGCTCCAGCCTTCCAAGCTGGCTAGAGGGGTTCGATTCCCCTTACCCGCTCCAACTTCTCCCGCTTTCGCCGTCCACACCTAAACCGGCTTGTTGTCGATCAGCCGCGTGCCTCCGATCCGCGCGGCGACGAACAGGCGGGCGTTGTCCAGATCTGTCGAGGTTTCGCCATCCAGAAGCGCGATGGAGTCGGCATCGCGCAACTCGGCATAATCGACGCTCGCAAAGCCCGCGCCCAGTAGCTGGTCCTCCAGCATGGCGAGCGTTGGCGCAGCCTCCTGCCCGTCGCGGATGCGGGCGATTGCTTCGTCCATCGCGCGCGGGAGGGTTGCGGCAGCGGCGCGGTGTTCGGGCGAAAGGTAGGCGTTACGGCTGCTCATCGCGAGGCCATCGGGGTCGCGTACGATCGGCACTCCGTAGATCGCATCGACATGTGGCAGCGTCAGGTCCAGGTCGCGGGACATGCGGCGGATTACGGCGAGTTGCTGCCAGTCTTTCTCGCCGAACAGCGCCATGTCCGGGCGCACTTGGTTGAACAGCTTGCACACCACCGTTGCCACGCCATCGAAGTGCCCCGGCCGGTCCGCTCCGCACAGCCCGGTACTGACGCCTGACACGCTGATATTCGTGGCGTAGCCAGCGGGATACATCGCCTCCATGTCCGGCGCCCACAGCAGGGCCACGCCCTCGGCCTCGAGTTTGGCAGAGTCCTCGGCCATCTGGCGCGGGTAGGCGTCCAGGTCTTCATTCGGGCCGAATTGGCGGGGGTTCACGAAGATGGAGACCGCCACATGGTCGGCTCGCTTCGCCGCCTCGCGCACAAGTGTCAGGTGGCCTTCGTGCAGCGCGCCCATCGTGGGGACGAGCGCTATGGTGTCCCGTTTCAGTGCACTGCCGCGCAATTCATCCACAGCTTGGCGCAGGTTGGGCAGGGTGGTCACTGTTTGCATGGGCGCATGGCTCCGGTAGACTGTCTGGAAATGGCCTAGCGCCACTCATCCACTGGAGAAAGCCCGCTCGTGACTGCCCCGCACCGCGCCCCTCACCGGATTGTCTTCGCCAACGAAAAAGGCGGAACCGGCAAGTCGACCACCGCCGTGCACGTGGCCGTGGCGCTGGCCTATCAGGGGGCGAAGGTCGCCGCGCTCGACCTCGATGTGCGGCAGCGGACGTTTTACCGCTATTGCGAAAACCGCGCCGAAACCCAGCGCCGCCGCAATGTGCAGCTGGCCGGTCCGGTTTTCGACGTGTGCCACGGCGATAGCGTGGAGGAGCTGGAGGAAGAAGCCGCGCGCATAGGCAGGGGCATGGACTTCCTGCTGTTCGATACGCCGGGACGCGACGATCCCTTCGCCCGCCACGTGGCAGCCAGTGCCGATACGCTGGTGACGCCGATGAACGACAGTTTCGTGGACTTCGACCTCATCGGCCAGGTCGATGCAGAGAGCTTCAAGGTGCGCAAACTCAGCTTCTATGCCGAACTGATCTGGGAGGCGCGCATCAAGCGCAGCCGTGCAACGATAGAGCAGCAGAAGCGTGAGATGGACTGGGTGGTGGTGCGCAACCGCACCGGATACACCGACGCGCGCAACCAGCGGCGCATCGACGAGGCGCTGACAGAACTTTCCAAGCGCGTGGGCTTTCGCGCCGTGCAGGGCCTTTCCGAGCGCGTTATCTACCGCGAACTGTTTCCCTCCGGCCTGACGCTGCTCGACAAGGGGCACCTGGGAGAACTGGGCACCAGCCACCTCGTCGCCCGGCAGGAATTGCGCAACCTAATCGCGAACCTGAATCTGCGCGTGCCGCAGCGCGAGGATGCAGATGCCACGCCTGTGACTACACCCATGGTCGAGCCGGCCTGACGGGCGATGGGCAAGTTCATCGTCATCATCGGGGCGGTGATCCTGCTCTATTATTTCATATTCAAGCGCTGGCCGTGGCAGCCGAAAACGTCGGTTCGCGACCAGGCCATGGCCAATGCGCGCGAATTGCTCGGCGTGTCGCGGTTTGCCACTCGAAATGAAATAATTGCCGCGCACAAGCGGCTGGTCGCCGTGGTGCACCCCGACCGTGGCGGCTCCGGCGCCAAGGTGCACGAGGCGAACGCGGCGCGCGACTTGTTGCTGGACCAATTGCCCGACAACACGCATTAGCCTGGGGTCGTAATTGTCAGGTCCCGAAGGAGCACAGATGACCCATACGTTCGATACCACGGTGCTGCGTGAATACGATATTCGGGGCATTATCGGTGAGACCCTGGGCGCCGACGATGCCCGTGCCATCGGTCGCGGGTTCGGCACGCTGCTGCGCCGCGATCTGGGCGAGGGTGCCCCAGCTCCGATGGTGGCTGTGGGCTACGATGGCCGCGTCAGTTCGCCGATGCTGGAACACGCGCTGGTGGAAGGGCTGACCGCCAGCGGCTGCAACGTGCGCCGCATAGGCATGGGACCGACCCCGATGCTCTATTACGCGGAAGCGTCAGCCGAAGATGTACAGGGCGGCATTCAGATAACTGGCAGCCACAATCCCGCCAATTACAATGGCTTCAAGATGGTATTTCGCGGGCGCCCGTTCTTCGGTGCCGATATCGCCAAGCTTGGGGAACTTGGCGCCGCGGGCGACTGGCTGGACGGAACCGGTTCGGTCGAGACCGTCGATATCATGGAAGAGTATGTCGAGCGTCTCCTGGCTGCACTCGCGGGGGTGGATACCGCTGCGCTCGAAACGCTGAAAGTTGGCTGGGATGCCGGTAACGGGGCTGCCGGACCGGCGCTTGAGCTCCTCGCCAAGCGGCTTCCGGGTGAGCACCACCTGCTGTTCACTGAAGTCGACGGCAACTTTCCCAATCATCATCCTGATCCCACTGTTGAGGCCAACCTTGCCGACCTGCGTGCGCTTGTCGCCGAGAAGAACCTCGACTTCGGAGTGGCATTCGACGGCGATGGCGACCGGATCGGCGCGATCGACGGCGAAGGCCGGATCATCTGGGGGGATCAACTACTGATGATTTACGCCGAGGACCTCCTAGGAAGACTACCTAACGCCACGATTATCGCCGATGTTAAGGCCAGCAGGGCGCTGTTCGACCACGTTGAAAAGCACGGCGGCAAGCCGCTGATGTGGAAGACCGGGCACTCGCTGATTAAGTCCAAAATGAAGGAAGTTTCGTCGCCATTGGCAGGCGAAATGAGCGGCCACGTGTTTTTCGCCGACGATTACTACGGTTTCGACGACGCGCTTTACGCCGGTGTGCGCCTGATCGCCGCTGCGGCCCGGCTGGGCAAGTCGGTCACCCAGTTGCGCGGCGAAATGCCCGCCATGCTCAACACGCCAGAGCTGCGCTTCCAGGTGGACGAGAGCCGCAAGTTCGCCGCCATCGGCGAGATCGCAGACCGCATCGCTGCCAGCGACGCCGTGGCGGACACGACCGACGGCGTGCGCGTCACGACCGATGATGGCTGGTGGCTGCTGCGCGCATCCAACACGCAGGACGTGCTGGTCGCGCGCGCAGAGAGCGACACCGATGACGGCCTGGAACGTCTGCTGCGCCAGATCGACGAGCAGCTCTCGCTCAGCGGCCTGGAGCGCGGCGAAAGCGTGAGTCACTGACGAAGGAAAGGGGTCCGCTAATACAGACCCTCTTTCCTCGTTTGCGCATTGCGACGCGGCCGCCCGAGATCCATGCCCGAAAGCGCTATCCCGCCTGAGATTGCTGCAAGGTTCGCCGACGGCGCATGGCCGTGGACGGCCCTGGGCCTGGCGCCCACGACCGACCGGGAGGCGATCCGTGCTGCCTACGATGCGCAGCGCAAGGTACTTGATGCGAATAGCTCCATTTCCGCCTTTGCCGATCTTTCGGCGGCACGTGACAAGGCGCTGTTCTACGCTGCCGAAATGGAGCGTGAGATTGCGCGCAGCGGGGCCGCAGGTGTTGACGCGCCTGAGCCAGACCGGCAGCGGCCCGCCGAACCCGAACCCGAACCCGAACCCGAACCCGAACCCGAACCCGAACCCGAACCCGAACCCGAACCCGAACCCGGCCCGGTTCCGGAAACCACCGCGCCCGAATACCAGCCGGGGAATCGCTACGCCGATCCGACCGACTATCTCGACTCCCTCGACGCGCAGTTCGAGCCCGCACGGTCCGACACCTATTCACACCCGCCCGGTTACTGGCGCGATCCAGACACCGGCCCCATCGACCTCTCGGCACCGGATACCCAGACCCAGCCGGGCAGCATCGACGCTGCGCTACGACGCTACGGTCTCGACCGTTACGGAGTGTTCTGGCTGGGCGGTATCCTGCTGCTGCTGAGTTTTTGCACCGCCATCGACGGGAACGACGACACGCAGGGAGACACCCGGCAGGTCGAGACAGCGCCGACACGGGCAGAATCGCCTTCGACCGTAGCGGTGGCTACACCAGGGGGCGGCGAGGTGTCGCGTGCGAGGCTGCAAACCATGGTCGATGCACTGTTCGGCAACGGTCTGCGCTTCGCCGATGTCGCAAGCCAGGATCCGCGGCTTGCACGCGCGCTCGTCGAGCGGCTTGCCCGGAATCCTGACAGCCTCGATGCGCCGCGCAAGTTCCTGCGCACCGAATTGCTGCGGGTCCAGCCCACCGTTTCGCGTGAGCAGGCGCTGTCGATTGCCCAACTGCATCTCGCATGGCTGCAAACCGCGCAGGATGGGGGAGATGCGGCCTGCCGGGAGGTGACGCGGGCCAGCTTCGATCGCTCCGTTCCGGCCATGCGCGCCGACTGGGTGCGCTTCGAGAAGAGCGTGGCCGCCCAGATCCTGCAATCGGGCGGTTTCGCCGCCCCCGGCCAGCGGCCGGAAGCCCCCGACATTCCAGCTTGGGCCTTTGTCGATGCCGCCGGGCGCAGCGACCTTGGCGAGGACGAACTGCGCGAGGCCATGCGAAGCGACGCGCATCCGTCCCGCTGCAAAGCCGAGATCGCCTTGCTCGAGGCCATGCTGGAACGGCGCGACGAGGCACCGCAGGCGGCGCTCTCCTCGCTCTGACCTCGGTTACCGCGAGCAGCCTTGGGCCATCTGCCGGCTTGACGGAACCGGGCCGCCGCGCGAACGCTTTTCCCTGCAGTGACAGAGTCCACCATCCCCCCTGAAATCGCCGAATGGTTCGCCAGCCGCGACTGGCGCGTACGGCGGCACCAGGTAGACATGCTGGCGGCAGCAGACGCGGGCAAGCACGCGATGCTGGTGGCTGATACTGGCGCTGGCAAGACGCTGGCGGGCTTCCTGCCGACGCTCGCCGATTTCTGCCCCTCGCGCATCGGTGACGGCAAGGCGCCGGATGGTCTGCACACGCTCTACGTCTCGCCGCTGAAGGCGCTGGCTCACGACGTGCAGCGCAATCTCGTTACACCCGTCGAGGAAATGGGCCTCGACATGCGCATCGAGACGCGCAGCGGCGATACCCCGTCCGACCGCAAGAAGCGCCAGCGCATGCGTCCACCCAATGTGCTGCTGACCACACCCGAAAGCCTGTCGCTGCTGCTGAGCTATGAAGACAGCTTCAATCTGTTCGCCGGTCTGAAGCGGGTGGTGGTGGACGAAATTCACGCCTTTGCCACGCAAAAACGCGGCGATCTGCTGGCACTGGCTCTCAGCCGCCTGCAGGCGATTGCGCCGGACATGCAGCGCGCCGCGCTTTCCGCGACGGTGGCCGATCCGGAAGGATACCGGGCATGGATCGCGCCGTGGGGCGACATCGACAGCGTCGAACTGGTGCAGGGCGAGAAGGGGGCAGAGCCGCAGGTGGAAATCCTGCTTCCCGAAGAGGAGCGCGTGCCGTGGGGCGGCCATGCGGCAACATGGTCCATCCCCCAGCTTTACGAGCGCATCAAGGCCAACAACACGACGCTGGTGTTCACCAACACGCGGTTCCTGGCCGAATACATCTTCCAGAACCTGTGGGACGCGAACGAGGACAACCTCCCCATCGGCATCCACCACGGCAGCTTATCGAAAGAGGCGCGTCGCAAGGTGGAAGGGGCAATGGCGCGCGGCGAATTGCGCGCGCTGGTGTGCACGGCCAGCCTCGACCTTGGCGTGGACTGGGGCGATATCGACATGGTGGTGCAGATGGGCGCGCCGAAGGGCTCGTCACGACTGTTGCAGCGCATAGGCCGCGCCAATCACCGGCTCGACCAGCCCAGCCGCGCGCTGCTGGTGCCGGGCAACCGCTTCGAATTCCTCGAGGCGACGGCGGCCATGCAGGCAGTCGACGAAGGCCAGCGCGATGGAGAAGACTTCCGTCCCGGCGGGCTCGACGTGCTAGCCCAGCACGTGATGGCCTGCGCCTGCGCCGCGCCGTTCCGCGAGGACAACTTGCTTGCCGAAGTCCGTTCGTGCTGGCCCTATGCCATGATCGACGCGGAACAGTTCGGCCGCGTCCTCGAATTCGTCGCCACCGGCGGTTATGCCCTGAAAGCCTACGACAAGTTCAAGCGCATTACGCGCGACAGAGACGGCGTGTGGCGCCTTACCCATCCCGAGCAGGCAGCGCGTCACCGCATGAACGCCGGCATCATCGTCGATTCCGAAATGCTGGAAGTGCGCTTTCGCAACGGCCGCTCGCTGGGCAAGGTAGAGGAACGCTTCGCCGCCTCGCTGCGCCCCGGGGACACATTCCAGTTCGCGGGCGTGAACGTGGAAGTGGAGCAGCTGAAAGACATGGAGCTGATCGTGCGCGGCAGTTCCAAAGCGGCGATGATTCCCAGCTACGGCGGCCTGCGCCTGCCGCTCACCACCCACCTGGCGGACCGCGTTCGCGCGCTGGTGGTGGACCGGGCGGGCTGGGCGCGCTTTCCCGACGACGTGCGCGAATGGCTGGAAGTGCAGGACTGGCGCAGCCACCTGCCGGGGCCGGACAACCTGCTGGTGGAAGGCTTCCCCCACGCCAAGCGGCACTACACGGTCTACTACACCTTCACCGGCTGGAACGCGAACCAGTCGCTGGGCATGCTGATCACCGCGCGGATGGAGGCGATGGGGCTGATGCCCGGTGGCTTCGTGGCGAACGATTATTCGCTGGCAGTCTGGGGCCTGAAACCGGTGGAAGACCCGCGCCCGCTGCTGTCTCCCGATATCCTGACAGAGGAATTCATCGACTGGGTGCAGGACTCGCACCTGCTGCGCCGCGCCTTTCGCGAGGTGGCAGTGATCGGCGGCCTGGTGGAGCGCCAGCATCCCGGTAAACGCAAGAGCGGGCGACAGGTGACCTTCAGCACCGACCTGATCTACGACGTGCTGCGCAAGTACGAGCCCGACCACGTGCTGATCGAGGCGGCCTGGGCCGACGCACGCGCCCGTATGACCGATATCGGCCGCTTGGGCGACCTGCTCGACACCGCGGCCGAGAAGCTGGACCACGTGCAGCTGGATCGCGTAAGCCCGCTGGCCGTGCCGGTGATGGTGATGATCGGCCGCGAGAGCGTGCCGCAGGGCGCGCAGGACGACGAACTGCTGCTGGAAGCCGAGACGCTGGCAGGCGCGGCCATGCGGGTGGATGAATTGCCGGAGGGGCTGGCAGGCGATCTGGACGGCTGACGGTTCAGGCGGGCAGCCAGCGTAGCGGCGCGGGCAGGTCATCCGCCGAATAGTCGACCTGCAGCACGCGGCGATGGCCCGTTGACCGCGACGCTGCAGAAGCGTGCAGGATGGGCGTCGCATAGCTCCAGACATCGCCGGCCTCTGCCGGACACGCGGCGCTGCCGCATTTCGCGACGACATCGGTTATCCGGGACTCGGGGATCAATCCCAGGCGGTGAGAACCAGGCGCGATCAGCAGCGGGGCGTTGGTCTCGTCTACGTCATCGAGGTGCAGGCGCAGCGTTACCATGCGAGAAAGGAGCACAAACGGCGGTTCGACGTGGGGAATACCCTGCTTCACGGTCCAGTGGCGAAAGCCCTCTGCATCGGCGCGATGCCGCACGGCCACGGTACGATCTTGGTGCCAAGCCAGCGACCAGTTCGCGCTAGGCGTCTTGTCGAACAGCACTGCGCGCACCGGGCGGGCAGGCATACCGAGTGCGGTACGGGCGATGCTTCCGGCAGCCCCGTGGACGAGGAAAGGAGTGAGCGGCGCCAGGTCCGAAAAACGATACCCGGCGCGCACATCGCATGTCGTGCGGAGCGTTTCGAGAAGCGACGCAAGCTCTGCCACGATCGCGCCCGGGTGGTGCTGCGCGCCGATAGCATGCCAAGATTGGGTGTCGTGCACGAGGCCGGGATGGGGTAGCGGACGGTACGCGGCAAGGCCCTTGCTGCAGCCGGTCCGCGGAAGTCCGGTTACTTCGGCTGGCTGCTAGTCCGCACCGAATTCCCGATAGCGTTCGTTGCCAACGAAGGCGAACTTGTCGAGTTTGGCATCAGCCACGGCATTGATGACGTTCACGCTTGCCTCGTAACTCGCATTGGCTTCGGGCTCGAAGCGGATCACTGGCATTTCCGGCTGCGCGGCAGCGGCTGCAAGGCGAGTGTCCAGTTCGCCATGCGACACCGCTTCGCCGTTCCACAGGACGGCACCGTTCTGCTGCACGACCAGTGCCACCGCCTCGTAATCGGTCAGCGCGCGCGGGTCGGGCCCCGGCAGGTCCACGTCCAGCCGGTGCGCGGCGATGGGGATGGAGAGGATCAGCATGACCAAGAGTACAAGCAGGACATCGATGAGAGGCGTGATGTTCAGCTCGCTCATGGGCTGGGGCACCGTGCTGTAGCTGCGGTCCAGCATGCGGGAACGAATGGCCATGGTATTCTCCTCTTCCCAGTATGTGACAGCATAACATCACGTATCGCAAACTGGGTCAAGAGGCCATGGGGTTCGGTATGGGCAAAGGCGCAGGATTGCGGGCACAAAAAAGGGGCGGATCTCTCCGCCCCTTGTTCGTTTTCTCTTGCGGGAAGGATCTATTCCTTGCCGAAAGCCCGGTATTTCTCGTTGCCGACGAAGCCGAACTTCGTGACGCCGCTGGCCTTGATGATGTTCAGCACCTTGGCCGACAGATCGTAGCTGGCGTTCGCTTCCGGCTCGAACTGCAGTTCCGGCTCCACCGCGAAGGTGAGAGACTGCTGCAGGTTGCCGACCAGTTCGCCCTGGCTGATGGCTTCGGCGTTCCAGAGGATTTCGCCATCCGGGGTCAACACGATCTTATTCTTAATCGGGTCGACATCCGGCGTATCCGGGTTGTTGGTGGGCGAAGGCAGGTCGATATTGACCGCGTGCGTCGCCACCGGGATGGTGATGATAAACATGATGAGCAGCACGAGCAGGACGTCGATCAACGGCGTCATGTTCATGTCCATCATCGGTTCGCCATCATCGCTGCCGCCTGACATTGCCATGGTAGCTTACTCCTTAAATTGTTCGTCCTGTCGATCTGGCAACTGGATCAGTTCGGATCGACGGGATTGGAAATGAACCCGACGGTGGGATAGCCAGCCGCCTGGACGTTGAAGATCGTGCCCGCGACACAGCGCCACGGGGCATTCACGTCACCGCGGATGTGCACCTGCGGGATCAGTTCCGGGTTCTGCATGATCACATCGGGGCCGCCCGCGTTGGTCACGATCGTATCGAGACGCTCGAATGCACGGTCGTACAGCTCACCGGAATCGACCAGCGTGGTGTTGTTGAGGAAGATGCGGCATTCGCCATCACGCGTCGCGCCGGTGAAGGCGGTGTTCAGCGTGCTGGGGGTGCGGCCTTCGGGGTCGGTCGTCGTCACCGTGATCAGCAGGTTCTCGACCTTGTCGTCGGATTCGGAAGAGGCGAAGACCGGAATCTCGAGCTCCTCGACCGTCTGGATGGCAACCGGAACCGCGATCAGGAAGATGATCAGCAGCACCAGCATGACGTCCACCAGCGGTGTGGTGTTGATTTCCGACATCGGCGTATCGCCGGCGCCATCTCCCATCGCTATGGCCATGTCTCTAGTCCTATCTCAGGTTACTTAATTCGGGTGGCGGGCGCTCGCATGCGAAAGCGCCCGCCAGTTCTCTTGGCGACCGTGTGCCTTACGTCCGCGGAGCGTTCGGCGAGGTCGAGGTAGCCGTTGCGCCAGCCTTGGTGGTGGCGGGCTTGGCAGTGGCAGGCTTGGCAGTCGTCTTCGAAGCCGGAGCTGCGAGGGTCGGCTTGACCTGGCCGTTCGAGGTGATGTTGGCCTGCAGATCGGTCGAGAAGCCCGAAAGCATCGCGGCGATCTTGCGGTTGCGGCTCATCAGGTAGTTGTAGGCGAACACGGCAGGCACGGCCACGAGCAGACCGATGGCGGTCATGATCAGGGCTTCACCCACAGGGCCTGCAACCTTGTCGATCGAGGCGGAGCCTTCGATACCGATGTTGATCAGAGCGCGGTAGATACCGATCACGGTGCCGAGCAGGCCGACGAAGGGAGCCGTTGCACCCACCGTGGCGAGGAAGGGCAGGCCGCCATTCAGCTTCGCCATGATGGAGCTTTCCGAACGTGCCAGCGTGCCGTGCAGCCAGTCGTGCGATTCCAGGCTGTCGTGCATCTTGGCGCTTTCGTCGCCGGCACGGATGCCGTCGTCCACCATCTGGCGCCATGCGCTGTCCTTGTCGAACTTGGTTGCGCCTTCCTTCAGCGAACCGGCACGCCAGAAAGCGGCACGGTTGGAGCGGTATTCCTTCATCACCTTGTTCTGTTCGAAGATCTTGGTGAACAGGATGTAGAACGAGCCAACCGACTGAATGACCAGCACGGTGAGAATCGACCAGGCGACGGGGCCGCCCTGTTCCATGGCTTCCATGAAACCGAACTGGGTGTTCGGCGCTTCGCCTGCGGCGGCGGCAAGAATTTCGATAAGCATGCGATTTAAGTCCTCTTCCTAGAGAAAATCTGTTCGATCAGTTGATCTGGTAAACGATGTTGGTCGCCCAGCTGCCCGTCGTCGGGCGTCCGGCGTCGTCCAGAGCCGGGTTGAACCGGGCATAGCGCGTGATGTCATCACAGGCGGCCTGATCCAGCGTCGGATCGGCTGCACGGGTGACCCGGCACGAGGACACGCGTCCATCGGGCCCGACGGTCACGCTGACACCGACCGTACCCTCGATCTCGCGGCGAAGCGCGCGGGACGGGTAGTTTTCGATGATGCGACGCGTCCAGCGGGCCTGGCCGTCCGGCGAAGCCGGGCGTGCCTGCGAAGGCGGCGGCGGCGGTGCTGGCGGCGGTGCCGGCGGTGCAGCCGGTGCCGGCGGCGGAACCCGCAGTGCCGGGGGTGCCGGCGGCGGAATGTTCGGCTGCGTACGGATCTGCGGCGGCGCTGGCGATATGTTCATCGGCGGCGGCGGCGCGACAGGCGGCGGCGGTGCGACTTCCTGTTCCGGCGGCGGGGGCGGTGGCTCCTCCTCCGGCTCCGGTGGTTCCGGCTCCTCGATATCCACGGTGGTCACCCGCTCTGCAATTTCCTTCACCGCCGAAATGGCGAGCCCGGAAATGAGCAAATAGCCAACTGCCACGTGGATGAGGGCAACGATGACAATCGAAACAATTCGACTGCCGCTCATTTCTTGGTCAGCGTAAGCCATCCAGTCCCTTCACTCCGTTTTTCGTCCGGCCGAATCGAAACGACCCGACCCGTCTGAGACTACCCGGAACACGCCCGGACGATCCCGCATGAATAGTATGCCTACCGTTTGATACCTTGTGACATCGACCCGACACAACAGAAAATGTGCCAAAAACGTCACAGCAGGAAATTTTCTATCTTTTTCCCGGACAGACTTGGGCGGCTCTTAACGGGCCTGACGGGCTGGGGCAAACCCTTTGTTGATTAAGCGCCGATTCACCGTCGCTCGTCTGTCATGCGCAAAAGTGCGGACCCGCGCGTGCGCTTCACGCATTGTCGAGATGCAAGACGGCGCGCATAAGGCCGCGCGCAAGACCGGACTTGCCGGAAGGAAAAGCATGCCGATGCCATCACCTGTCACCCCCGCCAAGACGCTGCTTGCAGGCCTGCTGGCGGTTGCCACTCCCGCCTGTGTCTCCGCAGGCCCCACCATGTCGCAGGACGCTGCCCCGGTGGAACTGCCAGCGTCGCAGGCGCCCACCTATGCCGACCTGGTGACCATGGCGACCCAATCCGATACCGTCGCGGTGGTAGCGGTGGAGGATCAGATCGCCTTCCCGCCAGAGCGCGCGCCCAACGTGGAGCCGGGCAAGGTCCGTCTGTACATAGAGGCGCTGACACGAAGCCTGCTCATCGCGCCCCAGGGTGTTGGCAGCGAACTGGTTTTCGTGGTGGACCAACGACGCGATGCCGATGGCGATGCGCCCGACCTGGAAGAGCGTAGCTTCGTTATCTTCGGCGATCTTTCGCGCAGTCAGCCGGGCGCAATCCAGCTTCTATCGTCCGATTCCATGCTGCCGGCGGGGCCGCAGATAGAGGCGCGCGTGCGGCGCGTGCTGACCCAGCTTGCCGCCGCCGACGCCCCGCCCGCCATTACCGGTGTGCGCGACGTGATTTCCGTGCCGGGCAACCTGGCGGGGGAATCCGAAACCCAGATGTTCGTGGAGACAGAGGATGGTACGCCCGTTTCGCTATCGGTAATCCGCCGGCCCGGCATGGCGCCCGAATGGGGCGTCTCGCTGGGTGAACTGGTCGATTCCTCTGCCCGCTCGCCCGAACCCGAATCGCTGCTGTGGTTCCAGTTCGCCTGCTTCCTGCCCCGCGAGCTGCCTGGCGATTCGTTCCTCCAGAACGACCGCGCCTCGCAGAGACAGGCGCGCGAGGACTACGCCTTCATCCTTGCCCAGCTCGGACCCTGCGAGCGCCGCTTTACCTGACCCAAGCAGGTCTGCTCTGGCCAAGCGGCGCGAGCATGCCTAACGCCTCGTCCCGCAACTGACACGAGCAACGGGAAAACGATGGCGGACAATCTGCGAATTGCCCTGGCGGGCCTGGGAACCGTGGGCGCCGGTGTGCTGCGCCTGCTGGCCGAGAACGGCGACTTGATCGCCGCGCGTGCAGGCCGGGCGATAGAGGTGGTGGCGGTATCTGCCCGGGACAGGGGCAAGGATCGCGGTGTCGACCTGTCGTCCTACGCTTGGGAAGACGACATGACAGCCTTCGCCGGGCGCGACGACGTGGACGTCGTCGTGGAACTGGTGGGCGGGTCCGATGGTCCGGCCCTGGCCCTGGCACGCAAGGCGCTGGCTGGCGGTAAGGGACTGGTCACCGCGAACAAGGCGATGGTCGCGCACCACGGCCTGGAACTGGCGCGCCTTGCCGAAGCGAGCGAAGCGCCGCTGCGTTACGAAGCGGCGGTGGCGGGCGGGATCCCTGTCATCAAGGGCCTCTCCGAAGGTGCGGCGGCCAATCGTATCGAGCGGATCTACGGCATCCTCAACGGCACATCGAACTACATTCTGTCGAAAATGGAGACCACCGGCCGCGACTTTGGCGACGTGCTGTCCGACGCCCAGGCGCTGGGCTATGCCGAGGCCGATCCGACATTCGACATCGAAGGGGTGGATGCGGGGCACAAGCTCGCCATCCTTGCCAGCCTGGCGTTTGGCACGCAGCTGGATTTCGCCGCGGTCGACGCCAGCGGCATCAGCCGGATTCGCGCCGCCGACATCGCTCAGGCCCGTGCGCTGGGCTACGTCATCCGCCTGATCGGCCTTGCCGATTGCGACGAGCGTGACGGGACACGGCATCTCTTCCAGCGCGTCGCACCCTACCTGGTGCCCGTGCGCCATCCGCTGGCCGCGGTCGACGGGCCGACCAATGCGGTGGTGGCAGAGGGCAACCACGTTGGCCGCCTGCTGTTCCAGGGCGCGGGTGCTGGCGATGGCCCTACCGCAAGCGCCGTGGTGGCAGACCTGGTAGACATTGCGCGCGGCAATCGCATGGCGCCGTTTTCCCAGCCGGTCGATTCGCTGGTGGCCAGCACGCCAGCCGATCCGGGTGACCGACGCAACCGCGCCTATGTGCGCTTCACCGTGGCGGACCGTGCCGGAGTGCTGGCCGAAATCACCGCCGCCATGCGCGATGCGGGGGTTTCCATCGAGAGCATGATCCAGCACGGCCACCCGGAGGATGGCGGCGAGGAGCCTGTGCTGGTGGCGATCGTCACCCACGAAGGCCCGGAAAGCGGCGTAGCCCGCGCGCTGGAACTGCTCGAAGGCTCTCCCGCGTTGGTGGACGAGCCGCTGGTGATGCGCCTCGTCGGCTAGTCCGCGGGATCATTCTCCACTTCGCTCACCCGCGCGGCATCTTCCGCGCTCAGCGGCTCCGGGAATGCAGTGGTGTCCACCAAGGGCAACGGCGGAGGCGGCCGGCCCAGCTTGGGACAAAGACTGAGCGGCGGCGCGTGGACGCAAGGCGGCAGAGTGCTGACATCCGGGGGAATGAGCAGACCCCTGTCTCCATCGATCGGCGGCGGCAAGGGCGACATGTATCGCTCGGACTGCACCCGTTCCCGGCAAACCAGGATCGTGCCATCGTCCTGCACCGTATCTTCGCACGCCTTATCCTCCAGCAGAACACGTGGGGCATCCTCGTTCACCGGTTCGGCATCGACGGGTCTGTAGACCTGCTGCGCCTGCGCTTTGGAAGCGAGGCAGGCGGCCACCAGGGCAGCGATGCCACGCACCGTCACTCAGTCATCGTCCGACAGGTCTATCGGCACTCGCTCGCCCGTGGATGCCTCGGTCTCCCGTGTGCCCTCTGTCTCGACAGCGTAAACGGCGGCCGCGTCCTCTTCGCTCAACGGTTCGGGGAAGGCGGTCATGTCGATCAGCGGCGGATAGGGCGGGACGGAGCCCAGCCGCATGCAGCCCAGCGATTCGCCCTGCGTTACCCAGCACGGCGGTTCGGTAAGGCCGGGAATGACCCTTCGGTCGGACTGCACGGGGCGCGGCAGGGGCGAGAGATAGCGATCCGCTTCCTCCAGTTCGCGGCAAACGACGATAGCCCCATCCTCGCGCACTTCCTCCTCGCATGGCTTGGCTTCCACCAGCGGCACGGGCGCGTCGTTATTGGCCTCGCTGGCGAAATCGCTGGGACCGTAGACGTCCTGCGCCATCGCCGGTGCGGTGATGGCCAGAGGCGATAAAAAGAGCGCAAGCCGCCTCGACAATGTCATCCCCCCGACCTAAGCGCCCAAGCCAATCATGGTCCGACATTCAGATGGGAGCCTGAATTACCTATGAACTCCGATAATTCCGCCAAGAGCGTGCTCGACCGCGTCCTCGTCATGGAACTGGTGCGCGTCACCGAAGCTGCTGCCATCGCCGCATCGGACCTGATCGGTCGCGGTGACGAAAAGGCCGCTGATGCCGCCGCCGTGGAGGCCATGCGCAAGAGCTTTGATACTCTCTACATCGACGGCACCGTGGTGATCGGCGAGGGGGAGCGGGACGAGGCACCCATGCTCTATATCGGCGAGAAGGTGGGCGGCGCGCCCGGCAAGGGACCGAAGATCGACATTGCGCTTGATCCGCTGGAGGGCACCACCATAACCGCCAAAGCCGGGCCGAACGCGCTGGCCGTGCTGGCGGCTGCCGAGGAAGGCTGCCTGCTGAACGCGCCCGATGTCTACATGGACAAGATAGCCGTTGGTCCCGGTTACCCCGAGGACGTGATCGACCTGGCGAAAACGCCGACCCAGAACGTCGAGGCCGTCGCCAAGGCCAAGGGCGTCGAGCCCAAGGACCTCATCGTCTGCGTGCTCGACCGTCCGCGCCATGCGGAACTGATCGCCGAACTGCGCGGCATCGGCTGCGGCGTGGTGCTGATCGGCGACGGCGACGTGGCCGGCGTGATCGCCACGACGGACCAGGACACCACCATCGACATCTACATGGGTTCCGGCGGCGCGCCCGAAGGAGTGCTGGCCGCCGCTGCCCTGCGCTGCGTGGGCGGCCAGTTCAACGGCCGCCTGCTGTTCCGCAACGACGATGAGCGCAAGCGCGCCCGCAAGTGGGGGATCGAGGACCTCGACCGCATCTACAAGCTGCACGACCTTGCCAAGGGTGACTGCATCTTCGCGGCGACCGGCGTCACCAGCGGATCGCTGCTTGACGGCGTGAAGCGCATCAAGCGTCCCAATGGCGAGCGGATCATGACCACCGAGAGCGTGGTGATGCGCGCCAGCAGCGGTACCGTGCGCTGGGTGCGGGCCGAGCACCGTATCTAGGCCAGATCAGGGTCAGCCAATGGCAGGAATAAAAGTCAGGACATTTCGCGTTTCGCCCCTTGGCCTCTCGGTCATCGGCGGGGTGGTGCTGCTGGCGATTGTCGCCGTGCCTGTCCTGCTGCTGTTCGGCGCTGCCGAGTTCAGCGTGTGGGCGCTGGGCTGGATACCCGACCTGATCGGCGCTGCGGCGCTGGTGTCCCTCGCCCTTGTCCCGCTCGCGTTCATCCCGGCAACCCGCGCACTGGCGAGCGGCCTGTTCGGATTCGCCTCGCTCCTGTTCGGGATCAGCCTCTGGCTCTATGCGCTGGCCTCGACCTATATCGAGTGGGGAATGCTCGGCGTCATCCTGGGCGTGCTGCTGGCAGGCATCGGCGTGGTGTTCACCGGGATACTGGCCGCGCTGTTCTCTGCCAGCTGGGGCGTGCTGGGCAATATCGCCGTGCTCCTTGCGCTGAGCGTGGCGACGCGTTTCGCCGCCAGCTTCCTGCGCGCCGCCGCGGCGCGCGATCTGCTGCGCAAGAGGACGCAGGAAAACCCCTCGGAAGCGATCATCGACCAGCCCGGAGCCGACGATCGTCGTTGAGGCGGTTGCATGGGCTTTGTGCCCCGCCAAAAGCGGCCAGTCTGCTAACGACCCCATAGCGGTCATTCGAGTCCGGGCTATGATCGACAACATGGACAGAAGAACGCGGAATACTTTTGTCATTGCGTTCGGCCTAATCTTGTCGGCTTGCGTGCGCCCTTCTCCCAGCGGGGACAGAGAAGGCATAACGCAGACCGAGGCAGACAATATTTCTGACAGTTGCCATGCACCGAGAGAGTGGACGAGTGTCCAAGGGTCGGACGTCTATTTCCAACCACAGGTTGGACCTGACAGCGGTTCTGCAGACTACGATGCTGCTGCATGTGTTCTCCAAAGCCTCAAGAATGCCGGTGCGACGGAATTTTGGGGCTTTGGTAACGACAAAGTGCCTAGTGGCGAAGAGATGAACTAGAGGCCAATGTCCGCTTTCCACCCCATTCCAGAAGTTCGGCAATGTCCGTTTTCTATCTTGGCCTCCTAGGTAAGCGCGGGCTCGGTCGGCGCCCAGCCGACCGCAAGGGCGAACGCGCGCCCGCAGCGGGCGCGTAGCGTAGCGGAGCGCGTCTAGCGAGGACGCTCCGACGGAGGTCGGAGCGAAAAGCAAACACTCGCGCAAAACAACGGGCCTCCACGTTGCAATTCCATGACTCTCGGCTAGGGCGGACCCGTCCGTATCGCCTGAGGGATTCGCATCCATGAAAATCATGTCCGGCAATTCCAACCTGCCGCTCGCCCGTGCCATTGCCGGCTATCTCGAAGTCCCCCTCACCGACGCCAGCGTCCGCCGCTTCGCCGACGAGGAGGTGTTCATCGAGATTCACGAAAACGTGCGCGGGGAGGACGTGTTCATCGTCCAGTCCACCAGCTTCCCGGCGAACGACAACCTGATGGAATTGCTGATCGGGATCGACGCGCTGCGCCGCGCGTCTGCCAAGCGCATCACTGCCGTCGTGCCCTACTTCGGCTATGCCCGGCAGGACCGGAAGCCCGGCCCGCGCACGCCGATCTCGGCCAAGCTGGTCGCCAACCTGATTACCGAGGCAGGGGCAGACCGCGTGCTGGCGGTGGACCTGCACGCGGGGCAGATCCAGGGCTTCTTCGATATTCCCACCGACAACCTCTACGCCGCGCCCACCATGGCTGCCGATATCCAGGCGCGTTACGGCGACGGGGACCTGATGGTCGTGTCTCCCGATGTGGGCGGCGTGGTGCGCGCCCGCGCTCTGGCCAAGCGGCTGGACAACGCCCCGCTCGCCATCGTCGACAAACGGCGCGACCGCCCGGGCGAGAGCGAGGTGATGAACATCATCGGCGATGTGAAGGGCCGCGCCTGCATCTTGATCGACGATATAGTCGATTCGGGCGGCACCCTGTGCAACGCGGCGCAGGCGCTGCTGGATCAGGGCGCGAAATCGGTGACGGCCTATATCACCCACGGCGTGCTGTCGGGCGGCGCGGTGGCCCGCGTGAACAAGTCCGCGCTGAAGGAGCTGGTGATTTCCGATTCCATCCAGCCGACCGACGCCGCGAAGGATTCCGACCGCATCCGCATCCTGCCCATCGCCCCGCTGCTGGGCGAGGCGATCCGCCGCATCGCCGACGAAAGCAGCGTTTCCAGCCTGTTCGACTGACGTGAACCTCGACGCCGAAATCGCCCTTGCCCACCGCCTTGCCGATGCGGCGCGGGCCGAGATCGTGCCGCTGTTTCGTTCGGGCGTGGATAGCGAGGCAAAGGACGATGCCTCGCCCGTGACGATTGCCGACCGCAACGCCGAGGAGGCGATGCGCAAGCTTATCGAGGCGGAGTTTTCCGGCGACGGCATCCACGGCGAGGAATTCGGCGTGAAGGACGGTGTCACGGGCCGCCAGTGGGTGCTCGACCCCATCGACGGCACTACCGCCTTCCTGGCCGGTCGCCCGATCTTCGGCACGCTGATCGCGTTGCTGGTGGACGGCTTCCCGGTGCTGGGGATGCTCGACCAGCCAATTGCGGGCGAGCGCTGGCTGGGCATTGCCGGGCAAGCCACCACGTTCAACGGCAAGCGGGTCGAAACCCGGCGCTGCCGCGAGCTCTCGGCGGCCAGCATCGCCACCACCGGGCCGCACTATTTCAGCCAGACCGAGGGCGACATTTTCATGATGCTGGCGGCCAAGACCGATCACAAGCGCATGGTGATGGGCGGCGACTGCTACAATTACGCCTGCCTTGCCTCCGGTCACCTCGACATCGTGTGCGAGGCGGGGCTCAAACTGCACGATTACGCCGCACTGGTGCCTATTGTGGAAGGCGCAGGCGGGATGATGTGCGACTGGGCGGGGGAGCCTCTGCACGCTGGCAGCGACGGCAGCGTGCTGGCGTTGGGCGATCCCGCGCGGCTGGAAGACGTGCTGGAGGCGATGGGAGGCAACTGATGCGCCTGTTCGTTTACGGCGTACTCATAAAGAAGTTGGCAAAGGGCCGCGCAGCCGAATTGGTCGCCGCCCTCGACGACGGCTTGCCTGCCACCACGCGCGGCGCGCTCTACGCCGTCCAAGGCGAGGATGGCGGCTGGTATCCGATCCTCCTGCCCGATCCCGAAGGCGGCGAGGTACATGGCGTGGTGCACGAGGCGGGGGCGGTCGAATGGCAGGCGATGGACGCGTTCGAAGACGCCCACGATGGCCCGGACGCGGAGTATCGCCGCAAGACCATTCCCGTCATGCTTCCTAATGCCCTGGTGGTGGATGCCCAAGCCTATTGCTATGCGCGCGAAGTGCCAGCGGATGCGGTGCCCATTGAAGGCGGCAGCTTTGCGCGGTGGCTGGAGGATACGGGGCGCAGGCCGATCGGGTCGCGCTAAGTCCGACTTCGCTTGCAATTCGCCGCAGAATCGCTAAATGCGCGCCCTTCACTGACACGTGATTATCTTCCGGTCTGGCTGAAAGGGCTGCCAGGGCTGGTTGGACGTGTCTCTGCAAAGGAGATGAAAATGCCCAAGCTGAAGACCAAGAGCGGCGTGAAGAAGCGCTTCAAGCTCACCGCCACCGGCAAGGTCAAGCATGGTGTCGCCGGCAAGCGCCACCGCCTGATCAGCCACAATGCCAAGTATATCCGCCAGCAGCGCGGCACCAAGGTCCTGTCCAAGGCAGACTGGAGTGCTGTGAAGAAGTGGGCGCCCTACGGTCTCGATTGAGCCGGGTTTAAAGGAGAAAAGATATGCCTCGCATTAAACGTGGTGTGACCACCCGCCAGAAGCACAAGCGTATTCTCGATCAGGCCAAGGGTTACCGCGGCCGTCGCAAGAATACGATCCGCGTCGCCCGTCAGGCCGTCGAAAAGGCCGGCCAGTACGCCTATCGCGACCGCAAGGTTAAGAAGCGCAATTTCCGCGCCCTGTGGATCCAGCGCATCAACGCCGCCGTGCGTCCCGAAGGTTTGACCTACTCGCAGTTCATGCATGGCGTGAAGCTTGCCGGTATCGAGCTGGACCGGAAGGTCATGGCCGACCTGGCGATGAACGAAGCCGAAGCTTTCGGCCTGATCATCAAGCAGGCCAAGGACGCTCTGCCCGCTTGATCGCGGACAACGGCTTTCGAACAGCAAAAGGGCGCGGTTGGCAGATGCCATCCGCGCCCTTCGCTTTTGCAGGCAGGCGTGCTCCCGCCGGGATCGCTTGAGCAGAAGCCCGCCCGCTGCGCAGATGGTCAGCGTCAGAGCAGGTCTTCGACCGATACCCAGCCACTGGTGCCGAAATTGTCGGATACCTCGATCCACAGCCCTTCGCGGCGTCCCGACGGCGTCAACTGAGTCCCCTCGCGAAGGGAGCGTATTTCTGCGCCCTCGGAACTGGGGCTGTCGCGCATGATAGTGTCGGTCGCCACGGTCGCCGCCGGTTCGGCCGCAGCAGGTGCGGGCGCCGAGGGAGCGGCTGCCAGCGCGGCACGCTGGTCTACCAGCTGATTGAAGGCGATGATGAAAGCCTCGGTGAGTTTGCGGCCGTTGCCGCTATCGGAATAGCCAACGCTGTCGGCCAGTGCGCGGTTGGCAGCACCGCCGGAGCCGCGAAAGCTCAGGCTGGAACTGCGCACGGATCCCGTGCCCGCCGCCAGCGGCTGGCCGGTGGCCGGGCTGACCACGGTCAGCGCCGCGGCAACGGTCGTCCGCCTGCCGCCAAGGCCGCCGAGCATGCCCAGAGCGGCGCCGCCGAAGGGGACGCGCGAAAGAACGGCTCCAGCAGCGCCGGATCGTACCAGCGCCTCCCGGGCAACGCCGGTCGCCACGTTGATCCCCTGATCGACCTCCTCCTGCGTGCCGGCGATCGCGGTCAGAAGGAACTGGGCCGGTGTGCCGTCGGCTCCGCTGTGCGGCGTGAAGCAACCGGATTCGGCAGCGAGCCGCGACACCAGCATTCGCGGACTGCCAAGATCCCACTGGCTCCATCCTGCGTTCGGACTGTCGACCAGGGCGATGGTGCCCAGACTCTCCTCACACCGAACAAGCTGTACCTCTTCATCGTCCGCCAGAGCGGGTGCGGGTGCCAGCGCGATGGCGGCCAGGCCTGCGCATACGGCGGCATTTCTTAAAGTAGACATTGCGTATCCCCTGCTAGACTGTTCGCGGTCGAAACGCCGCGCAAGTGGAGGACAATCGCAATCGCAGCGGTGAACAAGTGGCGCAGCGAAACCTAACAGCGCTTGTCATCTAGGTTACGGCGCTTTTCATCGTACCGGCCCCAATTGTCGGGCAAGGTGCACGCATTCAGTGGGCACAATCTCCGATCGCACCGAAAAATCTCTCGCCTTTGTCAAGGCGATGATTGTTCGAGTCGGCTTTGTTTCCCATCAATTCGCAGGGATGGCAGCGACTTGCTTGCGAAGTGAAGGAAGTGCTAGGCAGCGCGCTGTTTTCGATGCGCGGGGACTTTTTGTGGGGAAGATAAATCTCAGCAGCAACGAAGCAGGGTGACGGAATAGAGGTGCGGGTCTTCAACCTTGACTCGCGCCTGCACGACTATTTCGGGTCGCTGTACTTCTTTACGGTCGATGTCCCCGAAAAGGATCAGGTGGCGGACTGCCATTATCCCGACTGGGCAAGTATCAATTTTCTTGCCAGCGGGGAGCAGCACCGAGCGGCGCTGTGGGGTGACCCCATGCAACCGCTGGCGCGATGTTCCGCACACGGACCGACGAGCCGGGCGGTGCGTCTTCGTCTTGGCAACTCGCGGTCGTGGAGCATCGGGCTGAAACCGGCAGGCTGGGCGCGTTATGTCGAAGGCCCGGCCAGTGCCGTTGCCAACCAGTTACACGATGGAGCGACCTTGCCCGCGCTGTCGCGATTTGCCCCCATTCAGCGACTGGTCGAGGGGGGTGTGGGTGATCCCGAAGTTACTGCGAGGTCGATAGAACAGTACCTGATCGATGCGCAGCCAGCGTCCAACCCGCATGAGGAAATGGTTACGGCCCTCTACCTGGCCCTGCGCGATCCGGAGATCGGTGACGTGGATACGCTGGCACAGAAGGTGGGAGCCAGCCGCCGTACTATCGAACGTCTGGCCTCGCGCTATTTCGGTTTTTCGCCAAAGCTCCTGTTGCGGCGCCAGCGGTTCCTGCGCAGCTTGGGCAAGTTTTCCCTAGACCCGGATCGTACATGGAGCGCTTCGCTGGACGATCACTATGTCGACCAGGCGCATTTCGTGCGCGATTTTCGCGCCTTCATGGGGATGACTCCCAGTAAATACGCGAGATTGCCTCACCCCTTGCCCAATGCGATCATCGCCCATCGTCTCGAAGAGCAGGGCGCGCACCAGCGCTGAGGCGGTCGATTGCCCTCATTTAGGGCTTGGGCACGGGCGGCATGGCGGCTAACAGGCGCGGCCTGTCCGCAAAAACAAATCGAAGTATCCATGTCCGACCACGAACAAATGGCCCACGAGGCAAATGCCCGCATTGCCGGGGCCGCAGACCTGAACGCGCTGGAGGCGATGCGCGTCGAATATCTCGGTAAGCAGGGCAGCATTTCCGGCCTGCTGAAAACGCTCGGCAAGATGAGCCCGGAGGAACGGCAGGAGAAGGCGCCCGCCATCCAGTCGATGCGCCAGACGGTTGCCGATGCATTGGCCGCGCGCAAGGAAGAGCTGGAAGCGGCCGAGCTCGAAGCGCGCCTTGCTACCGAAACGATCGACCTGACACTGCCCGCGCCGACCGCACCCAAGGGCAGCGTACACCCGGTAAGCCAGGTGATGGACGAACTGGCGGAGATTTTCGCCGACCTCGGCTTCGCCGTGGCCACCGGGCCGGAGATCGAGGACGACTGGTACAACTTCACCGCGCTCAACATGCCGGAAAGCCACCCGGCCCGCGCGATGCACGACACGTTCTATTTCCCCGATACCGCGCCCAAGGGCGGCAAGATGCTGCTGCGCACGCACACCAGCCCGGTGCAGGTGCGCACGATGATGGCTGAAGGCGCTCCGCTGCGCATCATTGCGCCCGGCCGCGTCTACCGTTCCGACAGCGATGCCACGCATACGCCGATGTTCCACCAGATCGAGGGCTTGGTGATCGACCGGGACATTCACCTCGGCCACCTGAAGTGGACGCTGGAAACTTTCCTCAAGGCCTTCTTCGAGACCGAAGACATCGTCCTGCGCCTGCGACCCAGTTACTTCCCCTTCACCGAGCCGAGCGTCGAAGTCGACGTCGGTTTCGCCATCGAGAATGGCAAGCGCATCCTCGGCGGCAGCGGTGACGAGCCGGGTCACGGCTGGATGGAACTGCTGGGCAGCGGCATGGTGAACCGGCGCGTGATCGAATTTGCCGGTCTCGACCCCGACGAATGGCAGGGCTTTGCCTGGGGCCTTGGCGTGGATCGTCTTGCCATGCTGAAATACGGGATGGATGACCTGCGCGCCTTCTTCGACGGGGATTCCCGCTGGCTGGCGCACTATGGCTTCAGCCCGTTCGACCAGCCGACCCTTTCCGCCGGTGTAGGAGCGAAAGCATGAAGTTCTCGCTCGAATGGCTGACCTATTTCCTCGAGACCGAGGCTACCGTCGCCGAAATCGCCGCCAAGCTGAATGCCATCGGCATCGAAGTGGAAGATATCGAGGATCCGGCCGACAAGCTGGAAGGCTTCCGCGTGGCAGAGGTGCTGACCGCGAAGCCGCATCCCGATGCCGATAAGCTTCAGGTGCTCACCGTATCCACGGGTGAGGGCGATCCGCTGACCGTGGTCTGCGGCGCGCCCAATGCCCGCGCCGGCATGAAGGGCGTGCTGGGCGTTGCCGGGGCCGTGGTTCCGGCCAACGGCATGAAGCTGCGCAAGTCGGAGATTCGCGGCGTCGAATCAAATGGCATGATGTGCTCCGTGCGAGAGCTGGAATTGGGCGACGCCCACGAAGGCATCATCGAATTGCCGGAAGATGCGCCGGTGGGCGAAGCTTTCGCCGATTACCACGGCGCATCGCCGGTGTTCGATGTTGCGATCACGCCCAACCGTCCCGATTGCATGGGCGTATACGGCATTGCCCGCGATCTTGCCGCGGCAGGCCTTGGTACGCTGAAGTCCATCGACGCAAATAGCGTTGCTGCGACCTTCCCCTGCCCGGTGGAAATCCGCACCGACGATCCCGAGGGTTGCCCGGCGTTCTACGGCCGCGTCATCAAGGGCGTGACCAACGGGGAAAGCCCCGAATGGATGCAGAAGCGCCTTATGGCGGCTGGCCAGCGCCCGATCAGCACACTGGTGGACATCACCAATTACATGATGCTGGCCTTCGGTCGCCCGGCTCACGTCTATGACCTTGCCAAGCTCTCCGGCTCGGTGGTCGCCCGCCGCGCCGAAGACGGCGAGCAGGTGCTGGCGCTGAACGAGAAGACCTACACTCTCGATTCCACCATGACCGTGATCGCCGACGATAACGGCGTGCACGATATTGGGGGCATCATGGGCGGCGAAGAGTCTTCGGTGCAGCCCGAGACGACCGACGTATTGCTGGAAATCGCCTATTTCGATCCCGAAGCCATCGGCGTGACGGGCCGCAAGCTGGGCCTCGCCACCGATGCCCGCACCCGGTTCGAGCGCGGGGTGGACCCGGCGTGGCTGGACGAGGGGCTGGAAACTCTCACCAGCCTGATCCAGCGTTTCTGCGGCGGCGAAGCGAGCAAGATCGTTCGCGCCGGAACTCCGCCGACGGAGCCGAAGGTAATCGCTTTCGATCCGGGCCTGACTGCGCGCCTTGGCGGGGTGGACGTGCCCGAGGCCGAGCAGAAGCGCATCCTCGAAGCGCTCGATTTCGGCGTGGGCGCGGACTGGAAAGTCACCTGTCCGCCGCGTCGTCACGACATCGAAAGCGCAGCCGATCTCGTCGAGGAAGTCGTGCGTATCTACGGCCTCGATAAGGTGGCCAGTGTGGCCCTGCCGCGAGCCGAAGGCGTTGCCCGACCCACCGCCACGCCGATGCAGGCGCTGGAACGCCGCCTGCGTCGCAGCGCTGCCTCGCGCGGTCTGAACGAAGCGGTGACCTGGTCTTTCCTGCCGACCCAGCAGGCGGAGCATTTCGCCGATGGCGATGCGCTGTGGGTGCTCGACAACCCCATCAGCGAGGACATGAAGGCCATGCGCCCCTCGCTCATCCCCGGCCTGCTGAGCGCGGCGAAGCGCAATGCCGATCGCGGCGCTGCCGGTGTACGCCTGTTCGAAGTGGGTCGCCGCTACCTGCGCGCGCAGGATGGATCGAGTGACGAGCATCCCACACTTTGCGTGCTGCTCGCTGGTGAGAAGACACCGCGTGGCTGGGCCAGCGGCAAGGCGGCGAAGTTCGACGCCTTCGATGGCAAGGCCGAGGCGGAAGCGCTGCTGGCCGAAGCCGGCGCACCGGTCGACAAGCTGATGGTGATGGGAGAGGCCGGTGGCCAGTTCCACCCCGGCCAGTCCGCCACACTCCGCCTTGGTCCCAAAAACGTGCTCGCCCGCTTTGGCGCGCTGCATCCCGCAACGCTCGATGCCTTCGATATCGATGGGCCAGTGGTTGCCGTCGAGATTTACCTCGACGCTATTCCTGCCAAGAAGGGCAAGGCCGGGTTCGAGAAGCCCGATTTCGCTCCGCCTGCCCTGCAGTCGGTGGAGCGCGACTTTGCCTTCCTCGTGCCGGAAGACCTGGCGTCGGCAGACCTGCTGCGCGCTGTAAGAGGCGCGGACAAGGCCAACATCGTGGACGCGCGCGTCTTCGATGTGTTCGCCGGACAGGGCGTGCCCGAGGAGAAGAAGTCCATCGCCATCGAAGTAACGCTGCAACCGGGTGAGAAGTCGTTCAAGGACGAAGAGCTGAAAGCGATCAGCGACAAGGTCGTGGCCGCTGCTGCCAGGCAGGGCGCGGAACTGCGCGGCTGATCCATGACCTCGAACCGTAGGACCTTCGCGATCATCTCGCACCCTGACGCGGGTAAGACCACGCTGACGGAAAAGCTGCTGCTGCAGGGCGGGGCGATCCATCAGGCGGGACTGGTGAAAGCGCGCGGCGCGGCGCGTCGTGCCCGGTCCGACTGGATGAAGATCGAGCAGCAGCGCGGTATCTCCGTCACCTCGTCCGTGATGACGTTCGAGAAGGAATATGACGGTGAGACCATCACCTTCAACCTTCTCGACACGCCGGGGCACGAGGATTTCTCCGAAGACACCTACCGCACCCTGACTGCTGTCGATTCCGCCATTATGGTGATCGACGCGGCCAAGGGTATCGAGCCGCAGACGCGCAAGCTGTTCGAAGTCTGCCGCCTGCGTTCGGTTCCGATCATCACCTTCGTCAACAAGGTGGACCGAGAAGGCCGCGACCCGTTCGAAACGATGGACGAAGTGGCCGACATGCTGGCGCTGGATGTCAGCCCGCAGATGTGGCCCATCGGCATGGGCGGCCTGTTCGAAGGCCTGCTGGATTTCCGCACACAGGAAGTCGCACGCGTGGAAGGCGGATCGAACGAGTACCTGGGCATGCGCGACCCGCTGGATCAGGCGGCAATCTCCGGCAACTTCGAGGAAGAGTACCAGCTGGCGCAGGCGGGGTATCCGGAATTCGACCTGGAAGCCTATCGCAACGGTGATCTGACGCCGGTCTATTTCGGATCGGCGCTGAAGAACCTCGGCGTCGAGGAACTGATCGATGCGATCGCCCGAATCGCGCCGCCGCCGCGCCCGCAACCCGCAGGCGAAGAGAAGATCGGTCCGGAACACGATGAGGTCTCCGGCTTCATCTTCAAGGTGCAGGCCAACATGGACCCCAACCACCGCGACCGCATCGCCTTCATGCGGCAGGTGTCGGGGACTTTCAAACGCGGCATGAAGCTGACCCCCAGCGGCCTGGGCAAGCCCATCGCCGTCCACTCGCCAATCCTGTTTTTTGCGCAGGACCGCGAGATTGCCGATACGGCGGAGCCGGGCGACATCATCGGCATTCCCAACCACGGCACCTTGCGTGTGGGCGATACGCTGAGCGAGAAGAACGAAATCCGCTTCACCGGCCTGCCCAACTTCGCGCCGGAAATCCTGCGCCGCGTGCAGTTGAAGGATCCGACCAAGACAAAGCAGTTGCGCAAGGCGCTGGATGACCTTTCAGAAGAAGGCGTGATCCAGGTCTTCTACCCCGAGATCGGCGGCAGCAGCATCGTGGGCGTCGTTGGCCAGTTGCAGCTCGACGTGCTGATTTCGCGGCTGGGTGCGGAATACAAGGTCGATGCCGCGCTCGAGGCTTCCCCTTTCGCCACGGCGCGATGGCTGAAGGGCACCGACGCGGCGCTGCGCGATTTCGAAAAGTTCAACCAGGGCAACCTTGCGCGCGACCGCGATGGCGACCTCGTCTTCATGGCCAAGAGCGCGTGGGACGTGGGCTACCAGGAAGAGAAGAATCCCGACCTCGCATTTTCTGCCACCAAGGAGCGGTGACACGGCGGCGCCTTGCGCGTAGTCTTTGCCCATGGCCGACTTTTTCGAAGCACTGAACGAGAAACATATCGCGATGATCGAGGCCCAGCCGGTCTTTTTCGTCGCCACCTCTGCACCAGGCGCACGCATCAATCTCTCGCCCAAGGGATACGACGCCTTTCGGGTGCTCTCGCCAACGCGTGTCGGCTATCTCGACCTTGCCGGTTCGGGAAACGAGACCAACGCGCACCTGCTGGCCGATGGCCGGATCACGCTGATGTTCTGCAATTTCCAGCAGCCAGCGCTCATCCTGCAGATCTACGGTGCGGGAAAACCGGTGTTGCCGTCGGACAGTGGCTGGGATGCCATCGCAAGGCATTTCACCCTGCTTCCCGGCACCCGTCAGATCTTCGATATCGAAATCGAAAGCGTGCAGACGTCCTGCGGATGGGGCGTGCCGTTCATGGAGTTCGAGCGCGAGCGGCAGACGCTGCTGAAAGCGCATACCGGTGTCGATCCGCAGAAATGGGCGACCAAACACTCAAACCGCCGCGAAAGCATCGATGGGCTGCCAACGCGCCCCACCGACCGTTACATCGCCGGGAACCTGCCGCAGGAGGGCTGATGCAGCTCACCTTCGCCAGCTACAATATTCACAAGGGCGTGGGACTGGACCGGCGCCGCGACCCGGATCGCATCCTGTCGGTGATCGAGGAACTGCAGGCGGATGTCATCGCGCTGCAGGAAGTCGACGAGCGATTCGGCACCCGGCGGGCGGTGCTCAATCGCCAGGAACTGGAAAGTGCGGGCTACCAAGTAGCCTCCCATTCGACAAAGCCCGCCAGCATGGGCTGGCACGGCAATGCGCTGCTCGTGCGCGACGGCCTGGAGGTGATTGAGGTCGAATCCGAGACATTGCCCCGGCTGGAACCGCGCGGCGCGGTGCGGGCGCAGTTGCGTGTCGATGGCCAGCAGATCTGCGTGACCTGCATGCATCTCGATCTGTCGGGCCTGCGACGCAAACGCCAGTTCGCCCATCTTTGCAACAACAGCCGCGCGCCCGGCCTGCCCGCCGTGATGCTGGGCGACTGCAATGAATGGATCAGGCCCATCGGCGGCGTGCGGGGACTGGCCGCGCACTGGGAAATGGTGGAGCCCGGCAGGAGCTTTCCCGCCCGCAGGCCGCTGCTGGCGTTGGACCGCCTGATGCATACGCCGCATTGGTCGCTGGATCACGCACAGGTCCACACGAGCCCGCTGGCCCGGCAGGCATCGGACCACCTTCCCATAAAGGTCGCGCTGACGCTTTGACGCGAAAGGCAGTGCCCAAAAAATAGGCGCGGTGCCTGTGTTTTGGGCTTCGGGCGGGGGCTGCAACCCTCATCGCCGCGCCAAGTTCCCGTAAATTATCACCTCCCTGCTTCTGGCACGGCTGTTGCATTGCAGCATCTGCGGCCGGGAGCGACCCGGCAAGTCATAGGGGTCAGGGATGAAATTCGTCATCGCCATCATCAAACCATTCAAGCTCGACGAGGTGCGCGAGGCACTCGCCGGTCTGGGCGTCGCCGGCATGACCGTGTCGGAAGTGAAGGGGTTCGGCCGCCAGAAGGGGCAAACCGAGATCTACCGCGGTGCCGAGTACTCGGTGAACATGCTTCCCAAGGTGAAGCTGGAAATCGCGGTTAGCGATGAGCTCATGCCGAAGGTCGTCGAGACCATCCAGGAAACCGCCAGCACGCAGAGCATCGGCGACGGCAAGATCTTCGTGCTCGAACTCGCTTCGACCATGCGGATCCGCACCGGCGAAACCGACGAAACCGCGTTGTGATCAGGGGGTCAGACAAAATGAAATCAGCAATTCTCAAGACCGGCGCCGTCGCTGCGACCGCGCTGCTTGCATCCAGCCCGGCCTTCGCGGCCCCGGCTGCCGATGCCGCCGCCACAGTGGCGGCTGACGCCGTAGGCGGGGGCACCGCCTATATCTTCAACACGCTGCTGTTCCTTATCGGCGGCTTCCTGGTGATGTGGATGGCGGCAGGCTTCGCCATGCTCGAGGCGGGCCTCGTGCGCGCCAAGAACACCTCGACCCAGTGTCTCAAGAACATCGGCCTCTACGCTATCGCCGGCCTGATGTTCTGGATCATCGGCTACAACATTGCCTATCCCGGCTTCGGCGAGGATAGCATGGGCCTGTTCGGCATGGCTGGCACCGTCTACGGCATGCAGGACGTTGGCTCCGCCGATCTCGATACCGGCTATTCGGTGGCATCCGACTGGTTCTTCCAGATGGTCTTCTGCGCCACCACCGCCTCTATCGTTTCGGGCACGCTGGCCGAACGCATCAAGATCGTGCCGTTCTTCATCTTCGTGACCATCCTTACCGCCGTGATCTATCCGGTCGTGGTGAGCTGGGAATGGGGTGGCGGCTACCTCGACAGCGTCTGGGGCTTCTCCGACTTCGCCGGTTCCACCCTGGTTCACTCCACCGGCGGCTGGGCTGCCCTGGTCGGCGCGCTGATCCTCGGCCCGCGCCTCGGTCGCTACGGCGCCAATGGCATGGTCAATGTGTTCCCAGGCACCAACATCCCGCTGGCAACGCTCGGCACCTTCATCCTCTGGCTCGGCTGGTTCGGCTTCAACGGCGCATCGCAGCTGGCGATGGGCACCGTGGGTGACGTATCCGACGTGTCGAAGATTTTCGTGAATACCAACATGGCGGCCTGCGGCGGCGTGGTGATCGCGATCATCCTGACACAGCTGCGTTACAAGAAGGCCGACGTGACCATGGCCATGAACGGTGCGCTGGCCGGCCTCGTGTCGATCACCGCAGAGCCGTTGGCTCCCACCGTCGGGCAGTCGATCCTGATCGGCATGATCGGGGGTGCCATCGTGGTCTTCACCGTGCCGCTGCTCGACAAGTTCAAGATCGACGACGTCGTCGGCGCTATCCCGGTTCACCTTGTTGCCGGTATCTGGGGCACGCTGATCGTGGCCTGGACGGGTGACGCAACCTTTGTCGGCCAGCTCGTGGGCGTGCTGCTCACCATGGTCTGGGTCAGTGTCGCTTCCGGTGTCATCTGGCTGGTTCTCAAGACCACCATCGGCCTGCGTCCCTCCGAAGAGATCGAACTTGCCGGTCTCGACATCCACGAAACCGGCGTGGAAGCCTATCCGGGTCTCGCCAACCAGGGCTGACCCTTCACCGAATTGGCGGGGGCGGGAACCACCTCTCTCCTCTCCCTCCCGACCCCGCCAACACTCGTTCCTCCTGCGAACGTACAACTCACAATGGGCCGGAGCTTCGCTGCTCCGGCCCTTTTTTTGTTGCGCGCGGGGGCGGGTGTCCGGTTACAAGGAGGTTACAACCCGCTCACGATAGCGAGCTCGGGATCTTACAGGGAATTCGCGCATGAAAATGATCGTCGCCATCATCAAGCCGTTCAAGCTGGAAGAAGTGCGCGAGGCGCTGGCGGACATTGGGGTGGCAGGCATGACGGTCTGCGAGGCTAAGGGCTTCGGTCGGCAGAAGGGCCAGACGGAAATCTATCGCGGTGCCGAGTATGCGGTGAACATGCTGCCCAAGGTGCGCCTGGAAATCGTGGCAAGCGACGATATCGCGCCCAAGATCGTGGAAACCATCCGCGAGGCCGCGAACACCGGATCGATCGGCGATGGGAAGATCTTCGTCCTCGAGGTGGGCGGCGTCACCCGCATCCGCACAGGGGAAACCGGCGAACTGGCTATCTGACCGGTCGATCGCGGCTGTTTGGCTCGGGCGTTCGCGACTTCCATCGCCGGCGAATCATCTCTGACGTTTCGCGGCTGTCATCGTGGCTCCAGCCCGGTTCGCGCCACAGGTATGCCAGCTTGTGACGCCAGGGCGCGCGCCACACGTCACGGGCGATGCCGATCCATTCATGGAACACGACGTAGAAGAGGTTGAAGCTGCCCAGCTGGCCGACAAGGCCGTAGCGGATGCGATCCTCGGTATCCTCCGGGGCGAATGTCCCGAACATCCGGTCCCATATGATGAAAACCCCGGCATAGTTACGATCTAGGTAGCGGGCGTTCACGGCATGGTGCACGCGGTGGTGCGAAGGCGTGTTCATTACCGCTTCGAACCAGCGCGGCATACGCTCCACCGCTTCCGTGTGTATCCAGAACTGGTAGATCAAGTTGATACCAGCGCAGGCCAGTATCATTCCCGGCTCGAACCCTGCCAGCGCCAGCGGCAGGCGGAAAACGAACGACGCGGCGACGAAACCCGTCCAGCTCTGCCGCAGGGCGGTCGAAAGGTTGTAGTGCTGGCTCGAATGATGGTTGACGTGGCTGGCCCAGAACCAGCGCACGCGGTGGGCGCTGCGGTGAAAGACGTAATAGGCCAGGTCGTCCAGCACGAAGCAAAGTGGCCAGGCCCACCACACCCAGCCGATGGAGAGCGGCGCGAAACCATGCACCCAAACCAGCAGCGCGGCGGTGAGTCCGCCTGTCAGCGCGCCGGCAATTGTGCTGCCGAGACCGACGGCGAGCGACGTTCCAGTGTCGCGCCATTCATAGGCCTGGTGCGAACCGCGCAGCCGCGACCACAGTAACTCGCCCAGTATCAGCGCAACGAAAACGGGAATCGCATAGGCAACAGGATCGAACGGCATCAGCCGCTATTATCACTGCTGTCAGTATTGGCCCAGACCCGCGCGTCGCCCTCTGGTTCGATTTTCACAGCGGGCAGTGCGCGGATCGCTAGCACGCCGCCCTCGGCCGAGATCGGGGAGCCAGGTGCGAGCAGGCGAAAAACGAACTGGTTGCCGTGAGGCACGAGCACCGCCACGCGGCCCTGCCGGTCGCGCGCGATGGCCGCGCGCCCTTGCCTGTCGAGCTCTATCGCCACTGGCTCGAAACCGCCGGGCGCAAGGCTGAACAGCTCTCGCGCCTCGTCGTGCGATTCGATTCGGGCCGCCCGCCGGAATCCCAGTGCCCATGTCACCGCGACAATGGCCACAACGGCCACCAGCGATCCAAGCAGCTGCGGCAGCGCACCCGGCATGGCGTCAGTCGCGCGCCTTTGCGGACAGCATTTCGAGCATCGGCACGATGGCGGTGATGTCGTACCCGGCGGCAAGCGCAGCTTCGGTTAGCGCGGACGGATCTTCGCCCCGGTGCGCCTGGGCCAGCGCCCACAGAAAAGTCGAGCGGGTTCCGGACCGGCAGTACGCCAACACCTTGTCATCGGCCTGGTCCAGCGCTTCGACCATGGCATCCACCTGCGGTTGACTGAAGCCCGCATGGTCGATGGGAATGGCGACATAGGCCAGCCCGTTCGCGGTTGCCGTTTGTTCTATCTGCGCCCCGGACGGCTGGCCATCCTGCTCCGCATCGGGCCGGTTGTTCACGATCATGGTGAAACCCTGTTGCGCAGCATCCGCGACATCGTCCGCATCGATCTGCGGGCTGGCCCATACTGTGTCGCTGAGGCGCTTGAAATCCGACATGAAACCTCCCTGAGAGGCAGGGCGGCGAAGATGCGGTCCTGCGGGCAATCCGAATGGAACAAGCGACAGGCAAGGGCAAGCCCGGCCGCGTTGCAGGTCTGTCACAGACCCGTAATCTTAAAACATTCGCGTCTCGCCTGATTCTTCGTTATAAACGTCCGTCGGAGCGACTGGGCAGGTCCGTCGGTCCCGGTTGTTGACCATTTCGCTCGTGTCATCAGCTGCAACTTTGACAAGGGCGAGATTGAAGGTTTTGCGTATACATGGGTTATGATCGAGGGCGTCGCGGTCGGGGGCGCGACAAGCGGGACAACATCGGCGAAGAGGGGTTCGATCCCTTCATGGACGGACCTCCGCCCATGGAAAGCGGCGGTTGGCGCGATGGCGGTAACGATCGCTTCGGCGGCGGTGGTGGCGGCGGTGGCCGCTTCAACGACGATCGTGGCGGTGGCGGTTTCGGCGGTGGTAACCGCGGCGGCGGCTTCGGCGGCGGCGGTGCCGGTCGTGGTGGTCCGCGCGGCGGCGGCGGTGGTGGTGGCGGCATGCCCGCCCAGGTCGTCGGCACCGGTCAGGGCAAGGTCAAGTTCTTCAATACCCAGAAGGGTTTCGGCTTCATCCAGCGTGATGAAGGCGGCGAAGACGTGTTTGTCCACATCAGCCAGGTCGAACGTGCCGGTCTGGAAGGGCTGGCCGAAGGTCAGGAACTGCAGTTCAACCTCGTGGATCGCGGCGGAAAGATCTCTGCTGCCGACCTGCAGGTGGTTGGCGACGTCATCGAGGTGCAGTCGGCACCAAAGAGCCCGCAGCGTGAACTGACCGGCGAGAAAGCCGTAGGCACCGTCAAGTTCTTCAACACCATGAAGGGTTTCGGCTTCATCACGCGCGATGATGGCAAGGAAGATGCCTTCGTCCACATCAGCGCTGTCGAACGTTCGGGCCTCCAGGGCATCGCCGAGGGCGACCGATTCGAATTCGACCTCGAAGTCGATCGACGAGGCAAGTACTCGGCCGTCAACCTGGTGCCAGCGCAGGGCTAAGCCCGCGGGGATCCAGCCAAGGTAGTGGCGGCCGTGTATGTTTGACCGGCCGCCACCACCCTCCTAGATGAGAGCGTATTGGCGGTCCGGAGAGGCCGCTTTTTTTGATTTCACGCTTTCTCTAAGGACACATCCAAAATGTCTATCACTCCGTTGATGCCCGTTTATCCGCGGTGCGGGGTCCGGCCCGTCGAGGGCGACAATTGCCACCTCATCGACGAGGACGGCACCCGTTATCTCGATTTTGCCGCCGGTATCGCGGTGAACCTGCTCGGCCATTCGCACCCCGGCCTGATCGGCGCGATCCAGGAGCAGGCGGCCAAACTCATGCACGTCTCGAACCTCTACGGCAGCCCGCAGGGAGAGGAACTGGCGCAAAAGCTGGTCGACACCACCTTTGCCGACACCGTGTTCTTCACCAACTCCGGTGCCGAGGCGGTGGAATGCGCGATAAAGACCGCGCGCGCCTATCATCAGCATGCAGGCGACGAGAACAAGTTCGAGCTGATCACCTTCAACAACGCGTTTCACGGGCGCACGATGGCCACAATCAGCGCATCGAATCAGGAGAAGATGCACAAGGGTTTCAACCCGCTGCTGCCCGGCTTCAAATACGTCGATTTCAACGACCTCGAGGGCGCCAAGGCGGCCATCGGTCCGAACACGGCAGGCTTCCTGGTGGAACCGATCCAGGGCGAAGGCGGTATCCGGCCGGCAACGCCGGAGTTCCTGCAGGGACTTCGCCAGCTGTGCGATGAGCACGACCTGATGCTGGTGCTGGACGAAGTGCAATGCGGCGTAGCGCGCACCGGCACGTTCTATGCCTACGAACAGTACGGGATCGAGCCGGACATTGTTGCCTCGGCCAAGGGCATCGGCGGTGGTTTCCCGCTGGGCGCCTGCCTCGCTACTGAAAAGGCTGCCCGCGGCATGGTGATTGGTACCCACGGTTCCACCTACGGTGGCAATCCTCTGGCAATGGCTGCGGGAATGGCCGTGATGAATACCGTGGCGAACGACGAATTCCTTGGCCAGGTGCGCGCCAAGGGCGAGCGCCTGCGCGCCCGGCTGGAACAGTTCATCGGCAACTATCCCGACCTGTTCGAGAGCGTTCGTGGTGCGGGCTTGATGCTTGGCATCAAGATGAAGGTCGAGCCGAGACCGTTCATGGTCCACCTGCGCGACAATCACCAGTTGCTCACCGTGGCGGCGGGGGATTCGACGCTGCGCCTGTTGCCGCCATTGGTGATCGAGGACGCCGAGATGGACGAATTCATCGAGAAGCTGTCGGCAGGCGCTGCCGATTTCGAGGTCCCGACCGGATCATGACCGACCAGCCCCCGCTCGACGTTGCGCCGGTCGTGCGCAACTTCCTGGACCTGTCGGATGCCGGTGGTCACGCCATTGCGGCCATGATCAACGACGCCCAGGATCGCAAGCGCGCCCGTCGCGGCTGGCCCAAGGGTCGGCCTGACGCGGACCAGCCGCTGGCCGGCCACGTGCTGGCGATGGTGTTCGAGAAGGCTTCGACCCGCACCCGGATCAGCTTCGACATCGCCATGCGCCAGCTGGGCGGTACGGCGCTGATCCTCGATTCGGGGACGACGCAACTCGGGCGGGGGGAATCGATCGCGGATACAGCGCGCGTGCTCAGCCGCATGGCCGATGCCATCATGGTGCGCACCGACGATCACGCAAAGATCGAGGAGATGGCGCACTATGCGCATGTCCCGGTGATCAACGGCCTGACCGATCGCTCGCACCCGTGCCAGATCGTGGCGGACCTGCTGACGGTGATCGAACACCGCAAGGCGCTGCCAGGGCTGGAAGTCGCCTGGTTGGGGGACGGCAACAACGTGCTGCACTCCATCCTGGAGGCAGCGGCACTGATGAAGTTCAACGTGCGCGTGGCGACACCGGCGGGCTATGAGCCTGCCGCTGAGTTCGTTCACCATGCACGTTCGGCCGGGTCGTCAGTAACGCTGACTCAAGATGCCGCAGAGGCCGCGTCGGGTGCGGATGTGATCGTCACGGACACGTGGATATCCATGGGCCAGGCCCATGCGCAGGAAAAGCTGGCGGCGATGGAGCCTTACCGCGTCGATGCCAATCTCATGGCGCACGCGAAGCCCGATGCTATCTTCCTGCACTGCCTCCCGGCGCATGTCGGCGAGGAAGTGAGCGGAGACGTTTTCGAAGGGCCGCAGTCGGTCGTTTTCGACGAAGCCGAAAACCGCATACACGCGCAGAAGTCGATCCTCCTGTGGTGTTTCGGCAAGCTGGGATAGCTGCGCTTCACAATGGCCGCGCGCGCCCCATATGGTGCGCATGAGCGATACCCGAACCGAAACCTACTCCGACGAACTGCTTGGCTTCTCCATCCCGTCGCATGATTCGCGCGGTCGTGCGGTGCGTCTGGGCCCCGTGCTAGAAGACGTGCTGTCCGCGCACGACTATCCGCCCGCGCTGAAGCATTGCCTGGCCGAAGCGCTGGTTCTGGTGTCGCTAATGGGCAGTTTGCTGAAGGATGACGGCGACCAGCTCACCATGCAGGCGCAGGGCGAAGGCGGTATCGTCAGTCTGCTGGTATGCGATTACCGCGACGGAGAGATCCGCGGTTACGTCGAACATGACGAGGTGCAGATGCAGGCTGGAGGGGTAAACCCTTCGCTCGAGGCGCTGTTCGGCAAGGCGCACTTGGCGATCACTTTTGACATCGCGAAAACCGGGAAGCGCTACCAGGGCATCGTGCCGCTTGAGGGCAATTCGCTTTCCGCTGCGGTAGAAAGTTATTTCGCGCAGAGCGAGCAAATCCCGACGTCAATTCGTACCGCGGTAAAGTCCGGCTCTGGCCGTACCGTGGCGGCCGGGCTGCTGGTCCAGCACCTGCCCGAAGGTGAGGAAGGGCGCGAGCGGCTGCACGTGCGGCTGGACGACCCGGAGTGGGAGCATGTCGCGGTCCTCGCCGAAAGCCTGCGGCACGAGGAACTGGTCGAGCCAGGTCTGTCGCTGGAAGAGATCGTATGGCGCCTCTACCATGAAGAGGACAAGATACTGGTCTCCCCCGGCGCACGACTTGCGAAGGGATGTCGCTGCACGATGGCGCATTTCGAGGACGTCCTTTCACGTTTCCCGAGGGAAGAGCGGCGCGACATGGCGAACGAGGAAGGGATCATACTTGTCGATTGCGCATTCTGCTCGAAAGTCTTCCCGATTCAGGACTAACGGTTCGTCGCTCGCCCGGGGCAATTGGTCGTTCAGGCAAACCGTGCTATAGGGATGGACGAAGGAGCGAATTGAGCGTGTTTGGCATCAGATCCAGAGTGGGAATTGCAAGCGCGACGGCAGCAGCCATGCTCGCGCTGACCCCGGCGTCTGCGCGGGCGCCTGAACTGGCCATGCTCGAGACGCTCAATGATGGAGCGTGGACCCTGCGACTGCGCTCGGAGGGGACGAGCCAGCGCATCTGTGTGCGTACCGGTCGCGAACTCATCCAGATTCGCCACCGGCAACCCAATTGCGACCGGTTTGTCGTGCAGGATGAGGCGGATGTCGTAACCGTCCAGTACACGTGCAGGGGGAATGGATATGGGCGCACCACCATACGGCGGGAAGGGCCGGACGTGGTGCAGGTCCGAAGCCAGGGCATTTACGGCGGCGCGCCGTTTTCGATAGAGGGGGAAGCGCGGCATTCCGGTTCGTGCTGATCGTCCGGTTAGTGTTGATCGGATTGTCTGTCTTGCCTGGCGCGTCCCGAGTGCCTAGCCCCCACCCATGACAGAAACTGCAAAGATCGCCGTTGTCCTGCTGTCGGGCGGACTGGATTCCATGGTAACGGGCGCTCTCGCCCGAGAGCAGGGTTTTCGCCTGCATGCCTTGTCCATCGATTACGGCCAGCGCCATCGCCGTGAATTGCAGTCTGCGCGGGCGATCGCCGAAAAACTCGAGGTGGAAAGGCACGTCCAGTTGCCGCTCGACCTGCGGCAATTCGGCGCGTCGGCGCTTACCGCCGATATCGACGTTCCGAAGGACGGTGTGGGTGACGACATACCGGTTACATACGTTCCGGCACGCAATCTGCTGTTCCTCGCGCTTACCACGGCCTTCGCCGAAAGCGCGGGTGCCAGCGACATCTTCATCGGGGTGAACGCGCTGGACTACTCCGGTTATCCCGATTGCCGACCTGAATTCATTGCCAGCTTTGCCGAAACCGCGCGGCTGGGAACAAGGCAGGGAGTGGAAGGGCGCCCGTTCGACATCCATGCCCCCTTACAGCACATGACGAAAGCGGACATCGCGCGCCAATGTCACCGGCTTGGCCTCGACCCTGCCTGGAGCTGGTCGTGCTACGATCCAACTCCGGAAGGGCTTGCCTGCGGCCTCTGCGATAGCTGCCGCTTGCGGCTGAAAGGCTTCGCGGAAGCGGGGGTGGAAGACACAACCCGCTATGCAAGCAAGCCCTCCTGACAGCCTCAGCTGCGGGAGAAAACTCCGCAGGCTACCCGGCTGCCGGCGGCTCCTGCCGGATCGGTCATGTAGTCGTCCGCACCCTCGTGCACGACCAGGGCCGTGCCATCGGCATCGAAGATCTGCGAGATCACTGTGGCACTGTTTCCGCGCAAGATGGTGCTGGACGAGCCAATACCGGCAGTGGAAACCTCGACATTGGGAAGATCGCCCAGATGCGCGCCTTGCGGGTTCATCGTGCCGTGTTCGTTACCCATGGGATTGAGGTGCCCCCCGGCAGACGTAAAGTCGGCGGCGCTGCAATCGCCTGTCGTGTGCAGGTGAACCGCGTGCGTACCCTGCGAGACACCGTTGAGCGAAACCGACACGGTTACTTCACCGTCCTGCGCATAGAGCATCGCCGTGCCCACGCTATTGCCCGAACGATCGGAAATCGTGGCGCTTCCCACTTCGGTTGCCGGGTCTTCATAGGTTGTGGCGCAACCGCTTATGGCGAGGGCGACAAGAGCAGCGAGGGGAAGTTTAGCGCGATGCATGTGGTGAGCTCCTTTAACGGGTTTCATCCTTCACTACGCATGTTCGAGACATTAGGTCCTCATGACGCGGGCAGGATGCCGAGAGAAATCAGATTGGCGACAAGCTCGCCGAGAGTAGCGCGCGCTTCGACGTCTATCACCTCGCCGCCAGCCGGCACCGCCACACTCGCACCCCTCACCCATCCATCTCTGAAGCGGACCAGCTGCTTGGTAGACCTGTCGTAGACTGTCATGCCCTCAATGGGGGCGGCGAACAGCCAGTTGCCGCTCTGTCGGCAGGCTAGCCGCCCTGAATGTCCGGCCCAGTCTCCGCTCGGACCAATTCCGACGAGCCAGCATTCGCCTTCGCCGGGGTCGGAAGGCGGCGCGTCGGCCTCGCCTTCGACCGCCGCATGCAGCAGAGAGTCGATGAGGGCAAAAGCCTCGTTCACGGTGAATTCTTTCTGCGCCTGCGCGGTGAACAGGTTGGGCAGGCCAAGGCGCGGGGTGGTCGATGCAAAAGAGAAGATGTCGGTCATGATGGCCTCAGCTAATGGTGGTCAGGAACAGGGCTTCGGAGCGGTCGTGCGTGCCGATCTGGCGCACCCACAGGGAGGTGCCGGGGAATTCGGCGGCGAGTTGGCTGCGGTTGGCGGCGTCGAGGAGAAACGCAGGTTCTGCGGTTTCCCAGCTGGCGCTGGGTTTGTCCGGATCTCCCAGACCGACTTCGTACCGTTCGAACTGCTCGTTCAAGGGTACGTCGACCGCACCATCCCAGGTCCAGCTGCCGCGAGAGCGACGACGCCACGAAAGCGTCAGGCCCACGCCCTCGCGCGTTTCGACACGGGAATGGACCGGCATCAGCGGCTTGCGGCTACGGCCTGATGCAATGATCGGGGCAATCACGGGTTCGCTGTCGGCAAGCCCGATGGCAGCGATTGCCGGGCTATCGCCAATTTCGCCCGCCGCCATGGCGAGGGGCCTTTGATCGAGCAAGACGAAGTCCGCCCCCTGCGGCGTTCCTGCCATTGCGACAGGTTCGGTTCCCCCGCGACCGCGCAGTAGGCCGCCAATTCGCCAGTGTCCGCCGCCGAGGTCTTCGGCCTTGCAGAACTGAATGACCTCATTGCCGACCAGAGCCCGGTTGGCACCGTTGGCCACATTCTCCAGCGAGGCCGTGGCCAGCAGAAAGTCTGCCGAATCGAGCTTCACTTCGAGAGTGGCCAGCCGATCGACGAGACATGCCTGGCTGGGTGCAAGCGGCGAAGCCGTTACGCCGGTCACGCTGCGCCGCGTGCCGGTTCCGCCGATGGGGACGAGGCTGTCGTTGCGCTCTGCATAAAGCGTGGCCCCCGTCCAGCCGTCACTGGCGGAACTGGGAGCCGCGAAAATTTGTCGTTGGTCAGCCGAACCCTGGCCGTCCCACGGCAGTTCGAAAGCACGAAGCGTGGTGGGGGTAGCGACCTTGTCCCTCGGCGTTGCGGACACACCTGCATCGGTGGTCACATGCGCGCCGCGAAGGTAGGGCAGGCGCAACAATTCCAGTTCGAGGCCGTTCTCGCGCCATTCCCACGCCTCGATCCGCCAGGTCCCGCTTCGACCCGGCACCGAAACGATCTTTCCGGGCCCGATGGCAGGATCCAGTTGCGCGACGCGGTACGCGAGGCGCTCCTGCGACCAACCGGCGCGCTCTGCCGCGTCGTCGGCCAGCTTGCGCGCCTTTGCCGCGACAAGCGCTCCGGGAAATTCCAGTATCCTGTTGCGGCCTGCCTGCGCCTTGCCCCCGGCACGCTGCAGACCGGCCTGATAGTCGCGCTCCACGTCGTAATAGCGCAGGCCGGACGGGATTTCCGCCCCATCGGCGCGGGTCTGCCGGGCCCGGCCCGATGTGGCACCAAAGCCTTCGCGCGATAGGTCTACCGCGGCTTCGGGCAGCTGGATAACCGGCTGGGCCGAAGGGTGGCCATCGAAGAAAGCCAGCCGCGCTCCGCTGGCATCGCAGGCCAGCGGATAGAGCCAACCGACCGAATCGAGCACGGACTGGAGCGGCCCGCCGGTGTCCGAATAGCCCTGAAGGTCGGCAAGTGGACGGTCCACGCTGCTCTCGTCATCGGCAGGAGCCAGAATTGCCTGTAGCGACACCTCTCCGTCGTCCGCCACGATCTCAAACGTAAGGGCTGAAATGCGATTGCCGAAGTCGCCCAGTTGCAGGTCCTCGAACACGCAATAGGCGAGCCCCCGGAAAGCCGGGCATTGTGCGCCCCTGTCAGCGGCAATCAGCGGATCGGGCTGTTGGTCGCCATGCCCGGAATGGAAACGGAACGTGCCGCCCACTTTCAGGTCTCCCGCCGCACCGCGAAGCAGGTTGCCATCGGCCCAGATACGCCGGACCATGGTGATAGGCCTGCTCGCCAGGGCAACGGCAAACGAGGTGGAATAACTGTAGGTCGTGACCGAGGGACTGCCTTTGCCGCCGCCAGCTTCTTCGCTGCTTTCGACAAGGTCGGTTGCCCAGATGATCGAGCCGGGCGCGCGCATGGTGCCGAAATGGCGCGGAACCGCCGTGCCGTAGCTGGACGTAGTGACGCTGAGTTCCTGCAGGCGCGGGCCCTCGCGACCGGGCGAGCCGAACAGCGCGCCGTCGATCTGGCTGCCGAGCAGCGAGCCCAGCGCGCCGCCGAGCGGCCCGCCGATGGCGGTGCCGACGGCGGTAAGTACGAGAGTAGCCATGGGGTTTCCTTCAGTTCTCGATCAGGTTCCAGCGGGCCTGGACGGGCCAAGGCAACGGTGCAGGGCTTTCAACGACGCGGCCAAGGCCGGCATGGGCGTGCACGAGCAGGCCGGAGGGGCCGATGATCGCAAGGTGGTATTGCGCGGCAGATGGGCGCAGCAGGACGACGTCTCCGGGCGCTGGGTCGGCTCGGCTGGGTACGAGACCAACCTGGGGAAGCAATTCCAGGAAGCGGGCGCAGCTTGCATTGCGCATCGCGTAATGCGGCAGTGTCGGCGGAGTGCGACCGGCGCGGGCGAGTGCAGAAGCCACTAGGCCGATGCAGTCGAGCCCCGTTTGCGGATCGCGCCCGCGCAGCCGGAAAGGCGCGCCGACAAGTTCGCTGGCCGCGCGGGCCAGCGCCTGCGCCGCAGTCACGATGCGCTGGTGGGATAGCGGGTCAACAGGTCGTTGCCCGGCAGGAACGGCTCCCCCTGGAAATTGGCAGCATTGCCGAAGCGGCTGGCGCAGGTGCTCACCGTATGGTCGCACCCCTCCCGCAGGTACGCGCGCTGCCCGCTTTCCAGCAGGTTGGCAGCGATGGACTGGTCGAGGACCAGCGCGCCGCCCTGAACGTCGACCACGCGCATGGTGATGCCGGCATGGGCCCCGTCGATCCAGCGCACCTGTCCGTGGAGGAAAGCGGCTGCCGCGGCGCCAGCATCGAAGGTTATACTGTTGGCATCGGCATTCACGGCGGAGATCTTCGCGATGCGGGTGAATGACGCCGGGTTCAGCCTGCAGGCCGCATCGCAGAAGGCGGCGCGGCAGGTGGGGCTGGTGCGCGGTACGAAGTCCTGTTCCAGCGCGGCCTTGGCGGAGCGCAATTCAGCGGTGAAGCCGTGATCTTCGGCAGAGACATTGCCAAGCGTGCCCTGGAACAGGCTGGAATAGGAAAGGCTTTCCCAGTCGACCAGGCCAATCGTCACGCGGGCCTCGGCATAGCGGCCGTCCTCGAGATCTGACTCCGCGATTGCGTCATGAGCGAGGATGCCCTGCACCTCGACGCTGTCACGCTCCAGCCGCGCCGTGCGGCGAATGGCGGAAGGGAGCATGCCGGGTGCCGCAAGATGGGTGATTCCCTCGAACGTCAGGGGGCGATTGTGGCTGGTAAAGGCCAGCGTCACCCCGTCGCGGCGCATGATGCGCCAATATGTGGCAACGCCTTCCAGCTCGCTGGCGAAGAAGACCGCGCTCATATGTCCTCGCGCACTTCGATCAGCGGTACCGAGGGCGCTTCGCCCGCGGCAAAGGTCGAGCCGGAAATGTCCAGCCTGTCCTGCGCGAACCGCACGGGAACATCGAAGAGGAAGCCTGCCCGCACTTCGGCCCCTTCGGGTGGGGCATCGGTCAGCACCACGCGCCCGCCGGGTTGCAAAGTCCAGTCCGTCGTCTCGGCACCGTCCACGCTGACGCGGATTGTTTCGGCGCGGGGGCGGGTGATCGGGCGCACCTGCGGATCGTCGCCCGCACCATAGGATTTCGACAGGCGGAACGTCGCGGCAAGGCCATCGCCTATACCGATAAGCTGGTCAGTCGGCGTGGGGTTGCCAGTGAGGCCGTTGGAACTGAAGTCGAACGGGTCTGCCAGGCGGAAGCCGCGTGCTGGGCCGCGCCGGGCGCGGAAGAATTGCAGCAACACTCCCAACTCTGCTTCGGACCTGAGACCGGGCCCGACATCGTAATGCATGCGCGCATCGCCCCACTGGCTGTTGCGCCGCTCGAAACCGGATGCGGTGAGTGAAATCGAGGTGGAAAATTCGGGGCTGGCGGCCGTGTCGCGCCCTAGCGCCAGCGGATAGAGTACATCGTCGAAAGCTTGCAATTGGTCCTCCTGTGACTTGGGCAGGCGCACGTAACCGTCGCGCAGTACCTGGGGCATGGCCCACACGAACTGGCGCGCGACGCCGCGGGCGGCGGCTTCATCCACGCCGTCGTCGATCAGCTGCCAGAAACGCTCGGCATCGGCGGGGTCGAGCACGAAGCCGGAAAGGTAGTCCTGCAATTGGGTCGGGTAATTCAGGCGCTGCTGCACTTCGGCGTAGGCCTTCAGCCGCCGCGCTTCTGCACGGCCTGTCAGCCAGTCGTAGTCCTCGAGTTGAAGCCGGTCATAGGCGGGGTAGGCCCAATCGGTTGGCATGTTGGCGCGGCGCAACTCGGGCCATTTCGGATCGAGCACGGTGGGCGTGAACACCAGCAGGTAGACCTGCGCATCGCCGCCCGCAGCCCCTTGCACGGTATCGCGTAGCGTCCTTGTGGCCGAAGCCAGGCGCCCTCCCGCCCAGTCGAGGTGGGCGAGCTGCTCTGCGCTCAGCGGCACGGTCAGGTCCGGGATCTCGGGTGCATCGGGGAAGAACCGCCGCACGTTTTCGTCGTAGACACACAACTTGCCGTCGGGCGTCACCCACCACCACGGCTCGCCAATCTGGAAATGCACCGGCAAGCCTGCTGCCATGACTTGCTCGACCAGAGTCGCCGCAGTCCGGCGCAGGAAATACATGGCGCTTCCCGACAGCGGAGATAGCAGCGTCGAAGGCGGATCCCATCCGGTCAATGCCAGTTCGCCCTCGTAGGTGCGTTGGCCCCACTCGGGAGGGCAATGCGCGGCGAACAGTTCGAACGAGAGAGAGACGATAGGCTGGAAGCCAAATTCCACGCAGCGGGCGAAGAAATCCTCGTGCCAGGCAATGCACGGCTGGCAAAGTTCGCCGCCGGGCTCGGCCTGCAGGCCCCCCGGTTTGCGGGCGAGCCGGTAGTAGTGGCTCATGCCTACATAATGGACCAGCGCATCGCGGTAGCCCATCTGCATGATTGCGCGCATCATCCGCGCCGGAGTCAGGTTGTAGCTGTCGTCGTAGGCCGTACACATGCCCAGGCCATGCGGTGGCACGATCACATCGCCTATCGTCAGCATGGCGCGGTCGCCGTCGCAGTGTATCTGCGTCAGTTCGACCCAGCCGTTGGCGCGCGCCGGCAGCAGGCCCGTGGCCTCCGGGTCAAATGCGGGAGCGACCAGCGAGATGAACATCCGGTCGATCCCCGCAGGCTGCACTGCCGCTCCGTCAGCCTGCCAGCCTTCCCGCAATTCCGAGAATGGCAGCGTGACCGTTGCATCCTGTGCGGTGCCGACAGCATAGTTCCACAGCCGCACATACCAGCTGCGCGCGTTGCCCGAAGCGTCGCGGCCCTCGATTGTAAGGGTAGGGCCATGCACCGCATCCAGCGGCAGCACCCCTTCGCTGCGCCAGCGAAACGACAGCGTCGTGCGCGAATAATCCCGGTCGGTATCGTAGGACAGAAGCGGGTGGTCGAACCGGTCCTCGCTTTCCCAGATCAGCCCCACCAACCCATTGCCAAGTTGCAGTTCGAGGTCGACACGTAGCGAGTCCGGCCCGGTCGTGACGACCGAGGCCATGTCCCCGCGCGGGAAGTCGATGGTCCAGAAACGCGGATCGAAACGCTGGACATAATCGGTGTCCTGCCCGGTGCGTGTCCGGGCGAGCCAGTAGGCCATCTCGGGTCTCCCTCAACCTTCCCGCATCGCGCGGGCGACCGCGCTGGCAACCTGGCGGGATGAACGCTGCAACATCACCGGCGCGTCGGTGCCGCGCGGCGCAGAAAGGTTGATCGATACGCGCACATCTCTCGATCCACCGGGCTGCGAGAGCCCCGCTTCGACCCGGCCCGCGCTGGTAGGCACGAATAGTTCCGGCCCACGCTCGCCCACAAGGTAAGCGCTGCCGGGTGCCACAGGTCCGCCGGTGGCACGCCCCGGCAAACCGAAGACCGAACCGATCACGCCGTTGAGCAGCGAGCCGAGGCCGCTGGCTCCGCCTTCCCTGCCGTTGCCGAACAGATGCGCGATGCCCGACTGCACGGCCTGTGCGGCAATCTGGTTCAGCGCATCGAAGGCCACGTCCTTCAGTTCGTCGAAGCCCAGCTTGCCGCGCCGGATGGCGGACAGCAGCCCGCGCTCCAGCACGTTGCCTGCACGGGAAAAGCCATCGAGTAGCGAGGTGTCGAGGCTGGTGCGCATCGATTCCACATCGGCGCGAAAGCCGCTGGTGCTGGCGCGCACGTCGACCATCAGGGTTTCCACGGTGTCATCCATTGCTGTCTTGCTCCAGGAGACGGTCGAGGTCGGCGCGGCTCATGCCGTCCGCCTGGCCATCGGGGGTTTCGAAAATGCTGGCGAACTCGCGCGGCGTGGTTTGCCAGAACCAGTGCGGCGGCCAGCCGAAGAGGCGTGCGGCCACACCAGCAAGGCGGCGGGCATGGTCGCCAAAGCGCTTCCGCTCGTCCTGAGCCTGTCGAAGGGTCATGTCCGGCCTTGCAGGATTTGCTTTAGCAGTTCGCGTAAAGGTGCAGACGCGCCGGCGAGGCCCAGGGCCATCACCGCTTCGCCCACTGCCTCGCGCGGCACGCGCTCGCGCTCTGCGCAGCAATGCCAGAACAGACCGGCGATTTCCGCCAGCCGAAGCTGCCCTTCGCTGGCCCGTTCGACCAGGGCGAACAGCGGGCCGAGTTCCTCTTCTGCGGCAACAAGCGCGCTGAAAGTGGGGCGCAGCACACGCACCTGCCCAGCGACGACCAGCGCGGTCTCGCCGCGTTCGGGATTGGCTGGATCGATCATGCCGGGACCACGGCCCCCGAGCTTTCCAGCTGCAGCGTGTAATTGCGCTCGCCGTTGAAATCGCCGGCGTAATCGAGCCGCTGGACCAGGAAGCGACCGCGCAGCTTTGCACCGTCCTCGAAGGACAGTTCGAAATCCTCGATCGTACCGGCCAGGGCATGGGCGCGGATGGCCGCCTCTGCATCGCTGCCAAGGAATATGCCTGCCGCGCTGACCGAAACGGAGCGCGTGCCAGCGCCCGAGAGCAAGTCGCGCCAGCCGCCGGACTGCTTGTGAGTCACCACCACGGCATCCCCGTTGATGGACATTTGCGTGGTGCGAAGACCGGCGACGGTTTCGTAGGTGGGGGGCTGGGCGCCGTCTCCGATCTTGAGGAGGAAGGCGCTGCCTTTCTGTGCTGTCATGGATGGTTCTCCGGTATGGGGGTCAGGCTTCGAGGATGCGGAAGCGGTATTCGATCAGCACCGCGCGCGTGTTGCGCGGACGCTGTTCGGCGCGGGCGCGCAGGAAGGTGGTGCTGGCGATCGAGAGGCCTGGATACTGACACGGCAGGCTCTCGATCCGCTCCTCCACCTGCGCTGCAATGGCGGATGTTTCCGCCGCGCCATCGCCGCGCGTCTGCAATTCCAGCGCCACGCGAACCTCGCGCCCGCGCCGGGTCTTCGTGCTCCAGTCGGTGCTGGCGCTGGCGGCGATGCCCAGCCACGGCAGGCTTGCGCGCGAGGGCGCTTCCTCGGCCACATCGTTCAGCGTGGTGGAGAGCGCCGGGTCGCTGGCCAGCCAGTCCAGCAGGATCGTGCGAAACAGGCTTTCCATCTATCGGGGCTCCTGTGTGGTGTCGGGCCAGAGCAGGCGCGCATCGCGCCAGCGCCACGGATCGCGTCGCTTCTCTCGCAGGGTGTTTTCTGCGCGCGCCTCGGCAGCGATGTGGGCGCGATTGGCCAGTCGGCGGGCGAGGGCGGCAAAACCGCTCGTGGTTGCCTCGATCATGCCAGCCGCATCCGTCGCCAGGGTTGCCAGAGCGCAGCGACAGCGCGCGGAGGGGCGTGGTTCGCCTCGCCGGAATCGCGATCCCTGTACTGGTGCGCGGCCAGGCGGATAATGCCGTGGCGCAGGCCTTCGGGCAGGCTTGCCCAGTCCGGCGAAAGCCCGGCATCGAAGCGCACGATGATGCGGCTTTCGGCAATCGTTCGCGTCAGCCGAACGCGGCCGCATCCCTCTGCCGTGATGTCGATAAGGCATCCGTCCACCGGCAGCGCGCTGAGCGTTCCGTTGGCGGTCAGCCGTTCGACGCCGGTGATGGCAATGACCGGAGAGGCGGCGATGCCCTGCCAGTCATGGGTGGCGCGCAGCACTTCCTCGCATCCTGCTTCCAGCGGCATCAGCCCTGTAAAGGCCTCGCAAGTGTCGAGAGCCGCGCGCAGCAAGGCGGTGAGTGATGCATCGTCGCGATTGGTGGTTATCGCGAGCCAGTCTTTCAGCTCGGCAAGCGCCGCGTCCGCCAGAACGGGCGGCACGATCATAGCTCGCTTCATGTGTATTGATCCTTTTTGTGTTTCGATTGCGCCTCCGCGCAATCGTCCTCGCTAGATGCGCTTCCCCCGGATCAAGTCCGGGGTGCGCGCCCGCTGCGGGCGGCCGTTCGGCCTTGCGGCCTGCTAGTCGCAGACCGGGCAATTTCCGGCTTTGGCGGATCGTGCGGGACACGGGCGCGAAGCGGCCGCAAGCGCGAACGCGCGCCCGAGCCAATGCGAGGAAAGCCAAGGGGCGCGGAGGCGCCCCGCCCGGCGCTTGAGGGACTAAAGCAAGAATGCCCGCCCGCCGGAGGGGGAAGGGAGTATCTCAACGGCGAGCGGGCATGAAACGGGCGGCGGCATGTTCCTCGCCGCCCGCTGGTCGAAGCGTCAGATGGCGCGCGCTTACGCTTCGATTTTCAGCAGCTTGATGGCCGAGCTGTCCAGCACCTGCCCGCCGACGCGCTTCGTCGCGTAGAAGTGGACGAAGGGCTTGTTGGTGAACGGATCGCGCAGGATCTGCGTGGCGCTGCGTTCGGCGATGATATAGCCGGCCTTGAAGTTGCCGAAGGCGATGGGGAAGGTGCCGCCTGCCACGTCCGGCATGTCCTCGGCCTCGATCACCGGATAGCCCAACAGGCGATCCGGCTGGCCTTCCACTAGGCCCGGCTGCCACAGGAACGCGCCGTCGGTGGTCTTCAGCTTGCGCACGTGGGAGAGCGTGGCCGAGTTCATCACCCAGCTTGCGCCCTGGCGGTGCCCGGCTTTCATCGTGTGAACGAGGTCGATCAGGCGGCCTTCGGGGTTGGCGTCGAAGCCGTCCGCATCGCCCGAGCCGATGTACTGCACCGAGCCGAACGGACGCACCGCGTCACCCGCCATGCTGGTGGGCGAGGCGAGGAAGCCGCGCGGCTGGTCCACGCCCGAGCCATTGACGAAAGCAGCACCCTCGGCGCGAGCGAATTCCATCGCCACTTCGCTGGCGAGCCAGCCTTCAAGGTCGAACGCGGCATCGTCCAGCATGGACTGGCTGGCGGCGGGATTGGCGTAGAGCTCACCCGTGGGCGGCGCGATCTCGGCAAAGTTCGGCGCATCGGTTTCCGGACGCGGCGCGGTTTCTCCGACCCAGCCCGAGGCGGTGCCGCCGGTGGTGACGAGCTTGCGATAACCGGCAGAGCCGACCTGCACCACCTGCGCGATCTGGCGGATGGGGGAGATTTCCTTGAGCTCGCTGGCAATCATCGCGTCGATCTCACGCGGGACGGCATAGCCGCCATCCGCCGGGCTGGAGCCGGACATCGACTTCACTTCGGTTTCCCGGCCACGGCGCAGGTAGCCATCGACGAAGCCTTTCACTTCGGCGCTGGGTTCCTGTCCTGCGGCAGAGCCGATGGCGGGACGCACAGCAGCCTTTCCGATCTTGTCGATGCGGGCCTTCACTTCGTCGACATCAGAACGCAGCACCTTGATCGCCTCGTCCGCCTTGTCCTGGCGGGCGACGATGTCGAAGCTGTCGTTGAGAGTGTCGGTGTTGAGAGGGGTTTCGATCTGGATATCCATGTATTTCCTTTCGGTGGGGGGAGGGTTTGGCGGCGTCCGGGCGCGAAGCGACCGCAAGCGCGGATGCGCGCCTGCAGCCGCCCCGGAGCGGAGGGGAGAGGTTCAGGCGAGGAAAGCCTAAGGGCCCCGATGGGCCTGCCGGCGCTCGAGGCTAAACAAACAGATGCACTCGTGCATTGGGTTGCAGGGGGTGGGTGACGAGGCTGACTTCGAACAGGTCGATGTCCTCCAGCACGCGTCCGGCTGGCCCGCGGCGGTATCCACGGGCGCGGTAGCCGAAGCTGAGCCCGTTGGTGCGGCGAGCGAGCAGCTCCTGACTTGCCCGGCTGGCGGGATTGTCGATGCGGGCGATCACCCTGAGGCCGCGATCGTCTTCCTGCGCCAGTTCGACCGTGCCGATCGGCTGGTCCGAATTGTGCTGCCAGTACAGCGGCAAAGGCTCCTTCCGCGCAGCCAGCGTGCGGGCGAAAGCGCCTTTGACGATGGTGTCCCTCGCGCTGTCGGCAATGTCGAACAGGGCGGCGTACCCTGCGATACGCGTCACCGCAGCAGCTCCGGCACGCCGATGCGCACGGCAATGCCAATCAGCAGCAGCGCCATCAGGCCGCGCACGCACCACTCGATCACCGCCTTTGAAGCGCTGGCCTTCGCCGCGCGCCAGGCGCTCAGCAGGTCACGCAGTTCGTCGAGATCGTCGTGCGCGCCCTCGTCATCGAGGCCGAGCTTGTCGAGCACGCGTTCCGCGCCCAGTTCGCTCGACTCTTCCACGATGGCGCGCAGCGTCACCAGGTCCGCGCCGGTATCGATTGCCTGGGCTACCAGCCCGGCGAGCATGTCTTGTCGGTTCATGTGTTGTCTCCTGATGGAGCGAGGCCCAGCATCGCGCGCTTCTCGTCAGCGGTAAGGAAATCGGCGCCGCTCACCTGCGCCCACAGCTTCTCACGGTCTTCCGCAAGCGCAGGCACACGGTCGAGATCGACCGAGAGCGACAGGTCTGGGAACCACGGCGAGAGGCCTTGCGAGAGGCCATCGAGGATCTTGCCAGCAAGCGGCAGCAGGGTGAGCCGCCACAGCGCGCGGTTGGCCTCGCGGTAATTGGAATAGGTGTTGTCGCCCGGCAGGCCGAGCAGCATGGGCGGCACGCCAAACGCGAGCGCAATGTCGCGCGCGGCGGCCGCTTTCAGCTCGGCAAAGTCCATGTCGGCGGGCGAGAGCGAGAGGCTCTGCCACCTCAGCCCGCCCTCCAGCAGCATCGGTCGCCCGGCATTGCCGCCACCCTGGTAGGCGCTGGAAAGCTCTGCCTTCAGCCTGTCGAACTGGTCGGAGGTGAGGCCCGCGGTGTCGCTGCCGTTGTCATAGACCAGCGCGCCACTGGGCCGCGCCGCGTTTTCCAGCAGGGCAAGGTTCCAGCGCGCGGCCTCGTTGTGGATCGCCACCGCCTGCTCCGCCGCCGAGAGGCAGCCCGCGCCGTAATGATCGTCCGCCGGATGAAAGGCTTTCAGGTGGATGAGGCAGGGCCAGCCATCCTCGTCCTCTAGCGGAATGTCGCGAACCGCATCGCCCACGCGGTAGCGATAGGCGACGGGCCAGCCATCCTCGCCCTGCACGACCGAAACCCGCTCGGGCCGCAAGGCGAACAGCGAGGCGGGGCGATTGCCCGCGCCTTTGCCGATCTGCACGAAGGCATTGCCGTGAAGCAGCAGGTGCGCTGCGAGCGTTTCCATCAGCGATCCGCCATCCTGTGCGGCGCGCAGCATCGCGGCGATCTGCGGAGCAGTGTCGGAGAGGGGCGCATTGCCCACCCCCTCCGCCACGATCCGCACGGCCCGCTGGGCGACGGGATTGTCGAGGAAGGCATGGCGCACGGCGGAGCGGTATTCGAACGGCTGGCGGGCACCGCCGCGCTCGTGCGTCCACCCCCAGGCGGAATGAAACCCGCGCCCGATAGGCACGGCTGTTGCTCCGCCGCCGCCCTTGAAGGCGGCGCGGAGGCTGTGGATGAAAGACATGGGTTTTCCTTCGTCTTGCCGTCTTGCGGTCGGGCGGCCACAAGAGCGGGATGGGAATTTTCGAGTATTTCAAAGGCCGCAGGATTCGACTTGAGTCGCCCCTAAGTCCGGACGAAGTTGCGAAAAGGATAAACCGGGCAAGCGGCTCGCGCTTCAACCTCTTCAGCAGAGGGATTAAGGGCGGGGTCCTTAGACATCACATGAACCTGTTCGATCAGGGCACATGGCCTTTCAGCTATAATGCGAGCCCGGTTTTGGTCGGAAGGCTTATGGACAAGGATGGCGGGTGCGCGATCGACGCGAAATTCAGGGCCCCGGTCTGGGTCTATGGGTTCTATATCATGTGGTATTTGATCGTGACGCTGTTCGTTTTGATCGCCGTTGCGCTGGTTCTTGAAGGCAGAATGACCACAGAAGGGTGGATCATATTTCCTGCCATGGCCTTCTTCTCCATTGCTCCCGTAGGGTTGCATTATCTCTTCGTTAGAGGTGAGCAATCGCTGGAAGGCATTTTGCAGATGCTTACAGATGAGGGCTCGTTAATTCGGATCGAGTAACTTTATAGCGCCCGAACAGCAGGCTCACCCCTTCTTCCCAGCATCAGCTCGGTCATCGCCCACACCAGCGCGTCCGCCCTGTCCGGCGATCTCCCCGGTCCTTGGTAGCCGCCGCCGGCCATTACGCAGCACAGTTCGTCTTCCAGCAGCGGGAAGGTGCCGATGTGGTTCACGCGGCCTGCTTCGTAGAGCGCGGCGACGGGTTCGGCCCGCGCGCTCTTGCCGGTGCTGGCGTGGACCAGTTTCAGCGGCATCTGGCAGTCGGCGGCGCGCAGCACGCTTTCCACCATCGCGCCGCCCTGGTTGGCTTCGGCCACCACGCGGTCGGCCTTCCACACCATTGCGGCAGAGGCGACCGCGCGGGCCCAGCGTTCGGGGCTGGGGCGCTCCACGCTGGCATCGGCCAGCACCTTGGCCTGTCCGCTCTCGGTTAAAGCGCAAACCACTATCCCGCAGGCATCGCCGCGCGCGCTGGCGGGCGGGTCGACGCCGATCACGGTGCGCATGCGCTGCTCAAGGCACAAATCCTGGCGGCACCTCTCCAGCATGGAGCGGGACCACAATGCGCCCTCGACATCGGCCAGCAGTTCGCCGTTCAGCTCCTGGCGCCCCAGGGCGGTGGAGCCGTATTGCCGCTTCATCGCGCGGATGAAGTCGGCGGGCAGGTGCTCCGCATTGTGATAGGTGCTGCCGCGCGTCACCGCGACATCGGGGTCGGTCCCGTCGCCCACCAGCCTACGCATCAGCGGCACGGCGCGCGGGGTGGTGGTGGCGAGCACTTGCGGGCGCTCTCCCAACCGCAGACCCATCTGCAGATTATCCCAGCAAGTCATGGCGCGTTCCGAAGAATTATCCCATTTGGCGATTTCATCGCACCAGGCGTGGCTGTGCTGCGGCCCTCGCAATGATTCGGGTTCAAGCGCCGAATATAGCGTCGCCTGCGCGCCATTCGGCCAGGTCAGCCGCCGCAGGGACGGTTCGAAAACTGGCCCGTCGTCACCCGTGTGGCAAGCGAGCAGGCCGCTCTCGCCTTCCACCATCACGCTGCGCGCCTCTCCGATGGATCGGGCGACCAGTGCGATGCGGGCGAAGGGGTCCTCCTCCGCGATGTGGCGCACCCATTCCGCCCCGGCGCGCGTCTTGCCGAAACCGCGCCCGGCGCAGATCAGCCAGACGCGCCAATTGCTTTCTGGCGGCAGCTGTTCGCTGCGGGCCCAGAACGGCCAGTAAGCCTCCAGCGTTTCCTTCTCGTCTTCCGGCAAGTGCCGCAGCAGCCTGTGCCGGTCACTGTCTTCCATATTGAAGACGAAGCGGCCCCGCTCAATCGCGTCCATCGGGCAACGGCAGGGTCATGCCGTCCTCCGCCAGCAGCTTCTCCGCCGCCGCCTTGCGTTCTCGCATCAGGTCGATCTTGGCATTGAGGCGCGCCAGCACGTCGCCCCTGTTCTGCTTGCTGCGCCGGGCCTTTTCGCGCGCGGCACTTTCCTTGTGCGCGGCCAGCAGGCGCAGGGCGTTGGCCACGTCCATCTTGTAGCCCGGATCGGGATCGCGCAGGTAACCCAGCACTTCCATTTCCAGGTTGGTGTAGCCTTCATACAGCGCGGCTTCCCACTTCGCGGCAAAAGCAGTGTCGCTGGCGCGCTTGGAATAAACCGTGGAGAGGGGCACGTTCGCCTGCGATGCGGACAGGCGAATGTTGGACGTTTCGGCAAGCAGTTCGAGGAAGTGGCGCTGCCACTTGCCATCGTTGCTGTTCGTGGCGGGCACTTCATCCACCCGCACCACGCCTTCGTGCAGGGCGGTTTTCCATGCTTGCGCGAAGATGTGGTTGCGGTCTTTCTGCGTATAGACCGCCCGTTTGGAAACACCGCTGGCGGCGACTGCCGACGTGATGGTGCGCGTTTCGGCCAGCGTTTCCAGAAACGCCGGTATCCATTTCGGTCCGGGTATGGCGATATCGCTCACATGCCCCTCCGTTGGTTCTGCCTGTTGAATCCTGCGCGATGCCGGGCCCGGCCACGAAAAAGGGCGGCTCCCGTAACGGGACCGCCCTCGAAGTGCCTCAGCCCGGTGGTGCGGGCCGACTCGGTTTATCGCGATGTTCCGTTTCTCTAACCAAACAGCGTGACGATGTCAATGCAAAAGTGCCAAATAGGTTAGTTTGTTGGACTTGGTGGGAGGCTTGGCAAACCCTCCTGCCTGCCGTAGATGCCGCAAAACCTCTCGGGATCTTCCATGCTTCGCGGACTTTACAACTGGACGATGGCCAAGGCCGCGCATCCCCACGCGCAGTGGTGGCTGGCCTTTTTCGCCTTCATCGAATCGAGCTTTTTCCCCATCCCGCCGCACCCTCTGCTGGGGCTGATGTGCCTGGCAGAGCCGAAGAAGGCGATCCGTTTCGCGCTGATCTGCACCGGCTTTTCCGTGCTGGGCGGGCTGTTCGGTTACCTGATCGGTTACTTCCTTTACGACCTCGTTGGCGAATGGCTGATCGGGGTGCTGGGCCTGACGGACAGCTTTCCCAAGGCCGCCTGCTACATCCGCGAACAGGGCGCGGCAGCGGTATTCCTGGCGGCGGGCACGCCGATCCCGTTCAAGCTGATGACCATCACCGCCGGCTTCATCGAGATGAACCTCGTCACTTTCCTGCTGGCCGCGATCGCGGGCAGGGCGCTGATCTTCATGGTGGTGGGCGTACTGTTCCAGTTCTTCGGGGCACCGATCAAGGCGATTATCGACAAGTACCTGGGCATGGTGACCACCGCCTTTGTCATTCTGGTCGTGGGCGGCTTCGTGGCCATCACCCAACTGGGCGGCCACGATGATGAAAGCGATTCGAGCGATCCGTGCGCCCAGGTCACCTCGATGGAGGATCTCCAGCGCTAGGGAGGAGGCAAGTGCGATGCGCAACGTACTGTTCCTGTGCACGGCCAATTCGGCACGCTCAATTCTGGCCGAGGTGATCCTGCGCGACGCTGCGCCGGGACGCTTCGCCGCTTATTCCGCGGGTAGCACCCCGCGCGGGGTGCCCAACCCGCTGGCGCTGCAACTGCTGGCGGCGAAAGGGCATGTGATCGACGATCTCTCGTCCAAGAGTTGGGAGGTCTTCGCGCGCGGCGCGCCAACGATGCACGCCGTCATCACGGTATGCGACAATGCCAGAGGCGAAAGCTGTCCGATCTGGCCAATGAACGCCGCGTTCGGCAGGCCGGTGCAGGCGCATTGGGGCGTGCCAGACCCCGCCGGCGTGACGCCTGACGGCACGCATGTCGATGGCGACATGTCCAGCTTCGAAACAGCCTATGCGCGCCTGTCGGACAGGGTGGCCAGGATGCTCGCGCTGGATGAAGATGCCATGACGCCGCGCGAATGGGGCGACGCCCTGATTGCCATCGGGCGCGAAGCAGAGGGGGCGACGGGGCATGGCTGAATACACATTGCCGCGCCGCTTGACGGCAGAGGCGCTGGGCAGCTTCTTCCTGTTCGCAGGCGTGCTGGGATCAGGTGTGATGGCGGAAAACCTGGCGGACGGGAATGTCGCCATTGCCCTGCTCGGCAACACTCTTGCCACGGGCGCGATCCTCTTCGTGATCATAGCGATGCTCGGCCCGGTCTCGGGTGCGCATTTCAATCCGGCGGTTACGCTGGCCTTCGCGATTCGCCGGGAGATCGGCTGGAGAGAGGGCGCGGCTTATGTGCTGGTTCAACTTGCCGCAGGGGCGATGGGCGCCTGGGCGGTGCACCTGATGTTCGACCTGCCGATCATGCAGCTGAGCACCAAGGCACGTGAAGGGATAGGTCAGTGGACCGGCGAGGGCATCGCCACCTTTGGCCTCGTGTTCACGATTCTCGCGCTGGTGCGGGTGCGGCGGGATGCGATACCAATGGCGGTGGCTCTCTACATCGTGGCTGCTTACTGGTTCACCAGTTCAACCAGTTTTGCCAATCCGGCAATCACCGTGGTGCGAAGCCTCTCCAACACCTTCGCCGGGATCGCGCCAGGCGACGTGCCCGGCTTTATCGCTGCGCAAATTGCAGGCACGATCCTGGCAGTGGTGCTGGCGGGGTGGATGTTCGAAGGCGGGATCAGCCCTCGAACTTCGTCTCCAGAGTGATCTCGGTGTCGAGCAGGCGGGAGATCGGGCAGCCTTCCTTGGCTTCCTTGGCCAGTTCCTCGAACTTCGCCTGATCGAGGCCGGGCACCTTTGCTTTTGTCTTGAGCGCTGACTTCGTCACCTTGAAACCGGCGTCGTCCTTTTCCAGCGTCACCTCGGCATGGGTGACAACCGAGCCGTCGGTGTGCCCCGCATCGGCCAGCTTGAAGCTGAGCGCCATCGTGAAACAGCTGGCGTGGGCCGCCGCGATCAGTTCTTCGGGGTTGGTGCCGGGCGCATCCTCGAACCGCGTCTGGAAACCATAGGGCTGCGCAGCCAGCGCGCCCGAGCCGGTGGACACGTGGCCCTTGCCGCCTTTACCGAGGCCTTCGTAAGTTGCGCTGCCTGTGTTGGTAGTCTTCATAGGGAATCTCCTTCCCTATGAAGACGTGCAGGCTGCGGCGCTGTTCCGGACCTAGATGATCCCGACCATTTTGCCCGCGCGCTCGAACATGCCGAGGATCGTCTCGACTTCCTCGTCCGAATGCAGGGCGCACAGCGAACAGCGCAGCAGGGTCATGTTGGCGGGCGTGGCCGGCGGACGGGCAAGGTTTACATAGAGCCCCTCCGTCAGCAGCGCGCTCCACATGGCGGCGCCTTTTTCCAGGTCCGGCATGATGACGGCGACGATGGCGCTCTGCGGTTCGTCCGTGCCCAGCTTGAACCCCATCTCGGTAAGGCCCGAGTGAAGCCGCCGCGAATTCTTCCAGAGATGCTCGCGCTTGTCCTTGGCGGTCATCAGCTTGCGAATGGAGGCGGCGGCCGTTGCCACCACGCTGGGCGGCAGGCTGGCGGTAAAGACGTAGGGGCGGCACACCAGCCGCATGATCTCGAACTTGGGGTGGTTGGACACGCAGAAGCCGCCAACCGTGCCCACGCTCTTGGAGAAGGTGCCGATGATGAAATCGACATCGTCCATGACCCCTGCGTCTTCCACCACGCCGCGGCCATTTTCGCCGATGAAGCCCATGGAGTGCGCCTCGTCCACCAGCACCATTGCGCCGTTGTCCTTGGCGACCTTCACCATTTCGGCAAGCGGGGCGACGTCGCCCAGCATCGAATAGACGCCTTCCAGCACGACCAGTTTGCCCGCACCTTCGGGAATGCGCTTCAGGCGCTTTTCCATGGCGACGATATCGTTGTGCTTGAACGGCACGATCTCGGCATTGCCCATCGCGCAGCCATCCCAGATGGAGGCGTGGCTATCGATGTCGAGCACCACATAATCGCCCTTGCCCGCGATGGTCGAAATGATGCCGAGGTTCGCCTGGTAGCCGGTCGAGAACACCATGGCATGTTCCATGCCGTAGAACTCGCGCAGCGCGTCCTCGCATTCCCGGTGGCCCTGGTAGGTGCCGTTGAGCACGCGGCTGCCGGTGGTACCGCTGCCGAAATCGGCCAGCGCCCTCTGCCCGGCATCGATCACGTCCGGGTCGAACGTCATGCCCATGTAGTTGTAGGTGCCCAGCAGGATCGTGTCGCGCCCGTTGCATATGGCGCGGGTGGGGGAGAGGACTTTCTCCATCACCAGGCTGAACGGGTCTTCCACCCCGCTGGCGAGAAGGTTCTCGCGCAGCTTGATGGTATCGTCGAACTTGCTGAAAAGGTCGGACGTATTGCCGGCCAGCTCGGGCGGCTGGTCCGCCTGCATGATTCCTTCGCTCATGGGTGCCTCAGCTGCTGACCAGGTCGTGCACGGCATCGACGAGCTGGCCGTATTTCTCGATCTCGGCCTGCTGGTTCATCGAAATGATGACGTCGAACTCGTCCTCGATCTCGGCAACGAAATCCATCACTGTCAGGCTGTCGAATTCCAGGTCACCGGCAAAGGTGGTGTCTTCGGTAATGGCAACGCCCTTCTTGTTGAAGGGCTCGATGATCGAGCGGATACGGGTATCGACTTCGGCGCGGTCCATCTAGGAAATTTCCTCAAGGCTGATAAGGCTGCCCCCTATAGGGCAGCACGGCCCGCGCGGCAAAGCTTTCGCGCGGTTGCTTGTCAAGCAGCCCGGCTATGGGGCTGTAGAATCGGCCTGATACTTGCGCGCGTCCTAGCTGGCGACCGCTGTCGGTGCGTCTTCGACAAGGCCCTTCACCGCCGCCATGAAAGGGCCGATCGAAACCGGTTTGGCGAGGTAACCTTCCGCACCGGAATCACGAATACGCTGTTCGTCGCCCTTTCCGGCATAGGCGGTTACGGCCAGCACCGGCACATCGGCCAGGTCGGCATCGTGTTTCAGGATGGCGATGAGATCGAGGCCGGAGACGTCCTGCAACTGGATGTCCATCACCACCAGATTGGGCGTAAAGGCACGGGCAGCTTCGATAGCGAGGTTGCCGTCGGCAACAGGCTCGACAGAAAAACCACCTGCCTGAAGCACGTCGCAGAAAAGTTTCCGGTTTAGATCGTTGTCCTCGACAACGAGGATACGCTTCTTCATTTAGCCCCCGAATTCCTCCGACCCGATGGAGGGATATCCAAACGTCTATCTTTATAACGGACTGCTGACAATTATTAACACAGGTGAAGATTCCGTAAAGGATGCCTCTGCACTGGCCCTTGCCGCCCTTGGTTGGGTGCTGGCGGACGAACGCAGGGCGCACAGGTTCCTCGATCTGACGGGCCTTTCGCCCGATGGGCTTCGCGAATCGATTGGCGAGGTTTCGACGCATCGCGCCGTGCTCGATTTCCTCAGCCAGCACGAACCGGACCTGCTGGGCGCGGCGCAGGCGCTGGACGTGGCGCCGGAAACGCTTGTCGCTGCCCGAAAGGATCTCATTCGATGAAACGCCCTCTGGTTGTCACTGACTGTGACGAAGTGCTGCTGCACATGGTCCGCCATTTTCGCGACTGGCTGGATACGGAGCACGACATCGATTTTGCGCTGAACGGCGATCCCTTCGTGCAGTCCATGCGCCGCCGCGGCAGCGATGCGGAGGTCGCCAAGGAGGAGGTCTGGAGCCTGCTGGGCGGCTTCTTCGACACGCAGATGGACCGGCAGGAGCCGATCGAGGGCGCGATAGAAGCAATCCGCGACCTGCAGCGCGAAGCCGATGTGGTGGTGCTGACCAACCTGGTAGACGAACGCAACGCGGCGCGCCGCCGCCAGCTCGAAGCACTGGGCATCGCAGCGCCGGTCTTTACCAACCAGGGCCCCAAGGGCGATGCACTGTCGCGCATCGTCGAGGAGCACGGGGCGGAGCGGATCGTATTCATCGACGACATCGCCCAGCATCACAGGTCCGCGATGGAGGTGGCGCCGCAGGTTCATCGCCTGCACTTCTGCGGCGAGCCGTCGATCTCCCCGTACGTGCCCTGCGCACTCGAGGCGGGTCACGCCCATGCGCGGATAGACAATTGGGCAGAGGCTCTGCCATGGATCAGGGAAACCCTTCACGGAGAGAAAGCATGAGCATCGAGGCACGCCTGAAAGAACTCGGAATCGCCCTTCCCGAAGTATCGCCCCCGCTGGCAAGCTATGTGCCGGTGATGGTGCATGGCGACCTGGCTTTCGTGTCCGGTCAGCTGCCGTTCGTCGATGGCGAGGTGGTTACCGGAACACTGGGCAAGGATGTGGAGCTTGACCGCGCGATCGCCGCGGCGCGGGCCTGCGGCATGATGATCCTGGCGCAGCTGAAGGCAGAGATCGGCTCGCTCGACAGGGTGGAGCGGATCGTGAAGCTGGGCGGGTTCGTTGCCTGCACACCGGACTTCACCGACCAGCACAAGGTGATCAACGGCGCGTCCGACCTGATGGCCGAGGTGTTCGGCGACAAGGGTCGCCACGCCCGCGCGGCGGTGGGTGTGCCGAGCCTGCCCGTCGGCGCGGCGGTGGAAGTGGACGCGGTGATCGCCCTTGGATCGGCCTGAACCGGATCGGCCCGTTTCTGATCGGGCCACAAGTATAGCCGCGCTGCAATCGTGCGCCTACGCCCACCGCGGGCTGCACGATGCGGGCGTGCCGGAGAACTCGCTCGCTGCTTTCCGCGCCGCGATAGGAGCCGGGCTCGGCATCGAATGCGATGTGCGCAAGAGCAGCGACGGGCGCGCTGTGGTGTTCCACGATGCGGACCTGGAGCGGCTGACGGACCAGGCAGGAGCCATGGGGGTACGCCCGGTGGGAGAACTCACGGCCCTCGCGCTGACCGGCAGCGAAGAGAAGATTCCTACCCTGCGCGATACTCTCGACTTGATCGCGGGCCAGGTGCCGGTTCTGCTGGAACTGAAAAGCGACGATCGTCGTCCCATCGATGCGCTGTGCCGCGCGGTGCGCCGCGATTTGGATGGTTACCGGGGTGCGGTCGCGATCATGAGCTTCGATCCCCGGATCCCGCGCTGGTTTGCCGAGCGGGAGCCTGACGTGCCGGGCGGACTGGTGGTGACGGAGCAGAATTCCCGCACCCTGGCCGCCGCGATCAAACGCAGACTGGCCGTATCGCATTCGCGCGCCGATTTCCTCGCCCTCGACATTCGCGACCTGCCCAGCAGCCTTTCGCGCAGGCAGGTGCGTAAAGGGCAGCCGCTCTTCAGCTGGACCGTGCGCAGCGCGGCTCAGGTCGAAACGGCGCTGAAGGCGGGCGCCATCCCCATAGTCGAAGGGCCAGGGGTAGCGGCGTGGGAGGCGGGTGCCTAGATTGGCACCGATGGCCGAATCTTCCCTCACTGCCAGGATCGCTCCGGGCGTCGGCACGATCGACGCCGCCGAATGGGACGCGCTGGCAGGCCCTGACAATCCGTTTACCAGCCACGCCTTCCTCACCCTGCTGGAGGATTCGGGCAGCGTGGGTCCCGGCACCGGCTGGCAGGCTGCGCCGCTGCTGCTGGAAGACGGTGCCGGAAAGCTTCTGGGAGCGCTGCCGGGCTACCTGAAGGGGCATAGTCAGGGCGAATACGTGTTCGACTACGCATGGGCGGACGCCTGGCACCGCGCCGGCGGCGAGTATTACCCCAAGTACCAGATCAGCGTACCGTTCACCCCCGCCACCGGCCCGCGGCTGTTGCTGGCCGACGATGCTCATGCCCTGCCTTTGCTGCGTTCTGCCGAACAACTGGTGCGGCAGAACGGCTGGTCCAGCGCCCATGCCACCTTCATCGAGCCCGTTCAGCAGCAACTGTTTGCCAACGCTGGCTGGCTGCGGCGCGAGGATATCCAGTTCCACTGGTACAACCGCGATTACGCCAGTTTCGACGCATTTCTGGAAGATCTGACCAGTCGCAAGCGCAAGGACCTGCGCAAGGAACGGCGTGCCGCGAACGAGGGGCTGGAGATAAAGGTGCTGACCGGCGAAGATATCCGGCCCGAGCACTGGGATGCCTTCTGGCTTTTCTACCAGGACACCGGCGCGCGCAAATGGGGCACCCCCTACCTTACGCGCGAAGCTTTCGACCTGATGGGGGAGCGCATGGCCGACCGCCTGCTGCTGCTGCTAGCTTACGAGGATGGCCACCCGATCGCAGGCGCGCTCAACTTTATTGGCGGACAAGCGCTCTACGGGCGCTATTGGGGATGCCTTGCCGACAGGCGCTTCCTGCATTTCGAGCTATGCTATTACCGCGCCATCGATGCGGCGATCGACCTGGGCCTTGCCCGCGTGGAGGCGGGGGCGCAGGGTGGGCACAAGCTGGCCCGCGGTTATGAGCCGGTGGCGACGGTGTCGATGCACTACCTCGCCGATCCGGGCTTTCGCGATGCGGTGGAGGACTTTCTCTCCCGCGAACGCATGGGCGTAGGCATGGACAGGCTTCACCTGGCCGAACGCACGCCCTTCAAGAAGGGCTAAACCCTAGTCCGGACCGTGCCACGGTCCGGTTCGAGCGCTGTTCAGGCGGCGGCGGCTTCACCGCGCAGCCATTCGCGCGCACGGCGCTGCGCTTCGGCAATTTCCCGCGCCGTCATCTCGTCCGACACATCGGCCCGGCACCAGCTGGCAGCCTCATGCCCCTGCGAGGCGGCGAGGTTAAACCACTTGTGCGCTTCGATAAGGTCGCAGCCTACGCCGTGGCTGCCGGTCGAATAGGCGACGCCCAGGTCGTAAAAAGCATTGGTGTCGCCGTCCGATGCCGCTGCCAGGCAGCGTGCCACCAGCATGTCCGCGCCCGAAACGTCGGCCGGTTCGATCTTTGCAAATGTCTCGATCTTGGCAAGTTCCATGATCGTTGGTCCCCTGTTGCTGTCCCGGTCGGATTGCTTCCGGGTGAAGCGATGTTTTGATGAACGTGGTCAAGAAATGGTTAACGGGGCTGGAGATTTATGCATTTCGCGCGTGTCGGGGGGCTTCTCGCGATTGCTGCTTGTGCCGACTTTGCCCTCGCCCTATAGGCGCGCCTCACGACGGCTTCAGCAGCCGGGGGGATAGATCCCGATTTCAATCGGGGCGGTCGCCGGGTGCAGCAGGGGAAGCCTTCACCGATCGGTTTTCGGAGTGACTGAATGGCCACCGCCACCCATGACGATATCGACATTCTCGCGAAGGCGAAGCGCGCCCTGCCCGCTGACTATTCGCCGGGCGAGGATGAAGAGTACATGTCGGAAAAGCAGCTCAACTATTTCCGCGTCCTGTTGCTGGAATGGAAGCGCAGCATCGTGCAGGCATCGGAGGGGACACTGCAGAACTTGCAGGATGGCCCCATCCGCGAGCCCGACCTGAACGACCGCGCCTCCAGCGAAACCGACTGGGGTATCGAGCTGCGCACGCGCGACCGGCAGCGCAAACTCATCTCCAAGATCGATGCCGCCCTGCGCCGCATCGACGAGGGTGAATACGGCTGGTGCGACAAGACCGGCGAACCCATCGGCATCAACCGCCTTATCGCACGCCCCATCGCCACCATGACCGTGGAAGCCCAGCAGGCGCACGAGCGGCGCGAGAAGATCTCCCGCGACGACTGATTTTCAACTGGCCCGCAATGGGACAGGTTGGATCCGCAGCCGATAAATTAGCAAACGGTTAGTCATTTGCGCTGCATGCCGCTGGCGTCATTTCAACGGCCCGCCGCGTTTCGCCCTTTCGTGGCGCTTCGTGGCTGGGTGACGAGCGAGACGCAACACAGACGAAGAGCCCGCCGCCATGAGCAATGTGGATACCCGCCAGGTCGATCGCGACAGCCTGTTCCTGCTGGCACAGTTGCGCGTGGACGGGCGCGACGAAGTCTTTCGCGTGAAGGTCCGCAACCTGTCCGCCGGCGGGATGATGGCCGAAGGCGATGTGAAAGTGATCCGCGGTGCGCTAGTCGAGGTCGAGCTTCGCAATATCGGCTGGGTCGAAGGCACCGTGGCATGGAAGCAGGAAAGCCGCTTCGGCATCGCCTTCGTCGACGAGATTGACCCCAAGCAGGCCCGCGCAAATGTCAGCGGTTCCACGGTGAACCATGGCGCCGCGACCAGGCAGGTCTTCGGCGCTGACGGTAAGCGTATTCTCAAGCTCTAGGCTCTTGGGCCAAAGCCCAAAGCTGGGTTGAAGCCGCCTTCGCCCGGGCCTATCGCTGCGGGCATGAACGCCCGCCATCTCCTGATCCTCGCCGCCTTTGGACTGGGCCTCGCAGCTTGCGATTCGAGCAGCGATGGCGCGGTGGACGTCGCGCTGATCGGCACGCCGGAAAGCGTCCTCACCACCAGCCTGCGGCTGTCCGAACCGGCGCAGCACGTGCGCGCGGCCACGCAATCGGGTCTCGTCGCGCTCAATGCGCAGGGTGAGACCGTACCCGCCCTGGCCGAACGCTGGATCGTCACCGATGACGGGCGCAGCTTCATCTTCCGCCTGCGTGAAGGGACCTGGCCCGATGGCAGCGAACTCACTGCTGCGAGTGTTCGCGATGCACTGGTGGACGCGATAGACGGCCTGGAAGGCACGTCGCTGGCGCAGGATCTCGCCCCGGTAGACGAGGTGCGCGCCATGGCCGGCCGGGTGATCGAACTGCGCCTGTCGACGCCCGAACCCTACCTGCTGCAACTGCTCGCCCAGCCGGAACTGGCGCTGCGCCAGCCGGGCGCAGAAACCGGGCCGATGACGATGCAGCGCGACGGGGAGGAAATTACTCTCAACTTCAAGCCGCCGCTGGAGCGCGGGCTGCCAGAGGACGAGCAGTGGCAGGAGACCGTGCGCGAGATCCGTCTTCACGTTCTCGCTGCCGATGACGCGATCGCCCTGTTCGACAGCGGCGAGGCCGAGGCCGTGATCGGCGGGACCCTCGGCGATTTTCCTTTGGTCGAAACAGGGCCGCTGTCGTCGGGCACCTTGCGGCTCGATTCCACCTTCGGCCTGTTCGGTATCCAGGTGCGCGCAGAAAGCGGGCTGCTGTCGAACACCGGGGTGCGAGAGGGGCTGGCCATGGCCATCGACCGCCCGGCACTGATGGCGCGATACAATATCGGCGGCTGGGTAGCGACCACCCGGCCTGTCTCCCCCGGCCTGCCCGGAGATCCCGGCCTGTTGCGCGAGCGATGGGCGGATCAGCCCATCGAGGAACGCCGTGCAGAGGCCGCCTCGCGCATTTCCGCATGGCGGCGCCAGTTCGATGAGGGCGACCTTGCGCAGCCCGCCACAGTTACCATCGCTTTGGGAGAGGGGCCGGGCTGGGACCTGCTGTTTCGCGATCTGGCCGGGCAACTGGCCAATGTCGGCCTTCGCCTGGAACGTGCCGAGGATGCGCGCGGTGCCGATCTGCTGCTGATCGACCGGGTCGCTCGCTATCCCGCTCCGCGCTGGTTCCTCAACCAGTTCCATTGCAGCCTTAACCGCGGGCTGTGTGACGAGAATGTCGATGCCCTGGTAGAGGCTGCACTGGCCGAACTGGACCCGACCCTGCGCGCCCGTGCCATGGCGCAGGCAGAGGCGGAACTGACGCTGGCCAACGTCTACATACCCATAGGCGCACCGCTGCGCTGGTCACTGGTGCGCGGCAGCGTGGATGCCTTCCTGCCTAATCCCTACGCCTTCCATCCCTTGCCCGAACTGGCGCAGATACCCAGATAGAGGCGGAGGAGATAACGCTTCATGGCCGATACGCCGGAATCGAAACTGACAGTGATGGAGCCCGAGCCGGCGCGCGGCGAAGGGCGCGCACGGCGCATGAACACCGTTCGGGACCTGCCGCTGGGCAAGGATGCCGCCTCGATCCGACGCCGCATAGAGGCGATGGAAATGGTGCTGGAGCGCAGCTTTACCGTCCCTGGCATCAATCGCCCCGTGGGTCTCGATGCGATCATCGGTCTGGTGCCGGTGGTGGGTGACATCATCGCCATGGGCATGGGCGGCTGGATCGTGTGGGAAGCCCGCAATCTGGGCATGCCCAAATGGAAACTGGCGCGCATGGCGGGCAATGTCGCTTTCGACACCGCAGTAGGCGCGGTGCCGATGGTGGGCGACGTGTTCGACTTCATGTTCCGCTCCAACACCCGCAACCTCCGCATCGTGAAGAAGCATCTCGACAAGCATCACCCGCATACGAAAGTGATCGACCAGTAGTTTCTTTCGAGACCGGTTTGCCTTAGGCGAGAGACCATGGCCAAGCGCGACGTTACCTATTCATCCTACCTCGACCTGGACCGCATCCTGTCGGCGCAGCATCCGGCATCCGATGCGCATGACGAGTTCCTGTTCATCATCGTCCACCAGGCCAGCGAGCTGTGGCTGAAATTGTGCCTGCATGAATTGGAGGCCGCGCGCGAGCTGATCGTGGCGGATACGCTAGGCCCTGCCTTCAAGATGCTGGCCCGCGTGGCGCAGGCGCAGCGGCAGCTGATTTCCAGCTGGGACGTGCTTTCCACCATGACCCCGCATGACTATTCGCTGGTGAGGCCGCACCTGGGCAATTCCAGCGGCTTCCAGTCGGCGCAATACCGGCTGATGGAATTCATCCTGGGCGGTCGCAATCCGGACATGGTGACCATGCACGAGGCAACGCCAGAGGTGGCAGCAAAGCTGAAGGCCGAACTGGCGCGCCCCAGTCTTTACGGCGAGGTGCTGCGCTTGTTGCAGCGGCGGGCTTTCGATTTGCCGGACGAAATCTTCGACCGCGACCTGAAAGCGCCGCACGAACCACTGGGCGTGGTGACCGAAGCATGGGCGAGGGTCTATCGCGAACCGCAGAAATACTGGGATCTCTACGAACTGGCCGAAAAGCTGGTGGACCTAGAATACCATTTCCAGCGCTGGCGGTTCGGACACCTCAAGACGGTGGAGCGGGTGATCGGCTTCAAGCGCGGCACCGGCGGCACGGCGGGCGTCCCCTATCTGGAAAGCGTGCTGAAGCTGGGCTTCTTCCCCGAACTGCTGGCCGTGAGGACGGAGATTTGACCGACTGGCAAGCCGAAGCCGCGCGGTTGGACGCCGCCGATCCCCTGGCGGCGCACCGCAGCGATTTCATTATCGATGAAGACCTCGCCTACCTCGATGGCAATTCGCTGGGCGCCTTGCCAAGTGCTACGCCGGACCGAGTTGCCGAAGTCGTGCGCGATGAGTGGGGTGAGGGGCTGATTTCCAGCTGGAATACGGCGAACTGGATTGACCTGCCGCAACGCATTGGTGCAAAGATCGCTCCACTGGTTGGCGCGCAGCCGCACGAGGTGGTGGTGGCCGACAGCGTTTCGGTAAACCTGTTCAAGCTGATCAGCGCGGCGCTCGCGATGCAGCAGGGCCGCAAGGTCGTGCTGTCCGAGCCGGGCAATTTCCCCACCGATCTCTACATGATCGACGGGCTGGAGAAGCAGAGACTGGCCGAGCGGCGACTGGCCGACCGCGCCGATATCGAAAGCGCGCTGAATGATGATGTGGCGCTGCTGCTGCTCACCCACGTGCATTACAAGACCGGCGCAATGTTCGACATGGCGCGGCTGACGAAGGCCGCCCACGATGCTGGCGCGCTGGTGCTGTGGGACCTGTCGCACTCTGTCGGCGCGGTGCCGGTGGACCTGAATGGCGCGGGCGCGGATTTCGCGGTTGGCTGCGGCTACAAGTACCTGAACGGCGGCCCCGGCGCCCCGGCCTTCGCCTGGGTGGCGGAGCGGCATCATGCAGACTTGCAGCAACCGCTCAGCGGCTGGATGGGTCATGCAAAGCCGTTCAAATTTGCCGACGACTACACGCCTGCGCCAGGCGTAGACCAGCTACTGTGCGGCACGCCGCCGATCGTTTCGATGAGCGCGCTGGAAGTGGGCGTAGACCTGATGGCGGGCATCGGGATCGAGGCGCTGGTGGCAAAATCGCGCCAGCTATCCGAATTTACGCGCGCAGCGACGGCAGCGGTCGTGCCTGAACTGCCGTGCATTTCACCAGAAGACCCCGAGCGGCGCGGAAGCCAGCTCTCCTTCCGGCACGAGCACGCCTACGAACTGTGCCAGGCCCTGATCGCGCGCAGGGTGGTGGGCGATTTCCGCGCGCCCGATGTGCTGCGCCTCGGCTTTGCCCCTGCCTACGTGCGCTTCGCCGATTGCTGGAGAGCGGTGAGCGAGTTGCGGGACATTCTCGACAGCGGCGAATGGCGGAAGGCGAAATATGCGGAGCGGGGCCAAGTGACCTGAGTGCGGTCCATTGAATGAAAGCCGGCTATTGCGCCTACGAACCACCGGGGCATATTGCGAAAGCGTTACGGCGACCGGCAAAGGCAACAGGCTCATGAAGAAGAATTTTTTTTCAATCGCGGCTGGAGTTATAGCATCCAGCGTCCCTGTCTCCATGAACGCTGCCGAACCCCCCGTCGTCGAAATGTGGCGGCTCGATTGTGGCACTATCGAGATCGGGAACTTGGACGATTACTCGGACAGTTTCCTGTATCCGGGCCGCAGCATGGAATTCACCGACAGTTGTTACCTGATCCGCAATGGCGAACGGTTTATTCTCTGGGACACAGGCCTGCCAAAGGCGCTGGAGGGCACAAAGGAAGAAAGCGGTACCGACCGTATGAGCCTTAATCGAAGTGTCATCGGGCAACTTGCCGAACTGGGAATAACGCCCGACCAGATCGATTTCGTCGGGATCAGCCATTATCACTACGACCATACCGGGCAGGCAGCCGACTTTGGTAGCTCGACACTGTTGATTGACCGGCGAGATTGGGATGTCGTCAACGCGCGGCAGGATCTGTCGGCCAGTTTCACACCGTGGATTTCCGGGGGCAGCACTGTGCAGACGGTCACGTATGATCACGACGTATTCGGCGACGGGTCGGTCATCATGCTCAAGACACCCGGCCACACCCCAGGGCACCGGTCACTGCTGGTCCGGTTGGCAGATCGCGGGCCAATTTTGCTTTCTGGTGATGCGGTCCACTTTCGTGAAAACTGGAGCCGCAGGGGAGTGCCTGGTTTCAACACAAGTCGAGCAGAGTCGTTGGCATCGATGGACAGGATCAGGGATGTCGCAGACCAGCTCGGCGCGACTTTGGTCATTCAGCACGAACCTGAAGACATTGCGAAACTGGCGCTATTCCCGGAAGCGTCGCATTAGCTGGGAAGTCTGAAGCAGAAGGTCTCGCGAAACACCTCTTTCGGCGTTCCACGTTCGCGCCCTATTCCTCCAGCTCGATGTCCCAGTAGAGCCAGTCGCGCCAGGTTTCGTGCAGGTAGTTGGGCGGGAAGGCCTTGCCGTGCTGCTGCAATTGCCAGCTGGTCGGGCGGATCGGCCTCACGAGGTGCATCCCGGCTTGCTTTGGCGTGCGTCCGCCCTTCTTCATGTTGCACGGCGCGCAGGCGGTGGCGATGTTCTCCCACGTCGTCTTGCCACCTTGTCGGCGCGGGATCACGTGATCGTAGGTCAGGTGCTGCTGGCTGCCACAGTACTGGCAGCTGAACTTGTCGCGCAGGAACAGGTTGAAGCGGGTGAAGGCGGGAAACTCGCTGGTCTTCACGTACTGCCGCAGGGCGATCACGCTGGGCACTTTCATGTCCAGCGATTGGGAGTGGACCGCCCGGTCATAGCTGGCGACGATGTCCACCCTCTCGAGGAAAACCGCCTTGATCGCGGTCTGCCAAGGCCAGAGGCTGAGGGGGTAATAGGAGAGCGGCGTGTAGTCGGCATTGAGCACGAGCGCCGGGCAGCTTTCCAGCGTCCGGGTCGGGTCATCCGCCGCGCTCCGGAATTTCGCGGCCCGTTCGATCAGTTCGGCTTTGAACACGTTGGTGTCCTCCCTGATGCGTTTGAAAATGCACTTGCACGCCGATGCGTCAACCCTGTTACAGACAGTCTATCCACAGTGATATTCACAAGGGCGCGGCTAATGTCCTATGCGAGACGCGCATGATCGTTACCCGTTTCGCCCCCAGCCCCAACGGCCCGCTGCACCTTGGCCATGCCTACTCGGCAGTGGTGGCGCACGATCTGGCGCGCGAGGCGGGCGGGCGATTCCTGCTGCGGATCGAGGATATCGATGGTGCCCGTTCCCGCCCCGAACTGGTGGATGACTTTCGCCGCGATCTCGAATGGCTGGGTCTGGAATGGGAAGAGGTGGCCGCCCAGTCGGCGCGGCTGGGCAGTTACGAGGTGGCCGCCCGGCGGCTGATGGCCGATGGGCTGCTCTACCGCTGCACCTGCACCCGCGCGGAAATCCAGGCGCTGGAGCCGCGCATGGGCCCCGAAGGTCTGGTCTATCCCGGCACCTGCAAGCACAAGCATGTCGACCTGTCGCGCCCGTCCGCCCTGCGGCTGGACATGGACGCTGCCCTGGCGCGTACTGGGGAGCTGTTCTGGGAGGACGAGACCGCCGGCTGCATCGCCGCCGACCCGCGCGAACTGGGCGACGTGGTGCTGGTGCGCAAGGATGCACCCGCCGGCTACCACCTTGCCGCCACGCTGGACGATGCCGCCGACGGGGTGACGCTGGTAACGCGCGGGGCGGACCTGTTTTTCGCCAGCCACATCCACCGCGTGCTGCAGGAACTGCTCGGCCTGCCGGTACCGATGTGGCACCACCATGCGCTGATGCTGGAGGGCGACGGACGCAAGCTCGCCAAAAGCCGCCAGTCCGGTGAACGCGGGTCGGGCTGGGGGCTGACGGCAATGCGGGAAGCGGGCGAAGATGGCCGCGCGCTTGCGGAGCGGCTGCGCATAGGCCAAATGCCGTGTGGCATTACCCTTTCACGCTTCCCACATGGTAGTTCATGAATACATTCCTCATTATCCTCCTCGCCATTTTCGCCATCATGGCCGTTGTCTCGCTGGTGCGCGGCATCGTCGCCTTTTTGCAGACGACGAAAGTCGACCTCGAGAGCGGCGGCGAGAACTCCAAGGAACTGATGGAACGGCAGAACGCCGCCATGTTCTCGCGTATCAAGTATCAGGCGCTGGCGATCGTCGTCGTAGCCGTGTTGCTGATGGTGAACAGTTAGGGTGGTCAAGCTCAACAAGATCTACACGCGCACCGGTGACGACGGCACGACCGGCCTCGTCGATGGATCGCGCCTGCCAAAGCACGCTGCGCGATTGCAGGCGGTTGGCGATGTGGACGAGGCGAATGCCGCGCTCGGCTTTGCCGCCGTTGTCGCCGATGGCGAGCTGAAGGCCGACCTGTTCCGCTTCCAGAATGCCCTGTTCGATCTGGGTGCAGACCTTGCAACCCCTCTCGGAGAGATCGGCGGCGACGATTTCGAGCCGTCCGAAATGGTGCTGCGCATCGTCGGCTCGCAGGTCGAGCATGTCGAGAGCCGTATCGACGCGTTGAACGAGTCGCTGGAGCCGCTCACCAGCTTCGTGCTGCCCGGTGGCAGCGAGCTTTCCGCGCGGCTGCACCATGCCCGCACCGTTGCCCGCCGGGCCGAACGCAGCATGACGGCCCTTGCCGAGGCCGAGCCGGTAAACCCTGCCGCGCTTTCCTATATCAATCGCCTGTCCGACTGGCTGTTCGTCGCTGCCCGCGTTGCCAACGATGGCGGCAAGGAAGATGTGAAGTGGGTGCCGGGCGCCAACCGCTAGTCCGGTCTTCCGATCCGGAACCTGTCCCCTTTGCCGCCCGTTGATGGGGCAAAGGAGATTTCCATGACCGACAAGAACGCCGAATCCAAGGAACAGCGCATGGCTGGCCTCGCGCCGGAAATGCACAACGACGAGCAGGACGATCACCGCATGCAGGCGCAGGAAGTGTCCGAAGAAGCGCGCCGCACCACCGTGACCACGCAAATGCCGACAGAGAGCGAGCGCGGGCCCAACGGCACCGGCATTTTCGGCAATTCGACGCAGGACACCGTCGATCGCATGCGCGACATGGAAAGTTCCGGCCGGATCGACATGAACGCCTACGCGGGTGAGCCCAACCACGACGACAATGTCGACAAGCTCGGCAAGGATGCCAAGCCCGACGGTCTTCGTGGCGATGGCACCTAAACGGTAGAAATCGTCCCGTCGTTCAGCACCCACAGTGCCGCGATCAGGGTGGCAGCGCCGGCAGAGATCGACCACGCGAGCAACCGGATATTCGGCATTTTGGGCGAGTCGACGGCGTGCGATGACAGGCGGTTGAACGCCTTGCACGCGCGCCGCTCTGCACTCAGTGCGATCAGGATGGCGAGTGCGATGAACGCCGTGGCAATGGCCTTGGCCAGCCACGGCGGATCGAACTCACCGAAAAGGGCTCTGAAGCCCACGCCAATGGCAATCGCGGCGAAGGCAGTTCGCATCCATCCCGCAAAGGTACGCTCCAGCGCCATGATGGTGCGGTCCTCGGCCCAGTCGGTCCGGCTCTCCGCCCACTGGGTGGAAGAGTCTTCTTCTCGTTCGGGATCGCTCACGGCCATCGTGGCACGCTAATACGAAAGCGGGCGATTGCAACTGCCTAGCTGGAATCCGCCTCGCGCTTGAGCTCGTAAAGCAGGTCGAGCGCATCACGCGGGGACAGGGCATCGACATCGGTTTCGCGCAGCTTTTCGCGCAGGGTGTCGCACTTCTCCTCTTCCGCCGCCAGGCTGGCCGCGAACAGCGGCAGGTCGCCAAGCCCAGCCGCTAGGCCGCCGGTTTCCGCGCGCCCTTTTTCCAGTTTGTCGAGAACGCTGCGCGCCCGCTTCACTACGGGCGCAGGTACGCCTGCCAGTTTGGCAACGGCGAGGCCGTAGGACCGATCGGCAGCCCCCTCGGCAAGTTCGTGGAGAAGAACCAGGTCGCCCTTCCATTCCTTCGCCCGCACATGGTGGAGGGAGAGCGCCTCGCACGTCTCGGCCAGTCGCGCCAGTTCGTGATAGTGCGTGGCGAACAGGCAGCGGCTCTGGTTCGTCTCGTGGATCGCCTCAGCCACGGCCCAGGCCAGTGCAAGCCCGTCGTAAGTGCTGGTGCCCCGGCCCACCTCGTCCAGGATCACGAAGCTGCGCTGTCCGGCCTGCGAGAGGATTGCCGCCGTCTCCACCATCTCGACCATGAACGTGGAGCGCCCGCGGGCAAGGTTGTCTGACGCGCCGACGCGGCTGAACAACTGGTCGACCAGCCCGATCTGAGCGCTGCTGGCCGGTACGAACCCGCCAGCCTGCGCCATCAGCACGATCAGCGCATTCTGGCGCAGGAAGGTTGACTTGCCGCCCATGTTCGGGCCGCCGACAAGCCACAGCCGGTCCTGGTCGGAAAGCGAACAATCGTTGGCGACGAACCGCTCGCCATTGGCCGCCAGCGCCGCTTCCACCACCGGGTGGCGTCCAGCCTCGATCGCCAGCAGCGGTTCTTCCGAAATCGTCGGGCGGCACCACTCGCCATCGCTGGCGCGCTCGGCCTGGCCGGCCGCCACGTCAAGCCGCGCCAGCGCCGCGGCGGTCCGGGCAATAGCTTTGCGCCGGGCTGCGACGCGTTCGTTCAATTCCTCGAAATGCGCCTCTTCGGCGGCAAGCGCGCGCCCGCCCGCCTCCGCAATCCGGTTGGCCTCCTCGTGCAGGGTCAGCGAGTTGAAGCGCACGGCATTGGCCATCGTCTGGCGATGGGTAAAGCCGCTGTCGGGCGACATCAGCTTGTCGGCATGCTTGCTGGGCACCTCGATGAAATAGCCCAGCACCCCGTTGTGCCTGATCTTCAGCGAGGGCGTATCGGTTTCGGCGCGGTAGCGCGCCTCCATCGCCGCGATGGCGCGCCTGGCATTGCCCGATACTTCGCGCAGATCGTCAAGCGCGGCATCATACCCTTCCGCGATATAACCGCCCGATTGGCGCTCGGTCGGCGGAGAGGGCACCAGTGCGCGGGCAAGCAGATCGGTCAGTTCGCCGTGGCCGGCAAGATCGGGCAGCAGCGCATCCAGCAGGGCGGGGCGATCGGGCTTACCCTGCAGGACATCGTGGATACGGCGCGCTTCGGAAAGGCCGTCGCGAATCTGCCCAAGATCGCGCGGAGAGCCGCGCCCGGCGACAAGGCGGCCCAGGGCCCGGCCAATGTCCGGCAGGCTGCGCAGCATGGTTCGCAGATCCCCGCGCAGCAGGGGGTCGCGAAGCATGTAATCGACCAGCGCCAAGCGTGCCTCGATTGCGCCGCGGTCGGCGAGAGGCGCGGAAAGGTCTTCGGCCAGTTGGCGCGCTCCCGCGCCGGTTACGCAGCGATCGATGGCCGCGATCAGGCTGCCGGCCCGGCCGCCCTGCTGGCTGGCAAGGATTTCCAGCGAGGCACGCGTTGCCTCGTCCATCGCCATATGTTCGCCGCTGGTGCGCGCGGTGGGCGGCAGCAGCAGCGGCAGGGATCCGCGGCCTGCATGTTCGAGGTAGGCCACCAGTCCGCCGGCCGCTGCCAGCATCGCGCGGCTGAACTGGCCGAAGCCATCCAGCGTCGCGACGCCGTGAACCTTTTTCAACCGCGCTTCGCCGGGATCGCTGGCGAAGTCCGCGCGCGGACGCACCACGGCATCGAAGGGCGCCTCGCTCCAGTCTTCGGGTGCCACCACCTCGCTCGCGCCGATCCGCGCCAATACGCCGGGCAGGCGTTCGGGAGCACATTCTTCCAGTTGCATCGCGCCGGTCGAGATATCGCACGCGGCCACGCCGCAGGCCCCGCGCACCTCGCATACGGCGGCCAGCATGTTGGCCCGGCGCGGTTCCAGCAGCGCTTCTTCGGTCAGCGTGCCGGCAGTGACGAAACGCACGATATCGCGTTTCACCAGCGCCTTCGACGAGGGGGTGCCTTCACGCTTCGCACGTTCCTTCGCCTCGTCGGGCGTCTCGACCTGCTCGGCGATCGCCACCCGGCATCCGGCGCGGATCAGGCGGGCCAGATAGTTCTCCGCCGAATGGACCGGCACGCCGCACATCGGGACGGGGTTGCCGTCATGTTCGCCGCGCGTGGTCAGCGCGATGTCGAGCACGCCCGCCGCCGTCTTCGCATCGTCGAAGAACAGTTCGAAGAAGTCGCCCATGCGGTAGAACAGAAGGCTGTCTCCGGCCTCTGCCTTGAGGTCGAAATACTGCTGCATCATAGGGGTTGCGGTGCCGGCCATACGGCTACCCGGTTACAGGGCAGCGCGCCGATTCGGAAAGAGCGCCACCCTGGCTTTCCCCTATCGCGGAAGGCATTTGGCCTCTATGGCGGGCAGCATCACTTGGAGAAGCAGTTTGGCAGAAGAAAAGAATTCCAGTTTCACCGAACGTGAGGCGCTATTCTATCACGAGACGATCCGGCCCGGTAAGATCGAGATCATCGCTTCCAAGCCAATGACGTCGCAGCGCGACCTGAGCCTGGCCTATTCTCCCGGCGTGGCCGTTCCGGTCCAGGCGATTGCCGACGATCCGGCCAATGCCGCACGCTACACCGCCCGGTCCAATCTCGTCGCCGTAATTTCCAACGGCACGGCAATCCTTGGCATGGGGAACCTTGGCGCGCTGGCATCCAAGCCCGTGATGGAAGGCAAGGCGGTACTGTTCAAGCGGTTCGCGGACGTCGATTCCATCGATATCGAGCTCGACACGGAAGACCCCGAGAAGTTCATCGAGGCAGTGGCCCTGATGGAGCCGACCTTCGGCGGCATCAATCTGGAAGATATCAAGGCGCCAGAGTGCTTTATCATCGAGCAGGCGCTGCGCGAACGCATGAAGATCCCGATCATGCACGACGACCAGCACGGCACCGCCATCATCGCCGTGGCCGGCCTTATCAATGCCGCGCACCTGACGGGCCGCGAGCTTAAGGACTGCAAGGTCGTGGTGAACGGTGCGGGCGCCTCCGCCCTCGCTTGCACCGCGCTTATCAAGTCCGTTGGTGTGCCCCACGAGAACGTCATCGTCTGCGACCGCTCCGGCCCGATCTATCCGGGGCGCGCGGATGTGGACCAGTGGAAGAGCGCCCATGCCGTGCCCACCGATGCACGCACCCTGGAAGAGGCGCTGGTAGGCGCGGATATCTTCCTGGGACTGTCCGCCGCCGGTGCGCTGAAGCCCGAATGGGTGACGAAGATGGCCGACCAGCCGATCATCTTCGCCATGGCCAATCCCACCCCCGAAATCATGCCGGACGAGGCCAAGGCCGTGCGTCCCGATGCCATTATCGCGACGGGCCGCAGCGACTTTCCCAACCAGGTCAACAACGTGCTCGGCTTCCCCTTCATCTTCCGCGGTGCGTTGGATGTCCGCGCGACGGCCATCAACGAGGAAATGAAGGTTGCCGCTGCCCGTGCGATTGCAGAGCTCGCCCGCGAGCGCGTGCCCGAGGAAGTCGCAGCGGCCTATGGCATGAACCAGCAGTTCGGCCGCGAATACATCATTCCCGCCCCGTTCGATCCGCGCCTGATGGAGAGGGTTTCCTGCGCCGTCGCCAAGGCGGCGATGGATTCCGGCGTGGCGCAGGCACCGATCGAGGATTTCGACGAATATACCCTGCGTCTCCGCAGCCGTCTGAACCCCACCACCGCGGCGCTGACCCGCGTCTATGAAGACGCCAAGGCCAATCCGAAGCGCATGGTATTCGCCGAGGGCGAGGAAGACGTTTCGCTGCGCGCGGCGATCCAGTTCCGCGATTTCGGTTATGGCACACCTATCCTCGTTGGCAGGACGGAGCGCGTGCTGGAGAAGCTGCGCGAGCTCAAGGTGGACGACCCGGAAAGCTACGAGATCGCCAACTCGGCCAACTACGACGAGATCGAACCGATGGTGGACTATCTCTACCAGCGGCTACAGCGGCGCGGCTATACCGAGCGGGACGTGCGCCGCATGGTCAACCAGGAACGCAACGTGTTCGCCGCCCTGCTGGTGGCGCTCGGCAAGGGTGATGGCATGATCACCGGCCTGACCCGTCCGTTCAGCCAGTCTGCCCGCGATATCGGCAAGGTGCTGGATGCCAAGGAAGGTGCAACGCCTTTCGGCATCCACATGGTGCTGGGCAAGAACCACACCACGTTCCTCGCCGACACGACGATCAACGAACGACCGACCTCCGCGCAGCTCGCCCATATCGCAATAGAGACCGCTGCCGTCGCCCGCCGCATGGGGCACGAACCCCGCGTGGCCTTCCTTTCGTACTCCACGTTCGGCAACCCGTCGGGCCAGTGGCTGGGCAACATCCGCGAGGCCGTGGCGATACTGGACGCCGATGAAAACGTGAATTTCGAATACGAGGGCGAGATGGCCCCGGATGCGGCGCTCAATCCAAAGGTCATGGCGCTCTATCCGTTCAGCCGCCTGTCGGGCCCCGCCAACGTGCTGATCATGCCGGGCCTGCAGTCGGCGAACCTCTCTGCCAAGCTGCTGCGCGAACTTTCGGGCGATGCGGTTATCGGGCCGATGATGATCGGCTCCGAAAAGCCGGTTCAGATCGCGCCGATGACATCCATCGCGCCCGACGTGCTGACGCTGGCCGTGCTGGCGAGCGCAGGCATCGTGGGTTAGGAACAGATCGCCATTGCCGGCCTGCTAGTACAGGCTGGCGATGGCGATACACACGGCGGCGCCGACAGCCAGGTTCATCGGCACTCCGATCTTCACGAAATCCATGAAGCGGTAGTTCGCAGCGCCATAAACCAGCGTATTGGTCTGGTAGCCGATAGGCGTCGCGAAGCTTGCGCTGGCCCCGAACATGACAGCGACCACCAATGGACGCGGATCGATGCCGGCTGCCTGTGCAAGGCCGATGGCGATAGGCGTCATGATGACGGCCACGGCATTGTTCGTGACCGTTTCGGTCAACAGGCTGGTAACGGCGTAGACGAGAACCAGCAGGGCCAGCGGAGACCCTGTGGCCATCAGCGGTTGCAGCCAGTCTACCACCAGCTCTACCGTGCCGGCGTTCTCCAGCCCGGCCCCGAAGGCAAGCATGCCGAAAATCAGCACGAGGGTGCTGCCGTCGAGATGGGTCCATGCCTCGTCGGGCTCCAGGCAACGAGTTACCAGCACGGTCGCCACGCCCATGATCGCCATGGCCTCTATCGGAAAGCCGAACACGGCTGCCCCCACCACCACGGCCGCCAGCGTCGCCAGGGCCAGTGGCGCTTTCTCGCGGCGGAAGGCCCGGATCGAACTTTCGGTCACGTTGGTCAGCTGGACATTGGCCTGCAACTGCTGCGCCGCGTCGCCTGCGGCCGCGATCAGCAACCGGTCACCGGCGCGAACGCGCACATCGGCCAGCGTCGGCCCTGCCAGGTGGCGCGGGCGCGAAATGCCCAGAACGCGGATCTGCAGCCGGGACAGCATGGGAATTTCCGCGAGCCGCCGTCCTACCACAGGGTGCGAGCTGGAGACGACGGCTTCCACCACGCGCAGGTCCTTCGGTCGCCGGTCGCGCCGCGTCAGCACTCCGCCGCCCACGCCTGTAAGGCCGGTGTGGAAGTCGATGGCTTCGGCCAGCGAAGCGAGTTCCTCTGGCGAGGCGGACACCACGAACTGGTCGCCCGCCGCCAGGGTGCCGCTATCGAAATTGCGCCGCTCCAGCCCCGTACCGCTGACCTTGGCGAGGAATTTCAACCCACCGCGGCGGGCAAATCCCGAGTCCGACAATTGTCGCCCGACGAGACTGCTTTCCTCTGCCAGCGTGAGGTGCGAGAGGTAGAGATCGCTTTCGCGCCGCTCGTCCAGCGCGCGGGGTCCGCGGTCGGGCAGCAAGAGCGGCCCCAGGACGGCGATCACCGCCAGGCCCGCTGCCGCTCCGACCAGTCCGACCCCGGTGATCTCGAAAATGCCGAAGGGTTCCAGCCCGCGCTCCTGCGCGACGCCGTCGACCAGCAGGTTGGTGGAGGTGCCGATCAGCGTCAGCGTGCCGCCGAGGATGGCGAGATAGCTGACGGGGATCAGCAGGCGGGTGGCGGCAATGCCCAGAACCCGGCCCAGCCGCCGCATTATGGGGATCATCACGATCACCACCGGCGTGTTGTTCATGAAGGCGGATGCGAGCATGGTCCCGCCCACGATCTCACCCAGGGCCAGCCTTGGCTTTCGCAGGGTGCGGCGAATGACCCAGCCCGATACCGCTTCCAGCGCACCGGTACGCAAGAGTGCGCCCGACAGGATGAACATCGCGGCGATGGTTACCGGCGCCGGGTTGGCGAACACGTCGAGCATCTGGCCGCTGGGCAGGTATCCCAGCAGCATCATCGCGGCCGCCCCTGAAACAGCGACGACCACGGGGGGACGCCGTTCAAGGATGAACGCGGCGAACAGCGCGATGAGCAGGAACAGCCCGATCTGGGCCGAATAGGTTTCGATCATTCAGGTGACATTCCCGGCGGCCATCAGAACAATCCCCAAGAGGAGCCCAACCGCGCTAGCCGAATGATTCGCGCAGCGCATTTTCGTCGCTCCGCGCTTTTCTGTCCACCGGAATGGTGGTTATCACCTGAAGCAGGTCAGTCTGCTGTGCGCGGTTTCGATCCTACCAGCGCGTACCAGCTGATATAGACCTCGCAGGCGACGGTAAGCCAGAAGCTGTTCTGCAACCCGTAGAGGTCGGCCAGCCAGCCTTGCACCACCACCAGTGCCCCGCCCGCGATGGCGGTGATCAGCAGGCCGGAGGCTTCCTCGGTCAGCGGACCCAGCCCCTTGATCCCCATGGCGAAGATGGCGGGGAACATGATCGAGTGGCCCAGTCCGACGAGGATCAGGCACCACATTGCGACCGGTCCCTCCAGCGTCGCGGCGCCGACCATCACGACAAGCGCGAAAAGGGCGAATGCGGCCAGCGTCTTGTCGGCAGGGAAGGAGCGCATGATGAAGGCACCGGCAAAGCGCCCGACCATCATCCCGCCCCATAGCAGCACGAGGTAGTTCGCAGCCTGCGCAGGGGTGATACCGGCGATTTCGGGCAGGATGGCGAAGTTGATGAACAGGTTCGCAACGCCGATCTCGGCAATCAGGTAGATGAAGATCGCGGGCACACCCCAGACGAGATTGCGGTGTTTCCAGAGCGACAGCTTCTTGCGCTCCTCTCGCGCCACGCGGCTGGTCGCGCTGCCGAGTTTGGGCAGGTTGGAACGCCAGATCACGATCGCAATCAGCAGCAGCACCACCGCGACCATGATATAGGGCAGTTCTGTCGCACGCGCGTCGGCCAGCCGCTGCGCCGCGCTGATCTCGGTCCCTTCCAGCGAAGTGCCGCCAACCGTGCGGCTGAGGATCAGGTAACCGCCGAAATAGGGCGCGAGGAACGTGCCGAAGCTGTTGAAGGCCTGCACCAGCGTCAATCGCGATTCGCTGCTTTCCGCAGGTCCGATCACCGCCACATAGGGATTCGCCGCGACCTGCAGCAGCGTGATGCCGCTGGCGATCACGAACAGCGCGAACAGGGTGACGCCGTAGGAGGGGATCTGCGCCGCTGGCACCATGCCCAACGCGCCTGCCGCCATCACGACCAGTCCGATGATGATCGCCTTCTTGTATCCGGTCCGCTCGATCAGGAAGGCAGAGGGCATTCCCATCACCCCGTAGGCGATGAACCACACGCTCTCGATCAGGGTAGTCTGGGTGTAGTTCAGATCGAACACGCTGCGCAGGTGCGGCAGCAGCGTGTTGTTGATGACCGTTATGAAGCCCCACATGAAAAACAGCGAGGCGAGCAGCGCCAGCGCAGGCTTGTAGTTGAAGCTGCCTGCGGCAACCTGACCGCTTGCCGTTTGCTCTGGCGTACCCACCATTTTCGTTCCCTCCCGGATGCGGCGCTTGTCATCCGCTTATTTGTCGGAGTAATGCGGGGCAAGATCGCGTCGGTCAAGCATTCACGCGGAGGAAAACGATAATGACACGCAAGCTTCGCAGCCGGGCCTGGTTCGACAACCCGGACAATATCGACATGACGGCGCTCTACCTGGAACGCTATCTGAACTTCGGGCTGAGCCTGGCCGAACTGCAATCGGGCAAGCCGATCATCGGCATCGCGCAGACCGGAAGCGACCTTTCGCCCTGCAACCGTCACCACTTGGTGCTGGCCGAACGGATTCGCGAAGGCGTGCGCGAGGCGGGCGGCATCGTCTTGGAATTTCCCGTCCACCCCATTCAGGAAACCGGCAAGCGGCCCACCGCCGCGCTGGATCGCAACCTTGCCTATATCGCTTTGGTCGAACTGATCTACGGCTACCCGCTCGATGGCGTGGTGCTGACCACGGGCTGCGACAAGACCACGCCTGCGTGCCTTTCTGCCGCAGCGACGGTGAACATCCCGTCCATCGCGCTGTCCGTGGGCCCGATGCTGAACGGCTGGCACAAGGGTGAGCGCACCGGATCGGGCACCATCGTGTGGAAAGCGCGCGAATTGCTGGCAGCAGGCGAGATCGACGACGCAGGCTTCGTAAAGCTGGTGGCGAGCAGTGCGCCCTCCACTGGCTATTGCAACACGATGGGCACCGCGACGACGATGAACTCGCTGGCAGAGGCGCTGGGCATGATGCTGCCGGGCAGCGCGGCGATCCCCGCGCCCTATCGTGACCGGCAGGAAGTCGCCTACCTCACCGGCAAGCGCATCGTGGAAATGGTGGCAGAAGATCTGAAGCCGTCCGACATTATGACGCGCGACAGCTTCCTGAACGCCATCGCCGTCAATTCGGCCATTGGCGGCTCCACAAATGCGCCCATTCACCTCGCTGCGCTGGCCCGGCACCTGGGCGTAGAGCTGGAGCTGAAGGACTGGCAGACCCACGGCCACAAGGTGCCGCTGCTGGTCAACATGCAGCCTGCCGGGGAGTTTCTTGGAGAGGATTACTACCGTGCGGGCGGTGTTCCCGCAGTGGTCGCCCAGCTGATGGCACAGGGCCTGATCCGTGAGGACGCGGCCACCGTGAACGGCAAGACCATCGGCGAGAACTGCCGGGGCGCCGCGATCGAGGATAACAGGGTGATCCGCACCTTCGACAACCCCATTCGCAAGGATGCGGGCTTTGTCGTGCTGAGCGGCAACCTGTTCGACGCGGCAATCATGAAGACGAGCGTGATCGGCGACGAGTTTCGCCAGCGCTATCTCTCCGACCCCGACGACCCCGACGCTTTCGAAGGTCCGGTGATCGTGTTCGACGGTCCGGAAGACTATCACAGGCGCATCGACGATCCGTCGCTCGGTATCACCGATCGGCACATGCTGATCATGCGCGGCGCGGGGCCCATCGGCTATCCGGGCGCTGCCGAAGTGGTGAACATGCGGCCGCCCTCCTACCTGCTGACGGAGGGCGTGCATTCGCTTCCCTGCATCGGCGATGGCAGGCAGTCCGGCACCTCGGCCAGCCCGTCCATCCTGAACGCCTCGCCAGAGGCCGCGGCTAATGGCGGGCTGGCACTTGTGGAAACGGGAGACCGCCTGCGGATCGACCTGCGACGCGGCGAGGTGAACCTGCTGGTGGACGAGGGCGAACTGCAGCGCCGCCGCGATGCGCTGGAGGCGAGGGGTGGCTTTCCCTATCCCGCCGCGCAGACGCCGTGGCAGGAAATCCAGCGGAGCCTCGTCGGCCAGCTCGACAAGGGCGCGATCCTCGAAGGGTCGGAGAAATACCAGCGCATCGACCAGACCATGGGCCTGCCGCGCGACAACCACTAAGCGTCAAGGCGAAGATGCGTAGTCCGACAGCGCGTCCTGCGTATCGGCCTGCGCCAGTCGCAGCAGTTCGCGCATGGCCGATTCGGCAGCGGTCTGGTCGCTCGCCTCAATGGCTTCGAGGACGCTGGCGTGATCGGGCACCGGATCGCGCGGGAAACCGCCCGATCGCTGCTTGAACAGCGTGGTATAGGCGACGGCGGCCCCGATGCTGGCGCCCAGCGTATTCATCACTTCGTTGGCGCAGGCGTCGAGCATGACCTCGTGAAACTCGCGGTCTGCCAACCGCCCTTCCTCTGTATCAAGGCTTTTCTCCCGCATTTGTCCCAGCGCCTGGCGCATCGCCGTTAGCTGGTCGGGGGTTCGGCGAATGGCAGCCAGGCCCGCGATGGCCGGCTCCACGACAATTCGCATTTCGAACAAGTCCCTGACTAGGCAGGCGTCCGGACGTCCGGCGAAAGCCCAGCGCAGGACATCGGGATCGAGCAGGTTCCAGCGCGCCCGCTCAAGCACCCTGGTGCCGGTCTTGGGGCGGCTTTCGACAAGTCCCTTGGCCGCCAGCATCTTCACGGCTTCACGGTAGGTGCCGCGTGAAATGTCCAGCCGCTCGGCCGTCTCGATCTCGCCGGGCAGGGTCTCACCCACCCCGATTTCACCGGTAACGATGCGTTCGCCAAGGTGATCGACCACGGCGCCGCGTACCCTCCGGCCCGAACCGCGCGGCGCATCCGCAATGCCAAGGCCGCCACGGCGGGTCGCCCGCGTTGCATTGCCTGATCCATCCCGCGTCATGGCAAAGGGCTATCCCGCTTTACGCGCGGAAAATCAATGCAGCGGAAGGCTGCGCCGTTTGACAAGTCTATTTGTCGGAGTAATGCACTGCGAAGACAAAGGAGCGCGCGTGAAACGAATTCTGGGCAGCTTGCTTTTGATGGCCGGCGTTGCGGGCTGCACGACCGGTGCCTTAACGCCTGATGGTGATAGCTTCGTCTATCAGGGCAATCCCCTGATCCGCGACAGGCACACCGCCGACCCCGCCCCGCTGGTGGTGGGAGACACGCTGTACCTCTACGTCGGACACGACGAGGCGCGCGGCGACGAGATGTTCAACATCACCGAATGGCTCGCCTATTCGACGCGCGACATGCGCAAGTGGACGTTCCACGGCCCGATCATGCAGCCGACCGACTTCGCCTGGGCCTCGCGCGATGCCTGGGCCAGCCAGGTCCACGAGAAGGATGGCCGATACTGGTTCTATACCGCGGTCGAGCATGACGAGGCGCAAGGCAGCCACGGCAAGGCCATTGGCGTCGCCGTGGCCGACAACCCGCTCGGCCCGTTCGAGGATGCCCTGGGCCGTGCCCTGGTAAGGAATGAAGACACCGACGGACCCCACCACTGGGATGATATCGACCCCACCGTGTGGACCGAGGACGATGGCACCAGCTACCTGTTCTGGGGCAACGCCAATCTCTACACCGCACAGCTGAACGACGACATGGTCAGCTTTGCAGAGTCCATCCGCCAGATCGAGATGCCCGACTTCGTTGAAGGCCCGTGGATATTCCGCCGCGGCGACATCTACTACCTCGCCTATGCCTCCATGAACGAGGACCTGGGGCCCGACGAACGGATATCCTACGCCACCGCGCCCAGCATTCGGGGCCCGTGGACCTGGCGTGGAGAGATTACCGGAAGCGCGGCCAACAGCTTCACCATTCATCCCGGCATCGCCCGCTTCAACGGCGAGTGGTACCTGTTCTATCACGTCGGAACGCTCACCGTGGGTGACCAGCCGGGCGGGCTGGGCCGGCGCGCGGTGGCGGTAGAGCGGCTGCACTTCGGCGATGACGGCCTGATCCTCCCGGTCGAGCAGACCGAGGCAGGCCTGTTCTCGAACTGACACGCGAAGCCAGAAGAAAGTGAGTGAACAGATGGCTATGATCCTCATGCAGCGGCGTGCTCCGGATGGTGCGCGGCAGGTGCTCGCCACGATAGACGGCAAGACGCGCGTCGTATCGGGCATGGAAAGCACGCGAGAACTGGCGGAAAATGCGATTGCCAAGGGCTGCGGCTTGCGAGAGGCCGTCGAAGCGGCCGGATTCGGCGACACGGTGGATCCCGAGGATGAGCTTGCGCAGGGGCGGCTGCTTTCGCCGATTGACCATCCCGATCCCGCTCACCTTACGCTGGCCGGAACCGGCCTCACCCATCTGGGCAGCGCGGAGGGGAGGGACCGCATGCACAAGGCGGCTGCGACAGGCGATGCGACAGATTCCATGCGCATGTTCCTCGAAGGGCTGGAAGGCGGCAAGCCCGCAGCCGGTGCAATCGGGCAGCAGCCCGAATGGTTCTGGAAAGGCGATGGCCAGCACCTCGCCGCCCCGGATGCGCCCCTCGCCCGGCCTGCCTATGCCCGCGATGGCGGGGAGGAGCCGGAGATCGCCGGAATTTACATGATCGACCGCGAGGGTACTCCGCAACGCCTCGGGTATGCGCTGGCGAACGAATATTCCGATCACGTGACGGAAAAGCACAATTACCTTTGGCTTGCCCATTCGAAGCTGCGGCAGGCTTCGCTCGGGCCGGAACTGCTCGTGGGTGACCTGCCGGAGGATATCCGCGGCACCGCGAGAATCCGCCGCTCCGGCGAAGTGGCATGGGAGAAGCCGTTCCTGACTGGCGAAGCGAACATGGCGCACAGCATCGCCAACCTCGAGCACCATCATTTCAAATACGCGCTGTTCCGTCGTCCGGGCGACATCCATGTCCATTTCTTCGGAACCTCGACCGCCAGCTTCGCCGACGGTTTCGCAACGCAGGACGGAGACGTTTTCGAGATAGAGGCGCCGCCCTTTGCCTTGCCGCTGCGCAATGCGCTGTCTGGTGAAACGGAGACCGAGCGGAGGGTGGGGGTAAAGGCCCTGTGACCACCCGGCTGGCCATCGTCGGTCTGGGCAAGATCGCCCGCGACCAGCACCTGCCCGCAATCGGGCAGTGCGATGCTTTCGCGCTGGCGGCCACGGTCGATCCGGTTGGCACCGGCCTGGACGGGGCCGCGCATTTTCCCGATCTCTCCGCCCTTCTCGACAGCGATACATCGGTCGATGCCGTGGCTGTCTGCTCGCCGCCGCAATTGCGGTACGGGCTGGCAAAGCAGGCGCTCGAGGCGGGCAAGCACGTCCTGCTCGAAAAGCCGCCCTGTGCCACCCTTTCCGAAGCACGGACGCTGATCGACATCGCCGAAGATCGCGGTTGCACGCTGTTTGCGGCGTGGCATTCGCGCTTCGCTGCAGGTGTCGCTCCGGCGCGGAATTGGCTGCAGGGCAAGGCCATCACCTCGGTCTCTATCGACTGGCGCGAAGACGTGCGCGTCTGGCACCCGGGGCAGGCATGGATTTTCGAAGCCGGCGGTTTCGGCGTGTTCGATCCGGCGATCAACGCCCTGTCCATCGCCACCGCCATCCTGCCGCGCCCGCTGATGGTGCTGGGCGGCGAACTGGAAGTCCCCAGCAACCGCGCCGCACCCATCGCGGGGCACCTCGACATGCAAGACAGCGCGGGCGTGCCGGTCCGCATGGTCATGGATTTCCTGAAGGAAGGCCCGCAATCGTGGGATATCGTCGTCAACACCGATGCCGGAAAGCTCGTGCTATCCGAAGGTGGCCGGGTGCTCGAGACCCCTGCCGGTCGCCAAGAGGGTGAGGATCGCGAGTACGCCGGTATTTACGCCGCCTTTGCCGATGCCATCGCGGCCAGCCGCAGCGACACCGATCTGGCACCGCTGCGGCTGGTTGCCGACGCTTTCATGCGGGCGGGAAGCACGCCCGCTGCGGAATTCCACGAATAAACGAGGCGGCTAGTCCGCCCGGTCTGCCTCCAGGTTCTCGGGCGTTATCGCGACGCGGTAGATCATGTGGTGACGATAGGTCTCGCCCGGCTCGAGCCGGGCGCTGGGAAAGTTCGCCTGGTTCGGCGCGTCGGGAAAGGTCTGCGGCTCCAGCGCGATCCCGTCTCCCATGCGGTAGACCGTGTCGTTCTTGCCCACGAGAGTCCCGTCGAGGAAATTGCCCGAATAGAACTGGATTCCCGGCTCGGTGGTCAACACGTCCAGCACCCGGCCAGACGCGGGATGGACCAGCCGCGCGGCCAGTTCCGGCTGCGCTGTGCGTCCCTTGTCGAGCGCGAAGTTGTGATCGTAGCCGCGGCCGATAACGATTTGCGGATTGCTGCCATCGCGCAGGCCATCCTCCACCCGGCGGGGCTGGCGGAAATCGAAGACCGTCCCTGCGACCGGAGCAAGTTCACCGGTCGGGATGAGTGTCTCGTCCACCGGTGTGAAGCTTTCGGCGGGGATCATCAGCCAGTGATCCATCGCGCCTTGCGGCGCTCCCACCCCGGCGAGATTGAAGATCGCGTGATTGGTCATGTTGACGATGGTCGGCGCATCGCTCGTCGCCTCGAACAGGATGCCGAGATCGCCGCCGTCGTCTAGGGTGTAAGTCACGCGGGCGGTCAGGTTGCCGGGATAGCCCTGGTCGCCATCCGGGCTTTGCAGTTCCATCACCACGCGCGAGACGGGGCCGCTCTCGACCTCCACTATTCGCCATACCCGCTTGTCGAACCCGTCCGCGCCGCCATGCAGCGAATTGGCGCTGTCGTTCTGTGAAAGCTGGTAGGATTGCCCGTCCAGCGCAAAGCGGCCCCCCGCGATGCGGTTGGCATAGCGGCCCACGGTCACGCCAAAGTAGTTCGGGTGTGTCTCGTAATCCGCGGTCTCGTCATAGCCCAGCGTGATGTCCACGGGCCTGCCATCGCGGTCCGGCGCGGTGAACGATTGCAGGGTCGCGCCATAGGTCAGCACCCTGGCAGACACCCCCGCAGCATTGGACAGGGTCACTGCCTCCACCTTCGTCCCGTCGCGAAGCTCGCCAGCCTCGCTCCGCTCCGCATCCGCGGCCTGGCCCGGCACCGCCGCCGTCAATCCTACTATCATCGTCATCAGCCCGATTGCGCCTCTCTTCATCGTTTTTTCCTCCCGGATGTGTCCATCTCCTTTTGTCGGACAAATTACCGCTTGCCTAGCCCGTCAGGGCGGTGGCAGGGTCCGGGCAATGAAAAAAGATAGGTAGGGGGTGCCGGTGAAGGCAGCAATCTGTTCGCTTCTTGGGGTGCTCTCGCTCGGCATCATGGCTACGCCTGCCAGTGCGCAAACCGTTGTTTCCATTGAGCGAGAGGCGGAGATCGGCACGATCGAGCCGGAGGTCTACAGCCAGTTCCTGGAGCATCTGGGCGGGCAGGTCTATGGCGGCTTGTGGGTGGGCGAGGATAGCGACATCGCCAACACCCACGGCGTGCGCGACGACGTGTTTGCCGCGCTCCAGGCCTTGCAGGTTCCTGCCATTCGCTGGCCGGGCGGCTGCTACGCCGACCTTTACCACTGGCGCGACGGCGTGGGGGAGCGAACCCCGCGCGAGAACATGGCCTGGGGCGGCACCGAGGAGCCCAATACGTTCGGCACGCACGAGTTCTTCAACCTGGCCGAGCGGCTGGGAGCCAAGACCTATCTTAACGTCAACCTCGGCAGCGGCACGGTGGAGGAAGCGGCCGACTGGCTCGAATACATCACCGGCACGGGCGAGACCGCGCTGGCGCAGGAAAGGCGCGCCAACGGTCGCAGTGAGCCATGGACGATCGATTACCTGTCGATCGGCAACGAGACCTGGGGCTGCGGCGGACGGATGCGGCCGGATTATTACGCCGATCTCTACACGCATTGGGCAAGCTTCATGTTCGCCGACGAACAGAAGCCGGTGATGATCGTCGCCGGCCCGCATGACGGCAATATCGAATTCGCCGACGAAGTGCTGGATCACCCGATGATCGGCGACGTTTCCAGCGGCATCTCGCTGCACTTCTACACCCTGCCGACCAGCGACTGGTCAGCGAAGGGCGCAGCCATCGGCTTTCCCGAAAGCGAATGGGCTTCGGCCCTTGAACGCACGCTGCGGATGGACGGACTGATCGAGCAGACCCTGGGCGTCATCGACGCGCACGACCACCTGGGTGAAGACTACGGCCTTTACGTCGACGAATGGGGAATGTGGGTCGACGAGACCGAGGGCAAGTCCTCCCTATGGCAGCAGAACACAATGCGCGATGCGGTGGTCGCCGCGCTCAACCTCAACATCTTTCACAAGCATGCCGACCGGGTGCCGATGACCAACATCGCGCAGATGGTGAATGTCCTGCAGGCGATGATCCTTACAGAAGGCGAGGACATGGTGCTGACACCGACATACCACGTCTACGAGATGTTCACGCCGTTCCACGGAGCTACCTCGCTGCCCGTGGAACTGGACGGTCCGGACTACCGATACGGTGACATCGCCTTTCCTGCCCTGTCGGCTTCGGCTGCGCGCATGGCGGATGGAAGCCTGGCCGTGGCCTTGGTCAACGCCGATCCAAACAGCGATCACGCTGTAACCCTCGAACGTGCCGGTGCCCGCAGCGTCTCTGGCAGAGTGCTGACGGGGGACGCGATGGATGCCCACAACACGGTGGCACAGCCCGGCCGCGTCGCTCCGCAGCCAGCGGAGATCCGGGTCGATGGCGACCGCCTCACCGCAAGCCTGCCGGCGAGGTCGGTTTCAGTCTGGATCATCAAGTAAGAATTGCCCTCACGGAGAATATGTCATGAAAGACACGATCCTTGCCATGTCCTGTTTCTGTCTCGCGGGTTTTGCGCCGCTTCCCGCTGCGGCGCAGGATGGCACGATGTACCCGATGGAAGCTCCTGCGGAGCCCGAGGCCATACCGCTCGGGACCGGCGGCGTAGACGGCCAGCACGCGCAGGAAAGCTGGTTTCGCCAGTGGGGCGATCCGATGGCGCGCAACATCATCACCGCTACCCTCACACCCTTCCTGCCCGATCCTGCCATTGCCAACGGCGCAGCCGTGATCGTTGCGCCCGGCGGAGGGTTCCGCTGGCTCTCCATGGGTAACGAGGGGTGGGAAGTGGCCGAGGCCCTGAACGAGAGAGGTATTGCGGCTTTCGTGCTCAAATACCGCCTCTACCCCACCGCCACGACGCTCGAGGGTTTCGAGCAGGAAATGAATCGCAGTTTCGAAGCTGCCTCGGATGGCGACGCGCCCGATCCCCGGGCGGACCGGGATCTGTCCGACCAGCTCGCCGATGCCGAAGCGGCCTATCGGCTGATTGTCTCGCGCGCGGCAGAATGGAACATCGATACCGATCGCCTGGGCATGATGGGCTTCTCCGCCGGGGCGGGCCTGACGATGCACGCCACGCTTCATTCCGACACGATGGACCTCCATTTCATTGCGCCGATCTATGGCGGAATGGGAGCTGTGGAGGTGCCGGAGGATGCCCCGCCGATGTTCGTGGCGATTGCCGCGGACGATTTCCTCTATGGCGGCAAGGCCGACCTGATCACCTCGTGGTACGAAGCGGGCAAGCCGGTGGAATTTCACCTGTACCAGAACGGCGGCCACGGCTTTGGCCTGGGCAACCCCGACAGGACGAGCAATCGCTGGTTCGACGCGTTCCTGTACTGGCTCGAGGTGAACGGGTTCACTGGATAAAGGGCAAAAAAATGGCGGAGGATCGCACTACGATCCCCCGCCATTGGCAATCAATTCAATTGCGGGTCAGGCGCGATAGTCCCCATCGACGCGCACCAGATAGCCGGGATTCTCGCTCCGCAGGGCCGAAGGCAGCAGGCTTTCGGGCATGTCCTGATAGGAGACCGGGCGCAGGAAACGCTCGATAGCAAGGGTGCCGACAGAGGTGCTGCGACCGTCGGACGTGGCCGGGAACGGTCCGCCGTGCACCATGGCATGGGTGACATCGACGCCAGTCGGCCAGCTATTGGCGATGATGCGTCCGGCAAGCTGTTCGAGGACCGGCATGAGCATGGCGGCGTCTTCGTGATCCGCCTCGTTCATGTGCAGCGTGGTGGTCAGCTGCCCTTCCAGGCCAGAAAGGACCTGCTTCACCTGGGCCAGATCCTCGCACTGGATGACGATGGACGAGGGGCCGAAGACTTCTTCCTCGAAACCCTTGTCGGCCAGGAATGCGTCGGCAGAAACCGTAAAGACCTGCGCCTGGCCGCAAGTGCCCGGTGCCTCCTCGCCCATGCCGAGCAATTCTGCGCCGGTGCGCTGGGCAAGGCGTGATGCGCCTTCCGTATAGGCCTTGTGAATGCCGGTGGTCAGCATTGTCTGTCCGCCCACCGATTTCAGCTCTTCCTTAGCAGCCGCAAGGAAGCGGTCGAGAGCGTCGCCTTTCACGGCCAGGACGATACCGGGATTGGTACAGAACTGGCCTGCACCCAGGGAAAGCGAACCGACATAGGCCTTCGCGAGGTCTTCGGCAGCGTCAGCCAGCCGCGCGGGCATCAGGGTGACGGGATTGATACTGCTCATTTCGGCATAGACCGGGATCGGCACGTCGCGGGCGGCGGCGTGCTGCATCAGGGCGAGCCCGCCTCCGCGCGAGCCGGTGAAGCCGACCGCTGCGATGCGCGGATCGGTGACCAGCGCCTCGCCCAGCGAATTCTCGGTGCCGTTGAGAAGCGAGAAGGTGCCGGCAGGCAATCCCGCTTCGGCCACCGCTTCAGTGATCGCCTGCGCCACCAGCTCGCTGGTACCGGGATGGGCCGGATGGCCCTTCACGACAACGCAGCATCCTGCGGCAAAGGCGGACGCGGTGTCGCCGCCCGCAACCGAGAAGGCGAGCGGAAAGTTCGACGCCCCGAACACGGCGACCGGGCCGAGCGGGATCATACGCAGCCGCAGGTCGGGCTTGGGCGGGGTGCGGTCGGCATCGGCGTGATCGATGCGCAGCTGTTGCCAGCCGCCGTTCTCGACCTCTGCCGCGAACAGGCGCAACTGGCCAACCGTACGGCCGCGCTCCCCGTTCAGCCGCGCCTCCGGCAATCCGCTTTCCTTCATGGCGCGCTGCGTCAGCGTGTCGCCCAGCGCATCGATCTTGTCGGCGACCAGACGCAGAAATGCGGCGCGCTCGGCCAGGGGGCGGGATGAAAAATCGTTCTGCGCATCGGCAGCGGCGGCGCAGGCGTCGGACACGTCCTGCGCGCTGGCTGCGGCAAACGATTCGCCGAACGCCTCTCCGCTCTGGGCATCGCGGGCCTGGAAGGTACTGGTGCCCTTACGCCGCTCTCCTGCGATGAAATTTTCGCCAGTGATGGTCATTCGTTCTCTCCTGTGAATATCTGGGCTGCCCCTTTGTAAGGGCAATGCAAACGCCGCTTGCACGAAGCAGCTTTTCCGTCTTAGGTAGCGCTACCATAAATAACCGGTGTTGCAACCGGATGGCAGGGAGCGGAAATTTGGACAATGCACGCAACGGCACCAATATGGGGCTTATATCGGCGATTGTCGCGGTGGCGACGATCGGGGGGTTGCTGTTCGGTTACGACAGCGGCGCGGTAAACGGAACGCAGCAAGGGCTCATCACGGGCTTCGGCCTTGACGAGACGGCACTGGGCTTCACGGTCGGCTCACTTTTGATCGGCTGTTTCATCGGCGCATTCTTCGCCGGCACCCTGGCCGATGCCATGGGTCGCCGCAACGTGATGCGAATCGCAGCGGTGATGTTCCTTGTCGCCGCGCTGGCGCAGGGTCTTACGGCCGACCACACGATCTTCGTGATCGCCAGGATCATGGGCGGCATGGCGGTGGGCGCTGCCAGCGTGCTCTCGCCAGCCTACATCTCGGAAGTCGCTCCGGCGAATATCCGCGGCCGGATGACCACCGTGCAGCAGATCATGATCATCACCGGTCTGACCGCGGCGTTCCTGGTCAATTACGTCCTCGCCGCTGCGGCGGGCGAATCGACCAACGAATTCTGGCTGGGAATCGTCGCCTGGCGCTGGATGTATCTTGCCCAGGCCGTGCCGGCCGCGGTATTCCTGGTTGCGCTGTTCTTCATCCCCGAAAGCCCGCGCTACCTCGTCGCAAAAAAGCGCGACGAAGAGGCCAGCGGTGTCCTGACCAGCCTCTTTGGCGAGACGGTGGCCAAGGCAAAGTTGCAGGAAATCCGTGCCAGCTTCGTCGGCGACCACCGGCCCAGCCTGCGTGATGTTCTCGCGCCCGCGGGGACCAAGGGCTTCCTTGGAATGCGCAAGATCGTCTGGGTTGGCATCATGCTGGCCGTGTTCCAGCAGCTGGTGGGGATCAACGTGATCTTCTACTACGGTTCGACCCTGTGGCAGCTGGCCGGCTTTACCGAGCAGGATTCGCTGCTGATCAACGTAGTCTCGGGCGCTGTCTCGATCGCCGCCTGTTTCGTCACCATTGCCGTGATCGACAAGATCGGTCGCAAGCCGCTGCTTCTGATCGGTTCGGCCGGGATGGCGGTCACCCTGTTCGTGATGGTCTATGCCTTCAGCCAGGGCGGTCTCGATGCCGAAGGCAACCTGGTGCTGACCGAACAGCTGGGCATCCTCGCCGTTGTCGCGGCGAACCTCTACGTGATTTTCTTCAACGTCAGCTGGGGCCCGGTCATGTGGGTGATGCTGGGCGAGATGTTCCCCAACCAGATCCGCGGTTCGGCGCTGGCAGTGGCGGGCTTTTTCCAGTGGTTTGCAAACTACCTGATCGCGCAGACCTTCCCGGTGATGGCTGTCGGCATCGGCCTTGCGGCAAGCTACAGCTTCTATGCGGTATGCGCCGTCATCAGCTTCTTCCTGGTCCAGGCCTTCATTACGGAGACCAAGGGCAAGGAACTGGAGGAGATGGAGGGCTGAACGGCTTTGCTGTTCGGCTCACCATATCCTAGGCTAGAGCGATGATCGGTTCCGGTGCGAAACCTGTGCGCGTGGTCGTCCTTGGCGGCGGAACTGCCGGCTGGATGACTGCCGCCGGGCTCGCCCGGATGCTGGGCGAGCGCGTGACGGTCGACCTGGTGGAAAGCGAGGACATCGGCATCGTCGGAGTGGGCGAGGCGACGCTGCCGCATATCCGCGGCTTCGTCGAGAAGCTCGGCATCTCCGAGGCCGAGTTCATGCGCGCCACCCATGCCACCTACAAGCTGGGTATCGATTTTCGCGATTTCGGCAGGATCGGCGAAAGCTATATCCACCCCTTCGGCTCCTTCGGCGAGGAACTGGGAGGGGTGGGTTTCCACCATTACTGGCTGGAGCTGCAGCGGCGCGGACTGGCGGGGCCGCTGGGCGATTATTCGTTCTGCGTTGCGGCGGCGCTGGCCAACAAGTTCGCGCCGCCCGCCGACGACATGTCGCTGGCATCCTCCTATGGCTATGCCTACCAGTTCGATGCCACGCTGTTCGGCCCCTTCATGCGCGAGTTCGGACTTTCCATCGGCGTAACCCGGCACGAGGGCCTGGTAACCCAGGTCGAACGCGACGGCGAAAGCGGCAATGTCACCGCGCTGACGCTGGAGGACGGCCGCCAGCTCGAAGGCGATCTGTTCGTCGACTGCTCGGGCTTTCGCTCGCGGATACTGGGGCAGGAACTTGGCGAGGAGTGGGAGGACTGGACCCACTGGCTGCCGTGCGACCGGGCGGCCGCCATGCCGTGCAAGCACGCCACCGACGAAATCCGGCCCTACACTACCGCCACCGCCATGCCCGCAGGCTGGCGCTGGCAGATCCCGCTGCAGCATCGCATGGGCAACGGATACGTCTTTTCCAGCGCCTTCATCGACGAGGACGAGGCCTGCGAGACCATTCGGAAGGCCAGCGAGGGCGAGCCGCTGGCGGACCCCCGCATCCTGCGCTTCCGCCCCGGGCGGCGGCGCCAGAGCTGGAGCCACAACGTCATCGCCGTGGGCCTTGCCAGCGGGTTCCTCGAACCGCTCGAATCGACGTCGATCTATCTCGCCCAGATGGCGATCACCTACCTCATCGAACTATTTCCGGATGGTGCAATCGATCCTGCCGACCGTGACGAATTCAACCGGCTGGTCGACATGGAATACGACCGCGTCCGCGACTTCCTGATCCTGCACTATCACGCCACCACGCGCGACGATTCCGAGTTCTGGAACCACGTGCGCACCATGACCGTGCCCGACAGCCTAGCCGGAAAGATGGAGCTGTGGCGCCAGGCGGGGCGTATCGAGAAATATTCCGATGGCCTGTTCTACGATGCCAGCTGGATCGCGGTTTACCTGGGCCAGGGCCTGATGCCGGAGCGGCACGATCCACGCACCGGGCTGGTCGATCCCGAGCGCCTCAAATCGGCGACCGACCGCCTGCGCAGCGAAATTGCTTCGTCGGTCTCGCAGATGCCTGACCACGCCGAATACCTGCGCCGCAACAACGCCCGGCTGGCAGAACCGGCGTGAGCGAGCCGCGCCAGCCGCCGAGCAGGATCGTCGTCGCCGGGGGAGGGCAGGTCGGCGTGCTTGCGGCAATCGGCCTGCGCCGCGCCCTGCCGACGTGTGAAGTTGTCGTGATCGGTCTTGCACCCGGCCCTTCCGCTTTTGCGGACCGTGCCTCATCTTCCCTCCCGTTCACCAACAAGCTGCATGATCGGCTTGGCATCGAAGAGGCGCAGCTCGTCCTCGCTGCCGGGGGCAGTTACCGGCTGGCAACGCGCTACGCCGGATGGGGCGGAGAGGACCAGCATGGCCTCGTGCCCTATGGCGGCGCGGTCGATCCCGCCTTGCAGACGCGCTTTGCCCAGCAATGGGGCGGCGGACCGCAGAATATCACCGGGGATCGGCCGGCAGGCTCTATCGCAGAAGTGCTGGTGAACGCGGGCCGCTTTGCCCCGCCGCCGCCCGATGCCGACACGCCCATATCCGAAGTCGAATATGCGCTGCGCTGGAATCAGCCCGCCTACCACGGCGTGCTGGTCGAACATGCCCAGCGCGCCGGTGTGGCGCATGTCAGCGGTATGATCTCGGCGATCCAGCTGGACGCCAAAGGGGGTATCGCCAGCATCGCCATCGACGGCCACGGCAATATCGAGGCGGACCTGTTCATCGATTGCACCGGTCCGGGCGCCGTGCTCGCCTCGGCCTTGCCGGAATTCGACGTGATCGATTGGCAGGACGCCTCGCCGATCCGCCGCGTGCTGGTGGCTCCTCCCGGCCAGCCAATGCTCCATCTGGAGGACAGGATTTCCCTGCTTCCCGAAGGCTGGCTGTGCGAACTGGCCGGGCGCGACGGCCTGCAGACCATGCTGGCCGTGGGAGAGGCCGTCGGCGATGATGCCGCGCGCGCGGCCTTGCAGACAGAGCCCGCGGCGTCGCTGCCGGTGTCGCCCGGATGCGCGCGCAAGGCGTGGGTCGGCAATGTGATTGCGCTCGGCGATGCCGCAGCGCGCTGCGAACCGCTGGGGTTCCTGCCGCTCGATCTGGCGCACCGCCAGCTTGACCTGCTGCTGGAAATGCTGCCCGGCAAGGAGGTCGTTCCCAGCGAGAGGGCCGAGTACAACCGCCGCGCCGGCCTGATGTTCGATGCCGTGCGCGATCTGCTGGCGATGCACTATGCCGCGCCGCGCGCGCGCAAGGTCTTCCCGAACGCGCAAACTCCGGCCGCCGTGCAGGTCATGCTGGACCAGTTCGAAAGACGGGGACGCCTGCCTTTCCAGGAGGAAGCGGCGCTGCTGAAGCAGGAGCAGGCTTCGCTGCTGGCGGCACTGGGCTTCCCGCAGGGGCTATCGACCCGCGAACAGCACCTTGCCCAACAGGATATAACCGCTGCCCAGGCCGATTTCGCGGCAAAGTCGCAGGCAGCGCTCGCTTTCGCGCCGCCATACGGCCAGTGGCTCGCTTCGGTCCTTCGGACTAGCCAAGCGCAGAGCGGATAATCGACCTGATTCGCGCGAACAGGTCCGGCCCGGGCGGACCGAGCACGCCCTTGGCGTGGTCGGGCAGATGGGCCGCAGGATCGCCGCTTTCCTCGAACACGTAATAATCCAGCATCTGCCGCCAGACCTCGCGCTGCTCGGGCGGCAGGTGGCGATAGGCGAGGATCGCATGGAGCAGTGCATCGTAGGGACTGCCGTTTCCCTGTGATTGCCCGTCGTTCCACCAGTAATTGGCCAGGATGCTGACCGGCTCGAGCGACTCGACGCCGTGCCACCAGCAATAGGGAATATAGATGGCGTCGCCCGGCTCCAGCGTGGCCTGCTCGGCATGTGACCATGCCTCGGCAAAGCGCGGGTGGGCATCAAGGTCCGGCGCGGCGAGATCGACCATGCTGACGGGAGTACCGGCCGGCGTCAATTCAAGCGGGCCGGGATAGAGATTGGGTGTCTGGTCGGGCGGGAAAAGCGTGAAACGCCGCCTGCCAGCGACGCAGCACGCGATATTTTCCTTGTTATCGAAATGCGGCGCGACGCGGATGCGGTTGCCGATCCAGATACGCGGGTCGACAGCGGGCAGCAGGTCCAGCCGGTTTTCGCGGTGGAATCCCGGCAGGAGTTCGCTGATGGTTTCCGCCTGCACCGCCATCGCATGCGGCTCGGCCTCGTCGCTCTCTGTCAGCAGGTCGGCAAGAAAGGCGTCGAGCCTGCCCTGACCCTGCATGAAATTGAGGCCGGTCATTTGCGGATTATAGAAGAACCTGCCTTGCGCGGCGGGCGGCGCGGCGATCGCTTTCACTGGCCGCGTGACGCCGGAGGCAAGAATGTATCGGACGATCGCCTCGTCGCCCTGCCTTGCCGCGTGGACGGCGGGCCAATCTGCCACCAGCCCGCTTAGAACGACCGGCCTGCCTGCAGCCCTGATCGCCGCCAGCTCTTCACTATCGCGCGGCCGTGCGCGCTCCTCCATGGGCCGGGCCGGTTTCATGCCGATGCGCGTTCGCCGACGGGGATTGCGCTGCCCTGCTGTTGCAGGAAATCTTCCTGCGTCGGCATCTGGGATACGGCTTGGGCAATGACTTGCCGGATATGTTCGAGCCGCTTCTTCGTTTCTGCCTCGTCGAGCATCCCCGCCACGGGGTGATACCCTTTCGGCGTGATGCCCTGGCCTGCCATCACCGCAAGCCAGCTTGGTTCGGTGAAGAACTCGTCGTGCTCGCGAACCACGCGTCCCGAGCCTTCGAAGATCGCCATTTTTTCGGCCAGTCCGTCGGGCGGTGGCAGGTTGCGGCAATAGCGCCAGAACTCGCTGTCATCCCGCTCGGTAGACTTGTAATGCAGGACGAGAAAATCGCGGATATCGACATATTCGCGGCGCGTATCGCGGTTGAAGCGCAGCCTTTCCTGCTCCCCGAAAGCGGTGGTGGGGAAGAAGGCCATGAACCTTGCGATCGACGACTGCACGAGGTGGATTGCGGTCGATTCTAGCGGCTCGAGGAAGCCGCCGGCCAGTCCCAACGCGACCACGTTCTTTTCCCAGAACTGCGCGCGGTGGCCGGCAGTGAAGCGCAGGTGATTAGGCTCGGCAAGAGGTTCGCCGTCGAGATTGGCGAGCAGCAGGTCGGTCGCCTTGTCCTGCTCCATATGGGCCGAGGAATAGACGTGTCCGTTGCCGATGCGATGCTGCAAGGGGATGCGCCACTGCCATCCGGCAGGGCGGGCCGTGGACCGGGTAAGCGGCTGGCGATCGCCGCCCAGCGTGCAGGGCACTGCCACCGCGCGGTCGCAGGGCAGCCACTTGCTCCAGTCCTCGAACGGCACCTGCAGGGCCTGGCCCAGCAGCAGCGAGCGAAAGCCCGAACAGTCGATGAAAAGCTCGCCCTCGATCCGGCTGCCGTCTTCCAGCTCAACCGATTCGACGAAGCCGGTCTCGCCGTCCTGGTGGACCTGGATGACCTTGCCCTCGAGGCGAATCACGCCATGCGCCTCGGCACGGCGACGCAGGAAAGCGGCGTATAGTCTCGCGTCGAACTGGAATGCATAGGCAAGCTTGGACAACGGGGAACGCGGATTGTTCAGTTGCGGCCAGAAGAACTTGCCCGCACGGCCTGCGGCGGCACCGATCGAATAGGGATCGAGAGGCACCGTTTCTCCCGCCTCCTGCCCGCGCAGCCAGAAATGGTGGAATTCGATACCCAGCATGTCGAGGCCATAGGTGCCGAACGGGTGGACGTAGGAATGGCCGGGCCGCAGCCAGTCGACGAATTCGATACCCAGCTTGTAGGTGGCGTGGGTTTCCCGCACGAATTCGTTCTCGTCGATTTCCAGCAGCTTGTGGAAAGAGAGGATCTGCGGGATCGTGGCCTCTCCGACCCCGACCGTGCCGATGGCGTCGCTTTCCACCAGTTGGATGGAAAGGCCGGGAAATTCGCCGAGGATTTTGGCAATCGCGGCGGCGGCCATCCATCCCGCCGTGCCCCCGCCGACGATCACGATCTTGCGGATGGGTTCTCCGTTCAAGATTGGCCCCCGAAGGCAAATTGCGCAGCTGGTTGCTCCAGGTGCCATGCGCCCGCACGCCGGAGGAAATCCTCCTGGCTGGGAAGCTGCTGGGCGGTGCTGCGGTAGGTTTCGCGCATCTGTTTCATGGCCTCGGCCACCTTGCGCTCGTCCAGCGTGTCGGCGATCGGATCGTGGCTCTCAGGGGCGATGTTCTGGCCAAGCATTACCGCGATCCAGCTAGGCTGGGCGAACAGTTCCGCATTCTCCCGGAAGACCCGGCCATGAAGTCTCCACAGTTCCATCTTGCGCGTTAGCGAATCGGGCACGGCCATGTCGCGGACGTAGCGCCAGAAATCCGTGTCGCCGCGCTGCGTGGCCTTGTAGTGCAGGATAATGAAGTCGCGCACGTCCTCATATACGTCGCGCATGCCGCGGTTGTACTCGTCACGTTCAAGGGAGCTGATCGGCTTGTCGGGGAACAGCGCGAACAGCCTGGCGATGCCGTTCTGGATCATGTGAATGCTGGTGGATTCCAGCGGCTCGATGAAACCCGACGACAGGCCGAGCGAGACGACATTGTGGCTCCACGCCTTGCGCCGCATGCCGGTCTTGAAGCGAATCGTTCTCGGCTCCGCGAGAGGCTGGCCTTCGAGATTCGCCAGCAGGATGTCCCGCGCTTCATCCTCGTCCATGTACTGGCTGCAAAAGACGTGGCCGTTGCCCACACGGTGCTGCAAGGGGATTCGCCACTGCCAGCCCGCCGGCCGCGCGGTTGATCGCGTGAAGGGATCGGGCGACGCGATGTTGGAGGTCGGCACGGCGATTGCGCGATCGACTGGCAGCCAGTGGCTCCAGTCGTCATAGCCGGTTTCCAGCTCCTCCTCTATCAGCAGGCCGCGAAAGCCGGAGCAGTCGATGAACAGGTCGCCCTCGATACAGGTGCCATCCGCCAGCTCTATGGCCGATACGTCGCCGCTTTCCCCGTTGCGGTGAGCGCGGACTATCTGCCCTTCCTTGCGCACAGTGCCCTGGCGCTCGGCCAGCTTGCGCAGGAATGCCGCGTACAGCCCCGCATCGAAATGGAAGGCGTAGCTGATTTCCGAAATCGGCGTCTTGGCCTGCGCCGAGGGACGACCGAAACGGCCTAGCGCTGCCGCCACCGAACTCATCGAATAGTCCGCGATGTCTCCGATGTCTGCAGAGCCGAGTGCCAGTTGTCGCAGGAAAAGCTGGTGAAACTGGATGCCGTGGAAATCGTGGCCATAATCTCCGAAAGGATGGAAATAGCGATCCCCGATCCGGCCCCAGTCGACGAATTCGATCCCGAGCTTGAAAGTCCCTCGCGTCTCCCTGAGAAACTCGTTTTCCGAGATATCCAGCATGGCGTTAAAATTGCGGATCGGCGGAATGGTCGCCTCTCCCACACCCACGGTGCCGATCTGGTCCGATTCGACCAGGGTAATGGTGCGTTTCCCGTCGTCGAAAAATCGCGACAGGGCCGCTGCCGCCATCCATCCTGCCGTCCCGCCGCCGACGATTACCACGTCCGCTATCCGTCCGGGGGTAACGATACCATTGGATTGTGACATGGTCAGGCAGCCTCCCTCAGACAGGTGCAATACTTTTGCAACAGTTCGCAGCCTAGTGCCCTAACGCACCCTTGCAAAGGCAAGAATCTGCCTTTATGCATCGACCCAACAGCAAAAAGCTTGCGCTGCTACATTTTTTGGTAGCGCTAACATTGGGAGGGTGACAGTGACCATGACGCCAACGCGTTCGGGCGAAATCTTTGAGCGGGGAATGCCCGCTATCCGCAGTCTTCTGAAGGCCGGTGCGTCTTCTCTTGCACTGGGCGGCCTGCTGGCCTCCCAGGCTGCCATTGCGCAGGACCAGCCGGAAACCACCGAGATCGAAGGTGTGGAAGAGGACTCGGTTCCGGATAACGCGATCGTCGTGACCGGCATCCGCCAGTCGCTCGCCAACTCGCAGGACATCAAGCGCGATGCCGACACGGTTGTCGATGCCATTACCGCCGAAGATATCGGCGCGCTGCCCGACCGTTCGGTGACCGAGGCGCTCCAGCGCGTTCCCGGTATCGCCATCAACCGTTTCGCCGGTTCCAACGACCCCGACCACTTTTCCGTGGAAGGTTCAGGCGTCGTGGTTCGCGGCCTCAATTTCGTCCGCTCCGAATTCAACGGTCGCACGGCCTTTGGTGCCGGTGTCGGTGGCCAGGCGCTGAACTTTGCCGACGTGCCTTCCGAACTTCTGGGTTCGGTCGTCATCAGCAAGAACGCGACCGCCGAGATGATCGAGGGCGGCCTTGCCGGTACGGTCAATCTCAACACGCGCAAGCCATTCGATCGCGACGGCTTCCGCTTCGGTTTCAGTGCCGAGGCCAACTACGGCGATTTCAGCGAGGAATGGACGCCGACCGGTTCGCTTCTGCTCAGCAACACCTGGGATACCGACATCGGCCGTTTCGGCCTGCTGGTCAGCGGGTCCTTCTCGCAGATCAAGTCGCGCGCCGACGGTCTGCAGGTTGCCAACTACCAGACGCGTGACGGCATCCTCGTCAACGCCGCCAACACCGATGGCGTGCAGGTCTGCCGCAACCCGCTGCCTTCCGGCACCGACACCACGACCCTGCCGCCTGCCAACGCCAACTGCGGCAATTTCGGCAGCGCGGGGGCCGATGGCTTCGCCGACTATGCCGATTTCCGTGTGGCACCTGTAGGCGGCCAGTTCCGCACGCAAAATTTCGACCGCAAGCGCGATGGCCTTGCCATTTCCGCTCAGTTCGAATCGCTCGATGAGCGTGTTCTTGTCACTGCCGAATTCATTCGCTCCCACACGACCAACCGCTGGGGTGAATACACCTACGAAACCGCACCCGACCTGGCCGAATATTCGACCTATCCGATCGGTTGCCAGCAGAACGCCAACGGCCCCAACATCGTCAACGCCGATGGTACGCTGGGCGATCCGACTGCGCGGGCACAGTGTCCCGTCGGCGGCTTCACCGACTACGTCTACGACGATCGCGGCGTCTTCCAGTCGGGCTACATCGTCAACGCAACGAACGGCTGGCGCGGTGCGGTGAACAACTTCGATCCGGCACCGCCAGTGCGCGATGCGGACGGCAACCTGATCAGCGGCGGTGGCTCGCCCTATGTGCCGATCGGCGGCCTGCAGCAGTCGCTGGCCCGTCGCCAGGTGAATGACGAGGTCACCAACGAAGACTACAGCATCAACATGCAGATGGAGCTGACCGACCGTCTGACCGCCGTGTTCGATGGCCACTATGCCTCGTCGCGCAAGGAAAACCTCGACTTCAGCGTCTTCGGATCGACCTTCGCCGATCAGGAGCTGGATCTGACCGGCGACTATCCCGTCGTCATTCCGCACAAGCCGCAGTACCTGGGCTATACCTGGTCCGGCCCCAGCCCCGAACTGGGCGACGCGACGGAGCAGGAATACTTCACCGATCCGCGTTTCCAGTTCTGGCGCGCCGCGATGGACCACATCGAGGACAGCGAGGGCGAGCAGTATGCCTTGCAGGCAGACCTGCAGTACGAACTCGATGACTATGCCTTCATCCGGCGCGTAAAAGTGGGTGCGCGCTATCAGGATCGTGATCAGACGGTACGCTACACCACCTACAACTGGGGTATGCTGAGCGAGACCTGGTCGGGAACGCGCCCGATCAATTTCGCCGACGTCGGCAATTCCGAGCGGTACGAGTTCCCGAACTTCTTCCGCGGCGAAGTGCCCGGCCCTCCGGGAGCGTTCTACTACTCCGGCGACCTGATCGACGGTTACCAGAATTCGGTGGATTTCTTCCAGTCGATCCAGGATCTCTACGCCGGTCAGTACGAAGGTGCTCCGACCTTCAACTCGCTTGCCCAGCGTCCCGGCGTTATCCCCGGCACGCCCTATCTTCCGGCCGACATCCAGCCGGTGGAGCAGACCGATACGGCCGCTTACGTGCAGCTCGACTTCGGTAGCGACGAGATTTTCGGCGGCATTCGCTTCGCCGGCAACATCGGCGTCCGCTACGTCAATACGGACCTGACATCGGGCGGATCGATCGGCGTTCCCAGCACCGCTGCCCTGAACATCGCCGATCCGTTCAGCGTACGCTGCCAGCCGGTCGTACCGCCCAACTCGCCGCCCGGAACGCCTGCGCAGGTGCCCGGCGGGGTCTGTCTGCTAGGCGCGGATGGCTATGCCGAACTCCAGACATTCGCCGGTGACGGTGTTACCGTGGCGAACGTTGCCGAGCACGGTTACGACTACTTCCTGCCCAGCCTCAACATGCGCTTCGGCTTGACCGATGACCTGATCTTCCGCCTGGCCGGATCCAAGGTGCTGTCGCGGCCGGAGAACTCCTATATCCGCAACTTCCTGACCATCGGCCTGGGGACGAGCGGCGAGTTGACGGCGACCGCGGGCAACCCGTTCCTGCTGCCTGCTACCGCATGGCAGTTCGACGCCAGCCTCGAATGGTATTTCGCTCGGGTTGGCTCGTTGACCCTCAACGGCTTCTACAAGGAGATCGAGAACTTCTTCTTCCAGGACATCACCAGCCGCGATATCACCAGCAACGGTATCACGCGCAACGTGCTGGTCCGTGGTCCGGCGAACTTCGACGGTACCGGTAAGATCAAGGGCTTCGAACTCGCGTATCAGCAGACCTACGAGTTCCTGCCGGCCCCGTTCGATGGCTTCGGTATCCAGGCGAACTACACCTACATCGACAGTTCGGGCCTGCCGAACACGTTCCTCAACGCAGGTACCCCGGTGTCGGAGTCCACGGTGCCGCCAGGAAACCTTCCGCTCGAGCAGTTGTCGAAGCACAACTTCAACTTCACGGGCTTCTACGAGAAGGGTCCGATCTCGCTGCGCGGTGCGTACAACTGGCGTTCGCGCTTCCTGTTGACGGCCTCGGACGTGATCTTCCCGTACTACTCGATCTTCAACGAGCCGACGGGACAGCTCGACGCGTCGATCTTCGTCAATGTCAGCGATATCTTCGAACTGCCGGGCGATATCAGGATCGGCGTTCAGGGCGTGAACCTGCTGAACGAGGTGACCGAGACCTCGCAGGCATATTCGGGCGATCCGGATCAGCTGGTGCCCCGTTCGTTCTTCATGAACGATCGCCGGTTCTCGTTCATCCTGAGAGGCCAGTTCTAGGCCAACACATATAACACAAGGCTCCTCGAACTCGGGCCGCCATGCTGAAAGGCATGGCGGCCCTCTTCTTGTGCGCGCTGCGTATTATGAAGAGCGGGGCAAGCCGTGAAGAACCGGAGCGAGCCCCGATCACCAGCTCAAAAAAAGCCCCGCGCCAATGACGCGAGGCTCCAGAAGTTCGAAGGTTCGGGCGAACTAGGTGCCGAGCGTTTCCGCCAGCGCGGTGCGCAAGGGCTTGGGACGGTAATCGGAATCGTAGGGCGTCCCGCGCACCTCCAGCCCGTCGGGCCGTGCCGCCGGCTCGAAATACTGCAGCCAGTTGAACTGGTCGACCATGCCCCATGCCAGCACGTCGTCGAGATGCTGGTCGTAATCCAGCATCAGGTCGAAATAGCGGCGCGTGTAGTCCGCCACCTTTTCGTCGCGCTGAGCGATATTGGATGGGAGTGCCCGGTCCTTCACGTCGAATTCGGTGATCAGCAGGCGATAACCCATGCCCGTGACCTCATCGAGGAAGTTGCGCCACTCGCGCTCCGCATAGGGGCCGACGCCGGTTGCCGGATCGATATCGAACATTTCGATGTGAGACTGGATACCCAGCGCATCGACGGGGACATCGCGGTTGCGGAAACCTTCCAGCAGCCGCAACACGTCGGCACAGTGCTTCAGGTGGGCGGGCTCCCAGCTCATGTAATCGTTATAGACCAGCTGTCCCTGCGGCAGCTGCTCGCGCGCGGTGCGGAAGGCAAGGTCCAGCACCGCCTCGGGGCTGCCCATCGCGCGGCTCAGGCTGGTCTCGATGGGCGCATTGCGATCATGGTCGATGGCTTCGTTCACCACGTCGTAGCTGGTGATGACGCCGCGATAGCGGTCCGTCACCGTGCGGATGTGCTCGGTGATAAGGCGCTCGGCCTCGGCCGCCGGAGTGGCTCCGAAATCGTAGTTGTTCAGCCACTCGGGAAACCACTGGGGCCGGTGCCACAACAGCGTATGGCCGCGCACGGCAAGGTCGTTCGCCTGTGCCCATGCCACGATGGCGTCCATGCGCCGGAAATCGAAGCTGTCCGGGCCGGGCCGCGTGGCCTGCCACTTCATCTCGTTTTCCGGCACGACCATGCCGCATTCGGCTTTGACGATTTCGGTATACTTCGGGTTCTGGATGGACCCGGCTTGGTCCGTTCCCGGGATCGAGGAGATGGCGCTGCCGAAATAGCGACCGCGTGTCTGCGCGATGGCATTCAGCCCCGGACCGGGAGCCGGGCCGGGCGGAAGCGAAGACGGTGTCGGAGAAGACAGTATCGGCAAAACCCCGCCGCTGCTGTCAGAGCCGCATCCTGCCAGGGGCATCGCAGCCAGCCCCATCAGCGCAGCACGGCGGCTGATCGTAAATTTCTCCATCTTCAGATAATCTCCACTTGGGTTTGTTTGAGAGACGCGCTGCTGTTGCCCGCGGACAAGGTCAGCGGGCCGGGCTCGTTCACTTCGACCATGTCCCTGTTCCAGATCGCCAGCCGTCGCGGTTCGATGGCGAAGCGCAGAGTGCGTGTCTCGCCCGGGGCGAGCGTTACCCTTTCGAACCCTTTGAGCTCGAGAACCGGCTGCGTCACCGATGCTTCGGTCCGGGTGATGTAGAGCTGCACGACCTCGTCGCCCGCCACGGGGCCGTCATTGGTCGCATCGACTGCGACAATGACCGGCTCGTCCGCCCCGAACCGGGCCTTGGCAGGGCGTGGTTCGGAGATGGCGAAGGTGGTGTAGCTGAGGCCGTGGCCGAACGGGAACAGCGGTGCGACATCGTCGAACAGGTAGCCCCGGCGCGCACTTGGCTTGTGGTTGTAGAAGGAGGGCACCTGACCTTCGTTGCGCACCACCGTCACCGGCAGCTTGGCGCCGGGATTGATGCGTCCAAGCAGCGCCTCGGCCATGGCGACGCCGCCTTCCTGGCCAGGATACCAGCATTCGAGGATGGCATCGGCCTTTTCCACCACGTTGGGCCAGCTCGGCGGGCGCCCGTTGATCGCGCACACGACCAGCGGCTTGCCGAGCGCGGCCATCGCATCGACGAGCGCATTCTGCTCGCCCACGATGTCGATGTCGGTGCGGTCGCCCAGGTGGTTGGCGGCGAAGCCCTCGCGGCTGGTCTGCTCGGTATCGCCAATGGCCAGCACGATGGTGTCGGCATCACGGGCGACGGCGACGGCTTCCTCGATCAGGGCGAGGTTCCTGTCGCGCGGCGCGAGTTCGATGATGTCCTGCGAACGGTCCTCGCTTGTGGTGATGAACACGCCCTGCGCGGTGACGAAGTCGGCATCGGGCGCGACCTGGCGGAGCCCCTCGATCAGGCTGATCGTCTGCTGCGGAACGCTGGAGTACCCGCCCAGCCGGGCGATGGCATGATTGGGGCCGATCACGGCGACGCGGCCCATCGTGCTCCCGCGGAGCGGCAGGGTCTCGTTCCGGTTGGTCAGCAGGCACATGCTCTTTCGCGCAGCCTCGAGCGCGAGCGCGCGCGCTTCGTCGTTGCCGGTGATGCGGCGGGCGAGTGCCGCGTCGCCATAAGGGTTCTCGAACAGGCCGGCGCGGAACTTGATGGCGAGCATCCGCGCACAGGCCGTGTCGATGAGCGCCAGCGGGATACGCCCCGCTTCGACCGCGTCCTGCAGCGTGGCGTAGGCCATGCCCTCGGGCAGTTCGCTGTCGACGCCCGCCAGCAGGGACTGGTGCGCTGCATCCTCCAGGTCCTCTGCCACGTGGTGCAGGGTGGCCAGTTCGTGCACGCCGCCATAGTCGCTGACGATGACCCCATCGAAGCCCCATTCGCCGCGCAGCACCTCGCCCAGCAGCCAGGTGTTGGCATGGCTGGGGATGCCGTCGATCTCGTTGTAGCTGGGCATGACCGCGCCGATGGACGTGCGGCGAACGACTTCACGGAACGGCGGGAAGAAATTCTCGCGCAGTTCATGCTCGGATAGCTGCGCCGGGGCAACGTTATTACCAGCCTCGGGCTGGCCGTGCCCGGTCATGTGCTTGAGCGTGGCGAACACCTTGCCATCGCGCAGACGCTCGAACTTGCCCGGACCTTGCAGGCCCTCTACCGCAGCCACGCCCATTTCGGCGGCGAGATAGGGGTCCTCGCCCCAGGTTTCCTCGATCCGGCCCCAGCGCGGATCGCGCACGATGTCCACCACCGGGCTGAGCACCAGCGGCACGCCGCGGGCACGCACTTCGCGCGCCGTGACGGACTGCACGCGGCGCATCAGGTCCGTATCGAACGAGCCCGCCAGCGCGATGGCCTGGGGGAACATGGTCGCCTCTGTCGCCATGTAGCCGTGCAGCGATTCTTCGTGCAGCAGGACGGGGATGCCAAGCCGCGTGTCCTCCAGCGCCCAGCGTTGCAGTGCGTTGATGAAGGCCACGGTCTCATCCGGCGTGCGCCAGCGCGCCGCGGTGCCACCTGCCGCCCCGCTGATGCCGGGGACACCGCGCTTGTCGGATGGGCGGGTGAGGTGGCCGATCCCGTCGGGAAAGGCCGCGCTGGCCTTTTGGGGCACGAATTCCAGCCCGTCGATCATGTCGCCCTTGCCCTGCCAGGCAGTGCGGATCTGGGCGATCTTTTCGGGCAGGGTCATGCGCGCCATCAGGTCTGCCACGCGCGCCTGTATCGGCGCGCGGGCATCCTTGTAGAGCGGACCCGCCTGCGCGAGGGCAGACGGGCTCTGCATGACCGCAAGGGCCGACAGGCTCCCGCCTGCCAGCAGGCCCAGTGCATTGCGCCGGTTCATGCTCATTCCACCACCAGTTCGATTTCCTGCAGATCCTGCGAGTTGGGGCCGACCATGATGGTGAAGGCACCAGGCTCCACGGTTCGCTGCATGTCGCGGTCCCACAGCGCGAAGGCATCGGGGCGGATGGTGACATCCACCTGGCGGGTCTCGCCCGGTGCCAGGGTCACGCGCTGGAAGCCCACCAGCTCCTTTACCGGCCGGGTCACGCTGCTGATCTGGTCGCGAAGGTAGACCTGCACGACTTCATCGCCTGCCATGTCGCCGCTGTTCGTCACCGGCACGCGCACCGTCACCCCTTCACCTGCGGCGATCGTGGGCGAGGAGAGGGCAGGGGCGCCGAAATCGAATTGGGTGTAGGAGAGGCCGTAGCCGAACGGATAGAGCGGTGTGACATCGGAGAAGAGGTAACCGCGCCGCGCACTCGGCTTGTGGTTGTAGAAGTTGGGCAATTGCCCGGCGTTGCGCGCCACCGTTACCGGCAGCTTGCCGCCGGGGTTCACGCGGCCGAACAGCGCGTCGGCAATGGCATTGCCCTGCTGCTCGCCCGCATACCAGGTTTCGATGATCGCGTCGGAATGCTCCGCCACGGCAGGATAGCTCGGCGGACGGCCGTTCACGAGGACGGTGACGATCGGCTTGTCCAGCGCGCGCAGGGCATCGAACAGCTCGTTCTGCTCGCCCACCAGGTCGAGGCTGGTGCGGTCGCCGAGGTGCTCTTCCGCCCAGCCTTCGCGGCTGGTCTGCTCGGTATCGCCGACGAACAGGATGATCGTGTCCGCATCGCGTGCGGCTTCCACGGCCTCTGCGATCATGCGGCGGTTTTCCGCAGGGTCGGCAAGCACGACCTCGTCCGCCCACCAGTCGTCGTTCTCGGTGATGCGCACACCCTCGGCGTGGACGATGTTCGCCCGGTCGCCCACCAGTGAACGGATGCCGTCCAGCGGGCTGACCGTATTGCGCGGAATGCCGTAATAGCCGCCCAGGCGGGCCACGTCGGCGTTCGGGCCGATCACGGCGATGGTTGGCCTATCCGCCCCGCCTTCGGGCATGGCAAGCGGCAGGACGCCATCGTTCTTCAGCAGCACGAGCGAGCGTTCGGCAGCCGTGCGGGCAAGGGCAATGCCTTGCTCGGTGTTGGACTGAAGGGCAGGGCCCATGTCGGTGACGAAGGGCTGCTCGAACAGGCCGGCATTGAACTTCATCGTCAGGATGCGCTCTACCGCGGTGTTGATCTGCGCTTCGGTGACGCGGCCCTCGGCCAGCAGCTGGGGCAGGTTGCGGTAGGATGCGCCATCGGGGAAATCGATGTCGACACCGGCATTCATCGCCAGCACCGCGGCGGCGGGAATGTCCTCGGCAATCCTGTGGCGCGAGACCATTTCCTCGATCGCGAAGTAGTCGGAGACGACGGCCCCGTCATACCCCCATTCATCGCGCAGGATGTCATGCAGCAGCCAGGTGCTGGAGTGGCTGGGGATGCCGTCGATCTCGTTATAGCTCGCCATCACCGATGCAATCGCCGTGCGGTCGATAACCTGCTTGAAAGGCGGGAAGAACATCTCGCGCAGCGTGCGTTCGGAAATCTGCGCGGGGCCGGTATTGGTGCCGCTTTCGGGCTGTCCGTGGCCGGTCATGTGCTTGAGCGTTGCCAGCACCTGTCCCTCGCCAAGCTGCGGGTCCGTTCCCGTGCCCTGCAGACCCTCGACCGCTGCAACGCCCATTTCGCCGACCAGGTAGGGGTCTTCGCCGAAGGTCTCCTCGATCCGGCCCCAACGCGGATCGCGCGCGACGTCCACCACGGGGGAGAGCACCTGGTGGACGCCGCGCGCCCGCACCTCGCTCGCAATCAGGTCGTTGATATCGCGAACGAGGTCGGGATCCCAGGTCGAGGCAAGACCGATGGACTGGGGGAAACTGGTTGCATCGCGCGCCGCGAACCCGTGCAGCGATTCCTCATGCGCCAGCACCGGAATGCCGAGGCGGGTTTCCTCGCGTGCCCAGCGCTGCACTTCGTTGATGTAGCGGATGCTATCCTCGATGGAGCGGAACGGCGTGACGCGGGGGCTGCCCGGTCCGCCCTGGTCGGCCGGACGGGTAAAGAAGCCGATGCCATCGGGATATCGCTCGCTCGCCTTCGCGGCGTCGAAGAAGGTGTCATCGCCCTGCACCTCCGCCTTGTTGGTCCAGGTGCTGATCATCTGGGCCATCTTTTCCTCGATGGTCATGCGCGCCATCAGGTCGGCCACGCGCTGCTCCACCGGCAGGGACGCGTCCCAGTAGGCGGCGTCGGCCATGGGCCGTTCGACCGCCGTGCTGTCCTGCGCAGTAGCCGGAGCCATCATCGGCACCGAGCACGCCAGCATGCCTGCACCGGCCATCAACAACGCACGCGAAATCATCTTCATCGAAATGTCCCTCTCCCCGGTCCGCGACTTGACTGGCGGACATCTTGTGGTAGCGCTACCATGATGAGGGTGAGGAAGCTTGTCAACTTTGTTGCGGCAGCATGCGCGCTGGCAATCGGGATCGCCGTCCCGGCGACGGGCGCACAGGCCGAGGATGGCTATGATCTCTGGCTGCGGAATGCGCCGCTCGATGCAGAGCAGGTCGAGCGGCTGGGCCTGCCCGCCCGCCTCGTGCGAACGGCACTTGTAGAAGGGGCCCAGTCCCCCAGCCCGACGATGAACGTCGCCACGGCGGAACTGATGCACGGCCTCAATTCGCTCGCCGCCGCACATCCTGTGGAACGCGGGAGCGGGCCGGGACGGGCAATCCGCCTCGATTGCCCGGAAAGCCGGGCCGACGGCGATGCCGCTTTCACGATTCGCACTGTCGACGGCGACATTCGCATCGGCGGCAACAGCGATCTTGCCTGTCTCTACGGCGCCTATGCGCTGCTGCGTGAGCTGTCTCTCGGTACCGATCCGGACACCCTCGACATCGATTCTGCCCCGGCCATGCCGCTCAGGCTGCTCAACCACTGGGACAATCCCGATGGCCATGTGGAGCGAGGCTACGCCGGCCGTTCGATCTTCGACTGGTGGCACCTGCCCGAACGGCTGGACCAGCGCATGATCGACTATGCCCGCGCCAATGCTTCTGTCGGCATCAACGGTGCGGTGGTGAACAACGTGAACGCGAGGGCCTTCATGCTGGAGCCGCGCTATATCGAAAAGCTGGCGCGGCTGGCCGATGCGTGGCGGCCTTACGGCATCCGCGTGTATCTCTCCGCCCGCTTCAGCGCGCCCACTGAAATAGACGGGGGCGATATCGGGAGGCTGGAGACGGCGGACCCGCTCGATCCGCAGGTGCGTGCGTGGTGGCAGGCCAAGGCGGACGAGATCTACGCAGCCATTCCCGACTTCGGGGGTTTCCTCGTCAAGGCCAATAGCGAGGGGCAACCCGGACCGCAGGATTACGGCCGCACCCATGCCGACGGGGCGAACATGCTTGCCCAGGCCATCGGTGACCGCGGCACGGTTATATGGCGCGCCTTCGTCTATTCGGCGCAGGACGAAACCGACCGGGCGAAGCAGGCCTACGAGGAATTCGTCCCGCTCGACGGGGCCTTTGCCGACAATGTGATCGTGCAGGTGAAGAACGGTGCGATCGATTTCCAGCCGCGCGAGCCGTTCCACCCGATGTTCGGTGCCATGCCGCAGACGCGGCTGATGCTGGAAGTGCAGATCACCAAGGAATACCTGGGCTTTGCCAGCCACCTCGCTTTCCTCGCCCCGATGTGGCGCGAGGTGCTGGACGCCGATACCGGACGCGGCGGCAGCGTGGCCGAGGTGGTCGCACCTGCCGGGATGGCGGGCGTTGCCAACACCGGGTCGGACCGTAACTGGAGCGGCAGCGATTTCGATCAGGCGAACTGGTACGCCTTCGGACGCCTCGCCTGGGACCCGGCGCTATCGAGCGATACCATCGCGCGCGAGTGGCTGGCGCAGACCTTCAACCGCGAGGAGGCATTCCTCGCCCAGACGGCACCGATGATGCTTTCCAGCCGGGAAACGGTGGCCCGCTACATGACGCCGCTCGGTCTCGCCCATCTGATGGCAACCGGGCACCATTACGGCCCCGCCCCGTGGGTGTGCGACCTCGACCGGCCCGAATGGAATCCCTGCTATTATCACCGCGCCGACAGCGACGGGATCGGGTTCGATCGCACCGCGACAGGATCGAACGCGCTTGGCCAGTATGCACCGGCCATAGCTGACACCTGGTCGGACCCGGCAACGATGGACGAACACTATCTGCTGTGGTTCCACCACCTCGACTGGGATTACCGCACCCAGAGCGGCCTGCCCCTGTGGGACGAACTGGTTCAACGCTACGACCAGGGGGTTACCGAGGTCGACACCATGGTACACACGTGGGACGACCTGTCCGCCTATGTAGATCCAGAGCGGCACCGCGCCGTGGCCGAAAACCTGCGCATCCAGCAGCGGGAGGCGAACTGGTGGCGCGATGCCTCGATCGCTTACTGGCAATCGCTCAACGGCCTGCCGCTGCCGCAGGGTGCGCGAGCACCGAGCCGCGATCTCGAACATTATCGCAGTTTGTCGTTTCCGGAGGCTCCCGGGCAATGAGACGACTTGTTGCGAATGCGAATAGCGGTCTATGCACTTGACCATGGACACGACCACTCAAGGCAGAAAGCAGGGCCGCAAACGCGGTTCGCGCCGCGGCAATGCCGCTCCGACAATCGCAGATGTTGCGCGCGAGGCGCGCTGTTCCCCCATGACGGTAAGCCGGGTCATCAATGGCGAGGGCAACGTCCGCGAGGAAACGCGCGAGCAGGTGCTGGAGGCCGTGCGCAAGCTGAACTATTCGCCCAACCGCGCGGCGCGTTCGCTGGCGGGGGGCGAGCAGCTTCGCATCGCGCTGATGTTCGACAACCCCTCTTCTTCCTACCTCAGCGAATTTCTGATGGGTGCGCTGGAGGAGGCGACACGCAGCGATATCCACCTCGAGGTGCAAAGCTGCGAGAACGCGCCGTCCAACGCCACGCTGGTAGGCAAGATGATCGAGGGCGGCATCACCGGCTTCATCCTGCCGCCGCCGCTCTGCGACGATCAGGGCGTGCTCGATCTCATCACCGGCGCGGGCGGCATCGCCATCGCGGTCGGCCCCGGCAAGGCCAGCGGATCGAACGGCGCGGTGATGATCGACGAGTACCAGGCCGCTTACGACATGACGCGGCATATCATCAATCTCGGTCACGAGCGCATCGGCTTCATCATCGGTAACCCCGAACAGGTCGCCAGCGGGCGACGGTTGAATGGCTATCGCGCGGCGATGGAGGATGCCGGTCTCACCGTTTCCGACCGGTTGGTGGCGCAGGGCCAGTTCACCTACCGATCCGGCATGGTGGCGGCGGAGAAACTGCTTGCCGTCGATCCCCAGCCCACCGCCATATTCGCCTCCAACGACGACATGGCCGCGGCTACGGTGGCGGTGGCCCACCGCTGCCATCTCGACGTGCCAAGCGACATAACGGTCTGCGGTTTCGACGATACCGACATGGCCAATTCGATCTGGCCCGAATTGACGACGATACGTCAGCCGATCCGGGAAATGACGGCGAAGGCCGTGAAAATGATCGCCAAGCTCGCGCGCACGCAGCGGCACGGCGACAAACCGGGGCCGGAACACGTCATGTTCCCCTACGAACTGATCCGCCGCAGTTCGGAGGCCGGGCCCAGTCTGGCGAAATTCGATCGACAAGTGGATACATGAGCGAAAAAGACCAAACCCGCCGCCTGCGTTCGCGCGACTGGTTCGACAACGTGGAACGGATGGACATGACTGCGCTCTATCTCGAGCGTTTCATGAACTACGGGATCACGCCCGAGGAACTGCGCAGCGGCAAGCCGATCATCGGCATCGCGCAATCGGGCAGCGACCTATCGCCCTGCAACCGCATCCACCTGGAACTGGCGAAGCGCACCCGCGACGGCATCCGCGATGCGGGCGGCATTCCCATCGAGTTTCCGGTTCACCCGATCTTCGAGAATTGCCGGCGACCCACCGCAGCACTCGATCGCAACCTGCTTTACCTTGGTCTGGTGGAGCTGCTGAACGGCTATCCCATCGACGGCGTGGTGCTGACCACGGGCTGCGACAAGACCACCCCGAGCCAGGTCATGGCCGCGAGCACGGTGGATATCCCGGCAATTGTGCTGAGCGGCGGACCCATGCTCGACGGCTGGCACGAAGGCGAACTGGTTGGCAGCGGAACGGTGATCTGGCGCAGCCGCCGCAAGCTGGCGGCTGGCGAGATCGACGAGGACGAGTTTCTCCGCCGTGCCACCAGCAGCGCCCCCTCTGCGGGCCATTGCAATTCCATGGGCACGGCCAGCACGATGAACGCGGTGGCCGAAGCGCTTGGCCTCAGCCTTACCGGCTGCGCCGCTATTCCGGCGCCCTATCGCGAGCGCGGCCAGGTGGCCTACCGCACCGGCCAGCGCATCGTGGAGATGGTTCGCGAGGACCTGAAACCATCCGATATCCTGACGCGTGAGGCTTTCCTCAACGCGATCGCGACCGTCAGCATTCTTGGCGGTTCTTCCAACGCCCAGCCGCATATCCAGGCCATGGCAGCGCATGCCGGGGTAAATCTGCCGCCCTCGATCTGGCAGGAGCACGGCTATGACCTGCCGCTGCTCGTCAACATGCAGCCCGCCGGCGAATACCTGGGCGAGCGTTTCCACCGCGCGGGCGGCGTTCCGGCCGCCATGTGGGAATTGCTGAACAAGGGCGAGCTGCATGGCGACTGCGTGACCTGCACCGGCAGCACTATGGCTGAAAACCTTGAGGGGCGCGAAAGCCGCGACCGCGAAATGATCCGGCCTTTCGATGATCCGCTGCAAGAGAAAGCGGGCTTCCTCGTCCTGTCTGGCAACCTGTTCGACTTCGGAATCCTGAAGACCTCGGTGATCTCGGACGAGTTCCGCGCCCGCTACCTTTCGCGCCCCGGCAAGGAAGGTGTGTTCGAAGCGCGGGCCGTGGTGTTCGACGGTTCGGACGATTACCACCACCGCATAAACGATCCCTCGCTCGGTATCGACGAGGACACCATTCTCGTCGTTCGCGGCGCAGGTGTGATCGGCTGGCCCGGCAGCGCCGAGGTCGTGAACATGCAGCCGCCTGACGCCCTGATCCGTGCAGGCACCGCGTGGCTTCCCACCCTTGGGGACGGCCGCCAGTCGGGCACCAGCGACAGCCCCTCTATCCTCAACGTCTCGCCGGAAAGCGCGGCGGGCGGGGGTCTTTCTTGGCTGCGCACGGGCGACATCATTCGCGTCGACCTGAACGCGGGTACGTGTAACGCACTGGTCGAAGCGGACGAGATCGCCCGACGCCAGTCCGAGGAAGCGCCGCCGATTCCCGAAAACAACACGCCCTGGGAAGAGCTATTCCGCGAAAAGACCGGCCAGCTTGGGCAGGGCGGAGTGATGGATTTCGCGCTCAAGTATCGCGGTACGGCGCGCAAGCCCCCACGCCACAACCACTAGCCGGCGGCAGATCCGGGGAGCGCGTGTCGCCGTTCCGGGCCGCACCGGCTGGGCCGGGTGGGTCAGTCTGCCAGTTCGAGTTCGAAGCCGGGCAGGGGAAGGCCGCGCGCGTCGTAGGTGTTGACGATGGGCGCGTCGGCCCAGGCGTGGCGAACGCGGGTGATGGTTTCCATCGGTGCCGCGTCGATGACCAGGGTCTGTCCGGCGACAGACGCATCGGCCCAGCGGCAGCTTTCCGCACTGTCTTCGCAAACTTCGACACCCAGCGGTGCCGACCCGCCGAGCGCGCGCAGGTCGCCTTCAATGCCGGAGAACCGAACGATGATCCGGTCACCCTCGCGCCTCGCGCCTTGCGGCATCGGCATCGCTTCGCCCTGGGCGGCCATGGCAAGGCGTCTGCCAAGGACGTTCTTGTTTGCCGGATGGATGTCCGTCGGTTCACCCAGATCGATCGCGGTCACCAATGCGGCGTTGTCATCGGCTTGTGCGCCGTCAAGCTGCTCTTGCCGAAGCTGGGCCCAGCCCGATTCCACGGGCTCGCTATGGCGCTCCCCGAAGTCGGCCAGTTGCACCACCAGCATGCGGGTTTGTTCGCCGAACTGACGTCGCCAGCCGGCGAACAGCTCGCGCAGCTTCGTGTCATAGTCCGGTTGGCCGACATCGCTTTCGCCCTGGTACCAGACGGCACCTGCCACCCGCATGGGGCCGAGCGGGGCGATCATGGCGTTGTACATCACGCCAAGCCCGGCGTTGCTGTCCCACGGGGCGCGGGGCGGGACGCCCTGGACGGTACCGATGGAATAGTCCCAGTCCGCGCCGAGCGGGATCGGGTCTCCGCCAGCGGGCATGAATTGCAGGCGCTCGGGCCCGGCGAAGAACCCACCGTTGTCCCACGAATTGTTCGCGGCGATCAGGACCTCGTTCTCGCCTTCGTGCAGGAAATCGGAGGGTACGCGGTAGGTCCGTTCCACGCCCCAGCCGAAGGTGTAGCCAACCGGATTTCCGTTAACCCACGTGAGGTCGAGATCGTCGATGGCACCGATAGCCAGTTGTCCGCCGCTGGCAGCCTGCTCGGCCGTCAGTGTAAAGGTTTGGCGCAGCCACACGTTGGCCACCGGGTTCGTGTCGAGGCCGGTACCTTCCCAATCGTTCCAGAACGAAAATTGCGGGATGGGTTGCCAGTCGAGCATGTCGCTATCGGTCCAGGGCTGGCGACCCTCAGCGCCGCTTTCCCACCAGTCATACCAGCGCGGCGCGAAAATCTGCGTCGCGGCAAGCGGGTCTTCCTCGTAAAGGCTCAGCAGCGACAGCGCCTCGTCGCCCTCCAGAGCGCGGACGCTGTCGGGTGACAGCCAGGCGCGTGCGGCGCTTCCGCCCCAGTTCGAATGGATAAGGCCGACCGGAACGTTGCCGCGATCTGCGCGCAATTGCTTGGCCATGTAGAAGCACGCAGCGGAGAAATCGGCGACGCTTTCCACAGTGGCCGCGCGCCATGCGACGGGTTCGGAGAGTTCTGCCTGCGGGACAGAGGCGGTGACCTTGGGGATCTTCAACACGCGTATGCCGTCGTCTGCGGCCTGTCGAAGCTGGTTGTCAGCATCCAGGGCGCGCGTGACCGGCAGTTCCATGTTGGACTGGCCCATGCACAGATAGACATCGCCCACCAGCAAATCGCTCACCACTGTTTCGCCGCTCGGATCCGATAGCGTAAGCGTCGCGCCTTCGTCGCTGGCATCGCGTGCCGGAAATGTCAGGATGAAGGAGCCATCAGGCCCCGCCTGCGCCGTCGCAGCGGAGTTGCCGAGTGTGCCCCGAACCGTTTCGCCAGGAGCGGCGGTGCCCGTAATGACGATAGGCTCTCCGCGTTGCAGGACCATTCCCTCTCCATAGGCCGGGTCGAGCACGGGCTCTGCCAGAGCAGGTGCGCTGCCCAGGCAAACGGCAAGGGCAAGGGCGCGCTTCACGACAGCTTCGCCAGTGTCAGCGCGAAACCTTTCACGGGAGCCGGGAAGGCAAGCAATGCGCCGGCCAGCGGATGGTCCTCCATATCGCCGGGCTCCATGTTCTTTGTAGCAGTGGTGACGTAGCCCGTACCGAAATCGGTACCGCCGAAAGCCATCTTGGTGATATCGCGCGCAGGCATGGCAATCGTGGCGACGAGTTCGCCTGCGGGCGAGAACCGGGCAACCCTGCTGCCAAGATAGAGCCCGGTCCAGACGTGGTCCTCGGCATCCACCACCGGTCCGTCCGGATAGGCATCGGGGAACAGGGCTCCGGTATCGACGAAGGGCCGCGCCTCGCCCACACCCTCTCGCGAAAGATCGGCGACCATGATCTGCTGCGCCGTCGTATCGGTGAAGTAGATCCTGGTGCCGGACGCGTTGACGCAAGGGCCATTGGTGATGGCGATGCCGCTGGGCCCGGCGGGCCGGATCTCGCCGCGATCGAACACGTAGAAACGCCCCGAACCGGAATTCTCGCTGTCGTCCATCGATCCGAACCACACGCGGCCCCACGGATCGGTGCAGGCATCGTTGAGGCGGTTGCCCGACGGTTCGCCGGGAACGTCCATCAGCTTGGCGAAAGCCTTTTCTTCCGGGTCGAAGGTGTAAAGGCCGTCCTTCAGGCCACACAGTAGCATGCCGCCTTCGGCAGGAATCGCCCAGCCGATGGCCTCGGGAGCCTCGGCATAGGAATTGCTCTGCGTTTCGGGATCGTAATGCCACAGGCGATGGCGCTTGATATCCACGAACCACACGACTTCGCGGACAGGATCCCACAGGACGCCTTCGCCCAGCAGGCTCTCGGCATCCAGTACGCGGCGAACTTCGGCGGTTATCTCCATCCAGCATCTACCCAATAATTGTGCGCGGTGCAGAAGCGGGCGTCATCGGAAGCCAGGAACATCGCCATCGCGGCGATATCGACAGGCTGGATGCGTCCGTCGAGGCACTGCGCCGCAACGATCTCCGCCTCGCCTTCGGGCGTGTACCATTTCATCTGCCGGGGCGTTTGCACGTTGCCGGGAATGATCGTGTTGACCCGGATGTTCTGCCGGCCCAGTTCGCGGGCGAGGCTCCGGGTGAGGCCTTCGATCGCAGCCTTGGCTGTCTGGTAAAGGGTCAAATCTTCCAGCCCGAGATGCCAGCTGATCGAGCCCAGGTTGACGATGCTGCCGCCTCCCGCTTCCTGCATGGACGGGACAACGGCCTTCGCGGCGAAAAACTGGTGCTTGAGATTGACCGCCATCCGCTCGTCCCAATAGGCGGGGGTGACGTCGGCCAGCTTGTGCCGGTCGTCATTGGCAGCATTGTTGATGAGGACATCGCATCCGCCCAGCTCGTCGACGAACGTCGCCAGCTTGGCCGCGTAATCGTCGCAATCCGTAATGTCGCAATGCAGGAACAGCGGTTCGTATGCCGCGCCTTGCAGTTCCTGCATCAGCGCTTCGCTGGGTTCCGTCTGCACGTCCACGAATGCAACGCGGGCGCCTTGCCTGACAAATCCCTCCACGATGCCCGCGCCGATCCCGGAACCGCCTCCGCTGATGATAACCCGCTTGCCATGCAAGCTGGGGTATATGGCGGCGCCCTGCAACGGAGCCAGCTTCCCATGTGCCATTAAACTTCGATCCCTGTGTCTGCAGTCTTGTTGTAGTTTCTCAAATCCCGCGCCTTTCGCTCAGATCCGGTCGATCAGCCCGCGCTCGCCGAGATTGCGCGCAAATTCGGCGATCCCCATGGTCCATGCCGGCGCATCGCGCGAGGTGGTGACGGTGTTGCTGAGCGCGCCCAGCCGCTCCGACCGGATGGTGACGACGTCGCCCATCTTGTGCGTGAAGCCGGCGCCCGGCTTGTCACGGTCCTGCGTCGGCGCGAACAGCGTGCCGCAAAACAGGACGAATCCATCCGGGTAATGATGTTCGGACAGGCATTGCCGCACGAGTTCCAGCGGGTCGCGGCTGATCTCGGCCATGACGTTCGTGCCTTCCAGCGTGTAGCCTTCGGGGCCCTCGATCAGAAGGTCGACATTCGCCTTGCGCACGTCGTCGATCGTGAATGCGTCGTCGAACAGCCTGATGAAGGGGCCAATCGCGCACGAAGCGGTGTTGTCCTTCGCCTTGGACAGTAGCAGCGCCGAACGCCCTTCGAAATCGCGCAGGTTCACGTCATTGCCCAGCGTTGCCCCCACGACCTCTCCGTCAGCGTCGCAGACCAGCACCACTTCGGGCTCCGGGTTGTTCCAGTCGGAATCCGACCGCACTCCTATCAGCGCGCCGTGGCCGACGGACGACAGGACCGGCGACTTGGAGAAAATCTCGGCGTCCGGACCGATGGCAACCTCGAGGTACTGCGACCACATGCCCTCTTCGATCAGGGCATTCTTGAGTTCCATCGCCTCGGCGCTGCCGGGCACGACAGAGCGGATGCCCGAGCCGACCTTTTCCTCAAGCTGTGCGCGAATGGCAGAAGCGCCGGCGGCATCCCCGCGCGCGCGCTCCTCGATCACCCGCTCGATAGCCGAGAGGGCGAAGGTGACACCGCTCGCCTTGATGCACTGCAGGTCGATGGGGGAAAGCAGTTCCCACCCTTCTGGCAGGCCATCCGGAATCGGGCCGATTTCCCGCCCACCGTCGAACTGACGGCGAGCGACAGCCCCCGCCACCGTGGCGACGACCTGCGTGAGATCGAACAGGATGCCATCGCGAATGGCGATGACAACCGGACCGTCCGGGGACGCAGCGCGTCCGATGAATGTCCCGCCCGTATAATCGGCGGGGAGAATGGATTGTATCGTCGAGGCCATCTGTGGCTCTTGCCCTCCCAATTGGGAGCGCTACCATAAGGATCAGAATCGAGCGGAGCAAGGACAAAAGGCTGCGCATTCGCAAGGGAGCAGACAGCATGAGGCGAGCAATCGGAACAATGGCAGCGACAATGGCGGTCGCCTTCGGCGCACCGGTGTCAGCCGCGGGAGAGGCGGTGTACGACTATGTCGAGTACGAGGCTCTTGGCGAAAGCGGGGACCTTGCCGAAGGGCAGTATGCCAATCCGGTCCTGCCGGGCTTTCATCCTGACCCCTCCATCGTGCGCGTGGGTGACGACTTCTATGCGGTCACCTCCACCTTCAGCTGGTTTCCGGGCCTGCCGATCTTCCACAGCCGCGATCTGGTGAACTGGCGCTTGCTCGGCAATGCGATCGACCGTCCGGGCCAGGTGGACTTCAGCGGCCTGGGGACGAACCGGGGGCTGTTTGCGCCTGCCATCACGCACCACGACGGTAAGTTCTGGATCGTGAACACCTGCATCGAGTGCGGCAACAATTTCGTCATCACCGCCGAGAGCGCTGCGGGTCCGTGGAGCGATCCCGTCTGGCTGGAGTTCGGCGGCATCGATCCCTCGCTCTACTTCGAGGGGGACCGGGCCTGGATTGTCTATAACGATGCCCCTCCGGGAGAGCCGCTTTACGAAGGTCATCGCGCGCTGTGGATTCAGGAATTCGACCAGGACGCGATGCAGGTCCTGCCCGAGCGCACGCTGCTGGTGAATGGCGGGGTCGATCTCGACGAACAGCCCGTCTGGGCGGAAGGGCCGCACATCTACAAGATCGACGGCTGGTACTACCTGCTCGCTGCCGAAGGCGGCACGGCAGACCAGCATTCGCAGACCATTTACCGCTCGCGCAATGTCGACGGCCCTTACGAGCCGGGACCGATCAATCCGATCCTCACCCAGCGTGACCTGCCCGCAGACCGGCCGGACCGGGTCGAGGCGACGGGTCATGCCGACATGGTGAAGCTGGATGACGGAAGCTGGTGGGGACTTTTCCTGGCAACGCGGCCTTTCGCCGGGCAATCCACGCTGCTGGGCCGTGAGACCTTCCTCCTTCCCGTGCGCTGGGAAGACGGGTGGCCTTATTTCCTCAAACCCGGGGAGGCGGTGCCCATGGTAACCGCGCGCCCCGACCTGCCTGCCTCCCCAGGTGAAAACTGGGGGAACTGGCGCGACGATTTCGACCAGCTCTCGCTGTCGCCGGAATGGATCACATTGCGCAGCCCGGATGGCGGGGCGGCCATGCTGCACGATATCGAGCGTGGCACGATGCGCCTCGAACCCGGCGCGGCCAGCGCGGGCAGCTTGGCGCGCCCTTCCTTTATCGGCCGCCGGCTGCGCCACCACGAAGCAGAGATTACCACGCAAGTGGACTTCACGGACGGCGAGCCGGGTAATTTCGCGGGAATGCTGGCCTTCATGGACGAAGGCCACTTCCTGACCGCAGGGATCGAGCTGTCGCCGCAGGGCAACAGGATTGCGGTTCGGTTGCGCAAGGATCCGGGAGACGCCGAACAGGGCGAGCTCGTCTACTCCGCCCCCTGGGATTCGACCTCGGCGCAGCTTCGTCTGACCTTGCGGGAAGGGCGGGCTACTGCGTCCTGGCGCGCTTCAATGCAGGACGAATGGAATACCTCGCCCGAAATCGATGTGGAGCCGCTGGCATCGGTACACGCCGGGCTATTCACCGGGCTGGTCGTCGGCCCCTATGCCCTGGCAGGCGAGCGCTAGGAGCGCTCGCCTGCATCGGCGCTGGCACGCCTATTCGGGCAAGCCCATCGCCGCGCGCATCCCGGGCAGCCACTCGCCGTTCTCGCGATCCCAGAACGGGAAGGTGTTGGCATAGGCCCAGACGCAGATGCCAATGCCGGTGGGGGCGAAGGCCTGTGTCACCGTGCGGTGATAGGCCGCGCGATCCTCCGTCGAAATGTGCAGGTCGTAGGCACCGGTTTCCCCCATGAAGGGCACGTGGCCGGTACGTTCGATATAGCTGCGCACCTTCTCTACGTCCGCGGCAAGTTTCTGACGATCCTCGGCGGTCGGGAAATCGCGGCCCGGCGGAGGCATGTCGGGCGCGGTCCAGCTTGCCCCCTGGTGGGTATATTCGAAGGGATCGTAATAATGGAACGTGGGATGGATATTCGGATCGTTGGGCAGCGGCAGGGTCGCGAGCGAATCGATGCCGCTCCAGTTCTCGCCACCGATGATGACCGCACGCGTGGGATGGCGGGCTCTCACCGCCTCGAGCGCGGGTTCTAGCGTTTCCAGCAGGTTCGAGTGGTCGAAATTGTTGTGCGGCTCGTTCTCCAGCTCGAACCACAGGCTGTCCTCGGGATAGCCTTCGAACCGCTCCGCAATCTGCGCCCAGACTGCGCCGTGCCATTCCGCCACTGCCAGTGGATCCTCGTGGATGGGATCGAAATGGTGACTGTTCAGGATGACGTTGAGATCCGCCGCAAGGGCCAGGTCGACCACCTCCTGCACACGGTCCATCCAGGCCGGGTCGACCGTCCAGGGGGCTTGCTGCAAGGTCTTGTTATGCCAGCGCACCGGCAGGCGGATGGTATCGAAGCCCGCTTCGCTGATGCGCGCAAAATCTTCCGCCGATATCGCGGCGCCGCCCCAGCTGCCTTCCTGATCCGCCTCCATCGTGTTGCCCATGTTGACACACGTGCCAACCGGAAGGGCTGCGGCTGGCGCCGGGCTGGCGGCAAGCGACTGGGCTGGCGAAGTGGCCGTGCAAGCGGATAGCGCCAGTGCGCTGATCGCCAAAGTTAGTGCTCGTTTCATAGATATCTCTCCCTAGACCGGCTGCTCGTCGCAGTCTCTGGCGGTAGCGCTACCACGAAGCAGAAGTCGCAGCAAACAGTTCACATGAAGGGCTTGCGACTAGCGCCCGGACATGACTTGCAAAATAAACCGGCGGATCATCTCGTCGCGCTGCGGGGACGGCGGACCGGTGACGGTGCGGGCCGGCGGCGGCAGGTGCGCTGCTGCATCGGCGGCCTCATCCGAGAACACGAAATGGTCGAACCAGCTTTGCCAGGCCCTTCGCTCGCCCGCCGGCTGGTCACGTATGGCGAGGATAGCGTGGACGAGCGCGAGGAAGCCGCCGCCGCGCTGCGCGTCGTTGTGCCAGTAGTTGACCAGCACGTTGATCGGCTGGGTCGCCTGCACATGATGCCACCACAACGTCGGGATGTAGATGGCATCGCCCGGCTCCAGTTCGGCAAACTGCGCCAGTTCCGCAGCGTCTTCGTAACGGGGATATCGGTCGAGGTCGGGCGACAGGGGGTCGACCATGCTCACCGGCTGGCCCGCAAGCGTCATGTCCAGCGGACCGACGTAAAGATTGGCGGTTGCCTCCGGCGGGAACAGGGTGAAGCGCCGTGTGCCTACCGCGACCACGGCGAAATTGTCCGACAGGTCGAAATGGGTCGCGACCTGCGTCGCATTGCCCACCCAGACCCGCGTGGTTGACCCCGACTGCCCCTCGCCAAGCGGAAACGCATTCTCGCGCTCGAAGCCGGGAAGGTGGCTCGCCGCAGGTGTTGCCCCGGCATAGATGCCGATGGGCTCCGCCTCCTGCTCGATCTGCCGCAAATGCTGCGTGAGTTGCGAAAGCGTCGCCCGTTCCCGGCGGAAATTGAAGCCGCGCATGTCCGGGCTGTAAAAGAAGCGGCCACCCTCGCTGGAGGGGGCGATCATCAATTCCGTCGGCGCGCCGGTATCCAGGCGTTCGAGGTAGGTCAGGGCCTCCGACGGCGCATTCCTTCCCCGCTTCACGAGAGGCCAGTCCGCCACCGCCCCCCTTATGACCACGGGTTCATAAGCGGTGCGGATGTCGCGTTCGAACACCTCGCCACTAGGCAGGGAAATCTCTCGGATCGGCTTCATGCGCCGGGGGCTACCATGGATTGCAGGCGATCACGAACAGGGCAGCACCCGCTCTGCATCCATTCCCAGGCGGACTTCGGCCAAGGAAACGTCTCCGCCCCCCTCGGTCTCAAGCACGAACGGAGCCTGGACGCTTGTCATGTCCAGTCCCTTGTCACGCAGGCAGCGCAGCGGCAGGCCGTAGCGCACGAATTGGCCGGTGGCGGGCAGCTCGACCGCGTTCTCGACCATCTCGCCCGAAGCCGCCCCCATCGCGATTGCGGCACTTTCGGGCGCTTCGTCCACCTTGAGCGTGAAGAGCAACAGGATATCGGCGTTGGCCTCTCGCGTGATGTCGATGGGGTTGAACGTGCTGAGCGACATGGCCGCATCGCCTGAGGCGATATCAAAACGGCGCGCGCCTTCCTGGACCACGTGATTGACCGCAGTCACCGACACGCGGCCATCCAGCGCAGTTGCCGGTACGGTAGTGATGCGGATCTGGCTGGTGGGGACGGATGGATCGGTGACGTGCAGCGACCATGCCGCTGCGGGCAGGCCATCGGCGAACCATACCCGGCTGTCGCTGGCAGATGCCGTGTCGCTAAGCGGCAGCTCCTGCCATGTGCGGGCGGGGCTGGAATAGGTCAGGCCGTACCCATAATCGAACAGCGCGCCATCTTCCATGTCGGGGGTAAGCGGCCAGGCAGCGGGAAGCTTGCCGGAAAAGTCGTAACGCGGTGCGCCCTCGGCATCCCCCACCAGCACATCGGCGACCCCGCCGCCTTCGCTGCCGGGCAGCCAGGCGACCACGAAAGCATCGGCGGTGTTCAGGGCCGGGTTCACGTAAAGCGGGCGGCCCGTGATCATCAGGGCGATCACCGGGATGCCCTGCGATTGCAGGTTGCGCATCGTCTCGTAAGGTCCGGTGAGTTCGGCATCCAGCGCGAGGGTCGCACGGTCGCCCTGGAACTCCGCATAGGGACGCTCGCCGAATACCACCACGGCGGCATCGGGGCGGGTGGTGAAGCTGCCATCGGGCGACAGTTCGGCGGTTCCGCCGCCTTCTTCCATCGCAGCGTCCAGCGCCGACCAGATCGAAGTCGCACCGGGGAAGTGCGAATTGTCGATACCGGTTCCCTGCCAGCTCAGCGTCCAGCCGCCGGACTGCCGGGCGATATCGTCCGCGCCGTCCCCGGCTACCAGCAGGCGGGACCCGCTGGCGAGCGGCAGCGGCCCGTCGTTGCGCAGCAGCACCAGCGACTTGCGCACGGCTTCGCGGGCGATCGCGCGATGCTCTGCCGCGCCGAGAAGATCGTAATCCCCCGCAAGCGGCCGGGTGGAGGGGGCGCCGGCTTCGAACAGCCCAAGCCTTGCCTTGACCTCGAGGATGCGGGTAACCGCTTCGTCGATCCGCTCCATCGGTATCTCGCCGCCGCGGGCACGTTCCAGCAGGTCGTCATAGATGTCGCGCCATGTATCGGGTGCCATGTACATGTCGATGCCGGCCATCAGCGCTTGTGGGCAGCTTTCGTTTGTACATCCCGCGACCTGTCCATGTGCGTTCCAGTCGGAAACGACGAAGCCGCCGAAATCGAACCTGTCCTTCAGCACGTCTGTCACCAGCGAGCGGTTGCCGGTCATCTTGACGCCCTGCCAGCTGGAGAAGCTGACCATGACCGTGGCGACGCCTTCCGCAATAGCCGGGCCATAAGGAAGGCCGTGTATATCGCGCAGGTCCACTTCGCTGATCGAGCTGTCGCCCTGATCGACGCCGCCGTCCGTTCCGCCATCGGCGAGGAAATGCTTGGTCGATGCGATAACATAGGGACCGGAAAGCAGATCCTGGTTGTTGGGCGGCCCTTGCAGTCCGCGCACCATCGCCCCGACATAGGAGGCGACGAGTTCGGGGTTGGAGGAATAGCCCTCGTAGGAGCGGCCCCAGCGAAAATCTTGCGGCACGGCCACGGTCGGCGCAAAGGTCCACTCCTGCCCGGTCACCCGGATTTCGCGCGCGGTAGCAGCGCCGATCCTTTCGATGAGGCCCACGTCGCGCGCTGCGCCCAGACCGATGTTGTGCGGAAAGATTGTCGCGCCGATGATGTTCGAGTGTCCGTGCACCGCATCGGTACCCCAGATGATGGGAACGCCGACGCCGCCGTCGCTGGTGTCGACCGATTCGGCATAGAACGCGTCCGCCGCTGCAAGCCAGTCGGGCGCAGGAGCCAGGTCGTTACCGTCCGGGCCGCTGTTGCCGCCCACGAGGATCGAGCCGAGGTTGTACCGGCGCACATCCTCCGGCGTCACGCAGCACAGGTCCGCCTGTACCAGCTGCCCGATCTTTTCTTCCAGCGTCATCCTGGAGAGCAGGCCGGCGATCATCGCGGCGTCCTGCGCCGGCACGGTGACCGGATAATCGTATTCGGGCCAGATGGCAGGATCGGCGACCCCGGCCGCCGGGGTTGCCTCTGCACTCGCCAGGGTGCTCGCACCGGTTTCGGGCAAGGTGCCCGACTGCATGCATGCCGAGAGCGCCAGCGCTGCAACGCTCGACGCCAGAAACCTTGCGAACTTCATAATCCCTCCCTCGCGCCGACGGGACCAAGCCCGCAGCCATTCATCACGAATGTGAGCGCTACCTTTATGGTATGCGACCGCGCGGTTATTGCCCGATACGGCCTCCGGCACAAGTGGGGACGTTCGATTTCCTTGTTCATTCTGCGATTGCAGCCTATCGTGACGCCAAAGGCACCGCCTGTTCAAGGGTGGGCCGGGAACTGGGCAGGGATGGGTTCACATGAAACTGGTAGCGCTATCTTCTTCGATCGTGGCAGGATTTGCCGCTCTCATGCTGGTGGGTCCACCATCGGCGCGGGCGGACAATGCCGCACAGGCTCCCATCGGCGGGATAGAAGAATCGGTCGATATCGACCTGCTGCTGTCGCGGATGACGCTGGACGAGAAGATCGGCCAACTGGTGCAGCGCATGGGTGGGCGGTCGAAAAGTCTCAATTCCCGGCTCGGGCCCGACGAACTTGACCGCGTGAGGCGCGGGGAGGTCGGCTCCTATCTGCATGTCGCGGGGGCAGAACCCTTGCGGGAATTGCAGCGCGTCGCCGTGGAGGAAAGCCGGCTGGGCATCCCTCTGCTGTTCTCGATGGACGTGGTGCATGGCTATCGCACGATCTTCCCGGTACCGCTCGCCATGGCGGCAAGCTGGGATCCCGATGCCGCCCGGCAACACGCGCGCATCGCGGCCCGCGAAGCCAGCGCTGCGGGGTTGCACTGGACCTTCGCCCCGATGGTGGATGTCGCGCGCGACCCGCGCTGGGGCCGCATCGTCGAGGGGGCGGGCGAAGACCCCTATCTCGGCAGCCGCATGGCAGCGGCGCAGGTTCACGGTTTCCAGGGCGACAGTCTTGCCGCGCCGGACACGATCATGGCCGGTACCAAGCATTTCGGTGCCTATGGCGCCGCAGAGGGCGGCCGTGACTATGCCGGGGCGGATCTTGGCGAGCGCGCCTTGCAGGAGACCTATCTGCCCCCGTTCCATGCGGCCGTGGAGGCCGGGACGGCCAGTTTCATGACCGCATTCAACGCGCTGAATGGCGTTCCCACGACCGGCAACGAAGCGCTTCTGCGCACGATGTTGCGCGAGGACTGGGGGTGGCAGGGCCTGCTGCTTTCCGACTGGCGGGCCGTCGAGGAATTGCAGGCCCACGGCGTTGCAGAATCCCGTCAGGACGCAGCCGCCCTGGCAATGCGAGCAGGCGTCGACATGGATATGGTCAGCGATATCTACGCCGACGATCTGCGCGCGGCGATAGAAGCCGATCCCGCCCTGTTACCCCTGCTGGACGGGGCGGTACGGCGCATCCTGACCGTAAAGCGGGACATGGGCCTGTTCGCCGACCCCTACGCCTACCATGACGCGGGGCGGGAGGCTTCGGTCATGCTGTCAGGCAGCCACCGCCAGGCCGCGAGGAAGGTGGCGCAGCAATCCATCGTGCTCCTGCAGAACGATGCAGACGTTCTGCCGCTGGCCCGCAATGCGGGGCGCATCGCGCTGATCGGAGCGCTGGCCGACGACGCCCTTTCGCAGCTGGGGTCGTGGCGAGCGCAGGGACAGGAGGGCGACGTAGTCACCCTTCGTGCTGCACTGGAGGCGGCTCATGCTGACGTGATATACACCACGGGAGTAGACACGCGTTCGGACGATACCTCTGGCATCGTTGCCGCGGTGACCGCTGCCGAAGCTGCCGATGTCATCGTCGTCGCGCTGGGGGAAGATTACGACTGGTCGGGCGAGGCCCGCAGCCGTTCGTCGCTGGAACTCCCCGGTCGCCAGAGCGAACTTTTCGAGGCCCTTGCAGCCACGGGAAAGCCACTTGTCGTGGTGCTGATGGGCGGGCGGCCCCTGGCCATTCCAGAGATCGCCGAGAAAGCAGACGCGGTGCTGATGACCTGGCTGCTGGGTATCGAGGCCGGACCCGCAATCGTCTCCACCCTGTTCGGCGAGAACAACCCGGGCGGCAAGCTGCCTGCCAGTTTTCCGCGCACGACCGGACAGGTGCCGGTCAATTACGATCACTTGCCAAGCGGAAGACCCGCCGATCCCGATCTTTCGCGCGATACCGCGCGCTACATGGACCAGCCGATAACCCCGCTCTACGCCTTCGGCCACGGCAAGAGCTATACCGACTTCGCCTACGGCCCGCTGCGGCTCGATAATGCGCGCATGCCGGCCGATGGCGGAAGCGCCACGGTCTCGCTCGATGTCACGAACGCGGGGGATCGTGCTGGCGACGAGGTAGTGCAGCTCTACGTCCGCGATCCGGTTGCAAGCGTATCGCGGCCGGTGATGCAGCTGCGCGGATTCCAGCGTGTGTCGCTGGCACCGGGAGAGACCAGGCGCGTATCCTTCACCCTGCGCGCCGATCAGTTCGCGCTGTGGTCTGCAGGGGGCGACTGGATCGTCGAACCGGGCGTGATCGAGATCATGGTCGGCAGCGCATCGGATGACATCAGGACGCGTGGGGAGGTCGTGATCGAGGGCAGCGCCCCCGGCTCGATCGCCCCTGCAGCCATTGCCACGACGACGAGGGCGCAATGACCGCCGCCGCCGGGAGCATGTCGGCCTTGGCAAAGCCGCTGGCGAAGTACCGCTGGGGCATCTGCGCGCTGCTATTCTTCGTCATCACCATCAATTACATCGACCGCCAGATCATCGGCGTGCTGAAGCCGGTGATCGAGGAGGACATGGGTTGGTCGGAGGTCGACTACGGCAACATCGTCACCGCGTTCCAGGCGAGCTACGGCATCGGGCTGCTCGTTGTAGGGCGCTGGCTCGACCGTGTCGGCACGCGCAAGGGCATCGCCATCGCTATCGGCCTGTGGAGCCTCGCCGCCTGCTTCCACGCCGCGGCGCGCAGCGTGCTGGCATTCATCCTGGCGCGCATCGCGCTGGGCGTTGCCGAAAGCGCGGCCTATCCCGGCGCGGTGAAATCCATCGCCGAATGGTTCCCCAAGCGCGAGCGGGCGCTGGGGGTCGGTATCCTCAACGCCGGTGCCAATGTCGGGGTGCTGCTCACGCCCGTCATCGCCATCGGGATTGCGGGCCTGTACGGCTGGCGCTCGGCATTTCTCGTCACCGGCCTTATCGGTTTCATCGTTCTCTGGGCCTGGCTGCGTTTCTTTCGTGAGCCCCGCGATCATGCCGCGCTCACCGACGAGGAGCGCGACTGGATCGGACAGGACGGCGAGGACGCTTCGGGTGAGCCGCTGGGCTGGAAAACGGCGTTCCGTCAGCGCCAGGCCTGGTTCTTCATCTGCGGCAAGTTCTTCACCGACCCGGTGTGGTACCTTTTCCTCTTCTGGCTGCCCGACTTTCTCAGTCGCACGCAGGGGATGGAACTGTTCCCGACCGCCGAAAGCGGAATTCTCGCCACGATCGGTCCCGCTCTGATCGGTGTGTATCTCCTCGCCGACATCGGCTCCATCGCGGGCGGGTGGTTCTCCTCGCATCTCGTCGCGAAGGGGTGGACCATCAATCGCGCGCGCAAGACCACGCTTTTCATCGCCGCGCTGTGCGCGCTGCCGATGGTAACCGTGGCCAGCGTGCCGGAGCCGTGGATGGCCGTGCTGCTGATCGGCCTGGGGACGGCGGCCCACCAGGCTTTCAGCTCCAACATCTTCACGATGATCGCCGACATGTATCCGCGCCGCGCGGTGGCCACCATCGCGGGCATGGGCGGGGCGGCGGGCGCGGTGGGGGGCATCCTCATCGCGCAGGCCACCGGCTGGACGCTGGAACTGACGGGATCCTACGTGCCCATCGTGATCTATGCCGGGGTGGGTTACATGATCGCCTTCATCGCGATCCAGCTGCTGGTACCGCGCATGCAACCCGCCTCGCTGGACTAGGCCCGAACAGGCACGGCCATCAAAGCGCCACCAATGCCCCGCCTGCGTCCGCGCTGCGGTACATCGCCTCGATAAGGCGGATATCGCGCAGGCCCATTTCTCCCGGCGTGCGATGCTGCTCTCCCGCACGCGCAGCGGCGGAGAAGCCATCAAGCTGCGCAGCGAACTGGGTGATCGGATTGCCCGCCGTATATGCGCGCGGCGGCTCGCCCGATCCCTCGAACACGATGCGATTGTCGTAATAGGTGGTCGCCGGGTTCATCTCCACGGAGGCCTCGCTGCCGAAGTACCTCTGGCGCGAGACATAGGGGCTCCAGCAATAGGATGACGATCCCTGCACCGTGATGCCGCTTGCCATGCGCACCCGCCAGTCGAGCCCGCCCTCGACCTCGGTAAAGCGCGGATCGTTCGCCGGGGTTGAGTAATGCGCGGACACCGCTTCGGGCGTATCGTCAGGCAGCATCATCAGCGACGTGTTGAGGCCGTAGATCCCGATGTCGTACATCGAGCCACCACCGGCCAGCGCCTTTTCCAGCCGCCACTTGTGCGGCGGCCAGTCAGGGTTTGCATTGAAGCCGTGGTCGGCCGAAACGAAGCGCATCGCGCCGAGGTCGCCATTATTGACGCGCTGCAGCACGTTCATGTTGTTTGGTTCGAAATGCACGCGGTAGGCGACCCCCAGCGTGCGCGAATTCGCCCGCGCGGCGGCCAGCATCGCTTCGCACTCCGCGCTGGTCGATGCCATGGGTTTCTCGCACAGGACATGCTTGCCCGCCTCCAGCGCGCGGATCGTGTATTCCGCATGCAGGCCCACCGGCAGGACGATGTAGACGCAATCAATCTCGGGATCGTCGGCGATGCTGTCGTAATTGTCGTAGTCGTAGAAGCGCGACACGCCATAGCGGGCACCAAGCATTCTGGCCTTGTCCGGATTGCCCGATACGAAACTGGTCATCCGTGATTGCCGCGCATCGGCAAAGCCGGGAATAACCTGCCCGACGGCGAAGGTGCCAAGGCCGACAATGGCCCAGCGCATGCGTTCACCCGGAAGTTCAGGCAGGGCAGGATTGCCGAGCAGGGGCTGGCCCTCCGCCTGCTGCGCCAGCGCGCTGCCCAGCGGCAGGGCCAGCGATGCTGCCGCCCCGGCTGAAATGATCTGCCGACGCGAAAAGTCGGGCGTTTGCGGTTTCCTGGCCATCGTTGTTCCTCCCGGTCCGATTCGTCCCTCTGGACTGTCAGGACCAGTGGTATGGACAAAATCGCTCTCTGGGTAGCGCTAACATTATCTGGCGAGAAAGCTACTTTCGCCATGTCGCGATGGCTCCTGTTCACGGCTATCAGCCGCTCAGCGCCGCCGATAACGGAAGTACCATACCTCGTGCCCCATCTTGGTGCGCGCCTTGTGCTCGTAGCGCGTCTCGCACCAGCCCGACGGGCGGTTGCGGAAGTCGTCCGGGCCTTCTGCAACCCATTCGAACAGGTGGGTGAAGCGCCGCATGACCATCAGTGCGTGCCGCACGTAGACGGGATGGTCGGTACCGAAACGGAACTCTCCGCCAGGCTTCAGCTTGTCCGCGATCATCTGCACCGGGCCGTCGTTCATCATCCGCCGCTTGGCGTGTTTGGCCTTGGGCCAGGGGTCTGGATGGAGCAGGTACGCCATTGTCAGCGCGCCATCGGGGATACGATCTAGCACCTTCAGCGCATCCCCGTTGTGCAGGCGCACATTGGCAAGCTTGCCGTCGCGCACGTGGGTCAGCGCCTGCGCCACGCCATTGAGGAAAGGCTCCGCACCGATGAAGCCGTGGTTCGGCAACAGGTCGGCCCGGTAGGCGAGGTGTTCACCGCCGCCGAAGCCAATCTCGAAATGCAGCGGACAGTCCTCCCCGAACAGGCGCTGCGCCGTTACCGGCCCGTCCTCCGGCACCGCAATGCGCGGAAGCAGGGTGTCGACAAGATCCTGCTGCGCAGCGCGCAGGGGCTTGCCGACAGAGCGGCCGTAAAGCCGGTTGAGGGTTGTGGGATCGCCTTCCTTGTGTGCCGTCATGGCGCGCTCGCTAGAGCGGCAGGGGGCGGGTTGTCCAGCACCAGCTTGTGCTTTAGGCGCTGCGGCCATGGAACAGGCACTCGCTCTTTTCGACGCCCAGCCGCCGTGGGCGCAGGCCGCCATCGGCCTTGCCGGACTGGCGCTGGTGGCGCTGCTGGTCAATTTCCTGCTCAAGAAAGTCATCCTGCGGCTTGCCGCGCCGTTCCTCGATACGCGCAGTAAAACCGCCGACAAGGCCGCGGCGCGGCTGGCCACCGTCGCCCCGCTGCTGATCGTCGCCAAGGGCATCGAACTGGTGCCGCACCTGTACGAAACCGTCTGGCTGCTGATCCAGAACCTAGCCCAGGCGTGCATCGTGCTGAGCGTGGCGATGGCGATCAGCAAGGCGCTCGATTACGTCGACGAATTGTACCGCCGCCGCCCGAATGCGCACATGCGTCCGATCAAGGGCTATGTGCAGGTGCTCAAGATCCTCGTCTACTGCGCCGCGGTAATCCTCGGCATCTCCGCCCTGATCGAACAGTCGCCGCTCCTCCTGCTGTCCGGCCTTGGGGCCATGGCTGCCGTGCTGCTGCTGGTGTTCAAGGACACGATCCTCTCGCTCGTCGCCTCGGTCCAGCTCACCAGCAACGACATGCTGCGCGTCGGCGACTGGATCGAGATGCCATCGATGGATGCCAACGGCGATGTGGTGGACATCGCCCTGCACACGGTGAAGGTCCAGAATTTCGACAAGACCATCACCACCATCCCGACCTACAAGCTGATCGCAGACAGCTACAAGAACTGGCGCGGGATGAGCGAGGCCGGCGGGCGGCGGATCAAGCGGGCGCTGCCGCTGGACCAGAACTCGGTACGGTTCCTGTCGAAAGAGGAAGTGGACGACCTGCGCCGCTTCCGCCTGCTGGGCGATTACCTTGCAGACAAGGATAGCGAACTGACCGCGTGGAACGCGCGGGAGCTGGCGGGTGATTCCAACCCGGTGAATGCGCGGCGTATCACCAATATCGGCACGTTCCGCGCCTATGTGATCGAGTACCTCAAGGCGCACGAGGAACTGACCGGGCAGGGCTTCACGCTGATGGTCCGCCAGCTCGATCCAACCCCCCAGGGCCTGCCGCTGGAAATCTACTGCTTCACCAACACCACGGTCTGGGCCGAGTACGAGCGCATTCAGGCCGACATCTTCGACCACTTGATCGCAATCCTGCCAGAATTCGGCCTGCGCCTGTTCCAGCAGCCGAGCGGACTGGATCTGGCCGGGCTGGGCAAGGTTCCAAGACGGGATTGATAGCCCGGCAGGCTCAGTCTGCGCGGCTCTCCAGCCAGCCTTGCGCCCAGGCAATCTCGTCGGCAACCCCGCCTGCGGGAAACGGCACGTCGGGTGGCACGCCGACATTATCGAAGGGTTCTTGGGGCAGGCGCATGGAGCGGGTCATCGGCCAACCGAGTTCGAAATCGCCCGACGGTGCGGGTGCGGTTATGACGTTGGAGTAGTCGATCACCCCCGCCGTCGGCCCGCCCAGCAGGGTAACCTTGCGGCTGGCGCGGGCATCGATGGCAAACTGGTCTCCCGACGACCCGGCGCCTTCCGCCAGTATGCCGACGCGGCGCGGGTATTCGTAAACCTGCGGATAGGTGACGATTTCGAAGCCGCCATCGGACAGCGGGACGAAATCACTGTCAGACGCTTCGGCCCTGTCCAGCACGTTCTGCACGAATTCGTGGACTTCCGGCGGGTATTCTCCGCTGTCCACATTGGCCTGCAAGGCAGCCAGATTGCGCGGTGTATCGCGCAGTTCCACGCCGATCTGGTAGATGGGCCGGGTGTAGAGATAGCTCATCAGGCGCGCATACATCTGGTCTGACCCGCCATTGTTTCCGCGAAGGTCTATCAGCAGGTTCGGTGTCGAGGTGATGGTGTCGTGATGCTCCGCCAGCAATGCCTCGAACGCGTCGAAGTATTCGATGTGAAAGGTCGGCACGCGCAGCATCACGGTGTCGGCAGACAGGCGGCGGAACGCGAATTCGTTACCCGGCGGAGGGGTGAAATTGCGTGCAGGGGTGCTGTCGGCATCCTGCGCCCAGGGGTTGGGCGGCGACACGATATTGGATCGCAGGCCAAGATGATCGTCCCCGAACCAGTCGAGCAGCGCACCCAGCGCCCACATTCGCGCGTCCGGGTTGTCGGCGATACGCTGCCTCGCCAGGGCAACCTCGCGCTCGAATTCCGCTTCCCTTCCTCCAGCCACCTTGGTTTCCCAGCCCGCATAATCGGTGCGCAGCACGTCGAGGACGAACGCGATGTCATCGTCGTGGGCAGTGGTCTGCGCCATGGCGATGCCAGGCATGACGAGGATCGCCAGGGCAGTGAGCAAGGCCCTGATGGCGAAGGAAATCTTTCTCATCGCGCCGGTATGCGCCAGCTTTTCGGAATTGGAAGCAAATTTTGCGACGGCCCACGAACAAGCCCCGGAAGCGGGGTCGCTTCCGGGGCCATGCTCCCCCCGTCCAGGGGCAACTGTTACTCTTCCATCACGCGGCTTCCGTTTCCTCGACCGCATCGGGATCGCGCAGCACGTAGCCGCGACCCCAGACCGTCTCGATGTAGTTCTCGCCGCCGCATGCGCTGGAAAGCTTCTTGCGCAGCTTGCAGATGAACACGTCGATGATCTTCAGTTCGGGCTCGTCCATGCCGCCGTAGAGGTGGTTGAGGAACATTTCCTTCGTCAGCGTGGTGCCCTTGCGCAAGCTGAGCAGTTCCAGCATCGCGTATTCCTTGCCGGTCAGGTGAACGCGCGCACCGTCCACTTCCACGGTCTTCGCATCGAGGTTCACGGCCAGCTTGCCGGTGCGGATGATCGACTGGCTGTGGCCCTTCGAACGACGCACCACGGCGTGGATGCGGGCAACCAGCTCGTCACGGTGGAACGGCTTGGTCACGTAGTCGTCGGCGCCGAAGCCGAACGAGCGGATCTTGCTGTCCATCTCGGCAATGCCGGAGAGAATCAGCACCGGCGTCTGCACCTTGGCGACGCGCAGCTTCTTCAGCACGTCATAACCGTGCATGTCGGGCAGGTTCAGATCGAGCAGGATGATATCGTAATCGTACAGCTTGCCCAGATCGAGACCTTCCTCGCCCAGGTCGGTCTGATAGACGTTGAACCCTTCGGTCGTGAGCATGAGCTCGATCGCCTTGGCAGTTGTCGGCTCGTCTTCGATAAGCAGAACGCGCATCTTTCGTACCCCTTAGTGTCCCCGCGGGCCTGAACCCGTTCGCGGTGTAGCCCGTTATTAACCACGCAATTTCTCACCGAAAAAGGTTAACAAAGCGTTTCGCGCGTTAAGACTTTCTGGGTGAGTCATTTGGGTGACAGTGTTTTTTGAAGCCTCAAGCGCCGGCGGTCGCGTCCGCTCCCTTGGCTTTCCTCGCTTCCGGGCAGGCGAGCTGCCCACGCTGCGGGCGGCCGTTCGGCCTTGCACTCGCTTCGCTCGCGTTCGGGGCCACTGGTCGTTTGGGCGGCGCTTGTTAAGAGGTTTGTGGCAAGGTCTTAACATCGTGGTTCCAACTAACCTGGAACACATGGAACAATGTCCAGGAGGAAAAAACCGGGATTGTGTAACCCTGGGCGCCGGAAGTGTGACCTTGCGGGCGGAAATGTGTCACTTTCACTGAGATCGAGTTGCGAGTGGTTGAGAGGCTGGGTCATGACGGAGTGAGAGGCACGGAACGGGGCTTGTAGGGAAGGGAGAGAGCCTCGACGCGCAGCGCCATGTTCCTTTACCAATCACCACCTCCGCTCAGCCTGAGCTTGTTGAAGGCCACGCGCTGACGCTAGCCAGACCCGATGGACTTCCAAGCCTACCTCCTGCGCTGCAACGATGGCAGCTACTACGCAGGCCACACCGACAATCTGGACGTCCGCATCGGCCAGCACGGCAGCGGAACTTTCGTGGGTTTATCAGACGTCGCTTTTACCTCAGTCTTGGTTTGAAAAGTTGCTATGGAGTCAAAAGCGAGGCAATCTGCATATGTCATATCGAACTTTAGGTGGAGGTGAAAATGTCGAACCAGAACTCTGACAAGAATGACCGCATAGAAAAAAGCTATCAGCCAAGAACTCCATCGAGAGATGACGAGGCTTCATACAACCCCAAAACCCCTGGCGATGTAACGCCAGCGCCAACTCCGCCGAAAAAGGGCTGAGAATGGGAAATTCGGGTCCTCCATCGCCGCCTCATTACATTCCGGACAGTGTGCAACCTAAGGTGCCCCCTCCCCCTGCAAAGCCTGCGCCCTCTCCCCCGAAGAAGGGATAGGAGAACTATGCCGCAAATCAACGCGGCGAATGCTTGATGCGGGAATGTAAGTTATCCTTGATCCGAAATAATCTACTTCAATCTCCTCTGCGTCAAAGTCCTCGCCGTCGCTGGTTGTGGAGTTTGTGACGTAAAGTGCAATGTCTCCATCCTTGCCAATCACTGCCGGTCCGAAAGGGGATTCGGCAAATCTACGAGTATCGATGCAGCGTAACCAGCTTCCGTCTGTTAATTCGATGCTGATTTGGCTTAAAGGATAGCGTGAATTGCAGACTGTTAGTGTCTGCCATGCGGTCGGTACATCGTCTGACCATGAAATGTCAGTTTTCTTCATTAGCCATCTGAATATGGGAATTCCAAATCGGCGCCAAAGTCCTCCTGATATTATAGCTCCAATGGATGCAGTAAGCAGAATTAGCCAGCGAGGAGAACCCGCCATTGCAGCCGCAATGGCAGTGGCGACAAGCCCAAAACCTAGGGACCTGAACGTTATCTCTACGGCGCCATGATGGTCGCGTTGTCCAGCATAAGCGACAAGGTAGGCAGCATAACCGCTCGCAAGTGCCAGTTGTATTTGCCATGGCAACGATAAGAATTCATTAGACATTGCTCTCACCCCATCCCGGCCAGCTTCTTCGCCCGCCGCCGCTGCACGGAGGAGCCAATTCCGATAGCCTCGCGGTATTTCGCCACCGTGCGCCGCGCCAGGTCGAAGCCTTCGCCTTTCAGCAGTTCCACCAGCTTGTCGTCGGACAGGATCTTCTTCGGGTCCTCGGCATCGCACAGCGCCTTGATGCGGGCCTTCACGGCTTCCGCGCTTGCACCTTCTCCGTCGGTGCCGCCGCCAACCCCGCTGGTGAAGAAATACTTCAGTTCGAAGGTGCCGCGTTCGCAATGCAGGAACTTGTTGCTGGTGACACGCGACACCGTGCTCTCGTGCATCTCGATCGCCTCGGCCACGGTCCTCAGCGTCAGCGGGCGCAGTTCGGATACGCCGCGCTTGAAGAAGCCGTGCTGCTGTTTTACGATTTCAGCGGCAACTTTCAGAATGGTCTTCTGGCGCTGGTCCAGCGCCTTTATCAGCCAGTTGGCATCGGCCAGCTTCTCGCTCAGCCAGCCTTTCGCTTCCTTGTTCGTCGCGCCGGCGCGAAGTTCGACGTAGTAGCTGCGGTTCACCACCAGGCGGGGCAGGGTCTCTTCATTAAGCTGGATATCCCAGCCCTCGTTCCCTTCCGCATCGGTGACGCCTTTCAGCAGCACGTCGGGCACGACAGACGTGCTGGGGGAGCCGCCGAATTTCAGGCCCGGCTTGGGATCGTAACCGCGCAGTTCGGACAGCATCTCGGCGAAGTCCTCGTCATCGACGCTGCAAATGCGCTTCAGGTGCGCGACCGCGCCCTTGGCGACGAGTTCGAGGTTGTCGATCAGCACTTCCATGCACGGATCGTAGCGGTCGGCTTCTTTCGCCTGCAGCGCGAGGCATTCGGAAAGCGAGCGCGCGCCCACGCCGGTGGGGTCTAGCGACTGGACCACGTGCAGGGCTTCCTCGACGCTGGCCTGGGGGACAGCCAGGTTCGCGGCAATGTCCGACAGGGGCGTGGAGAGGTAGCCTGCCTCGTCTAGCAAGCCGATGATGTGGCGGGCGATGAATTCGGTGACGGCATCGGGTGATGCAGGGCCGACCTGCGTCTCGAGGTGGTCAGCGAGCGAGAGGTCATCGCTGCTGCGGTTCTCGAGGTCCGGCGCTTCGCCCACTCCGCCTGCGCCCGAATGCTCGGCGGACCAGTCCCCGGTATCGCGGTCCACATCAAGAGCGCCGGGGTCGATATCCAGCGCCTCGTCGCCGTTGCCCCCTCCATCCATATCTGGCGTGGCGTCGTGGATGTCGGGCTGGTCGCTTTCGGGCGAGGCTTCGCGGTCTTCGGCGCGCACTTCGCCCGCTTCCAGCAGCGGGTTTGCCTCCAGCGCTTCGCCGACGAAGGTCTCGATCTCGAGATTGGACAGCGCCAGCAGCTTGATCGCCTGCTGCAGCTGCGGCGTCATCACCAGCGATTGCGATTGCCTGAGGTCTAGTCTTGGCCCCAGAGCCATATCAGACCCTCCCGCACAGCATCATTGTCGCAGGGGCATCACAGTTCGAAACCCTCGCCCAGGTACAGGCGCCGCACGTTCTCGTCGGCCACCAGCTCCTGCGGGCTGCCAGCGAACAGCACCTGCCCGCCGTAGATAATGCAGGCGCGGTCGACGATATCCAGCGTCTCACGGACATTGTGATCGGTTATCAGCACGCCGATGCCGCGTCGCTTAAGGTCTTTCACCAGGTCGCGGATATCGCTGATGGAAAGCGGGTCGATCCCGGCGAAGGGTTCGTCCAGCAGCATGATCGAAGGCTTTGCAGCCAGTGCGCGGGCAATTTCGCAGCGACGGCGTTCACCGCCCGACAGGGCCATGGCCGGGCTGTCGCGCAGGCGAGTGATGTGGAATTCCTCCAGCAGCCGCTCCAGCTCGGCCGCGCGGGTGGCTTTGTCCGGCTCCACCATTTCCAGCACGCAGCGGATGTTCTGCTCCACCGTCATGCCGCGAAAGATGCTGGTTTCCTGCGGCAGGTAGCCAAGACCCAGGATCGCGCGGCGGTACATCGGCAGCCGGGTGACATCCACGCCGTCCATCAGGATGCGGCCGGAATCTGGCTTCACCAGGCCCATGATGGAATAGAAACAGGTCGTCTTGCCTGCGCCGTTGGGGCCGAGCAGACCCAGCACCTCGCCCTTGGCGACGGTGAGCGAAATATCGCTGAGGACGGCGCGCTTGTCATAGCTCTTGGCGATGGAGACCACTTCCAGGCCGCCGCTTTCGGGCAGGTCGGGTGCGGCGTTGCTGGGCGCTTCCGCCATGGCTTCGGCCAGTGCCTCATCATCGAGGAATTCGTCGTCGAGCGCGCTCATGAGGTGCCATCTAGCACGAAAGGCCCAGTAATGAAGGGGAGATTGAACTGTGCTTGGCAAGATTCGTGCATGTCCTGCGGGCGGACAGCATCGCCCCGGCGATGGCCCGCCCGGTCGACCGACTTGCAAGAGCGCGCGTGAAGTGGAATACTTCGAATCGGGACTGGAAAGAGAGGTAAAGCCTGATGAACAAGGCACTCGAACAGGCGCACAAGGCACGCGAAGGCTCTGCGCAGAAGCTCGACTGGCGACGCAAGATCAGCGATCACGTGGCTTTCGGCCTGCTGATCTACACTGGCCTGCACATCTTTTTCACCATGACCCAGCTCAAGAGCACAAGCGGTTCCCTGCTGCCCTATTTCGCGCTCGTTGTCCTGGTGGCCGCCATCATCCCGGCCTGCCGCTGGTTCGAAATGCGCTGGGACTCCTTGTCCGATGCAGAGGCCGCCGATCCGGCGCTGGCCCCCGCGTTCCGGCGCGAAGTGGTGCTGTTGTGGCTGGCCGCGATTGGCCTGCCGCTGGTGCTGACGTTCGGCTTCAAGGCCGTCGCCTCGCTCTTCTGACCACCATTCCCCGCCTGTTCGCCGCCCTGTTGCTGGGTCTTCTGGCAGCGCCGGCGCAGGCATCCCCGCTTGCCCCCGAAGCTGCCCCTGCGCAGCAGCCGGCCACGCCAGCGCCCACCGCCGGATCGATAGAGGTCGACCGGGCAGACGGGCAGGACGAGCGCATCGCGCAGCGCCTTGCCGACATTTTCGCCAATGTTCCCAGCCTGTCGCAGGTAGAGGTTTCCGTGAGCGGCGGCGTCGTCACTCTTTCGGGGATCGCCGCTGACGATGCCGCCATCCAGCGGGCAGAGGCGATTGCCGGCGGCGTGGAAGGCGTCGTTACGGTGGAAAACACCATCGAACGCGACGTCTCGGTCGATATCGGGGAAGGCATCGGCGGCCTGGGCGACCGGATCGGACAGGTGGGCCGGATGCTGCCACTTGTCGGGCTCGCCCTGCTCGTCGCGCTGGCGATTGCCGCGCTGGGCTACCTGATCGCCTCGCTCTCCATGATCTGGCGGCGCGTGGCGCCGAACGGCTTCCTGGCAGAAGTGATAACCAGCGCCATCCGGTTCGTGTTCGTGATCGCCGGGATCGTGATCGCACTCGACATGATCGGCGCGGGTGCGCTGATGGGCGCGGTGTTGGGCGGGGCGGGCGTGGTCGGCATTGCGCTGGGCTTTGCCATGCGCGACACGGTGGAGAACTACGTCGCCAGCCTGATGCTGAGCCTGCGCCAGCCCTTTCGCGCCAACGATCACGTGATCATCGACCAGCACGAAGGCCGCGTTATCCGACTCACCAGCCGCGCTACCGTGCTGATGACGCTGGAGGGGAACCACCTGCGCATTCCCAACTCCACCGTCTTCAAGGCGGTGATCGTCAATTACACGCGCAACCCGCAGCGCCGCTTCAGCTTTGAACTGGGGGTGGACGCGGATGACGATGCCGAAGCCGCAAGGGTGCTGGGCCGCGACACGCTGGCCGCGCTCGATTTCGTGCTGAACGAGCCCGCGCCCGAAGTGCGGATAGACCGGGTGGGCGATTCAAACGTCGTGCTGACGCTCCTGGGCTGGATCGACCAGCGCCAGGCCGATTTCTTCAAGGCCCGCAGCCGTGCCATCGCCGCCAGCAAGCGCGCGCTGGAGGACGGCGGTTTTGCCATGCCCGAACCGATCTATCGCCTGCGCTTCGACCAGCGCACCGTGCCGCTGCCGTTCGAGAACGTGGGCCGTGAAGGGGGCGAGCCTCGCGCCTCGACCCCTTCACCTGCGGCCCAGCCGCCAGCTGCACCCGCTCCCGCCAGGCCAGCGGCGCAAACGGACGCGCACGACGTCGCGCCCGAAGACGAGATTGCCCGCATGGTGGAGGAAGAGCGCGCCGACACCTCGGCAGGCGAAAAGGACCTGCTCGACAGCGGCAGGCCGGTGGAGTGACGGCGACGCTGCGTGGCAGCGGCTCTCAGAGGTTCAGAAGCGCAGCCGTGACGGCCACGGCGCATTGCGCCGCTCAGCTGGCCTTGCCTTGCGGAAACTCGTTGCAGTTCCAGCCAGCTGAAATTTTCCGCCACGCGGGTGCGGTTGAGCAGACTTTTTTCGTAGCCTCCGCAAACGGCCAGGACCACGTCGAATTCGGGGCGCGCGGCAAGGATGCGCGAAAGTGTTAACCGCCCGTTGTCATCAAAACAACGGGCGTGAAACGACACGCCGTTCAATGGCTTGGCAGGGAGGGGAGACCGCCAGCAAAATGGCGGCGGCTTCCCCCTGGCAAACGGTGGTTACTTCTTGTTCGCCTTGTCCGCTTCGTACCGCTCGATGGCTTCCAGCGTGATACGCTTGGCTTCGGCGGTGTCGCCCCATTGCCCCACGCGCACCCACTTTTCCTTTTCCAGGTCCTTGTAGTGGGTGAAGAAATGCTCGATCTGCGCGAAGATGATGCTCGGCAGGTCCTTGGTTTCGGCAACGTCGGAATAGTAGGGGAAGGTGGTGTCCACCGGCACACACACCAGCTTTTCGTCGCCGCCGTGCTCGTCTTCCAGGTTCAGCACGCCGATGGGGCGGGCGCGCACGACGCAGCCAGGAATGAAGGGCGAACGGGCGATCACGAGCGCGTCCAGCGGGTCGCCATCGGGCGATAGCGTGTGCGGCACGAAACCGTAGTTCGCCGGATAGCGCATCGGCGTGTGCAGGATGCGGTCGACGAACAGGGCGCCGCTTTTCTTGTCGAACTCGTACTTCACCGGCTCCCCGCCGGTGGGCACTTCGATGATCACATTCAGGCTGTCGGGCGGGTTATCACCGACCGGCACATATTCGATACGCATGGATGCTGTTATCCTCTTGCGGGTGTAAGCGGCATCCCCTCCCAAGAACTCGCATGCCGCCTAGCGCACATGGACGGCCTTGCCCAGACCCATTGTCGATGCAGGCAAGACGAGCGACAGTTGTGGTGTGAAACCGCCCGCGTCAGTCCCGGCGCGGTGCCAGCAGGCGGTCCAGCCCGGCCTCTGCGCTGCCGGTGCGTTCCAGCCAGGGATAGCGCAGGCCATCGAAGTAGGGCAGCTCCATGACGGAATGGACCTTGCCCCGTTCGATGTGCAGCGACACCGGCACGCCGTCCGCCTGCGCACGTTCCAGCGCCTGCGCAAGGCGGGCCTGGCTGAAGGACAGGCCATCCACCGAAACGATGGTGGTATCGGGCGTCAGTCCCGCGTCGAAGGCGGGCGATCCCCAGCGGGTGCCCGATACGTTGCCCTCGTCATCCACGCTGATGCCGAGCGAGCCCGAAAAGTCGCCCGCCGCGCCGCTGCGCGCCTGGCTGGTCCATGGATTGGGCTCGTCGCGCCAGACAAGGCGATAGCCGCCGGCCTCTATCCCCGCGAGCGGTGCCGGCTGGCCTGCCGTGCCGATGCGGGCGGAAAGGAAGCCATCCCAGTCATAGGCATAGGTGCGTTCCAGCGCGGCGACGACGTCTTCGTACTCGTATGTCGATACGCTCCATTCGCCGTCCGGCCCGCCGAAGAAATCCGCGGCGAAATCGTCCAGGCCGCGTGCGCCATCGGTGCCGGAACGGATGATCTGGTCGGCCTCCAGCCATACCAGCCCGGCCTCGCGGTAATAGTCGCGATTGCGGCTGAGCGAGGGCCACGGGCGATCGGCGCGGTAGCCGAGCATGGGATCGAAAGTCGTATCCTCCACGCTGCGCCATTCGCGCCCGGCCAACTGGCTGAAACTGGCCGCGGTGTTGGCCATGAAGCCGAGCACCATCTCCTTCGGCATGAAGCCGCTGCGCGCCGCCAGAACGAAGTCCCAGAAACTGGTCTGCCCTTCGTAAACCCACAGCAGCCGGGCATCCACGTCGCTGTGGTAATCGGGGGCATCAAGGCCTGCCGGTCGGCGGTACTTGCCGTTCCAGCTATGGGTGAATTCGTGCGGCAGCAGTGTGTTGTCGTGGGCGTTGCCGGCAAAGTCCGACAGGTCGTCGGGCGTTTGCGTGTTTTCGCTGGAGCGATGATGCTCCAGCCCGATCGTGCCCAAGTTGTCGGTCAGCCCCAGCAGGAAGTCATAGTGATCGAAGCGCGGCCCGCCGAACAGGATGAGGGCCTCTTCCACCAGTGCCCGGTGCGCGGCAATCGCCTCGTCCGTGGCCTCCAGATTGGCGGCCTCGTCGCCGAAAGCCTGCAACTGCACGTTATGACCCAGGTCCCACGTGCGGTGATGCTCCCCAGCAAACAGCGGGGAGTCGACCAGCGTCTCGTAACTCGTCGCATCGTAATGCACGGTGTCGCCGTCCACCCGCGCGCCTTCCAGCGCGCCTGCCGCCTGCCAGCCTGCGGGCAGCGTGACGCTGGGCTTCACGCGGATCTGCCCGACATCGTGCCCGGCGGGATAGAGCGACATCTTCTCCCACTGCACGTTGGCCATTGCATCGGTCACCAGGACGCGCCAGCCCTGGCCGGGGAAGGGGGAGGCGTAGGTCAGCTGCGCAGTCACCTGCGTCGTGCCCGCTGGCAGAGCCAACCTGAAGGCATAGGGCTGGTAGGCCAGCCGTTCCCACGTCACCGGCCCCGCGTCGGAAGTGAAGGCGAGGCGCGAGACGCGCTGGATCTGGCCCGATGGCGCGTGGTTGCCCGGCAGCCATTCGGGATAGACGAGTACCAGTTCGCTCGTCCCTGCCGTAACGGGGATATCCTGCTGCGTCGTGAAGGTACGGTTCACGGTGTCGCTGGCGTCGACATGCAGGCGGATGGTGCCGGGATAGGGGGTGTCCGCGCTGGGCGGCAGCGGTGCCTGGTCCTGCGCGAAGGCGGGAACGGCAAGGAGGAGGGCGAAGGGGGCAAGGCGTGCAATCATGCACGCGCTGATGCCGCCTCTGCCCGGGCAAGGCAAGGTGTCGTTTCGCCAGCCCCATTGCCGCCGCGCGTGCTAGGCAGTAACGGACGCTGCCATGTCCAAGACTTCCCTCAAGACCCCCCAAGCGATCCGCGGCACGCAGGATATTTTCGGCCCCGAGGCGGAGGCTTTCGCCTTCGTGGTCGAGACCTTCGAGCGGGTACGAAAGCTGTATCGGTTCCGCCGCGTCGAGATGCCCGTGTTCGAGAAGACCGAGGTTTTCAGCCGCGCCATCGGCGAGACGACCGATGTCGTCAGCAAGGAGATGTACTCGTTCGAAGACCGGGGCGGGGACTCGCTTACGCTGCGCCCCGAATTCACCGCCGGTATCGCGCGCGCTTTCCTGACGAACGGCTGGCAGCAGCACGCTCCGCTAAAAGTGGCGACGCACGGTCCGCTGTTCCGCTACGAGCGCCCGCAGAAGGGCCGCTATCGCCAGTTCCACCAGATCGATGCGGAGATCATCGGCGCCGCCGAACCGCAGGCGGACGTGGAGCTGCTGGCCATGGCCGACCAGGTGATCCGCGAACTGGGCATTGAAAACGTGACCCTGCACCTCAACACGCTGGGCGACGCGGATACCCGCGATGCCTGGCGCGCGGCGCTGATCGAATACTTCGGCGCGGCGAGGGGCGAACTCAGCGAGGATTCGCAGGAGCGGCTGGAGAAGAACCCGCTGCGCATTCTCGATTCCAAGGATCCGCGCGACCGCAAGTTCGTGGCCGACGCGCCGAAGATCGACGCTTTCCTGTCCGACGATGCTCAGCGGTTTTTCGATGCCGTCACCAGCGGGCTGGACGCGGCAGGCGTGAAATGGACCCGCGCGGAAAGCCTGGTGCGAGGGCTGGACTATTATCGCCACACGGCGTTCGAATTCATCCCGGACGAAGGCTCCGCAGCGGCGGGCGCGCTGGGTTCGCAGAGCACGATCCTTGGCGGCGGTCGGTATGACGGCTTGATGGAATCGCTGGGCGGCGCACCGACACCGGCGGTCGGCTGGGCCGCGGGGATCGAACGGCTGGCGATGTTGGTGGGGGAACGAACGCCGGATCGATTGGATGTTGCCATTGCAGTCGAGGATGATGCTCTCTTGCCTGCTTCTGCTCGGATTGCGCCAATTCTTCGCCGCGCTGGCTTCACCGTTGAGGTTATCGCGACCGGCTCTACTCGAAAAAGATACGATAAAGCGTCAAAGCTAGACCCAATGTATCTGGCATCACTGCAAATACGCGATGGGACACCTGGGTACAGTCACAAGTCGCAACTTGATGACGAGGCCAATAGCAAGATTGACGCGGTGATTCTGGAAAACGTTCAACTGTGACCATCCCAGCCGAACGTCTCCGCCAGATTGCCAACCGATTCGCCGAGCTCGAGGCGCGCATGGCTTCGGGCCAGCTGGAGGGCGAGGAATTCGTCCAGGCCAGCCGCGACTATGCCGAGCTGGAGCCGGTGGCGAAGATCGCCACCGAAGTCTCCGCCATGCGCGAGGAGGTCGCGGGGCTGAACGACATGCTCTCCGATCCCGAAATGCGCGGCATGGCGGAGGAGGAACTCGCGAGCCTGAAGAAGCAGCTGCCGGGGGCCGAGCGCAGGCTGGCGCTCGCCATGCTGCCGCGCGATGCTGCCGACCAGCGCCCCGCCATGCTGGAAATCCGCGCCGGTACCGGCGGTGATGAGGCCGCACTGTTCGCGGGTGACCTGTTCCGCATGTACGAGAAATATGCCGCCGAGCAGGGCTGGAAGGTGGAGCCTGTCAGCGTCGCCGCAGCCGACGTGGGTGGCTACAAAGAAGTGGTCGCCAACGTCACCGGCACCGGCGTGTTTGCCAAGCTGAAGTTCGAATCCGGCGTTCACCGCGTGCAGCGCGTTCCCGTTACCGAGAGCGGCGGGCGCATCCACACCAGCGCGGCGACAGTAGCGGTGTTGCCGGAGCCTACGGAAGTCGACGTCTCCATCGATGATAACGACCTTCGCATCGACATCTACCGTTCCAGCGGGGCGGGCGGGCAGCACGTCAACACCACGGATTCCGCCGTGCGCATCACCCACGTGCCCACCGGCATCGTGGTGGCGATGCAGGACGAGCGCAGCCAGCACAAGAACCGCGACAAGGCGATGAAAGTGCTGCGCGCGCGCCTTTATGAAAAGCGCCGCGAGGAAGCCCACGGGGCCGAGGCCGAGGCGCGCAAGGCGATGGTGGGCAGCGGCGACCGTTCCGAACGCATCCGCACCTACAATTTCCCGCAGGGCCGCGTGACAGATCACCGCATCGGCCTGACCCTGCACAAGCTGCCGGAGGTGCTGGAAGGCACCGGTCTTGCCGAGATGATCGATGCGCTGATTGCCGAGGACGAAGCAAAGCGCCTCTCCGCGATGGATGCGTGAGGGTAGCTGAAGCCATCCGCGACGCGGCGCAGCACCTTGCCGCCACCAGCGACACCGCGCGGCTGGATGCCGAATTGCTGATGGCGCACGCGCTGGGCTGCTCGCGCTCAGACGTGCTGCTGCGCCGCATGCAGGACCAGGCACCGCACGCTTTCACCGCGCTGGTTGATCGTCGCGCTGCGCACGAACCTGTCGCCTATATCCTGGGCACGCAGGAATTCTTCGGGCTCGATTTCGCCGTTTCGCCCGCCGTCCTCATCCCGCGCGGGGATAGCGAGAGCGTGGTGCAGACCGCGCTGGATGCCGCGCCGTTTGCCCGCCGGGTGCTGGACCTTGGCACCGGATCTGGCGCGCTGCTGCTGGCGGTGCTGGCACACCTGCCGCAGGCGGAAGGGACGGGTATAGATGCCTCGTCCGCCGCCCTTGATGTCGCCCGCAGCAATGCCGATGCGCTTTCGGCGAACGCGCAGTTTCACCTGCGCGACTGGACCCAGGCAGGCTGGGCCGACGGGCTCGGCCAGTTCGACCTGATCCTCGCCAACCCGCCTTATGTGGAGGACGATGCCCGGCTCGCCCCTGACGTGCGCGACCACGAGCCGGCGAGCGCCTTGTTCGCCGGACCCGAAGGGCTGGACGATTACCGCATAATCATTCCCCAATTGCCCGAGCTGTTGACAGAAACGGGTGTGGCCGTGCTCGAAATCGGTGCGACACAGGCAAGTGCAGTCTCCGAAATTGCACGCGACCACGGGTTTACTGCAAGTGCACATAAAGACCTTGGCGGGCGTGAGCGGGCGCTGGAATTGCGATTAACACTTGGCAAAGCCGAATCGAGTAGCTAACCCGTGCATCAGGTCGACAGCGCAGAGGCGCTGGGCCGAACTCCGAAATTTGCCGGTTCCGCGGTCGAACGACCGCAGCGCAAGAATGCAGGTTACGGAGCGAAATTACCTCGTGACGAGGGTGTAATCACGAGGGGTCATATGGCGAAGCGGCGTGAAGCCGCAGCCAGATTGAGGAAGCGAAGTTCCCTTGAATAGCAATCGAAACAACAATCGTCGGCGCGGTCGCGGCAACAATAATAATCGTGGCGGCAGCGGTGGTGGTGGTAACCCGTCGAACCGGATCGATTCCCGTGCGCGTGGCAATGCCCCGCAGATGCTGGAAAAGTACAAGAAGCTGGCGCACGAAGCGTCGCTGAACGATGACCGGGTGCAGACCGAATACTACCTGCAGTTCGCCGATCACTATTTCCGCGTCATCGCCGATATCAAGGCGCAGAAGGACGAGGCCCAGGCCAGGCGCAACAACGAGCGCGGGCAGGACAGTTCCGACGACGATGACGACGATGACGATCAGGATGATCGCAACGACCGCAACGATCGCAACGATCGCGGCAACCAGAACAACCGTTCGCAGGATCGTCAGAAGGGTCGCCGGGGTAACACCGGGCGCAACCGCCGCGACGATGACAACGACGACAACGATAACGGCGGCGCCGGGTTCGAGGAAGGCCAGGAAGGCTCTCCGGGCAACCAGGAAGACGACGACAATCCCTTCGTCAAGACGGACAAGCCCAAGAAGGCGCGCAAGGCCGCTGCCCGCAAGCGCAAGCCTGCCCAGGACAATTCCGATAACGAGACCGAGGATTCGGTGAACGACGACGGCGGCCTCGATCCCGACATGCTGCCGCCCGCCATTGCCCGCAGCGCGCGCGATGACGACGACGACGCCGAGGAAAAGCCCAAGCGCAAGCTGACCCGCACGCGCCGCAAGCCCTCGGCTGACGACGACGGCGGGGAAGCGCTCGAAGCGGTCAACTGACGCTTCGGGGATACCGGCGGCTTTCCGCCCGGCAGGAGCAGGCAGCAATGGCCAGCGGACTTTCCGTGCTGAACCGGCTGACCGATCATCCGCGCATCGCTGCGCTGGTGCTGGGCCTGCTTTCTGCAACCGGTTTCCAGCCGCTTGGCCTGTGGCCTGTTGCCTTGCTGGCAACCGGTCTGCTGCTGCCGATCCTGATCCAGGCTCGCACACCGCTGCGCGCCTTCGGGCTCGCCTGGCTGTTCGGCGTGGCGCATTTCACCCTCGGCAACAACTGGATCGCCGATTCCTTTACTCACCAGTCGGAAATGCCTGCCGTGCTCGGCTGGGCGGCTGTGCCGCTGCTGGCGCTCTATCTTGCTGTCTATCCCGCGCTGGCCGCTTTGGTCGCGCGCGCCGTGGTAAAGACAGGCAGCGTCTGGGCCTTCGCGCTGGTGTTTTCCGGCAGCTGGATCGTTACCGAATGGATGCGCGGCTGGGTCTTTTCCGGCTATGCATGGAACCCGCTGGGCATGGTGCTGCTCGGACCGTTCGACCGGCCCGGCCTTGCCGCTCTGGCTCCGGTGATGGGCACCTATGCGCTGTCCGGCCTCGCCGTTCTGTTGGGGTGCGCCGCGGTCATTCTGCTGCGCGAGCGCAACTGGCTGACGGGCGCGATTGTGGCGGTGCTGCTTGCGGCAGGCATGTACTGGCCGGTGGGCGAAGGCCGCGAGGGCAGCTTGCAAATCACCATCGCCAAGCCCGACATTCCGCAGGACGCCATCAGCGATCCGCGCTTTTACGAAGCGAACTTCGCCCGCCTGGCGCGGCTTTCCCCCCGGCTGCAGGACGGCGACGAACCCCGGCTGGTGCTGTGGCCGGAAGCTGGCATGGCCGATTATCTGCGCGAGGGGTATCCGCAGCGCTATTACGATCGCACCACCGCGCTTGGCGATCCGGCCTATGCCCGTCGCCGGCTGGGCGCGACAGCGGGCGCGAACAGCGTCTTGCTGACAGGAGCGGTGGATCTGGAGATCGGCGCCGACGAAACCGGTTTCGTCCGGGCGCTGGGTGCGCGCAACGCGGTAACCGCCATCAGTGCGGAAGGGGAAATCCTGGGCGGTTATGCCAAGGCTCACCTCGTCCCTTATGGTGAATACCTGCCCATGCGCGAACTGCTGGAACCGCTGGGCCTGTCGCGCCTCGTTGCTGGCACGATAGACTTCTGGCCCGGCCCCGGTCCGCGGACGCTGGATCTTGGCGCATACGGCAGGCCCGGCATGCAGGTGTGTTACGAGATCGCTTTCCCCGGCGAAGTGGTCGACCCCGGCAACCGCCCCGACTTCATCTTCAACCCTTCCAGCGAGGCGTGGTTCGGCAGCTTCGCACCCCCGCAGTTCCTGGCCCAGGCCCGCATGCGAGCGATAGAGGAAGGCCTGCCCGTGCTGCGCGCCACCAACAGCGGTATCAGCGCGGTTATCGATGCCCGGGGCGTGGTGCGCCAGTATCTCGGGAGTGAGGAACCGGGCCGGATCGATGCGGTTGCGCCGCCCCCTGCGCAGCCGACGCTATTCGCGCAGTTCGGCAATATTCTTTCGCTTATCTGGGCTGTCGCGATGCTGCTGGCGGGCCTTGTTGCAATGCGGCAAGACCGGCGTTAGTTGTCAGGCACGTTTACTTACCGTTACCCTTCCGACATCTCAAAGGAACTCCGAGGCAATGCGCTCCACCTATCTTTTCACGTCCGAAAGCGTTTCCGAAGGCCATCCGGACAAGGTTTCCGACCAGATTTCCGATGCCATCGTCGATCTGTTCCTGTCGAAGGACCCCGAAGCGCGCGTGGCTTGTGAAACGTTGACGACGACGCAGCTGGTGGTTCTGGCGGGCGAAGTGCGCGGCAAGGGCATGATCGATACCGACGGTAACTGGGAAGACGGCGCGCAGGAAGAAATCCAGCGCGTGGTGCGCGAAACCGTGAAGCAGATCGGCTACGAGCAGTCGGGCTTCCACTGGAAGAACCTGACGTTCGAGAACCACCTGCACCCGCAAAGCTCCGATATTGCGCAGGGCGTTGATGCCAGCGGCAACAAGGACGAGGGTGCCGGCGACCAGGGCATCATGTTCGGCTATGCCGCCAACGACACGCCCGACCTGATGCCCGCCACGCTCGATTACAGCCACAAGATCCTGGGCCGGATGGCGGATGACCGGCATTCCGGCAAGGCCCCGTTCCTGGAGCCCGATGCCAAGAGCCAGGTCACTCTGCGCTACGAGGGTAGCAAGGCCGTGGCCTGCACCGCGGTGGTGGTATCCACCCAGCACGCCCCCGATTACTGCTCCCCTTGGGAAAAGGACGGCAAGAGCGGCGGAGACGCGGACAAGTATGCCCAGCTTCACGACTATGTGAAAGGCGTTATCGGCGACATCATCCCGGCAGAGCTGCTCTCTGACGAGACCGAGTACCACATCAATCCCACGGGCAAGTTCGAGATCGGCGGGCCCGATGGCGACGCCGGTCTGACCGGCCGCAAGATCATCGTCGATACCTATGGCGGTGCGGCACCGCACGGCGGCGGCGCGTTCAGCGGCAAGGATCCGACCAAGGTCGACCGTTCGGCGGCCTACATCACGCGCTACCTGGCGAAGAACATCGTCGCTGCCGGCCTTGCCCAGCGCTGCACGATCCAGCTGGCCTATGCCATCGGCGTGTCGAAGCCGCTGTCGCTCTATGTCGATACGCACGGCACGGGCACCGTGGGCGACGACAGGATCGAAGACGCCATTCGCGGCATCGAGAAGCTGGGCGGGCTGACCCCGCGCGGTATCCGCACCCACCTTGGCCTCAACAAGCCGATCTATCGCAGGACTGCCGCCTACGGGCACTTCGGCCGCAAGCCCGAAGGCGATCACTTCCCGTGGGAGCGCACGGACCTGGTGGACGATCTGAAGGCTGCGCTGGCCTGAGGCCGTGACGGCGTGAGCGTTTCGGGCACTGCCCTTACCGCTGCGCCATCGGGCAAAGGCAGGGTCGCGGCGCTGGATGCGCTGCGCGGGGTGGCCGTCATCGGCATCGTGCCGATGAACGTCATCGCTTTTTCCATGCCCGCCAATGCCTACCTGAACCCGCGGGTCTGGGGCGGCACAGGCGTGCTGGAAACGGCGTTGTGGGCAACCAGTTTCGTCCTCGTCGAAGACAAGTTCCGCGCGCTGTTCGCCATGATGTTCGGCGCCGGGATCGCCATCCTTCTGGGCAAGCGCGGTGCGCATCCCCTGCGCGCGCACTACGCGCGCATGGGCGTGTTGCTGGCGATCGGCCTGATCCATGCCGTGGTGCTGGCGAACAACGACGTGCTGCGCATCTACGCGGTATGCGGATTGCTGCTGCCGCTGGCGGTGAACTGGCCGGTGAAGCGCTTGCTGTGGGCCGCGGGCCTGCTGATTGCCGGGCAACTGGCCGTCTCGGGCTACTACGCCTGGGCCTGGCTGGATTACTGGCACCAGCGCGCGGGCGGCATGCCGGTTGACCCGCTGCCACAGGAAATGGCCGAGCGCACCTATGGCAGTCATCCCGATACCACTGCCGCAGCGCTGGCGCGGGGGAAGGAAAGCTTTGCCGAGCGACTGGTAAGGCGCGTCTCCGAGCCGATGTTGCAGGTGCGTTTCATCGTCGCCTCCATTCCTTCCGCGCTGGCTGCCATGCTGCTGGGCGTGGCGCTGTGGCGCAGCGGTCTGTTGGCAGGCGAATGGGATACGCGGCGTGCGGTAAGGCTGGCGCGGGCCTGCGCGGCGGTGAGTGTACCGGTGCTGCTAGCGCTGGCAGCGTGGAACATCCTTGCCGGGTTCGATCCCATCGTCACCGCTGCCAATGCCCTTGTCCTGTCAGCGCCTTTCGACGTGGTGCTGGGGGTGGGCTACGCCGCGCTGGCCATGGCCGTTTTCGGCGGCGCGCTGAAGGATCGCGCGATCACCCGCCGCCTTGCAGCTGCCGGGCGCATGGCGCTGACCAACTATCTTGCCACCAGCACGATCTTCGCCGCCCTGTTCGCGGGCTGGGGCCTGGGCCTGTTCGGAGAAGTCTCACGCGCGGAGGCGCTGCTGCTGGCGCTGGTTCCGATCATCGCCATGCTGGCATGGTCGCCGCCGTGGCTGGCTCGCTTCCGGCAGGGTCCGGCTGAGTGGGCGTGGCGCAGCCTCGCCAGCTTCACACGCCTGCCGTTTCGCCGTGATCGGGCATCCCGACCGCTGACCTGACCGCCGCCATGTCGGCAGGCAGCCTGCGGGCCGCAATGAAATAGTGCGCCGAGGCCCACAAGTAGCCCAGCCCGCCCGCGGCCATCGCCAGGGCCAGCCCACGGGCCGCACCCTGACTGTCGGACAGTGAATCGCTCAGCCAGCCCAGCAGCGAGGGGCCAAGTCCGCCCGCGACACCGTAGACCCCGTTGAGAATCGCCGCCGCCGTCGCCCGCATGCGCGGGTGCATCAGGTTCTGCAGGGTGGCGTAGGTGATGCCGAGGAAGCCGAAATTGAGGAAGGTGGCCACACAGACGAGGCCCAGCAGCAGCGCCAAGTCCGCGCGGGTGATGGCCAGCGCGTAGAGCGGCCCGCCGACCAGCATCGAGACTGCCGGGATCAGCGCGTAGGCCTTCGGGCTGCGCTCTCCGAACCGGTCGCCAAGCCAGCCGGTGCCGACCACCGATAGCGCGGCGGGCAAGCTGGCAATCAGGCCGGCGTACAGCCCCGCCTCCGCCAGCCCCAGATCGAACTCGCGCACCATCAGGCTGGCGAAGAAGAAGTTGAGGCCGAAGCCCAGCATTGCCGCCAGGGCAGACCCGATCACCAGGTTGCGCGCGCTGGGCAGCTTGAACAGCCTGGCCAGGACGGCGGAAATGGGCGGCACGTCCTCGCTTGCGCCTGGATCGTGCTGGCCACGGCGCGGCTCGCCCACGAAAAACCATGCAACGAAACCCATCACGAGGCCGGGTATGGCTGCAATCAGGAAGGTCATGCGCCAGCCGAATTCCTGCGCGATCCAGCCGCCGCCGACAAACCCGATAAAGGCGCCCAGCGGCGGGGAGAGCAGCAGGCAGGAAATGGCCAGCCCGCGCTTGTTGGCAGGGAAGTAGTCCGCCACCACCGACTGGTTGCCGGGCAGGCCGATCGCTTCTCCCAGCCCCACGCCCATGCGCGCCACCAGCAGCTGCACCCAGCTGCCCGCCCAGCCGCAGGCCGCCGTGGCCAGCGACCATGCTACCGTACCGAAGGATATCAGCGTCAGCCGCCGCACCCTCTCGGCGATGCGTGCCACCACCAGTCCGGCCACGATGTTAAGCAGGGCAAAGGCCCAGGCCATCAGGCTGACCTGCGCGTCCGACAGGCCGAATTCCGCCTTCACCGGCTCCACCAACACGTTCACCACGATGCGGTCGATGAAGCCGACGGTGGCAATCGACGCGATCACCGCCAGCGCCAGCCACGGCGAGTTGCTTCGTTTGATCATTCACCCTCCGGGCCCTGGGCATAAACGAAAAAGGCGGCCCCGCAATGGAGCCGCCTTGTCCTTGCCGCCGCCTTACGCGCGGTCAGGCGATCTTTTCCATGTGGTTTTCGCGCACCCAGCGGCCCACTTTGCGGCCGTAGCGGGCGATCATCTGCATGTTGAAGAAGTGCCAGCAGCCCAGCACCAGCACGGCGAGGCCCACCTTGGTGGCGACAAAGCGGATCGCTTCGGCCAGCGTGGTCGGCTCGCTGCCCAGGCTGATCGTCAGCAGGATGAAGCCGATGTTGACGAGGTAGAAGCCCACCACCAGCAGGTGATTGGTGCTGCGCGCCAGCACTTCGTCATGGCCGAAGCAATCGACCAGGAACACCTCGCCGTTCATGCTCAGCGTGCGCGCGACCCATCCGGTAAGGGCAATGGCGATGAAGAGGTAGGCGAAATAGCTCAGTTCGGTCATTGTGCTTCTCCTGCTCAGTAAATCATCTCGTGGTAGGGATTGGTCGAAGGCTCGGTTTCATCGTGCCGATGCTGCGCGATGCCATCACGGTAGCGGCCCCAGATGTTGCCGGTAACGCCGCCTGCGATTGCTCCGAACAGGCCGAGGAAGAGGCCAGCCCACAGGCTGCCGGAATTGAATTCCCCTTCGAACCAACCGGCGAAGAGGAGGGGCATGGCGAACCCGCCCAGCGTTCCGATAGCGGTATAGATTGCGGCCCGCTCGCGCTGCATGTGGCGCAGCAGGGCGGTTAGGGGCAGGCCAATGGCGATCATGCCTGCGAGCGACCCCGCCAGCCCGATCAGAAAGGGCAGCAGGCCAAGGAGCAGGCCGCGCGGATCGCCTTCGGCGGCCATGGCGATCACACCGGCGGGCACGGTAAAGGCGAGGAAGAAACCGCTGCCAGCCACGGCGCCCCATCCGATGGAACGGAAGAAGGAGCCGATGAACATGGCCAGTTCTTCATCTGTCATTTCTGTAAAATCAGAAATAGGTGCTCGTGGATCGGCAGTCATGGCATGTGATCCTTTCTGAAGGGGTCAGTCCCGCTGGTTGCGGGTAGGGATGAAGCGGGCGACCTTGCCGCCCAGCTTCATCAGCGAGACGAGCGTACCCTTTGGCAGCTTGCGCACATCGTCGAACCAGCCGGTCAGCGTGCCCATGAAGGTGTGCATCCGACGCGGAATACGAGACAGCGCGCTTTGGCTGGAACGGCATGATCGACCGCCAGCCCGCCCTGATCGCGCGCTGCGCCAGCACGGTAGACGTGGCCGCGGCCGTGCGTCACGCAGCGCGTCACGGGCTGACGGCGGTCGCCCGCTGTGGTGGGCACTCGGTTTCGGGCGCATCGCTGCCGCACGATGGCCTGCTGGTCGACCTTTCCGGCCTGAAGCGCATTACCGTTGACCCCAAAACGCGCATGGCGAGCGTCGGCGGCGGAGCCTTGCTTGGCGAACTCGATGCGGCCTTGCAGGCGCACGGCCTTGCGGTGACCGCAGGGGTGGAGCCGGAGACGGGCGTGGGGGGGCTGACGCTGGGCGGCGGGATCGGTTTTCTCGCCCGCAAGCTGGGTCTTACCATCGACAGCCTGGTAGGCGCCGAGGTCGTGCTGGCAGACGGATCAGTGGTCGAGGCGAATGCGGAAAGCCACCCGGACCTGTTCTGGGCCTTGCGCGGGGGTGGCGGGCAGTTCGGCATCGTGACCCGCTTCGATTTCCGCGCTTCCCGGGTCGGGCCCGAAGTGGTGGTAGCACAGGCTTTCTATCCGCTTGCCAAGGCGCATGACGTGATGCGTTTCGTGCGTGAATTCATGCACGACGCGGCGGATGATCTGACGCTGGTGCCGGTATTCATGACCGTGCCGCCGGTCGATCCCTGCCCCGCCGAGTGGCAGGGCAGGCACACCGTGGCAATGGTCGCCTGCCATGCGGGCGAGCACGAGGCAGCCCGACAGCAGGTGCAGCCAATGCTGGAACTGGGCGACATGATTTTCGGCTTCGTCGCCACGCAGCGGTATGTCGATTTTCAGAAAACCTTCGGCGGCGCTTCCCCGCACGGGGAACGGTTCTACTGGAAATCCATCTTCGTCGATAATCTGAGTGAGGACCTGACCGATGTGCTGGTTGATGGCATCAGGTCGTTACAGGGCGAATATTCGCAGATTTTCATGGAGACGCTGGGCGGCGCGGTGGCGCGGGTGGGCGTGGAAGACACGGCCTTTGCCAACCGCAAGGCGCGCTACAATCTCGGCATTTCCGCGGGCTGGGCCGATCCGGCGTGCGATGCGGAGATCATGGGCGCGGCGCGCGCGACCTACGAGAAACTGAAGCGCTTTTCCGATGGCACGGTCTATCTCAACTACCTCGACCGGGACGAGATCGCCCGCGCCAGGGAGGGTTTCGGCCCCAATTTCGCCCGCCTGCAGGAGGTGAAGAACCGCTACGATCCCGGCAATGTGTTCGGCGGCGTGCTGGGTGGTGCAGGCTAGCCGCGCCGGAAATCTTCCACGATCTCGCCGCTGGCGCCCACTTCGGCTTCGTGGCTTTCCTCGCGCCAGGTCTCTGCCAGCGCCTCTGCTTCCCATTGCCGCATCGCGGGGTGGGCGAGCACGTGATCGACCCAGCCTTGCGCGCGTCCCACGTTCAGCCCGTGCGTGCGCACGCGGAATGCAACAGGCGCGAAGAAGGCGTCGAGTGCGGTGAAATCCGGTCCGGCGAGCCAGGGTCCGCCGAAGCGGCCAAGCCCCTCCTCGAGCAGTTCACGCAGCCGGGCGATATCTTTCGCCAGCGCCGCGTCGTGCGCTGACATCCTCACCCGCACGCCGACATTCATCGGGCACTGGTTCCTGAGCGCCGGGAAGCCGCCGTGCATCTCGGCAACGCCGCATATGGCGAAGGCGCGGGCGCCCTCGTCCTGCGGCCACACCCCAGCGTGACGTTCGGCGAGGTACAGGACAATGCCGAGCGAGTCCCATACGGTGCGCTCGCCGTCCAGCAGGACGGGCACCTGCCCGGTGGGGGAGAAAGCGCGGAACGCTTCGTAATTCACCGCCGCTGCGAAAGGCTCGACCCGGTCGATGAAGGGAATGCCGAGCGCCTTCATGAGTACCCACGGGCGCAGTGACCAACTCGAATAGTTCCGGTTGGCCGTGACGAGGGTGTAGGTCACAACCCGCTCAGTGTTCCAGGGCGGCTTCTATTGCTTCCAGCAGGGCCGGATCATCGGGCGCAGTGGCGGGCGCAAAGCGGGCCAGAACCTCGCCATCGCGGCCGACGAGGAATTTCTCGAAATTCCACAGCACTTCGGGATCTTCGTTCGGGGTCATCCCGTGTTCGCGAAAGCGGGCACGCATTTCCTCGGCGGGGCCGGTCTTCTCCGGCTTCGCCTGCGTCAGCGCGGCGTAGAGCGGATGCTTGTCTGCGCCGGTCACGGGCGTCTTCGCGAACAGCGGAAAGCTGGTCTGGTAATTCACCTCGCAGAAGGACGCGATCTCCTCCTCGCTGCCCGGTTCCTGGTTGCCGAAATCGTTGGACGGGAAGCCCAGCACCTCGAACCCACGGTCCGCATAGCGGCGATGCAGTTCTTCCAGCCCGCCGTACTGCGGCGTCAGGCCGCATTGCGAGGCGGTGTTGACCACCAGCAGCACATTGCCCCGATGTTCGCCCAGAGTTTCGGATTGCCCGTTGATGCGGCTGAGTTCGATCGTCTCGGGCAACGTGCTCATGACAGTGCTACCTCGTACTGTGCGGTGGTCTTTTCCGCGACCTCCTCCGCCGTCACGCCGGGGGCCAGTTCCACCAGCCTGAACGGGCTGTCGTGATCGGGCCGCTGGAACACGGCCAGATCGGTGATGATCATGTCGACCACGTTGGTGCCGGTCAGCGGCAGGGTGCACTCGGGAATGAACTTGGGATCGCCGTGCTTGCTGGTGTGCTCCATCACGACGATGATCTTCTTCACGCCCGCGACAAGGTCCATCGCGCCGCCCATGCCCTTCACCATCTTGCCCGGAATCATCCAGTTGGCGATGTCCCCGTTCCCGGCCACTTCCATCGCGCCCAGCACGGTCAGATCGATGTGGCCGCCGCGGATCATGGAGAAGCTGGTGGCGCTGTCGAAATAGGCGGAGTGCGGCAGTTCGCTGATGGTCTGCTTGCCGGCGTTGATGAGATCCGCGTCCTCCTCACCCTCGTAGGGGAACGGGCCGATACCCAGCATCCCGTTCTCGCTCTGCAGCGTCACCTGCATCCCCTCGGGGATGTGGTTCGCCACCAGCGTGGGGATGCCGATACCGAGATTAACGTAGTAGCCGTCCTCCAGCTCGTTCGCAGCGCGGGCGGCCATTTCGTCGCGGGTCCAGGGCATAAAAACGTGTCTCCTTGGGGGGAAGGTGGCGGGGTTATCCGCCGACGGGATTTTCGATCAGGAACCAGCCGTTGCCGAGCAGCAATTCCAGGTTCCGGGCATCACCCTCGTCGATGATGAAATTGTAAAGGTCGTCGAAGTCGGAACGCTCGTCCCCCGCCAGCGCGATCACGCATTGCGTCTGCGCCAGCGCAGCGCGGCGGGCCTGCTTGGTCTCGCCCGGATAGCGTTCGACATACAGCGAATCCTGCGATTGCGGATCGAGGCCGGAGGCGACCAGCCGGTCGCGCACGGCGCGCGCGTCGATCGGTCCGCGATCGGTTATCCAGGCAATCTGCACGTCACGCAGGCGCAGGTCGGCGAGAATACGGGCCAGCTGGTTGTTGAGCGCCAGGGGGCCGGCAATCGGCACGACACCGCCGGCGGGATCGAGGTCGATCACAACGGTCGGGCTGTTGCCTTCACAGTCGCGCCGGATCGGCTGCAAGCTGGTGGGATCGGCCAGCATGGCCGAGGGCAGGGGGAGACCGCCGCCGAGCGTGCGCAGGGCGTAGTTGCGGAGCGGGCCGTATCCCGCGGCAGTCGCCTCACTGGATACCGCGGGGCTGCTGCTGGCAGCAACCGGCGGTTCGATTGCGGGCCGCGCGGCAGGCGGCGTGGAAACCAGCGCGCCCGATTCCTGCGAAGGTGCGGTGGGACGGGGTTGCGCCGCAGCGACGGTCGCAGGCTCTTCGACCTCTGAGGGCCCTGCCGTTGCCATGCTGGCTTCTGCTGCTTCGGCGGCTTCCAGCGCATTAGCGGCGGCGGCCGGCGGTTGCTCCGCCGGTTGGGTGGTGGCCAACCGGGTTTCCGGTTCGGGTTGCTGAGCTGCAGGCTCCGGCGGCAGGCCGATATCGGCAAGCCTCGAGGCGGCAGGCTCCGGCGCGGACGAAGCGGGCTCTTCTGCCATCTGCGGCGGGACGATCTCTGCGGTTGCAGGCGTCGACGCAGGTTCCGCAGTTGCGCGCGAAGCAGCAGGCAGGCGGGAACCGTCGAGGGTCGCGACGACGACGGGCTGCGCCGAGCGGTCGGCCAGACCAGACGTCGGTGCCGTGGTCGGCGAGGGCGCTGGCGTCGGCACCCGGTTCGCCACCGGGTTCGGCGTAGCCGCCAGCGGCGCGGCGGCTACGGGCATTGTTGGCTGCGCTGCGGCAAGGGCGGGAGACGGCGAAGGTGTCGGCGTTGGCGCGGGAACGGACACCGGCGGTGTGGCCATGGCGACCTGCTCGCGCGCGCCCTTGCGTGCATCGTCGGAAACACCATCACGCACGAATGCTCCGCCACTCGCGACGATGGGAATCGCCGCGGCAGCAATGCAACCCTGCAGCGCGATGGAGGAAAGGCCGAGCAGCAAGAGGTTACGATAGTTCATCGGGTGTATCTTCCTGTAGCGTGTCGAGGCCAGTGGTATTGCTTGCGCGGCGCATGTCGAGACATTTCCGGTTGCATCGCGCTGCCCGGCCCGCCGCGCTTTACGCCGTTTCGCGCTGGCGTGTCGTCACGAACTCGATTTTCTTGTCGTAGGGTGCGCCCACCACAATGCGGTTGACGAATACACCAGGCAGGTGGATGCAGTCGGGATCGAGCGCGCCTGCGGGTACAACCTCTTCCACTTCGGCCACGCAGATCTTGCCGCAGGTTGCAGCAGGCTGGTTGAAATTACGCGCGGTCTTGCGGAACATCAGGTTGCCGGTCTCGTCCGCCTTCCAGGCCTTGATGATCGACAGGTCTGCAAAGATGCCCTTTTCGAGGATGTAGTCCTCCGGCCCCTCGCCGGTGTCGAACTGCTTAACCTCCTTGCCTTCTGCCACCTGCGTGCCCACGCCCGTCTTGGTGTAGAAGCCGGGAATGCCCGCGCCGCCGGCGCGCATGCGTTCGGCCAGCGTTCCTTGCGGGCAGAACTCCACTTCCAGCTCGCCGGAAAGATACTGCCGCTCGAACTCCTTGTTCTCCCCGACGTAGCTGGAGATCATCTTCTTCACCTGCTTGGAGCGCAGGAGCATGCCGATGCCTTCGTTGTCGATCCCGGCGTTATTGCTGGCGAAGGTCAGGTTCTTCACGCCCGAATCCTGAATCGCCTTCAGCAGGCGTTCGGGAATGCCGCACAGGCCAAAACCGCCACTGGCGATCAGCATGTCATCACGCAGCACGCCATCAAGAGCGGCTTCGGCTGAGGGGTAGAGTTTCTGCATGGCGGCTTCCTCTGCGAACAATCGGTTGGACTGGTGTCGTTGAGACTTCCCGCAGGCATTAGAGATACGCACGGGCTCTGTCACCAGCCTAAGGGCGTCTATAGTGCGGTGCACAAGAATCGCTGCCCAGAAAAGTGAATCACCATTCAATTTTGCTGCCGCTGACTCGTGTGTCAGTCCTGAAAATCGTTAAATGACAGGGGCTAACCTGCGGTGTTGCGCTCCATGCAACACCAGATGCTCTTTTCGCACTTGCGAGATGGCGTGGATTCGAACATATCTCTCCCTGCCTTTCAGGCATCCTCTCCCAAAACTTCCAGGGCCCGGTCGGCAACGACCGGGCCTTTTTTTGTCCGCCGTATGCGTGGCCTTTGCGCAGGCATCTTTCCGGCACGATTCCGCCGCTGACAGGTTTGCAATACGGGCGGGCGCTTCCTAGGTCCGCAGCGTAGGTGAATACCGAGAGGACGAGAGCAGGCATGGCCGAAGCGGACACAGCGAAAGTTGAAGAGGGAACGGTAAGGCTGCAGGTCGCCGCCGCCCGTCAGGAAGAATCGGGCAGGGGCGTTGTACGCATGCCGCGCACGGCCTTCCAGAAACTGGGCATTACCGAAGGCGATGCGGTGGAGATCGAAGGCAAGCGATCCACCCTGGCCGTGGCCGTACCCAGCTATGACGAGGACGAGGCGCTCGATGTCATCCGCCTCGACGGGCTGCAGCGCGGCAATGCCGAAACGTCCAGCGGCGAGCACGTGATCGTGCGGCGCGCCGAGACCAAGCCCGCCACGCGCGTCGTTTTCGCCCCCGCGCGCCGTGAAATGCGCCTGCATGGCCCCAGCGAGGCGCTGAAGAAGGTATTCTTCAAGCAGCCCCTGACCACCGGCGATCTGGTCGCCACGCATGGCCAGCAGCCGGTGCAGAACGTGCCGCCCGAGGTGCGGCGCATGTTCAACGCGCCGGCTTATGCCCTGACACAAATCCGCCTGCAGGTCGTCTCCACCAGCCCCAAGGGCTTCGTCCATATCGACGAGAATACCGAGGTGGAACTGCGCACCGAGTTCGAGGAACCCCGCGATGCGCGCGGGCTCATCAACTATGACGATGTCGGCGGGATGGACGAGACCATCAAGGCCCTGCGCGAGATGGTGGAACTGCCGCTGCGCTACCCCGAACTGTTCACGCGCCTTGGCGTGGATCCGCCCAAGGGCGTGCTGCTCCACGGACCGCCCGGAACCGGCAAGACCCGGCTGGCACAGGCCGTGGCGAACGAATCGGACGCCGAGTTCTTCACCATCAACGGGCCCGAGATCATGGGCAGCGCCTATGGCGAATCCGAAAAGCGCCTGCGCGAAGTGTTCGAAGAAGCCGAGCGCAGCCAGCCTGCCATCGTCTTTATCGACGAGGTCGATTCCATCGCGCCCAAGCGTGAGCGCGTGCAGGGCGAGGCGGAGAAGCGTCTCGTCGCCCAGCTTCTCACGCTGATGGAGGGGCTGCAGGCCCGCTCCAACCTCGTTGTAATCGCCGCCACCAACCGCCCCGACGCCATCGACGAGGCATTGCGCCGTCCGGGCCGCTTCGACCGCGAAATCGTGATCGGCGTTCCCGACGAAAGCGGCAGGCGCGAAATCCTCGCCATCCACACCCGCGGGATGCCGCTGGGCGAGGGTGTAGACCTTGGCGAACTGTCGCGCTCCACCCATGGCTTCGTGGGCGCGGATATTGCCGCGCTGGCGCGAGAGGCCGCGATCGAGGCGGTGCGGCGGATCATGCCAAAGCTTGATCTCGACGCACGCGAAATACCCGCCGAGGTGCTCGAGGAACTGTGCGTCGAGAAGAACGACTTCCGCGAAGCGCTGAAGCGCGTGCAGCCGAGCGCCATGCGCGAGGTGATGGTGCAGGCCCCGACCGTGGGCTGGGAAGACCTCGGCGGCCTCGACGAGGCCATTTCTTCTTTGAAGGAAGGCGTCGAACTGCCGCTGAAGAACCCGCGCGCGTTCGAATCGCTGGGTATCCGCCCGGCCAAGGGCTTCCTGCTTTACGGCCCTCCCGGCACCGGCAAGACGCTGCTGGCCAAGGCCGTGGCAAAAGAGGCGGAGGCCAACTTCATCTCGATCAAGAGCAGCGACCTGCTTTCCAAGTGGTACGGCGAGAGCGAGCAGCAGATCGCCAAGATGTTCGCCCGCGCCCGCGCGGTGGCGCCTTGCGTCATCTTCATCGACGAGATCGACAGTCTCGTACCTGCGCGCGGATCGTCAGCCAACGAACCGCAGGTGACGGCACGCGTCGTCAACACGATCCTGGCGGAGATGGACGGGATGGAGGAAATGTCTTCCATCGTGGTGATCGGCGCAACCAACCGGCCTACGCTGGTCGATCCCGCGCTGCTACGCCCTGGCCGGTTCGACGAGCTCGTCTATGTCGGCGCGCCGGACCAGGCCGGACGCGAGCATATCCTCAAGATTCACACCTCCGCCATGCCGCTGGCCGACGACGTGGACCTGTCCGCTGTGGCTGGTGAGGCCGAACGTTTCACCGGTGCCGATCTGGAAGACGTGGTGCGCCGCGCGGGCCTTAACGCCATCCGCCGGACGCAGGGTTCGCCCGAGAAGGTGACGAAAGCGGATTTCGAGGAAGCGCTGAAGGATTCGCGCCCCACCGTCACGCCCAAGATGGAAGAAGAATACAAGAAGATGAAGGGCGAGCTGAAGAAGCGCGCGCTGGAAGTGAACCCCATCGGCTTCATTACGGAAGGCATGGTGGAGAGCACGCGCGAGTCCAAGCATTAGCAGGTTTGTGTGAGCGCCTGCGCGCTCACATCCTCGCTAGACGCGCAGCAGAGCTGCGCCCGCTGCGGGGCGGCCGTTCGCCCTTGCGGCGCGCAGACGACGCGCCGTTTCTCGCTCGACGATTACAGAGACTAACTACTCGTATCCATTCCTGGCTCGCCCGCTTCCCAGATGGCTTCGGCAGCCGAAGCAACGCGGCGCATGGCGATGGCTTCGGGCATGTTCTCGCGGATGAAGGCCAGCATTCCCTCGCGGATCTGGCATCGTAGGTCGAAGGCCTCGGATGCGTTGCGCGCGCTCATCAGCAGGCGCAACTCCATGGAATCGAGCGTTGTCTCCGTTACCTGCACGGCCTTCACGCGCTTGTCCCAGTTCTCGTTCGCGATCACCTGTCGCTCGAATTCCGCGCGCAGGCGCTCGACATCGGCCAGCGGGTCGAGGTGGAGGAAAACGGTTCCGAGCAGTTCCGATCCCTTGCGGGTCCAGTTCTGGAAGGTTTCCTCCAGGAACTTGTTCACCGGCACCACCAGTCGCCGCTCGTCCCACACGCGCACGATCACATAGGTGGTCCGGATATCCTCGATCTTGCCCCATTCGCCGTCGATGATCACGACATCGTCGATGCGGATGGGTTCTGTCAGCGCCATTTGCAGTCCGCCGATCAAGGCCTTCAGCGCAGGCTGCGCGGCTGCACCCACGGCAAGGGCGGCGAGCCCGGCAGAGGCCATCAACGTCACCCCGATATCGCGCACGCCCGGAATCGAGAGCAGCATCAGGCCGATGGTAATGAAAATGATCAGGAAAGTGCCGATGCGGCTGAAAATGGCGAGGCGCGTGCGGCGGCGGCGGGCGGAAAGATTGTCCGCCACGTCGATATCGGCGCGCAGTTCCATTGCCGCCACAAGTGCGCGCATGATGGCAAGCGCGATCCAGCCGATCAGTGCGGGCATCACGAAACCGGCGATCTTCTCCCACGCGACGTCAAGTGCGGGAACTTCCCGTGCTGCCAGCACGATCCCCAGTGCCACCATGGCCCACTTGCTGGGGCGGGCGAGGTGCCGGACGACGATATTGTCCGCGGTGCTGTCGCTCGAACCCGCGATCTTTCTCAGCACGCGGAACACCACGTAATGGATGACCAGCGCCAGCAGCACGCCGACACCCGCAGCCAGCGCCGCGACGAACCAGGTCTCCCAACCGTCGGGTATCGCCTCGCGCAGTGGTTGGAGGAAATCAGCCATCAGTGCGCGGCATCCCAGCTTTCCCCGGTGCCGATCTCTATCCCTAGCGGCACGCTGAGTTCGACAGCGGGCAGTGCGGCTTCCGCCATGACTTTCTCGATCACGGGAGAGGCAGCCGCCACGTCTGTTTCGGGCAGTTCGAACACCAGCTCGTCATGCACCTGCAGCAGCATGCGCACGTGGCCCAGGTCCGCTTCGCGCAGCGCGGGCAGCATCCGGGCCATCGCGCGCTTGATAATGTCGGCGCTGGTACCCTGGATAGGCGCATTGATGGCGGCACGCTCGCTGCCCTGTCGTTCCGCCTGGTTCCTGGAGTTGATCCGCGGGAACCACGTCTTGCGACCGAACAGCGTTTCCGAATAGCCTTTCGCCCGCACCGTCTCCAGCGTCTGGTGGATGTAGTTCTGGATACCGGGGAAGCGCTTGAAATAGGTGTCGATCACCTCCTGCGCCTCGTCCGGCTCGACACCCAGGCGCCCGGCAAGGCCCCAGCGAGAAATGCCGTAGAGGATGGCGAAATTGATGGTCTTGGCCTTGGCGCGTGTGTCGCGGTCGACCTCGCCGTACATCTCCCGTGCCGTGCGCGCGTGGATATCCTCGCCTTCGGCAAAGGCTTCGCGCAGTTCCGGTACATCGGCCATGTGCGCGGCAAGGCGAAGTTCGATCTGCGAATAGTCGGCGGCGAGCAGCACGTTGCCCGCCTCCGGCACAAAAGCCTTGCGGATCTCGCGACCGATCTCGGTGCGGATGGGAATGTTCTGCAGGTTGGGATCGGTGGATGAAAGCCGCCCCGTCTGCGCGCCCACCAGTGAATAGCTAGTGTGCACACGGCTGGTGTTCGGGTTGATCGCCGTCTGCAGGGCATCGGTATAGGTCGATTTCAGCTTCGAGAGCTGGCGGTATTCCAGCACCTTGTCGGCGATTGTCGCGCCCTGCTGCGACAGCTTTTCCAGAATGGCCTGGTCGGTCGAGTACTGGCCGCTCTTGCCCTTGCGCCCGCCCTTGTAACCCATCTTGTCGAACAGCACTTCCCCCAGCTGCTTGGGGCTGCCGATGGTGAATTCCTCGCCGGCCTGCTCGTGGATTTCCTTCTCGATGCGGGCGGTGGTCTCGGCAAATTGTTCGGAGAGGCGGGACAATGCCGCGCGGTCCACCTTGATACCCTCGCGCTCCATCGCCGCGACCACCGGGATCAACGGGCGGTCGACCCGTTCATAGATGCGCGCCGCACCTTCCAGCGGCAGGCGCCGGTAGAGATGCTGGTAGAGGCGCCAGGTCACGTCGGCATCTTCGGCCGCGTATTCGGTGGCCTTGTCCAGTGGCACCTGGCCAAAGGGTATCGCCTTCTTGCCGGTTCCGCAGATGTCCTTGAACTTGAGGCAGGTGTGCCCCAGGTGGCGCTCTGCCAGTTCGTCCATTCCGTGCCCGCCGCCGATGCCGCTTTCCTCGCGTCCGGCGTCCATCGCGAAGCTGATGACCATCGTATCGTGGATCGGCGCAACGTTGATGCCGTTGCGGGCCAGCACGTTGAGGTCGTACTTGATGTTCTGCCCTACCTTCAGCACCGCGTCGCTTTCCAGCAGCGGCTTGATCGCGGCGAGGGCGGCGGCGCGGTCTATCTGGGTGGGCGTTTCGCCGAACATGTCGTCGCTGCCGTGCGCCAGCGGGACGTAGCAGGCATCGTTCGGACCCAGCGCGAGGCTGAAGCCGACGAGATCGCAGAGCATGCAGTCGAGATCGCTCGTCTCGGTATCGACCGCCACCAGCCGCGCGGCAAAGGCGCGTTCGATCCAGTGTTCCAGACGCTCCATCGTCTGCACGCATTCGTAGACGGAGCGATCGACCTCCGGCCATTCGGGCAGCGGCTGGCGATTGCCGTCCGGCGAGGCATCGGCGCCCTTGTTGTCGGCCTTGGCGGGATTGAGATCGTTTGTACGGTCTGGGCTGCCGGTCCCCGCATCGAGGCGGCGTAGCAGGCTGGCGAAACCGTGCGTCTCGAGGAACTTCGCCAGCGGTTCGGGCGGCACGCCGTCGAGCTTGAATTCATCCAGCGGCTGGGGGATCGGGCAGTCTTCACGTAAGGTTACCAGCACACGCGAAAGCTCCGCATCGGCGCGGTGCTCGATCAGGCGCTCCTTCAGCTTGGAAGCCTTCATGCCCTCCGCCGCATCGAGCGCGGCGGTGAGGCTGCCGTGTTCGGCAATCAGCTTGCTGGCCGTCTTGGGACCGACACCGAAGATGCCGGGAATGTTGTCGACCGAATCGCCCATCAGCGCCAGGACATCGCCCACCTTCTCGGGCGGCACGCCGAATTTCTCCTCGACCTCCTCGATGTAGATGCGCGCGTTCTTCATCGTGTCGAGCATGTCGATCTTGGCGCCGTCGACTTCGCCTACCAGCTGCATCAGGTCCTTGTCGCTCGATACGATGGTAACGTCCCACCCCTCCCGCTGCGCGGCGCGGGCGTAGGTGGCGATCATGTCGTCCGCCTCCACGCCAGGTTCCTCGATACAGGGCAGGCTGAAAGCGCGGGTCGCATCGCGAATCAGCGGGAACTGCGGCACCAGATCTTCCGGCGGATCGGGGCGATGGGCCTTGTATTCGCTGTATATCTCATTGCGAAAACTGTGGCTCGATTTGTCGAGAATCACCGCGAGGTGGGTCGGCCCCACGGCTTTGTCGAGGTCTTCCGCCAGCTTCCACAGCATCGTGGTATAGCCATAGACCGCGCCCACGGGTGTCCCTTCAGGATTGGTGAGCGGCGGCAGGCGGTGGTATGCGCGGAAGATATAGGCCGAACCATCGACCAGGTAGAGATGCTGTTTATCGGCCATTTTCGCCTGCTAGCATGGGCGTTCGCCGCCTGTAAGCACCAAAGATCGTGCCTTGTTGCTGCCATCGGTTCGCCGCATTTGTGCCACAATATGCTTGCGCGAGGGCAAATGTGGCATTATTTAGGCATTAGAGCTGGCGGGAAGGCCGGCTTCGGGACAGGCGAGACGCCTCTTCCAAAATTTATGCAATTCAAGGATTTATACCTATGCGTAAGATCGCTCTCGTCGCTGCCGCTGCTGCTGGCGCCCTGACCCTGGCCGCTTGCTCGGAAGGCACCGAAGATTCCGCCGAAGCCACCATGGAAAATGCTGCGGCTGACACCGAAGCCAACATGGAAGCCATGGGTGAAGGCGTTGAAGACGCTACCGCCGATGCCGAAGCTACCATGGACGAAGGCATGGCCGAAGCCGGTGCCGAAGTTGAAGAAGCTGGCGCCGAAATGCAGGACGAAGCTACCGACGAAACTGCTGCGCAGTAATCGTTCGCAGCCGTTCAGGCTAACAGAACAGAGGGCGTGGCCAGCGATGGCCACGCCCTTTTTCTTTGGTTTCGCGCAAGTGGCTTTGGTCGAAAGTTAACGGGAAGCCGAAACGGGTGAGTGCCGGGCGTTGGCAAACTGGCGTCCGTCGCTGCGTTCGGCGTAACCATCGTAGAGCGCGCGCGCGATTGACGCGATGCGCGAATCCCGCAGGCGGCGCGCCTCTGACTTGTTGGCATTCTCGTGTGCCTGCGATGCGCTCTGCCCGGTGACGTAGATCGCCAAAGCAATCGCGCGGCCATCCGGCATCTCGATGATGCCGATGTCGCCTGCCATGCGGTTTAGCGTGCCCGTCTTGTGCGCCACGCTGACGCCTTCGGGCATCATGCCGCGAATACGGTTGCGCCCGGTGCGGCAGCGCTCCATCGCATCGAGAATGACATCGCGGCTCTCCGCACTCAGCCACTCCCCCTGGTAGATGCCTGCCAGAAGGCGGGCCATCGTTTCGGGCGTGGCGCTATCGCGCAGGTCGATATGGTAGGTGGGGTCGAACTCGCCATCGTCGCGCACGAGCGTGGCGATATCGCGGTCGAGGCTGAAATCGTTCAGGCCCGCGCGGCGCGCCCAGTCGTTGACCGCAGCAGGGCCGCCAACGGCTGCCAGCAGGGCATCGGTGGCCGGATTGGAGCTGCGCGTGATCATCAGGTCGATCAACTGGTGGGCCGCCATGTATTCACCCTCGCGCACCGGGGCGACGCGGGTCGAAAAGCGCTGCGACCGCACGGCCCAGAGCAGGGGGAATTCGCTGGTCAGGCTCCACCGGCCCTGATCCACCCCTTCGAGGAAGGTAGCGGCAATGGCTATCTTGCTGGTGGATGCCATCGGGAAGCGCTGATCGCCCAGAACAGAGACCTGTTCGCCGGTGGCGAGATCGATCGCTGCCACACCAATACGCCCATCGCTGCCATCGGCAACCTGCGCGATGCGGCGTTCGAGCGGAGTTTGTGGGTCGGCGAGGAACTGCGGAGGTTCGCGGACCTCTGTGCCAAACGCGCTGTCGAAAGCGCTTTCAAGGTTCTGCGCCTGCGCTGGCGCGCTTGCAAAGGGAGCAAGGGCCAGCGCGAGGGGCGCAACAATTCGTGCAATTACCGATCTATCCATAAATCTCACGTTGCCAGAAACGTGCTTATCAATTGCTTAATAACACAACCGCTGGCGATCCCGACGCGATGAATTGCGCGGGATTGGCGACACGTTGAGCGGGAAACCGGTATTGCGGCGGAAACAAGGCCGCAATCAAGCGTTTGCGAGCACCTTCTCGATCCGATCAAGTGGCTCGTGGGTCAGCGCCTTGTCCAGTTCACCCACCAGCCGCTTTTCCAGTTCGACGTGATAGTGGCGGCGCATTTCGCCCAGGGTCTTGGGATCGGCGATCACCACCAGTTCCTCGAATTCGCCAGCGATGGCCTTGCTGTTCAACCACTCCGCCGCGGCGGCACCGTGCGCCAGTTCGTTGAGGTCGGTGTTGCCGCTCATCTGGCTGGCAGTATCCTGGTGCTTGACCCCGGCACTGAAATTGGTGGCGTTCAGGTCTGGCTCGGCAACCTTGGACAGCTTCGGCTCGAAGATCTGTCCATCGTTGCGAAGCAGTACGAAACGCTCTCCATCGACCAGCGCGACGTGGGCCTTGTGCGGAACTTTCATTGGGGTTCTCTCCTGCCAATTGGTTGTCTCATGAACCCAACGGGCAGGAGCCGGAATCGTGCCCCGAACCGGGCCCCGCAGGCGCGGCTATTCAGGCTTGCGCAGGCGCCAGGCAAACTGGTCCGTCTGACCGCGGATGGAATCGTCGAACACATTGGCGGTGCGCGGGTCATCCGGGTTGGAATAGAGGTCGGATTCCTCCTCCAGCGTGAAGCCCGCGCCGGTCAGCGCGTCCAGCGCCAGCTGGCGGTCCATCCGGTGCTCTTCATTCGCGGCCATCGCGCCGCCCCCTTCCTGGGCCAGGTGATCCACGACAACCAGCGTTCCGCCAGGCTTCAGCGCATCGTAGAGCATCTGCACCCCCTCGCTCGCCGTGCCTTCGGGAAAGTCGGTGAGGTACAGGTCGTGGAAATTCATGACCGTGATGATCGTGTCGAGCGGTTCGGGCCAGCCCGGCTCGACCAGCGGCCCGCGCAGCGGAAAGACCCTTACCGGGTTGCCATTGTCATCCGAATATGGGGCAACGGCGGCGTCCTGCTGATCCGCGTAGTCTGCGTTGAAGGCGATGAATTCCTCGGGCTGGAACGCGTAGACCTTGCCATTCGCGCCAACCGCTGTTGCCAGCAGCCGCGTGATGTATCCGCCGCCCATCACGTAATCGCCGACGACCTCGCCCTTGTCGATCTGGGCGAAAGCCAGCAGCTCGCCCGGCTTGCGCGCCTCATCATATTGCTGGTCGTCCAGGCGGGCGATGTCGTTGACGGACTGCATGTACTGGCGTGCCGTGTAGCTGGTGGCTTCGTCCTGCGGTTCGGCGGTGTCGGCCTCTCCGCCGCTACAGCCCCCAAGTGCGACCAGCAGGGCGCCTGCGAAAATGGCGTTGCGCATCGATCAATTCCTCCCGTTTATCCTCTGGCGCGCAAGCTACTGCCAAGGCCCGCGCCCGGCAAGCGCGGCGATCAACCGGGCAAGGGCCAAGGTCCACGCTTGACGAGCGGCGTGTTTCCGGGCCCTAATGGGTTCGAGAGAAACCAGTTTCGGGAATCGCTTCAGACATGACAAATCGAATTCGCCTGGCGACCGGCGCGTCGCTCGCCGCCATCCTGCTTGCCAGTGCTGCCGCCGTTTCCGCGCAGGACGTGTCCATCGTGCTGCCTGGCCCCATCGGTGCAGAACCGCGCACGCTGAGCGAAGACGAGGCGACCGACCTAGCGCGCAATGGCTATTCCCCGGCAGACGTTGCTTTCATGCAGGGCATGATCGTCCACCACCAGCAGGCGGTGGACATGTCCGCCCTGGTGGAGGAGCGCACCAATACGCCGGAAATCCTGGCTGTTTCTGGCCGCATCACCGCATCGCAGGCGGATGAGATGAAATTCATGCGCGACTGGCTTTCCAACCGGAGCGAGCCACTCGACATGGCTGGAATGGGCCATGCGGGGCATTCTGGCATGGCCGGCATGGCAACGCCCGAGCAGATGCAGGCGCTCGCCGATGCGCGCGGCACTGCATTCGATCGCCAGTTCCTCGAAATGATGGTGCGCCACCACCAGGGCGCGGTCACGATGGTGCGCGAACTGCTCGACCAGCGCGGCACTGCGGCGGACCCGCTGATGTACGATTTCACCAGCGAAGTGGTGAACGACCAGAACGCCGAGATCGAGCGCATGAACGCCGTACTCGCCAACCTGTCCGACGACCCGCGCGCCACCCTGGCGGCCGGCGTGTTCGACGCGGAGGAAGCGATCAGCAACCTTCGCCACGTCGCTTTCCTGCGCAAACCCGCGGGCTTCTTCGATCCCGAAAATCCCGGCGACCTGCGTCCGCGCATCGACAATGACGAGGACGAGGAAGCCGGCGAAGATGCCACGCCTGCCGATGAACATGCAGGCCACGCCGGACATGCCGGCATGGATGCAGCCGATGCCGGGGAAGATGGCGAGGAAGAACCCGAGCCCCGCTTTGCCGAGCGCGGGGGGATGCTGAGCTTCTCCAACACCGATATCGCCTTCTCCGGCGACTTGATGGTGGCGGGCAGCTATCATGGTTTCAACGCCTATCGCCTGGGCGAGGACGGCGTGCCGACGCTGGTCAGCAGCGTTGTCTGCCCCGGCGGTCAGGGTGACGTCTCGATCGCTGGCGATATCCTGATCATGAGCGTGGAGGAAACCCGCGGACGGACCGACTGCGGCCTCGAGGGCGTCACGGAGCGGGTGAGCGAGGATCGCTTCCGCGGCCTGCGAATATTCGACATTTCCGATATCACCCGCCCGCGTCAGGTGGGCCAGGTGCAGACCTGCCGTGGCAGCCACACCCATTCTCTTGTCACCCAGACCGATGACAGCCTGATCGTCTACAATTCGGGCACCGGTTCCGTGCGCGAGAGCGAGGAGCTGGAGTTCTGCGTGGGGGACGTGCCGGGCGATACCCGTACCGCGCTGTTCAGCATCGACGTGATCGAGATTCCCCTCGCGAACCCCGCTGCATCGCGCATCGTATCGAGCCCGCGCGTCTTCGCCGATCCCGAAACCGGTCGGCTTGGCGGCCTGTGGCTCGGCGGTGACCATGGGGAGGATACGCAGGACACCCGTCGCACCGACCAGTGCCACGACATCACCGTTTTCCCTGCACTGAACCTCGCGGCAGGCGCCTGTTCGGGGAACGGCATCATCTTCGACATTTCCGATCCCCTGAACCCCGTGCGCAAGGACGAGGTCGTCGATCCGGGCTTTGCCTACTGGCACTCTGCGACGTTCAACAACACCGGCGACATCGTGCTGTTCACCGACGAATGGGGCGGTGGCGGCCGTCCGCGCTGCCAGGCCAGCGATCCGCGCAACTGGGGCGCCAATGCTTTCTATGCGGTGGTCGATGGCCAGCTGGAATATCGCGGCACTTTCAAGCTGCCTGCGCCGCAGGGCGAAACCGAAAACTGTGTCGCGCACAACGGTTCGATCATCCCGGTACCGGGGCGTAACATCTTCGTGCAGGCGTGGTACCAGGGCGGTATCTCGGTGATCGATTTCACCGATCCCGCAAACCCGTTCGAGATCGCCTATTTCGACCGTGGGCCGGTTGACAAGGACCAGCTCGTCACTGCCGGTTACTGGTCGGCCTACTGGTATAACGGACGCATATACGCGACCGAGATCGCGCGCGGGATCGACGTCTTCGCGCTGGAGCCGAGCGAGCACCTGACCGCCGCCGAGATCGCCGCTGCCGAAGCTGCCAGCTACCGCGATGGGGTGTTCAACCCGCAGACGCAGTATCCGGTCACCTGGAGCGAAGAGGTGCTGGAAGCGGTCGAGGAAAGCCGGATGGGCGGCTAGGCCCTTCTAGCGCTAGAACCAGAAGCGCAGGCCAAGCAGGACAGCCACGCCGTCGGGATCATCCCCGGCGGCGCGGATGTAGTCTGCCGTGCCGCCAGTGGCTGCTTCGTATTCCACGCCGATGTAGGGTGCTAATTCGCGCGCGATTTCGTAGCGCAGCCGTGCCCCGACCTCGATCTTCGAAAGACCGCTGCCGATCCCCCGCTCGGGAATATCCTGCGCGGATAGCTCTGCCTCCATACGCGGTTGCAGGATCAGCCGCTGCGTGAATTTCATGTCATGCTCGGCTTCAATGCGGGCGGTGAGATCACCCTCGTCGGAGACGAATGCGGCGGCATCGAAATGGATCATGTAAGGCGCAAGGCCCGCAACGCCGACGGCAAGGTGGGCGGCGGACTCGGGCTCGATGTCGACGCGCATCCCGGCCTGCAGGTCCACGAAGGGGCCGATAGCATGGCCCCACAGCAGCTGCATTTCGGCATCGTCGATAGCGCCGCCGTCCAGATTTCCCTCGCCTTCGGTCTTGAACACGATCTTGTCTGTCGCGGTGCCATACCAGGCGCTCACGTCCCACAGGTAGGCATCGTGCCCGTCGGAAAGACGCGCTTCCAGCCGTTCGGCCAGCAGCCTGCCGGTTGTCATCCGACCATGGGCGATGCGGTTGTACGCGCGGGCGGCAGCAAGGCGGTCCGCGTCGAAGTACATTTCGGCGGCATGTTCTGGCCCTTCGAAAGCACGCGGCGGGGGCGGGCCGGCCGGAATGTCCATTTCGCCGTGATCCATCGATGAATGATTCATCGCGCCGTGCTGCGGATGGTCCGGCGTCGCTTCGTCCTGCTGCTCCACCCTGTGCTGGGAATGCTCCATGGCCTCATGTGCCGAATGGTCTGTCTCCTGCACCGGATCCCGATGCTCTTCATGGGCCGAGTGATCCTGCGCGGCGGCGGGGGAAGCGATCAGCGCCGCACCGGCGAATAACAGGGTGCGCATCACGCGTCAGCCTCTTCCGGGAATGGCCGCACGGTGACGGTCTGCATCATGCCGGCGTGCATGTGGTAGAGCAGGTGGCAGTGGAAAGCCCAGTCGCCCGGCTCGTTGGCCGTCAGGTCGAACGTGGCGGTGCTGCCGGGTTGCACCACGACGGTGTGCTTCAGCGGCTGGTTCGTCATCCCGGCACCGTTCACCAGTTCGAAGAAATGGCCGTGCAGGTGAATCGGGTGCGCCATCATGGTGTCGTTCACCAGCTTGACCCGCACCCGCTCATCATAGCCGAAGCGGATGGGTTCGTCGGTTACGGCGCTGAATTGCTTGCCGTCGAACGACCACATGTACCGTTCCATATTGCCGGTAAGGTGAATCTCCAGACTGCGCGTTGGCATGCGGTGTGGGTTGGCGTTCTTGGCCTTCAGGTCGGTATAGCGCAGCACGCGGTGATCGACGCTGTCGAGGCCAAGGCCGGGAAAGTCCATCCGGTCCACCGGCATCGGCGCAACCATGTCGATACCTGGGCTGACCTTCACATCGGGCGGCAGCAGCGAGGTATCGCGCATGGAATGGTTCATGCCGTCGTCGGATTGCATGGTGCCGTGGTCCATCTTCGTCATGTTGCCGTGGCCGGAGTGATCCATGTCGCCCATGCCTCCGGCCATTCCCATGTCGGCCATGGTCAGTGTTACCGGTTCGCGTAGCGGTGGCGGCGTCGCGCGATGGCCCGCGTGCGAAGTGAGGCTGGCCATGCCCATGCCGGAGCGATCCATTGCCTCCGCCACGAGGGCGTGGCTACCATCGAACGGGGAGACGATCACGTCATAGGTCTCGGCGGTGCCGATCTGGAATTCATCCACCTCGACCGGTACGATCTCCTGCCCGTCGGCTGCGATCACCTGCATCGCCACGCCGGGTATGCGCACGTTGAAGAAAGTCATGGCCGAGCCGTTGATGATGCGCAGCCGCACGCGCTCACCCGGCCCGAACATGAATTCAAGATTGTCCGCCGGACCGTGACCATTGACGAGGTATGTATAGGTCGCGCCAGTCACGTCCGAGATGTCGCGCGGGTTCATCCGCATCGCGCCCCACATCAGGCGGTCTTCCAGGCTCATCTCGCCGCTGCCCACCGTCATCATCTGCCGGTTGAAGTAATGTTCCCCCACCGCCAGCATCCGCGCGATTTCATGCGGGTGGCGCGGGGTGAATTCGCTCAGCAGCACCACATAATCCCGGTCATAACGCCGGTCCGGCATGTGATTGGCGTGCTCGCCCTCGATCACGATGGGACCATAATGACCCGCCTGTTCCTGCAGGCCCGAATGGCTGTGCCACCAGTAGGTGCCGGTCTGGCGAATGGGGAAGCGGTAGGTAAAGGTCTCGCCCGGACGGATGCCGGGGAAGCTAACACCGGGCACACCGTCGAACTGGAACGGCAACAGCAGGCCGTGCCAGTGGATCGAGGAGTCCTCGTCGAGGTTGTTGGTGACGTTGAGCGTTACGTCCTGCCCCTCGCGCAAGCGAATGAGCGGGCCGGGCACTGTGCCGTTCACGGCGATGGCATGGCCGCTGCGCCCGCCGGTGCTGAAGTGGTGGTTTCCGATCGAAAGGTTGATGGTGTTGCCCGAAAGCTCGCCAAAGCCTTTGCCCGCATGTGTCAGTGACTGCCCGCGCGCCCACGCAGGAATGGCAAGACCGGCTGCGGCAAGCGCGCCTGTGCCAAGCAAGCCGCGCCGGGAAATCCGGGGTGAGAACCGGGGGGGTTGTGTCATGTCCCACAACTACATACCCTGGGGGGGTATTTCAAGAAAGGCCGAAGGACCGTGGTTCAGCACAGCAAGTCATTGTTAAACCGCCTTGGCCGCATCGAAGGGCAGGTGCGCGGCGTGCGCGCGATGGTGGAGCAGGATCGATATTGCATCGATATCCTGCACCAGATCCAGGCGGTGAAGGCAGCCCTTGCAAAGGCCGAGGACGAAATCCTGAAGAACCACGCCTCGCACTGCGTGGCAGAAGCCATCGCATCGGGTGACGAGGCGGAGCAGCGCGCCAAGTTCGGGGAACTGGTGGACCTTTTTGCGAAGGCAAAGCGCTGACGCGACTGGAAGGAGGCAACATGCAGAAGGAAGGCAATTACAAGCGTTTCATGGCGATGGTGGGGACCTCCACCGTCATCATGCTGGGTTTGATGTACCTCAACACCTACGTGATCGACCACGTGTTCTGGAGCGAGACCCGCTTCTGGATGATGTTCGTGATGGGGGCGGTGATGGCAGTCGTAATGCTCCTCTTCATGTGGGGCATGTACCGAAACAAGGCCAAGAACTGGATCATCATCGGCGTGGCCGTGGTCACATTCGCGCTCTCGCTGTTCCTCGTCCGCAGCCAGGCAACGATCGACGACAGCGACTACATGTCCGCAATGATCCCGCATCATTCCATCGCCATCATGACCAGCGAACGGGCCGGGATAGAGGACTTACGTGTGCGCAAGCTGGCGAACGACATCATCCGCGCCCAGCGCCGAGAGATCGATGAAATGCGCTGGCTGCTTGCGGACATCGACGAGAACGGCATCGCCGCCACGCAGGCAGAGGCCGAGGCGCGACCCGTTCCGGAGTTCGAGGCCGAAGTGAACCCTGGCACGCCCACGCCCGGAGAATAGAACCGAGGCAGGCTGGCGAAGCCGCGAAAGGCGTTACCCCTTTACCTTGGCAATCGCCTGTTCGATCTGATCCTTGGCATAGGGCTTGGTGATGACCGGCACGTCCGCGAATTCGGGCGGGATCACATCGCCCGCCCCATAGCCGGACGCGAAGAAGAACGGCACGCCTTCTTCCCGCAGTCTCTCCGCAATGGGCAGACTGGTGTGATCGCCCAGGTTGAAATCCAGCATGGCCAAGGTCACGCCTTCTTCGATTGCCTTCATGGCGGACCCCACGCTTGCAGCCAGGACCACTTCGCTCAGGCCCATTTCCAGCAGCTGGTCTTCGGCGTCCAGCGCGATCAGCATGCTGTCTTCTACCAGCAGTATCCTGTCCTGCTCAAGGCTGACCTTGCTCTTCGGGTCACTCTCCGAAGGCTTGTCTTCACCGCTCTTCCCACCTTGCGCAACGATGTGCCGCGCGGGAATTGTGAAAAGGGCTTCGACACCGCTCGCCTTGTAATCGATGCTCGCCTCGCCGCCCAGTTCGTGCGGGATCGAGGATGTGATGATGGTCGTCCCGAAACCGCGCCGCTCGGGTTGCTGGACGACCGGGCCGCCCTGTTCCTGCCATTTCAGGACTAGGTTCTTCTCATCGTCGCAATGCCAGGTCAGCACGATCTTGCCACTGTCGCTGAGAGCGCCGTATTTCGCGGCGTTGGTGGCCAGTTCGTGGATGACCAGGGCCATGATCGGAATGGCGGTGGGCGAAATGCTGGTCTCGGGTCCGTCCATCGTCACGCGCTGCCGCGTGGCCGACATGTATGCCTGCAGCTCAACCTCGAAAAGCGTCCGCAGCGGGGTCGGGGCCCAGTTTTCTGCGGTCAGCATATCGTGGGCGATCGCCAGCGCTTTCACCCGGCTTTCCAGCGTATCGACGATGTCCGAGACGGAACCGCTTTCGCGCTTGGTCTGCGACATCAGCGCGCGGATCAGGGCAAGAATGTTGCGCACGCGGTGGTTGAGTTCGGCGATGAGAAGTTTCTGCTGTTCGGTGGCGCGCTTGCGCTCTTCGCTGGCAGCTTCGCTCAGCCGCAAGACGATCTCCAGCAGCGACGTTCGCAGGGAGCGAGCCACGCCGATCTCGGCAGGGGTGAAGGGCCGGGATTGGCCGCTGATGGTCTGTTTCCAGGCCTCGAAACTCTTGCGCGGTGACAATTCCACGCCATCGTCGGTCTGCCTGGTATGCTTCGCCTGTTCACCCGCCCAGCGGACCGAGCGCAGATGCTCTTCACGAAACAGCACCATGTAGTCGCGCGGACGCCGGGAGATCGGAATCGCGAGGAATCCCGCGGCTCCGCTGTCGAGGCTATCGACACCGAGGTAGCGCGGCAGTTCATGGGAATGATGGATAACCTGTGCGTCCTCGGTATTGAGGCGCTCCACCAGTTTCTTGAACGCAGCCTCGTCCGGATGAAGTCCGGCGGACGAAATCTCGCCCTCCATGTGGACCATCAGGCCATCGCATTCGATGGCATCGTTCATCATCTGCCAGAGCCATTCTGCATCCAGCAGCTTTTGCGGATCCTGCGCCGCGGTCGACATGACGCGATTGCCGACATCGCGGGCCTTCGCCTCGTAATCCGACGTATCCGCATTCAGGCGGCTTTCCAGCTGCAACGAGAATATCTGGCCGAACAGTTCCGCCGCGCTGCGCTGCGCGAAGGATGGCATGCGCGGCTCGTAATGATGGCAGGCTATCAGTCCCCAGAGCCGCCCGTTCACGATGATGGATATGGAAAGCGAGGCCGCCACGCCCATGTTGCGAAGATATTCCAGATGGATCGGCGATACGGCGCGGTACAGCGATAGCGACAGGTCCAGCGGTTCACCATCACCGCGCTGCATGATCGGCACCTGCTCGGCCGTGGCATCTCCGATAATGCGAAAGGTGTTGCGCACGTAGAGCTTGCGCGCCTGCTGGGGGATATCCGTGGCGGGGAAATTCAGGCCGAGAAAGCTGTCGAAGCCGCGGGCCACGGACTGCGCCACCACTTCGCCGCTTTCATCGTCCGCAAAGCGATAGATCATCACCCGGTCGAAACCGAGGAGCGCGCGCGCCTGGCGGGCGCCTTCGTTGAGCAGGCTGTCCACGTCGCGGCTGGTGGCGAGCCGCGAAAGGATATTGCGGGTGGCAGAAGATACCTCGACCTGATCGCCCTTGGACGGCTCTGCCTCGAGAATCACGGACCGCGCCGAGAAGTGCAGGGCGAGGTCGAACAGACTGCCATCGCTCAGCAGCGGAACGGCAAACAGCCGCTCGACCGAATCCTTGCCGCGAAGCATTGCAAGGCGCTCCCGGATGAGGTCGACCGCAGATTTCGCGAACACATCGGGCAGGGACTTCCCCAGCAGTTCCTCGGGCTCGATCCCGATGAAATCCACGGTGTTCGCCGCGCGTTGCACCAGCCAATCGGCGCTCAGGGCAAGCAGGAATCCGATAGGCTGGATCCCGCCGGGAATGTGGATCGGTTCGCGATCACAGTTCGTCAGCCCGATCTTGGCGTCTGGGGGTAGGAGTTCCGTCAAAAATCGTAGCCTGAAATGATGTTTGCGTGGCGCCGGAAAAGCGCGAAAGTCGTACGAGCGCCCTGCTCTACATCGTCTTCCCAGGGCTCGCCTTGATCTTTTGCAACTTCGTCTAGCGCAAGGCAAAATTCCTGCCAGGGCCGGGTGCTGCCGGGCCGCCCGCTCTCTGCGCCGCTCAGATACCGGGCGGGGCTGCCAGCCGGGATAGTTCGTGCAAGCACAGCGCCCCCTAGCCGCGAGCCTTCCAGAACATACTGTGCACCCCAGACATGGGCATCCGTTGGCAATTGAGGGGGATTTTCTTGAGGACACGGCGCTGCCTGGATCTCCAGATCGCCGAGATCGGCTTGCAAGTGACCCATTCGCGAAGTCCAGCCGGTCCAGCCAGCACGGTGAAGCATCGGCTCCAGTGCTGCCAGTGCCCCTGCGTGCGCCAGCAGGAAGTGGCCGTAGCCTTTAGGCGTGGCAAGGTCGAAGCGTCCGAATGCGCGTTCGGTCGCGTCGTGCTCATCCCGCGTGGACTCGCGGAGCCGGAAGCGGAAACCGTGCATGCGCGCCTGCCTCGCAGCAGGCGCTGCAGGCCGCGATGCCGCGGAAGCTTGGTTGTCTGTGTGAGGGAAAGTCATCGTCGCGTGGCCATCTAATGCACCAACTCGGCGGAAGTGCCAAAATACTTTCGGCGAGCGCGCAGCAAAAGGCCCGGCAGGATCGCTCCTGCCGGGCCTCTTGTTTAGTCTTCGGGACGAGAGCGGGGCTTAGAAGCCCATGCCGCCCATGCCGCCCATGCCGCCCATGTCGGGCATGCCGCCGCCGCCGCCGGAGGACTTGTCTTCGGGGATTTCCGAGATAGCCGCTTCGGTGGTGATCAGCAGACCGGCGACCGAAGCCGCATCCTGCAGGGCAGTGCGCACGACCTTGGTCGGGTCGATCACGCCAGCAGCCACGAGGTTTTCGTAGGTGTCGGTCGCGGCGTTGAAGCCCTGCGTCTCGTCGTTCTCACGAAGCAGGTTGCCCGAAACAACCGCACCGTCGTGGCCGGCGTTGGTGGCAATCTGGCGGACCGGAGCCATGATGGCCTGGCGCACGATTTCGATACCGCGCGTCTGGTCATGGTTTTCGCCGGTGACGCCTTCCAGCGCCTTGGTGCTGTAGAGAAGTGCAGTACCGCCGCCGGGGACAATGCCTTCTTCGACGGCAGCACGGGTAGCGTGCAGCGCATCGTCGACGCGGTCCTTGCGTTCCTTCACTTCGACTTCCGAAGCACCGCCGACCTTGATCACGGCAACACCGCCAGCCAGCTTGGCCAGACGTTCCTGCAGCTTTTCCTTGTCGTAGTCGGACGTGGTTGCTTCGATCTGCGAACGGATCTGCTCGACACGGGCCTTGATGCCTTCGGCATCGCCGGCACCATCGACGATGGTCGTGTTGTCCTTGTCGATGGTGACGCTCTTGGCTTCGCCCAGCATGGACAGGCCGACGTTTTCCAGCTTGATGCCCAGGTCTTCGCTGATCATTTCACCGTTGGTGAGGATCGCGATGTCCTGCAGCATGGCCTTGCGACGGTCACCGAAGCCCGGTGCCTTCACGGCGGCAACCTTCAGGCCGCCACGCAGCTTGTTCACCACGAGAGTGGCCAGCGCTTCGCCTTCGATGTCTTCCGCGATGATCAGCAGCGGACGCCCGGTCTGCACCACGGCTTCGAGCACGGGCAGCATAGCCTGCAGGTTCGAAAGCTTCTTTTCGTGGATCAGGATGTAGGGGTTTTCCAGCTCGACCGTCATCTTCTCCGGGTTGGTGACGAAGTAGGGCGAGAGGTAGCCACGGTCGAACTGCATGCCTTCGACGACGTCGAGCTCGAATTCGAGGCCCTTGCTTTCGTCGACGGTGATCACGCCTTCCTTGCCGACCTTTTCCATGGCTTCGGCGATCTTCTCGCCAACTTCACGGTCGCCGTTGGCGGAGATGATGCCGACCTGGGCGATCTCTTCCGAACCGGACACGTCCTTGGAACGGGCCTGCAGGTCTGCAACCACCTTGGACACGGCGAGGTCGATGCCTCGCTTCAGGTCCATCGGGTTCATGCCAGCGGCAACTGCGGTCATGCCTTCGCGCACGATGGCCTGGGCCAGCACGGTGGCGGTGGTGGTACCGTCACCCGCGGAGTCGTTCGCCTTGCTGGCGACTTCGCGGATCATCTGCGCGCCCATGTTCTCGAACTTGTCCTTCAGTTCGATATCCTTGGCGACGGTGACACCATCCTTGGTGATGCGCGGTGCGCCGAAGCTCTTGTCGAGCACGACGTTGCGACCCTTGGGGCCCAGCGTAACCTTCACGGCGTTGGCGAGCGTATCCACGCCCTTGAGGATGCGTTCACGCGCATCGCGGCCGAATTTGACGTCCTTGGCAGACATATTCGTTTCTCCTGGAAATTCGTTGAAGGGGGAAAGCAGTCAGGGAAGACGGGCGATCAGCCCAGCACACCCATGATGTCGCTTTCCTTCATGATGATCAGGTCTTCACCGTCGATCTTGACTTCGGTGCCGGACCACTTGCCGAACAGCACGCGGTCGCCGGCCTTCACGTCGAGGGCGGTGACGGTGCCGTCTTCGGCCTTGGAGCCATTGCCGACGGCGACGACTTCGCCTTCGCTCGGCTTTTCCTTGGCGCTATCGGGGATGATGATGCCACCAGCCGTTTTTTCTTCGGCTTCGAGGCGGCGGACCAGTACGCGGTCGTGCAGCGGACGGAATGCCATATGTATGACCTCTTCCTATGATTAGAGTTGTGACGATTGGCACTCTCCTCATGGGAGTGCCAGCGCCCCGCATTTGGGAGCGCGTTCACACGGAGTCAATGGGAGGGGAAGAGAAAAAATTGCGTTGGCACGGCCACCCGTTACCTGGGGGCGGCTTGGCGGCTCCGCAAGGTCAGGTCGAGTTTCTCGCGCCGATGCCAGCGCCACAACAGCAGGACGGCAGCGAAGGTCAGCCCGGTGGCGAGACCGATCCAGACGCCCTTGCCACCCAGCGGAGTGCCAAGACCCAGCCCGGCGGCGAGTCCAAAACCCGGCACCCAGTATGAGAAGATGGCGATCCACATGGGAACGCGCGTATCCTTCAATCCGCGTAGCGCGCCCGCTGCCACGGCCTGCACCCCGTCGGAAAGCTGGAAGGCAGCGGCGATCGCCAGGAAGCCCGTAGCGATCACGGTCAGTCTCGCGTTGGCCGGATCGCCGGGATCGATGTAGAGCGCCAGCAGGGCCTCGGGTATGGCGATCATCGTCGCCGCAGTCAGTGCCATGAAGCCGGTGCCCATCATGATGCCTGTCCACCCGGCTCGGCCCATCCCATCGGCATCCCGCGCGCCGTAGAAATAGCCCACCCGGATCGTGGCGGCCTGGCCTACGCCGAAGGGCACCTGGAAGGCGAAGGCAGCCAGGTTCAGCGCCACCGTATGCGCGGCCAGTTCCAGGCCGCCCAGCCGCCCCATCAAAAAGGCCGCTGCGCCGAACACGCCCGCCTCCGCCAACACGGTGATCGCGATGGGCGTGCCGATGCGGACGATCTCGCCCAGCCTCTTCCAATCCGGCCGCCAGAAAAAGCCCATAATGTGATAGCGATGCAGCCGTGGGTCGAGGCGAATGGCCGCCGCATACATCGCCGCAATCGCGACGGAGGTTATGAAAGTGGCCACGGCGGCGCCGGGCAGACCCATTTCGGGCGCGCCGAGATTGCCGAAGATGAAGGCGTAGTTGCCAAGCGCGTTCACACCGATGCCGAGCGCGGTGATAACCGTCGCGAAGACTGGCCGGCCAAGAGCAGCAACGAAGTTGCGCTGGACGCCAGCCACGATCATCAGGGGGGCGGACCATACGAGGACATTCATGTAGCTGCTGGCGAGGGCAGCAATGTGCGGTTCCTGCCCCGTCAGCTGCATCAATGGCCCGATCATCAGGCAGATGCCCATCCCGGCAATCGACACGATGACGGACAGCCACAGCGCCATGCGGACCGCGCGGCGCACGGGGCGAAGGGCTGGGCCCCGCGCGCCGATTTCTGCCGCCATGATCGGGGCGACCGCACCGGTTAGGCTTTGCAATGACCACAAGACGAGGCCGAACAGCGCCACGGCCAGCGCAGACGCCGCCAGTTCGTCCGGCCCCAGTCGCGCAATGAACATCACGTCGATGGCGTAGGTCAGCATCTGCAGAACGTTGGCAAGCGCCAGCGGCCCCGCCAGGCGGAGCGTTTCGAGAGCCTCGGTTTTCCAGCCGGGCGTGGGTGGGTGCGCTACGGGTCGCATGTCGTTTCTGCTGAAATCAGCCGGCCCGGATAGGCGTGCGCGTGCCCGCAGGGAAGTGCATGACTGCATGCAGAAGGTCTTTGCCAGCCGGGTGCGGCGACAGGGTAACAGCGCCAACACCTGTACCGCAGCCAGTCCCACCGGTCAGCAAGGCGAAAGCTGGCAGGCGGCAATGGGATGTCATGCACATAAAAACCTGCTTTATTCTGGCAGCGAGCGCGCTCGCCGCAATCTCCGCACCCGCCAGCGCCCAAGAGGTGTTCGGCGGCGTCTACGCCCACGCGGTCGACACGCCGTTCACGCTGGAGACGACCGAAGGCGGTTCTGTCGATGTTGCCGTCGGTGTCCGTTTCGGCGGAATCGAAGCGCTGGACTTCATCGGCTCGCCTCAGCCCTATGTCGTTGGCAACCTCAACACGTCAGGCGATACCTCATTTGCAGGCGCGGGCCTGTCGTGGATCATCGGCAAGGGACCGTTCTACGTGCGCCCCGGCATCGGACTGGTGGTGCACGACGGACCCGAGTTCCGCATCGACCCGGCAACGGGCGACCGCGCCGACTTGGGTAGCCGGGTGCTGTTCGAGCCGGAGATCGGCGCAGGGTACCGGGTCAGCGAGCGCGTGTCTGTCGAGGCGCACTGGATGCACATCAGCCAGGGACAGATTTTCAACAGCGAGCAGAACCCCGGCATCGACATGATCGGTGCACGGGTTAACTGGCGTCTCTGAAGGGTGCACGGGTCAGCAGGGCGACAAAAAGGGCGCCACCATCGCTGGTGACGCCCCCTTGGTGATCCGATTGGATCGAAGCGGTAAGCTGTAAAGCTTACTTCAGTTCGACGGTGCCGCCGGCAGCTTCGATCTTCGCCTTGATTTCTTCGGCTTCGGCCTTGTTCACGCCTTCCTTGACGGCCTTGGGCGCGCCTTCGACGAGAGCCTTGGCTTCGGTCAGGCCGAGGCCGGTGATGCCGCGGACTTCCTTGATGACCTGGATCTTCTTGCCACCGTCGCCGGTGAGGATGACGTCGAATTCGTCCTTCTCTTCGGCAGCAGCTTCACCAGCGCCGCCGCCGGCGGGGCCAGCAACAGCAACAGCAGCAGCGGCGCTAACGCCCCACTCTTCTTCCAGGGCCTTGGCCAGTTCGGCCGCTTCCATGACGGTCAGCGAGGACAGTTCTTCTACAAGCTTGGCAATGTCAGCCATGATGTTTCACTCCAATATGGGCGGGGCGTATCGATTGCCCCATGATGTTTCGTCTCGAATGCGAGAAAGCGTCTCTTAGGCTGCGTCCTTGGCGCCGTAGGCACCGAAGACACGGGCAAGCTTGGCTGCCGGCTCGTTGACAACGCGGGCGATCTTCGTCGCCGGAGCGTTGACCAGGCCAACAATCGTGCCGCGCAGTTCGTCGAGGCTGGGCATCGAGGCCAGAGACCGGATGCCTGCTTCGTCGAGAACCTGCGTGCCCATCGAACCACCGACGATTTCCAGCTTGTCGTTCGACTTGGCGAAATCGACAGCAACCTTGGCGGCTGCAACCGGGTCTACTGACCAGGCCAATGCTGTGGGACCGGTGAGATATTCATCGATCCCGACGTAATCGGTGTCCTTCAGGGCGAGCTTGGCGAGACGGTTCTTCGCAACCTTGTAGGTAGCCCCTGCATCGCGCATCTTGTTCCGCAGGTCGGTGGACTGGTCCACCGTCAGGCCGAGGTTGCGGGTGACAACCACCACGCCGACCTCGTTGAACACTTCGCTGAGCTGGGCGACCGCTTCGGATTTCTGCGAACGATCCATGCCGTACTCCTTCACTATGGCCGCCCGCGTATTCTTGCGGACGACCGGCTCAAGTTGCCACACGGCTCATGCCGCGTGGCATAGGGGTTGCCAGATGCGCTCATCGCGATCTGGCGTGTCCATTGATGGGGAAGGAGGCGCGTGAACATCACGCTGATGGCAGAACGCCAGGGCGATCTGCAAAAACTCATTTCCCCGTCTAGGCTGGAAATTAAGACCGGCACATTCCGGTCACCAACTGTCTCGGACGGATGACTGCAAAAGCAATCGGGGCGGGCAGATAGCTGCCACGCCCCGAAAGTCAAGCCGAAAGCGCACCCCGAAAATCGGTTGGGGCGCGCCAGGCAGGAAGATTACCGATCAGATTTCGTCGGCGGTTTCTTCCAGCTCTTCAGCCTGTGCTTCCATGTTTGCTTCCATGGCTTCGTCGCCCATTTCCTCGGCCACTTCGGCTTCGGCTTCGGCAACACCGGCTTCGGCATCCATCACTTCGGCTTCGGCTTCGGCAACATCTTCGGCCTGTTCGCCAGCATCGTCGGCGGCACCGCCACAGGCGGAAAGAGCGAAAGCGAGGGGAGCGGCTACGAGCATAATCTTCTTCATGTTGATTTCCTGTCCTTGGAACCCTGAAAATCCGGGCGCGCCGCAATTGCCACACTGCTGCCACAATTCCAAGTGGTTACTTTCGCTCGTATCCCAGCAGATCTCCGGGCTGGCATTTCAGCTCCCGGCAGATCGCCTCCAGCGTGGAAAAGCGGATGGCCTTGGCCTTGCCGGTTTTCAGGATCGAGAGGTTGGCGAGCGTCAGCCCTACGCGCTCTGCCAATTCGGTAAGGGTCATGCGGCGATCGTGCAGCAGGTCGTCCAGCCGGATCACGATGCCGGTTCCTTCAGCGTCGGCGCCCATCAGACGGTTCCTTCCAGGTCATCGCGCATTGCTGCGCCAAGCCGGAATACGCGGGCGAGGATGAACAGGATGACGACCATGAGCATGCCCTCGATATCGATCCCGACATCAAATGTGAGGTTCACGTCCTCTACCGCTTCGGCCCAGTCGGACACGTACATGCCAATTGCGGCTATGGGGAAGCCGAGCAGTTGAACCGCCAGTAGCAGCCATGCCATCAGGCCTAGCCGGTCCGCATTTTTCGGAACAAACGGATCGCCTTCGGCAACCGTATCGATAACCTGCCGCAGCTTGCCAAAGAAGAAAAAGATCAGCGCCACGGCGATGAGCGCAAGGGCCATCACGGCGATGGCCGGCACGAGGGGAAACTCCCCTGCCTGCGGCCCCATCTCTGCTGCAACCCCGGCGACGATGTCGGCGCGAAAGATTACCAGAACGGGCATTGCAATCAGCAACCCTATTGCGGCAAGCACCATGATGCCCTGCATCATCAGGGACAGGACCTTTCCGGCCAGTAGCAGGAGGTCATTGGGGCGATGTGCTGCGTCAGTCATTTGCGGTCTTTCTCGATCGAGCGTGCAAATTACGCCAGCGCAGGGGCGGCGATGGCAGCACCCTGTTGCACCGGTACCGAAGTGACGGCGGACAGGGAGGTAAGCGCAATGACGACGGCGGCCAGCGCGGCGAGCGAATTGTTGAGCAGGCGGTTCATTTATCGATCTCCTTGATATTGATTATCGACAATCGATATGGCCGAGTCGCACCTTATTGTCAATCGATAATATCGAAAAACAATATACGCCTTACCGTTTCGTGGAATCGAACCGAATTGGGTAACGCCCATCCCGAAGCGATCGATGTCCAAACGGTAAGCCAGCCGGGCTTATTACGATGACCTTGCGAATTGCGCTGCGCTTAGGGTGCGGGAATGGGAGGTGTCTCCCAGAACAACGCCACTTCGTCCGCCTCTCCGGTCATCTCGTAACGGATGAGCGCGATGGGCAGACGGCCTGCCGCCATGAACTCATCGTGGAATTCGCGTAGTTTGAAGTCGTCTCCCAGTTGCATGGCCCGGTCCGCCAGCAGTGCATCCATCTGCAACTTGCCGATGGTGTAAGCCACGCCGTAACCGGGCGGGCGGCGCAGGTAGATCTCGGCGTCGACGCGGGCCACGTCCTCGTCCAGCCACGGGGTCCGGGCACGCATGAAGTCCACCGCCTCGGCAACGCTCCACGCATTGCGCTGCATGTTGACGTCGGCCGGAACGCGCGCGGCGCGGAAAATGCCGAACAGCATCATGTATTCGTCCGCGCGGGGCGAATGGTCCGTCCCTCCGGCCAGCATCGTCGCTTCTTCGAGATAGGTGGCCCAACCCTCTGCGCGCGATCCTTCGCTGTAACGTCCACGTATCGGCCTATCGTCACGCTCGGCCAGCACCGCGTCGAAGCGGTGGCCGGGAATAACCGCGTGCACGTGGTCGGGAATGGGGTCGCGAAACTGGATCTGCTCCCAGAAATTCGGTCCGCCAGGTCGTTCGATGTAAGGGGTGTTCGCACCCAGTTCGCCAACGAAGTCGGGAATGGTAATGATGTCCTCTTCCGTCAGCCATTCGCGCACGATGCGATCGGTTTCGGCGATCTTGCCGCGCTGCTCTTCGGCACTGGCCGACAAAGCGATTTGTGGCTCATCGCGGTTGCGATGGCGCAGCAGGGCAAGTGCGGCGGTCATGCGTTCGTGCTCTCGCTCTGCCAGCACCAGCATATCGTCGCTCGTCATAGGGATCATGCGTACGTGGCGGATGAACCAGTCGTAGCGCGCCGCGCCCACACCTGCCGACGCATCCATCTGCGGGCGCTGGGTCTCCAGCCAGTCACGAAAGCCGGACAGCGCCGAGCGTGCGGCCTCTATGTCTGGCACCAGCTCGGGCTGGTTTGTACGGGCGCGCGCCAGCAGATCGTTATACCAGCCGATGATGCCCGGCGGAGGCACTTCGCGATAGGGGTGGTAGTGGTTGACCCCGTCGCTGTTCTCTAGATTATAGAGCGCGAGGTCGGCATAGTCTCCTGCCACCTCCGTCAGATTGGCGCGGGCATCGGCGAGCATGGGCGGTACGGCGGAAAGCTGGCGACGCAGGTCGGCCAGGTCATCGCCGCTGGCAGGCACCTCGGCGAACGCCACGCGCATCAGCGGATCGAGATAGAAGCCCGGATCGCGTTTCCACGGGCGCAGCACCTGCAGGTTGAAGCGGTAACCATTGAGGATGGACCGCACCGCGAGGTAATCGACCTGCTGTTCGCGTGCCCAGTCCTGCACCGGCATCGCATCCAGGCGCTGTTCGAACGTGGCGAGCCCCGCCAGCTTGCGCTGCATCAGGTCGTCGGCATAGGTCTCCCCCACGCGCGCGCCCGAGTCGAGCACCACGGCGGAGGTGAAGGCCGGAACCATGTAGGTGCGCAGCTCCTCGTGCAGTTCGACAAGATCGTCGTAATCGGCTTGCGCGTGGGCCGTGGTGGCAAGGCACAGGGCCATCAGGGCGGCAAGGATCAGGCGCATCGCAGGTCTCCATCTTCGGTTGCCATTGTCTGGGCGCCCTGTCCAGCCAGCAGAATCGTTCGGGCGAAGGCCAGCGGTCAGCCCCATTGACCCGACTCGGCTGCATACCTATATGGCCCTCATCGCCGAAGAGTTTCGAGCAAGGTGCGCTTTTACGCGGGGGTGCAGCCCAGGACGGAAGCTTTCGGTTTCTGCGTGAGATGACAGGATCAAGGCTGCGAAGGCGGTGCCCGCCCCGAGAGGGAAGGTGCGCCTTGCTTGCAGCCGTTTTTGCGTCTCGCGTCCTCCCGCTCCTGACGAATTTTTTCCGGCACCGGCCATGCGCCGCTGCCCACACGCGAAGAGAAGGCCAAGGGCTCTACAATATGGCGAAAAAGTCTCTCCCGGCGAACACCGGCACCAAGAAGAAGCGTATCCGCAAGATCTTCGGCGACGTCCACGAAGTGGTGCAGATGCCGAACCTGATCGAGGTGCAGCGCGAAAGCTACGAGCAGTTCCTGCGCTCGGATCCCTCGATCGACTATGTCTCCGGCCTGGAAAAGACGTTGCGCAGCGTCTTCCCGATCCGTGACTTCGCCGGTACCGCCGAACTGGACTTCGTCCATTACGAGCTGGAAGAGCCCAAGTACGACACCACCGAATGCCGCCAGCGCGGCATCACCTACGCGGCCCCGATGAAGGTGACGCTGCGCCTGATCGTGTTCGAGGTGGACCAGGAAACCGAAACCCGCTCCGTGCTCGATATCAAGGAGCAGGACGTCTACATGGGCGACATGCCCCTGATGACGGGCAACGGCACATTCCTGATCAACGGCACCGAACGTGTGATCGTCTCGCAGATGCACCGTTCGCCCGGTGTGCTGTTCGATCATGATCGCGGCAAGACCCACTCTTCGGGCAAGTTCCTGTTCGCTGCCCGCGTTATTCCGTACCGCGGTTCGTGGCTGGACTTCGAATTCGACGCCAAGGACATCGTGAACGTGCGTATCGACCGCAAGCGCAAGCTGCCGGTCACTTCGCTGCTCTATGCCCTGGGCCTCGATGCCGAGGACATTCTCGATCATTTCTACAACAAGGTGACCTGGAAGCGTTCGACCGGCAAGTCCGGCGAAGGCTGGGGAATTCCCTTCGTCGCCGAGAACTGGCGCGGGTCCAAGCCCAGCTTCGCGCTGGTGGACGCCAAGACTGGCGAGGAAGTGTTCCCCGCAGGCCAGAAGGTGTCGCCGCGCGCTGCCAACAAGGCTGCGAAGGACGGGCTCGAAAAACTGCTGATCCCGACCGAGGAAATCTTCGGCCGCTACGCCAGCGCCGACCTGGTCGACGAGAAGACCGGCCGCATCTACATCGAGGCGGGCGACGAAGTGTCGCCGGAAAACCTCGAGAAGCTGGACAATGCCGGTATCGACCAGCTCGACCTGCTGGACATCGACCATGTCACCACCGGCCCATGGATCCGCAACACGCTGGAAGCCGACAAGGCCGAGAACCGCGACGAGGGCCTGGAAGCGATCTACAAGGTCATGCGTCCGGGTGAACCGCCGACCAAGGAAACCGCCGAAGCGCTGTTCGAAGGCCTGTTCTTCGATGGCGAGCGCTACGACCTGTCCGCCGTGGGCCGCGTGAAGCTGAACATGCGTCTCGGCCTCGACGCGGAAGACACCGTCACCACCCTGCGCAAGGAAGACATCCTTGCCGTGGTGAAGGAACTTGTCGACCTGAAGGACGGCAAGGGCGAAGTCGACGACATCGACAACCTCGGCAACCGCCGCGTGCGTTCGGTGGGCGAGCTGCTGGAAAACCAGTACCGCGTCGGCCTGCTGCGCATGGAACGTGCCGTGAAGGAGCGCATGAGCTCCGTCGACGTCAGCACCGTGATGCCGAACGACCTGATCAACGCCAAGCCCGCCGTGGCTGCCGTTCGCGAGTTCTTCGGCTCCAGCCAGCTCTCGCAGTTCATGGACCAGACCAACCCGCTGTCCGAAGTCACTCACAAGCGCCGTGTTTCGGCGCTCGGGCCGGGTGGTCTTACCCGTGAGCGTGCCGGCTTCGAAGTGCGCGACGTTCACCCCACCCACTACGGTCGTATCTGTCCGATTGAAACGCCCGAAGGCCCGAACATCGGTCTGATCAACTCGCTCAGCACCTTTGCCCGCGTCAACAAGTACGGCTTCATCGAGACCCCTTACCGTACCGTCAAGGACGGCAAGGTCTCGTCCGAGGTCAACTACCTCTCCGCCATGGAAGAGCAGAAGCACACCGTCGCCCAGGCGTCGGCTGCGCTGGATGACGACGGCAAGTTCGTGGAAGACCTCGTGTCGACCCGCCAGAACGGCGAATTCACGATGAGTCCGAACGAAAACGTCACGCTGATGGACGTGTCGCCCAAGCAGCTCGTCTCGGTTGCCGCGTCGCTTATTCCGTTCCTGGAAAACGATGACGCCAACCGCGCGCTGATGGGCTCCAACATGCAGCGCCAGGCCGTGCCGCTGGTGAAGGCCGAGGCTCCGTGGGTGGGCACCGGCATGGAAGAGACCGTGGCGCGCGATTCGGGCGCGGCGATCTCCGCCAAGCGAGGCGGCATCGTCGACCAGGTCGACGCCGGCCGTATCGTGATCCGCGCCTCGGGCGAGGTGGACACCACCAACCCCGGCGTGGACATCTACACGCTGCAGAAGTTCCAGCGTTCGAACCAGAACACCTGCGTCAACCAGCGTCCGCTGGTGAAGGTGGGTGAAACGGTGGAGGAAGGCGACATCATCGCCGACGGTCCTTCCACCGACCTGGGCGAACTGGCGCTGGGCAAGAATGCGCTCGTCGCCTTTATGCCCTGGAACGGCTACAACTACGAGGACAGCATCCTCATTTCCGAGCGTATCGTGAAGGACGACGTCTTCACCTCGATCCACATCGAGGAATTCGAAGTCATGGCCCGCGACACGAAGCTGGGCCCGGAAGACATCACCCGTGACATTCCCAATGTCGGCGAGGAAGCCCTGCGCAACCTCGACGAGGCGGGCATCGTCTACATCGGTGCCGAAGTGCACCCGGGCGATATCCTTGCGGGCAAGATCACGCCCAAGGGCGAATCTCCGATGACGCCGGAAGAAAAGCTGCTGCGCGCCATCTTCGGCGAAAAGGCCAGCGACGTGCGCGACACCTCGCTCCGCCTGCCGCCGGGCGTTGCCGGTACCGTTGTCGAGGTGCGCGTCTTCAACCGCCACGGCATCGAGATCGACGACCGTACCCGTGCCATCCAGAACGAGGAAATCGAACGCCTCAAGAAGGATAGCGAGGACGAGCGCAACATCCTCAACCGTGCCACTTACAACCGCCTGCGTGACATGCTGGTCGGCCAGACCGCCAGCGCGACCCCCAAGGGCGTGAAGAAGGGCACGGAAATCACCGATGACGTGCTCGACAATGTCGACCGTATCGACTGGTTCAAGTTTGCCGTCGCCGACGACAATATGCAGAGCCAGCTGGAAGCGGTGAAGGGCCAGTACGACGAGGCCGTGAAGGCCATCAAGGACAAGTACGAGGACCGCAAGGAAAAGCTCGAACGCGGTGACGAACTCGCCCCGGGTGTGCTGAAGATGGTCAAGGTCTTCGTTGCGGTGAAGCGCAAGCTGCAGCCGGGCGACAAGATGGCCGGCCGTCACGGCAACAAGGGTGTGATTTCGCGCATCCTGCCGGAAGAGGACATGCCGTTCCTCGAGGACGGTACGCCGGTCGATATCGTGCTGAACCCGCTGGGCGTGCCGTCGCGCATGAACGTCGGGCAGATTTTCGAGACGCACCTTGGCTTCGCCGCGCGCGGGCTGGGCCAGCAGATCGGAGTCCAGCTCGACGAATGGCGTGCTTCAAACCCGGATGTGACCGCGGGCAAGCCGCCCGAGGCGCTGATGACCAAGCTGAAGGACGTTTACGGCGAGAACTACTACGACGATCTCGACAGCCGTTCGAACGAGGAAGTCGCCGAACTGGCGCACAACCTGCGTCGCGGTGTCCCGATGGGCACCCCGGTGTTCGACGGTGCGCGCGAAAGCGATGTGACCGACATGCTGCTGAAGGCAGGCTACGATGCGTCGGGCCAGTCCACGCTGTATGACGGCCGCAGCGGCGAGGCGTTCGACCGCAAGGTGACCGTGGGCATCATCTACATGCTCAAGCTGCACCACCTTGTGGACGACAAGATCCACGCCCGCTCGATCGGCCCGTACTCGCTCGTTACCCAGCAGCCGCTGGGCGGCAAGGCGCAGTTCGGCGGACAGCGTTTCGGTGAAATGGAGGTCTGGGCGCTGCAGGCATACGGCGCGGCCTACACCTTGCAGGAAATGCTGACGGTGAAGTCCGACGACGTGGTCGGACGCACCAAGGTCTACGAAGCGATCGTCAAGGGCGACGATACCTTCGAGGCCGGCATTCCGGAGAGCTTCAACGTGCTCGTCAAGGAAATGCGCTCGCTGGGCCTCAACGTCGAACTTTCCTCGCTCAACGAGGGCGGGGAAGACGAGGACGACTTCGGGCAGATTGCTGCGGAGTAAGCGATGCTCGGAAGATGGGCCGACAAATTCGAATGGAAAAGCGCCTTGTTCGTGGGCTCGGTATTCGCGATCATCGGAGTTTTGAGGTTCGAGGCTGAAGCAAAACTATTGGATGGCGATAACCTCGTCGCTCAAGGATTCTTCATTGCCGGTCTACTCAATTTGGCTTTTGCGTGGCGCAACCGTCCAAGCGCGCAGCAGTCTGAACAGAATGCACCCCGGATAGGGAAGTAAACAGATGAACGAACTGACCAAATTCACCAACCAGCTGGCCAAGCCGGAAACCTTCGACCAGATCCAGATCGGGATCGCGTCGCCGGAGCGTATTCGCAGCTGGTCCTTCGGCGAGATCAAGAAGCCGGAAACCATCAACTACCGCACGTTCAAGCCCGAGCGTGATGGCCTGTTCTGCGCGCGCATCTTCGGTCCGGTGAAGGACTACGAGTGCCTGTGCGGCAAGTACAAGCGCATGAAGTACAAGGGCGTCGTCTGCGAAAAGTGCGGCGTTGAAGTCACCGTTACCAAGGTGCGTCGTGAGCGCATGGGCCACATCGAACTGGCCGCGCCTGTCGCGCACATCTGGTTCCTGAAGTCGCTGCCCTCGCGCATCGGCCTGCTGCTCGATATGCAGCTCAAGCAGCTCGAACGCGTGCTGTACTTCGAAAGCTACATCGTCACCGAACCCGGCCTGACGCCGCTGGAGAAGTTCCAGCTGCTGACCGAGGACGAACTGCTCGAAGCGCAGGACGAGTACGGCGAAGACGCCTTCACTGCCGGCATCGGTGCCGAAGCGGTGAAGATCATGCTGATGGACCTCGACCTGGAACAGGAAAAGGCCGACCTGCTGGAAGAGCTGGAGACCACCAAGTCCAAGCTGAAGCCCGCCAAGATCATCAAGCGTCTGAAGGTCGTCGAAAGCTTCATCGAATCGGGCAACCGTCCCGAGTGGATGATCCTGGAAGTCGTGCCGGTCATCCCGCCCGAACTGCGCCCGCTGGTGCCGCTGGACGGGGGCCGTTTCGCGACGTCCGATCTCAACGATCTCTATCGCCGCGTCATCAACCGTAACAACCGCCTGAAGCGCCTGATGGAACTGCGCGCGCCCGATATCATCGTGCGTAACGAAAAGCGCATGCTGCAGGAATCGGTGGACGCACTGTTCGACAACGGTCGCCGTGGCCGCGTGATCACGGGTGCCAACAAGCGTCCGCTGAAGTCGCTGTCCGACATGCTCAAGGGCAAGCAGGGCCGGTTCCGCCAGAACCTGCTCGGCAAGCGCGTCGACTATTCGGGCCGTTCGGTCATCGTGACCGGCCCGGAACTCAAGCTGCACCAGTGCGGCCTGCCCAAGAAGATGGCGCTCGAACTGTTCAAGCCGTTCATCTACGCCCGTCTCGACGCCAAGGGTCTGTCGATGACCCTGAAGCAGGCGAAGAAGTGGGTGGAGAAAGAGCGCAAGGAAGTCTGGGACATCCTCGACGAAGTGATCCGCGAGCATCCGGTTCTGCTGAACCGCGCGCCCACGCTCCACCGTCTCGGCATCCAGGCGTTCGAGCCCGTGCTGATCGAAGGCAAGGCCATCCAGCTGCACCCGCTCGTCTGCTCGGCCTTCAACGCCGACTTCGACGGTGACCAGATGGCCGTCCACGTGCCGCTTTCGCTGGAAGCCCAGCTGGAAGCGCGCGTGCTGATGATGTCCACCAACAACATCCTCTCGCCCGCCAACGGCAAGCCGATCATCGTGCCGTCGCAGGACATGGTGCTGGGCCTCTACTACCTCTCGATGGACCGCGAAGGCGAGCCGGGCGAGGGCAAGGTGCTGGGCGACATCAACGAAGTGCACCAGGCGCTGCACGTGGGTGCAGTGACCTATCACTCGAAGATCACCACCCGCGTTCCCCAGACGGACGAGGACGGCAACACCTACATGCAGCGCGTCGATACCACGCCGGGCCGCATGCTGATCGCCGAATGTCTGCCGAAGAGCCACAAGGTGCCCTTCGCAGTGGTGAACCGCCTGCTGACCAAGAAGGACATCGGCGACGTGATCGACGAGGTCTATCGTCACACCGGCCAGAAGGACACGGTGCTGTTCGCCGACGCCATCATGAGCCTGGGCTTCCGTCACGCGTTCAAGGCCGGCATCTCGTTCGGCAAGGACGACATGATCATCCCCGACACCAAGGACGGCATGATCGAGGAAACCAAGGCGCTGGTTGCCGATTACGAGCAGCAGTACCAGGACGGCTTCATCACCCAGCAGGAAAAGTACAACAAGGTGATCGACGCCTGGAGCCGTTGCGGTGACCAGGTGGCAGCGGCCATGATGGAAGAGATCAAGGCTACGCCGAAGGACGAAAACGGCCGCGAGGCGCAGATCAATTCGATCTACATGATGAGCCACTCCGGCGCCCGTGGTAGCCCGGCCCAGATGAAGCAGCTTGCCGGTATGCGCGGCCTGATGGCCAAGCCTTCGGGCGAGATCATCGAGACGCCGATCATCTCGAACTTCAAGGAAGGTCTGACCGTTCTTGAATACTTCAACTCCACCCACGGCGCGCGCAAGGGCCTAGCGGACACGGCACTGAAGACGGCGAACTCGGGTTACCTGACCCGCCGCCTCGTCGACGTGTCGCAGGACTGCACGATCGTGGAAACCGACTGCAAGACGGAGAACGCGCTGGAAATGCGCGCCATCGTTCAGGGCGGTTCGGTCATCGCGTCGCTGGGCGAGCGTATCCTGGGCCGCACCGTGGCCGAGGATATCGTGAACGTTGCCTCTGGCGAAGTGATCGTGAAGGCTGGCGTGATGGTGGACGAGCCTATGGCTGCCGCCATCGAGGAAGCCGAAGTGCAACAGGCGAAGATCCGCTCTCCGCTGGTGTGCGAAGCCGAACAGGGCGTTTGCGCCACCTGCTACGGCCGCGACCTTGCTCGCGGTACGCCGGTGAACATCGGTGAAGCTGTCGGCGTGATCGCCGCACAGTCCATCGGGGAGCCTGGCACGCAGCTGACAATGCGTACCTTCCACATCGGCGGTGCCGCGCAGATCAACGAAACCAGCCATCTGGAATCGATCTCCGACGGCAAGATCGTCTATCGCGACATGCCGACCATCACCGACAAGAAGGGCCGCCGCCTGTCGCTGGCCCGTTCGGGTGAAATGGTCGTGGTCGACGCAGCGGGTCGCGAACGCGCGATCCACCGCGTGCCTTACGGTACGGTCCTCATGTTCGAAGACGGTGCCGAGGTGAAGGAAGGCGATCGTCTGGCCGAGTGGGATCCGTTCACCCTGCCGATCATCACCGAGCAGGCGGGTGTCGTGCGCTACCAGGATCTGGTGGAAGGCAAGACGCTGGAAGAACGTGTGGACGAAGCCACCGGCATCGCCCAGCGCGTGGTCACCGAGTACCGCTCTGCCGGTCGTTCCAAGAAGGAAGACCTGCGTCCGCGCCTGACCTTCCTTGGCGAGGACGACATCAAGGCCAAGGGCAAGAAGGGCGACGAGACCGAAGCGCAGCGCTACATGCTGGCTCCGGGCACCACGCTCTCTGTCGAGGACGGTCAGGAAGTGGAAGCGGGTGACATCCTTGCCCGTGCTTCGCGTGAAGCCGCCAAGACGCGCGACATCACCGGCGGTCTGCCGCGTGTTGCCGAGCTGTTCGAAGCGCGCGTGCCGAAGGACGCTGCCGTAATCGCCAAGATCAGCGGCCGGATGGAATTCATCCGCGACTACAAGGCCAAGCGCAAGATCGCCATCGTTCCGGAAGAGGGCGAACCGGTGGAATACCTGGTGCCCAAGACCAAGGTGATCGACGTGCAGGAAGGCGACTTCGTCAAAAAGGGCGATACGCTGATTTCCGGTTCGCCGAACCCGCACGACATCCTGGAAGTCATGGGCGTAGAGGCTCTCGCCGAGTTCCTCTGCACCGAAATTCAGGAAGTGTATCGTCTGCAGGGCGTGAAGATCAACGACAAGCACATCGAGGTGATCGTTCGCCAGATGCTGCAGAAGGTCGAGATCACCGATGGCGGTGACACCACGCTGCTGCCGGGCGAACAGGTCGACCTGGAGGAAATGAACGAAGTCAATGCAAAGCTCAGCAAGGGCAAGGATCCCGCCAAGGGCACCCCGATCCTGCTGGGCATCACGAAGGCCTCGCTCCAGACCCGTTCGTTCATCTCCGCCGCTTCTTTCCAGGAAACCACCCGCGTGCTGACGCAGGCGGCGGTCGAAGGGAAGAAGGACACGCTGATCGGCCTGAAGGAAAACGTGATCGTGGGTCGCCTGATCCCGGCGGGCACGGGTGCGGGCATGAACCGCATGCGCGTCACCGCCTCTTCGCGTGATGCTGCGCTGCGCGCGCAGTACAAGAAGATGCAGGATGCCCTGGTTGCTGCGGAAGAAGCCAAGGCAGCAGAAAAGGAAGAGGCCGTCGTTGCGGCTGATTCCGCTGCCGAGCAGCACGAGGCCGAACTGGAACGCGATCCCGTGGATGCGGCGACCGGCGATGCCACCATGGCAACCATGGTCGACAGCGGCGAAGGCACCGATGCCGATGCCGGCGAATACAAGCGCGACGACGAGGGCAGCGAGCCCGAAGCCATCGCCAAGGAGGAAGACGCGGACGACAGCGAAAGCTGATCCCGGCGTCCTTACCGACAAAAATTTGAAAAGCCCCGGCGGAGAAATCCGTCGGGGCTTTTTCTTTGCTTGAGCGTTTGGGCAGAATGAGACTGGCTGCTTCTACCGTTCTTGCGCTCGCGCTCTTCGCCTGCTCGCCAGAGCCGGAACCGGAGGAGCAGGTCACCACGCTTCCCGCTCCCGGTGGTCCGGAAAATCCCCCGCCGGGGCCGCCCAGCCAGCCAATCACCCAGATCGAAACCCTTGCCGGAGAATGGCGCGTTGCCGGGATCGACGCAGAGCCCTTCGACGAGCCTTATGGCCTGGCGCTCAGCGCCAGCGCGGAAAAGATCTGGTGGGAGCCGCGGTGTGCGAACTTCGCCTTCAGCTACCGCATCGACGGGATTCGCATCACAACGGGCGAAGGCAGGCCGAGCGCGCCTGTCGAGCCGGGAGCACCGCCCCCGCCAGTCTGCGCGATCGCTATCCCGCCGCGACTCGACGAGGTGGCCCGCGCCCTGAATCTGGCGGAATATGTGGGACGCACGCCCTCGAACGGGGTGCTGATCGAAGGAGGCGGGCACAGCGTCACGCTCTACTCGCAGTAGCTGTTCCTAAAATGCTATTGCGAATGAGTTGCAATTAATTTGTCGACTGTTAGCTTGGGGTGAATCGACCGCCAAAAACGAAAGGCCTTTCCTTGTCCTGCCCCAAGCGTCCCTCATCCGCCCTGCGTTCTGCGAACACCGAAGGTCAGAACATCATGGATAGCCTGCGCAGACCGGTCGTCGCCAGCCAGTTTTCTCCCGCCGCTGTCACGCTGGTGCTCGCGATGCGTCTTGCGGCCCATAGCGTGGAGCGCGGGTCCGATCCTCTGGTCGACCTGTCAACCCGCCTCGGCTCCTTCACCGCAGCGCGCGCGGTGATGGATTTTGCCCGCGGATGTTCTCTCGCGTGGCCCGAAAACGCGATGGTCGCTCGCCCCTGCTGTCACGCGCTGACGCCGGACGAAACCGCCTTTGCCCAGATGGCGGAGGCCGCGCGGCATGCGGACCGCGCGGCCTTCACGGCCGCTCTCGACGGTCTGATCCGCCGGGAACGGCACGAGAGGCTGTTTGCCATTACCCAGCGCGCCGTGGCCGAGATTTGCGCAAACCGCGCTGCCGCCTAGCGGTTGCGCCGACGTTCCTGCTCACGCGCGCGCACCACCTCTCGCGTGAAAATCACTTCACCCAGTTCGGCGATGACGTCGGCGGCGGGGATGGACAGTACGTCATGCGCGTTGTCGTCGCCTCGGTTCACGAAACGGGCAAAACCGATGGTCACCGCACCACCATATGCAGCGCGCGGCGAGGTAAGCACCATGGTGAAGCCTTCCTTCCCCTTAGACTGTGCCTGCAGCTCGACAGCCAGAAGCTCGTCATAACGGCGCTGCAACAGTTCGTCGGCGGAAAATTCCAGTGAGCCCCACGGGTCGTCAGGCTCGGCTCCCTCGCGCAGCCGGCGCGTGACTTCGAGCACGGTGCCGAAGCTGGGCACTGTCCACTGGGAACGGGCTGCGAACACGCGCCGTTACCGCCTCCGGAACTCGCCTGCTTACAAGCACTTTTCCCTGGCGCTTGTGAGCAGGGTCCAAGAGAGCTAACCGCTTGGGCCATGACCACGATCACCCGCTTCGCTCCATCTCCCACGGGCCGCCTGCACGTTGGCAATATCCGTACGGCGCTGCACAACTGGATGCTGGCGCAAAAGGACGGCGGGCGCTTCATGCTGCGCATCGACGATACCGATGCGGAGCGCAGCCGGGAGGAGTACGTCGACGCGATCCGGGAGGATCTGGCCTGGCTGGGCCTTTCACCCGACGGGGAGGAGCGCCAGTCCGAGCGGCTCGGCCTTTACGAGCAAGCCTTCGAGAAACTGCGCGCCGATGGCCGCATCTATCCCGCCTATGAAACGCAGCAAGAACTGGAATTGAAACGCAAGATCCAGCTCGGACGGGGCCTGCCGCCGATCTACGACCGCGGCGCACTGGCTCTGAGCGAGGCCGAACGCGCTGAGAAAGAGGCTGCGGGCGCTGCGCCGCACTGGCGCTTCAAGCTGGACCATGGCGAGATGATCGCTTGGGAAGACGGCATACGGGGGTCGCAAAAGTTCGACCCTGCGCAATTGTCCGACCCGGTGATTCGCCGCGCCGATGGATCGTGGCTGTATATGTTGCCCAGCTGCGTGGACGATATCCACATGGGGGTAACGGATGTGCTGCGCGGGGAAGACCACGTTTCAAACACAGCCGTGCAAATACAGATGTTTACCGCGCTTGATGCTGCACCCCCACGATTTGCGCACGAGGCCCTGCTTGTGGGAAGGGAGGGCAAGCTTTCAAAGCGGCTCGGCTCCCTGGGTTGCGACACCTTCCGCGAGCGCGGCATCGAGCCGGAGGCGCTCGTGGCGTTGCTCGCACGGCTTGGCACCAGCCAGCCGGTGGAGCCGATTGCTGCGCGCGAAACGCTTGTAAACACGTTCGACCTTTCCACGTTCGGCCGCGCGCCTGCCAGGTTCGACGATGCCGAACTTGACCGGATCAATACTGCCATCGTGCACCAGTTCGATTTTGCCGATGTAGCCGATCGCCTGCCTGATGGCATGGACGCTGGGGCGTGGCATGCCATTCGACCCAATCTCGAGAAGGTCGCAGATGCCGGCGATTGGTGGGCCATCGTTACCGGTCCTGTCAGTCAGCCCGATTTCGATGACGGAACGCGCACCTTCCTGGCGAAGGCGGCGACCATGCTGGAATGGTCGGACAATCCTTGGGCGGACCTTACCGCGCGGCTGAAAGCTGCAACGGATCGCAAGGGCAAGTCGCTCTTTCTGCCATTGCGGCAGGCGCTGACGGGCATGGACCACGGACCCGACATGAGCGAACTGCTGCCCCTGATCGGCGAAGCAGAGGCCCGCGCGCGTCTGCAATCTGCCGCAGAAGGCTAACTCTCCGACTTTTTCCGCATATGCTCACTTGACGTTCAGAGCCTATCTCCTAGATGCGCGATGTTACATCATCACCAGCATCGAGAGAATTTTTGAATGATCCGCAAGTCCGCCCTGCTTCTGGCAAGTGTCGTTATTCCATCCCATGCCCTGGCCCAAGAGGCGCCGCAGCAGCCCTCCTCAGCGGAAGTGGAGGTTTCAGGCGATCGAGAGGAACCCGCAAACGACGATTTTCACGGGGCGATCTATGTCACTGCCAGCGGTGTCGACCGGCTGGATGTTGTCGCGGGCACTTCGGTCCTGTCCGGTATGGCGCTGCAGCGCGAAAGCTCGGGCCAGGTCGGCGATATCCTGGCAAACCTGCCGGGTGTCGAGGCGAGCGGATTCTCGCCAGGCGCATCGCGTCCCATCCTGCGCGGCTTCGGCGGTGACCGCGTTCGTGTGCTGATCGACGGTATCGGCACGATCGACGCCTCCGGCGCGTCGGACGATCACGCGGTGGCAGTCGATCCGCTGATCGCCGAGCGTATCGAGGTGCTGCGCGGGCCTGCCGTGCTGCTGTACGGCAGCCAAGCCATCGGCGGCGCGGTGAATGTCATCACGAAGCGCATCCCACCGGGCGTGCCGGACGAGGCATTCCACGCCGACCTGCTGGGGGGCGTCGATAGCGCCACCGGCCTTTGGGAAGGCGGGATTTCGCTCGACACCAAGGTGACCGATAACATCGTGTTCCACGTCGACGGATCCTACCGCAATACAGACGATATCGAGATTCCGGGCTTCGCTGCTTCCGACGATCTGCGTGCAGACCTGCTGGCCGACGCCGCCGAGGAGGAGGAAGAAGGCGAGCTCGAGGAAGCCGAGGAATTTCGCGATGCGGCCAATATTTCCGGCATCGTGCCCAACACCTATACCGAGACCTGGTCTGCCGGCACGGGTATCGCTTTCTTCTCGGGCGAGAGCAATTTCGGCGTATCGTTCGACTACTACGATACCGAATACGGCGTACCCGGCGCGCCGGGCGTGGGGCACCATCATCATGGTGAGGAAGAGCATGGTGAAGAAGACCACGATCATGATGACGAACACGGGGAGGAAGAAGGCGAAGAAGCCGTATCCATCGGACTGCGCCGCTATCGTGCCGATTTCCGCGCCAATATCGATCTTGGCGACGGGTTCTTCGATTCCGTCCAGTCGCGCGTCGGGTTTTCCGATTACACCCACACCGAGTTCGAAGGCGCTGAAGTCGGCACCGTGTTCGAGGTGAAGGGCGTCGAGGGACGCGTGGAACTGGCACAGTCGCGCCGCGGCGGCTGGGGTGGCGCAACCGGCCTGCAGTTTTCGGCGCAGGATTTCGTCGCGACCGGGGCAGAGGCCTACATCCCGCCCAACAACGTGGAATCGATAGCCCTGTTCACCCTGCAGGAATTCTATTTCGGACCTTTCGAACTGGAAGCCGGTGCCCGTTACGAGAATACCGAAATCGAAGCGTCGACCTTGGGCATCCAGCGCGATTTCGACACCGTGTCCGCTTCTCTCGGCGGCGGTTACACGCTTTTCGACGATTTCCGTGCAGGATTGAACGTCTCCCGCACCGAACGCGCACCGACCGCTGCCGAACTGTTCGCCGAAGGGCCGCATATCGCCACGCAGCAGTTCGAGATCGGTAACCCGGCACTCGATATAGAGCGCAGTTGGGGCGCGGAAGGATATGTTCGCGGCGAAATCGGCGAAGTGAAAGTCAACGCCAGCGTCTATCGCAACTGGTTCGACGATTTCATCTATCTCGCCGGTACGGGAGAGGAAGAAGACGAGCTGCCGGTCTTCGCCTTCCTGCAGCAGGATGCCGACCAATGGGGTGCCGAGGCGCAGGTCACCTTCCCGCTGATCGAGGGCAGGGACTTCTCCCTGCTGGGCGACGTGCGCGGTGCCTACACCCGCGTGGAACTGGATGACGGCACCAATGCACCGCGTGTTCCCCCGCTCAGCCTTTACGGTGCCCTGGAAGGGCGCTGGGAGCACTTCGACCTGCGCGGCGAAGTGGAATGGTACGACAGCCAAACCGATGTGGCCCCGTTCGAGACGCGGACCGATGGCTTCACCATGGTCAACGCATCGCTGGGCTGGCACCCGTTCGAAGGGCGCGAGAACCTGACGATCATCGCGCAGGTCGACAATATCTTCGATGCCGAGGGTCGCCGCCACACCAGCTTCACGAAGGATTTCGTGCCCATGACCGGGCGCAACTTCAAGCTGACGGCGCGGGCGAGCTTCTAATAAAATCAGCCTTTCGCATCTGCCGCGGCGGGTGCGAAAGGCGCTTTACAGCCGTGGCAGCGTGACCCCGCGCTGGCCCATGTATTTGCCCGCGCGGTCGGCATAGGTGACTTCGGGGCGTTCGTTGCCCTGCAGGAACAGAAATTGGCACGCCCCCTCATTGGCGTAGATCTTGGCGGGAAGGGGCGTGGTGTTGGAAAATTCCAGTGTGACGTGGCCTTCCCAGCCCGGTTCCAGCGGGGTGACATTCACGATGATCCCGCAGCGCGCATAGGTGCTCTTGCCAAGGCAGATCACCAGCACGTCTTCCGGGATGCGGAAATATTCCACCGTCCGCGCGAGGGCGAACGAGTTGGGTGGAATGATGCAGACGTCGGTCTCCCGGTCCACCAGGCTGTCGCCGTCGAAATTCTTGGGGTCCACCACCGCCGAATTGACGTTGGTAAAGATCTTGAACTCGGGCGCCACCCGCGCATCGTAACCGAAGCTGGAAAGGCCATAGGAGATGCACCCGTCGCGCCGCTGTGCTTCCACGAACGGCTCGATCATGCCGTGCGACGTTGCCTGTTCCCGAATCCACTTGTCTGAAAGAATCGCCATAAAGGAGGGATTCCCGAACTGTGGAGCGGGGGCAAGGGGAGCAAGAGTTTATCCCCTTTTCCAAGAAGGGGTGAAAGTCTGATTTCGGGTGGAAAACAAACAAACTGTAACGGACTGCTCGGCTTGCGATTGTAGTCCAGAAATCTCTACGTTGAGTTTGCGATTGCGTTGCTCTTTAAGCGCCAAGACCAGAAGCGGAAGATCACCCAACTCAAACCGGCAATCATCCCGGCATCTGCTGCTTCTTCGACACCCCAAAGGTAATGGCAAGCGAAGAACGCAAGCGACGCACCGAGCAGGAGCTTAAAGAAATTGTCGAGCCTTTCGGCGGCAGACATGAGCCGGTCTCCTTAATCACTGGTGCTCTTGGAGAATGAAGGAGAAAGTCTTAGCCCGCAATCGTGTCGAAAGCGGACCTTGCTCCAATCAACCCCCCGCCAGCAGCGAGGCATTCCCGCCCGCAGCCGTCGTATCGATCGTCGTCACCCGTTCGGTCGCGAACCGCGTTACGTAGTGCGGGCCGCCGGCCTTGGGGCCGGTGCCGGACAGGCCTTCGCCGCCGAAGGGCTGGCTGCCCACCACCGCACCGATCTGGTTGCGGTTGACGTAGAAGTTGCCGACCTTGGCGCGAGCTTCCACGAAGCGGCGGGTTTCGTCGATGCGGCTGTGCAGGCCCAGCGTCAGGCCGTAGCCGGTCGAATTGATGTCATCCAGCACCTTGCCAAGACCCCCTGCGGGATAGCGGCAGACGTGCAGGATGGGGCCGAATTGCTCTTCGTCGAGGTCCAGGATGGAACCGATCTCGATAATCGTGGGCGAGAAGAAATGGCCATTCTCGCAATCGGTTGGCATCGAGCGACGCCAGACGGGGAAGCCCGCATCGATCATCTCCTGCACGTGGTCTTGCAGCTTCTCGCGAGCTTCGGCGTCGATCACCGGACCAACGTCGGTTTCGAGATTGGCCGGATCGCCGATCACCAGCGCCTTGAACGCGCCCTTGATCATCTCCAGCATTTCGTCCGCCACGTCGTCCTGCAGGTAAAGCACGCGCAGCGCCGAACAGCGCTGGCCCGCGCTCTGGAATGCAGAGGCAACGACGTCGCGCGTCACCTGCTCTGGCAGTGCGGAAGAATCGACAACCATCGCGTTCATGCCGCCGGTTTCTGCAATCAGCGTACCAATGGCGCCGGGGCGCGCTGCCAGCGAGCGGTTGATGGCATGGGCCGTGCCGGTAGAGCCGGTGAAGGCCACGCCCGTCACGCGGGGATCGGACGTGAGCGCAGCGCCCACCTTGCCATCGCCCGGCAACAACTGGAGCACATCCTTTGGGATGCCCGCTTCGTGGCAAAGGTCGATGGCCAGCGCGGCAATCAGTGGGGTTTGTTCGGCAGGCTTGGCGACCACCGTGTTGCCTGCGGCCAGGGCGGCGGCAGCCGGGCCCATGAAGATCGCCAGCGGGAAGTTCCATGGCGAGATGGTGGCGAACACGCCGCGCCCGTGCAGGCGCAGCAGGTTCTGTTCGCCCGTCGGGCCGGGAAGCGGCTGCGGGGCGCCGAACAGCATGCGTGCCTCGCAGGCGTAATAGCGCAGGAAGTCCACGGCTTCGCGCACTTCCAGCACGCCGTCCATCATGGTTTTGCCCGCCTCGCGGCGGCACAGGTCCATGAAGCGGGGCATGTTCTCTTCCAGCAGGTCCGAGGCCTTGATGAGCAAGTCGGCACGGGCCTGTCCTCCCAGCGCGTCCCACATCGGCTGCGCCGCCGTGGCGCGGGCGAGAGCGAGATCCACGTCGCGCTCGCTGGCCATAACCTGATGGCCTACGACCTTGCCCGATTGCGGGGCGCGCACCTCGATCTTCTCGTGCTCGACATTGGCCATCAGCGTGGGGCGGGCGACGGGATGGTCGGCGCGCCAGTAGGCCAGCTTCTCGGTCAGTTCCTCGAATTCGGGCGGATGGGCAAGGTCGACGCCCAGCGAATTGCGTCGGTTGGGATAGATGTCGATCGGCAGCGGGATCGCCGGATTGCGATAGGGACGCATCGCGGCCAGATCGCTGATCGGGTTCGTCACCAGCTCTTCCACCGGCACATCGGCATCGGCCATGCGGTTCACGAAACTGGAGTTCGCGCCGTTTTCGAGCAGGCGGCGCACCAGATAGGCGAGCAGTTCCTTGTGACCGCCGACTGGCGCGTAGATGCGAACCGGGGTTTTCGTCTCCCCTTCCATCTTGGCGAGCGCGCCGTACACTTCCTCTCCCATGCCGTGCAGGCGCTGGAATTCGAAGGGAGTGTCGCCCGCCATCGCCTTGATCGCGCCGATGGTATAAGCGTTGTGCGTGGCGAAGGCGGGGTAGATGGAATCGTCCGCTTTCAGCAATTCGTTGGCGCAGGCGAGGAACGACACGTCGGTCGCCACCTTGCGGGTGAAGACGGGGAAATCCTTGTGCCCGCCAACCTGCGACAGCTTGATCTCGGCATCCCAATAGGCGCCTTTCACCAGTCGCACGAACAGGCGGCGCTCGTTGCGGCGGGCCAGCTTGGCGATCCAGCGGCACAGCGGCACGCCGCGCTTCTGGTATGCCTGGATGGCGAGGCCAAAGCCGGTCCAGCCTTCCTCGGTGCCGTTGTCGAACAGGTCGTCGTCCTTGATCAGCGTCTCGATGATATCGAGGCTGAGTTCCAGCCGCTCCGCTTCCTCGGCATCGACGGTGAAGTGGATATTTGCCTCGCGCGCCTGCACGGCCAGTTCGCGCACAATCGGCACGATGGCATCGTGTGCGGCCTTGGCGTGGGCATAGTCGTACTTGGGGTAGAGCGCCGAAAGCTTCACCGAAATGCCGGGGCCGGTGTGCACATCGCCCGGTTCCTTCGCCAGACGCGCGATGGCATCGGCGTAGGCTTCGCGGTAACGCTCGGCATCGGGGAAGGTCATCGCCGCTTCGCCCAGCATGTCGAAACTGTGCGTCAGGCCGCGCTTCTTTTCCGGCTTGGCACGGCCCATCGCTTCCTCGATCGTGCGGGCATAGACGAACTGCCCGCCGATAATGCGCATGGCCTGCCATGTGGCATTGCGGATGACCGGCTCACCCATGCGGCCCGTTGCCCGGCGCAGCGCATTGGCGAGGCCTTTTTCCTGGCTCTTGCCACCGCGCAAGACTTCGCCCGTCAGCATGAGCGAGAAGGTCGCCGCGTTCACAAAGACGCTGCCGCTCTCGCCGATATGTTCGGCCCAGTCCTGCGTCGCCACCTTGTCGCGAATCAGCGCATCGGCGGTTTCCTCGTCCGGTACGCGCAGCAATGCCTCGGCAAGGCACATCAGCGCGATGCCCTCGTCCGTGTTAAGCCCGTAGCTGTGCAAGAAGGCGTCCAGGCCGCTGCTCTCGCGTTTTCGCGCCTCGAGTATCAGCTTGCCGGCAATGTCTGCCGATTTCTCGTGCAGCTGGTTGACGATGGAGGCTTGCTCCATGCGTTCGGCAATGCAGGTATCCTCGTCCTGGCGATAGGCGTTGCGAAGTGCGGTTCTGTCTAGTGGCATCGGGTGGGACATGGACATGGTTTCCGAAGTTATCAAGCAAAGTCGAGGGTGTAGCGACGCCATGCCATCGGCTAGGGCGTGATTGATGAGAATGGTCCTGAGCCGCAAAGGTTTCGACTCTTCTGCCGGAGGTGGTCCCTCGCCGGTGGTGGACAAGCGCCCGAAAAGCTTGCCAATTCCGGCAAGCGGAGGGCTTTCGCGCACCAGTTACGGCGATCTGGGACTGGGCGAACTGGCCCATGCCGCCAGTCGCGGAAAGCTGGGCGCTGACGATCTTTGCCACCACGATCCGATGTTCCTTGCAAACGGCCGTGCCATCCTTGGCCAGTGCGGCGCAGCGCAGACTCATCTCGAGCGGCAAGGAGTCGGCGTGGGCGACGCATTCGTGTTCTTCGGCCTGTTCCGGGAGCAAGGCGGCAAGCCGCACCATCGCATCTTCGCTTACCTGCAGGTGAAGGAAGTGCTGCCGCTGAACGGCGTGGCCCCGGCACGGCTGGCGGAACTGGCGCAACTGGGTGTGCCCCACGCCATAGGTGTGCACGCCGCGAACGACACGGTTTATCTTGGCAAGGGATGTACGGCCGGGAGTGCCAGCGATGCCTTGCGCCTGACGGTACCGGAAGGTCCACCCAGCCTGTGGCGCGTCCCCGGATGGCTGCGCGAAACGGGGCTATCCTATCACGACCGGGCGGATCGCTGGCGCGAAGGTGATCGCCTGCAAAGCGTGGCGCGGGGGCAGGAATTCGTGGCCGATATCGGAGAGCGCGAAGACGCACGGCGCTGGCTGGCCGGTATCATCGCCGAAATCGAAAGCTAGGCGCTATCCCCTTCCCGGGGCAATTCGACCTGCGGCATGTTGTTGAGTGCGTTCATCGCTGCGTGGGTGCGCGCCTCGATTTCGGGACGCGACAGGCCCGGCTCGATCGGTTCACCGAAATGATAGGTTATCGTGCCGGGCCGCTTCCACCGGCGGTGGTAATTGGGTCCGCTATCCACCGCGACGGGCACCACCGGTAAACCGAGCAACTTGTAGAGCGCGGCAAACCCCGCCCCCAGTTTCGGCTGTGTGCCGTGCGGTACCCGGGTCCCTTCGGGGAAAATCACGATCGGACGGCCTTCGCCGACGAAGCGGTTCGCTTCGCGGATCATCGTGCGCAGCGCCTTGGCCCCTTCCTCGCGCGCCACGGGAATCACGCCGTATTCTCTTGCGGCAGTGCCCCAGCCAGGAATGTCGAACAACTCCTGCTTGGCGAACAGGGCGGGGTGGTCAAAACCGTGCGGAAGGTCGATCGCTTCGAAAAAACTCTCGTGCTTGATGGCGTAGAAGGCGCGGTAATCGGGCCTTTGCCCTGTTTCCACCACGTGTATGCCGAGCAGCTTTTCGCAGGCCCAGCGGTGCAGTGCGGACCAGTTGTCGCACACCCCCCGGACGCGGCCGGGTGCGACCCGCGCCGCCAGGACGGCAAGGATGACCATGACGATCGAGCCGCCGTAAAAGGTCAGGTAAAAGGCAATGTTGCGAAGGTAGATCATCCCAGCGCCTGCAGCGTCTTCACGGCAATGAGCTTGTGATACTCCACGAACAGCGTGCCAAGGCTTGGCTGAGAGCGGACCGCGTCGCGCAGCACGGAGATATTGTCGGGCAACTGGTCCTGCAATTCGGCGGCGGCACGGCGCATGTGCCAGTCCGCAGTTACGAGGCGCAGCGAGGTGTAGTCGCGTTCGTCCAGCCATTGCGCCGTCTCTCGCGCGTTGCCGCGGGTATCGAGGGCAGAGAAGCCGAGCGTCACGCAGCAGTCCATCACTCTCTGCGGTACGGCGAATTCCGCCACGAATTCTCCCGGTCGCACGCTGGCGTCCACGCCCGTCACCAGCATCTGCTGGGCCGCGCCGGCCTGCAGCATTTCCAGCCCCCGCTCGATCCGCCCGCCGCTGCCGGTGGGCACGACGATCGCATCGGTGCGCGATTGCGGCGCGGGTTGGGGCAGGGCCACGGCGAACCAGATAAAGCCCAGCGCCCAGGCGATCAGCGGCAGGGCAAGGATGCGGCGGAAGGTCACAACATTCTCCTCAGGGCGCCGGTCACGGTGATCCGCGCTGTCAGGATCGCCAGCAGCACTCCTGCCAATGGCACCGCGGTAATCGCCAGCCAATCCAACAGCGATAGTGCACCGCCTGCAACAAGCCCTGAACCAAGGCCCGCAAATTGCTGCCCCAGCACGAACATCGCGCCCACGCCCAGCGCCAGGCCAGCGGCACCGCCAAGCAGAGCGTCCATCCCGATGGAGCGCTGGAAAATGCGGGCGATCTGCCCGTCGGTACCGCCAAGGTGGTGGATCACCTCGATCGTATCGCGGTTGGAGCCGAGCGCGCTGCGCGCAGCCAGCCACACGGCAGCGATACTGGTCAGGGCCAGCAGTACGACCAGCCCGATGGCCAGGTATTGCAGGGATCGGATGGCATCGAAAACAGGGGCAAGCCAGCCTGCCTGCGCGTCCAGCCGCGCCGCCGGTACCTCGCGCACCAGTTCCGCGCGCAGGTCTCGCAGCCGCCGGGACGTCACCGGGCCGGACAGCCGCACGTCGATCAGTACCGGGGTGGGCACGGCCTCGCTCTGGCTTATCGAAGCGCCCAGCCACGGCTCCAGCAGAGCAGAGAGTTCTTCGTCCGGAACGCGGCGGACCGAAAGCACGTCCTCGCGCCCTGTAAGGAAAGTGACAGCGCGCTGCGCCTGCCGCTCACGCGCGGAGGGGGCGCCTTCCACCACCTGCACTGTCACGCCGCCAGCAATCTCTGCCCGGGCGTTGGCGGCGACATTGCTCAGTGCCAGGCCTGCACCCGCCGCCATTACCGTCAGCGCGATCATGATGGCGATTACCCAGGGCATCGGTCCGGCTATGCGCGCCTGCGGCAACATGCGCGAGGCGGAACTGCCGAAGCGCGGACTGCCGCGACGTATTACGGGGCCAAGCGCCATCAGGGCTGTACCTCGCGCCGGGGAATATCGCGCTTGGGCGGATAGCGCAGCGCACCCGTGGGATCGGACAGCTTACCTTTGTCGAGCCGCATGATCAGCGAATCCGGCACCTTGCGCAGCAAGTGCACGTCGTGGGTGGCCACCACCACGGTTGTGCCCAGCCGGTTCAATGCCTCGAACAGGCGCAGCAGCTTCACCGCCATTTCCGGATCGACATTGCCGGTCGGTTCGTCCGCCACCAGGATCTCCGGCCGCGCGATCACCGCGCGGGCGATGGCGACGCGCTGCTGTTCCCCGCCCGAAAGCGTGGCCGGGCGCGCGTGGCTGCGGTGGGAAAGGCCGACCCATTCCAGCATGTCCGCCACCGGCTTTTGTATCTCGGTCTCGCCCATGCCGGAAATTCGCAGGGGCAGGGCAACGTTGTCGAACGCAGACAGATGCGTGATAAGCCGGAAATCCTGGAAGACCGTGCCGATGCGGCGGCGAAAGTTGGGCAGGGACTTGCGCGGCTGGGTAATCAGGTCGTGCCCGAACATGCTGATTGCACCGCGGGTAGGGCGCTGGGCAAGATACAGCAATTTGAGCATCGAGGTCTTCCCCGCGCCGCTGGCGCCGGTGAGGAAGTAGAAGCTGCCGGGGTAAAGCGTGAAGGAAATGTCGCTCAGCACCTCGCGATCGGTGCCGTATCGCAGCCCGACATTGTCGAACTGCACAATGGAATCCCCTGCCTCGCTCATGGTCGGGTGCTAGTGCCTTCTAGGGGCGCGGGAAAGAGCATCGGAGGCATTCGCGGCGGATATAGGCGCTGGCGCTTGTGGAAAAAAGGCGGAACTGTGCGCATGTTGCGACCACGCGCGCTTGCCCGCAGGCGATGGCTGGGCGTAGGGGTTATGCAGTGCAATGATAATTCAGTGCCCCGCCTGCGCGACCCGCTATGTCGTGCCAGATACCGCCGTAGGCGTGGAGGGCCGTACCGTGCGCTGTGCGAAGTGCCGGCACAGCTGGTTCCAGGACGGACCTGAACTGACGGCGCCGCCCAAAAAGGCCGAGGCAACAGCAGGCACCGGAGAAGCGGCAGCACCGCAACCGGAACAACCCGCCTCGCCGCCGCCACCCCCTGCTCCGCCGCCGCCTCCACCCACCCCCGTCGCTACGCAGCCAAAGCCGCCGGGACAGGAACTGCGCGACGCAGTGGATAGACGCTCGCCTGCCGCGCAGCACAACCCTGCACGCAATGTCGCGGTGTCGTTCGGGATGGACGATGGGCCGAGCGGTCACGTCGCTGCCGAGGCGAAATCCGGCGAACGGTCCGAGCCCGATCCGCCCACCGTGGAGCGCGAAGATCGCCCCTTGCCCCCGCCGCCAGTGGCGGACACTCCCGGCTATGGCGCGCTGGCCGAAGACGAGGAGCACTCGCCCTTCGATGCAGAGCCGCCCTTCCGGCCGCGCCGCAATCCGCTGAAGATGTGGACCTCGGCCGCAGCCATCTTTGCCGCGGTCGCGGCGGGTACGATCTTTGCCGTCAGTTACTGGGGATTGCCGGATTGGGTGCCTGTGGAGCGCCCGACATTCGCCGCCGTCCAGCCCGATCTGCAACTCGATTTCCCGCCAGAGGAGCAGGAACGTCGTACCCTGCCCAACGGTACGACGTTCTTCGGTGCCAGCGGGCGCGTCACCAACATCGGTACGGAAACGCGCACGCTGCCGACAATTCTGATCGTTCTGCGCGATGCCCGCGAAACGATTGTCTTCAGCTATGAAATCCCGCCGCCGCAGCGCGAACTGGCCCCTGGCGAGACTGTTACGATCAACGAAGCGGTGACCGATATTCCGCGCCGCGCCGTCTTCGCCGAATTCGGCTGGAAACCCGAGTAGCGAGCACCTTTCGCGGCGCGAACAATTTCCGCTCAAGAGACTGCTTGCAGCAGGGATACCTTCTTGCTAGGGGCGCGCTCCTACCACGGCGGGTTCGGCCCGCCTGTCTGTATCGGTGTGCGGTCGTGGCGGAACTGGTAGACGCGCAACGTTGAGGTCGTTGTGGCCGAAAGGCCGTGGAAGTTCGAGTCTTCTCGACCGCACCAACAGTCCCGAAAACCGAACCCATTCTCCCCTTCTGGCGAGCTGTACCCCGAATACGGCGCAGTTCGGCGCGGTTTTGGGAGCCATCGTGGTTCGGGGGGGCGCCAGAGACTTTCTTCGGGCTGAGCATTTTGGCCATCAGCATGCCCAGACGAGGCATTGCGCAGCCATGGCATCAGCCTTGTGGCAAAAAGCGAATACACCCCTCCCTCCAGTCACGAAGAACCGGATGGATGAGTTTGGCGATGGCCGGCCGATCCGCGTTGCGCTTATGAGGTGATCCGCTATGAAAACAGATGAAAAAACTGATCGGGAAGCCACATGATCCGCAAACTCGCATTCCTTTCTGCCGCAGGCGTTCTCGCATTGGCTTCTGCAACTGCCGCGCAGCAAGCCCAACCAGCGTCCGAGCCCGACCCCGTTGAGGAAACCGAGGTAGCAGAGGACCAGAACACCCGCGAGGTTCCCTCGCCCGATCCCGCCCCCGGCCAGTCGATCGAGGACGATGCAACAGGCGAAAGCATCGCTGCCGGTGACGACGATGGCGAATGGGACGTCAACAACCCTCCCGGCGTGCCGATCTCGCAGGTTCCGATCCGCGTCAACGAAGGCACCTGGATGGATATCGATGTGTCGCCAAACGGTCGGACGATCGCCTTCTCGCTGCTGGGTGACATCTACATCATGCCGATCACCGGCGGCACACCGACGCGCATTGCAGAGGGCCTCGCTTGGGAAGTGCAGCCGCGATTTTCGCCCGACGGATCGCGCATCGCCTTTACCTCCGACCGCGGAGGAGGCGACAATATCTGGCTGATGAATGCCGATGGCAGCGACAAGCGCCAGTTGACCGACGAGGATTTCCGTCTTCTCAACCAGCCGACCTGGTCACCCGACGGACAATTCATTGCTGCCAAGAAGCATTTCACCACCGGCCGCTCGCTCGGTACGGGCGAGGTGTGGATCTACCACGTCTCGGGCGGCAGTGGGGTGGCTCTGGTCGAACGGCCCAACGAACAGCATCAGAAGGAGCTGGGCGAGCCGATCTACACTCCCGATGGAGAGGCCATCTATTATACCCGCAACATCACGCCCGGGCCGATCTTCGAATACGCGCAGGATTCCAACCAGGACCTGTTCAACATAGAGCGCTACGATCTTGCATCGGGCGAAGTGACCACCGCCGTGTCGGGTCTGGGCGGAGCGGTGCGACCCACGCCGTCGCCCGATGGCAGGATGATCGCGTTCGTCCGCCGCGAGAACACCCGTTCCCAGCTTTACGTGCGCAATCTCGAGACCGGCGAAGAACGCATGATCTACGCCGATCTCGATCGTGACGTGCAGGAAACCTGGGCTGTCACCGGGCTCTACCCCAATATGGACTGGACGCCCGACAGCCGCTCTATCGTGTTCTGGGCGGGAGGCAAAATCCGCCGCGTGAATGCCGATGGATCGGTCGCAGCCGAGATCCCCTTCGTCATCGACGACACACGCGGGCAGCTGCCCTCACCGCATCCGGTCATCCCGGTCGCGCAGGACAGCGTCGAAGTTACCATGGCTCGCTTTGCGGAAGTCTCGCCCGACGGGCGGACCGTTGTCTTCGAAAGCCTTGGACATCTTTATACCATGCCGGCTTCGGGCGGTGCCATGCGGCGCCTGACGAACGAGGACGAAGCGTTCGAACTCTATCCGAGCTGGTCTCGCGACGGCTCACGCATCGTCTATGTTCGCTGGACGGATGAGGGGCTGGGCGAGATCCGCACAATCGGGCGTGACGGTCGCGGCAGCGAGCGCGTGACTCGCCAGCCCGGTCATTTCGCGCGTCCGCACTTCTCGCCTGATGGCAACACGATCGTCTATGAGAAGGGCGAGGGGGGCTTCCTTACGGCGCCCGAATACAGCGACGATCCCGGTGTCTACCGCATTGCCGCGTCCGGCGGAGAGCCTGTACTCATCAGCCGCGACATGGCCCGCCCCCATTTCGGTGCGGATAACGAGCGTGTGTTCATGACCGGGTCCGAAGGCGGATCGCAGATGCTCGTATCCACCAACCTGGATGGCCTCGATGCGCGTACCCATGCCAAGGGCGAACTGGTGACGGGTTACGTGGTTGCGCCTTCCGGCAATTTCTTCGCCTTCACCGAGAATTACGATGCCTTTGTGATGCCGCTGATGCCGGGCGGCCAGGCGGTGACGATCTCTGCCAGTGCGAACAACCTGCCGGTTGTCGAGGTTTCGGATTCGGGCGCCGATTATGTGCACTGGTCGAATGACGGGGATCGGCTGCACTGGTCTCTCGGGCCGACGCTTTACACCGTTGAAACACCCACCCTGTTTCCTTCGACACCGCCAATGGAGGGTGAGGAGCGCGCCACTTTCACGCCGCCGCAAAGTGGAGTTTCCATGCTGCGAACGGTGCAGGCTGCCCGCCACGAAGGGCGCATGGCGATCACCGGGGCGCGCATCGTCACCATGGCTGGTTCAGACGGCGGCATCATCGAAAACGGCACAATCGTCGTCGACGGCGATGTGATTGCCGCTATCGGTCCGGCCGGTTCGACGCCAATCCCGGCGGGTACCCCGACTATCGATGCTGCAGGCCGCACGGTCATTCCCGGCTTCGTGGATGCCCATGCCCACGGTTCCTATTCCGCAGACGAACTGGTGCCGCAGGCGAACTGGAACATGATCCAGGCTCTCGCGCTCGGCACGACGACGCTCCACGATCCCTCGAGCGATACGCCCGTATTCGTCGCGGAGGACATGCAGCGAACAGGCATGATCCTTGCCCCACGCATCTTCTCGACCGGGCGGATCGTCTATGGTGCGCGCAATCCCTATGCCTACGCCCAGATCGATTCGCTTGAGGACGCACTCGATCACGTCAGGCGCCTGCGTGCGGAAGGCGCGCCGAGCATCAAGAATTACAACCAGCCCCGCCGCGACCAGCGACAGATGGTGGTGGAAGCAGCGCGCCGCGAGAACATGCTGGTGGTGGCCGAGGGAGGATCGCTTTTCGGCATGGACCTCAACTTGATCGCGGACGGCAACTCCACGCTGGAGCACAATATTCCGGTGATGCGAATGTACGAGGACGTGCTGCAGTTCTTCGCCCAATCGGATACCAGTTACACCCCCACCCTGGTGGTCGGTTACGGCGGCCTGGCGGGCGATCCGTACTGGCGGCAGGCGACAAACGTATTCGAGCAGCCATTGCTCATGGCGCATACGCCGCCGGCCCTGTTGCGCGCACAGACCGCACGCCGGATCACCGCACCGGAAAGCGACTTCATCGACGATGACGTTGCGCGCGAAGCCGCACGGCTGGCGGAGCGTGGGGTGTTGGTATCGATCGGCGCGCACGGCCAGCAGGCCGGCATCGCACCGCATTGGGAAATCTGGTCGTTCGTGCGCGGCGGCATGACGCCGTTGCAAGCGCTTCAAGCCGCGACGATTGTTCCCGCGCGCTCGCTTGGCATGGATCGCGAGATCGGTAGCCTGGAGCCGGGTAAGCTCGCCGACTTCGTCGTTCTTTCCGGTAACCCGCTCGAGAACATCCGCAATACGGAGCAGGTTGAGACCGTGGTGCTGGGCGGACGCGCTTACGACGCGGCCACGATGAACGAGATCGTTACCGGTGACGAACGGCGACCTCCTTACTGGTGGGATCAGTAAAGAGCGCATGCAGCCTGGCAAGGTCGGCTTGCGGCCCGTGACCCAACCATGTCGGAACGCCGTGAAGCGCCCGCCGTTCTTCGGGTATGAAAAACATTCTGCTCGCATCGATCGCTGCATCCGCCCTCTCGCTCGCGTCCTGCGGCAACTCTTCAACACCGGAAGGCGAGGGCGAAGTCGAGGCATCAGCCCAGAGCCATTCCGCGAGCGACCGTTCTGCCACCGACAGTTCGGATAGCGAGGACGAGTTCGCCGCCAATTTCACCGATCGGGAAGGCTATGACGACGAGGAATCCGCCAGCCAGGCGGAAGCCAGCCAGCAGGACGGTCAGTTCACCCTGACCCTGCCGGAAGCTGTCACTTCGTCGATGCTCGGTGATCGTTCGAAAAGGATGATCGCGGTTCAGGTGATGCTCGACAAGAGCCACCATTCGCCTGGCGTGATCGATGGAAGGGGCGGTGCCAACACCGAGCGAGCAATTGAATATTATCGCGAGGCGAACGGTCTGGCTGCCGGTACCGGGGTAGACAGCGAGTTGGTTGCTTCGTTGATCGACAACTACGGGGGTGACGTTTTCCGTACCTACACGATCACTGAAAAGGATGCCTCCCGCCAGTTCTACGACATCCCGGAAGGATTTCCCGAGATGGCTGAAATGGAGAAGCTGGGATACCGCGATGCCACGGAAATGCTGGCCGAGAAGTTCCACATGGATCAGGATTTCCTGACCGCACTCAATCCAGATGCCGATTTTTCAAAGGCCGGGACCAAGCTGGTCATCGTCAGCCACGGCGACAACACGCTCGATGCGGACATTGCCCGGATCGAGGTTCGTACGGGCGAGAACACTGTGGTCGGGCTTGATGAGTCGGGCAATGTCGTGGTCAGTTATCCCGCGACTATTGGCAGTTCGGATTTCCCCAGCCCCAGCGGACGAATGGAAGTCGCGGCGATCGCGCCGGCTCCGAATTATACCTTCGATCCGGACGACCAGCGTTGGGGGCCCGACAAGACTTTCATCCTCCCTCCCGGTCCCAACAATCCCGTTGGCGGCACTTGGATAGACTTGGGCAAGGACGGTTACGGTATCCACGGATCGCCCGATCCGCAGATGGTGGCCAAGCGGGCCAGTCACGGTTGCGTGCGTCTTACCAACTGGGATGCGGCGGCATTGGCCGAAGCCTTGACCACCGGAACGCCAGTCGAGTTTGTCTGACTGGAACCGGGCAGCCCGCCAAGCTCCTTTTTGCATTCAACGCTAATGCGAATGATTATCATTGACGATAAAGGTCGCTAACTCTAGGCGACGGCAACCGAGGGCGACTCGCGACTGCGATCGCCCTGCTGTCTGGAGTTCTCGTGAAGCGATCGACCATCAAGTCCTGGTTTCTAGTGCACAAGTGGAGCAGCCTCGTCTCGACGGCTTTCCTGCTCATGCTTTGTGTCACGGGCCTGCCGCTCATCTTCCATGACGAGATCGACGCGCTGGTAGGGGAAGATTACGAGGCGGCGCTGGCAGGGGCCCCCTCTGCCGACAGCGGGACGGCCCTCGACAACATGCTCGATGCCGCTCTTGCAGAGCGCCCCGGCGAGGTGCCGCTGTTTATGGCCTTCAGCCAGGATAGTCCCCTGCTGACGGTAACGACGGGCCCTGTGCCTGATGCGGACGGGGCTGACATGACGCTCCTCTTCCTCGACCGGGCGACGGGTGAAGTGATCGGTCCCGCTCCTTCGGGAGGGGTCATGGAATTCATTCTCCAGCTCCATACCGACCTGTTTCTCGGCTTGCCGGGCATGCTTTTCCTCGGGGTGATGGGCGGCCTGTTCGTGCTCGCTCTCGTCTCCGGGGTCGTCCTTTACGCCCCTTTCATGCGCCGCCTGCCTTTCGGCACACTGCGCACCAGACGCAGCCGCCGCGTAAAGACCCTCGACCAGCACAACCTTCTAGGGATTGTCGCCCTTGGCTGGATGCTGGTCGTCGGGGTGACCGGGGTTATCAATGCCTTTGCCGATCCCCTGGTGGACAACTGGCGCAATGGCGAACTGGCCGAAATGACCGCCCAGTATGCGGGCGATCCAGCAATCGATGCCGATGACTACGGCTCGCTGGACGCCGCCATGGCTTCCGCACAGGTAGCGCTTCCCGGACGGTCGCCGCAGTTCATCGGCTTTCCGGGCGGCGACTGGAGCACAGGTCAGCACTACGCGATCTTCTTCCAGGGCGACCGGCCGCTGACCCGGCATCTGCTGACCCCGGCGCTGGTCGACGCACGCAGCGGGGAATTGATCGACGCGCGTGCCATGCCCCCGCTCAATCAGGCACTGATGATGTCCAAACCCCTGCACTTCGGCGATTATGGCGGCCTGCCTCTCAAGCTGATCTGGGCGGTCCTTACCCTGGCGACGATCTGGGTGCTCTGGAGCGGACTGGTCCTCTGGCTTCGTCGCTCCCCTGCAAGGATCGAGAGGCGTATCGACGAAATCGCCTCGGGTGCCGCGAGGGGTATGCCGGCATGAGCACTGGCCGTTCCCGTACCGACAAGCCCGTAACCCGGCGCCAGCGCCAGAGCCTCTGGTATGTGTTCGCAATCCCAGCCTCGTTGCTTGCAGCCAGCATCGCCGGGCTCGTTCTCGGGCTCACCGGTGACGGGCTGCGCGACGCCTTTGCCTGGGGCCTGCTGTCCCTTCCCATCATCCTCGCTGCCAACGCCTTCGTGCGTCGCAGCTGATCACTCTTTCTTACATCTCAAGGATCGAACATGCGCCATACCCCGACATTCCTTCCGGCCTTTGTCATTGCTGCCGTATTGGCCAGTCCCGCGCTCGCCCAGGAAGACGATGACAATGCGATAATCGTCACAGCGCAGCGCAATAACGCCACGGAAGTGATAAACGGCGGCAATGCAGGCGTCCTTGGTGACAAGCCCGCCGAGGACCTGCCCTTTTCGATCCGCAGTTTCGACGAGAGCTTGATCTATAACCAGCAGCCGCTGACCATCGGCGATGTGCTGGACAACGATCCGACCGTTCGCACCACCTATGGCTTTGGCAATGCCGCCGAGCAGTTCGTCATCCGCGGCTTCGCGCTGTTCGGCGACGACGTCGGTGTGAACGGGCTCTATGGCATCGCCCCGCGCCAGCTGATCGCCCCCGAACTGTTCGAGGAAGTGCAGGTGCTGAACGGTGCATCGGCATTCCTTAACGGTGCGGCACCTGGCGGTTCGGGCCTTGGTGGTAGCGTGAATTTGCAACTGAAGCGCGCTGGCAATGACGACATGGCCCGCGCCACCGCGAATTTCGTGGGCGATGCGCATATCGGCGGCAGCTTCGATGTCTCGCGCCGCTTTGGGGCAGGCAACGAATTTGGCGTGCGCGTCAACGGCGCCTATCGCGATGGCGAGGTCTCGGTCGACCGCGAGGATCGCCGCACGCAGGTGCTGGGCGCAGCCTTCGATTATGACAGCGGCCCTCTGCGCGCCGCGCTGGACCTTGCCTATCAGGAGGTGCGCGTGGATTCGCTGCGGCCCAAGGTGACGCTTGCAGGTTTCATCCCCGTTGTGCCCGATAGCGATGCAAATTACGCGCAGGATTACACCTACACCGAACTGCGCGACATCTTCGGCACCCTGTCGCTGGAATACGACCTTGCATCCAATGTCATGCTTTACGCCAAGGCAGGCGCGCGCGATGGCGACGAAGAGGGGATTTACGGCGGCATCACCGTGACGGACGCCCTGACTGGCGATGGCACCAGCGGGTTCCATTCCTTCATTCCCTACGAGCAATCGAATGAAGAAGTAGAGGCCGGTATTCGGGCGGGGTTCGATCTGGGCTCCACGACACACGAGATCAACATCGGCGGCAACGCGATCTGGCAGGAAGACCGCACCGCCTATGATTTCTTCAATGCATTCGCCACCAATCTGTACGACCCTGTGCAGGTGTCCCCGCAGCCCACAGCTTTCGTGGGCGGCGATCTCGACGATCCGTTCCCCATCACGAAGCGCGAGCTGACCAGCCTCTTCCTGTCCGACACCATCGGGTTCGCCAACGACAGCATCCTGCTGACTGGCGGCGTGCGCTACCAGGAAATACAGGTCGACAGCTTCAGCTATTTCGGCGGCGCTCTTGCGACCAGCTACAACGAAGATCGCTGGACCCCTGCGGTGGGCCTTGTCGTGCAACCAACCGAGCGCTTGTCCTTCTACGCCAACTATATCGAGGCGCTGCAGCAGGGGCCGACCGCGCCCGTCGATGTCTCGCTGGGCAACTCCGGGGCAGTCCTCGCTCCCCGCGTATCCGAGCAATACGAAATCGGCGGCAAGCTGGCGCTTGGCCCTGTGTTCGCCTCTATCGCGGCCTACCGCATCGAGCGACCGGGTGAGGGCGTGACGACCGAGGGCGGCCAGCAGATCTTCGGCTATGTCGGCGAGGAACGCCACGAAGGCATTGAGCTGACTCTCAACGGCGAGGTGGCACCGGGCCTTCGCCTCATCACCGGGCTGTCTCTCAACGATGCGGACTTCGACACCGGCCTGGAAGTGATCGGGGTTCCCGACGTCACTTTCAACGCCAACGCGGAATGGGACCTGCCCTTCCTGCCCGGCGCGACATTCACGGGCCGTGTCACGCACACAGGAGAGCAGGCAGCGGATAGCGCCGGGGCGCTGATGCTGGATAGCTGGACCGTCGTGGACCTGGGCGCGCGCTACGTTTTCGCTGCGGGTGACAATCCCGTAACGCTGCGCCTTACGGTCGATAACATCTTCGACGAAGCCTACTGGGCATCGGCTTTCGATGTGTTCAACCCGGCTCTTCTCCAGGGCGCACCGCGAACGGTGAAAGCATCGGCATCGATTTCATTCTGAGGGAAATGGGGATCGGGAGATGGGGGGCTGAGGTGTGGTTAGCGGTGTTTCCGCACAGCGCCACACAGCGACGTTGCCGATCAAAATGCATCCCAGATCAGCTTCACTCCGACGAGGATCATGAGAATGTAGATCGTGACATAAAAGCGCTCTGCCGATACCCGGCGCACCAGTGCGACGCCGGCGAATGTCGAGAGGATCGCGACCGGCATCAGGACCAGCGTAGTCAGAAGGTTGGTCGCGGTAAACTGCCCCAAGGCGAGATAGGCGGGCATCTTGACCCAGTTCGTGATGGCGAAAAAGATCGCTGTCGTTCCCACGAATGTGTCTCGCGGCAGGCGGCGGGGCATCACCCACATCTGGTAAGGTGGCCCGCCCGCATGGGCGATCTGGCTGGTAAAGCCCGAGGCGAGGCCGAACAGGCTGCCAACCCATTCGGGCAGGTCCCTCGTGGTTGCCAGCCTTCCGCCTGTATCCAGCCAGAGGCGGTAGGCTCCGAATACAACGGACAATACGCCCACACAGCCCAGTACGACCTGTGTAGAGACAGTCGCAGCGAGCAAGTAGCCGAGAAATATCCCTACGACCGAACCGGGCAGCAGTACGCGCAGGAGATGATCGTCCCGATCGCGGCGGAACGCCCATACGCTGACCAGATCCTGCACGATCAGGATTGGTAACAGGATCGCCGCCGCTGCGATCGGCGGAGCGACAAGGGCCATCAGGGGAAGAGAGATCGCTCCCACACCAACGAAGCCACCTTTCGACAAGCCGAGCAATACGACCGCAAGGATTGTCACAACAAAGAAGCTGACAGACCAGTCAAGCGCCATAGGGCAAGTCTTCCCGGCAAGGTACGGGCCACCCCGTCGGCGGCAATTTGCAGGTTCGACGTAAGCCGGGATCGGCGAACAGGAACGCCGACCCCCTAGTCACGCACAAATTTAGGCCATCTGCGAAGGTAGTCGCGGAATACCTCGCTTACGCCCTCGTCCTTGAGATGGGCGGCGCTGACCGGAAGATCAGGTGAGCGGAATTCGGGGTCTTCGGCCACCCGCCGGGCAAAATCGTGGTTCAGGATGGCGGCACGACCGACAAATACGAAGTCAGCACCCCTGGCCATCGCCGTTTCGACTTCCTTCCGGTTGCGTATTTTCCCTGCGACACCCAGCGCCACCCGGTCGCGGGGGAGGCCGGCGAAGAGTTCCAGCAATCCCGTATCGCCGAAGCGTTCATCGTCGGGCTTCTTGAAAACATCCCACAGCGACATGTCGAGGTAATCGATTGTTTCTTCCGCCAACACCTTGGCCGCGAGATCACGGATTTCCCCAAGGTCCTGGCCGAAACGCTCGGGCGACAGGCGAAGGCCGATCTGGAAATCAGGGCGGCAAGCGGCACGGATGCCGTCGATCACTTCCAGCAAGAGCCGCGCCCGGTTTTCGGGTGTTCCACCATAACGGTCTGTTCGCTGGTTCATCGTGCGCGAGAGGAACTGGCTCAAGAGATATCCGTGAGCCCCGTGAACCTCCACACCATCAAACCCGGCCCGTTCGGCGCGGACCGCCGCCGCGATGAAACTGTCCCGGGCCGCTTCCACTTCTGCAAGTGTTAAAGCGCGGCTGCGTATCTCCGGGTCTTCGCTCGGCCCCAGCGGAATATCGACCAGGTCATCGGGTGAACGCAGGCCGGCATGATGCAACTGGACGGACGATACCGCGCCCTGTGCCTTTATGGCGTCAGCCAGCCGCGACAATCCGGCCATGTGCAGATCGTCGTCGAAAATGCCCAATTGGCCAGGGAAACCCTGTCCCTGACGCTCGACATGGGCGGCGGCTGTCATGACCAGCCCGAAACCCCCCTGGGCACGCATTGTCAGCCACCTGAATTCTTCTTCCGACAAACTGCCGTCAGGGTGGCTTTGGGTGTTTGTCATCGGGGCGAGGGCGATCCGGTTCGGCCACGCAGGACCGCGCATCAACCCAAGTCGATCTGAAATCCCAGTCATCCGCCGAATAGACCCTCGCTCATCGATTATGTGCAACCCTTACTTGATGACAACCGGATTGACCGGGGCCCCGGTTCCGCCGACCACCTTCAGCGGGGCGGCGGTATAAAGGAAATTCCACTGCCCGTCCTCGGCACAGTCGTCCGCCAAGGGATCGAGTTGGGCAATCTCGGTGAACGTCACCCCCAGGCCGCGCATCAGCGAGTGGTGCAGGGCAAAAGAGACGCCTGAGGAAGGATGGATCGCCAGTTCGTTGGCGATCGTGTCGGTTACGAGGTTGGGAATTTCCATCTCGTGGAACCATTCCACGAGCTCACGGCTGAAGTCGAGCCCGGGCTCTGCGTATTCGCCATAAAACTCTTCCTGGTCGCGCTTGTAGAAAGAGCCGATCCAGCCGGTGCGGATGATCAGGATGTCGCGCTTTTCGATGGTAACGCCCTGGGCCTCGGCGGCGGCCAGGATGTCTTCCAGCCCGAACGGCTCCGCCCGGTCGAGCCAGTCCTTCCCGCGCAGTCTTGCGATGTCCACCAGGACCGCGCGTCCGACTACGCCGCGCTCGGCAATCGGGAATACGCTGGCCTTCGCCATGCTGCCGATGGTGCTGCGTGCGTCGAAGCCGTTGTACAGCTTGTCATCGTGCCACACGTGGCCCAGCGCGTCGTACTGCGTCGATCCCTGCAAGTAGAGGATCATCATGTCATCGGAGTATTCGGTGCCGCCAGGTATCTCGGGCATCTTGCCGGAAAGAAAGTCGCCCTTGTCGAGCACGTTGTAACGCTGGGCCATTTTGCGTCCCGGCCAGATCGGATCGCCTTTCTCGTGCCCCATCGGGATCTGAAGCGTGAAGACCTTTCCAGACCTGACCGAGCCTACGCCGCGCATGACCTGGGACGGGTCAAGATAATTGAGAGAGCCTACTTCGTCGTCCGGCCCCCATTTGCCCCAGTTCATCGGCAGCCCGTCCAGCAAAGCCTTCGCGCTTGGATGGTCGGTACTATGGTCGTGTTCGCACATGCTCTTTCTCTCCGTCTTCCCAACGTTTCTTCGTAACCAAAGCGCGCGCCTTCAACAAACTTGACGCCCACTCATGACATTGCTTATACAAACGTACGTTCGAATAAGCAATCGTGGAGAACTGGGTTGAGTATCAGGGGCAAGGCGTATGTCGCGGGGATTGCGGAACATCCGGTGCGCAAGGCGACCGATCTTTCGATAATGCAGATCGTATCCGACCTCGTGACCTGGGCTCTCGACGATGCGGGTCTGGAACCGGAAATGGTGGACGGGTTCTTCTGCGATTCGGAAATGCCGGGCCTCGGCGTCCTTTCGGCGGCGGAGTATCTGGGCCTCAACAATCTTGTGCACATGGACAATACCGACCCGGGTGGATCGGCCTACCCGATGCACGTGTCCCACGCGGCGCAGGCCATTGCGACGGGCAAGTGCAAGGTGGCGGTAGCGGTGCTTGCCGGGCGCCCGCGCGCAGCCGGGAAGGGGGCCGATCCCGTACCCGACTTCGGCATCCCCGAACTGGCCTTCGAACACCCATATTCTTCCATGGTGCTCAACCAGTACGCGATGGTGGCCATGCGCCACATGCACGAATTCGGCCTCACCAGCGAACAACTGGCCTGGGTCAAGGTGGCCGCGTCCCATCATGCCCAGCATAACGAACATGCCATGCTGAGGGATCTGGTGACCGTGGAGGATGTAGTGAATTCGCCGATGATATCGGACCCGCTGCATCGGCTCGATTGCTGCGTCGTCAGCGATGGCGGCGGCGCTGTCGTAGTAGTCGCCCCTGAAATTGCGAAGACGCTGAAGCGCCCGCCAGTGGTCGTGCGCGGCGCGGGCGAAGCTGTGAAGCATCTCGACGGAGGTCGCGTCGATCTCACCTACAGCGCGGCCCGCAAATCCGGGCAGGTCGCGTTCGAGGAAGCGGGCGTGACCCCGGCGGACATCAAGTACGCATCGATCTACGACAGCTTCACCATCACCGTGGTGCAGCAGCTGGAGGATCTCGGCTTTTGCGAACCGGGGAAGGGCGGGGCCTTCGTGGCCGACGGCAACCTTATCGCCGGTGTCGGCAAGCTGCCGGTAAACACCGATGGGGGCGGGCTGTGCAGCAACCACCCGAACAACCGCGGTGGCATGACCAAGGTGCTGGAAGCCGTGCGGCAGTTGCGCGGCGAAGCCCATCCCAAGGTTCAGGTGCCGAACTGCGATCTTGCCGTGGCGCAGGCCATGGGTGGCTGGCTGGGAAGCCGGCACGCCAGCGGCACTCTTATACTCGAGCGGGAGTAAACCAGCATGACTACCGAACTACCCACGCTTCCCAATCCTGAAATCACGCCCAGCGTCGCCCATTTCTGGGAAGCCGCGGGGGAAGGAAAGCTGGATATCCGGCATTGCCGGTCCTGCAACGAACTGCATCACTATCCGCGCAGCTTTTGCCCGTTCTGCTACAGCGATGACCTCGACTGGCAGACTGTGTCAGGAAAAGGCACGGTCTACTCGTTCAGCGTGATGCGCCGTGCGCCCGTTCCGTTCGCAATCGCATACGTGACACTTGAGGAGGGGCCCACGATCCTGTCACACATCGTCAGGATCGATCTGGACGATATCGCGATCGGGCAAAAGGTGCAGGTCGCTTTCGCCGATACGCAGGATGACGGTCCCAAAGTGCCGGTATTCGAAGCTGCGTCCTAGCGCAGCTCCAGGCGTCCGTAGTCCAGCACGACGTCGCCTCTCTCGGCGATGGCGGTGCGGAAGGCGATCTGATCTTCGGCCAGTTTCCAGATGCTGGTTTCCAGCGTGTCGCCCATGAAAACAGGGGCGGTAAACCGTGCGGCTATGCTTGCCACCCGGCCTGGCTCATCGCCGCAAGCCTCGCCGATCACCTGCCGCAGCGCCATGCCATAGGTGCAAAGCCCGTGAAGAATTGGCCTGTCGAAGCCTGCGCGCGCGGCGAATTCGGGATCGACATGGAGCGGATTTTCATCGCCCGAAAGCCGGTAGATGTGGGCCTGGTTCAGCGGCACCATTACCCGTGCCACGCAATCCGGTTCGGTTTCCGGCAGCGCCGGTAGGGATAGTCCACCTTTAGACGGGCCCCCGAAGCCGCCGTCACCCCGGGCAAAAACGGTCGAGATAAGCGTGGCCAGCGGCAGGTCATGACCGTCCTCGAACAAGGTGGTCTCGACATAGAGGATCGCGCCTTTGTCCGGTCCCTTGTCCAGCGCCTCGATGATCCGGACTTCGGAACGGCCAGAAGCGCGAGGGGGGATCGGCCGGTGAAGGGTGATCCGTTGCTCCCCATGGACAATGCGTGTCACGTCGAGGCCTAGCTCGTCTATCCAACGGTCGTCCCAGGCGATGACTGTGGCCTGTGACGGCAGGACCTCGGGCTGGTCTCCCAGCAGGTAGGCAAGGTCCCTCTCGGAGCCATCTGCAGCGAGGGCGACTCCCAGGGCATAGAGCCGGGTGGCGGACAGGTCGTAGGAAAAGCGGCGGCCCGGAAGGTCGCCTGTCAGGGCTTTGGCGGTCAGAGGCATGCGGTATCCACCTCTTCCAGCAGGCGGTCTTCATCGCGTACGATATGCAGCCAATGGTCGACGCGACCCAGTTCGTAGCGGAAGAAATAGCGCATTGCCGCAAGTTTACCCCTGTAGAACTCCGCCGGATTGGAAGCGTCCGCGCCATCCAGCGCGCGTAGCGAAGCTCGGCCCTGGCGCAGCCACATCCAACCAACGCATATGTGCCCGAGCGCGTCCTGAAAGAAAGAGGCGTTTGCCGTTTGCTGCGACGGATCGCCGGAAAGGCCCTGGAGGACAGTCACGGTTTCATCGGCCATATCCAGCGACTGCGTCAGCGAAGCCGCGTGCGGTGCCAGTTGCTCGATCGCCGAACATTCCTCGATCTCTGCTACGATCTGAGCCTTCAGGGCCTGCCAGTAGGCACCCCCACGAGAGATCAGCTTGCGCGAAACGAGGTCGATAGCCTGGATGCCGTTGGTTCCTTCGTGGATCAGGTTCAAACGGTTGTCGCGATAGTATTGCTCGACCGGATAATCGATGGTGTAGCCGTAGCCGCCCAGAACCTGGATCGCCATCTTGTTCGCTTCCAGGCAGAATTCCGAAGGCCAGCTTTTCACGATGGGGGTCAGGATGGCGAGCAGGGCATTTGCCGTGTCGCGGTCTTCCTGACTCTTCGCCGTCTTCTCCTCGTCCACCAAGTAGGCAGCGTAGAGACACAGGGCCAGCGCGCCTTCGGTATAGGCCTTCTGCACGAGCAGCATCCTGCGCACGTCCGCATGCTCGCTGATGGGGATGGGCGAAGCTTCGGGATCCTTTCCGTCGACGGGGCGACCCTGCTTGCGCTCCTTGGCGTAGGCCAGGCTGTATAGGTATCCGGCATGGCCCAGCATGGTTGCCCCCGCGCCGACTGAAATGCGCGCCTCGTTCATCATCAGGAACATGGGGGCGAGGCCGCGATGTTCTTCCCCGACGAGATAGCCGATGCAATCGCCGTCCTCACCAAAGTTCAGGACGGTGTTGGTTGCGGCGCGATAGCCCATCTTGTGGTTCAGACCCACGCGGGCGATGTTGTTGCTCTCGCCCACGGATGCGTCCTCGTTCACGCGGAACTTCGGCACGACGAACAGCGAGATGCCCTTGGTGCCGGGCAGCGCGCCCTCGATGCGGGCAAGGACGAGGTGGATGATGTTTTCGCTGAGATCATGGTCTCCGCCTGAGATCCACATCTTGGTGCCGACAATACGATAGGTACCGTCATCGTTGGGGATCGCCTTGGTGCGAAGATCCGTCAGGCTGGATCCAGCCTCGGGCTCCGAAAGGCACATGGTGGCGAGGAAACGCCCTGCCAGCAGCGGCGCCATGAACAGCCGCTTCTGCTCTTCCGTTCCGTGTTCGCGCAGCACGTTGGCGGCCGAGACCGTCAGGAAATAGTAAATAGTTGCCCCGATGTTGCTGGCCTGGAACATCGAATAGCAACTTTGCAGCAGGCTCCACGGCATCTGCATGCCGCCTTCGTCCAGCGGCAGGTGGGCGGACATGAAACCGGCTTCCACGAAAGCATCGATGGCCTGGCCGATCTCCGGTATCAGCTTGACTTTGTCATCTTCCACCACTGGTTCATTGAGGTCCGACTTGCGGTACCCGGGAAGAAAGCTGTCGAGGGCCAGGGTTTCGGCCAGTTCAAGCGTGGCGCGCACGGTATCGCGGTCATACTCGGCAAATTGCTCCCGCTCGGCCAGTTCGAGGATATTCAAGACATCGAACAGCTGGAATTCCATTTCGGGTCGGCTGATCGGTGAGACCGAAGAATCGGCGGCCATTTCCACTCCTTCACAAAAGCAAATCGCGCAGTTGACAAGCGCGCCGAAAAACGTGTTATACAAACATACGTTCGTATGCAAGTAGAGGAGTGCCGAGTGGCCATATCGTTTGAAAATCGCGTTGCGCTGGTAACCGGTGCGGGAACCGGGCTCGGACGTTCCCATGCCCTGATGCTGGCGGGGCGAGGGGCGCAGGTCGTAGTCAACGATCCGGCTACAGACGCCGATGGCAATTCCGCCGCGCAAGCGGTGGTGGACGAGATCGTGTCTGCCGGCGGGCGTGCGATTGCCAACACGGGCAGCGTTGCAAGCAAGGAAGCGGCGCAGGAAATGGTGGACCTTGCCGTTTCCGAATTCGGCAAGATCGATATCCTGATCAACAACGCCGGCATCCTTCGCGATCGCAGCTTTGCGAAAAGCGACATGGATGATTTCGACCTGGTGATTGCCGTGCACCTGCTCGGCTCCGCCTATTGCAGCCGCGCTGCATTCCCGGTGATGAAAGAGAACAATTTCGGCCGCATCGTGATGACAACGTCCAACAGCGGACTTTACGGGAATTTTGGCCAGGCGAACTATTCGGCAGCGAAGGCCGGCCTGATCGGGCTGATGAACACGCTGGCGATCGAGGGCGCGAAGAACAACATCCTCGTCAATTCACTCGCGCCGATGGCCGCTACTGCGATGACGGAAGGGGGGATGCCGCAGGAACTGCTCGACCGGTTCCATCCCGAATACGCTTCGGCAGGCGCGCTTATGCTGGCGAGCGAGGAGTTCACCGAGACCGGGGTGATCCTGTCTGCTGCGGCGGGCCATTATGCGCGCGTCAGGGTAACGTCATCGCCCGGCTTCCAGTTCGCGGCGGATAGCGTCAGCCCGGACGAGGTGCTGGCAAAATGGGCGGACATTTCGGATGCATCGGGAACGATGGAATTCGCCAGTGCTGCCGAAGAAGTCGCCTATGTTGCTAAGCGGACCGTTCCCGGCGCTGCGCAATAGCGGGTATTGAAGCGGCCCCGGGCCGTGTTGTTGCAACGGAGAGGTTGCTGATGACTGCGAGAGAAATGCGACACGAACTGCTTTTTCAAGAGCGCATGGTGCGTTGCTTTGCCGACCGGCAGCAGAACCTGTGGTCGATGTTCGCAGATTCGGCGCAGCGCGATCCGGATGCACCCGCTCTTTTCTGGGATCGGGATGGCTCCCTCTCCTATAGCGAGCTTCAGGCGAAGGCTCTGCAGGTTGCGGGCGCACTGCTGGATGCCGGCATCGCGCCGGGTGACCGGCTGGCCACATGGATGGCGAACCGGCCGGAGTACCCCATCTTCTTCCTCGCCTGCTGGCGCGTGGGGGCAACCCTTGTGCCGCTCGACACCCGGCTGAGCGAGGCGGAGGGCAGGTTCATCCTCGAACATTCCGGCGCGCGGTTCCTCCTTGGCGAGAGCGAGCTGGCGGAAAAGTATCCGTCACCCGGCGCGCTGGCGGACCTGCGGCACGTGGTAATGGCGGAAGATCTGGAGAATTGGTCGAAGGGCAACCATGGCGACCTTCCCGATGTGCCGGGCGACGAAGAGGATCTCGCCGCTATCATCTACACCAGTGGTACGACCGGTCAGCCCAAGGGCGTCATGCTCGCTCACGTCAACCTGCTGCATTCTATCAGGCATTTCGAACTCGCATGGGGTCTTCCCAGAGGCAGCAAGACCCTGATCGCGATACCTGGCTGCAACGTGACCGGGCTTGTTACCGAATTCCTTACGTTCTTCTCGCTCGGTGGCTCGGTCGTGATGATACCGCCCTTCAGGGCTGCGACCTTTATCGAGGAGGCCGCCCGGCACCGCATCGACCATGCCTTCATGGTACCCGCGCAGTACAAGCTTTGCCTGATGAACGAAGCGTTCGAGAAGCACGATCTCAGTTCCTGGAAACTGGGTTCCTTCGGCGGTGCACCGATGCCGCTGGCCTTCATCCGGGAACTGCAGGCGAGGCTGCCCAGCCTGAAGCTGTCGAACGGCTATGGCGCGACGGAGACCGGTTCTCCGGCAGCATTGCTCAGCCCTGAACTGACCGAAAAGCACCCCGATGCAATCGGGAAGCCGGTGCCATGCGCCGATGTCGTGGTGATCGGCGAGGATGGGAAGGAGGTCCCTTGCGGAGAGGCGGGTGAGCTCTGGATCGCAGGGCCGATGGTCGCGCGCGGGTACTGGCGCAACCCAGAGACCACGAAGGAAGCCTTCATCGGCCGCTACTGGAAGTCCGGCGATATCGTCTCGATAGACGAGCACGACATTATCCGCCTGCACGACCGCAAGAAGGACGTGGTGAACCGCGGCGGCTACAAGATATACAGTTCGGAAGTCGAGGCGGTGCTGGTGCAGCACCCCGACGTGGCCGAGGCTGCCGTGGTCGGCAAACCGAACGATGTGCTTGGGGAAACGGCGCACGCTTTCATATGCCTGAAGCCCGGTGCGCCGGTTCCGCAGGATCCCGGCACCTTGGCACTGGACGAACTGGCGGATTACAAGCGACCTGAAAGCTGGACCATCGGACACGATCCTCTGCCTCGCAATTCGAACGGCAAGATCCTGAAAAAAGAACTTCGCGACCTGCTGCTGGGGCAGGGGTGATGGGCTGGTTCACGAAGGAATGGGCGGGCCGCAGCCGCCTTGCCATTGTCGCGGGCGTTGCATTCGGGGTCGTGCTGCTGGCGGCCGGATTGCTCATGGCGCCGTTCGCCTGGCAACTGGCGGCTCTGGGTGGTTCGATCTATTACATCCTGCTGGCGCTAGTCCTGCTGGCCGGCGGCATTCTTTATGCCACTGGCAGAAGGGCGGGGCCCTTGCTGCTTCTCGCGGCAGTGGTGCTGACGGTGCCGTGGGCGCTTTGGGAAGCGGGGTGGAATTTCTGGCCGCTGTTCGCCCGCCTGTTCGCATTGCTGGCCCTGCTGGCGGCTGGCGGCCTTGTCGCTTTCGGGTTCGCGGGGCGCGGAATCGCGATGGTCACCTTTGCCCTCGGACTGGTCGGTGCGCTGGCTTTTGCGGTGGGAATGTTCTCGCCAAAAGGCGTCATCGAAGGCGATAACGGCATGCAACTGGTCGCCAATGCCGATGGGCCGAACGACTGGCGCAGCTACGGCCAGGATACTTCCGGGTCGCGCTTTTCGGGCGCCAGCGACATTACCCCGCTCAACGTTGCAGACCTGGACGTTGCGTGGACCTATCGCACCGGGGACAACGGTATCGACGAGCTGCTTTCGGAAGATCAGAACACCCCGTTGCAGGTAGGCGGGGTGCTGTACGGCTGCACGCGCAACAACCGGGTCTTCGCGCTGGATGCGGAAACCGGCGAGGAAATCTGGAATTTCGATCCGGCGGTCACGCCGCCGCCGCTCTGGAGGCGCTGCCGCAGTCTGGGTTATCATGAAACCGCGCAAGTCAGTGAAACTGGCGAAGACGCGCAATGCGCTCGCCGCATCCTGCTTGCCACCATCGACAACCGCCTGATCGCGCTCGATGCCCGGACAGGCGAAGTCTGTACGAGTTTCGGCGAGGCGGGCGAGGTTGATCTGGCTCACCAGATGGGGCCGCTGAAAGCGGGCTACCTTATCCCTTCGTCCGGACCGTTCATTGCCGGGGATGTGGCCCTGATCGGTGCCTGGGTGTTCGACAACCAGGAAGTGGACCAGCCGTCGGGCGTCGTGCGCGCATACGATGTGGAGACCGGGGCGCTGGCATGGGCCTGGGATATGGGCGCGCCCGACCGGATCGGAGCGCCTGACGAGGGGGAGATCTACACGCTGGGCACGCCCAACATGTGGTCTGTGCCAAGCTACGATCCCGAACTCGGGTTGGTCTACCTGCCGATGGGCAACCAGACTCCGGATTTCTGGGGCGCCAATCGCACTTCTTACGCGGAAAAATATTCCGCGGCCGTCGTGGCGCTCGACGTGTCCGACGGCCGTCCGCAGTGGGAGTTCCGGACAGTGCTGCATGACGTGTGGGACTACGATGTCCCCGCGCAGCCGGTGCTGGTGGACCTTCCCGTGCCGGGCGGCGAGGTCGTGCCCGCGCTGGTGCAGGTGACCAAGGTGGGCGATATCTATGTGCTCGATCGCCGGACGGGAGAACCCATCACGCAGGTCGATTACCTGCCCGCTCCGCAAGGCGCGGTGGAGGGAGAAACTCTGTCACCGGTGCAGCCGCGCTCTGTCGGCATGCCGACGATCGGCAACGATGACCTGGCAGAGCGCGACATGTGGGGCGTGACGCCGCTCGACCAGCTCGCCTGCCGACTGGATTTCCGCCGGTCCCGTTACGAGGGTCTCTTCACGCCTGTAACTGACGAGCAATGGACGTTGCAGTTTCCCGGTTATTATGGCGGCATGAACTGGGGCAGTGCCTCAGTAAACACGGCCAACAACTATCTTATCGTCAACGACATCCGCCTGGGCATCAAGCTGCGCCTCGTGCCGCGTGACGAGGTGGACGAGGTCGTGCCCCGGCAGGGGGACCACGATGGCATCGGCCCGCAGATCGGAACGCCTTATGCCATCGACCGGCACTCATTCCTCTCCCCGCTGCAGATTCCGTGTCAGGAACCGCCCTTCGGCACCCTGACCGCCATCGACCTGGAGAGCCGGGAAATTGCCTGGCAACGCCCCATGGGCACCGTCAGGGATACCGGCCCGTTCGGCATCCCGACCGGGCTCGACATTCCTATCGGCATGCCGACCATCGGCGGCAGCGTGACGACGGCATCGGGCCTGGTTTTCTTTGCCGGCACGCAGGACAATTACCTGCGCGCGCTGGACGTCACGAACGGTGAAGAATTGTGGAAGGCGCGCCTGCCGGTCGGCTCGCAGGCCACCCCGATGACCTACAGGACGCAAGGCGGCCGGCAATTCGTGGTGATCTCCGCAGGCGGCGCTCGCCGGTCGGAGAACAAGGGCGACTACCTGATTGCCTATGCCCTGCCGGAAGGGGACAGCGGGGGCGAATAGGCGGTGGGCACCAGCAGGCGATTTTCCATGGTCGCGATCATCGGCCGGATAATGTCGAGGCATGCGACCCATTCCGGCGCGCGGGCAAGTTCCTGCCGCCGCCGCTGTCGCTCCTCGAACGAATCGTACCCCCACAGGTGGACGAGAGAGTGCAACTGGCCGACCTCAACCGTGAAGCCGCCGACCAGATTGCCGAGGATCCTGCGCTGCACGGGCAGACCGATCCGTTCGTACGGCTCGAGGTAGTCCGCAAGGGTGAACTTAGTCGACAGGGTGTAGGTGCGTTCTTCGAGGATCATCTGCATCTCCGGAATTGACGTTCGTCCGTTTTTATACGAACATACGTTTATATAAAGAGGAGTTTCAGATGACCAAGCAGGTAAGCGACGATGATCTTGCGCCCTATGTCCTGGAGACGGTCGAGGGCCGCGGCAGGATCGTCGTTGGCAACTCGCTCACATCCTTTGACCACGGCGATTGGCAGAACGATGTCCTGCTGGGCGCATCGTTTGCCGGAGAGCCGACGGGTGCCATCCCGCTGCGGCGCGGGGCGCGCGGCTGGATCGCGCACGAAGGCGGGCCGGGAAAGGACGCGGCCGGCAGTTCCGGCCTTCCGCTTTCGGACCGGTTCGGCGTGCCCGCTGCTGCTATCGCCACCATGGAAGCGCGCCTGTCGGACGGCGATTCGCTGCTGACCGGCACGGTTGCCCGCGCCAACGACGCGGCGCTGGCAATCGGGGTAACTCCCGGAATGACCGGGAAGGACGCGGCGCGGGTCATGCTGGAAAAAGGTCCCGACCAGGAACCGTGCGACCTGGGTGACCTCGTCAACGAAGACACCACCATCGTCCACACGGGCGACAACGGCGGCCGGATCTTTGCGTGCTGGTCGTTCTCGCGGGTGGAGAACACCACTCCTGATGACGTGTTCTGTGTTGCATCGCACGGCGCGCGGCTGATGGCGCTTTACGCGCTGCGGATCAAACCCAAGGGGCTGATCTGCAACGATGCAGGGTTCGGGCTCGACAACCTAGGAATCGAGGGCCTGCCGATGCTCGATGACGACGGCATAGCCGCGGCCACTGTCTCGACCGACAGCGCGCGTATCGGCGACCCCATGAGCACGTACCAGGACGGCGTGATTTCGGCAGTGAACGAGACGGCCAAGGGTCTTGGTGTCAGTGTCGGCATGGCAGCGAGCGACGCGGCCATGACGATGCTCGAAGCCTGAAACGAGGAGAGCACAGATATGGGACAGGATTACGGAGACGGCCTCGGGCCGCTGGATTCCCGCTACATCGATGTCGATTCGCTCGACTGGAAACCCACCCCGACCGAGGGGATCGACATGAAGGTCCTGATGTCGATGCCCGACACGGGCCTGCTGACCGCGCTTTTTCGCTGGCAGCCAGGTACCGTGCTGCCGCTTCACGAGCATGTCGAGGTCGAGCAGACCTATGTGCTCCAGGGCAGTATCGTCGATGACGAAGGAGAGGTTAAGGAAGGCGATTTCGTCTGGCGCCCCAAGGGCAACCGCCACCTCGCCCGCTCTCCGAACGGGGCCCTGGTGATCAGTTTCTTCCTCAAGCCGAACCGCTTCATCGGCGGGGATTTCGACGGCCAGGAACTCAAATGAGCGAGAGCCCGGTGGCGGGGATGTACGACGTAGTTGTTGCGGGATCGGGAGCCGGCGGGCTGGCCGCAGCCGTAACCGCTGCCCGCGCCGGTCTCGATGTTCTGGTCCTGGAAAAGGCAGACGTGGTGGGCGGAACCACCGCGCGTTCGGGCGGTGTCCTGTGGCTGCCGGGGAACCACCTGACGAAGGGCGACGATCCCGACACGGACCGCGCCCAGGCGCGCGAATACATTCGCGAATTGGCCGGGAACGGCTTTGACGCGGACCGGGTCGATGCCTTTCTGAACAATGCAGCCGACATGGCCCGTTTTTTCGAGGATGAGACCGAGGTTGCCTTCGCCCCGCAGCCGCAATTTCCCGACTATCATCCCGAAGTCGCCGGAGCATCCGAGGGTGGCCGGTCCGTGGTGGCCGCACCTTATGACGGCCGCGAACTGGGCGGTGAGCTCAAGCGGCTGCGTCCGCCGCTGCGCGAGATCACCTTTGTCGGCATGATGTTCAACGCCAGCCAGGAAGTGCAGCATTTCTTCCGCGCCACGCGATCCCTGAAAAGTGCGATCTATGTGGCAAAACGCCTGATGATCCACGGCTGGGAGCTTGCCCGCCATGGCCGAGCGATGCGTCTTACCAACGGCAATGCCCTGGCCGCGCGCCTGTTTGCAAGCGCCCTGCGCAACGGTGTCGAGGTGCGAACCGGCTGCGGGATATCCACTTTGATGATCCGCGAGGGCGAGGTTCGCGGCGTGGTGACCGAGGACGGCGAAACGATCGAGGCCCGGCGCGGCGTCGTGCTGGCGACCGGGGGCTTCCCCCGCGATCTTGCACGCCAGATGAAGCTGTTCCCGCACGTCCACGGATCCCACCGCCATTCATCGCCCGCTCCGGAAACCAACACCGGCGGCGGCCTTTGCGCGGCAGAAGAAGCCGGCGCCAGCGTCGAGACGCGCGTGGTCCAGCCGGCTGCCTGGATCCCCGTATCGCTGGTGCCCGACAAGAACGGACCTCCGGGCGTGTTTCCCCATCTCGTCGACCGGTACAAGCCCGGCCTTATCGCGGTGACGCCCGATGGCAGGCGGTTCGTCAACGAGGCGGATTCGTACCACGTGTTCGGCCAGGCCATGCTGCGCGAGTGCGAGAAGGATGGTGAAGTCTATGCATGGCTGCTTGCCGATAGCAGGGCCCTCAATCGCTATGGCCTTGGCATGGCCAAACCATTCCCGGTCCCGCACGGCCACCATCTTCGCTCCGGCTACCTGAAGAAAGCCGCCGGGCTGGAGGGACTGTCCCGCGAAATCGGCTGCGATCCGGACGTGCTGACCAACACGATCTACGAATACAATCTGGGCGCAAGGAACGGCGAGGATCGCCAGTTCGGGAAAGGCAGTACGCCGTACAACCGTTATCTGGGCGATTCCGGCCATTCCCCCAATCCGTGCGTCGCGCCGTTCGCGGATGCGCCGTTCTATGCAGTCAGGCTCGTCATGGGCGATCTTGGCACCTTTGCCGGCCTTCGCGCCGATGCGCACGCGCGCGTGCTGGGTGCCGACGGATCGCCGATCAGGGGCCTTTATGCAGCAGGCAACGATCTGGCGAGCGTGATGGGCGGGGCATACCCGGCAGGTGGCATCACGCTTGGCCCTGCCATGACCTTTGGCTATATTGCGGCGCATCACATGGCTGCGGAAGATAGTTCATAGTTCGCTCGCCTTTAATGCAAGCAACCTGACGGGCAAGGACGGGACGAGGTTATGACGGTAGCCAGGAAAAAGAAGACCCAGATATTCAAGAGCGCGGAAGGGTCGACCCGCGAGCGGGGGCGCGAGACGCGGCGCCTGTTGCGCGATGCCGCGGTCGAGCTGTTTGCGAAGCACGGTTTCCAGAATGTCAGCCTGCGCATGCTGGCGCAGCATGTCGGCATCCAGCCGGGGTCGATCTACAACCATATCTCCAACAAGCAGGATTTCCTCTACCTGCTGCTGCGCGCGGTGATGGAAGACCTGCAACATGCGGTCTACGGCTCGCTCGACAGCGATGCCTCGGCGGTCGAACAGTTCCGCGCGTTCGTGCGCACGCACGTGGTGTTCCATGCGTCGAACACCGAAGCTGTGTTCATCGGCAACATGGAACTGCGCAACCTGGAAGAGGAACAGCTGGCGGAGATAATCGACATGCGACGCGCCTATGAACTGAAGTTCCAGGCGCTGATCGCGGCTGCCGCGAAAGAGGCCGGGGCCGACATCGCGAGTCCCAGCTTCGTGGCGCGGGCAATCCTCACCATGCTCAATGGCGTGGCCGGCTGGTTTTCCACCAAAGGCCAGCTTTCTGCAGAGCAGGTGGCCGAACAATACGTTGATCTGACGGATAAAATGGTCGGCATTTCCGCCCGCTAACGCCCCTCGCACAATTTTTATACGAACGCTTGGAAGCCTATTGAACATCTGTTGTCTTACGCGTATAGACTAACGACCGTTCATATATAAACGGGTATTGGGATGGAGCCTTAAGGGGAAGTTTGCCATGAGCAAAACCGGCACGACAGCGACGCGTTTTCTAGCTGCAGTTTCAACAATTCCGATCCTGGCGATGTCTACCGGCGCCCTTGCGCAGGAGAACGCCGAGACCGATCAGGCTGCGCAAGACAACGGCGGCATCAACCAGATCGTCGTTTCGGCCCAGCGCCGCGAGGAAAGCCTGAACGAGGTGCCGATTTCGGTCGCCGCGTTCGGCAGCGAGCAGCTTGACGCACGCGGTATCGACAACGTGGCCGACCTGGCGCGCGTGGTGCCCGGCTTCCAGGCGGCGGAATCGGGTCTGAATACGCCGATCTACACCCTGCGCGGCATTGGCTTCAATGAAAGCAGCCTTTCGGCTACCAGCACCGTCAGCGTCTATGTGGACGAGGTCGGCCTGCCGTTCCCGGCCATGACCGTCGGCGCGGCGCTCGATCTGCAGCGGGTGGAAGTCGTGAAGGGGCCGCAGGGCACTCTATACGGCCAGAACACCACCGGCGGCGCGATCAACTACATTTCCAACCGCCCGACGGACTATCTCGAAGGCGGATTCCAGCTTGGCTATGGCCGATTCAACGCTGTCGAGGCCGAGGGGTACCTCAGCGGGCCGATCAGCTCGACCCTGAGTGCGCGCATTGCCGGGCGTGTCCAGACCGCAGAAGGTTGGCAGCAGAGCCAGCTGCGCCCCGGCGACACCGCCGGACAGATCAACCGGCAGAGCGGCCGCCTGTCGCTCGATTGGGAGCCCACTCCGACCGTTACCGCGCAGTTCACCCTGAGCGGCTGGCTTGATCGCAGCGATACGCAGGTGCCGCAGATTCGTCAGGCGGACCCGGTCTTCCCCGAAGCGATCAATCCCGACCTCGCCGCCTATCCCATCGCTCCGGAAGGTGACATTCGCGCTGCGGACTGGGACGAAGGATCGGACTTCGCCCGCGACAACTGGTTCTGGCAGGGATCGGCGCGCTTCGACGTCGACTTGAGCGATACGCTGACCCTGACCTCGATCACCGCCTACGCCGAATTCGAGGATGATTCCTTCAACGAATACGATGGCACGCCGGTAGAGGTCTTCGACTTCTCCACCTTCGGACAGATCGACTCCTTCCAGCAGGAACTGCGCCTGTCGGGCGAAGCGGGCGAGTTTGCGAACTGGGTCGTCGGCGGCAACTATTCGCGCAGCAACGTCTATGCCGAACAGACCTACAACACCGGCCAGACCAGCGCCAATCGCATCTCGGGCGTGCTATCGGCGGAAAACTTCACCGACCAGCGCCTGGAATCGATCGCCGCTTTCGCATCGGTCGATTGGTATCTTACCGACCAACTGACGCTGACCACGGGTGCCCGTTACACCGATTTCACCGTCGATTTCGAAGGGTGCAGCGGCGACACCGGCGACAATACGCTGAGCCCGATCATCCAGTTCGTCAGCGGCTTGCTGCGCGAGGGAGCCGGGCTCGATCCGCTTCCCGCCTCGCAGTTCCAGCCCGGCCTCCTTTCGAACGGCAACTGCACCACCTTCATCGACCCCGAAGGCGATCCGAACCTGCTGGCGACGCCGGGGCTGTCGGTTAACACGTTGGCGGAGGACAACATTTCGTGGCGCGTCGCGCTGGACTTCCAGCCGAACGACGACTTGCTGCTCTACGTGTCAGCCAGCCAGGGCTACAAGAACGGCAGCTTCCCGAACGTGGCGGCAACCGGCTTCCGCCAGTACGAGGCGACGACGCAGGAGAAGCTGCTTGCCTACGAAGCCGGTGTTAAGGCCACGCTCGGCTCGTCGGTCCAGGCCAATGCTGCGGTCTTCTACTACGACTATACCGACAAACAGCTGCGCGGCACATTTCTCGACGAAGTTTTCGGCCCGCTCAGCCTGCTGATCAACATTCCCAAGTCGCACGTGTTCGGCGTGGAATTCGATACCACTGTAGAGCCGACCGACGGCCTGCGTCTGACAGGTGCTGTTTCCATCCTCGACACGCGGATCGACGAATACGTCGGCCTGAATGTCGACGGGGTGGAAACCGACTACGAAGGCGGCGAACTGAGCTTTGCGCCCGCGTTCTCGCTCGACCTTGATAGCCAGTACGACTGGGACGTTTCCAGCAACCTGCAGGCCTTCGTCGGCGCGAGCTTCAGCTACCGTTCCACCGCCTCGGCCGTGTTCGGCGAAGATCCGCGTCTCGACCTGCCTTCCTACGAACTGGTCGGAGCGCGCCTGGGCGTCGGCAGCGATGCCGAAGGCTGGCGGGTCACGCTCTGGGGCGAAAATCTGACCAACAGCTATTACTTCAACAACGTCCTGCCGCAGTTCGATGCGATCAAGGCCTATGTCGGTCGCCCGCGTACCTATGGTGTTCGGGTCAGCTATGACTTCTAAGGACCTGTATGGACGACGCATGGCGGAGGTATTGGCATGGCATTGATGTTCGAACCGACAATCGCGACAGTCCCGGTCGAGGGATCGGCTGACGCGATGCCGGTGCGACGTATCTTTTGCGTGGGTCGCAATTATGCGGCCCACGCTATCGAGATGGGTCAGGATCCCAAGGCCGATCCGCCGTTCTTCTTCACCAAGCCCGCCGATGCGGTGGTGATGTCGGGCACCACGATCCCCTATCCTCCGATGACGAAGAACTTCCACTACGAGGCTGAACTGGTGGTGGCGATCGGGCAGGAGGCGACCTCCATCGATCCCGCCAGCGTCGAGGATGTGATCCTAGGTTTTGCGGCAGGGATCGATCTGACGCGGCGTGACCTGCAGTTGGAGGCTCGCGACAAGGGCCGCCCGTGGGACTTCGGCAAGGGGTTCGACGCGTCTGCCCCCATTTCGCCCATTCGGCCTAGGAGCCATTTCGACAGCGTGCCAGAGGCGGGTTCCATAGCCCTGACAGTGAACGGAGAGACGCGGCAATCGGCCGACCTTTCCGACATGATCTGGGGCGTGCGCGACATTGTCTCCATCATTTCCGGCTACGTGACGCTTCGCCCGGGAGACCTGATCTTCACGGGGACGCCGGAGAATGTCGGCCCGCTTTCGCCGGGCGACGATGTAAAATGCACAGTAGAGGGTGTCGGCTCGGTCGAGGTATCGATCGCAGCCGCCGAGAGGTAGGACGTTCATGACACGCAAGATCGCAATCATCGGAGGCTCGGGCCTTATCGGGCAGTCATGCCTCGCCTATTTCGGCGCGCAGAGCGACTGCGAGGTCGTGGCGATTTCGCGGCGCTCCCCGTTCCACCTGCACGGTGCCACCTTCGTTTCCACCGACTTGCGGGATACGGAATCGGTCGCAAACGCAGCGCAGGCACTGAAGGGCACGACCCATGTCATCTACGCCGCGCTGTACGAAGCGCCGAGCCTGGTTTCCGGCTGGTCCGACGAAGACCAGGCCCGCATCAACGACGAGATGCTGCGCAACCTGATGACCATCGGTATCGCGGATCACGATGCCCTGAAGCACGTCACCCTGATGCAGGGAACGAAGGCTTACGGCGTCCATATTCGCCCGATGACCCTGCCTGCGCGCGAGAACCGTTCCGAATACATCGACGGCCCCAATTTCTACTGGGACCAGCAAGCCTATATTTCCGACCTCGCGGAGAAGGAGGGGTGGGCCTACACGATCCTTCGCCCCCAGTTCGTGTTCGGTCACTCGCTCGGCGCGCCAATGAACATGATCCCGGCGCTTGGTGTGTACGCGGCAATCCTGCGCGAGCGGGGAGAACCGTTGTACTATCCGGGCGGACCGATGGGTATCCTGGAAGCCGTCGATGCCGATCTGATCGCACAGGCCATCGACTGGTCTCACGGCGCGGAGACCGCGAAGAACGAGATCTTCAACATTACCAACGGCGACATTTTCCTGTGGAAGAATATCTGGGATTCCCTGGCTGAGGCCCTGCACATCGAACCTGGCGGCGATAGGCCGATGGAACTGGCCGCTGAAATGCCGAAATGCTCCGACGAGTGGGACGCGATACGCTCGAAATACGATCTGGTCTCACCGCCGATTGACAAGTTCGTGGGCAGTTCGTTCCAGTATGCCGACTTCGCGCTGGGCTACGGACGCACCGAACCCTGGGCCGATTCCATCGTCTCGACAGTGAAACTGCGCAAGGCGGGTTTCTCCGGCGCCATCGATACAGAAGACATGTTCGCCAAATGGTTCGAACGGCTTCGGCAGGACCGGCTATTGCCCGAATAGATCGGGTGCTTTTGCGTCGGACATGGGTCTGGGTGCAGAACGCAGTTTATTCCGCCTGCCAACCAGAACGGTTGACCCGGCCGGTTTGGCTGGCAAGAGAACCCGAGGCACATGTCGGCAAGATCGAAATTCTTCTCCTCGGGGGAACTGCGGTTGCACTACCGCGAACACGGCTCCGAAAATGCAGAGGCTCTCGTCCTTCTGCACGGCGGGATGGACCATTGCCGAAACTGGGACTTCATCGCGCCTGTGCTGGCCCGCCGGTGGAAGGTCATCTGCCCCGACCTGCGTGGACACGGCGACAGCAATGCCGATCCATCGGGGATATACGAGATCGACCGCTATGTGCTGGACCTTGCGAGGCTTGTCGACCACGCCGGACTGTCGAAGGTGCGTCTTGTCGGGCACTCTCTAGGCGGCAACATAGCCATCAGGTACGCTTCTGCGTTCCCCGAACGGGTCGAACGGCTGGTCGCTATCGAAGGGCTGGGTCCCGCCCCTGACAAGCTGGAAGAGCGTGAAAGAGTGCCGCCCGGCAGACGGCTGCGCGAGTGGATCGACGAGAGGCAGGCGATCGAGCGGCGCGTCCCTCGCGACTACGCGAGTGTGGAAGAGGCCACGGCGCGCATGTCTGCGCAGTTTCCCTCGTTCGCACCTGAACTGGTCCGCCACCTGACCATCCACGGGTTGCGACTATCTGCGCCCGGCATGTGGCGCTGGAAATTCGACAATCGCGTGAGGGGGGAGGGGCCTTTCGAACTCGGCAAGGCTGAACGCGAGGCCCTTTGGGCGGCGATCGAGTGCCCGACATTCCTGATATACGGCGCCGAGAGCTGGGCCTCGGATCCCGCAAAAGACGGACGCGCAGCCCATTTTCGGGATGCGATGGTGGTCATGCACGAAGGGGCGGGCCACTGGGTCCACCATGACCGCTGCGAGCCTTTCCTCGCCGACCTGCTCACCCAACTGGACTAACGCCCCGCGGCGAGGGCTCTGTCAGGACTAGGACGCGCGCCAGCCTTTTATGTGGGCGCTCTGGCTTACCGGGGAGAAGGGCGCAGGCGATACGATTGCTCTCGCGCCGATCTGCTTGTGCGGCTCCGTCGTGGGCTTGTTCGTACCGCCGTTCTCCTCGCCCCAGATCACTTGCAGTTCGGCACCCATCGGAACTTGCGGACCAACAGTGGCGAGCGAGAGCGCCTTCTTCTCGTTCCAGCTGTAGCCGGTAAACAGCGACAGGCCGACCAGGCAGCCATCGGCATCCACCACCCTGTCGTAGCTTGCCGTGGCGTAGCTTGCATCCGGCAGATCGAAGAATTTGTACTGCTCGCCCTCGGGTTCGAACATGGAGCCGACGATTGTCTTCACGTCATCGGCATACCATTCCAGCGTCACCTTATTGCGCAGCTTGTCCTTGTCCTCGGCACTTTCTTTCAGCGCATCCGCGCCATGAAAATCGTGGTCGAATTCCACCAGTGGGCCGTATCCCAGCTCCCAGGGGGTGAGGTAATAGTCCTCGATCTGGTCGCCCACGAAGGAACCACCGATCGAACATGTCGCTTCGTAGCTGTCGGCATCCAGCCACTTGCGATAGTCCCTGATCTGTTCACCGCTGTAGATTGCGGGGAGCGGACCGGATAACCGGCCGCTTTCGAGGTTTGCCGAAGGCAATGCTCGGCTGCCCACGGGCGTCAGGCCGAATTCTTCGCCGGCCTGCAGGATTGTATCGCGAATGTAGTCATGGTCTTCGTACGGTCCCCAGATCTCGATCCCGGGCGAACCGATGGTGGCAAGACCCATCGATTGCACGGTTTTCGTGCCAACCTGCATGGTCGACAGTCTGAACCGCTCGATCCTGTCCGGCGAAGGCCCGCCTAACTTCTGGATCACCTTTACCGCGTGCGGCCCCACCATCCGGAACCGCCAGGAACCGTGCTGCCGTGGAACGCCGGTTATCTCGGCGTCGTATCCGAACTTCTGCGCCTGATAGGTCAGCCAGTTGGCAGCCGGAGCGCGACCGACGTAGAGAAATTCTTCGTCTGCCAGGGGGTGGACGATGCCATCTCCGATGACATGGCCATAAAGCGTGGCGGAAACATAGTGGATCGCCCGGTTCACCGTCAGTGTGCCCGGTGAATTGACCATCGTTTCGGTCAGCAGCTTGAGGGCATCGGGGCCTTCGATGCGAAGTTCCACCAACTGCTGCGAAAGGTCCAGCAGCGCGGCACCGTGGCGCATGGCCCACTGCTCGTCACGCCAGTTGGAAATTTCCGGCACGGTCGCGCCATGCGCTTTGGCACCGGTCTGGTTGTTGCGCAGCAGACCGACGATGTCGAAATCGGCCTCTGCCAGCATCTGTTCCAGATTGTCGGCCATTGTCATTCTCCTGCGTCATCGTCGAAAGGGCAGCCATGTCTACGAAACATGGGGTCGGCCAGCGGTTCTCAGACCTGCGGCAGCGGCTGCGCTGCAAATCCCCAGCCATCCAGCGACTTGCTGGTGCTGCGATCGATCAGTCGCTTGGCATCATCGATCGAAAATTCCTGCGCGCCGTTCATGCCCTTAAGTTCGTTCCACGCGATGGGTGCTGCGACAGGAGCGCCGCTGCGAGCGCGTGCCGAATAGGGGAGCACGGCAGTGCTGCCGCGTTGGTTGCGCAGCCAGTCGATAAATATCTTACCCTTGCGCTTCGCCTTGCTCATCGTCGCGGTGAAACGGTCGGGTTCGGCAATGCTCAACGCTTCGGCAAAGCGCCGGGCGAAATCCTTGTGCGCCTCCCAGTCATGGCCGGTGGAGAGCGGCACAACGACATGCACGCCCTTGCCGCCCGATAGCATGGCAAAGCTGACAAGGCCGAGATCGGACAGGCGATCGCGGATATCGCGCGCGGCCTGCTTTACGTCTCCGAAGTCCAGCCCCTCGTCGGGGTCGAGGTCGAAGATCATCCGGTCGGGCTTTTCCACGTCATCGCTGCGCGCGCCCCAGCCGTGGAACTCTATCGTGCCCATCTGCACGCATTGCAGCAATCCGCGCTCGTCTTCGATGTAGAGATAGTCCTCGGTCCCGCCGTCCTTCTCGCGGATCGGCACATGCAACACCGCGTCGCCGAAGCCGCCGCTGTCGTGCTTCTGGAAGAAACATTTCTTCGCCCGGCCCTGCGGGCAGCGTACGAGGCTGACCGGGCGGCGCGCGGCGAAGGGCAACATGATCGGCGCGATGGCATCGTAATAGTCGGCAAGCGCACCCTTGGTCTGCCCGCTGTCCGGAAAGATCACCCGGTCGCGGCTGGATATTGTCACGGCTGCCACGGGTGCCGGCGTCGCGGATGGCTGTTCGGGGGTCACCTGCTGGGCATCCTTGTCACCGCGCAATCCCAGGAAGCTGCCGTGGCGAATGTTTCCGTCGGCGGTGAATTCGGCAAAGCCGACCTCGGCCACGAGCTTTGGCGTCACCCAGGTAACCCCGCGGGCGCTGGCCTTGTCAACTTCGGCTGGCGGGGTCTTGCGCTCCAGCCGCTTCAGCTTGGCGGCGAGCTCGTCCAGGTCATCTGCCGAATAGCCCGTGCCGACGTTGCCCTTGTAGACCAGGTCGTCGCCTTCGTACTGGGCCATCAGCAGCGAGGCGAAGGGACGGCCCTTGGCGCTCGATTTCTTCCACCCGATCACGACAAATTCCTGTCGGCGGGTGCACTTCACTTTCACCCACCGCTTGGCGCGTGATCCGGAATAGCGCCCGTCCACCGTCTTGGAGATAATGCCCTCCTGTCCGGCGTCGCACATCGTGCGAAACAGCTTCTCGCCAGCGCCGATGACGTGGTTGGCGACAAATACCGGAGGCTCGGCGGCGCGCAGAAGCGCCTCTAGCCGTTCCTTGCGTTCGATGTTGGTGAGATCCGCCAGGTCCTCTCCCCCCAGTTCGAGCAGGTCGAAGGCATGGAACTGCAACGCATCCCCGCGCCCCTGACTGCCATGACCGCGCTTGAGTACGCCCTGCAGGGTGGAGAAATCCGGGTTGCCCTTGGTGTCCACCGCCACGATCTCTCCATCGATCAGGCAGCTCGGCAGCGCGAGACCGGCTATCGTTTCCACCAGCGGACCGAACTTGTCGGTCCAGTCCTTGCCGCTTCGGGTGTAGACGCGAACGTCCTCGCCCCTTGCGGCAACAAGTGCGCGGTAGCCGTCGAACTTGATCTCGTGCATCCAGCCGTTGCCGGAGGGTACATCGTCCACCAGCGTGGCGAGTTGCGGTTTGCGAAACTTCGGCAGCGGCGCATCCTTGCGGGCGCGCGACTTCGCTTTCTTGCGGGTGTGGGAACCGGCCTTTTCCATCTGCTCGAGGAAGGCATCGTCGTCCTTTCCCTCAAGCGAGAACTCGCCCTGCTTGTCGGCAGCGATTTCCGCCATGGAGCGGCCTGTCGCCACGCTGGTCAGCGCACGCTCAACCAATACGTCTCCGTCCTGCGCGTGGTCGTCCTGCAACTTGCGCAGCAGCCAGTTCTCCCGCTTTTCTCCCGGCTTTTTCTTCAGCCTTATCAACAGCCACTCGCCCTTCATGCGCTCGCCGTGAAGGCAGAAATGCAGGTGGCCCTTGTCGATATCGCTGGCGCTCTTGCCCTTGATCGGCTCCCACGTTCCGCGATCCCACAGCATCACCGTGCCGCCACCATATTCGCCTTTCGGGATGGTGCCTTCAAAAGTGTTGTAGGACAGCGGATGATCCTCGGTCCGCACGGCCAGCCGTTTCACATCCGGGTCGGGGGAGGGGCCCTTGGTGACGGCCCAACTTTTCATCACCCCGTCCATCTCCAGCCGCAGGTCCCAGTGCAGGCGGGTGGCGTCGTGCTTCTGCACGATAAAGGCGTTACCGCTCTCGCTGCTTTCCTGCTTGCCGGAGGGTTCGGGCGTGGCCCCGAAATCGCGCTTGGCATTGTATTCGGCCAGGGGATCGGCGGACTTTGTCTTGCGCGCCATATCAGGCCGATTTCTTGCGCTTCGAAGGTGACTTGCCCCCCTTGCCGTCGACCGATTTCTTCAGGGCTGCCATCAGGTCGATAACGTTGGAACCGCCGCTTTCGGGCTCGTCCACATCCTCGATGATCTTCTTGCCGCCTTTCGCCTTGCGCTTTTTCTCGATCAGGCCGCGCAGGGCATCGGCATAGCGGTCCTCGAACTCGCTGGCGTCGAAAGGCGCGCTTTTCTGTTCGATCAACGTTGTGGCGAGGTCGAGCAGTTCCTTCTTTGGTTTCGTTTCCTCGATATCGTCGAAGAATGACTGGCCTTCGCGCACCTCGTCGCCATAGCGCAGGGTTTCCAGCAACAGGCCCTTGCCGCAGGGTTTGATCGCGACCAGCTTCTCGCTGCCGCGCATGGCCAATTGGCCAAGAGCCACCTTCTTCGCCTTTCGCAGCGCCTCGCGCAGCACGATGAAGGCTTCCTCAGCCAGCTCGTCCTTGGGCGCGACGTAATAGGGTTTCTCGAAGTAGAGCGGGTCGATCTCGTGCGCGTCCACGAACTGCACCAGTTCCAGCGTGCGCTTGCTCTCCAGCTTGACCGCGTCGATCTCCTCGTCATCGAGCAGCACGTATTCGCCCTTGGAAATCTCGTAGCCCTTGATGATCTCGTCCCGGTCGACCGGGCCAAGGCCGGGCACGACCTTTTCATAGGAAATGCGCTTGCCGCTGGGTTCGTGAATCTGGTTGAAGCTGATCTTCGCGGAGGACTTGGTGGCGGTGTAGATCTCGACCGGGATTGACACCAGCGCGAGCCTGATCTGACCTTGCCAATATGCGCGTGCTGCCATGGCGGACTCCTTTCGTCGCTGGAGTCAGCGTTTGGCGGGCGCAATGGTTTCACAGGCAGCGCTTCGCGCTGTCCGAAGCCGGGTCGCTAGGTGAGCGCAATCACCGTCTTGCCGAAACTTTCCGGCCCGCGGGCAAAGGCGTAGGCTTGGTCTGCTTCCTCGAATGCAAAGGTCTTGCCGACGGGAAAGGTCAGGTGGTGGCGGTCGACAAAGGTGTTGAGGTCGCTGGCCATGCGCGAAGAGCCCACGAATATGCCGCGAATGGAGGAGCCGGTGAACATCAGCCCGCGCGGCTGCGGGGGTGGGCCGTCGGCCAGCACGCCGATCAGCGCGATCTCCGCCAGCGGCGCGCAGGCTTTCATGCTCTGCTCCAGCGTGCCGGATCCGCCCACTTCCACGATCTTGTTCGCGCCGCCGAAATTGTCGCGCACGTGTTCGCCCCAGTCGGGCACCGCCTTGTAGTTGATGGTGTGATCGGCCCCCAGCGCCTTCACCTGTTCCAGTTTCTCGTCCGAAGAACTGGTGGCGATCACTTCCGCGCCCGCTGCCTTGGCCAGCTTGAGCGCGATCAGCGAAACACCCCCGGTGCCCAGCACCAGTACCTTGTCCCCTGCCTTGAGCGGGTGGCCGCCCTCGAACAGGGCGTTCCATGCGGTGACGCCGGCACAGGGCAGGCAGGCGGCCTGCTGCACGTCCAGACTGCGGGCAATGGGAACGACGCCGTGCTCGTCCAGCACGACTTTCTCCGCCAGCATACCCGGCGCCTTGCCATCGCCCAGCGCGGGGACCAGCTTTGGCGGACCGTTATGCCAGCCCTGGAAGAACGTGGATTGCACCTCGTCCCCCACGCGCACTGATTTGACGCCTTCCCCCAGCGCCACGACCTTGCCCGCGCCGTCGGACAGGGGGATCGAGGGCTGCGTGATCGCGCCGCCCAGGTACCTGCCCGATGCCACCATGAAATCGCGGTAGTTCAATGACCATGCGGCAGGCGCGATCAGAATCTGTCCGGGGCCTGGTTCGGGATCCGGAAGCTCCTTCATATAGAGCTTGTCGAAACCGTCGGCACCTTCCGGCAGCAACCATGCACGCATATCACATTCTCCCCTGACCGGCTTCCTGCTCACGGGATCGCCGCGCGTCAACCGCCCTGTTGGCAAGGCGGGCCTGCTTCTTCGCCGCAGCGCGAATACGCCGGGCACCCGCTGCTTCGGCACTACGGCACTCTGAAGGGGTTTGCAGCGCCGTGAGCCCTGCTATCCTTTGCGGGCGACGGGAACAGTGAAGAGGAAAGCCTTTATGTGCACGCAAGACCAGGTCACCAGAATGGGTCCGATCAGCCGCCGCCAGTTCGGCGCGATGGCAGGGGCAGGGGCGGTCGCCGCCTGCGCACCGATGGAAGGCGGCACAGGGGCGGGCGGCACACTGGTGGAGAACACCGTCACTTTCGCCGCGCCCGGTGGCACCTTCGACGGCGTGTTCATCCATCCGGCCAGCGGATCGCATCCCGCGGTGATCCTGTGGCCCGACATTGCAGGGCTGCGTCCGGCCAAGGTGCAGATGGGCCGGCGACTTGCCGAGAGAGGCTATGCCGTCCTTGTCGCCAATCCGTATTATCGCAGCGTTTCCGGCCAGCAGTTCGAGGATTTCGACGACTGGCGCAACAACGACGGCTGGAACAAGGTCACGCCATGGCGGGAGAAGAACACCCCCGCAGCCGTGCAGGAAACCGCGCGCGCCGTGGTCGCCTGGCTGGACGCACAGGAGGCGGTCGATTCGACCCGCGGCATCGGCAACCAGGGTTATTGCATGACCGGCAGCTGGACGATCTACACCGCGGCCGCCGTACCGGGACGGGTGAAGGCGGCGGGCAGTTTCCACGGCGGCGGACTGACGGGGGACGGCGCGATGGCGCCGGTGAACCTGCTGGACGACATGGCTGCAGATGCGCAGGCGCTGATAGCTATTGCCCGCGACGACGATGCCGAGAATCCCGATGCGAAGACACAGCTCCGCGCGGCTGCCATGCAGGCTGCTGCCGAGATAGAGGTGGAAGTCTACGATGGCGACCACGGCTGGACCGTGCTCGACAGTCCCGCCTACGCCCAGGCAGAGGCCGAGCGGGCCTGGGGCGAGCTGCTGGAAATGTATTCCGAAACCCTGTGATGGCCGCCACCCGATCGGCGGGGGAAGGGCAGGCAGTCCTGCCCCTATTCCCCTCCGAATTCCGGCGTAGCGCGAATTTTCTTCAGCTTGGCGGAAAGCGTTTCGGGCGGATCGGTCATCTCGAGCCCGCCCAGCTGTTCGTGCCAGGCGACGGTCTGGTCGCTCATCGCGGCAGAGGTCCCCATGGCGCGCAACATTTCCGCAGCCTCGATCATTTCCGCAGCGCGACGTCCGCCGTGCTTCAGCATGCGGTTGAGATTGTAGTCGGCGCGCTCGGCCCATTCTACCGGCTTTTCGCTGGCGTCGAGCGAGGCAAGAACCTCGTCGAGAACGCCGGCCTGGCTGGAGGCGAGCACCATCTCGGCGGTGAGGGCCTCGATACCCTTCACCATGATGGAACGGCACAGTTTGATGGCGCTGGCACGGCCTACGGTGCTGCCCACCGATCGCACGTCGGTAAAGCCGAGCGCGGTCAGTGTTTCGACCGCTTCATCGGCCTTGTTACCCGATACCAGCATCGGCACCGACAACCCCTCGTCCACAGGGGCCATGATGGCCACGTCGACGAAGCGGACATTCACCGCCTCGACTGCCTCGGCGGCCATGGCCTTGGTCTGCGGAGCGACCGAGTTCATGTCCAGCCACATCGCTTCCTGCGGCAGGTAGGGCGCATATTCGCGGGCCGCATCCAGCGCCTGGTCGGCAGTGACGAGCGAGAGGATCACATCGGCGGTGGCCAGCACCTCTCCGCAGTCCTCTCCCAGCGCCACGCCCAGTCCGGGCATTATCGCGCGCCGCTCGGCCAGGATGTCCCAGCCTTTCACGCCTTGCCATTGCACGTTGCGCGCAAAGGTTTCTCCGACTTCTCCGAAGCCGATCAGTGCCACATTTGGCAGTTTCCTATCCGAATCTTTCGCTGACATCGCTTTCGACGCGGCCTCCTGAAAATGTGAATGTTGCATTCGAGTTTGCAGCGCGCGGTCGCGCTGTCCGTCGACAGGCGAGTTACGGGTTCACACGGTTTTGACAACCGTCTGGATAGAGAAATGTTCATCCAGCCCGCAAAGATCTCTCCCGCGAGCGCCCTGCGGGTCGCCCTTTGCAATGCGGGATGCTGCCGGTCTGTTCCTGCTTGGCGCCTGCCGCGAAGCCGAACGAAGATTTGTCGCGCAAGCACTTGGTCGCGAAACCGAACCGGCTATAGTGTCCCGCAGAAAGGCTGGCGAACTCCAACGACCGGCCATGATGGAGAGATTGATGACCGATAACGGGCGCCGCCTAGACAGGGCGCTGTGCGACTGGTTCGCAGACGACGAAATCCTCGACACGACCATCGGGGGCCTGTTGCGCGACCAGGCGGCAGCCATTCCCGGGCAGGACGCGTTGCTGGAAGGCCTGCCGGACGGCACGGTTGGCCGCCGCTGGACCTACGCCCAATTGCTGGCCGATGCCGAACGGATGGCCAAGGGCTTCGCCGCCCGCTTCCAGCCGGGCGAACGCGTGGCGGTCTGGGCCCCCAATGTCCCCGAATGGGTGCTGGTCGAATATGCGGCCGCCTTGGCCGGCCTGACCGTAGTGACGGTGAACCCCGCTTACCAGAAGCGCGAGCTTGCCTATGTGCTGGGCCAGAGCACCTCGGCGGCATTGTTCCTGATCAGCGAATTTCGCGGCAACCCGATGGCCAAAATCGCCGCCGAAGTGGCTGAGGACCTGCCCGCCCTGCGCGAAATTATCGACATGCAGGACGTGGCCGCACTGTTCACCGATCCTTCCGGTACGCTGCCCGAAGTGGGCACGAGCGATGCAGCGCAAATCCAGTATACCAGCGGTACCACGGGCTTCCCCAAGGGGGTGGTCCTGTCTCACCGCAACCTCACGAACAACGCGCGCCTGTTCGTCGAGGTGGGCGATTTGCCCAAGGGTCTCGGGGCACTGGGGCTGACGCCGCTGTTCCACACCATGGGCTGCTCGATGGGTGTGCTGGGCGCGCTGCAATCGGGCGGTGCCTATTGCCCGCTACTCGCCTTCGATCCAGGTGCGGCGCTGGACCTGGTCGAGGCGGAAAAGCTCAGCTGGACGATCTGCGTGCCCACCATGGCGGTGGCAATGGTGGCTGCACAAAAGCAAAAGAAGCGCGACCTGTCCTCGCTCCAGCGCATCGGCATGGGCGGGGCAATGGTCGCCCCCGAACTTGCCCGCAACGTGCGCGACGTGCTGGGGGCCGATACGCTTGTCGCCTATGGCCAGACCGAGAGCAGCCCGCTCATCACCACCGGCAGGCCGGGTGACGATTTCGACAAGGTCATCACCACCATCGGCCAGCCTGCGCTGGGCTGCGAGGTGGGCATCTTCAATCCCGATACGAACGAGGTTGTCGGCTGCGACGAGGTCGGGGAAATTCGGTGCCGTTCCGCATCCACCATGCTCGGCTACAACGACGATCCCGAGGCCACTGCCGCCGCTATCGATGGCGAAGGCTGGCTGCATACCGGCGATCTCGGCACGATGGACGATCAGGGTTATGTGAAGATAACCGGCCGGGTGAAGGAAATGATCATTCGCGGCGGGGAAAACCTGTTCCCGGCGGAGATCGAAAACGTGCTTCTGGAACACCCCGATGTGGCCGAATGCGCCGTTGTTGGTGTGCCGGACGATGTCCTGGGGGAAGCCGTTGCGGCGTTCGTGCGGATGGAAGGCGACAAAACCATGGATGCCGATGCCCTGCGCGCCCATTGCCGCTCGCTCATCAGTCCGCAGAAGTGCCCTGCGCACTGGACGCAGGTTTCCGAATGGCCGCTGACCGGATCGGGCAAGATACGCAAGTTCAAGCTGCGCGATGAATGGGTGGCCGCGAACGGGTAGGCTTTCTCGCTGCCGCCCGTGCAAAGCGGAATTGCTCTGGCCAGCGCCGCGTTTTGCAGCGCTGGTTAGAGCAATCGCGGGAGCCGCTGGGACGGTGCGTCACTGAGCGCGGAATGGTGCGGATGAATTCCGCAACCAGCCGCCGGGTTTCAGCTTACAGGATGCTCTGGCCCGTGGTTTCCCAGTCCTTCAGGAAGCCTTCGATGCCCTTGTCCGTAAGCACATGCTTGAACAGGGCCATGATGACCTTGGGCGGGGCGGTCATCACGTCCGCACCGATTCGCGCGCTTTCCAGCACGTGGACCACGTGACGCACGCTGGCGACGAGGATCTGGGTGCCGAAATCGTAATTGTCGTAGATCAGACGGATATCGGCGATCAGGTCCATGCCGTCGGTACCGTTATCGTCGTGCCGTCCGACGAACGGCGAGACGAAAGTCGCGCCGGCCTTCGCTGCCAGCAGGGCCTGGTTGGCGGAGAAGCACAGGGTCACGTTGACCATGGTGCCATCGTCGGTCAGCGCCTTGCACGTTTTCAGCCCATCGACCGTCAGCGGAACCTTGATACACACATTGTCCGCGATCTTGCGCAGGACTTCGGCCTCTTTCATCATCGTTTCGTGATCGAGTGCGACAACCTCGGCGCTGACCGGCCCATCGGTGATCCCGCAAATCTCCCTGGTGACTTCCATGAAGTCCCGGCCCGACTTGGCAATGAGCGAGGGGTTGGTGGTGACCCCGTCCAGCAGGCCGGTGGCGGCAAGCTCACGGATGTCGTCGAGATCGGCGGTGTCAGCGAAGAATTTCATGGTCGAAGTATTCCAGTGCGGTGTGGCGAATCGGTGTGGGCACCATAGGCACGGCGACGCCGGTCACGCCACCTGAGCGGACAAGATTTCCTCGGTCGCCCGCCGGCGGCGGCGATCAGTCTGCGGAGTTCTTTGCGGTAAACCGGCCATGCTTGCGATAGCGCACCATCCACCGGTCGAGGAACAGCGACAGCGGCTTGGCGCTGATACCCAGCTTGGCAAGGCCGGGCGTGCCCTTGCTGGCAACGCTTCCCTCCTGCAGCATCGCCAGCTGGTCCGCATTGATCGGGGTCAGCGGCACCGCGGCGAACATCTTTGCCAGAGAAGAAGGCATGGAGAAGAACGTGCGGTCACGTCCCTGGCCGTCGGCGATCATCTCGTGAATTTGCATCATGGAAAGCTTTTCGGGACCTGCGGCCTCGTACGTCTTGCCGCCATGGGTGCCGGGGTCTTCCAGCGCTGCGGCAACCGCGGCCGCCACGTCATCGACCCAGACGACCTGGAATTCGCTGTCCGCACCGAACACCGGCATGACCGGCATCATCGCCACGAGGTCGGCGAACATCGGCACCAGGCCATCCTCTTCGCCGAAGACGACCGATGGGCGGATGACGGTCGCTTTCGGGAAAGCCTCCAGCACCTGGCGCTCGCCGTCGCCCTTGGTCCGGTAATACCCGGTCTCCGCTTGCGGGTCGGCGCCGATGGCAGAAATGTACACGAAGCTCTTCGCACCGGTTTCGGCTGCGAAGCGGGCGGCATCGCCGGCGCTATCTGCCTGCAGGGTCTGCTGGTTGCCTTCGAAAGTGCCGATCAGATAGACAACCGCGTCCGAACCCCTGACGCATGCCTCGATGCTATGCGCGTCCATCGCGTTGCAGCGGGCGAACTGCAACTGGCCAAGGTTGGCGAGCGGTTTCAGCTTGAACGCCTTTTCGGGTTCCCGCGCGGCAATACGCACCCGCGCGCCGCGTTCCAGCAGGTCTTGTGCAACATGGCTGCCGATGAACCCGTTGCCGCCGATAAGGGTGACGAGCTTGCCGTCAAGCGAAGAGGTGCGTGCCATGGTGCGGTGCGTTTCCTTTGCGCAAGGAGGGTGAATCCGAAACTGGCAGCCCCTTAGCCGGAAAGCGGCGATCCCTTCAATGGCCTGCAACAGCGAGCCCGGCGCTGTAAAGACCACGAAGATCGGTTTTTTCAGCCGATGCGCAACGACTCGTTGACACTATCCCCGCCGTGTCCTAGTGGCGCGCCCCTACCTTGCAGGCGGACACAGACGACCGGCCTGCTCCGGTGCCCAGATGGCGGAATTGGTAGACGCACCGTCTTCAGGTGGCGGCGCTCGCAAGGGCGTGGAGGTTCGAGTCCTCTTCTGGGCACCATTTGTTCTCATCAGAACGTTCCAAAACATTGCAGAAATGGCGGAATTCTGCCATTCTTGACCTCAAGCGCAGAAAGCGAGGTCTTGTTTTGTTCCGCTTTGTTCCAACGTCTCTGGGGGCCTCGGCTGGGGGCTCCAGCTCAAAAGGCCCCAAATCGCACGAAAGTGAGGCCCCCAAATGAGCCTCAATGTGCAGGAAATCAAAGGCTTCCGGGCTGCCGACAAGTCGTACAAGAAATACGACTCGCGGGGGCTGCTGCTTCTGGTGAAGCCGAACGGCTCCAAGCTCTGGTATTTCAAGTACCGCTTTGGCGGGAAGGAAAAGAAGCTACCCATCGGAGCATTCCCTGAGATCAGCTTGTCGCAAGCGCGCCAGCTTCGCGACCGGGCGCGGCTCAAGGTTTCGGATGGCATCGATCCGATGCTGGAGCGAAAGCGCAAGAAGGCCAGGATCAAGCTTGGTGCCGAGAACACATTCGAGGTCATCGCCAACAAGTACATCGACGAGAAGATGGTCCCCGAAGGCAAGGCGGAGGCCACGCTGCGCAAGGCGCGCTGGTTCCTTGACCTGCTCAAGCCCGCAATCGGCAACATGCCAATCAACGACGTCGATCCGCAGTTGATGCTGGCGGCGCTCAAGAAACTCGAAGCCAAAGGCAATCTCGAAACCGCGAAGAAATGCCGATCCTTCGCAAGCCGCGTATTCAGGTACGGCGCTGCTCTTGGTCAGTGCCAAACCGATCCGACATCGATACTACAGGGCGCACTGGTCACGCCCAAAGCACGACACTACGCTGCGATCCTTGAACCCGAGAAGTTGGGCGGGCTCCTTCGCGCCATCGATGATTTCGAATGCTACCCGGCCACCAAATTCGCGTTGAAGATCGCGCCGCACGTCTTTGTGCGCCCCGGAGAGCTTCGCCACGGCGAATGGAACGAGATCGATTGGAACAAGGCCACTTGGACAATTCCCGAAGGCAGGATGAAGGCCCGCCGCATACATGTGGTGCCGCTGTCACGGCAGGTGTTGGAGCTGTTTCGGGAGCTGAAGCCGATTACCGGCGGCAAGGGCTACATCTTCCCAGCGTTCCATACGCGACAGCGCCCAATGAGCGAGAACACCATCAACGCGGCATTTCGGCGTATGGGGTTCACCAAAGACGAGGTGACGGCGCATGGGCTGCGCTCGACTGCCTCAACAATGCTCAACGAAAGCGGCCTCTGGCATCCCGACGCCATCGAACGTGCTCTGGCCCACGGCGACAGCAACGCTATTCGCGGTGTCTATAATCGCGGAAATTACTGGGATGAGCGCGTAAAGATGGCTCAGTGGTGGAGCGACCACCTCGATGCACTTCGGCAAGGTTGCACGCTTCAGGTCTCACCATCGGTTTGAGTAATGTCCGTACTGCTACGGCGATCAACCTCTATGACCTTCTTCAAATCGGCCAGATGGGTCTTTGTGAAATAGATCGTTTCGTCATTTTGCGCCAAGATTACCTCAAGCTCTTCGCTATCCAGATCGCAAAAGAGATCGAGCAACATATCATCAGTGCCATTCGCGAATCTGAATTTCGCTGCATCAGTTGGGCATAGCGCCAGATAATTCTGATGATAGCGCTTTTGCAGCGAAGGCAGGAACTCGACCCGCTCGAAATATGCGCTGCCGTCGTCAAGTCGGAAGGGCATGCGACGTTTGCAAACCTGGCAGAACAGCTCGCCGTCATTGGTATATTGCTGCCGCAGATATTGCCCCGCTTCGTCTTTCACATCTTCACGGCCAACCGACACACTTCGCGTACGCATTTCGGTTTTGCGCTCGGGGGCCGTCGCAGCGATCTCACCCACCTTTTCTGCACGTCGCTCGGGATTGCGTGGCTCGCTTACGGGCAAGTCGGACCGCGTCTTCAGACTTTGCCATTCGTCCAGAAGACGCTCTCGATCTTCCGCGGGCACTTCTGCGAACTTCTCAAGCCACTCTATGTCTTCAGGCTTCTCGAAACCAAGCTCGGCAGCCGCAGAAATTTTACGGCTTTTCTTCTCGGCGGCAACTGCTGCTTCAAGCCTAGCCTGCTCGTTCTTTGCCTCGACCGCCTTGCCGAACTCAATTCTCTTGAGCCAAGACAATCCAGGATCGAATACAAAGCCTTCAGGCAGCAACTCAGCTCTAGCCTCGTTAGGCTTCACAAAACCGCCGTCCATTTGCGGGACCCATGCAGAATTACGTAGTTGGCAGACCAGTTGGGAATCTGCATCGTAATAGCCGTTCGTGTAGTTCCATTGAAAGCGTGCCTTAAGCCAGGACGGATGGGGCCCCTGGTCATTAAGTGAATTCCAGATTAGCCGGGCGATCCGGATAGATTTGGCTGCAACCAGATGGTCGAATTTTTCAATTACATAGTCCTCATTTCTGCCTGTCGAAGTCCAACGTTGACCGGGAGCCGATCGCAAGTAGTTCCACTTGGGATTGCTCTGGCACCTTGCCTTCGAGACCTTTATTGTCGTGACCGCCCCGAGCGCTTTGGCAAGCTCAACAACCTTAGGCGTGTCGATCGGCAGGCTTTCATAAAGGGCTGCGAGCGGCGTTGCGTCGCCTCTCTTGCCGATGATCTCGTAATATTTCTCTAGGCCGGTATCCAAGAATGGGAGATCTAGGATAATGTCGGTTGGCTTATGCCACTTGCCGTCTGACCCCAGGAAAATCTTGAAGCTCTTGATCTGGTTCTTCAACGAAGCGTCTGCGTCAATCAGCTTGATGAAGCGCCTCAGGTGAGCAACATACTCCTTCTGCTTGAGCCTGTGGTCATCGCTCACATATTCCTTCTCAAGGAGCGATTTGACCAGTTCTCGCTCACCGATTTCCCTGACCCCGACTTCTTCCAGAAATTTGCGCGCAAACTTCTGCTGGACCTTGCTCTTGCCGGATTCATAAACGGCAGGATCAACGCACGCGACGATGTGCGTATATCGACGTTCTTCATCAGGGAAATAAGATTTCACACCTGTGGTTAGCGCCCCGTCTGATAGCCTGACGAGACGCGCATCCCGAAGTTGATAGAGATCGTCGGCGGACTCTGGCTCGCGAGCAAGTAGCGCATAGAATTGCTGAAGCCATTCAACCGGTTTTCCAGAGAACCACGCCATGAAGTCTGCGTCCGGATCGCCCCATTCCTCGTCGGCCTGATCGGAGACGTGTTCGAGAAACTCGGAAACATCCCATTCGCCAATGGCGAGGCCGTTCATGAAGCGTTCGACGTTCGTGCCCTGCAGGGCGCGATTGGCTGCCCAGCATGGCGGCACTTCATCGTACTCGATCAGAAATTCCAGATCGTCGGCCTTGAGCAAATCTTTCAGGGACGCCTTTGCCTGCAATAGTTTCCTGGCAGGAGCGTGGTCCTTCGCGTGGGTGGGCATCAGCGGCTCACCGTTGAACGCAGCGATCAGCGCTATCCTGATTTGCTCGTAGCGCTTGCCGAGAACATCCTGCGGATTTGGCAGGACGCCGAGAAATTCCGGGGTGAGAAGGCCAAGATCGCGAATGCCATGCATCGCGTTGGCGGCAAGGACAGCCAACTGCGCAAAGAGAGGTTCATTCGCCGCTGTGCTCTTGATACTTGCGCGGCTCAGCTCGGGAACGAAGGGCGCATGCAAATGGAAGCGCAGGCCGGAAGTCTCTTTTTCAGCGGGGAAGAAGACAGCAACCTGCCCCGCAACCGGAACGATCTTGAACTGCTCGGCTAATGCCTTGCGGCCATCAAACCCCTTGCCCTCAGTCAAGCCTTCGAGCGCAAATGCAACTGCAAGCTGATGCCTTTCTAGACCTTCGACCGGCGCATTGAATCGAAGGAAGTGCGAACTTGCGGTCTTTGCGCCGTCAGTCTCCTTGAGAACTTCAACATGTTCACTGGAATGCTCGACGCGAAGTATCGAGCCTGTCTCGTGTTGGTTAATCTTCCAATTGATTGCGTTGATGCTGGACAGGAAGAGCAAGGTAGTTTCTGCCAGCTCGCGAAGTCCGTTCGCGACCTCCGCGAACGCTTCTGACTTGTCCTTCTTCGGATTGTTGAAGGGCAACCAGAACCGCGTGATAGAGCGGTCAAGGTCGGGCCGCGCAATGGGCTCCGGCATGACAAGCCGCGAAATGCGGAAGGCGAAATCTCCGGATGTTATCTCCGGCGCAACTGAGTAGACAAAAACCGACTTGAAGCCGACGCCGAACTTGCCGATCTGGTCGGTCGCTTTGTTCTTCGTGCTGTTGTGAATGCCGGTGATCGCACGAACGTCTGCTTCCGAAAACAGCCGCTTCCCGTCATGCTCGAAAATGCAACCGTCCTCACTCAACGTGAACGTGACCTCGGTCGCCTCTACATCTTCCGCATTCTGGAGAAGCTCGAAAACAAAATGGGCCTGGTCGGGGTAAAAATCCTCGAAAATATCTAGATTTATGTCACCCTCATTGGCATCCAGCCCCTCAAGGAATTTCCTTCGCTGACCGGCGAGCTTTTCCAGAAAGTGGGACATCATGCGACCTCACGCACGCGGATCGTACCGAACATGACAGGCGCAGCTCTGACATCGCCGGTCGATCCGGCCTGTTTGAGCTCGGCGAAACGGCGTTCGAAGTCGGCATTGGCGCGCGCCATCTCACCCTGTTTCATGACGCGAATTTTTTCGTTGGTCGCCTTGGCGAGCTGGTCTTCCAGGGTCTTTACTCTTGCGCGGTGACTTACCGACAGACTTTGAATGCGATGGTCTGCAAGCTGCTGATTGGCCGCGATATGGTCGGCCTGTGCCGCCACCCACTTTGCATGATGGCGCTGGTCGAGATCGTCAAAGGCGAACGCGTACTCAGGAGTTCTGTCCGATAGCTCGCTAGCGCTCGGGAGGGCGTTCATCAGCCCTTTTTCGAGTTCGGCATTATCGGCAACGACAACAAGCTGCTCGTCCGGCCTTATGCCATGCATGGCCCATCTATAGAGCGCGAAGCGATGTTCTCCGGCTGGCAGGTCCGCCGCGACTTCAAGACGGCAATGGAGGGGTTCGGTTACTTCAAGCCATCTGGCCGCCTGACGGACAAGCGGATGAAGAACAGACAAATGGACAGCAGTCGGGTTATCGGACGCAGCCTTTTGATCGAACGTAACTGGTAGGTTCGGCGCGCCCCCTTTGAGCCATTTCTCCCAATGGCGAGAAACAGGATCGACGCTCCGCTTCAGTTTCCTGAAGTCTTCGAGCAAGGTGTTGCGGGCTGCTTGGCTTAGGCGCAGGTTCTTGAGCGGTTTGTCGCCCTGAATATAGTCGGAGCTCTCACCGAGCTTCGTCGCCAGATAGGTGGCGACGCACCTCTGGACCGCATATGGCGATAGCCATGTACTTTCGGCAGCCTCGATTTCGTCTTGCCATGACTGGCTGGGGACATTGAGGCCAAAAAGCTCTGCCTCTTTGGACTCAAGTTCCTGCTCTTCCCTGATCTTGCGGATGCCGTTATCCGAAAGCTGCTGGAGCCGCGCGGCACGCTCTTCTTCGGAAAGGACAAAATTTTCCGCGATGTCGTGGATTTCCTGCGTGATCTCTCCGAGGATTTCCTCGCTGCCGCCAACCGCATGTTCAAAGACACCAATGCGCATAAGGCATCGCTGGTAGATGTCGGCATCGACCGTTCCAGGCGTGACGAGATTGACGATGCTGATTGTTTCGCTTTCCTGCCCGTAGCGGTCGATACGGCCTATCCGCTGTTCCACACGCATGGGATTCCATGGCAGATCATAATTCACGAGATAATCGCAGAATTGAAAGTCGAGACCTTCGCATCCAACTTCGGATGAAAGAAGGATGTCGATGGCATCTGGATCGTCTTTGGGAAGCGAGAAGCGCTTGCGAAGGGAGGCGCGCTCCTCATCGTGAATGTCGCCATGGATAACTCCGAAACGCAGGCCCGCTGCCTCGGTGTGCCTCGCTAGGTACGAAAGCGTGTGCCTAAAGGTGCTGAAGACGAGCGCTTTGTTATTCAAGAGAGCGGACTTCTCTTTCAGCGTTTTGATAAATGCCTCGATCTTCCTGTCTTCAGGATCGAGATTCTGCGCCATCCTGATCAGCTCCTCGATTTCGGCCCTGATGCCATCGAGAAAGCTCATGTCCATTTCATCGTCGCGATCGGTGGTTTCGATCAGTTCCAACTGATCGAGTTTCCGGTCGAGCATGTCAGAGAGGAACGGTGCAAGTCCGTAGAGGCAGCTTGCAGCTTGACGCCGTATGGTCGTCATCATGAATTTGACGTTTTGTTGCCCGTGGCAACGCGCGAGAATACGCGCAATGACGCTCAGCAACCCATCATGTAGTGCGCGCTGATCTTCGGTAAACTCGACGGTGAGCGTGACCGGTTTCCTTGTTGTGAATTCGCCAATATCACGGCGGCGGGTACGGTTTATGACCGAACTGAAGGTGTAGAGCTCTTCAAGCTGCCTGGTCAGGGCGACGCGATCGGCATCGCCCAAATCCGCTTCCTGGAGCTGGTCAAAGGCGGCTTGAAAACTCGGCATCTCGGAAAGGAAGAGCGATCCCCAGTCGGTCCTTGCCGCTGCTTCGAGCTGCTCGATGGCGCTGCCTTGCCAGCCATCACCCTTCTCGCGGCAGAGCCGTATCGACTCGTTAATGAACCTGTTGGGCGCGGCCATCTGCTCGAAGCTGGCATGGTCAATCACCAGATCGGGACGCAGCACATTCAGCAACGTGAAAAGGTCGTCACTGCCGAGCTGCACCGGAGTGGCCGTCATAAGAATGACGGCCCGCGCATTGTCGCAAAAATATCGGACACCTTGATGCAGGAAGGTATCCGAGTTCCGAATGTGGTGCGCCTCATCGACGATCACGAGATCGAAAGCTGGAGCCGGATCAAGTGAAAGCAGCCCCTTATCCTTGCGTGACTTCTTGCCCGCCGGTCCGAAAATCAGGTCGGAATCGAATAGCGAGAATGGAAGGATCGCCTTTTCGTATTGCTCCGGCCACTCGCCCTCCAGGTCCGTTTCATGCAAACAGTGGCGCAGAAGCGGGCCGTCTAGGGGTGAAAAATTCTCGTCGAAGCGCTTCATTTCGGCTTGCCATTTTCTCTCGGCGACAAGCGCCTTCGGGCAGATGACGAGAATGGAGCTGATGTCCATCCTTGCCCGAAGCTCTTTGATTATCAGACCGGCCTCGATGGTCTTACCGACACCGACTTCGTCGGCAATGAGCAAGCGCGGCCTGTCCGAGCGGATCAGCTTCAAGACAGGACGATACTGGTAGGGCACAAAATTTACGCGGCCTGACCGCAGGGAAAACAGGTTTGCGGTAGAGGGAGATAAAAGCTGCAATGCTGTCATATGCGCATGCAGCTCTTCGGTGGTAACCAGATCGGCCTCTGATCCGCCCTCATCCAAGGCTTGAAGCTGGCTCTCGTAGAATGTGGCCTTCACGCCATCCTGAAAAACACGGTAACGGACCTCCGCGCCGCCGAGTAATACTTCGAGGATCGGGAGCCGCGCTGTAGTATCGGATCGTAATGTGACCAGATCGCCCGCTTCAAAAAGATGCGCTTTGCACGCTGGTTCAGCTTCGGCGTCGGGTTTCAATTCCTCCGCTGGGTCTTCCTGCGCCGGTTTGGTTTGCCCTTCGGTCATTGCGCCGAGTGCTGAACCCTTAAGTGTTTCAACGGCTTCTATTGATTGAGGACCGGCCCCGATAAGCCGAAGCAATCGCCCCAACGTGTCAGCATCCCTATATACTTCGGCAGGAGGCGTATCTTCAGCTGATAGATGAGCCCACTTATTTCTTATTGTTTGAAGCTCTTTGATCCAATTCCGCCCTTCACGCGGAAGAGCGAACCGATCTGATAGCTCGAACCAGTTCTGATCGAAAATGCGCAGCAGTGCAGCGAGATCGAACTGTTGCAGGGAAGCTTGTCGCCTTTCGCTAGCAATACGTTGCTGATGGAAACTTAGCTTATTAATTACATGGCTTTGCCACCAGCCATCAGAACAAGAAGGGAGCTTCAGCTCGAGAAATTTCGCCAGTTCGCCGGTAGCGAGGCCTAGTTCTTTGTGCATGCGGTCGAGCACCCCCTTCAGCGCGAGCGTAGTTTCCCAAGTCATTATGGCCAAGCTCAAATGCTGGTTCTTTTGCCAATTTCGGCAATACGCTCAGTAGGATGTTCAGCCATTGTTTTCTGCGGATCTGAGTGTGATGCCTTCGAGGGCCGGGCGCTAAGCGCCCGGCTCCTTCTTCTCGTCGTCCAGCGGCGTGCGCAGGACGATCCGGCCATTGATGGGCACCAGTTCCAGTTGAAGCGAAAGGCCTTTGCGGTCGCGATGGAACCACGCGGCTCCGATGCGGGTCCAGAATCCCTTGTCGCCCTTGTTGGCGACATGCCAGGCGAGGAAGTCCGGTGGATTGGTTTCCTGCGAGGGTGCGGTATTGCTGCGTGCCATGATGATTTCCTTTCGTGTCTGGTGGCTCGTTGCACCAAACGGGAAGGCCGCACGGCCAAGGTAAGGATTCATGTCCAACACGGGTGAGCGGAGCGAACCGGCGCGGGCCGGGCATTGAAGGCTGACCGCGTGTGGCCAGTGAGGGTGCTCAATAACGAAACCCCCTGATCGAAAGGCATGCAAACTCATGGCAAACCGTCACACTTGCGCGCTGGATCACTCTCGCCCAAACCTTCGCCATGGCAATCGAGGGCAGTTCACGGAAACGCTGGAGCGAAGAGGAGACGGTGCTCGCGCTCTATCTCTACTTCCAGCTGCCGTTCGGCAAGCTGCACTCGGGCAACCCAGAAATCCAGGAGCTCGCCGCTGCGCTCGGGCGCACAAACAGCTCGGTCGCGATGAAGCTTTGCAATTTCGCCAGCCTTGATCCAAAGATTACCGACAGCGGACGCAAAGGGCTGGACGGTGCATCCAAGCTGGATCGCGCCACCTATTCCGAATTCGGGCAGGACTGGACCGGTCTCGTCTCGCGGGCGGAAGACTTGTGGACTGCCCAGGTCGGCCAGTTCGAGCCACCTCCCCCGCCGTCACGACTGAATGAGAAGCGAAGCGAATTCCGGTTCGAGCCCTATCAAGGCGAGTCCACCACACAGGCACTCGTGAATCAGCGCGTTGGGCAGGATTTCTTCCGCCGCGCGGTGCTCGCCAATTACGAAGAGACTTGCTGCATGACCGGCATCGCCGATCCGCGCCTACTCACCGCAAGCCATATCAAGCCATGGGGCAAGGACAGCGACAACCGGCACAACCCCGCCAATGGCCTACTGCTTTCTGCGACACTCGACCGCGCCTTCGACCGCGGGCTCATCACGGTAGATCGCCAACGGCGCATACGCGTCTCGCGGCAATTGCGCGAAAGCCAGAGCCGCGAGACGCGCGACTATTTCCGGCAATTCGAAAACGCGACATTGCGTTCGGCAATCCGGTTCGATCCCGAACCGGCGTTTCTCGACTGGCACAACGAACACTGTTTCGTCGATCAACGCGCCGCCTGACGTGTCAGGCGGCGCGCGGACTGCTTACCTTCAATACTCGTTGGCGAGCATGATGGTCAGCACCCGCTGGGTAACGGCAGGATTGGCCGGGTCTAAACTGCCGAACCGCAATTCGCGGTCGTAGGCGTCGATCTTCCAGAACACTTTTTCGACAGGACGCGCGGGTCGCATCGTCGTCCAGCGACCTTCGCCATCCTGATAGATCGCCCCGAAATCGCGTTCTCCGTAGGGATCGTTGTCCGGCGTGAAAGCGTCGAAGGTTTCGACCAGTTCGCGCACCCGCGACTGATCTTCAACAGGCAAGGCCCGGAAGCCGTCGGTTGCAACTGCAACGCAGGCCAAGCCCATCGCCTGTCGCGCCCGGTCATTGAGCTGGGCAATCTGCTCGCTTCGGGAAAGAGTGCCAGCAGTCATTGCAGCGCCCTCCCGCCACGCTCACAAATATCGACCAGCTCGCCGAAATCTTCCCGCTCGCCCAGCTCCTCTGCAAGCCGACGCACTGTCCCGAACGGCAAGCCATTCTCGTTCGCCAGCATCCGCAACCAGTCCTCGCGGCACTCGGCTCCGCAAGCGCGGTAGTTCAAGATCGGGTCACCCATTTTCTGCCCTCCTTCGGCTGAAAGCCGCATCCGACACGCGGCATGCGGCCTGCCTTCCGGCGAGGATGGGAGGGGGAGGGAAAACCGGAATCGATGCCCTGGCGCGGGCCAGCGGGCACAGCCCGCCACACGGGGGCGTCTATTTCTGGTTTCGGGAACGAGAGGGCAAAGCCCTTGGTGTTTCCGCCAGGGATCGCCCGTCGATCCAGCAAGAATGGCACCCTTGCAACGGCGCGAAGCAGACGGAGGTCCTGCGCGCGCGATCAGTGCGCCAGCGGGCGTCTGGCAATGAGAGAGGCAAGAGTGCCTGCGGGTTAGCTTAAAAATGCCGCGCCCTCAGGAGTGCTGAAAGCGCGGGACAGAGCGCGTCCATCAGGAATTCCCGCTCAGCTTCGAACTGCTCCTGATCGTCACCCGGATGGGATGAAACCGCCACGCGGGTTCAGTCGAGCGCAGCGAGATAGAGCGGGTCGCCCGGGAGGGCAGTATCACCACACAGAAGTTTGCTACTGAATCGAGAGTCGAACCGCTTTGAGAACGAATTTCAGAAACGGATACGGAGTCAAAACAGCAACGAAATCCTCACGAAGAAAGTTGATGACACGTCCTTGAATGTTGCCAATCCGTTCCCATATCACCTGAGCCCTTGGAATTGGCCAAAGGGTGCGGTCGTTTACACTGTCAACCTGCAAGAGCGATATGATTACGGCGATGCCGTGGATCAGCCACTCTGCGAGTTGCAGCGGCGAGACTTCGATCTTCAACAATCGGACCTCCTCGACCATACAATACCACCTAGCGTTAACAGGCTCGCGTGGTTGCATTTGCGAGAAGGCAACCACGGATGGTGGCGTGCCTCTGGGGGGTCTAGCGGCGCCAGCCGGGTTCAGAGCCAGAACTATCCCCCAGAGACTGCTAGAAATGAGGGGGGATGGCAAAGCCGACTTGGTTCAAGCCGCGCAGGTATCGGCACTTCGATGTGCCTATAGGGAGTGAGTGGGCAACCACACTCACGCCGGAGCAGGTTGTCGCCCACCCGTGGTCCCCGCTGCTGCATTGGATCAAAGAAACACCGCGCTATCGACCGCTGGACGGCAAGACAGTGGTCAAGGAGCGTGACATCATGCACGCCTCGCACCGCGATGCATGCATCCTATCCAAGTACTCGCACGAGCTAACCGGCAGGTTGGATGCGTGGTATGCGGCAAACGGGCTGCATGAGGCGGTCATAGCCTACCGCTCCCTCAGAAAATCCAACTACCATTTCGCCGCCACCGCACAGACCTATGTGCGCGACCACGATTCGGTCGAGGCCATGTGCTTCGACGTGACCGGCTTCTTCGACAATATCGACCACAACCGGCTGAAGCAGCGGCTCAAGTGGCTGCTCGCCGTCGATGAACTCCCCGATGATTGGCACCGGGTGCTGCGTTCCGTCACCCGGTATAGCCATGTCAGCAAGGCGGATTTGAAGGCCCATCCCGTATTTGGGTTGCGGCTGAAACAGCGCGGCGCTGATCGCCCAATAGCGACGGTCAAGGAATTGAAGGCGGCGGGTATCCCGATCCAGACAAACGGCACGGGAATAGGCGTCCCGCAAGGTACGCCCATCAGCGCCAGTCTATCCAACCTTTACATGGCCGATTTTGACCTGACGATGAAGGCGCTGGCAGATAAGCATGGCGCGCTCTATCAGCGATATTCCGACGATATTCTTATCATTTGCGCCCCTGAACACGCCGATCAGCTAGGCGCTGCCGTGGCCGACGCGCTCACCAACGAAGCTTTGCAACTTCAGAATGACAAGACCATTCGCCAACGCTTCACTGGGGATGAGCGGGACAACTTCCAGTATCTCGGTTTCCAACTTGGCCTGGGCCCGGCTTTGGTCCGGCCCGGCTCCCTTTCAAGGCAGTGGCGCTCCGCAAAAAGAGCCATTCGCCGCTCTGAACGAAAGGCCGAAAGATTGGCGAAGGCCGGTCAGAAAGACAAAATCTACACCAGCAAGTTGCGCGGGCGATTGACCCATGTAGGGCTTCGCAACTTCTTGGCCTATGCTGATCGTTCTTCCGATGAACTCCAAAGCGAATCCATCAACCGACAGGTGAAGGCACTGCGGAAATTCGCCTTGCGCGGGTTGGCTCGGGTAAAAGCCATCAAGAATAGCTAGGCGCGGCTCGTCGGTTCCCATTTCCGACTAAGCGTCAGATTCCTTCGCGACCACAGTGTCATACAAACCGTAGTGCGTCAGTCCTTCGTGGCTCTCGATGCCGGTATAGCGCAATGACGCATCCTCATAGCGGCGGAACGCGAAAACCGCTTCGTTCATACGCTCGGTGTTGAATACGCGAAGGCGAACAAGCAGATGGAAATCCGCCACCGTCAGGCCAGTGACAGCGTGGAACAGGTCCGGTTCCAGCTTGGTAATCACGTCCTGTAGCTTGTTTTCCCGGAAATCGGTCAGGTACATGAAGGCCGGGATGCGCGTGGCAAACTTTATCAGCTTTTCCTGAACCAGCTTGCGCTTGGTCTTGAACTCCTTTTCCTCGGCGGTCAGTTCCTTCTTCTCTTTCGGGGTTAGCTCCCCATCATTGGCTTTAGCCTTGTCCTTGATTTCCTTAATCTTCTCGCTCTTGTTGATGATCGTCTCGATGATGTTGTCACCCAGTGCGCGCCAACCTTCGATCCGCTCAACAGCGGCCATTGCTTCGGGGTTTTCGAGAACGCGCCGCAACGTGTCGTTGTCCACGTTAACCAGCATGGCCGATTCCCATTTGCGGGCCAGCAGCGTCGCAGACGTTCCCGCCATCGCAATATCAAGGATGCCGCCTGCGTCGATCTGCATCATCTTCGCGCCGTCATAGGCCAGTACGGGCAGGAAAGAGACAAGCTCCTTCACGGCGTTTTCCGGGTTCGCTTCTCCAGGCGAAAGGCCGATGCCATATTCCGACAACTGCCGCAGCGCCCTAGTCGGGGCAAAATCAAACACGAAGCAGACAGGCTTGATGATTTCTTCCTCGTTCGGATTGTCGCCATTGGGATTCTTGATCGACCAGGGCGACTGCACTCGGAATGCCGCCTGAAAATACGTCTCCGGCGATTGAAGATTGCGAAGCATCAGGATTGAGGACCATTGCTTGACCGTCACCCCGGTGGTCAGCTTGCCACAGGAAAGCGTGATGGTCTTGGTATCGAACCCGCTGCCAACCTTGTCCCGAACGGGCGGCAAGGCATCAAGGCCGATGCCTGCCGACGCCCCTGCCGCCACGATCACCTGATAATCGTGCCAGAAGGTGTTGTGCTTCTCTTCCAGCAAGTTCGCCATCGCATGGCAGGCGGCGACATTGGGCAGGAACCAGAAGCTGTGCTGCAAATGAGGCAGCAGCCTTGTGTCGGAATAGGGCCATGGCGGAACAACGCCGGTCTTGATGCTGTCGAATGATCGCGGTGCATCGGGCGAGTTGCGAATGACGTTGAGCCATTTCTGCACCTCGTCCTTGTGCTTGAACTGCGCGAGAACGCCCGTGCCATTCGCAGCGAAGAACTCATTGAGGTCAAATTCATCCAGCTCGCCGCCGCTGGCAATGTGGGTGATCTCCGGCGGCATCTGGTAAGTCAGCAGACGCATTTGCGGCAATGCGCCATAGGGATTGCGATGCGCCGGATGCTGTGCGGCAAATTCCTCTTTGGCGCGCTGCTCGTCCGTATAAGTCCAGTTGAATATCTGCTCTTCGATGAACTCGCCCGTGGCCAGCGCCTTGAAGGGTGTGCCGGAGAGGTAGAGATAAGCCCGCGTCGTGATCGGTAGAAATTCGGTTTCGCTTTCCGACATGACGCCAAGGTCTTCGTTCACATCGTCCAGACCATCTGCGTACTCCAGCTTGGCTTCCTTCTTAGCCTCGCCTGCATCCTCGCCCTCGAAAAGCTCCTTAGCCGTCTCGCGCCATGCGCCGAAATGATATTCGTCGAACACGACCAAATCCCAGTTGATCGTGTGGAGCCATTCGTTGCGGGCTTTGATATTACCGGCCTTGTCACGCCCCAGCAGGTCTTGGAACGAGCCAAAATAGACCACCGGCTTATCATCGTCGATCTGGCTGGGATCGCGCCCGGAATTGCGGGAGAGATACTGCCACCCGTCGAAATCGACATGAGATTCAAGGTCAGTCTGCCAGGCATCCTCAACAGCAGGCTTGAAGGTCAGAACCAGAACCCGCTTCGCGCCAAGTTTCTTGGCAAGCTGATAGCTGGTGAAGGTCTTGCCGAAACGCATCTTGGCATTCCACAGAAAGCGGGGAACGGCATTGGCATCCTGCTGCCAGCGCGAATGGTAATAGGCGTAGGTCTGCTCGACCGCTTCCAACTGCTCCTTGCGCGGCGGAAAGTCCTCGTGGTGCGTGCCGGTGAATTGCTGCCCGCTGCGCAGTTCGGCCAGCACGGTTTTCACATCGGCCAGTGAACATCGCATCCATTCGAGCTGCGGATTGGCAAAGCCCTTGCGCCTGAGCGCATCACGCACAGCATGATCGGTGATAATGCCCCCGTCATCACGCTCCGCGCATTCGTCCAGCTCGATGGTGTAGTTGGTGATCGCAGCGGTCTTGAGCTGCTCGGCAATCCGCTGCTTAACATCGCGCGTGGTCTGCCCAACCTTGAGCATCCCAGCGTGAGCATCGTCCGCAATCGCGTAAGCGTAAATGCGCGGGCGAGCTACGGGCTTTGGGGTGAGAATTTCATCAACTGAAGGCTTTTTCAGAGATAGATTCATGCGCCAATTTCCATCGGCCTGATGACTGTTTCGACGTATTCGATCTCGGCTTCGGTAAGACCATACTTTTCGTAGAGCGCAGCATCAGTCCATTCGCGGTCCCAGCATTGTTGTGGAACCCACGAATACATCGGACGGAACGCATCCTGTGTAATCTTCCTCAAAGAAACGAGAAGCCGAAAGAACTTCGTCGAGTAGTAGCTCAAAATGCTTTTCGCCTCCTCCTCCGAGTCACAGAAGAAAAACAGGTAAGAGCCTGTGCATACGGATGGTGGTCCAGCAACAATAGGCTTGCCAAGAACCATTGCGGGGATCGCCCCACGTTCGCCGTAGGCTTTCGGGACCAGAATCTTCCAATTATCAATTAAATGCGCATTCTTTTCAATCGACCCGCGGGCCATGTATCCGACGCTTCGGTTCCCCTTATCGGTATAATAGATCGAGATATCGCCTGCCTTCGTATCTTTACTAAAGTCCCTAAAGTTCGACTCCATCTTAAATGGTTCACGATTGGTCAGTATATCGGATATTGAAGGTTCACCGCGAGAAATAACCTTGTCGAGTATTCCTACTGCCACATGATCTCTAATGAAAATATCGTAAGCACCTAATTCGCGCTTCACTGTAGGCATCTGAGTTTCGCCTTGAAACAAAGTGTATTCACAAGGCCCCTCATACTTCTGATCGTAGAGGAAATACTGAACGCCTCCTTCAAAATCCACACCGGGGAATGCTGTGGACATTTTTGTATAGTCAATAAGATGTCGAATATGTCCACCATTGAGCATCTTCGATCGAAAATCGTCCATTCCACGCCCGCCCGCTAGCCAACGAGATGGAATGACCATGCTGACAAAACGTGCATCCAGATTGAGAGCTTGCTCGACGAAGAGATGATAGATGGAAGAATCGCTCGAACCGCCAGCACCGCCAGTCATTTGGTAGGGGGGATTTCCAATAATGACGTCAAATTGCATGTCGGCTCCGAACAGCTCGCCGATGCGAGCCTTTATGTCGCTAGTGTGGATGAAGGCGTAGGCGTGGTTCTCTAGCTCCGGCTCGCGGTCAAAGAGCGCGCGCGGAGCACCACAAAATGAACACTTGGCACCATCCCAATCGTGCTCGGTCCGTTCGAACCAGACATTGCCATCGTCATTGGCAAATCCCGTTGCAACGGAATGCTCCCCGGTCGCATGCTTGGAGCAATAGAGGCTTCGGCGCGCCAGCAGGCTGGTAAGCCGGGTGATGCCGATCCCGAAAACCTGCTGCGTCAGGATATGGTCAACGCGGGTCTGCAAATCCGGGATTTCGGTTTCCAAGCCAGCGATCAACCGCTTGGCGATCTCCCGCAGAAAGACGCCGGATTTCGTGAACGGGTCCAGAAACCTGACCGAACTGTCCGCCCAGATGTTTGCGCCCTCGTTGTCCGCCGCCCATGCCTCTGCCAGCGTATCCAGCATCCGGTTGGCGAACTCCGGTGGCGTAAACACCTCGTCGTTTGACAGGTTGGCGATGCAGGTCAGCACATCGGGGTTGCGCCCGCGCAGCGCAAAGCTGGCCTGTTCAATCATGCGCTCGTCCCCGTTCCATTATTCGCCGCCGCAAGATCGCGCACGCTCATCGGCGGATATGTCTGTGAAGGCGTGAATATCTCGTGCTTGCCCAATGACGAAAACAGGGAGTCTTCGGCGCTGAAACTCGCCATGCCAGTCAGGACATCAAGCCGGAAATCGCGGCGTTGGAATTTCCCTTTGCCCAGATAACCCCATTCGACCACGCGGATCGGCGCGTCATCAATAGCGCGCATCGTCATGGCATCGCCATGCACGAGATTGAGCGAAAGAACGTGAGAGGCGGCACGATAAAGATCGTCATCCGTATCCAGCGCCAGATAGTCCGCAAAAACCTCCAGCATATTGGCGCGACATTCCGCGATATTGTCGGCCAGCAACTCGATGCCATAGCAGCACATCAGGCCCAGCAGCGCATGATGACGCTTCTCGAAGTCCGACTTGCCAAATTTCAATTCCACGGCGGCCAGCTTGCGTTGCAGGATCGGCACGAGGAAATTGCCGCTGCCACAGGCGGGTTCAAGAAAGCGGGAATCGATCCGCTCCGTCTCACCCTTCACGAGATCGAGCATCTTCTCGACCAGCCAGGGCGGTGTGAATACCTCCCCATGATCGGCAACGCGCTGCTTAGACTTGATTAGGGTCATGATAATACTTCGAAATGATGTTCGCAGCCGGTCTGCCGTTTCTGCAAGACGATAGACCGTACTACAAATTCTCTCAACGTATTGCTCGACCTAATCCGAGCTCAGGAATTCAGCAGCCTTTGCCGCCGCGCTCGCGGCGGTGAAAATCGCCCGGTTGTCGGCCTTGAGCACCTTCAGCCAGCTCGCGAGGTAGCTGGCGTGATCCGGGCGCGGGCTGGTGGAAAGACCAAGGTCGCCGCAGAGGAAGGCTGAACCAAGCTCGGCAACCAGCTCTTCCATGGCATACGCATCGTCACCGAACCGCTTGCCGAAGGTCCGCGCAAGGCGGTGGTTAGCGCCAGACCAATGGACGAGCTCGTGCAATAAGGTGGCGTACCAGTTCTGCGCCGCGCTGCCGCTGGCCGTTGCGAAGAACCGCTCGCGGTCTGGCATGGTGATCGTGTCGGAAGAAGGGGTGTAGTGGGCGCTGTCGCCATGGATGCGCACGCTGGCACCTGTGCCCACAACGAAGCCGTCCGCCTGCGGGATAGGGTCAAAGTCTTCGCCGTCCGGCACTTCGGGCAGGGCGTAGCCTTCGACCTGGCTGGCGTTGAACACATGTGACGCCTGCGCAAATATGCGGGTCGAGCTTTCCTTTTCCTTGGCCTGATCGTCATCGCGCTCGTCGAAGACCTTGTAGAACACGATGGGCGAAGCCTTCTCGCCCTTGCGGACCTGAGCGCCAAGGGACTGCCACTGGCGATAGGTCGCCCAGAGGCCATGTCCGAAGTCCTGCGCTTCGGCGCTGGCCCAGAGGGCGAGGACATTGACGCCGCGATAGGTTTTTCCAGTCGCCGCATTCACGGGGCGCGAAAGCGGCGCGGTGCTGCGATGCCAAGGGAGCGAGAATTTGTCGGTACCGCGTTCAAGGGCGGCGATGATCTGGTTGGTGATCGTATCGTAGATGCTGGCGGTTGTGATGTTGGCCATGGTGAAAATCCTTCGTCCAATCGTTGGGAACGCGGATGAAGGGACGGGCCGGATTGGCCGGGTGGGTCAGCGGTTACGCGGAACAGCCAACACGGGAGGGCTTCAGCCCGAATGGAGCGGGCAGGCTGTTGATCCCGCCCGGTACGGCCTGTCGAAGAGGAGCAGTTCAATCCAACGGCAGGGCGAAGGACGCCATGGCCTGTCGCCGCCAGGGCTTTTGATCAGCCCAACCCAGCACCCATTGCCTTTGACTTTCCGGCTTCGGGAGTACTCGCGGTAATGGCGGTCTGCTTCTCACCCGCACGCTCATAGATCGCGCGAACGAGCCGGTCCTTGTCGTCGGTGACAACGACGGCCTCGGCTTTGGCGCGCGACAGCGCGACATAGAGCATCTTCTGGTCGACCAGATTGGTGGAGCGGCTGTCGGCATGGATCAGGACACGTTCTGCGGTTTGGCCCTGGGCGGCGTGTGCGGTCTGGACGTAGGCATGGCGCAAATGAGTATCGCGAGGATCGGAGAGATCGAGCTTTTGCTCGCGCCCATTGGCGAGCTTTACGGTTGCCTGACCACGGTCGGAATCGATGCCGGTAACGGCACCGCCAAGGCCATTGACCCGTCCGGCGTCGCGGTCGTTGCGGGTGAACTGCACGCGGTCGCCGGTGCGCAGCTCCATCGGTTTCGGCTCGAACACCTCGACTTTGCCAGCACCCCACTGCCGGGGGTGCCAGTCCAGCGAACGCCCGCCGCTACCTTCCAGTGCGATGCGCCCGCGTTCGGGATCGACAGCGGCAATCGCAAAGCTTTCGCCCCGGCGCACGCCCTTGGCGGAATAATCCCGGCTGAACCGGACAACATCGCCGATGGCATAGCTTGCTGCCTCGCGCGCTTCGGCACGGGTCAGGCCCTTCGCCTCCAGTGCATCAAACCGCAACGCCTCCGCTGACAACTCGCCGCGCTCGGTCAGTTTCGCGCGGATCATGGCAGTGAGCCTGTCCCGGCCTTCGCGCGATGGTTCGATCACCAGCGTTCGGGCACGCTCTGAGGTGGACAAGGCAAGATAATGCCGGGCCATCGCTCCTAGGCGCTCGTCCGGTGTTGCGCCTTCGATCACCTTGCCGCCGCCACGTTCCAGCGCGGTCAGAGCCTTGCCTGCATGGCCTTCGATCGAAGCCATGACAGCTTCGCGGGTCCCGGCATTGGTCTGCCGGACCACTTCGGCAAGCTTTGCAGTCGCCATGCCTGCCTGCTGCAATTGTGCGAAGGCCGCCCCCGCGCCCACCGAACCCAACTGCTTCACGTCGCCGACCAGAACAAGTCGGGCTTCGACCTTGTCGGCACGGGTCATGAGTTTTGCCACGTCGTGAGCCGAGAGCATCGAGGCCTCATCGACAATCCAGACGGCCTCCTTGCCGGTCTTCTTCACTTCTGGTGTGAGCAAATGCCGCGCTACGGTGTCACCGCGCAGACCGAGCGCTTCGCCGAGAACGGTTGCTGCCGATGCGGTCGGCGCAAGCGCGGTAACCGCAAGTCCGTGACGTCGTGCTTCGCGCGCGTAGGTGGCAAGCACGGTGGTGGTCTTGGCCGTCCCGGCATAGCCCTGAACGGCGGCGATGCGGTCACGCGAGGTGAGCAGGTCTGCGGTCGCTCGCTTCTGATCATCGGTCCAGGCATAGCCGGATCGGGCTGACTGCCGTGCAGTGCGCTCGATGGTTCGTGCCGCCGCCACCGGAGTGGCGAGCGATTGCGCCATGCCGCGCCCTGCCTCCTCAAGGCGAAGCATCGTTCGCTCTGTTTCGATAATCTGCGGCGTCGTGAACCCGGCAAACTCGGTCCCGCGCCGGTCCAGGAAAGTGCGCGGTACAAGCTCGCCGCGCTCTCCGGCCTCGGCAATCGCTGCACTGATTGCGCCGTGGCCAACCTTGCCAAAAGCAAAGTCCCCGGCCTCGCGCGCCAAAGTGCTAGCTGAGAACACCGCCTGACGCTCGGCCAGCTTGGCAGCAGCCCAGGCCACCGCCTGTCGCGCCAGCAATTCGGGGCTGGCGGTTGCTTCGCTGTTCTTGGACTGCTCTCTCGCTTCGCCGATAAGCTTTGCCCGCGCTGCCTTGTCAAACCCGTTGGCATCCGCAGTCGCCCGCCAGTCGGCGCGCAAGATACGGTGATCCGCACTGGTCTTGGCCTCCCGCGTATCGAGCGCGGCGATCTGCTTTTCGGCGGCGCTCGCGTGCTCGCGGCTCGTGCCGCGCTCGGCAAGCCGGGCATCGATCGCTGCCGTGCGCTGGCTCAGCGCGTCGATGGCCTTTTCCGGCACGCCTGCAATCTCGAACAGCGAGTCTTTTCCCGCTTCGATCCGATAACCCAGCGCAGCAACGCCGTGCGCCAGCTCCTGCCGGTAGATCGCGCCGATTTCCTTCTGCAATTGGTAGAATGCGCGCGGCTCCAGGCTGCGCCAGTTGCCATCCTTGTCCTGTGTTGCGTTGATGATCACACCGTGGGTGTGCAGCTGCGGGTCCTGCGCCCGGCTTGTGGCATGGCGGAAGGTGGCAATGGCAAGATTGCCGGTCGCTTCGCGCCGGACCTCGCCGCCCTGCCTGATGCGCGTCGCCGCCATGTGCTTTTCGACATGGACAAGCGCCACTTTCACCGCCGCACCATGCGCCTTGATCAGCCGCTTGTCTCCGGCCACCTCGGCCATGATCGAGACCGACTTGGGCGCGGACAGGGTAATGTCCCAGCCTGGCCGGTGCTCTACCTTGCCATCGCGCGTGGTGCCCAGCTGCTGCCCGGCAACGCGGCCTTCGAGCAATTCAGCAAACTTCTCGCGATCGACCTCGCCCGACAGGCCCAGCTTCTCCGCTGCCTCGCCAAACCATTCGGACGGAGCCATGCCGCCTTCGGCATAGTAGTCGTCGGCTTCGTAGTAGCTCGCGGCCTGCCCGGCACTAGACAGGGCCGAGACCGAGGCGACCACTATACCGGACCCGGCTTGGCATCGGGCTCGGCACCTTTGGCGATCTCGCTAACCCGGCTCCACAGCGTGCCCGCCGGATCGCCTGGCACGTAGGCAGGCTGGCGAGGCGCGCCACGCCGGGTGATGTGATCGGCAGTGAGGCCGATGCGCGCGACCGGCAGTCCATCCGGGAGCAGCAAATAGCCCTGATGCGGACTGAGCCTCAGTTCGCTTTCGAGCACGGCAGGGCGAAACTGGCGTTGGGTCGCGATAGTGGTTCGCGGCACTTCGCTGCCAATCGACAGTGTGTCGGTGGCGACGCGCAATTCCACCTCGCACTGGCCGATGGTCTCGCTCGCCCATTTGCGCGTTTCCTGATCGACGGTTTGCAGGAACAGCTTGGTGTTGCAGCAAGCCAGCATGGCCTCGGCGATGTTTGCACCATAGCGATTGCGCATCTGCCCGAGCGCCTGAAAGGTGAGCACAATCGCTGCGCCGAACTTGCGGCCCTCTGGCAAAAGACGCGCAAGGTTCTCGACACGGGGCAGGTCAGCCAGCTCGTCGAGCACGAACCAGATGCGGCGGTCTGGCGAGGGCGACAGACCTAGCACCGCACTCGCCGCGCATTCCAGCCAGCACGCCATGAGCGGCTTGGAGGCTTCGAAATAGTCTTCCTTGCGCGGGACGAAGATCCAGGGCTTTGCACCCTCGCACTCGTCCAGCTTCGCGATGAAGTCTCGGAAGGCAAATCGCTCTTCCCCCTCGTCTTCGACCTTCAGGAACTGGATCAGGTTCGCCGCCTTGGCGAGCATGAACAGCACACTGCCGGTTGCGCGGTCGGCGTCATTGGCAAAGGTGCGGGCCGACGACGTGTGGCCCAGCCATTCCTTCAACTGCTCCTTGTCCTTGACCTGCAAGGCTTCGAGCAGGGCTTCGAGACTGCAGTTCTTTTCCGCCCAGAGCGAACGGATCATGTTGGCGACAAGAATGCGGCTTGTTTCCAGCCATACATCGTCATCCTGGCTGCTGGTTTCCGAAACAAGCTGACGCGCAATCCGGTCTGCATCGGCGGGGTGCGATATCTCGTCGAAGGGCGTCCAGAAGGCGCAGCGGGCATCGAAGGGATTGAGGATGATGTCCCCGCGCGCGGGGTTGTAGTAGTGCGCGATGAACTCTCCGCTTGTGTCATAGACCAGCGCCGCTTCGCCGCGCCTCTCGATGCCGTCGAGCATCTGTCGCAAGGCAGTGGTCTTGCCGCTGCCTGTAGTCCCGAGAAAGGCGAAGTGGCGGGTCTCGATCCGGCGCAGGATCGGCACCGGTCCGATGCGCAAGGCATTCGTCCCACAATACTGAGCGGTCTGCGAAGCGACGTCGTTTTCGCTCGCAAGGCGAGTCCCGCCAAGAACCCGGTCGGCGAGTGTATCCTTGCCCTGTTCGGACATGGCGCGCTGGAGCACCCAGACCGTGAACAGGCCAATCACAATGCCTGTGACTGTGCCGCCAGCGATCACTTTGACAACCTGCCAGAAGGTATCGGTGAAGAATGGTTCAGCGGCAAACCATGCTGCGGAAACGGTCCAGCGCTGGCCGTCCATCGCTATGTTCATCTTGATGTCGCTGCCTGTGAGCGAGCCCAGCAAGGTCAGCACGTTGGCCCACGCATACTGCACCGCTGTCGTTATTGCAGGGCCATGCAGCAGGAACTGGGGTGCGATGATTGCCCCGGTCGCTGCTGCACCAAGAGTGATCGTGGAAAAGAAGCGAAAACGTTGCTGCCATTGCGCCATGCGCACACGCCACAAGGCATGGGCGCGGGTGACAAAATCGATGTTCGAATTCATGGCTCGATCTCCAGGGCAAGCGAGCACTGGCGCTCGAACGCGGCCCGCGCCTCTGCTGCGATTGTCTCGTCGGATTTCTTCGTTCCCAGCGCTGCGTGGCGGGCGTAAGCGTAGGCCGCACAAGCGGTAAAGAGGGTGCGATCGAGCACCCGTTCAGCCTCGGCGAGGCGCTCCGATATTGTCCCGATCTCGCGCGCCAGTTCGGCAAGATCGGTCTCTTTGTCGGTGCCATGAAGGACCGAAAGAAAGCCCGCGTCGATCACCTTCAGGAGCATCGCGTATTCCGACAATCCACGCCGGTCGGCGATGCCGGACAGCGACCGTGCCTGCGAAGGATTGAGACGGATGGTGCGCTTGACATAGCTCGCCATCACCACCTCCCGCGCGCGCTCAAAGCGCGCTCCAGAAATGGCAGAATTGCGAGGTTCTGAACGCATTGCCTAAGCGAGCGCGCTATCCGCGCGCTCCAGAAACCGCAGAAATCCTTGATGCACGCGTGCGTGGGGTGTGTATGAAAATTGCGGGTCCGATACGCAGTATCGAGGCCCCTCATTCTTTCCGGTTGATAAGCGGGGCCGTGCATCACAGGCCCTCGCCAAAATCAGGAAGGGGACGCGCGAAAGCGCGTATCTGTCGCTCAGCTTCAGCATCCGCTGCCTCCCGGTCGGCAAATGGCTTTTCGAAGATTGCAGGAACGAACTCGAACTCCCTGCCGTCCATCCATTCGCGCACTGTCTGATCGACCACTTCACGCAGCTTTTGACGCAGTGCGAACGCCTCTTCGGGGATGATCCGGGTCCACTGGATCTGGCGCTCAATGAACCCGCCAAGCGGGTACTCATCGCCATCGATCCGGACTGGCGGACCTTCGAACTGGACGTTGAATTCCGCGCCGATGAAACGGTCAATCATGGGGCGTTCGAAGTAGAGCCAGTCGGCAATGTAGCTGCGGTAACACATGCCATCAGGGCCAGATCGGCTGAGCCGTTGGAGGTACTCATCAATCAGCAATTCGGTGAGGGTCTTGTAGCGCTCGGCAGGTTTAGTGCCCTGAGTTTCGGTTGCAGTAGGATCAGTCATTTGAGGGTGCTTTCTGCGGGCCTTTGCCCGCCTTGGACGGGTCAATAGCTGCGCAGGGGAAGGGCCCCGATCCACTCTTCGATGTCAGTCGAGCGCCAGCGGATGCGTCCGCCGCCAATGTCTATGGGATGCGGAAAGGCACCCCGGCGAATGCGTCGCCAGATCGTAGTCCGGCTGCGAATGCCGGTGAGGCGCATGACCTCATGGCAGGTGAGCAGTTCAGTATTCGGCATAACAGATTCCTTCGTTTCAAGGTTCTGTCACCGAAGCCGTGTTCCCCCACGACGATGGGTTGTCCTTCAAATTGCCGTTGCGGACCGTGCGATAAGACGTTCAACTCAGCGCCACCAAGCTTCGGTGACGCTGGCCAAGCTATGCGAATCGCAATGATGTAGGAAAGAACAAAAAGAGAACACATACCGTTCCGCATTGGCGGGTGGACGATGTTGGATCGCTATGGACAGTCCGGGACTGAAAGAATTTTTCCCGCTGGTGTCCGCCCCGGGCCAATGCAGGACCGATTCTACTGTTCTGGCGCAGCGGAAGGCCTGTTTCCGCGCGAATCAAAGCTTGAGCCGATATGACAAGCAAACGCGCTTTCGCTTTGCACGTTGATGCGGACATGCAAAGAAAACGCGAAAATCTTTACACGTTAGCGGATTAGCGGATGCAGCAACTTGGGCCAGACAATGCCATCTGGGATGATGGTGAGTGGATCAGCTGGGACGAGATCAACGAGCAGATTCGGTACAAGGAATGGCGGGCAAAATATCCCAATGCCGATCTGTCGCTGGTCTCGATATTCGAGGATCTGATCTGCACCGCAGAGCAGTATCACATGCACACGGGCAAGCACCTGCAAGTGTATGGCGATATCGGAGAACTCTACGGGGCGATCACGCACGGCATCAAGTTGCACCGCAACTACGCTCAAGGATCTGACGGACGGCTCGGCAATGACCTGGTCGAGGTCAAGACAATCACGCCATTCAAGAGCAATGACCGGGTCACGCTGAACCTCAAACGGAACTTCAGCATGGTGTTTTTGGTCAAGATCACGTCCGACTTCGAGGTGCGCGGGAAGCTCATTCCACGAAAGGCCCTGCCCCGTGTGAAGGGCGACAAGCTGGTTCTTGAATGGGCTAATATCGGGGCTGACTGAACCAGAATTCGGCAGCCCTGTCCTTCAAGGCGCAAGAGGCAGCGGGTACCCGGCCATTTCCGAGAATTGACGGGCGACTTCCTTCACCTTGGCCTCATCGACATCCATTTCTGCGATGAAGGCCAGTTGAGCGTCTGTTGCGATCTCCGAGAAGAAAGCGAAAGCAGCGGCATTGTGCGCGGGCGCGCTCGACGGGTCTGCGATAAGCGCTGCGAGCTGCTGAGCGGATTGCCTGGTCCGATAGGGACCGTTCACTGTTGCCAGCACCTGTGCGGTCACTTTGCTCATCGCAGCTCTCATCCAATGAAGCCCATAAGGGAAGATGCATCCGGTTGGACCGTGAATGCAAGGATGGTCGATGATGTATGGTGCCAAAGGGCATTTATCCCGCGTTTATTGAAAATTGGAGATTTGCGGGATAAAACTCGCGAATGGCCATCATCCAACCCTTCTCTGCCGAGCAGGAACGAGCGCTCATCAACATGCGCCAGCGCTACGATGTGTGGATCGAAGCCGAGCGCGAACTCTTCGCGATGCCGTATGATCTGAAGCGCAAGAAGATCGGAGAATACGAGTACCTCTACGAGATATTTGATCGCATCGGAAACGGCAAAAGTCTGGGAGCGTGGGACGAGGAAAAGGAAGCCCAATTCGAGGAATATAAGGCGGCAAAGAATGCGCTGAAGGAGCGCCGCGATGGCGCACGGGATGCCCTAAACGAAAGCAGCCGGATTGCCCGTGCGCTGCGCTTGCCGATGTTATCAGCTGACGCCGGACCCATACTCCGGGAGGCAGACAGGCGATCGCTTCTCGGTAGCCACCTGCTTGTTGTCGGAACCAACGCAATGGCAGCCTATGCTATCGAAGCGGCAGGCACCTTCCGCGATGTGCCCGATGAAACCGAAGACTTCGATCTTGCCTGGGCGGCGGAAGAGCCGGAAGACGGAACGCAGCTTTGGGACATGCTCAAAGCGGTTGACCCGACATTCACGATCAATACCGAACGGGAATTTCAGGCGCGTAATGCGAAGGCCTTTGAAGTCGAATTGCTGGTCGCACCATCGCGTGTCGAAACGCTCGCCGGGAAGGATCGGCCACGTCCCGTTCCGCTACCCGAACAGGAATGGCTCCTGCCGGGTCGACGGGTAGACCAGGTCGTCCCGTGCCGTGATGGCAGCCCGGCGCGCATCGTCGCACCTGACCCTCGCTGGTTCGCACTCCACAAGCTCTGGCTGGGTGCTCAGGCAAAGCGGAGCCCGCTTAAGCGGCGCAAGGACACGGTGCAGGGAGCGGCGCTGCTCGACGCGGTTGCCGAGGCGATGCCTCATTATTCGCTGGATCATGAGTTTGTGAAAAGCCTTCCTGATGAGCTATTGCCATATTGGGAGGATTGGACGAAAGCGCGCGCATAGCCTTTGAATTCAGTCACTCGGTTGGGGCAAAATGGCTGGTTTTTCCCGGCAATTTGCTGTAGAGAACGAGCATTGAAATCATTAGACTTTTTCGAGGATGGGACCCAAATCCTCTGGCAAAAATTCATTCTGGGGGCACCGACGGGGGCCTCACTTAAGTAACCAAGGTCAAGATTCTCGCAGTTTTGCGACATTCTGAGAGCGGTTCGAGTCCTCTTCTGGGCACCATTTGTTCTTCTCACGTTCTCCCAAATAATCTATAAAACCCGCAGAAATCCTAGGGATTTGGCCCTTGGATCGTTCCGGATCGTCCCGCCTGTTCTCGGGGGTTCCAGACACTTTTGTGGGCCTTTTGAGGCCGTTTCGCAAAGGCCCAGATGAAAAGGCCCCCACATGCCGCTGACAGATACTCGCCTCCGCGCACTCAAGCCCAAGGATAAGCCGTACAAGGTAACCGATGAGCGCGGCCTATATGTTGAGGTCACGCCGACCGGCAGCAAGCTTTGGCGATTTCGATACCGGATCGGCGGTGCGCAAAAGAAGCTCTGCATCGGCAGCTATCCTGAAATCAGCCTCAAGCAAGCGCGAGACGCGGCCTACGAGGCACGACGAGCAGTTGCTTCAGGGGGTGACCCGGCCTTTGAAAAGCGGAAGCGGAAAATCCGTGCAGAGTTCCTTTCTGCACAGACGTTCGAGGCAGTCGCACGTGAGTATATTGAACAGATGATGGTCCAGAATGGCCGCGCCGATGGCACGATCGTCAAGGCCAATTATTTCCTCGACAAGCTTGCGCCTGCCATCGGGAACCGACCCATCAACGAGATCGAGCCGTTCGAAGTCCTGGCTCCTCTCAAACGACTGGAAGCCATCGGTAAGCACGAGACTGCGAAGAAATGCCGGTCGTTCGCAGGCCGCGTGTTTCGCTACGGTGTCGCTACCACCCGCTGCAAATCCGATCCGACCAGTATGCTGAAGGGTGCTCTCGTAACGCCGAGAGCCACGCATTATGCAGCAATCCTCGAGCCCAATGAGCTAGGCGGGCTACTGCGCGCAATCGACGACTTCACTGGTTACATGGTGACGAAGTTAGCTTTGCAGATAGCGCCGCATGTGTTCGTACGCCCCGGCGAACTCCGGCATGCCGAATGGCACGAGATCGACCTCGTCGATGGGGTCTGGAAGATCCCTGCCGGTAAAATGAAAGCGCGCCGAGCGCATGCCGTCCCGCTTTCCAAGCAGGTTAGAGGCTATCTCTCTGATCTGGGCGAGATGCTCGGCCGCGAAGGATATGTTTTCCCATCTGCGCGCAGCTCCAAGCGTCCCATGAGTGAAAACACGCTCAATGCCGCATTCCGTCGCATGGGATAATGCCTGAGGCTGCTGATCGTCGTTAGCAAGGCTGGCAACATGGACTGGCCAGTTGAGTGCCAGCATCCCTCCAGCAAATACGATCGCGAATGCTCCCAAACCCAACGCGATCTCCTTTCTCAGCTTCCGGCGCTTCTGTGCCTTCAACGCCTTGCGAAAGTCGAACGGTTCACCGGGCGTCTCATTCACTAGCGTTGTCCGTCTTCATTCCGGCACATGATCTCAGACAATAGCCAGAAATCAGGCAGTTTCGTCAATTGTACGTACCAATTGCTTGCCAACGTCCCAACACAGACCGGACATATTGCGGCGTTTCACCATTCTTCGGAATGCCGCGTGATCGGGAGACGGCACCTGGGCCCGCATTATAAGCAGCCAAGGCCAGGTGGACAGCGTCGAACCGGTCCAACATATCGCGAAGATACCGGGCGCCACCGTCGATCGATGCAAGAGGGTCATGACGGTTACGGACGCCCAGTTCTCGCGCCGTGGCCGGCATAAGCTGAGCCAGCCCGGCAGCACCGGCTGGACTCACAGCCATCGGATTGAAGCGGGATTCAGCCCAGATGAGAGCCCGAAGCAGGTTGGTCGGAAGCCCGTACCGGCGCTCGGCCTCGGCTATTGCCGCCATATACAGACCCTCCCGGTAGGACACGTTTGCTGGCCCGGCTTGGTAGATTGCAGGAAGATATTGCCTTGCCGGCTGCTGGTCCGTCTTCGGTGGAACGATCGCGTGCTCGAACAAGGTGAAATCCTGGGCGCGGACTTGCTGAGAGGAGGTCGCGATCATTCCCAAACAGGCGACCGCTATCGCGGTCTGACGATTGACCGTTCATTCGCGGGTGAATGTGACACATGAGGAGCTGCGCTATCTTCGCACTTACCAACCGGGCATGGTCCTCAACTTTCGCTCGCGCGACAGCACCCAGAAGCTCTCTAAGGGTGACTACACCGTCATGACCATCGACCATGCGCGCAAGCAGCTCGTGCTTGAGGACAGGAAGGGGCGGGTTCGCAAGTTCAATCCCGCGCGTCTACGACCAGGCGCAGACGATAGCCGGCTGTCGCTCTTCGAACGCAAATCGCTGTCCATCATTGAGGGTGACAAGATTCGTTGGACCGACAATGACCACAAGCGCGGGCTGTTCAACGCCGACCAGGCGAGGATCTTGGTCATCGACACAAAGGGCGTCTTGGTGGAGACATCAGCGGGCAAGGAGCTCCGCCTGAGCCGCGGCGACCCGATGCTCAAACGCATGGACCTCGCCTATGCCCTCAATGCGCATATGGCGCAGGGACTGACCTCTCATCGCGGGATCGCGGTCATGGACAGCCGCGAGCGCAATCTCGCCAATCGGCAGACCTTCCTGGTCACGGTCACCCGGCTTCGCGACGGCCTTACGCTGATTGCAGATAATGCCCAGAAACTCGGCCGGGCCATCAAGTCCAACAGCGGCGAGAAAGCTTCGGCCCTTGAAGTAACGCAAAGGCTCAAGGCGGCAGCGGCCAAGGGGCTTTCACAGGACAAGGATGTTGGCAGCGCTTCGCCTGCAAGTGACAAGCCCGAACTCACCAAGGAAAGGGTAAAGCCTTTCGAAATCGGCATTTGATCACCGGCAGTCTGGACGATTTCAGCGTTACCAGGCACGATGCCTGTTCGAATGAATTGCGGAGCGTTGCCGGTGAAGGGTGTTTTCGAGATCAGCGGCAATTCGCGCTACGACGACCTCATCACCGAGCGGTATCATTTCCCTTCGCAATATCTTCCTCAGGCTCGTCAGATCGAGAAGGACTGGATCCTTTATCGCGAAACCCGCGTATCGGGCGGTCGGATGGCCTACATCGCGACCGCCTTCGTTGAGCGGATCGATCCCGATGAGACCGATCCAACCCACTACTATGCCCGCGTCAGGGACTATCTACCCTTCGATGAGGCGGTGTCCTACCGCGACAAGGACGGACGCTTTGCCGAACGCTTCCTTCGCGAGATGGCCCGTCCTGGCGATGCCGGAAGGACGCTGCGCGGCAAATCGGTGCGCGCGCTCGATGGCGATGATTTCGTCGCCATCGTCAATCAGGGGCTGAGCGAGACACTCGACCCGGCCAACCGGATCAGGCTCGAGCTCGACGAGCGGTACATCGACGACACAACCGCCGCGCTCCTTGCCGATGATTTTGGCGAACGCCGGATCGAGCAGATCCTGGTTAACAAGAAAATCCGGGCCGCCAGTTTCCGCAATCAGGTTCTCGATGCCTATGACAGCACCTGCGCCGTCACGGGATTGCGCATCATCAATGGTGGCGGGAAAGCTGAGGCACAGGCGGCCCATATCTGGTCCGTCGCCGATGGCGGACCCGACGTCGTACCCAACGGCGTGGCACTCTCGGCTACGGCCCATTGGCTGTTCGACCGGCATCTCATCACATTCGACGATAACCTTTGCCTGCTCGTATCGCACAACAAGGTGCCGTCCGACCTGTTGAAGCTCTTCCCGCCTTCTGGACAGAAGATCAGGCTTCCCTCCGATCCGAGGGATCACCCTCGTCCGGACTTCGTTGCCAAGCATCGCGCACGTTTTGCGGGGTTCTGATCCGGTAGGATCAGACAGCGCGTCCGAACCAGATGACGCGGCCGACCACCTGGATCTCGGACCGGTCGACATCGTCCCAGCTGGGATAAGCCGAATTGTCGCTGCTAATCGTGATCTTGCGGCCACCTGGCTTGAGCGTCACGCGCTTGACGACCAGCGCATCGTCGGCGCGCAGGACGTAGATGCCGTCACGTAGCCGCGAACCCTGGTCCGACGCATCGACGAGCACTTCGTCGCCATCGCTGAGTGTCGGCTCCATGGAGTCGCCCAAGACGTGGATGATCGAAAGACTGGCGCTTTTTGCACGGGTCAACCGGCCAAGCCAGCGTTCGTCGAAACCGAAGCGGGTATGGGCGGTCTCGCTTTCGGCAATCGCTCCAAAGCCCGCGGATGCATCGACATTGAACACGGGTATTTCGATCAACCCGTCACGCATGGGTGCGGGCGGTCCGCCAAGCACTTGCTCGTCGACCCCGAAGAAGCTGGCAAGCGTGCGCCGGTCATCGTCATCCAGCTTGCGCGGCGATCCACGCTTGATGAACTGCTGAATATAGGACGAGTTTCGTCCGATCATCCGCGAGATCGAGGAATATCCGAGCCGTCGCTGCTGGATCAGGCGATCAAGCTCCTCTCTGACATGTTCCATCGTATCGTTCCTTCTGACGGTCTCAGGAGAGAAGGAAATCTCCTAGACTCGATGGAACCTTCCTACTAAGAACAAAACAGGAATACAAGTCCTGAGTGAGTCGAGGAAGGCCATGAAATTGCTGGATCGAATTGAGCGACATCTGAAAGAATCGCACATGTCGGCGACACGGTTCGGTCGTCGCGCGGTTGGCGATCCGCGCTTCGTGATCGATCTAAGGGCCGGACGCAGACCACGCCGCAGGACTATCGAGAAGGTGGAAGAATATCTTCGCAATCTGCCTTCGCCTGATTAGAAAGACTTTGGGTTGGCAGGCAAAGCTCGCCATCTAAGAACATCGACATGCGCCGCATAACTGAGTTCGGTTCCTTCAGTTCACATTCCCAAACAATCGCCACCGACCAACCAAGTGCTTTTAATGCACCTAGCGAGCGAACGTCTCGATCAATGTTGCTCCCGATCTTCTTTTTCCAATATTGGGTGTTCGATTTGGGAATGCGCGCACCACGTTTGCAGTTATGGCCGTGCCAAAAGCAGCCATGGACAAATATCGCCTTCTTCCGCCTTCGGAAGATGATGTCTGGCTTTCCTGGCAAGTCCGTGGCGTGTAGTCGAAAGCGATAACCAGCCCGGTGGAGAATCGAACGTACAAACCTCTCGGGCGATGTGTCCTTCCCCTTCACCGCGCGCATGATTCGGCTGCGGTCTGGATCGCCTTGCTTCATTGCCTATGACCGTCTTATCGCGGTTGCCCCTGATTGCTGTGCGATGGCACCATGCCGCGTAATCGTCGTAGTCCTGACGGTCTCGGATCCTTGATAAGCTACTTCGAAGTCAACGTAGCTCACCTCGGCATCGTCGCCTCCGAAACATTTGTGGAAGGCATTAAGCAGCTCAACGTCGTCCAACTTTTGCGCCGGCGGGTGCGAGTTGTTTCTCGGGCTAGGGGTGGTGGCCGGCATCACGTAAATGCATGCAGGCGGGAGCGAGTATGGGCCGACTTCTGTCGTCCGTTCAGGTTGGTTTTCAAGTTTCGGGCACGGGCGTCCTAATGTTCCACACACCATATCCCAAATGACAACGCCATCGACACGCTGTTCGCGATATATGATTTCAGCACTCAGACGCGTGTGAATGCCTGACCAAGCGTTATGGCGTGGATCGGCACCGGGATTTGTGCAAACGCTCCAGATGATAAATTCCTGGGCATGCGGCGGGCGCTCGAAAATGTTCGTGTTATTGCCGTCTAGACAGCCCTTGAGTTCGATCACTGCAGTCTTGCCGCTGTTGAGTTTGACGGCATAGTCATGACGGTTGGCCTCGCCAGCAGACTCCCAGTCGGCGATGTAACCACCATCCTGCATGTAGTTCAGGACGTGCTTCACGAACTCGCGCTTATCACGCATTGTAGCCGAAAACTGACCACGGACGCGTTCGATCGCCCCGCGAAACAAACCGCTGTTATAGAATTCTTGGTCGTCGAGTCCGTGATCGCCGAGCTTATGCGCTTCGGTCTTTAGTGTCTCCGCGAACTCCTCGATCTTCTTACGAAGTTCTGCGTTCTGACAGCATGGAATTACACTCACGCAGCCTCCTTCATGTCTCCTGGCTGCGGCATCAAGACAGGCTCGAATATGTGCGCTGCCAAATACCTGACGACCGGCGCCACAACGCCATCGCCCGTCAGATGATAGGCTTCATTGTAACGTGCGGGAAGTATGTAGTCGTCAGGCAAGCCCATTAGCCGAGCAGTTTCACGCGTTGAAATAAGACGGGATTTTACCTTCTCGCCGTCTACGACCATGATGAGTTGGCGACTCGAACCGCCTGCAGGAGTTCGCAGACAACCGGCCAAGTCGTCGAACCGGATCTCTGCCCTTTGAACCTTCGCGCCGGTTTCGTCGTGCCGAGTACGCTTGTAGATTGCACCCACCATGCGACGACCAGCATTCTTGGCAGCTTCGACCTTTTCAAGGTTCACATCGCTCATCATCGAGAGAAGCTGCTTGGTCTCCGCTGCGGTATGCCAGTTCACGCTCTTCGGACTGTCTTCGATTAAGTCGGCGAAGCGTGAATTTCTGACTGGCGGTCTCGGCATTGTCCACCACAGCCAGTTACTCTTCGCTCTTGGAGAAAGCTTTGCATGCGCATTGCGCAGGGCTTGAGTGTGCCAATCGTTCACAGGTTCGCCTGCAATCACGCCATCGGGCAGGATCACATCATCGCGAATGCCAATCACGAAAAGCCTTGGCCGCGATTGCGGCACGAAATCCGCTGCGTCTATTACCATCCCCCCACAGCGATAGTTCTCACGCGCAAAGGCCGCGCAGATGGCCGCGAAGTCTTTGCCTTGGTGCGAAGTCAGCGCGCCACAGACATTCTCAAGCACGATGATCGATGGCGCGCGCCCGTCTTTTATCAATGATTGCATCAAGCGCCAGAACGGCCAGAATGTGCCAGAGCGTTCACCTTTGAGGCCAGCCCCGCCGCCAGCCAACGACAAATCCTGACAGGGAAACGAGCCCCAGACCAAGTCCGCCTGACCGGGAAGGTCCTTTGCTTCGACCTTTTTCACATCGCCGACAGTGAGCGCCCCTTTGCCCCAGTTGGCTTCATAGGTTTCGCCCTTCTTACGGTCGAAATCGTTGGCGAATAGACAGTCCCAACGGCTGCCAAGACCGGCTCGCGCCATGCCGCCGCCTGCGAAGAATTCGTAAAAGTTAGGCATCGGCGACTCTCCCAGGATGAGCATTAGCGCCATCGCGCTGAAGTTTCTCAAGGACGGCTTCAGTTATCCACGTATTGCGAGAAATGTTGCCCGGGCGCTCAGACCGCACCCGGTCGATTCCATCCCATAGCTGTTTGTCCAGCCTGATGCTTTGACGGATACGGTCATCTCTCTTGGGCTCAGCTCTTGTCATAGCGGTCTCCATCGCGCCGTTAGGCGCCTTTTTGGCGCCAATAGCAAGAACAATTTAGGAACATGCGGAAACGGTCGGCGCAACACACACCAAACAACGCCGCTCTGTTGACATTGTTTTGTTTACAACGTACACACCCGTGTACAACGTAAACAGAAGGATTCGGCCCGTGGAGCACGACATTGTTGGGATCAACGAAATCGCGGAGATGGCAAACGTGTCAAGGCAGGCCGTCGTAAACTGGCGCTCGCGGGCTTCGGACTTTCCCCGTCCTATCAAGGAGCTTGCGTCGGGGCCGGTCTTCAGGCGTCCTCAAATCCGCGCATGGCTTCGCCGTAACAACCGCCGCCTCGATGATCTTCAAAAGGGGCCGCAATTCTATTCGCGACTGAAGAGTTACCGCAACGACAGTGACGAGCTGGCTGAATGTATCGAGCGCGTTGTCGAAAAGCTCGACACGTCGGTGACGACAGACAGCCGACCGGGAATGCTCCTCGGCAAAATTCAATCAGGCAAGACCCGCGCCTTTGTCGGCGTAATTGCGGGAGCATTTGACCGGGACTTCGATATTGCCCTAGTGCTGACCAAGGGCACCAAGACGCTCTCCGCCCAGACCGTTTCGCGTCTGGAATCGGACTTTGCCGAGTTCATCGAAGAAGATGAGCTGATGGTGTTCGATATTATGAAGCAGCCCGGCACGCTCACACGCAGCGAGCTTCGCCGCAAAATCGTGATCGTCGCCAAGAAGCAGGTGCATAACCTCAACCGACTTATCGACTTTGTGAAGGACCAACCCGGACTTCAGAAAAAGAAGGTTTTGATCGTCGATGACGAGGCCGATCTGGCCAGCGTTCGCTTCGTTCCGAACAAGGACGACACTGACATCTCGCAGGGTGTCATCGCTGGACAGATTGACGAGCTGCGCGAGTTGAGCGACGGCATCGCCTTCCTTCAGGTCACCGCGACGCCATATTCCCTCTATTTGCAGCCTGAGAACTACGATGACCCGGCTGCGCACACCAACTACGTCTACAAGCCGAAACGGCCGGCTTTCACCGAGCTTCTACCGATCCATGGCGGGTATGTCGGCGGCAACCACTATTTTGACTCATTCGATGACGGGGACCCGCTCTCGCACTTGATCGTCGAGGTCAGCGAGCAGGAGCAGGACGCCCTGCGCAAAATGGATCTGCGGCGCATCAACCAGGATCGTGTGCTCGACACCGAGAACACGGCGGGCCTGCGCCGCGCAATCATCACCTTCGTTCTCGCGGCGGGCGTCAGGCAGTGGCAGCAGCGCGAGCTTGGTGAGAAGGAGCAGAAATACTCTATGCTCATCCACAACGATACGCAGAAAGCGGCGCATAGCTGGCAGAATCAGGTGATCGACTGGATTCGCGATGAAATCGTCAAGGCCGCCGAAGAGAACCCCAAGCGTCTGCGCCCCCTGTTTGATGAAGCCTATGACGACCTTGAGGTTTCGGTGACGGCGAATGGCGGCGATATGCCGCCGCATGACGAGGCGTTCGAAGAATTCCTCGATGCACTCCAAAACGACGATATTGTTGTCGAGAAGGTCAATTCAGACGGCCAAGTATCAGCCCTGCTTGACCAGAAGGCCGAACTCAAGCTGCGGACGCCCTATAACATTTTCGTGGGCGGCAACATTCTTGACCGTGGCATAACCATTCCCAACCTGATTGCCTTCTACTACGGACGCAATCCGAGAACGACGCAAGCAGATACCGTCTTGCAGCACTCCCGCATGTACGGGAACCGTGGGCGCGATGACCTTGCGGTAACGCGGCTTTACACCTCGCGGGCGGTTTATGACCGGCTGTTCACGATCAATGAATTCGAGAACGCTCTGCGGGATGCCTTCGAGACAGGCGCCCATGACCAAGGCGTTGTGTTCATTCAGACTGACGGAAACGGACGGATTAGGCCTTGCGCTCCGAACAAGGTGCTGCTTTCGGACGTCGTGACCGTCTCGCCTCGAACCCTGCTCTTGCCTTCCGATTTTCAAACACGAGCGGGCAAGCGCATGGCCGAGCTTCAAACGAAGCTGGACAAGCTAATCCTTCCTGAGTGGCGGGATACCGGCGAATTTGTCGAGATCGACCGCGCCACCGCCTACGAGATCATCGCGACCATCGAGGAGACGATGGAATTCGATAGCGTCAAGTTCGAGTGGGGCGCGATGCGCGGATTGATCGACTACTATACCGAGAAGGGCGAAACGATTTTGCTGCTGGCGGAAACCGGCAGAGGGCTGGATCGCGCAAAGTCAGGCGACAAGTCAGGTCGTTCGATTCTCGGTCCCGCATTGCGGCCAAGGATCATGGACGAGCCTCGCTCGAAGCCCGCTCTAATTCTGCTGCAACAAAAGGGCGGCAGGGAGCGCGGATGGACGGCACACTCCTTCTGGTGGCCGCTTCTCGCGGCACCGACTGATGCCGAGCCATGCGTATTCGCAACAAAATCCATGAGTTAAACCGGCGTTCGAATGGCAGCGCTCCTCTATTGGTTGTGACCTCGTCCGCGCGTCAGTCCCAAAATTAAAATTTCGTTTCGCCATTCGCTAGATGAAGACGGAAGCCACGCATTGCGTTGGCAGCGAGATTATCGGGAACCCCAGCTTTACGGCAATGTTTCTCCCAATCACTGACGGCCGCCACGATTTCTCTAACTATAGACTTTGTTTCACCAGTTTTGAGATCCGCAAACTTCCCGAATGCCAGCAAGTCCTCAAATTCGAAGCCGTCGGTTTTTCCGGCCAGAGACATCTGGTGCTCATTGGTCCAGTCTCCGCTTGGGTTATAGGCGTAAACGACATCGAATGCGGGCGAGAGGCTCCAGCGACCCGAGCTATCCATCAGGAAGGCGATGTTCTTGGTGTGGTCGTCCTGGTTGCGAATGAAGACATTGAGCAGCGCGCGGCGCACCTGCTCCTTGATCGCTTCGCGTCCGAGGCCGAGCATTCGGATGGTCTCGATCGCCTGCTCGTAGCTGTATGCGCGAGCGAGGTTGAAATCGAAATGGCGCATCGCGCAAAGCGACTGCATGTGGAGCTTCTTGCCGTTAGGCGTGCGATCGAAGCGCTGGGTCATGAAATGCGCCCGCCCACCTTCTTCGTGCAGACGAGAGCGAGCCATGTCGATGCCGGCCTCTCGGGCTAGCAGGTAGCAGGCGTACTCAAGCCGGCCGAAGCCCATCGGGTCGGCAAGTTCCTTGTCGGCATTGCCCGACACGCCGTCGAACTTGACCAGCCATTGCGTGTAGCCGGGCCCTGCAGTCAGCTGCCCTGAATGGAATTCTCCGGTTTCCTCGTTCCAGGCGAGGACGGCCTTGGCCCGGGCGCCGCCGGCGGAGGTTCCGACGCGCAGGATCTCCTGGAGTGCGCGGTGATCATCCTCTCCCTTGAGCACACCGGACAGTTCTTCACGCGCGGCAATGACCCGGTTGGCGAGCTCGACAAGCGGAGCGATATCGACCGGCCGACCCTGTTCACGGCGCTCACCGGTGGCAGGTTCGAATTCGAGCGCGCCCATGCCTCTGCGGCCGGTGTAACAAAGACGCTCGACCGGATCGAAGCTGTCGGCTGTGCGGCCCTGCTCGGCAAGCCAACGGTTGATCAGGGCGTTACCAAACTTGTCGGGCAGGCTGTCGGCCAGCATGCCCGGAAGCCCTTTGAAGGTCTCGTAATTCAGCGCGGGAAAATCGTAGACGCCGCTTCGTAAAGGCATTGTGAGCGGGGCGACTTCGATACCGCTGCGGCTGAATTCCGGAGTGTATTCGAAAATCCCGACATCGCGATCCTCATCCCACAGGACGGCGCCGATCTGACGACCCCAGAGATTGACTACAGCGCGCGTCATGGGGCCTCGTCACCCCAGCTCCATTCCTCGTCAGCCTCACCTTCAGAAGACTTGCGCACCCTTTGCCGCGCCTTGCCGGTGTCGGACCGGGGATCGAGCGGGCTCAGCTTGGCGTCGGGCATGACATCCAGAAGGCGGTCTTCGATTTCAAGCGCACGCATTAGTCTGGCAAGGCTATCAATGGTCCCGCCATTGCCGGCTTCCAGGCGGGCGAGCGTTGAACGCGAGATGCCAGCCATTTCCGCAAGCTCGGCCTGCTTGAGATTGCGTGATATGCGATATGCTTCGATCTGCTTCCCGATGTCGGATAGCAGTACCGAGAGAGGTCGCAGATCTGGCGAATCATAATGTGGCATTATCGAGACATTATCTCCGGCATGGAGCTTTGTGTAGCGATTTTGCGTCTTTACTTCATAATGGTTAATGTGTCAATATCGAGACGTAAGTTGGATTATCACCGATAATGCATCAAATTTGCTACTTTATGTAGGTTGGAGTGATGGAAATGGATGACGAGAAGGGTCAAAGCGACCAGCCGGACTGGAAGGGCCTACGAGAGATCGACCGTGCCATCTCCGAAAATCGCCTCACGTCATACTCTTGGAAGAAGGCTTGGGCCGATAGATGGGCTCGAGCAGTGATTCTCACCGCTGCGTTCTTCTTGATCGGGTTCGTCGTCTTTGTGATTGTTCAGGACGTGATCCTATAATCACCTATTGGCCCACTCCTTCACCTCATCTGCCGCTTCCTCGCTTGCACCTGTGGCGCCTTCTGTTTGACCATCCAGATAGCCTCTCACCGTTCCGATCCGCCCACGACCTTGCCGACGAACCCGCTCGACTTCATCTGTGATGTCAGACAGATCCGGAGCATCGGGCATTGAGGGACCACTCGCCGAACCAAAGCCTCCCCGTGCACGCACTTGCCCGGCATTGCCAATCTCAGGGCGGCTGACGGGAGCGAAGTCCGGCAATGAAAGGTCTGCTTCTATGTCGTCCTGCAGCCGATCGGCATAGCTTTCGACAAATCGCGATTGCAGTTGTTGGCCGCGCGCACTCATCTGGAACTCGATGTCATCGAAGCGCACCGGCCCGTAATAGTCGCGATTCCCTTCGATCTCGGCCATGCCCCATTCGCGATAGGCCTGGCTCAGGTTCAGCGTGCCTGCGGCGCTGTTGGCCTCATACCAGCTGGCCTGGTTCTCGAGGCGGCTGGCCATCTCTTCGGCCCGACGCGCCTCTCGCGTATAGCTCTCGGCTTCGGTCAGCGATCGGCTGAGGCCCGACGAACTGGTCGACACCTGCGATACCGAGCTCGAGTTCGTCTCGCGCAGGAAACCTTCACGCGTGTTCGACCAGTTGCGGCTGTCGGAAAGCTGGCGCAGCGTTCCCATGATCCTGCCGCGGTCTTCCGAGGCGATCCCGATATCGCTGTCCGTCCATGACTGATTGCGGCCGCCTCTTGCCTTGGCACCCACTTGAGCTACGCCAACATTGGCTCCAGCACCGCCATTGACCTCGCCATTAAGGAACCATGAGATCGTAATGTCGTCGGACGCGCGCCGCGACAGGCCGAACTGCTGCTGGAGCGTCCTCGAGGCATTGTCGACTTCGCTGAATGCCGTGCCGATGCTGTCGTTCGTGCCGACGCCGCTGACTGTGTCGGAGCTCTGACCCTGGCTGTAGGCGTTGCGAATCTCACTGAACCGGGTGAGCGCAGAGCTCGTCGATTGCTGGGCGAGATTGGCATAGGTCTCGCTCTGCGTCCGGCTCTGGCTCGCCATCGTTCCGAGGCGTCCGGTGAAGTCCTGCCCCAGTGTCGGGGTGAACGGATAGCTTGAATTCGGGACAGCAGCGAACTCGCCATCAGGAAAGCTGGTGGTCTGCGTCCCGCTGTCGGTGAAACCACGCGTCTGGGCTGCGCCATAGGCGATGTTGGGTGCAAGATTGCCCTGGGAGAATTGCCGGGAGAACACAGTCGAGTTGTCGATGTTCGAATTGCCGAGCGAGACATTGCCGGTGCTCGCTTCGCGCGCGGCTTCCTCGGCTGCGTTCTGGCTCGGGTTGAGATAGCTCGTTGCCTGGCCCGAGATCGCCAGCGCACCACGCGCCACCCCGCCGGCAAGGAAGGGGATTGAGGCGACAAGATAGCCGGCGAGAATGCCGATATCGCTGTTTACGTCGCTCATGCCGGCAAAGGTCGCGAGGCTGAGGCCCGTGCTGCCGCCAGCGGCGGCGACATCGCCTGCGCCCTTGAACATCAGGATCATGTGCAGGATGACGAAGAGCGGTCCCCACGCCGCAAGGTAGAAGAAGCCGGTGACATAACCTCGGAGCGCAATGGGTCCGGTCCGCGGCATCAGGAACAGCGGAAACAGGACAGGGAACAGCGCGTAGAACACCACCGTCAGCACGACATTGAGGATCGGGACCCATTTCATCGCGTTATGCGCGATCGACGAATAGGTCCGCTCGGTTTGAATGTCGGCGCGGGTCTGCGCGAAGACGTCAATGCTGCCGGTGCCGCTCGCCCCAGCAAAGCCGTGCATAGCCTGGTTCATGGCATTGATCGTCAGCACCTGGCGGAAGATGTCGCTCGCGCTGCGCGAGATGCCGGTGAGATACTGGTAGGCAATCGGCAGGTCGGCCATCAGCTTGGCCTTGGCGAGCGCTTCGGTCTGGCGCGGATAGAGCTGACGCCCCGCGACAAGCGTCATCTCGTCGATAAGGCTCGCCCATTGCCCCGACAGCGCGGTGTAGGCTTCGCGGCAGGTTATGATCGAGGCCGTCACGCTGTCGTCGGCCTGCCGGGTCAGGAATTTCTGCGCGCGCGCCGCGCTGCCCGGCGCGATCGTTGCCCAGATGTCATCGCTCTCGGACAGCTCCTTCATCGAGTAGCGTCCGAGCAGCAGATCGTAGAACACGCATTGCCGGACATGCTCGTCGAAGTTCGCGGCGAACTCCGGATCGGAAATGCGCAAACTGCGCGTCGATTCAAGCAGCCGCGCGCCATAGATCATGCCGTTCTTCGAGTAGTTGAGGTCGTCCGGCAAGCCGAAGACGAGCTCGGCAGAGCGGGTCAGATAGTCCCCCGCCTGACTGGTGAAGCTTGCCATCAGGGCGAGCCCGAGCGGGACATTGGCCACCGTTGCCGGTGCAAGGCTTGGATTGACCCGGTCGGTCACATGGACGTCCATGCGCGGCACCATCAGGCACATGTAGATGAGCGTCGCGCCGAGGAACCAGTTGAGCCAGGCACGCCAGTCCTGGTTGAATGCGACCACGATGACCGCGAGCACCATGCCCATCACCAGCGCGACCTGAATCAGGCTCTTGTAGCCGCCCGCGCCGGTCCAGGCGGCAACGGCGTTGAGGACATTGACGATATACTCGCCGCCGCCGACCGTGAAAATCTCGACCATGCTGCCTGACCCTTATGGAACGATGGAGCGGGACTGCATCCCGCGCGACCAGTCGAGCGCGGCGGCCATCGAAGGTGACATCGAGGCAGCGAGCATATTCTCGATCATCGCAGTCTTCTCGATGATCTGCATGATCGCCGAGACCCGCGCTTGCCCGGTAGCTTGCCGCTGGGCGAGGCTTGACCGCACCTCGGCGACCTGCGCGCGCCAGATCGCGAGCTTGGCTTCGTCGGCCGCAATGAAGCTCGCCATCGAGCGTCCGGCCTCGGCGGTGATGCGCTCGAGAATGGCATAGAGGAGATCGATGCTGGCGATCTCGGCCAGCGTGTCGCGGTCGTCGGTTGCCATCCCGCGTCCATAAGCCGCCTGCACGGTGAGGATCTTGTAGAGCGGCACCGATGCCACTTGCAGCAGTTCCTTCTCCTCGTCGCCGATCGCGGTATCGCTGCGGATGGCCTCGACCATGCTGCCGATGAGCCGGGCAACGCGCGGCCGGATGGCCTTCGCGCTCGTGACGCTCATCTGCTGGAAAGTGGGGTTGAGGCACTGGTCGGGCTCGTCGCACTGGAACACCCGCACCGACTGGCCCTGCGTCCCGTCGAGCAGTGCGGTCACCAGCGTCGAGGAGGCGTCGCCGGCGAAAGGCACGAACTTGCCCGGCTCGTCGTCGCGGGGCGGCACGTAAATCACCGTGCCGATGAGCGTCATCGCATACTCGGCGAGATCGCGGTCGAAAGTGCCGCCGGGGTTGAAGAAGGCGCTCTGCTTGAGGACATGCCAGGTGTAATTGCGCGGCACACCGGGATTGACGTCGGCATAGTCGGCGCCGGCGCCCTCATTGGTCGAGGCGCGCTGGCCGCGCGTTCCGCAACCATGCTTGGCCGCGGCATAGTCGGTGAAGATGCCCTCGGAATTTCCGATCGCTTCGCAGATCGCCTTGTCGGCGAGATCGCCCTTGGGCCAGACGCCGCCGACCAGCCCCTGCGCCATCTCGCAGGAGTTGATCGAGAGATTGTTCATGAGCTGCGCCTTTTGGCTGAACTCCTGCATGATCTTGTTGCACTCGGGGCATACGGTATCGATCGCGAGGCTGAAGGCGAACCCCACGGCATTGTTCGCGACGGCTTTAAGCAGCGCGACCATCTCGCTCGCGTTGATGAAGGAGAAGGACCCGGCGAAGATATCGATGCCGCCGCAACCTACGCGGGCACGCGGCAGCTGGAGGTTGGCGATGTTGGTCGTCTTCTGCGGGAAGCGCGTCCAGACGTTGCCGAGGCTGTAATAGCCCGCCGACTGTCCTTCGAATGCGCTCGGCCCGGTGACATTGGCCGCAGCGCCCATGTCGTCCATGAAGCGGTCCATGCTGTCGCCGACGTTTGCGGCGACGGGGGACGCGACCATGCTGGCGGCAGCTAGAGTGAGCGCCGCATTGCGGATGCTAGTAATCATGTCCGGCTTCCTTCGAGGTGAGGAGGTAGATGCGGTCCTGCAGCTCGTCGGCCGAGAGCACGCCGTATCCGATCGGGATCGGTCGCCTGGCCACACTATCCCACAGCACGAGCGCCGGGGTGATGCCGGGTTCGAGCCCCATGCGCGGCCGCTGGCCGCTTTCGACCTTATAGTCGGGGAAGTGCCGGGACGGTCCGCCATCGGTCGAGATGGCCCGGACCGTTATATGCCAGCGGTCCGCCACCGAGCGCACGATCGGGCTCATCACTTCGCAGGCGCCGCAGGTCTGGGCGAAGAAGTAGAACAGTCCATAGCGCTCGGAGAGCATGGCCATCACCGCATCGCGATCGGCAGCGCGCGCGTCCTGCCATTGCTTCTTGGCGAGCGCGCCGACCGGTCTCTCGAGTGTGTAGTCGAGCTCGGGATCCTGCCAGATCGCGCGCTGCCAGACATCGGAGAACAGCGAAGCCCGGTCGAGCTGCGCGCGCTGGAAGCGGATATAGGCGGTGACGTTTTCCGGCGTCGGATAGAGGATCGCGCGCGCCTTGAGTTCGCGCAGTTCCCCCGTGACCGCGTCGAGTTCCTGCGTGGCGGTTACCTGGGCCGGTGGCTGCGCCATCTGCGGCTCGTCTGCCGGCACCGGTTTTACGCAGTAGAACCAGTAGCCGAGCCTGCGCTGTTCGCAGTAGAGGCTGTCTGCCGAGGCAGCTGGCTCTGCCTGGCGCGCTTCCTGGGCGGCTGCCCGAGCGGGAAGCAGTGCAGCGAGAATCATGGCCAGTGCTGGGAGGGCCAGCATCGGCATTGATTGGCGGCGCGTCATTGGCCACTCCTTGCGTAATAGTCTTCGATTTTCTGCTGGATGAGGATGCTGGTCTCGAGCTCGTCGGGGAGCCGTGCAGCCTCTGTGAACTCGGCATAGACTTCGCTGAAATCCATCTGGCTGAGGTCGAGCCGGGCGAACTCGTCGAGAGTGAACCCCTCACATTGTTCTTCCTTGGGCTTGTCCCACGGCTTGGGCAGCTGGCGGCGGCCCTGTTCCTGCAGGATTCGCGAGAGCTTGCTCTCGAAGCAGCAGTAGACCTTCTTCTTGGTCAGGCAGACGCCGAGGAACTTGTCCGAACAATAGGTCCCCACATAAGCGCACAGCCCCTGCGCATCGCGTTCGTGGAGCAGCACTTCCTCGCGGCTGCAGCCGAGCGCGACGAGCAGGCTGATGCCGGGGATGAGCGGGAAGCCCTTGCCCTTGCAGCAGTTGAGCACGCCGAAGACCTTGGACGAGCAGGTGTTGCGCGTACCGCGGAACAGCGTCAGCGTTTCGGGATCGAACTGGCCGCGGGCCTCGTCCATGGCATGGAGCGCGGTGACGGCATCCTTGAACTCGTCGTTCGCAGCGCGCTCGATCGTCTCGCAGCTGCCGTCGATGCAATAGACATCGCCGTCGCAGACATACTGGGTGGAATTGTCGGTCCCTGGAAGCGGGCACTCGTAGATGCGCTCCCAGGTCTCGCAGGGAGCTTCGTCGGTTAGGCATTCCTCGCGGACAAAGCGGCAGGTGCCCTGGCTTTCGATGTCGGAGCAGTCGGTTGCCGCTTCGCGCGCGATGCAAGTGTAATTGCGTTGCCATTCCCAGCAGACCCGCGTGACAGAGACGCCGTCGATCACGCGGGTCTGCGGATCGGCATCGGTGCAGATCTCGGCGTCCAGCGTGCACTCGCCATTGTCAGCGAGACCTGTGCACTGGCTTTCGTCCGGAGTCGTCGTGACGGTGGTCGCGGCGGTGACCATGTAGGGTATTTGCCCCGGCACCTGATCGTCACAGGTCAGTTCGGTGATGGGGTCGCCCGGTTCGGAACACCACGGACGTCCACCCGAGGAACTCCATTGCAGGCAGGTATCGCGCCGTCCCGTCACGCGGCAGGAGTAGCCGTCAAAGCCGGCGCACTCGGGCTCGCCCGAGCCATTGAAGTCGCCGAACCGGTTGCAGAGGTAATGATACTGCGGTTGCTGGTTGACCGTGGCGACAAGCGGCACTGTGCACTGGCCCACCGACTGATCGATCCGCGTGCCCGTATTGCAGGTCGCGGTATAGGTGCCCGCCGCGCCCGATCCAGGCGGCAGCGGAACGCAGGATCCCTGGCTGCCCGAAATCGCCATGCCGCTGGTGTAGTCGAGCGGCGTCTCGTTGATGGCGAGGCTGCGCGCAATCACGTCCTCGATCTCGCTAGTCTCGAACCGTGCGCGATTGGCCATGCTGTCGCGGATCGTCCGCATCGGCGTGCTGGTCGTAGCGGCGCTGCGGGCGCGGGCCTCAATCTGGTCGGGATCGCTTGAAAGATCCTGCAGGTCGCGCGTCGCCTGCGGATCGAAATTGGGAACGCGTGCTGCGTCGGGATTGGTGGTTGCGGCATCGCGCGCCTCGCCCAGCAGCTCGGTGGCAAAGTCCTTGCCGTCGGCACTTGCTGCATCGCGGGTCTGAGCGTGAATGGAAGCCGCGCTTGTTAGGGCGACGAGTGCAGTAAGGAGATTGGCGAGGGTTCTGCCGGTCATGGCCGTTCCTCCCTGGCGAGCTGGCGCAGATGGAGGCGTGCAAGTTCGGCGCCCGGACCCTTGCCCGAGGCAAAGGTCTCGAGGACTTCGCCCACGCTGATGTTGCCGGCGATGCGGTCGTGTGGGGGGACCTCGCTGGTGCAATCGAACCCGTCGCATGGGCTGAACTCGGTGCTCAGCATGACGAAGCTCGGCGCGGCCTCGATGTTGAAGGCGCGGAACAGCCGCGGATCGATGCCGAGCGAACCGGCCGCGTCGCTTGTGCTCCAGATAGCGGCGAGCCGCTTCTTGAATGCTTCGCTGTTTCCTTGCGGGAAGCCGCGCAGCACGGTGACGCCGCCGGCCCTGGTCATGTCGCGGACCAGTGCTTTCAGCGCCTCGGGGGGCATCGACAGGCTGGCAAAGGCAATGAAGCGGGGAGCTCCCCCGAGTGATGCTTTCTCGGCGGCGGCTTGCCCCGCGATCATCGCGTCGAAGTCGAGGACAGCGTCGGTCTCGATTGCCTTGAGGCTGTCCGCATAGGCCGCGCGATTGGCCTGCGCTTGTGCCTGGATAGCCTGTGCGTCCTCGGTCAGCGCCTCGGCGCGTTGGCGGACATTGGTGCTAAGCGCCTGTGCATCGTCGGCGTGTTCGGCCGCGCGCTCGCGGATCGCTTCGAGGTCGATGCCTTCGGGCGCGCTCTGGGCGAGAGCGAGGCCACCGAGGGTGACGGCAAGGCCGACGGGCAAAAGGAGGAGGTGCTTGTTCATAGCGCGCAGCAGTTCCGCTTGCGCCAGACGAGGTATCCCATGTCTTCGCCGATGGCGGGAATGACCTGTCCGGCCGATTGAAAGGTGGTGGAGGCGCCGATGGGCGGGCAGGCGTAACGCCCCGAGGTCGCCGGGTTGGGGTTGGTGGCCTGGAAGCGGTATTGTTGCTTGCGCATCACCGGCATGAGGTATTTGCCGCACAGACCCTTCGAACCCATCGTCCCCCATGAGACGAGCTCCCGGTGGAGCTTGTAGGCAAAGCGCGAGAGCACGAGGCGCGAGGCCTGGACGTGCCCGATGGAGGCCGAGACATTGCCGTTCATCGGGTACATCGACCCCTGGCAGCCTGCGCACCAGAACATCTCGTCGATCGGCAGCTTCGCGGTCGAGGTGACGCAGTCAGCCGCACAGGCAGCGAGCGCCAGCGGGTTGGCGAAGAGCACGGCCTCGGGGTTGATGATCGCGGTGAGCTCGGAGTCCTGCCAAAGCGGATCGATCTCGGAGATGTAGAGAATGTCGATCGAGCCCGATTCCAGGCACAGGAAATCGGCGACAATCTCCATCCAGTAGATCAGCGGATAGGCATACCAGTGGACGTGCCAGCTCGAATAATACTGGCTCGCACCGCCCACCGCCGAAGGACCCGAGATCGACCGGAATCCGATATCGAAGCCCGGATCGAGCTTCATGCCGCCGAGGTTCACGAAGCACCACGGCTTCATGCTGACATCGGCAAGCCGCACCGGTTCCCAGAAGCCCATCGCGATCCCGGGTCTCAGACCGCACAGGCACACCGGCAGATCGGGGTTATCGGGATCGGGTCGGCTCGACGGCCAGATGTCCAGCCCGCCGATGGAGATCGGGAACAGGCACGACCAGCAGATGTCGGTGATCGGGTTGACGAAGCTTCCGGTGCAGCGTCCGGAACCGGCATCGGCCATGGCGGGCGATGCGGTGGCGAGACCAAGAATGGCGGCCAGAACAAGCGCCAGCTTTCGTAAGCGGGTCATTGGGCTGTCCTCCATTTCGGCGGCAGCGCGATTTCGCTGATCTCGAGCAGGCGGCCTTGCTGGCGCACGCGCGCGGGCACCGACCTGATCCCGAACCTGTCCGTGAGCTTGCCGCCCTGGTCGAAATAGAAGCGGCGCTGGCGGGCCTTCATCAGCTCGAGCGGTGCGCCCTTCCCTGTGCATCGAGCCGGTTGCCGTAGCTCGCGACGAACTCGCGCTGTGAGAGGTTGCGATTGACGAGGCCGCCGGTGTCGATCGTCGCCGCACCATTGGCATCACTGCCGCCCTCGTCGCCATCGCCGCCGAAGATGAACATCCCGCCGCCGATGAGCGCGATGGCCCCGATCCCGGCGAGCAGCATCTTCTGGCGCTGCGCGATCTGCGAATTGAGGTTGCGTCGTCCGCTTTCTCGAGCTTCCGGTGAGCCCGGCAGAGGCCTTTTTTCGGCGTCCTTCTGTGTTGCCTCGGCCATCAGTCGAGCCCTCCCTTGGCAAAGACAAGGAAGGCACTGGTCGCTTCACCGGGAGCGAGTGCATCGCGGCCGTAGGCGAAGGCGAGCGTGCCTGCGGGACCTTCGCGCTCGGAGCCAAGCGCAAGACTTTCCTGGCCGAGGTTGCGCACGAGGAAGCGCTGTCCGGTCAGTTCATCGCCCTGGTATTCGGCGACCAGCTGGACCTCGATCCCGCCGGTACGGCGCGGCGCGGACAGTTCGGCGCGGGCGGTGAACCCGGGCAGGACGGCATCGCTCGCCATCGCCTCGATCAGGCGGATCGCGGCGTCCTCAGGCCCGGTCTCGGTCTCCCACTCGGTAGCCGCGGCTTTAGCGAGCGCGGGATTGGTGATGAAAAGCTGGGTCGCTTCCTCGCCGCCAAGACGGCAGGCGAACTTGTAGACGTAGCCCGCCTTGCTGGTCGCAAAGAAGCTGACCCGGGCAGCGGCAAATTGCGGGGGCACGGAGATATAGATGTCTCCGCGCACCGGCTCGTGCGTCACCTGGAAGTCGTTGTAGGGAAAGCCGTTCGCGATCTTCGAGACATTGGCAAAGCCATCATCGATGAGCGCGATCCGGGTGAGTTCGCCGCGAGCGAGATCGCAGTCGATGGTCGCGTTGTCGGCCGCTTCGATGAACTGGTCGGCATGCGCCGGGACCGGGGCGAGCGCGAAGGCGAGTGCGGCGAGGCCGGTCAGCTTGAGCCCGGGGTCGGGGCGCCTTGTCGCGCCGATCGCGAAACAGGCAAGGCCGGTTCCGGCAAGCGCAGCAGCGAGGGGAGATGGGATAAGGCTCATTGGCCGGGTTCCTCCTTGTCGGTGGGAAGTTGCTCGAAGCCGGCGAGCGCGAGGCTGAGGCCACGCTTCGACCAGCGGAAACGGAAGGAGCGGCGCTGGCTCGCGATCACCTGCGTGCCGACGAAGGTCTTGAGCGTGCCGGTTACGGTCGAGGTCAGGGCCTTGGGATCGACATGCATTTCCGCGATCACGAAGGCCTGGCTGATGTCCGAGCCGCGCTGTTCCTCGACGATTCTGACGAGCTCGGCCTTGAGGCGGCCGTGCGCGGCGGGATCGGCGAGCATCAGGATGTTCGCCATCCAGTAGTCGAGGCTTTCGGGGGCCCGGTTGAGGAGCATCAGTGCCGTGTCGCGGGTGACGAGTTCGAGATAGGGCGCGTCGATCCCGCCGCTCGAGACGGTGATCCGCTCGGCGGTAATCGGCACCAGCACAACCTGCTCGTCGCGGGTCACCGCGGCGCCGAGGCTGACCAGCGTGGTCAGGCCCAGGACACCTGCCAGCACGGCAAAGCGGTTGCGTTGCCGCAGATAGGTCTGCGCCTGTTCGTGCGCGAATTCTGCTCGCATGGGTCGCCTCCCTCAGCCCGCCAACAGGCGGCAGTGGGAGGGCGGCGTGGCTTTCAGCCCGAGAAAGCTCCCGGGCAGGCACCAGTACGCAGCATGCACCAGTGCCGAACCGGCGCCGCGTGCCTTTGCCTTCCGCAAGGCAAGCCAGGCCCCGGCGGCCAGGCCGATACCGATGAAGATATGCTGCGAGAGAATGCCCCAGGCGAAGGGAAGGAGAATCCCTGCAAACTCGTCGATGGTCCAGAAGCCGATGAGCTCCGGGTCGTCGAGCCGCCGTGGAACGAGGTACCTGTCGGCCATGCTGCCCTCCTGTCGTGACCGGATCCGCTGATCAGATGACCGCGGTCACGACCGAGGTGACGATCGGCACGCCGGTGCCGACACCGATCCCGACGCCGACCGGGACTGCGACCTGGCCGAGCGAAAAGCGCCCGGAGGCGAGACCGATCAGACCGCCCGCGAGGCTGAGTACGGTGATGATCTTGCCGCCCGAGCCTTCGAGAAAGTCGGTGAACTTGGTCAGCGCGGGGTCGAAGGTGGTGTCGGCACCGGCAAAGGCGGCACCTGCGCAGGCCAGCGCCACGCAGGCGGGAAGAATGTAGTCGCGGCCACGAGCCCGGTTGGGCGTGCGCTGCTGGACCGAAAGGGCAGTCTTGGTGGTCATGGATGAAAACTCCGAGGGATTGAACATCAGCAGCGATGCGTTCGCTGTATGTTCTTTCCTCTCCCCGGAGCCGGGCTGTAGGAAATCGGGAACTGGAAATTGGGGCCGTCGACCAAGCAAAAAGCGACATCGGAAGGTGCGATGGACGGGATTCGCGCGGGCTGATCGCGCAGCAGCGCTGACTGTGCCAGCTTCTGAGCGAAGAGAGCCGCGATACGCGCGAACGCGGCCGAAATTCGCGCGAATCATGGAAGGAAGCCGATTCGCTCTTTCCTCTATGTTCTCTTATTGTTCTTTTCGTTTTCCTACAGTCTTCCTTTGAGGTTAGCCGGGGAGTCGATAACTTCTAGAGATAAGGATTCGTCGATGACCAACATGGCTCTCTTTGCCGAACAACAGGTTCGCGCCGACCTCGCCCGGCTGCTTTTGGCGGCCGTCGAAGCCAGCGGTCGTGCCCGCTGCGACATCGCGCGCGATGCGCAGATCCATAAGGATGCCCTGCGCCGCGTCCTTGCCGGCGAACGCTCGGCCAGCCTCGGTGAAGCCTTGCGTATTCTTGCCGCGAGCGGCGTCGCGCCGCACGCACACCTGCTTTTGTTCCTCGTCAGCAGCGGCGATCACGCGATCGAATGGCTGCAATCGGACCTCGCGCAATTCTTCGAGGACTTTTCCGGCGAACTGCCTTCGGCGCTCGAGCGTGTCCTCGGCAACCAGGTTCACGCTGTGAAGCCGCGCTGGGCCAAGGGCACGGCACATCGTGTCGCCCGCCTGCTCTCCGACCATATCGATGAGCTCGAACGCAAGGACGCCTTGCTTGGCGACATCTTTACCGGGTCCGAGGGAGACCATCGTGGGTGAGGAGGTAGACAAAGGAGCGACCGAGACCCGCCGGGTGACGCGGCTCATTCGCCTGCCGGAAGTGCAACACCGTGTCGGCCTAGGCCGTTCGACGATCTATCGCTGGATGAGCGAGGGTAAGTTTCCGAAACCGGTGCAGCTGGGGGGGTACTCGGTCGCTTGGGCCGAAGACGAGGTCGAAGAGTGGATATCAGGCAGGCTCGGTGAGCCTCAACAGGCCTGAATTCAATCGAAGGTAAGCTCTTGCCTCGCCTTGATGAGGCAGCGACCGTTGTAGGAGACGAAGGAGTCATAGAACGGGTAATCCTTCACACCCTCGGTCTCCTGTTGCTCAACCCCTTCCCAAAATTCATCTTCGTCGTCTACGCCTACATCGTCGATGTGCGATTCCACCTCTGTGTTGATGCTACCGACCCTGCGGATCGAGTTTGGAAGGTGCACAACCGAGTCGAGATAGAGCCTTATGCTTTCGACCGTTTCGACGCCTTCCGGAAGTTCGACGTATCCGTCGTAGGAGGCATCCAAGGTTCCGACCGTTCGTAAGCTGGCGGGCAATTTCACGACAGGATGATCGGAGACATCGATTTCGCCGATCTCTGTAACTCCATCCGAAATCTCGATCCCGGCGTTGCATTCCAGATGAAGTCTGCCGATCTTCCTGAGCCCGGTCGGATAGGCAGCGATGGTCGGCCACTGCATGTAATACTCCTGAACGAATTCAGCTTCGCAAATTGATTGCGGGTCAATCCCTCGTTGTAACATCGGGTGACTGGCGAGACACGGTTGGACTTGTACTATAGCTTCTCGCGTAGAGCTTCGTGAGGCGTTTTGCCGTTGAAGGCGCCATGCGTTCTGTGGAAGTTGTAGAAGCGCTCCCATTCGTCGAGGCGTTCTTCGAGATCGACATCACCCTTGTAGGTGAGCAGCTGATAAAACTCCTGACTGTCTGAGCGATGCGATCTTTCGACCTTGCCATTCAGCTGAGGCGAGCTTGGTTTGATGTAGGCGTGGCGGATCCCGAGGTCCTCGACATGCCAATGGAACTTCGCCTGGAACTCATGCCCATTGTCGGTGCGTATTTCCCGGATGCGGAAGGGGAACTTGTCGATGATATCATTGACGAAGGCGATTGCATTGGCCTGGGTGTGCCGCTTGTAGACTTTGAGGGCGCGCACGCGGGTTGCGTCGTCGATAGCGGTATACTGGAAGCGGCGCACCTTCTTGCCGCCTTTTCCGATTAGCGTCAGGAACTTGACATCCATCTGGATGTGGTGGCCCGGCACCTGCTTGTTGTAGCGCTTGGTATGGATTTTGCGGACACGCGTGCCGCGTGGCAGCCGGTTCAGACCATGGCGCCTGAGGATGCGATAGACGGTTGCATCGGAGATGCTGACGCCATGGTAGCGCGCCATGTACCACATGATCCGCTCGGGCCCGAGGTGGTACTTCCGTCGCAGATGGAGAACCTTCTCCTCGACCTCTAGCGGTGTCTGGTGGGGCGATGATTTTGGAATGGGTTTGGCATTGGCCAGCCCAGCTTCCCCCTTGCGCTTATAGGCGCGCCTCCATCTGTAGAAGCTGGCCCGGCCAATGCCAAAGTAGCGGCAGGTCTTCGCCACCTGGCCGGTACGCTCGGCGTGCCGGAGCACTCGCAGCTTACGCTGGATCTCGCGCTGTTCTTCTTTCGTCATTCGAAACACCTCCTGCCCGATCAGGGCAATCATAAAGGTGTCTCGCGAGTCCCAGCATGGCTACAAAGCGTTCAAGAAAAGGCCGGTCAAAACGCTGCGTTGTGCGCGGGACTGTCGCGCGGCTCTCAGGTTCGCTTCGCTGGTAAGGAACTCTCTGCGCGCGGCGGAGGAGGGTGCCAAACAGATCGGTTTCCCAGCTGACATTCACCGACAGACCGCCGTTCTCGGTGCCGGCCGCCGCGAAAGCGGGCGGCAGATTTCGAGCGAGTTCGGGCGATTCGAGTTCAGGCGAAATACCTGCGGCTATCACAGCGCAGCACATTGAAATCGCGGAGCGATGCAGTTTCAGGCGCGCTCCGGACGAACTGGGGCTCCGGCGGAGTGAAGGCCAGACATGCCGACAGCCGCTATCCGGTGGCTGTTGCAATGGAAGCTAAAGGTTCTGAAATTACTCGCCCTGTCGTCGATCGAATAGTTATCTACCTTTGTGTACCACATAAGCAGTGGCAAGGAACTCAGCGATACGGCCTTGCTTTCAGGCACCATCGGCCGCGGGCTCGCCAGTCGTGGCCTGCGAAGCCCGTTCCTCATCGCCCCCAAAGAACCAGGTATATAGAACCGGGACGACGCCCAGCGTAAGAATGGTTCCCACTAGAAGTCCGAAGGCGATCGCGCTGGCCATGCCATAGAACAGTACGTCTTGCGCGATAATGAGCGGAAGCAAACCCAGTACAGTGGTTATGTTGGTCATCAGGATCGGGCGAAAGCGTCTTAGCGACGCTGAGATGACGGCATCGGTCACGTCGTCTTTCTCCTTCCTTTCGATATCGCACCTGTCGACCAGTACGATGGCATTGTTGATGATGATGCCCACCAGCGCGAACAGTCCGAGAATGACCATGAAGCCGAAATCCGCGCGCATGACGTGCAAGCCGATCGCCGCGCCGATGACCGAGAGTGGCAGGGTCAGCAAAATGATGCCGGCGCGCCGAAATCCCCGGAACAGCGCGACCAGCATGATAACTATCAAACCGATCATGGCCGGTACGCTGGCGAACAGGGCACCGGTGCCCTCCGCGCTCTGTGCGATAATTCCGTCCCATTCGATGAAATGACCGGGCGGCAGGCTGGCTTCGAGTTCGTCGAGCTGTTCCTGTATTCGCGGCACCAGATCCTGCGGCGTCACCTCGGTCGGTCTGGCTTCCACGGTTAGGGTTTCGATCAGATCCTCTGTCTGTATCCGCCCGAGCTGGGGGCGCAGCGTGACGGTGGCAATTTCACCGAGTTGAACCGGCTCGTCGCTGCCGGTCAGCGTAACCGCCTCTATCCGCCCGGGGTCGGAGCGTTCGCCTTCCGGAGCGCGTAAGATGATGGGAACCAGATCGTCCCCGTCGCGAAACTCGCCGGCAGGTTGCCCTGCGAAGTAGGCCGAAAGGGCCTGCGAAACGTCCAGCGAGGAGACACCCGCAGCGCGCGCCGCTGCCTGGTCGACCGAAACCCGGTATTGAAGCGACGGGTTTTCCCAATCGGAAGTAACATCGATCGTGCCTTCGACATCTCGCAGGAGGGCAGCGAGCCTGTCTCCCGTTTCCAGGAGTACATCCCGGTCAGGCCCGCGCACCTGTACCTGCGTGATGTTGGGATCGCTCGGCCCGAGAAACATTCCCGCTATTCGCAGGCGAATACCGGGAAACTGGGCTGCCAGATCGTTGCGAAGCGCGAGGACGCCTTTATCGCGGGCTTCGGCATCAGCAGCGTTGATGACCAGGAAGCCGCGGTTCGGTGCGGGATCGACGGGAGCGAGAGACAGCACGAAGCGCGGGCCACCGAACCCCGAATAGGCGGCGACATTATCGAAATCGGGATAGCGTTCGTCATCTTCGATATATTGCGCGATCTGCTGTATCTGATCGTCCGTCGCGGCGCTCGAAGTGCCGACCGGCATATCGGCGTAGACGAGGATCTGCGCCCGGTCGGAGGCAGGAAAGAACTGCTGCGGCACGAATTGCAACGAATAGCCCGCGAGGACGAAGGCAGCGGCCATCGCGCCCATGAACAGCTTGCGATGATCGAGCGCCCAGCGCAGACGATCTTCGTATTTGCCATTGGCCCATTCGAACGCCTGATCCACCTTGCGGCGGATCTTCCCTTGCGTCTCCTTATCGGTCGGCTGCGCGAACCAGTAGCACAGCGTGGGCGTGACCATCATCGCGATCAGCCATGACGAAGACAGAGAAATCAAGATGACGAGCGAGATGCTGCGGGTATATTCTCCCGAACCTTCCTCTGCCAGCATCAGCGGCAGAAAGACGAGAATCGTTGTGATCGTCGATGCCAGGAGCGGGAGGGCAAGCTCTTTGCCAGTTTCGCCGATCGCATCGCGTCGGTCCACGCCCTGCGCCAGCCGGGTCTTAAAGTCCTCGGCGATGACGATGCCGTTATCGACCAGCAGTCCCAGCGAGATCACGATCGTCGCCAGGCTCATGCGTTCCAGCTTGATCCCGAACACGCCCATCACCCCCAGCGTCACCAGAATCACGACCGGCACGATGGAGCCCACGATCAGACCGGTTCTGACGCCTAGGAACAGGATGACGACGCCCAGTACCAGCGCCAGGGTCTGCAGGACATTGAAGCTGACGCCATAAACGGCGTTCTCGACCTGATCGGCCTGCCAGGTCATCACGTTAAGTTCGACGCCCGCGGGCATCGCCTGGCGCAACTCGTCGATCGCAGGGCGCGCGCGTCCGGCGTAGTTTATGACGCTTTCTTCATCGAGCATGGAGATCGCGAACACGATGGCCCGTTCGCCGTTGAAATAGGCGGTCTGAGCAGGCGGTTCGAGAAAACCGCGCCGGATTTCGGCATAATCGCCCAGCCGTATCGGGCCGATCTCAGGGCCGAGTTCCAAATAGAGATCGGCGATCTCCTCCACGCTGTCGAACGATCCGGAAGGCTGGATCGCAATGCGGCGGGTCCCGGTTTCGATCGTTCCGCCGGGCGCAACGGTGTTCTGGGATCGCAGGGCCTGCGCCACCGCAGAAAGCGGCGCACCCAATCGTGCCAGCGTTGCATTGTCCATCTCGACATAAATGCGCTCATCCGGGCGGCCCAGAACGTCGACCTCCCGCGTGCCCTCGATCATGTAGAGCCGGGTACGGATATGTTCGGCGAGGTCGCCCAACTCGACCATGTCGAAACTGTCGGATTGCAGCGCCATGGTGATCACGGCGACGTCGCCGAATTCGTCGTTGATGAAGGGCATGCGCGCCCCTTCGGGCAAAAGGGGCGTCGTTCCCTCGACCTTGTCCGCCAATTCATCCCAGACCTGGTCGAGGTCGCTCGCCGAAAATTCAGCCTCGGCGTGAATGATCGACTGACCTTCCATTGAGGTCGCACGCACCTCCTTTATCTCGGGGATGGTCCTGATCGCTTCGGCAAGCGGAGTGGTAATCAGCTGTTCGACCCGGCTCGGCGAGAGACCCGGGTGGCTGGTGGAGACCACCGCCTCGCGGATGGTGATCTGGGGATCCTCCCGCGCGGGCAAGGTGAAATAGCTGACTGCACCGTAGACCATCGCCAGCGCGATGGTAAGCAGTACCGCGGGGCGGAAGCGGAACCCGATTTCGGAAAGCGTGGTCATCGCGCGTAGCGTCGTGGGCCGACGCCGAGGCGGCTCACCTCTTGCCCTTCGGACAGGAAGGCTGCTCCTTTCGATACGATCATGTCGCCGCGCGAGAGGCCCGACAGGACCACCACCTCGTTTCCACTGGCCTTGCCGAACCGGACGGGAGCCTTTTCCAACCGTTGCGTGCGCGGCAATATGCGCCACACGTAACCGCTATCGTCATCTTCCGGTATGATCGCCGTCAGCGGCACCAGGATTCGGGCGGTATCCCGCCCGTTCTCCGATTGCGCCGGGCGATCGGGCAGGCGGACCTCGACGACCTGACCCGCTTCCAGTTCGGGGCTGGCCGCTGCCAGAGCGGCGACGATTTCGAACGCTCCGGGCCCGCTTGCCCTACTGCCGATATCGGTAATGCGGGCAGAGCTTGTGATGCCATCGCCCGATGAGGGCGCAACGGTGACGTTCTGCCCCACCGACAGCCGGTCGCGCTGGCGTTGCGGGACCGAGAAGCTGACCTCCAACTGGCTGCCGTCCAGTTCGTAAACCGGTTGCCCCGGGGAAACCTGGGTGCCCGGCTCGACCAGACGGCGGGCGATCTGACCGGAATAGTGCGCACGCATCCGCGTATCCGAGAGCGCTTCGCGCGCCACGCCCAGCTGCGCCTCGTTTGCATCGGCAATCGCACCGAGGCTGCCGAGCTGGGCTCGCGCATCCTCGAGCCGGGCCTGCGATGCTGCGCCTTCGGAGTACAGATATTCCTGACGTTGCTCGTCCTGCCGCGCCTGATCGAGGCGCGCGCGGCTTTCCGCGAGATTGGCCTGCGCTCTTGCCACTTCGAGCCGGTAGCTTGCCGGGTCGAGCGTCGCGATCACATTGCCGCGCGCCACCCGGTCGCCAAGGTCGGCCGACATGCTGGCGATCGTGCCGCCGACTTCGAAGCTCAGGACCGTCCGGTTCCTTGCCTGCACCCGGCCCGGAACGTTCGTCGCGATGTCGGTGTTGGAGCCGGTGCCGATCTCGATCCACGCGACGGGCTTGGGGGGCGGGGGTTCATCCTGGCTGCCGCAAGCGACCAGCATCAGTGAGATGGCGACGAGAATGGTCGATCTTCGAAGAGATAAGAGAGGCATCACGGCTTTCTGTTCAGTCGGAAATAGGCAGGATCGTGGACGGCAGGGCCGCCGCCGAAGGAGGTGCCGGGGCGGGAACGGGAATAGCGACATAAGGCGGAACGGCTTGCCAGCCGCCGCCGAGCGCGGCGTAAAGCTGCGCTAGTGCGAGCGTCGAATTGCGGTAGGAAATCGCGCCGTTGCGCAGCGCATCGCTATATGTCCGTTCGGCATCCTGCAATTCGAACCGGTCGATATCGCCGACTTCGAAACGGATCCGTGCGAGACGAAGATTTTCCTGCGCGAGTTCTATCGTGCGCAACGCGAGCGGACGCCCCTCACGTGCGAGGTCGTATTGCGCGATCGCGATTTCCGCCTCCTCGATCGCGGTGATCGTGCCTTCGACATAGGCCAGGGCGGCGGTGCGCGCTTCGGCTTGCGCCAAACGAATGTCGGCGCGCGCCCTCCCGCCATCGAAAACGCGCCAGGACAGGAACGGCACAATGGTAAAGCGCGTACTGTCGCCGGACAGGATCGTCCCGGGATCGATGGAGGTAAAGCCCCCAGATGCATCCAGGCCCAGTTGCGGGAACAGTTCCCCGCGTGCGACACCGATCCCGAATGTTTCCGCCGCGAGTTCGCGTTCGAGCCGGGCGACATCGGGGCGGCGCCTGAGCAAATCCGCCCGGGTTCCCACCGGAATGTCCGGCAGCTCCAGCAGCGGCGGCACCCTATCGGCCAGGGCGATCTCGGTTTCCGGCAGGCGTCCGGTCAGGACGCCCAGCGCAAGCGCATTGGCCTGAATTTCCGCTTCAACACCTGGCAGCTGCTCCACCAGACGCGCGAGTTCCGCTTCCACAAGGACCAGCTGCGCGCGTGAAATGGCGCCCGCTTCCAAACGGGTTTCCGCAAGATCGAGCTGCGTGCGTTGCGCCTCGATCCCGAGCAGCAGTGCCCGCTTCTCCTGCTGGAAGCCGGCCATGGTGAAATAGGTGGCCGCCGTTTCCGATGCGATCGCCAGGCGCGCGCCGTTGGCGGCTGCGATCAGCGCTTCCACCCGGGCATCGGCCGCATCGATCCGTCGCCGTGTCTGGCCCCATAGATCGACTTGCCAGTTGAATGCCGCGCCCAGAGCATATTGCTCGTATTGACGCTCGAAGCCGGGGAACTGAGCTTGGCCAAGCTGGGTGTTGAGGCTTTGCTGGAGCACGGTGGTCGAGCTTTCCGCACTGACCGAGGGATAGCGGGCAGCGCGGGCGCGAAGGCGGCGGGCATTGGCTTCCTCTATGCGCGACAACCCCTGGCGTATCGTCAGATTGTCTTGCAACGCCGCCTCGATCAGCCTAGCGAGTTCCGGGTCGCCAATTTCCCGCCACCATGCGACGAACTCCTCCTCCGCCACCGCTACGTTGGCGCGGTCGATCCAATTGGTTTGCGCGGCAGGCGGGGGCTGGCGTTCATAATCGCCGCCCACGGCCATGCATCCCGATAACAGCATGCCGGCGAAAAAGATCGGCGGGTATCCGAACACGAAGCGTGTCCGGCAGGATCTGTCGCTGGTCAATTTGCCTGAACCCATCTGGAATGAACTGAGCGGTTCATTCGCCTGAACTATCTAGATAAGCTTTTCAACCTTCATTACGAATTCAGGCGTATCATCTCGCCCCGGGGGTTATAGCAAGGCGGCGGGCAAGGAGAGTCGGAACCTTTCCGAAAAGCGCGATTTAATGAACAACTGCGAGGCCACGAAAATGACTGCGCCCCATCCCAGTATTCACGCAAAGATTCTTGCTGCCGCGGTCGAACAGTTCGCCGCCGATGGGTTCGAGGGCGCCAATATGGACGCGATCGCACGTCGGGCCGGTGTGGCCAAACCCACGATCTACAATCATTTCAAAGATAAGTCCGCGCTATACCTGGCCTCAATCGAGTACATGCTGGGCCGCAACCGTGCTACCATCGCCAGCCCTTCGTTCGCCAGCCTCCCTGCCGGGAAAGGTATTCTGAAGGTGGCGCTCGAACTTACCTGGCTGTTCGGCCGCGATGACGACATGCTCATGTTCTGCAAGATGTGCATCGCCGGGAACGAACGGTTCCAGACCGCAGCCGACGTGTTCCTTCGCAACGGTCCATGGCGCGGTACGGACGAGATCGCGTCCCTGCTTCGTGTCTGGCACGAACGTGGTGAACTGCGGATCGACCGCCCGAGCTTCGCGGCGCGACAATTAAGCGAATTGTGCAAGACCGATATTTTCGATGCACGGTTGTTCGGCGGACCAGCAATGGCAACCGAGGAAGAATGTCGCTTTACGGCCTCCGAGGCAGCCAGGACGTTCCTTGCACGGTATGCGCGCCACGAACGACGAATGCTCTAGTTTTCAACGGAATAGGGGTTCTTAGCGGGCATCGATCTTGGCTAGTTTCCCGGAAGTAAAGATGCTTTCTTGAGTCCCGAAAAAAGCTATCTCGACGGCTTTCCAACTGCTTAAAAAGCGATGAGAAAGCTGACCCTGTCTGATTTCGCGGCCAGCAGCTAAGCCCTAATAAAATTGAGATTGCATTGGTCCAATGGCTGATTTCGGGCCGAGTGCGGAAGGCCTGCTTTAAGGCGATTCCCCTCTCTATAGGACATCGCAATGTACTCCCTCATCGTACTAAGGTGATCCCCTTCGATCCCAAGCCGAGGGCCTCCCGTTCAGGGCTCCCTCCATCCCAATCCCAAGGACTTCTGGATCGCGATCCAGCCATTCGTCATGGCGGCGATCGCCCGATCGAGATTTGCTCTGGCCTGTTCGCGCTTGCGGATCGAAGTGTTGAGTTCGCCTTGCGAAATTACCCCCGCGGCGCGGCGTTGCTCGTTAAGCTCCGCAGCCGTGTCGGCCTGCCGGCTGACCTGCGCCAGCGCGGCTACGTTGGCTCTTTGTTGCCCGAACCGGGCAAGCGATTGTTCAGCGTCGCGCAGTGCGCCGAGGACCACTTCAACATAACGCGCTTCGGCCTCGTCGCGCGCACTCTCGGCCTGATCGATCGATGCTGCCGTGCGGCCGAAATCAAGCAGGTTCCACTGTAGCCTCGGCAAGGCGATCGCCGACAGGTTACCGAGATCAAAGATGTCATCCGGCTGCGATCCGCCCAAACCGAGAATTCCCATGAACGAAAGCTTGGGGAAGCGAGCGGCCTCCGCCACTCCGATGCGCGCATTCGCCGCCACGAGCGTTCGTTCGGCGGCACGAACATCCGGCCGCCGCGCTATCAGCGCTGCGGGATCGCCCACCGCGACCCGTTCGGGGGGAAGCGGAATTCCGGCCCGAGCCGCCAGGAGCCCGTCGAGTGCGCCGGGCGCTTCGCCCGTCAGCACCGCGAGAGTGTCCTTGAACACATCGATGTCCGCTTGAGCTTCGGCGATCTGCGACTTGAGCAGTTCGAGCTCGGCGTTCGCGTCACCGACCGGAAACAGTGGGAGAGTGCCCTGTGTATAGCGCTGATAGGTCAGTTCGAGAATCTGCTGCTGCAATTCCCGTTCTCGCTCGACAAGCTCGAGCCGCCCCTGCGCTTCTCGCAGGCTCACATACGCCCGCGCGACTTCGGCGGCGAGCTGGACTTTCGCATCCTCGGCGTTCGCCACCGAGGCCGCAGCCTGAGCGTTAATGGCCTCGACACGCCGTGCCTGCCCCCCAGCGAAATCGATCTCCCAGTTTGCGTTGAGCCCGACGTTGTAGACGCTGACGCTGTCCTGCTCTTCGTCGTCAGCAGGAGCGCCGGGCGATCCCGGTGGCGGGCCGCTGCCGATATCTAGCCCTGGGATATTCGCCTGGACCGCAGTCGCCTGCGCAGCCACGGCGGGTAGCCGGTTGGCGCGCTCCTGGCGGACAGCAGCCCTTGCCTGTTCGATGCGAGCGCGCGCCGCGGCCACGCCCGGATTGCCGGCCAGCGCGCGCGCCTCCAGTTCATTGAGAACCGGATCGCCGAGCAGCGTCCACCAGTCGCCGGCAATCGGCGCTAACGGATCGATTTCGGGGCCGGCCCGTACGAACGCATTGCCTGCGGCGGTCGCAAGTTGCGGGGGACCGGCATAGTCGGGACCGGACATGCAACCCGCGAGGAGCGCCATGGGAGCGAGGAGGGTTAGGGTCTTGCGCATAGAGTTCTCAGTGCATCGAAAGGGATACGTTCTTCGGGAGAGGCTTGAGGAACAGTACTAGCGGCACCGTGACCAGGGTAATCGCGCCCATGGCGAAAAAGACATCGTTGTAGGTCATCACAAACGCATCGCGCTGAATGATGCCGGAAAGCATCTCCAGCGCGGCCTGTGGGCTGCCCAGCGTCGCCGTCATGCCGTCCAGGTATTCCTGTAGCCGGGGGCTGTTAGCGTTGAGGGTTTCTTCCATGCGCCGACTATGATGCCACAGGCGCTGGTCCTGGAACGAGGCAAGCCCCGCGAGCGCGAACGAGCCCCCGAGGTTTCGCGCCGCGTTGAAGATCCCGGAAGCATCGCCGGCATCCTCCTTGGCAACCGAAGCTACCGTCGCCTGGTTGAGGAACATCATCGTGAGGATCATGCCGATGCCACGCAGGAACTGGCTTTCGGTGAACACTCCACCTCCCGATTCCGCTGTCAGACTTATGCTGACGAAACAGCTTAGCGCCATGATGAACATGCCCGCGCCGACAGCAATGCGGATGTGAATCCTGCGGATCATGAACGGAAGAACGGGCATCAACAGGAAGGCCGGAACACCCATCCAGAAGATCACAAGTCCAGTCTGCAAGGCATTATAATCGGAGATTATCGCAAGAAATTGCGGGATCACGTAGGTCGAGCCATACATGACCATGCCGAGTGCCAGTGCCATCACCACGACACTGGCAAACTGCCTGCTGAGCATCAGGCGCAAATTGAGCACCGGTTTGCGCGCGTAAAGCTGTCCGTAGGTCAGAAGTGCAAAACCCACGACCGTCATCAGTGTGAGCTGGACGATCAGCGTGGAATCGAACCACTCCTCACGGTGGCCTTCTTCCAGCACGATGGTCAGCCCACCCAACCCAAGGATCATACCGGCTATTCCCGCCCAATCAGCCTCGCGCAGGTAAACCCAGTCGGGCTTTTCATGGGGTAGCCCGATGAATAGTAAGGCAAGGAGAAACGCGCAGACGGGCACGTTGACGAAGAAGGCGTAGTGCCAGCTCAGGTTCTCGGTAAGCCAGCCCCCCACCAACGGGCCCATTACCGGCCCAAGAACCACGGTCATTCCGAAGAGCGCCATGCCGATAGGCTGTTGCGATGGAGGCAGTCGCTTTGCGACGATGGTCATGGCGGTTGGAATAAGCGCGCCGCCCATGAACCCTTGACCGGTGCGACCGATGATCATCGTCGTCAGATCGGTGGCAATGCCGCACAACACCGAAAAGGCCGTGAAAGCAGATACCGCGACGATGAGCAGCGTGCGAAGGCCGAGCAGTCTTTCCAGCCACGCGCTCAGAGGGATGATGATGATCTCGGCAACAAGGAAGGCTGTCGCGATCCAGGTGCCCTCGGTTCCGGTCGCGCCGATTTCCCCCTGGATCGTCGGCAGCGCCGAATTGACGATCGAGATGTCAAGCGTTGCCAGCATCGCCCCCAGCGCGCCGGCGGCTACGGCGATCCAGGCTGTAGCGTCGGCCTTTTCGACCGGCGGCGAAACCGCTCCAGCGGTGCCTGCCATCGGTCAGTCTCCGGCCGCGTTGCGGATCGAATCGAGTTCGTCTCTGGCGGCGCGCGTATCGACACTCGCGACAACAGACATGCCCGGCACCAGCAGACGCAGGATCTCGGGCGAAGCCTGAATGGATATGCGCACCGGGACGCGCTGAACGATCTTGGTGAAATTACCCGTCGCGTTTTGCGGAGGTAGGATCGAGAATTCTGCCCCGGTCCCGGGGGCGATGCTTTCCACTCTTCCCGATAACTCGAGGTCGGGCAGCGCGTCGATTGCCAGGGTGACGGGTTGCCCGGGGCGAACGAGACCGAGTTGCGTTTCCTTGAAATTCGCCGTCGCGTAGAGGCGGTCGGTGGGAACTACGCTCATCAACCGCTGGCCGGGCTGGACAAATTGTCCGGGCCGGACCGTGAGGTCACCCACCCGCCCGGAAATGCTGGCCCGGAGCGTGGTCGATGACAGGTTCAGGCGGGCGGCCTCAAGCTGCGCACGAGCTGCGTTGGCCTGCGAATTGGCCTGGTCTATCTGCTCGTCGAGCGTGCCTTGCCGCCGCTGTGCAGCCGTGAGCGCGGCGCGCGCCGCTGCGACCTGGGCCTGCGCTTCTCTGGCCTGGGCCTGCAGCTGGTCGAGCCTCTCGCGCGGCTCCGCTCCCGAAGCGGCAAGGGGCCGATAACGGGCAACCTGCTCCGCAGCCAGATCGGCCTGCGCAGATGCCGCAGCCAGTTGGGCGCGAGCCTGCGCGATAGCCGCGTCCTGCTCTCGCTGCTGGGCGCGAACCGTATCTGCTCCGGCGAGCGATGCGGCAATCTGGGCTTCGGCCTGGTTTGTCTGGGCACGATAATCCCGCACGTCCAGCTGGACAAGTGCATCGCCCGACGCGACCGTTTGATTCTCCGTCACCAGTACGCGCTCGACGTAGCCAGCAATTTTGGGGGAGATGATGACGCTGTCGGCGGCAATATAAGCGTTGTCAGTGGACTGCTGGAATCTGCCGTACGTCTGATGATTGTAATACCAGTAGCCCCCGGCGAGCAGGACCAGAATGCCGGCGATCAGCAGACCCAGCCGGACCCGCGGACTGGAAAACCCCTTCGGACGTTCGCCTTGATCGCTAACGCCTGCTGTCTCGTCCGCCATGGTATTTCGCTTCTCGCCATCGTTTGAGCCGTTGCGCGAGCGATATAGCGGTCAAAACAAAATACGAAAGTCCTTTACTATTTTTTCCGATCGATAGGAATGCCTTATGACGGAAGGCGAGGACGCTCTGGCACTCGACAATGGCATCACCGATGAATAGCCCTCCAGATTTATGGACGCTTTCTTTCCCAATCTTGAGGACAGGAGGCGACGATGGGTAAGGCTAATTTCAGTGACGAGTTCAAGCACGATGCGGTGACGCACATCACCGAGCGTGGCTATCGAGTGGCGGAGGTTTCGCAGCGGCTCGGGGTGAGCCAGCATTCGCTTTATGCATGGAAGCGGCAGTTCGCACGCCGGCCCCGAAGATGGGTCGAAGGATGCGAGATCCGTCAGCTGAAGCGCGCGCTGACGCGGGTCACCGAGGAGCGCGACATCCTAAAAAAGCCACCGCGTACTTCGCCAGGGATGCAAAGTGAGATACGCGTTCGTAGCCGAGCATCGCGCGCTGTTCTCGGTGCGTGCGATGTGCCGGTGTCTTCGCATCCAGCCCAGCGGCTTCTACGCCTGGTTGAAGAACCCGTTGAGCAGACGGGCGAAGGAAGATGCTCGGCAGACCGAGCCGCTCCGGCAGGCGTGGGAAGACAGCGGCAAGGTTTATGGCAACAGCAAGCTGCACGATGATCTGCTCGATCAGGGCGAGACCTGATGTCCGGACCGCGTGGCGCGTCTCGCCAGTCTGGCGGGGAGAGCGAGGATCCGCTACAAGCGCAAGCCGGGCAGCTACGGCGGCAAGCCATCTAGGGTGGTCGACAACCGCTGGCCCGCCAGTTCGATGTCGCGGCACCCGCCAAGACATGGGTGACCGACATCACCTACATAAGAACACAAGAAGGCTTTCCCTATCTGGCGGTGGTGGTCGACCTTTACTCCCGCCGCGTGGTGGGCTGGTCGATGCAGAACCGCCAGACCACCGACCTGGTCCTGCAGGCATTGCTGATGGCGGTGTGGCGCAGGAAGCCAAAGGGGAAGGTTCTGATCCAATCGGTTCAGGGATCGCATTTCACCAGCATAGACTGGGCGTCCTTCCTGAAGGCCCACAATCTGGAGCACTCGATGAGCCGCCGTGGCAACTGCCATGACAACGCAGTGGTCGAGAGCTTCTTCAACCTGCTCAAACGCGAACGCGTCCGGCGGCGGACCTATCGCTCAAGAGACGAGGCCAGACAGGATGTGTTCGATTACATCGAGATGTTCTACAACCCGATACACAAGCATGTGAGAAACGGGATGCTGTCACCCGTAGAGTTCGAACGGCAGCAGATGATGAGCGCCGAGGGCGTCTAGAAAACTAGGGGCTATCGGGTCGATAAACGGGTAGATTGAAATACGGTTGTCATGGTGTATCGGGACAAGTTCGGATTTTATCTGATGAATGAAGTAGGGGTACTTATGCCAAGAACTATTGAGCGATCAAATAATAAACAGCGTCTCAGCAAGGCTGTCTGGATGGAAAAGACACTGGAAAAAATTGGCGAAGTTGGTGTCGCAAGTATTCAGGTAGAATTACTTGCCCGTGAATTAGGTGTCACTAAGGGAAGTTTTTATTGGCATTTTAAGGACAAACAGGAGTTAATAAGGGAAGCGCTGGTCTATTGGTACGATTCAGCAACCAGATTGATCAGCCAAGCGGCCAAACGAAATTTTGACGATCCTCGGGATCGCCTAAGATATGTATATAAGCTAGCTTTGAATATAAGATACGATGTCCCCGGGGGGGCAGTCGAGCGGGCCTTGCAAGAATGGGCTAGGATTTCAACCCTTGCTACAGAAATTACGCAACGCGTTGATCAGGAAAGGATCAGCTTCTTAGCAGATGCTTATATCGAACTTGGCCACAGCGAACTCGAGGCGCGTCAAACCGCAACGCTCGCCCTTGCTCAGCTCACTGGAATAAACGTTCTATTACGCTCTCAGCCAAACCGGGATCGTTCGGAATATTTACGAGCAATCATTACGCAATTCATTTGCCAGAAGAACTGATTATGATTGGACCTGACCTGCGGATTGCCGCGGGAATTCGTTTTAAGTATTGTGGCTCTCCAATCTGAGAAGCGTGACGTGTTCCCTTGATTGTTACCACTCAGAGGTAGAGCCATGTTCCTTCATGATTGATGTATGATGGGATGGCCACTTGACTGGGCTATGCCCCCGACACTTCGCCGGCGATCTCGGCGGTGCACTGCTACCCAACGTCGGACCACTTGGGTCTGGGGTTTCCGCCTTTCCCAGATCCGGTGGGCTGGTTTTACCGGCTGAGTTTGCCAGCATGATCGGGGGGATATTCCCGATCGCATGGTGCTCTTCGTTGTAGTGTCTACGCCAGGCCTCCAGCTTTTCGCATGCATCTTGCCGCGACAAGAACCAGCGGGCGTTCAGGCACTCACTGCGCAGCTTGCTGTCGAACGCTTCGTTGAACGCATTGTCTGGGGGCTTGCTGGGTGGGAGAAGTCGAGGATCACACCGCGCTGGTAAGCCCACAGATCCATGTCCCGAGAGATAAACTCGCTGCTATTGTCCACCCTGATCGTCTTGGGGTAGCCGATCTTCCGACAGGCATGATCCAGTGTGGCAACCACGTCCTCACCGCGATAGCTGAACCGGGGATCAATCACCGGCGATAGCCGAAAGTAGGTATCAACCACCGTCAAGATGCGCAGCTTGCGCCCCGTCGCTAGCTGGTCGTGCACGAAGTCCATGGCCCAGACATCGTTTGGCCGGATCGTCGGTGCACGATCTTCGCGTAGCTTCGCCTCCACCCGCCGCTTTGGCGTCTTGTTCCTGAGTTGCAGGCCCAACTCCCTGTAAAGCCAGTAGATCTTCTTCATGTTCACAGCCCAAACATCCCGGCGCAGGATGCAGTGCACCTGCTGGTAGGCGTAGCGGACGTGCGTCTCGCAGATTTCCTTGATGTGCTTTATCAGAAAGGTCGGATCGGTTCGGGGGGGTGGTAGTGATAACTGGAAGTGTCAAACGGAAATGCCCGACAGGCCCTCCGGATCGACACGTCCCAGTCCGTCAACATCCCGTCGAACAGCTCGCGCTTCCAATCCGGCCTCAGAGCTTTCGGCGGATGACATCCTGCAACATCTCGCGATCCAGAGTCAGATCGGCGACGATTTTCTTCAACCGTCCGTTCTCGTCTTCCAGATCACGCAGCCGCATCTCCGACGGCATTAGCCCCGCGTACTTCTTCTACCAGTCGAAGTAGGTCGCATGGCTGATACCTGCCTTGCGGCAGATCTCCGCCACCGCCGTGCCTTTCTCACCCAGCTTGATGACGAACGCCTTCTGCGCGTCCATGAACTTCGATGCTTTCATGCTGCAACTCCTCGCCCAGCCAAGGATGTCTACGGCGGAAAACTCTAACTCGTAACGGTCCAGAATTCAGGGGGCAGAGCAGCGGAGTTCTTCTCTCACAGTTCGAGTTGGTGTGACGTGGTTGTAGTCATACTGCTAGGCAGCCAGCACGCAGCCTGGCGTGCGCCAGCGAGGCGAAGCAGCTTTCATCCCACAAGCGGCCGTTGTAGCTCTCCAAGAAGCCGTTCTGGATCGGCTTCCCTGGCGCGATACAGTGCCACTCAACGCGTCGCTCCTGCGACCAGCGCAAGACGGCGGAAGAGGTCAGTTCGGTGCTATTGTCGCTGACCAAGGTGTGTGGTTTGCCACGCACTCCGATCTGGCTGGTCAGTCCTCTGGTCGCCAGTGCGCCTGAGAGCGATGTGTCGATTACCAGCGCTAGGCATTCTCGCGAGAATTCGTCACTACGCACAAGATGCGGACTCGGCGCCCGCAGACCAGACTGTCGGATACGAAGTCGAGCGAACGACACTCGTTCGGTCCGTCCGGAAATACCATTGGTCTGCGCGTGCCCAGTTCCCGTTTGCGAACGCCAAGGCGACGCACGCGCAGCCCTTCCTCGTGTTAGATGCGCAGCAACTCTTGTGGTTGGACCTGATGCCTTCCCGCGCCAGCAGGTAGCCCAAACGGCTACGTTCCTCCATCGGCTCCCGCAACCGTTGCTGCAGCACCCCGTCATCCGGCCTCGTTGGCTCGTAACGGATCACATTGCGGCTTACGCGAACCAGACTGCACGCCCGACGCTCGCTCAGCCCGTGCTGTTCAGGGGCGTGGGCGACGGCTTCCCGGCTAGCGCCGGGCGGTACCATTTTTTGATGCCAGTCCTCCGGCATAATATTGTCCAGCATCGCCTCGGCCAGCAGTTTCTACAGCCGGCCGTTCTCCTGCTCGAGCGTGCGCTCCCGCCTGGCATCTTACACCTCCAGACCTCGGCATGCCAGCCTCCTTCTCCTTCAAAAGCGCGATGGTCCGCTCTTCGCTCAACCTGCTTCGTTTCATTTTCGTCCGACTCCTATGCGTAGTGCCAACGTGCACTGATCAGAACCTACGGGCCCTTTGGTGGCGACCGGTGGTCATGATGCGCCACGACTGATCGACGAGCTTGTTCCAGGCCTCGCAGCAATGGCCGACGATGTTGTCGTGAAAGGTGAAGATGCGGTTGGAGGGCCAGTTGTCGCGCATGAATTGCCAGACGTTCTCGATCGGGTTCAACTCGAGGCACTTGGCCGATAGCGCGACAATGCTGATGTTGGCAGGCTTCTTGAGCTTACCGGTCATGTGCCAACCGGGCCGCGCCCACCCAGACTCCAAGCGCGATCTCGGCAGGTGCAGTGTCACTGTTTCGAGGATGCAAAAGGGTACCCTCCTCGGGACAGATGGCCCTTCTTCTCAGAGGAGCACGTCAAGAAGTAGCTGAAGCCACAGAACGCAGGTAGTCCCACACCCAAGCCTCGCGTCAGCAGTCGAACGGAGCGTAGCTGGTCGACAATGGTCCATAGCGTTCGGGTATCTTTGCCGCCGATGTGCTAGTGTTAATACGCAATAGCATGCCGTTCAATACCTTCCGGTCGTCAACTCGCGGGAAGCTACTTAGCTAGGAGGGCAAAAGCGGCTCAACGAATGACCATTCCATGCCGGTCAGTTGGTATCACCGCCTGGCGTCATGCCTCCCTCGCAAAGGAAAGCCTGCATCAAAAAGAACCAAAAGCCTCGAGGCCGTTCAGTTTACCGCTTAGCCTTTGGCATGGGGAGGTCTCAAATGTTCCAAAATGCCAAAACCGCGCGAAGCGCAGCAACAAATGCGAGGGGCTGATCAAGCATGAGATGATGGCGCGCGTTAGGCACCGCGACAATTGGAATATCCCCCCCTCCTAGCTCACGGATATAACAAGCAGAATCTCGATCGAAAAGTTGACTCTTTTCACCGTGTATAACTGCTTTGCGACCGGGCGCATCAACCAGTTTCCTGCCCACGCTCAGCCATTCGTCGGAGTTATTGTCGCGACGGAAGACCTCCGGAGAAAACTTCCATGCCCATTCTTCGCCATCGCGGCGGAGAGAGTGAAAAGCCATGTAGTCCAATAAGAAAGGCTCACCAACCGGTTGCGGCGGTGCCAGGATATACCTCTCGCGCGCCGCTGCATAACTGGGATAGCGTCGGACCGGTTTATCTGGATTACCCGACCCTGGGCTCCACAGACCCATAGTCCAGTATTCCTCGAGTTTTTGTGGCCGCATTACCATGAGATCGCAGACAATAACGCCTGCGAAGGCGTCCGGCGTTTGAGAAACAGCCGTAAGTGCTGCACGCGCGCCGAAGCTGTGGGCGATGATCACCGGGTTGGCTCCGTCTGCGCGCAGATCGAGCGCTTCGCTGATTTCGGCGAATTCCTTTCCCCGCGCAGCTTCATCAGCGACGCCACGCATCTCGCTATCGCCCATACCGGCCAGATCAAAAGCCACCACATCGTAATCTTGGGCAAGGTATGGTGCGATGAAGGCAAAGCAGCGGGCATGGGCGAGAAACCCGTGCGACATGAGCAATTTGGCCCGGCCACGCCTACCCCAGCGAAGATAATGTACACGCGCGCCATCAACCTCTACGAAGCCTTCCTCACGGGGCACACTCATCGCCCAGGAAAACCAATCGGGAATATGCGCCCCTCCGCCAGCCCATACCGGATCGATATCTGTTGAACCGTCCTGGATTGCAGTCAATTTACTCATTTCGGCCTTGTCTCCAATACCTGAGGCCATACCCCTCTCCCAAGCAGCATTTCGTCGAAATATTCCCCCGTAGGTGTAGAGGTCGGGGCATAATGTCAATACGCACGAGTATGCAATATCGTGGCATTTTAGTTAAATGGCGACACGCGAGATCCAGCAGAGGGCTCTTTCGACCAACGCACGTGAGTCAACCGCCCGCTTTCTATAGTTTGCCTATAGTTTGCGGACCGATGGCGACGCGTCCTTGAAATACCCTTTCGGAAACGTCTTCGAGATAACGATGTATTGCTTCCGTCTTGGCGCAAAATTTCAATCTTTGGATGGATATGGACCGAAGCCTCCCTAGGCGAACTCGCCGCTAGTGAGCGCAAGGCGAGACGTTATTCCAGTGATACGCTAGAGGAGTCGGTGTGCATTCCACCGCTGTTGCATCAAAATGCGCAGAGCTTATGACCCGTCGCCGACTGATTCTGAACGAAGTCGAGCGAACGTCACTCGTTCGGTCCGTCCGGAAATACCATTGGTCTGCGCGTGCCCAGTCCCCTTTTGCGAACGCCACGGCGACGGACCCGAAGCCCTTCCTCACGGTAGATGCGCAGCAGCATCTTGTGGTTCGGTCGCATGCCTTCCCGCGCCAGCAGGTAGCCCAGGCGGCGATAGCCGAACCGGCGACGTTCCGCCGCCTGCTCGCGCAACCGTTCCCGCAGTGCCCCGTCATCCGGCCTCGCCGGCTCGTAACGGATCACCGTGCGGCTCACGCCAACCAGACGGCACGCCCGACGCTCGCTCAGCCCATGCTCCTCACGGGCATGGACGACGGCTTCCCGCTTCGCGCCGGGCGTTACCAATTTTTGGTGCCAGATCCTTCAGCACCACGTTGTCGAGCAATGCTTCGGCCAGCAGCTTCTTCAGCCGGCTGTTCTCGTCCTAGGCCGTGTTGATAAAAGATTTCAGCCATAGGCGCGCGGCGGCGAGGTTGAGGAAGCTGTCAAACGAGAGGTCCGTCTTGTCGTACCGGGTGGCGATGCGCCGCTGTTGCTTGAGCTTACCGAACATGCGCTCGACGCAGTTGCGATCTCGATAGCGGCGATAGTCGGGATGCTCGGGCATCTTGCGGTTCGAGCGGGGTGGGATGATCGGCAGGATACCACGGATCAGCAAGCCTCCCGGAAGCGATCACCGTCATAGCCTTTGTCAGCCAGCAGCGCCCTGGGCGTGGCGATGGGGTTATCCATCAGCGGCTCGCAGCGGTGTAATCGGAGGCCTCGCCGCCGGTCAGGATGAAGCTGAGAGACAATCTCTGATTGTCGCACCGGGCGTGGATTTTGCTCGTTAGGCCGCCGCGCGTTCGACCAAGAGGGTTCGCACAAGCCCCCCTTTTCCGCCCGCAGCCGAGACGTGGCCGCGAACGCTGGTGCTGTCGATCATGTGCTGCCAGTCGTCGGTCAGACCAAGATCGACCAGCGTTTGCAGAAGGGCATCCCATACGCCCTGTTCAGCCCACCGCCTGAACCGGACATAGACCGAGTTCCATTTGCCATAGCGCACATGCATGTCGCGCCAGGGGCAGCCAACACTCAGCAAGTGGAGCATGCCATTGAGGAAGCACCGGTTATCGCCCGCCGGTCGTGCCCAGCGACCACGCTCAGGCGGCAGCAACGGCCCGATCAGCTCCCACTCCGCATCCGACAAGTCTCCGCGACCCATGACTGCTTAACAACAAGCAGTCTTAAATCAGAACTCGGAGCAAATGGGGATCCCTTTTGTCAACACGGCCTCTAAGTCCGCAGCCGACAGGCATCGGATACCCCCAGTCCAGCGAACTTCGACTTCCACTTGTAGAACGTGGCGGAGCTTACCCCCGTAACGGCGGCATCCCAGCTTCAAACCGCGATGATCTGTTCATCGCTGGACCAGTTTCGCTTCATTCTCGTCCGACTTCTTTGCGTAAGAATCTAGCAAGAACCCGTCTGTTCAGGGGAGCAAGTCAACTTCAGGAAAACTCCACACCCGAGCGGTCCGACGCGGGGTTGTGATGTCAGAGGGCGCCAACTCCAATTCTGATGGGCGCAGGCAGCGGGAGATTGGCTGGTCTTAACCTTGCGACTCTTCTGGTGGCCATACAATCTGAACATCCCTTGACAGCGCGAAATCTTGATCCTAAACCATACTTAAGAGTATGGCTATCGACTATGCGACGAACATTTGGCGGGAGTGGAGAATTTGACCATACAGCAAGGCAATTTTCTCGAGAATAATGGCATTCGTACCCATTATCATGATGAAGGATCTGGCATTCCGCTCGTACTTTTGCATGGCTCCGGCCCAGGAGTGAGTGCATGGGAAAATTGGGGTAATGTAATACCTCATTTAGCAGAAAATCACCGCGTCATTGCTGTGGATATGGCTGGATTTGGGCTGACTGACTGCGAGTCTGAGCTTACGCTCAATATGAAGGTGTGGGTCAGTCAACTTCTGGGCTTTCTGGAAGCTCTTAATGTCGGCCCCTCAGTTCTTGTTGGTAATTCTTTCGGTGGAGCGCTGTCGCTTGCGGCTACCCTTCGGCAGCCCGAGGCTGTGTTGAGCTTGGTATTGATGGGTACTCCGGCTGGTCAGTTCGAGCAGACGAGTGCCCTAAGTGAAGGCGCTGCATTCGAGCCCTCTCTTGAGGGTATGCGGGCCATCCTCGAGCGTTTCCCGTACGATACATCTATCGTAACCGAGTCCATGGTTCGGGAGCGGTATGAAATGAGCCTGCGCCATTCTGGGCGCACGGCGCTGCGCGCCCTAATGCCCCAATCGAATGAAGAAGGGCCGCGGCTCGTTCGTGGAATGCCGGCTGATAAGCTAGCTACGATCGATAAGCCGGCTTTACTGCTGCACGGGCGCGAAGATTCAGTCATTCCTATGGAGGTGGCGGTAAGCGCCGCTCGAAATTTGCCAAATAGCGAGTTGCATATCTTCGGAGAGTGCGGCCACTGGGTTCAGTTGGAGCGGCCAAAGGCTTTTGTTGGCTTGATAAGCGAATTTCTTAGTCGCCACGGTTTTTAGGAGGGGCGGAATGAGTGTCCATGCAATTGAGTTGGCGCTGTATGACATTACCACCAAGACTTCAGTGAGAAAACGCTTCGTTGCAGAGCCCACAGAAGTACTGGAACGATATGGATTGAGTCGGGATGAGCAGGAAATGATTGGGGGTATGAATGTATCTTCCATGCTTGATGTCGGAGTGAGTCCCATGCTCACTTTTGGTTTATGGATGTGTGTGCGGGGGCCACAAGAGCTGCCCGAGTACCTAAACGCGATCTCCGGCTGCCTTAGGGAGGCGGTGTGATGGCAAATGTGGTTGGTGGGTTTCTAATGTCCCACGACCCGCTGGTTTTCATTAACCCGCGGAAAGTTGACTCGTCAGTTGTCTTGGCAGCATACGAGACGGTCCTTGAACGCGTGCGTCAGCTAGATGCGACAACTGCTGTTATAATTGGTGCCGATCACTATATTTTATTTGGTCCGAATTGTTTACCTCAGATGGCGATCGGCATCGGAGATGTGCAGGGCCCAATTGATCCTTTGCCTGGAGTTGAGCGCGGGGACATCCGAGGCAACCCGTCATTGGCGCAACATATAATGCGTGTGGGTCATGAGGAGGGGTTCGACTGGGCGGCTGCCAAATCAATGAACGTCGATCATTCTGTAGGTATTCCAGTTCGCCGCTCATTGCCTTCAGATGGTTCTGTGGCAACTATACCCGTCTATCTGGCAGCAGGTGTTCAGCCCTTAATTCGCACGCAAAGGGCCTATGACCTTGGCGGTTCGATACGTCGGGCCATCGAAGCTTATCCTGGCGACGAGAGGGTCGTTGTCATTGGATCAGGTGGCCTCAGCCATTGGGTTGGCCTTCCGCAAATGGGGCGTATCAACAAAGCCTTCGATAAGTTGATCCTCGATGCGGTGGAGAGGGGGGAGCCTGAGGCTCTCATCAATTTAACCGATGATTACATTCTAGAACACGGCGGAAATGGTGCGATGGAAATTCGTCAACTTCTCTGCGCAATGGGCGCAGTCAGAGGGGCGGGCAAGGTCATCGCTTATGAGCCTTGGGATGGTGGAGTGACCGGCCTAGGCTTCGCTGAACTTTGTGTTGCTTCTTGAGGGCGGGTAATAATGGAAAAGAGGAGGGTATGGTTTCAAATCTAGTCGAACTTGGTGAAGCTTCGCAGATCCCGAAAGGTGAAATGAAGGCATTTTCAATCGATGGCCTTGGGGAGATCGCCGTTTATCACGTCGATGATGAGTGGTTCGCGACGGATGACGTCTGCTCCCATGCGATAGCCTCTCTTACAGAAGGTTGGCTGGAGGGCTTCACCGTAATTTGTCCAGCCCATTCTGGTGAATTCGACATTCGATCGGGCAAGGCTCTTTGCTTTCCGGCCACAGAACCGATCAATACTTATCAAGTATGGGTCGAGGGCGGTAAGTTGCTGGTGAACACGACACCGAACAAAAATGACGACACCCACGCTTCATCCCCGCAGTGCCAATAGGAGAACACCGATGGTTGAGACTTTTCAGCGCGAAAATAACCTCGCGGCATCTGACCTTGACTTTCACCAACTCGTGGATGTTGAAGCCGGATGGATCGACAGGCGAATTTTTTGGAATACGGATATTTACCAGCTTGAATTAGAGCGAATTTTCGCCCGCTGCTGGTGTTTCGTAGGTCATGAATCGCAGTTCATCGAGCCCGGCGATTTCCTAACTACTTATATTGGGCAAGATGCTGTTATAGTCGCGAAAGATCGAAAAGGGGAAGTTAACGTATTCTTAAATTCCTGTACCCACAGGGGTAACAGAGTATGCTTTGCTGAGACTGGCACCGCTCGTCAATTCACGTGTAACTTTCACGGATGGGCTTTTGGTCTAGATGGGGGGCTTGTTAGCATACATGAGGAGGAGCATTACTCAGGCTGCGCGAATTTCGATAAGAGTAAGTTAGGCCTACATCGGGCGAGGACTGAATCCTACAAGGGTTTGATCTTCGCTACCTTTGATCCTAAGGCGCCGTCGCTAAATGAATATTTAGGCGACTATCGCTATTACTTGGATGTCCTGCTCGATAACGATCCTGGTGGTACCGAATTCCTTGAGGGGAACGTAAAGTCTCGATTGCGGTCAAACTGGAAGTTCGCGGCTGAGAACTTCGTCGGAGACGCATATCACGCCGGTTGGACACATGCATCAGCCGCTGCAGCGATTTTTGGCCGCGGTGTAAAAGTAAATCCAGAGAAGTCCTTTCAAGCGAGTGTCAATGGACACGGTACCGAATTTGGATTGGATTTGATTGGTAATGCCATGGCGCTGGGCGAGCCAGAGGTTGTGGACTATTTGAAGGAGAATGAAGCGCGTTTCGCCGAACGCCTCGGAAAGCTGCGAGCGAAAATGGTGGGGTCTATGAGTTCGGCTAATGTTTTTCCAAATCTTGCATACCTCCCGGGACTTAACACGTGGCGAACATGGCTCCCCAAGGGGGCCCACGAGATTGAATTGAATACGTGGGTGCTCGTCAACCGCGATGCTCCAAAGAGTCTCAAGGAGGCCTACCGTCGTGGAATTTCGAGAACTTTTTCCCCAACCGGCATGTTTGAATCTGATGACGGGGAAAACTGGGAGCATTGCACGCACTCAAACGCTGGTGTCGTTACGCGCCGTCAGAAACTGCACTATGGATTAGGATTGGACTCGGCGATAGATCACGAAGAGTTTCCAGGAAAAATCCATCGCGTCCAATTGAACGACGCAAACCAGCGCGCATTCTATAAACGTTGGGCTGACCTCATGTCAGCCAGCGATTGGTCCAGCCTCGACAATAATTAAGGACATAAGCATGGTAACTGCTCCAGCCAATCCCAAAAATAATGCGCCTCGCCAGGCTTCTTTAGAAGTGTTTCATCTGATTCAACAATTTCTATATCGGGAGGCGAGGCTCTTAGACGAACAACGGTACGACGATTGGTTTCAATTGATGGACGAGGAATTCACCTATTGGGTCCCCGTTCCCCAAGCCCGTTATCGTCGCGACAAGAAGGGCACATATGAACGTGATCGAATGGCTCACTTTGACGATAGTCTAGCGGAGTTAAAGTTGCGGGCTTCTCGGTGGAAGCAACGAACTGCTTGGAGTGAAGACCCACCTACACGCAACATACACTATATTTCGAATATCGAAGTAGAACCTAGCGAAGGAGAGAACGATTGGTTAGTTCGTTCGGTCGCAATAAGTTTGCGTAATCGCAATGAAGATGAAGAGGACTGGCTTGGTGGTCGGCGAATAGATCTTATTCGTCAGACCCCAGAAGGTCTTAGATTAGTGCGTAGAGAGGTGTTTATTGCCCAGACAGTATTTTTATCCAAGAACTTTAATACGTTTATCTAATCGGTTGTCCCGTTATCGGTAGGTGCGGAGCGGGTTGCTGTTTGCGCGGTTTGCTTTTGTCAGGGACACAGACGCATTCACTAGTAGCTTAATGTTAGTCGGTTCTGGCAGCGCCCCCTTAAGCCTTGTCCATTTAATCAATCAATATTTTACCGTAGGAGAAGATATCGTTGCGACGTTCGGTCCGAGGGTATCATCTTTCCTTTAAGCGTAAAACGCTTGTTGTTCTTGTATAATGTTTATGATCGAGAGGATCAGAAGCAACGTATATAATTATACGATCTTCCGTCATCGTCAAATTCATGAGATTCCTGCTATGATCAAACGCCTCCATTCAGTAACGACATTTTTCTTACGATGGGGGGGGCTTGTATGACGAACACCGTTGCGATCATTGGCGCTAACGCTGCAGGTTTGACCACAGCGATGGAGCTTCGGCGCTTGGGATACGATGGGCGAGTGATGCTCTTTGATGCCGAGATGGAGCCGCTGTACAATCGTCCTGCCGTGTCGAAGGAAATGCTTTCAGGTGAGTTTAGCGATCCCTCGGACACCCCTCTAGTTCGGGCCGATATTTTAGAGAAAATGCACCTGGAGCTTGAGTTCGGCAATCGTGTTTTGGGCATTGGGACCGCGGGGCGGTTGGATCTTTCTGGAGGGCGGCAGGTAGGCGCGGAGGTTATGGTTGTGGCAACGGGTGGGTTGGCTCGATGGCCTGCACAAGTTCCGAGATTGCAAGGCATCCACACCCTGCGTACTTCGCGCGATGCAATGGCGTTGAGGGAGGCGCTGTTGCCAGGAGCTCGTGTAGTCGTAATGGGCGGAGGCGTGATCGGTTGTGAAGTTGCTTCAAGTGCTGTGAGGCGTGGTTGCGATACTACGATTGTGGACATTGCGGCGTTACCGATGCTCCGTTCGATCGGCGAGGGAGCAGGGCGGGTCATGGCGACTGTTATTGAAGAGGCAGGGGTTAAACTGAGGTTGGGTGAAGGTATAGCCTCAGTCCTAGGGCCGTCACGGATTAGCGGCGTGGTGCTCATGAGCGGCGAGACTCTACCTTGCGATGTCCTAGTTATCGGTGTCGGGATGGTTCCCAACGCCAAGCTTGCAAATGATGCGGGCGCGGAAAATGATAACGGCATTTTGATTGATGCTCATTGTCGAACATCGCTGCCAGGAGTCCTTGCTGTCGGGGACGTTACCCGACGCCGAAGCACCGTCGAAGGATTAGGAGATCGAAGCGAGACTATTTTGAACGCGCAGATCCAGGCACGGGAGGCAGCCTCTACTATCCTTGGCCTGGAATTGCCTAAGGCACAGCCATCGGGATTCTGGTCCGATCAGTTCGATATAAATATTCAGGCCGTAGGCAAAGTCGATCGTACGGTCTCTCATTGGTTAAAGCCGTTCAATGGTCAGGAGGGTGTTTTACTGCAGTTTAGCGAGAATAAACTATGTGGGGCGGTAGGCTTCAACAGCGGCCGCGCAATTGCCCGCATTCGCCGTCTGCTCAGCGTTGGAGATCGTCGGCCCCCGGAGGAGTTGTTGAGAGATCCAAAGCTTAATGGATAGGCAGAAACTTTACAGCTCCTTACCTTGATCGTTGGTAGGGCAAGGCGATTTTGGTGCTAGAGTGGTCTCAGAATCCGTGCTGGTGAAGGAGGCCGCCATGGATGTCTCAAGCTCTTTCGATGGATTTGCGTGTCTGCTTCTATCGGCGGTTGATGGCGGCCTGCGCTTGCGTGCTGCGGCTACCCGTGACGTGACCCCCTGATTTCCCTCCAAGTTGGATTAGAGTCCGGCCCTGATAGAAGGACGGTCGACAAGCGGCTGCTGGCCGATGCGATGCTGGACAAGGCGGCACTGAAGGATCTCCTGGCAAAAGGTTTTGACGCCCGCCGCGAAGCGGGAAGCTGTCGCTCATCTCCAGGCGTGCCACGGGATGAGCGAACGGCGGGCGTGCCGTGTTGTCGATGCCGATCGCAAGAGCGTGCGTTACTGTTCCACGCGTAACGATGATGCCGAGCTTCGGGAGAGGCTGCGCGAGCTGGCCAACCGGCGTCGTCGGTTCGGCTATCGGCGGCTGCATATCCTGCTGCGCCGGGAGGGGATCATGATCAACCGTAAGAAGATCCAGCGCATCTACCAGGAGGAAGGCTTGGCGGTCAGGCGGCGACGCAGCCGCAAGCGTGCTGTCGGCACAAGGGCTCCTGCCCCGGTGCCGGCTCTGCCGAACCAACGCTGGAGCCTGAACTTTGTGCACGACCAGATGGCGTCGGGCAGGAGGTTCCGTGTGCTCAATGTAGTCGACGACGTGACCAGGGAGTGCCTGGCAGCGGTGCCGGACACATCGATCTCAGGCCGCCGTGTCGTGCGAGAGCTGACGGAGCTGATCAGCCAGCGTGGCAAGCCCGGCATGATCGTCAGCGATAACGGCACTGAGCTGACCTGCAATGCGGTGCTGGCATGGTGCGGGGAGATGGGCGTGGAGTGGCATTACATCGCGCCAGGCAAGCCGATGCAGAACGGCTTTTGCGAGAGCTTCAATGGTCGCATGCGCGATGAGCTGCTGAACGAGACGCTGTTCTTGAGCATGGCCCATGCCCGTGTCGAGATCGCCGCCTGGGTGGATGATTACAACCGGGAGCGACCGCACTCATCGCTTGGCTACGCAACACCGGCGGCGTTCGCCGCCGAACTGGATAAGCAATGGCCTGCTTCGCTACGCCCTACGGACTCCGCTACGTAGCCCATTGCTACAACCGCGCTTATGCGCAAAACAACCGCTCGGCTCTAATCCCAGCTGGGGGAAAGCTGGGGGTCACGTCA
>NZ_QXFL01000029.1 GCF_003584125.1 Aurantiacibacter zhengii
CGGTGCCGGTGGGCACGGGCGACGAGGTGGAGCGGATCATCCGCGAGACCGCGCCTGACCTCGAGTTCTCGGTGGCGTCGAACCCCGAGTTCCTGCGCGAAGGCGCGGCGATCGACGACTTCAAGCGGCCCGACCGCGTGGTGATCGGCGTGAACGACGAGCACGCGGAAAAGGTGCTGGCGGAGATCTACCGTCCGCTCACCCGCAACGAGAGCCCGCTGGTGGTGATGAGCAGGCGCGCTGCCGAACTCACCAAGTATGCCGGCAACGCCTTCCTTGCGACCAAGATCGGCTTCATCAACGAGATCGCCGACCTGTGCGAGAAGGTGGGCGCGGATGTCGCCGACGTGGCGAAGGGCATCGGTCTCGACAGCCGCATCGGCAATCGCTTCCTGATGCCGGGTCCGGGCTATGGCGGCAGCTGCTTTCCCAAGGATACGCTGGCCTTGCTGAAGACCGGGCAGGACTACGAAAGCCCGCTGCGGATCGTGGAAAGCGTGGTGGCCAGCAACGACCAGCGCAAGCGGTCGATGGGGCGCAAGGTCATCCACGCGCTGGGCGGGGGCGACCAGCACGGCAAGACGGTGG
>NZ_QXFL01000004.1 GCF_003584125.1 Aurantiacibacter zhengii
CGATCCCCACGCCGCGCCCGCGGATTACGAAGCGCGCTACCGGCGTTCTGTGGAGGATGCGGACGGTTTCTGGCTGGAAGAGGCGAAGGAGCGGCTCGACTGGTATGCTGAGCCGACGAAGGCGGGTGAGTGGTCGTTCGATCCGGTGGACATCAGGTGGTTCGCCGACGGTTCGCTGAACCTGTGCTACAACTGCGTCGACCGCCACCTGCCGCAGCATGCAGAGCGCGCGGCGCTGATCTTCGAGCCCGACGATCCTGCCTCGCCCGCGCGCACCCTCACCTATGCCCAGCTTCACGCCGAAGTGGTGCAGATGGCCAATGCGCTGAAGGCGATGGGCGTCGCGAAGGGCGACCGGGTCACGCTCTACATGCCCATGGTGGTCGAGGGCGTGCTGGCCATGCTCGCCTGCGCGCGCATCGGGGCGATCCACTCGGTGGTGTTCGGCGGCTTCTCGCCAGAGGCGCTGGCGGGCCGGCTGGAAGGCTGCGACAGCCGCTTCGTGGTCACCGCCGACGAGGGGCTGCGCGGCGGCAGGACGATCCCCCTGAAAGCCAATGTCGATGCCGCGCTGGATCATGACGGGGTCACGGTCGACGGCGTGCTGGTCGTGCGCCACACCGGCGGCGATATCGCCATGACCGAAGGCCGCGACCACTGGTACCACGATCTTGCCAGCGATGCGGAATGCCCGTGCGAGGAGATGGGCGCGGAAGATCCGCTGTTCATCCTCTACACCTCTGGCTCCACCGGCAAGCCCAAGGGCGTGCTGCACACCACCGGCGGCTATGCCCTGTGGTGCGCGGCGACCTTTTACTACACCTTCGATTACCAGCCGGGCGAAGTGTTCTGGTGCAGCGCCGATATCGGCTGGGTGACGGGGCACAGCTATGTCACCTACGGCCCGCTGCTGAACGCTGGCACCAGCCTGGTGTTCGAAGGGGTGCCCAACTATCCCGATCACGGCCGCTTCTGGGACGTGATTGCAAAGCACAAGGTCAACATCTTCTACACCGCGCCCACCGCCATCCGCGCGCTGATGCGCGAGGGCGATGGCTGGGTGACGCAGCACGACCGTTCTTCCCTGCGCATTCTTGGCACCGTGGGCGAGCCGATCAACCCGGAAGCCTGGCGCTGGTATTACGAGGTGGTGGGCGAGAACCGCTGCCCGGTGGTCGACACCTGGTGGCAGACCGAGACCGGCGGCCACATGATCACCACCCTGCCCTATGCCCACGACATGAAGCCAGGGAGTGCGGGCAGGCCGTTCTTCGGCGTGCAGCCGCTGCTGGTCGATAACGAGGGGCAGCCGCTGCCGGAAGAGGACGGGGTCGCGGCCGAGGGCAACCTGTGCATCGCTGCCAGTTGGCCGGGCCAGGCGCGCACCGTCTACGGCGATCACGACCGCTTTATCGAGGCCTACTTCACCACCTTCCCCGGCCGCTACTTCACCGGCGACGGCTGCCGCCGCGACGGCGATGGGTACTACTGGATCACGGGCCGGGTGGACGACGTGATCAACGTCTCGGGCCACCGCATGGGCACGGCCGAGGTGGAAAGCGCGCTGGTGCTGCACCCCAAGGTGGCAGAGGCCGCGGTGGTGGGTTACCCGCACGAGGTGAAGGGCCAGGGCATCTACTGCTACGTCACCACGATGGAAGGGGTGGAGCCATCGGACGAGCTCCACGCCGAACTGAAACAGCAGGTGCGCCGCGAGATCGGCCCCGTGGCCACGCCCGACCACCTGCATTTCACCGACGGCCTGCCCAAGACCCGCAGCGGCAAGATCATGCGCCGCATCCTCAGGAAGATCGCCGAGAACGACTACGACGCCCTCGGCGATACCTCTACCCTCGCAGACCCATCCCTCGTCCAGCGCCTTATCGACGGACGCCAGAACACGTAGTAGCGGGCCGCTCAGATGGCGGTGCTGAATTGCCGCGCACTTTGCCGACGATAGGGATCGAACGCCGACGCTATGCTGCGCGCATAGGGCACAGCATGGTCGCCTATAGTCACATGGCCGTTGTCCAGCGAGCACAGGCCAGCCTTCAGATAAGGCGTTAGGCGCGCGCTGGCCGCGTCCAGCGTAGCGCTTCCCACCCGCGCACGGCCCCGGCACAGCAGTTCCTCGATGATCGCGCCGCAGCGGCGATCCTCTATGCTGCGGCGCTTGCCGCGTGTCACCGTCAGCCGGCCTTGTGAAAGCATTTCCCGGTAGCGGCCCGAATTCTTTTCGTTCTGTGCCAGCAATCCGGGGAAGGAACTTATGGCGGAAGCGCCGAGTCCGATCAGAACAGGTGCCTGGTCCTCGGTAAAGCCCTGGAAATTCCGCCGCAGCCTGCCCTCTCGCGAAGCCACGGCAATCGGATCGCCAGGCGTCGCGAAATGGTCGAAACCGATGGGCTGGTAACCTGCGGCCAGCAGCCGCTCGTAGCCTGATGCCGCCATGGCGAAACGTGCCGCGTTATCCGGAAGGTTCGAAGCGTCTATCTGGCGCTGGCGGGGAAACATGCCTGGCACGTGGGCATAGCCGAACAGGGCGATGCGATCCGCGCCAAAGCGTGCGGCGCAATCCAGCGACTGCTCGAGATCCTCCATCGTCTGGCCCGGCAGGCCGTACATGAGATCGAAGTTCATCGAGGTGATCCCGGCCTCGCGGAGGATCTCCACGCCTCTCTCGATCATCTCCACCGGCTGCACGCGGCCGATCGCTTCCTGCAAGCGCGGGGAGAAGGTCTGCACCCCCATGCTCGAATGCGTGGCCCCGATCCCGCGCAACACCGCCTGCCATTCGTCGGTAAGGGTCCGGGGGTCGAGTTCGACCGAGACCGTCGGCCTATCCAGCGGAAACTTGATGACGAGCTGGTCGAACAGGCGAACGAGATCGACCGGGGCGACCGCATTGGGACTGCCGCCGCCGAATGCGATGCGCGTGACGCGGGCATTGGCCGGCAACAGCGCGGCAACCAGCGCGATCTCGCGGTGCAGGGCTTCCATGTAACTGGCGAGGCGCTGCTTGCGGTTGGCCGCCGCCGTGTTGCAGCCGCAGTACCAGCATATCTTCTCGCAGAACGGGATGTGGATATAGAGCGATACCTCGCCAGTCGCCGTGGCGACCGCATCGGCAAGGTCCGCCGGGCCGATGTCATCGGCAAATTCCGCCGCGGTAGGATAGCTGGTATAGCGCGGAACCGGCACGGCGAGCAGATCGGGATAGTAAGGCCACATGCGATTATCCCTTCACTGGTTTGCGGGCGGTTTCATTGTTCTGGATCAACGGCATCGCGTTTCTCGCGCCGCTGGCATCCCTTGGCGCAGCAAAGCGTGGCGGGCATGGCGGGCGCATCGCCCGATTTCAGAGGAATGGCGAGAGTGCCGCCGTGGCACAGGGCCAGCACGAGCCGGGATTGCCCCGTATCGCCGGGCAGAGCGATCGAACCAGCCATGGCCGGAACAAGTGCCGCGATCCCGACGATCTGTCCCACCATGCTCATGCGGGGCTATCCTCATCATCGTCCAGCAGGATGCGCGCGGCCGCGCCATCGGGATCCTCGAACTGGTTGTTGCGCAGCGCCCAGAAGAACGCGGCCAGACCAGCCAGGCCCAGCAGCAGCGCGATGGGCAAGAGGATGATCACTCCATTCACTTTGCAGCTCTCATCAGGCGCAGCGAATTGGCCACCACCAGCAGCGAACTGGCGGACATGGCAATCGCAGCGATCAGCGGCGTCACCAGTCCCGCGACAGCCAGCGGTACGGCAAACAGGTTGTAGACGATGGCAAGGGCGAAGTTCTGCTTCACCACCTGCATGGTCTTCCGGGAAGCGCGCACGGTGCGTGGCAGGGCAGACAGCGAATCCTGCACAAACACGAAATCGGCAGCCTGCAGTCCCACGTCGCTGGCAGAGCCCGGTGCGATGGAGACATTGGCTGCAGCCAGCGCCGGTCCATCGTTCAGGCCATCGCCAACCATCAGTACCTTTCGGTCAGCATTGCGCAGCCGGGCGACCAGCGCCTGCTTGTCTTCCGGTCGGGCATTGGCCTGCACTGTCAGGCCGACTTCGCGGGCCACGCCTGCCGCGCCCCGTGCCGTATCGCCCGACAGTATCGAGCACTCGATACCCTGCGCCTGCAATAGTTCGATAGCGTCACGGGCATCCGGGCGCAGCGTATCGGCAACTGGGATCAGGCGATCCGGCCCCAGTCCGGTCTGCAGAAGGACGGCGGTAGTGCCCGAAGTTTCGGGCCGCTTCAGTGCTACCGCGCGGCCCTCGCAGGTGCCGAACACGCCCTCGCCTGCCCGCTCTATGACGTTCGTCAGCGTGGCCGAAACGATCCCGTTCGAGGTCAGCGCCTTTTCAAGTGCGCGCGACAGCGGGTGCCGGCTGTGCGACGCGAGCGCGAGAGCGATTGCCGCCTCATCCTCGCTCAGGGTCGCCAGCGACTGTTCATCGGGCACCGGGCGGCCCAGCGTCAGTGTGCCGGTCTTGTCGAGTAGTGCGCGGTCAATACTGGCGAGGCGTTCGAAGGCGGACCCGTCCTTCACCAGGATACCTGCGCGCATGAGGGCGCCGCTCGCCACCACCTGCGACACCGGAACGGCGAGGCCGAGGGCGCAGGGACAGGTGATGATGAGCACGGCCACGCCGATCACCAGCGCCTGGTAGAGCGAAGCCCCGGCCACCAGCCAGCCGACCACGGTCAGCAGGGCGAGCGAATGGACGGCGGGCGCATAGAGCCGCGCGGCGCGGTCCGCGATGCGGACGTAGCGGCTGCGGTCCTGCGTACTGGCTTCCATCAGGCGGGCGATCTCGGCCAGCGTGGTGTCGGCGCCGGCGCTGCTGACGCGCACGTCCACCGGTGCTTCGAGGTTCAGCGTTCCGGCCAGCGCCGTTTCGCCCTGCGCCAGCGCGACCGGGCGGCTCTCGCCCGTCAGCAGGGACTGGTCGAACCGGCTGCGACCCGAAACTATCTCGCCATCGGCGGCCAGGCGTTCTCCCGTGGCAACGCGCATCACCATGCCCGGCTGCAGGTCCTCGGCGGCGAGATAGGTCAGCGATCCGTCAGCGCCGACGACCTGCGCGCCCTTGGCCGCCTGGCTCACCAGCGCCTCCACGCCGCTGCGCGCCCTGTCGCGCATCATCGCATCGAGCACGCGGCCCGCCAGCAGGAAGGTGAGCAGCATAAGTGCCCCATCGAACCACGCGTGCTGGCCGCCGACCCACGTTTCGTAGAGGCTGAGACCGCTGGCGATGATGACGCCGAGCGAGATCGGCACGTCCATGTTCGTAGTGCCGCGCTTCAACGCACCCCATGCGGACCTGAAGAACGGCCGCCCGGCAAAGCCGATGGCGGGCAGCGCGATCAGCGCGGAAATCCAGTGGAACAGTTCCCGCGTGGAGCCTTCCGCGCCCGACCACACGCTGACCGACAGCAGCATCACGTTCATCGCCGCAAAGGCCGCGACGGCCAGTGGAGCCAGCAGCGGCTTTACCGCACTGTAGGGCCGCTCCGCCTGCTTGCGACGCGGCTGCGCCTCGAACCCGGCCTCGGCGATGAAGTGGGTCAGGTCGCCCTCGTCCACGGTGCCATCGTGCGTTACCGTCACCATGCGCGAGGACAGGTTCACGCGGGCAGCGACCACGCCGTCATGCGCCAAGAGACCGCGCTCCACCTTGCTCATGCAACCGGCGCAGTGCATCCCCGGCACGGCGAGAACGCTGACGTGCTCGTCGGGAAATTGCGGCAGCGCGGTCATGAGAGATCATCCTCACGCCGCCAGGTAGAGACACCGTCACTCAGTTCCAGCCGCAGCGTCCAGCGGCCTTCGGGCAGTTCCTCGTCGGAGAGGTAGGTGCCCTCCCCGATGCGCGAAAAGCCGAGCGTCTGGTCGGGCCTGCGCCCGAGTGGGTGGCGGGCCGTTGCCGTGGCCGAGAGGTAATCGGGTGCGCCATCGACGGAGACGACCAGCCGCCCATCCGGGCGCCACGTCGTGACCGCCTGCCAGCCCAGCGCCTCGCTTTCGCGCGCCTGCTCCAGCCACCCATTGTATTCCTGGCTGGCGACATAGGAATTCTGGACAACGATCCCACCGAAGGTGGAGCTGGCGTAGCTTGCCATAGTGAAGTTCACCGCCGCCACGCTGCCGAAGAAGGCGACGAGGATGCCGGTCATGTGCCAGCCGGTGAACTGCTTGCGGGATGTCTTGGCCATCATTCGTCTCCGGGTGTCACGAAGCGGACTTCCACCGCGTCTGTTTCTGCCTGCTCGTCCAGCGAGACGACCGACAGGCTGAAATCCTGCGCATCGGTGCCCTGCGGCGCGCGCACGTAGAGGCGCACGGTCTGGGTCGCGTCGGCAGGTACGGGCAAGTCGATCGTGCGAGCTGCATCGTCACCGGACATCGTGTCGGACCACATCACCGCCCCGGGCAGGCCCTCGATCCCCACGCGCATTTCGCGCGGGCGGGCTTCCATGTTGCGCAGCTTCACGGTGTAGTTGTTGCGCACCTCGCCATCGCTCATCAGCATGTAGGGCGGATTGCGATCGGGCGCGGCGCTGATTTCCGTATGCGTGCGGGCGGAAAGGGCGAACAGCAGGCCAAGGCCGATGCCCGCCCAGACGCAGAAATACAGCACCGAGCGTGGGCGAAGAACCTTCTTCCACGTCGGGCGATGGTCCTGTCCCCTGATCTCGCCCTCGCTATCTTCCAGCGTCAGGTAGTCGATCAGCCCGCGCGGGCGGCCTACTTCGTCCATCACCCGGTCGCAGGCGTCGATGCAAAGGCCGCAGGTGATGCAGGAGATGTCCGGTCCCTTGCGGATGTCCCAGCCCGTGGGGCACACGGCCACGCACTGGTTGCAGTCGATGCAGTCGCCGAATTCGCCGGGGTGCTTCTGCGCCTTCTTCACGCTGCCGCGCGGTTCGCCGCGCCAGTCCTTGTAGGTAACGGTGAGGGACTTTTCGTCCATCATCGCGGTCTGTATGCGCGGCCAGGGGCACATGTAGATGCACACCTGCTCGCGCATGAAACCGCCGAAGATGAAGGTGGTGGCGGTCAGGATGCCGACGGTCGCGTAGGCGACGAAGGGCGCTTCCAGCGTCCAGAACTCGCGCACCAGCGTGGGCGCGTCGGCAAAGTACATGATCCATGCGCCGCCGGTCCAGAAGGCGATGACGAGGTAGATCGTCCATTTGAACAATCGCCGCGCGATCTTGCCCGCCGTCCACGGCGCCGCGTCCAGCCGCATACGCTTGTTCCGGTCACCGTCCACGAAGCGGTCGACATGCTGGAACAGGTCCGTCCACACGGTCTGCGGGCAGGCGTAGCCGCACCAGGCGCGGCCCACCATGCTGGTGAGAAGGAAAAGCCCGATGCCCGCCATGATCAGCAATCCGGCCACGAAATAGAACTCGTGCGGCCAGATCTCGATGTTGAACATGTAGAACCGGCGGTTCGCCAGGTCGACGAGCACGGCCTGATCCGGCGCGTAGGGTCCACGGTCCCAGCGGATCCACGGCGTTCCGTAATAGATCGCCAGGGTGACAAGCATGATCAGCCACTTGAAGCGGCGGAAGAACCCGTCGATCCGCTTGGGATGCACTTTCCTGCGGGACTCGTAAGTGCCCAGCAGGCTGTGATGCAGTTGGGGATCAGGGCTGTTCATCGACCTCGACCTCGGGATCCTCGGCAACTTCGATGAAGTCCTCACCTCCCCCGAGCGAATGGACATAGGCGGCCAGCATGGAGATGGTGACCGGGTCGAGGCGCCCCTCCCACTTGGGCATCATGCCCATTCTGGGATTGAGTATCTGCGACGTGATGGCTTCCCGGCTGCTGCCGCGCAGCCAGATCGCATCGGAAAGGTTCGGCGCTCCGAACTGGCGGGAGCCTTTCCCGGCAGGACCATGGCAGGCCGCGCAGTTCTGCTCGAACAGCTCCGCACCGCGCGCATCGGGTTCTCCCAGGCCGCTGAGCGAGCGAACGTGGTCGACAACCGCGCTCACCTCCTGTGGCGCGAGAATTCCGTCGAAGCTCGGCATGGCGCTGAAACGGGTCTCGCTATCGCCGGACTGTCGGATGCCATGCGTCAGCGTGTATTCGATGGCGCGGATATCGCCGCCCCACAGCCAGTCGTCATCGTTGAGGTTGGGATAGCCCAGTTCCTGATTGCCCGCCGCGCCGGAACCGTGGCACTGGATGCAGTGGATCTGGAACGCGGCGCGGCCACCGGCCACGGCCTGCTGCATCAGCGGCGCATCTTCGGAAAGGCGTTCGAGCGGGACCTGCGCGATTTCCTCGCGCACCGTGGCGCGGGCCTGGTCGGCAACGGCCATTTCCTCGGCCAGTTGTCCCCGACTGGTCCAGCCGAGCACGCCTTCGGTGCCCTTCTCGATCAGCGGCCATGCCGGGAACAGGATCACGTAGCCCAGCGCCCACACGACCGTGGCGTAGAAGGTCCACAACCACCAGCGGGGCAGCGGGGTGTTCAATTCCTCGATGCCGTCCCACTCGTGGCCGACAAATTCGGTGCCGGTGGGCTCGTCGACTCTTTTGTTACCCATCGTTCTCGTCCTTGAAGATCATCTTGGCGGCATTGTCGTGGTGCGGTTTCGCAGCCGGACGGAAGGCCCAGAGGCCGAAGAACAGCCACAGCAGCACCATGGCCAGCAGGCCCCAGCTATCGGCCAGGTGACGCAGGAATTCGTATGTCGAGTGCCCGCTCATCGGCCTGTCTCCGATGCCAGTTCTTCCTGCGCGGCGGCGCTGTTCACATCCACCAGCGTGCCCAGCATCTGCAGGTAGGCGACCAGCGCATCCATCTCGGTAACGCGCGTGGGATCGCCGTCGAAATCGCGCACCTGGGCGCCGGGATAGCGTTCCTCCAGGTCCCCTGCGGGCACATCGGGATCGGCCTGCGCGATCAGGTCGGCCTCGGCATTCGCGAGATCGGTATCGGTATAGGGCACGCCCACGATGCGCAGCGCTTTTAGCATCCCCTCGGGATCGGGCACGCGAAGGCTCGTCTCCGACAGGAAGCCGTATTGCGGCATGATCGATTGCGGCACCACGCTTTGCGGGTTTTCCAGGTGCTGCACATGCCATTCGTCGGAATAGCGACCGCCCACGCGCGCCAGGTCTGGCCCGGTGCGCTTGGAGCCCCACTGGAACGGGTGGTCGTACATCGATTCCGCCGCCAGCGAGTAGTGGCCGTAGCGCTCCACCTCGTCACGGAAGGGGCGGATCATCTGGCTGTGGCAGGTGTAGCACCCTTCGCGCACGTAGATATCGCGTCCGGCCTGCTCCAGCGGGGTGTAGGGGCGCATGCCCTCCACTTCCTCGATGGTGTTATCGATCCAGAAGAGCGGGGCGATCTCCACGATGCCGCCGATTGCCACCACTACCAGCGCGATGGCGCCCAGCAGGGTCACATTGCGCTCCAGCACCTGGTGCCCCTTCACCGTGGCGGCGACATCGGGCGGCACGTCGGAAAGCGGCGGTGCGGACCTGGCCTGATTTCTTTGGACGTTGTCTTTGTCGGTCATGTCCGTCTCTTTCATTCGGCAGGCGTGGCGACGAACGGGCGGTCCGCCGCTTCGTCGTATTTCGCATCGTTCATGGGAGCTTCGGTGCGCAGCTTGCCGGCGATGGTCAGCCACACGTTGGCGACCATGATCAGCGCACCGGCGAGGTACATGAGGCCGCCCAACGCGCGCAGCAGGAACATCGGGTGCAATGCTGCCACGGTGTCGACGAAGCTGTTCACCAGGTATCCGTCGATGCCGTATTCGCGCCACATCAGGCCTTGGGTGATGCCCGCCACCCACATGCTGGCGGCGTAGAAAACGATGCCCACGGTCGCGAGCCAGAAGTGCCAGTTGACCATGCGCAGCGAATACAGCCGCTCGCGATTCCACAGGCGCGGGACGAGGAAGTAAACGGCGGCAAAGGTGATCATGCCGTTCCATCCCAGCGCGCCTGAGTGGACGTGGCCGATGGTCCAGTCGGTGTAGTGCGACAGGGAATTGACGCTCTTGATCGACAGCATCGGCCCTTCGAAAGTGCTCATGCCGTAGAAGGCCAGCGCCATCACCATCATGCGGATGATCGGATCGGTGCGGATCTTGTCCCATGCGCCGTTCAGCGTCATCAGGCCGTTGATCATGCCGCCCCAGCTGGGCATCCACAGCATGATGGAGAACACCATGCCCAGCGTCTGCGCCCAGTCGGGCAGCGCGGTGTAGTGAAGGTGGTGCGGGCCTGCCCAGATGTAGAGGAAGATCAGCGACCAGAAGTGGATGATCGACAGGCGATAGGAATAGACCGGCCGCTCCGCCTGCTTCGGCACGAAGTAGTACATCATGGCGAGGAAGCCGGCGGTGAGGAAGAAGCCCACCGCGTTGTGGCCATACCACCACTGCACCAGCGCGCCCTGCACGCCGCCAAAGACGGGATAGCTGCGCGAGCCCAGGAAGCTGACGGGAATGTCGAGATTGTTGACGACGTGCAGCATCGCCACCGTCAGGATGAAGGCGAGGTAGAACCAGTTGGCGACGTAGATGTGCGGCTCTTTGCGCTTCAGGATCGTGCCGACGAAGACAACCAGGTACACCACCCAGACCACGGTCAGCCACCAGTCGACGTACCATTCCGGCTCGGCATATTCCTTGCCCTGCGAGACGCCCAGCAGGTAGCCGGTCGCGGCCAGCACGATGAACAGCTGGTAGCCCCAGAACACGAAGCGCGCCGCGCCCGGAAAGGCCAGCCGCGCGCGGCAGGTGCGCTGCACGACGTAGAAGCTGGTGGCGATCAGCGCGTTGCCGCCAAAGGCGAAGATCACTGCGCTGGTATGCAGCGGGCGCACACGTCCGAAGTTGAACCAAGGTTCGAAATTCAGTTCGGGCCAGACCAGTTGCAGGGCGATAAAAAGCCCCGCCAGGAAACCGGCAATTCCCCAGAAGACCGTGGCGATGACACCCCAGCGTACCGGATCGTCGTCATAGCGCGACTGGTCCGCCGGAAGCCGAAGCACGTCACGCGTCTTCGCGTCGAACTCGGTATTCCAGACCGTTGCGACCAAGCCAATGAAGGCGGCGATCGAGACGACCAGCATGTGCGCGGAGAAAGCCGCGTCCTGCGCGCCCGCCAGCGCGGCGAGGCACAGCAGCAGTATCGCGAACCACATGCCGGTGCGGGAGAGTGTAGCGTCCATTGTTTGACCCCTTCAGAACAAGGGGCCTTTGCGGCAGCGCAGCACCGGTTTCGTTGACCTGAGTCAAAAACATCGTTTCGCGAAAAAGAAATTTTCGTGCGCGAAATTTGCGCTGGGTCAAAGCGCCCCGGCAACGCCCGGCGCACATCCCCGCCACGCCGCCGGCATGGGTCATATATCTGACGACCACCGCGGCGATTATGGAGACATACCATGAAAACTGCCAAGGTTTCGAAGGCGGGCATCCTTGCCCTTGCCGCTGCTGCCGGTCTTGCTGCGCTGCCCGCCGCCGCGCAGGAAGCCGGAGATATCCAGGTCAAGGTAATGGCGACGGGAGTATTGCCCGACGGTAAGATAAAGTCGGTCGATCTCGACCTTGTCGGGCTGCCCGCAGGCACCCAGACCGAGGCCAACGACAATGTCGTTCCCACCGTGGCCATCGAGTATTTCGTAGCCCCCAGCTTTTCGATCGAGACGATCTGCTGCGTTACCCAGCACGATGTCGACGGCGTCGATGGCGCGGCAGGGACGGAACTTGTCGCCGACGGACTGCTGCTGCCCGCGACCGTTACGGGCAAGTTCCATCTCAACGCCGGGGGCGTGTCGCCATATCTTGGCGCGGGGGTCGCCTATTTCATCTGGCTCGATGATGAGCCGGGCGCGACCGCCGTGGCTCTTGGAGCGGACGATTTCTCGCTGAGCGACGAGTTTGGCGTAGTGCTGCAGGCGGGCATCGACGTGCCCGTAAGCGAGAGCTTCCTCGTTTCCGTGGACGCCAAGCGCTATTTCATCGACACCACCGCAACATGGTTCGCCAACGGTACGCCGGTAATCCAGACCGAGCACCAGCTCGATCCATGGGTAATCAGCGCAGGTGTCGGCTTCCGCTTCTGACCGGTAGCGGGCGTTTTAGCCCGCCATATCCTCCAGCGCCGTTCGGTCGAGGATCTCGACCGTGCGGCGCGTGGGCAGGTCGATCACACCCTCGCGCTTGAGCGTCGTCATCTGGCGGCTGACAGTCTCGATGGTGAGGCCGAGCACATCGGCGACCTGCTGGCGCGAGAACGGCAGGTCGAATTTTCGCAAAGGCCCACTCGAGGGGCCTTCGCAGCCGGTTTCGAGAAGCCGGTCGGACATTTCCAGCAGGAAAGTGGCGACCTTCTCCTGCGCCGTCTTGCGCGAAAGGAGCAACATCCACTTGCGCGTGCGGTCCAGTTCTCCCAGCGTCCGCTCCAGCAGCTTGTGCTCCAGCTTGGGATGTTCGCCGGCAAACCGGTCGAAATCTGCCCGCGCGAACACGCATACGCGCGCTTCGGTCAGCGCGGTTACCGAATGGCCGGCAGCGCCCCCGAATGGCCTGCCGATGAAATCTGACGGATAGACGACTCCGACGATCTGCTCCCGCCCGTCCTCGGTGGAAGATGAAAGCTTCAGCACGCCCTCGATCACGTTGGCGACAAGAACGCTCTCGTCGCCTTCCCAGATCAGCGGTTCGCCCGGCTCCAGCGTACGGCGCCTGCCGATCGCGTTGAGCGTGACGAGTTCGTCCGCACCCAGCCCGGCACAAATTGCGCGATTGCGGACAACGCAGGTATCACATCCAGTCATGCTGTTCCGCTACCAGTTGCAGGCGTCAGGCTCAATCGCCGATAGCGATCATGTCACTGAAACCAGCCGCGCATGGCGGCGGGAAAATTGGCGCTTGCCCTCCTGCCGCGGCTTGGCCAGACTGCACCTGCATGGCTCGCTTTCCCTTCTCTGCAATCGTCGGCCAGGACGAGATGAAAAGGGCGCTGCTGATCGCCGCTGTCGAACCTGCAATTGGCGGGGTGATGGTCTTCGGCGACCGCGGTACCGGCAAATCCACCGCAGCACGGGCACTGGCAGCACTGATGCCGCCGATACCGGTGACGGAGGGTTGCCGCTATCACTGCCGGCCCGAAGAACGCGGCACCTGCCCCGATCCCTGCACATCGGGACGCACGCGGAAAATGGCGGTTCCCTTCGTGGACCTGCCGCTTGGCGCGACGGAGGACAGGGTCGTCGGTGCGCTAGACCTTGAACGGGCGCTGCGTTCCGGGGAAAAGGCGTTCGAGCCCGGCCTGCTGGCCAAGGCCCACCGCGGGTTTCTCTACATCGACGAGATCAACCTGCTGGAAGACCACCTGGTCGACCTGCTGCTGGATGTTGCCGCTTCGGGGGAGAACCTCGTTGAGCGAGAGGGGCTATCGGTACGCCACCGCGCCCGGTTCGTGCTGATCGGCAGCGGCAACCCGGAAGAAGGCGAGCTTCGCCCCCAGTTGCTCGACCGCTTCGGCCTTTCGGTGGAAGTGCGCACGCCCGGCAATATCGATGACCGGGTCGAGATCATGCGGCGCTGCGCCGCGCAGGAAGCCGATCCTGATGCGTTTGCCGAAAGCTGGCAGGACGAGGACCAGAAGGTCCTGCGTCAGATTGCACGCGGACAGAAAAAGCTTCCTTCGATGAGCGTGCCTGACGAGGTGCTGATCGACGCCGCCAACCTGTGCCAGGCGGTGAAGGCCGACGGGATGCGCGGCGAACTCACGCTGATGCGCGCCTCGCGCGCGCTGGCCGCGCTGGACGGCGCAAAGACTGTGCAGCGCAAGCACCTGCTCGAGGTCGCCCCCATGGCGCTGCGCCACCGGCTGCGGCGCGATGTGCTGGACGAAACCGGTTCCAGCGCGCGGATAGAGCGGGCCATCGAAGAACTTTTCGGATAGATCGCGGTGCCGACGGACCCGCTCGCCGATGCCCTGCTGGCGGTCCGCCTGTTCGCTCTCGCCCCACGGCAACTTGGCGGCATAACCCTGCGCGGCGGGGGGCCGGTGCGCGACCTGCTGATCGAGGAACTGCGCACACTGATGGCGGGGCGGACGATCCGCCGCCTGCCTGCCAATGTCGATGACGAGCGATTGCAGGGCGGCATCGACATCGCCGCCAGCCTTACAGCCGGGCAAAGCGTGCGCCAGGCGGGCTTGCTCGACGAAGTGCAGGGAGGCGGCATCCTGATCGTGCCGATGGCGGAGCGGTTGCGGGACGCGGTTGCCGGAAAGATCGCGCAGGCCATGGAAAGCGGCAGCGAGACCTTCGGTCTCATCCTGCTGGACGATGGCATTGGCCCCGACGAGAGGCCGCCGGAATCGCTGCTGGAACGAACCGCCCTGGCTGTCGATCTTTCGGCCATCGATACTCTCGATTTCCCTGCTGCCCCCGCCGAACAGCCACTTTCGCTGCAAGCGGTAGCATCCGCAGATGACGGACAGCTGGATACCATTGCCGCGACGGCCCTGGCTCTTGGCGTACATTCGGCACGTGCGCTGCTGTTCGCCCATGCTGCGACGCGTGCGAATGCCGCTCTGCATGGCCGCGGCCATGTTGGCGACGAGGATCTGCAGGCCGCCGCCCGCCTCGTTCTCGCTCCCCGCGCCACGCAGATACCGCAGGTTGAGCCCGAGGCCCCGCCTGCCGATGAAGCGCCCTCCCCCGGCAATTCCGACGCGCCGGAACAGCAGACCAGCGGTCCGCCGCCCGAGGACCTCGTGCTGGAAGCGGCGCTGGCGGCCATTCCTCCCGATGTTCTCGCGCTGCTGGCAGACCAGAAGGGACGGCGAAACGCGGGTGGCAGCGGCGGCGGTCGCAAGGCCCAGTCCAGATTGCGTGGCAAGCCGCTGGGGGCCCGGCCCGGCACACCGCGCGGCGGTGCCCGGCTGGCTTTGGTGGATACCCTGCGGTCCGCCGTGCCATGGCAGGCCCTGCGCCGGCGAGAACTGAGCACGCCCCGCGAAGACGTGCTGGTCCGCAAGTCGGACCTGCGCATCCGCCGGTTCGAGGAACGCAGCGCAGCCGTGACGATTTTCGCGGTCGATGCCTCGGGCTCGGCCGCCATGGCCCGCCTGGCAGAGGCGAAGGGCGCCGTCGAACTACTGCTGGCGCAGGCTTACGTCACGCGCAGCGAGGTGGCGCTGATCGCCTTTCGCGGCGAGGGGGCCGAACTGTTGCTGCCGCCCACCCGCTCGCTGACGCGGGCACGCCGGGCGCTGGCAGGGCTGCCGGGCGGCGGCGGAACACCCCTGGCAGCGGGACTCCACGCCGCGCGTCATCTTGGCGAAAGCGTGGCAGCACGGGGCAGCACCCCGTTTCTGGTCTTCCTGACAGATGGCAGCGCGAACATCGGCGCGGATGGCTTTCCCGGCCGCGCCCAAGCAAGGGCGGATGCGGAGAAGGCCGCTCGCGCCATTGCCGCCAGTGGCCTCGCCGCCGTGGTGGTCGACATTGCGCCGCGCCCCCGCCCCGACGCCCGCGACCTCGCCGCAGCCATGGCAGCGCGCTACCTGCCCCTGCCGATGGCCGATGCCAGGGCTTTGAGCGCCGCAGTCGATGCGGCAAGGCCAAAAGGCATGGCAGCTTGAGCGGCCCGCCAGACTGGCAGCGCGAGGGCCGCATTTTTCCGCACCAGGACGCCAGCCGTTTCGTCAAGGCCGGATCGCTCGAATGGCATGTGCAGGTCATGGGCAGCGGTCCGGCGCTCCTCCTGCTTCACGGGACCGGTGCCTCCGCCCACAGCTGGCGCGACGTGATGCCTCTCCTGGCCGAAGACTTCACCGTCATTGCGCCCGACCTGCCGGGTCATGGCTTTACCCGCGGGCGTATTGCCGGAGGTCCGAACCTAAAAGCAGTTGCGCGTGAGGTTGCCCGGCTCCTCGATATTATGGCGGTGAAGCCGGACATGCTGGTTGGGCATTCTGCCGGGGTCGCCATCGCGATCGAACTGGCGCTTGGCGGGTCAGCGGTGCCCGTTGCAGGGTTCTCACCCGCCCTCATGCCCTTCCCCGGTCTTGCCGCACAGCTGTTCCCCGCCATGGCAAAGGTGCTGTTCGTCAATCCGTTCGTGCCACGCATCTTCGCGCGCATGGCTCGGCAATCGGGTGAGACGGCGCGGTTCCTTAGGCGTGCAACGGGGTCTGATATCGATGCGAGCGGCCTGCGCTGTTACGAAGCCCTGCTGGGCAACAGCCGCCATTGCGAAGGCGCGCTGGCACTGATGGCGAACTGGGACCTCGATGCCTTGTCGCGGCGATTGCCCGACCTTACCGTTCCGGTCAGCCTGGTGCACGGATCGCGCGACCGCGCGGTGCCGCTTTCATCCGCCAGGCAGGCTTGCAGCAAGCTGCCCCATTGCGAACTGACGGTGCTGGATGGCCTCGGCCACCTGGCGCACGAGGAACGGCCGGAGGATGCTGCCCGTCACATTCGCCACTTCGCCGCCCGCCATGCTATCATCGCGTCCGGTTCAGTGGACGAGGAGGACGAGCGACATGGATAACCTTTCGCAGCATTTCGGCTGGGTCGAAATCGTCTTTACAGCGCTGGTCGCCTTCGGTTTCGGTTTCTACCAGCTATGGTCGGTCAACCGCGAGATCGCCCGCGACAAGGAAAAGAAAGAGCGCGAATCGAATACGCCTGAATCAAGTGCGCCGGGGCATGCGGTAGGGGAGCATGAACTGCACGATCGGTGAAGCAAACCGGTCGAGGTCCAGGCTTTCCTGCACCGCCACGACTTCCTGCCCGAACAAGCGCGTCGCCAGTGTGGAGCGTGCGTAGAACGGCGCGTCCTCCCAGGTCTTGATGACGCTGGCGTGGCCGCGATCGCCCCGCGTCTTGCGCTCCATCTGCCACAGCGTGTTGGGCAGCGGCGCGACCATCGGCAGATCCACTTCGCCAGGGCAGCCGCTGGAATCGAACCGCAACGCGCTGGCGAAATGCGAGCCGTCGCGCCTCACCCCCTCGTAACAAACAGAGGCATCGCGGCCACGGTGCGCGCGCGACCAGTGCCAGACGCGGAATCCTTCCTCCAGCGACTCGGAGCCGAAGTTGGAATCGAAGTAGGCGGAGCCTTTCCACGATAGCGCGGGCTGCTGCATGTCCACTTCGATCCGGGCGCGCGGAGCGATGCAGTGCCACACGTGATGGCCCGCCGGATCGAGCGCGAAGCTGCGCCCGTTCAGCGTCTCGGGGCGCACTGTCACAGTGCCGCGCACGGGCCGGCGCCAGGGAATGCCCAGCCGCTTGTCGCGCTCGGCAATCTCGATCATCAGCGCGTCGCCCTCCCAGCGCACGCTGCTGGCCGCCAGCTGCAGATAGTCCTCCTCGCGCTCCACCTGGCTCTTGCCGCGCTCTGTCATGCACCAGCGTGCGCGCGGCCCGTATAGCGCCACGTTGAGCGAGCAGTGATCGAGCGGCTCGGGCCTTCCCGAACCCTTGTAGTACGGCGAAAAGACGCTGCCCAGAAAGGCGATGATCGTCAGGCCGTGCCTTCCGTCTTCGCTGACCGCATCGACATACCACCAGGCATAGCCACCGGGTGCAACCGGCGCATCGAAGCGAGGTCGCGCGTCACTTGCGCTGCTGCCAGGCCGCCCGACAAGGCGGCCATCGGCACGCCCGCCCCCGGATGGGTGCTTCCACCCGCGCAGTAGAGCCCAGCGATCCGGGTCTTCGTTCCTTGCCGGAGGAAGGACGCCGCCCATCCGTGCGAGGCCCGTCCATAAAGGGCTCCACCCGTCGACGGGAACAGCCCCTCGAACGTATTCGGGCTCGCCAGCGCGTGCGGCAGGGGATCCTCCAGGATAAGCCCCGCCCTGGCGCAGCTGTGCCTCATGACCTCGGTACATTGGTCCATCTCCTGCCGGGTATAGGTGTGGGTGTCGCCGTTGGCCGGCGCATTGACGATGATCTGCAATCGCTCGCGCGCCCCGGGCGGCGTACCGTCCTCGGCATCACGATCCTGTGCGCAGACATAGACACTGGGATCGCCGGGCGGACGACCGGCCGAAATATCGGCAAATTCGCGCGGGTAGTCCGGCGAAAACAGCACGTTGTGGCGCGACAGGGGAAAGCCCGTGGTGCGCGCATGGGCCAGCCAGACCATCGCGGAAAGCGATCGGTTCCGCGGCTTCAGGCTGGCAACGGCCCGGCTTGCGGACTGGCCGAAACGGCCATCGGCCAGCGCCGCGGGATCGCAGTTCGCCACGATGGCCTGCGCCGCAATACGCTCCCCGTTGTCGAGCACGACGGCCTGCGCGCGCCCGCGAGACACCTCGATATCGCGCACCTTCGCGCCAAAGCGGATCGTGGCGCCGTTTTCCTGCGCGAGACGACGCAGGGCATCGGCCATTGCGCTCATCCCGCCATCGATCAGCCATACGCCCTGCGCCTCCACGTGGGCGACCAGCATCAGCGTTGCCGGTGTGGCGAAGGGCGAGGAACCGCAATAGGTGGAGTAGCGCGCGAACAGCTGGCGCAGCCGCTGGTCGGCGAAGTGCTCTCCCAGCACCTTCCACATGCTTTCGTAGGGCCGGATCGCCAGCAGGTCTCCCACGCGCCACAACCCGATTCGCCACATGAGCGGCAGGGGCCAGGAGACCTTGCCCGCCCGCAGCATGGAGTTTTCCAGTATACCGTGAATACGCGCGGCCTCGGTGCGAAAGGCCCGGTATCCGCGGGCGGCATCGGCCCCGGCAAAGGCACCTATCGCCTCTTCGCTCTGCCGCGGGTCGGCATGAAGGTCGAGGTGGCTGTCGTCGTCCCATGCGTGGCGGGCCAATACCTGTGCCGGACGCACGCTGACGTAGTCGTCCAGTTCGCTGCCACCGGCGCGGAAGATATCGTCGAAGACGTCGCGCATAGTGAAAACGGTTGGCCCGGCATCGATCGCAGCGCCATCGACGGCGACCTGGCGGGCCTTGCCACCGGCCCACGCCTCTTTTTCCAGCAGGGTCACGTCATGCCCGGCGCAGGCGAGTCTGGCCGCACAGGCAAGCCCTCCCATTCCTGCTCCGATGATGACGGTGCGCCCGGCCATGCCTGTCTCCCATTCGATCAATCAGTTGACCTTTACATAGCATATGTCCAGTTCATTGGACATATGGGCGACAAGATTCCTTCACTCCGCAATACGGCACCGTCCGGCTGGAGAATGCGCTGGGCAGCCTGGCGCAATCGCGTTATTGCCAGTGAAGGCTTCCAGTCGTTCGCCGCGCGGATGCCCCTGTTGCGCCCGGTCGCACGGCGCAGGGCATCGGCGCTCTTCGATCTGCTGGCGGGCTTCACCTATACCCAGACGCTGCTCGCCTTCGTGGAAAGCGGGATGCTCGAGCTGCTTGGCGAGGGTCCGTGTGCACTGGAGCGCGTGGCCTCCCATACGCAGCTTTCACCAGCCGCGACCGAGCGGCTCGTCCGCGCTGCCGCAGCCCTGGACCTGGCAGAAGAGGTGGCGCCGGGCTGGTGGACCCTGGGCCAGCAGGGCGCCGCGCTCAGCAGCAATGCCGGTGCGCTGGCGATGGTGCGCCATCATGCGCTGCTCTATGCCGACCTTACCGATCCGCTCGCCCTGCTGCGGCAGGATCGGGAGGAACCCACGAAGCTCAGCGAATTCTGGCGCTATGCCGCCCGCGAGGACCCGGCAGCGCAGGGGGAGGACGCGGTTTCGCCCTATTCGCAATTGATGGCTACTTCGCAGGCGATGGTCGCACGCGAAGTGCTAGCGGCCTACGATTTCGACCGCCACGCATCGGTACTGGATATCGGTGGTGGCCATGGGGTCTTCCTGAAAGCTCTCGCGCACAGGTTCCCGCGTCCCCGACTGGGTTTGATGGACCTTCCGGGCGTGATCGACGGTGCGCGCCGCAACTGCGCGGACCTTGCCGATGCCGGGCGTGTCGAATTCCACCCCGGCAGCTTTTCCGCGGACCCGATTCCCGGTGGGTACGACTGCATTACGCTTGTGCGCATACTGCATGACCACGATGACGAACCGGTGGTCCGGCTGCTGTCCGCAATCAGGAAAGCGCTCGCGCCGGGCGGCCGCCTGGTGATTGCAGAACCGATGTCCGGGACTCGCGGTGCCGAGGCCATGGGCGACGCCTATTTCGGCCTGTATCTCTGGGCCATGCGCTCCGGACGGCCCCGCACCAGGCAGGAGATCGGCAGCTTGCTGAAAGCTGCGGGATTCCCCGGCTTTCGCCTTGTGCGCACGTCCCAGCCGGTGGTCACATCTCTCATCGTCACCTCTGCTTTACACACCTAAGTGTCATTGTGATTTGACACTTTATTCAAGATGTCTAATGTAAAGCTGCGCCAAAGCCTCTCTAGGCTGTGGCACCGAGACATGAACCGAAGGGAGGTCGGCTCGGAAAATGGATGCAATGGCAGTCATTATGGAAGGACCGCGGCAGATCGCCGTCAAGTCGCTGGCGCTCAAGCCGGTCGGCCCTTCCGATGTCGTCGTTGAAATCCTCTGGAGCGGCATCAGTTCGGGCACGGAAAAGCTGCTGTGGAGCGGCGACATGCCGAACTTTCCCGGCATGGGTTATCCGCTGGTCCCCGGTTACGAATCGGTAGGCCGCGTGGTCGATGCAGGCTCTGAAGTCAGCGATCGGATCGGTGACTGGGTATTCGTGCCGGGCTCCACCTGTTTTGCCGACGCGCGGGGCCTGTTCGGCGGCTCCGCCCAGCGCCTTATCGTCCCCTCGGCGCGCGCATTCCCCGTTTCCGAGTCGCTGGGTTCCGACGGGGTGCTATTTGCTCTCGCCGCCACCGCGCACCATGCGCTGGCGGGCGGCGATCCGCCGGACCTGATCGTCGGTCACGGCGTGCTTGGCCGGCTGCTGGCCCGCATGACCATGGCCATGGGCGCGCCCGCGCCGGTGGTGTGGGACAACAAGCCGTGCCGCCGTGAAGGCGCGAGCGGGTACGATGTCATCGCCCCCAAGGACGACGACCGGCGCGACTACCGCGCCATCTACGATGTCAGCGGTTATGCGGACGGCGTGGACACCCTAGTCGGGAAGCTGGCGCACGGCGGTGAGATTGTGCTCGCAGGCTTCTATTCCAACCGCATCAACTTCGCCTTCGCGCCCGCCTTCCAGAGGGAGGCACGCCTGCGCGTTGCCGCCGAATGGCGGGCTCAAGACCTGCCCGCCACACGCGCGCTTATCGAAAGCGGCGCGCTCGACCTTACTGGCCTCGTATCGGACATCAGGCCCGCTGCGGATGCGTCAGGTGCCTACCGCAAGGCCCTGCTCGAGCCGGAATGCCTGAAAATGGTTCTCGATTGGAGCGCAAGCGCATGAACATGCTCGATACCCAAGCAAGCAATGACCATGCCCTGCGGGAGGAGGCGGCGATAGAGCCGGACCCCGTCCACACCGGCGAAGTGAAATCCGAAACGCAGATCATCGCGATCTACGGCAAGGGCGGTTCGGGCAAGAGCTTCGCGCTCTCCAACCTCAGCTACATGATGGCCCAGCAGGGCAAGCGCGTGCTGCTGATCGGCTGCGATCCCAAGTCCGACACCACCAGCTTGCTGTTCGGCGGAAAAAATTGCCCGACCATCATCGAAACCAGCTCGGCCAAGAAACTCGCGGGCGAGGAAGTGACCATCGAAGATGTCTGCTTCCAGCGCGACGGTGTGTTCGCAATGGAACTGGGCGGCCCCGAAGTGGGTCGCGGCTGCGGTGGGCGCGGCATCATCCACGGCTTTGAACTGCTGGAGAAGCTGGGCTTCCACGAATGGGGCTTCGACTACGTGCTGCTCGATTTCCTGGGCGACGTGGTCTGCGGCGGCTTCGGCCTGCCGATTGCCCGCGACATGTGCCAGAAGGTGATCGTCGTCGGGTCGAACGACATGCAGTCGCTCTACGTTGCGAACAACGTGTGCAAGGCGGTGGAATACTTCCGCAAGATGGGCGGCAACGTGGGCGTTGCCGGCATGATCATCAACAAGGATGACGGTACCGGCGAGGCGCAGGCTTTTGCCGACGCGGTCGACATTCCGGTGCTGACTTCCATCCCGGCCAACGAGGATATCCGCCGCAAATCGGCGAATTACCAGATCATCGGAACGTCCGGCAGCGAATGGGCGAGCCTGTTCGAGGAACTGGCGGAGAATGTCGCCAAGGCTCCTCCGCAGCAGCCCAGGCCGCTGGAACAGGACGGCTTGCTGGACCTGTTCACGCCAGAAGAAACGGGCGGCAACGTCCAGCTGGTGCCCGCCACCCAGGCAGACATGCGCGGCGGTTCTTTCGAACCCAAGCCCTCGCTCGAGGTGATCTATGACGAGGTGTAGCGCGCTTTCCCCCGTTCCCCCGACGGGATTCCAGGCGGAATGACCGATCTCGGCTCCCCTGTCCGTGAACGCGACACGTTCGACCTTGGCGGGGCCGAAAGCGGTGGGTGTTCCAGCGGCGATACGCTGAAGGATGCCGCGCGCAAGGCGGGCAAGAGCGAAGTGCTCGACCGCTACGAGAAGGATTATCCGGTCGGCCCGCACGACCAGCCGCAAAGCATGTGCCCCGCATTCGGGTCGCTGCGCGTGGGCCTGCGCATGCGGCGCACCGCTACCGTCCTTTCGGGAAGCGCCTGCTGCGTCTACGGCCTGACCTTCACCAGCCATTTCTACGGTGCACGGCGGACGGTGGGCTACGTCCCCTTCAGTTCCGAAACGCTCGTCACCGGCAAGCTGTTCGAAGATATCAAGGAAGCCGTCGAAGGCCTTGCCGATCCTGAAAATTACGATGCCATCATCGTCACCAATCTCTGCGTCCCCACCGCCAGCGGCGTTCCGCTGCGACTGCTGAAGAAGCAGATCAACGGTGTGCGCATCATCGGCATAGACGTTCCTGGCTTCGGCATTCCAACCCATGCCGAGGCCAAGGACGTTCTGGCGGGCGCCATGCTCGCCTACGCGCGCGAGGAGGCCTCTGCCGGGCCCGTCGCCGCACCAAGGGAGCGATCGGACAGGCCCACGGTGACTCTCCTCGGCGAGATGTTCCCCGCTGACCCGGTAGGCATCGGCATGCTGCTGGAGCCCCTGGGCCTCGCGGCCGGTCCGGTCGTCCCGACGCGCGAATGGCGTGAACTCTATTCCGCGCTCGATTGCGCCGCAGTCGCCGCGATCCATCCATTCTACACCGCCAGCATCCGCGAATTCCAGGGTGCCGGACGGCCTGTAATCGGATCTGCGCCCGTGGGTGCGGAGGGGACGGCGGCGTGGCTCGACGCTATCGGCTCGGCCTGCGGTATCAAGCAAGAAACGGTCGATAACGCAAAGGACCGCTTTGTCGCCGCCATCCGTGGCGCGCTCGCCGCCAACCCCATCCGTGGGCGGATAACCGTTGCGGGATACGAAGGGTCGGAACTGCTGGTGGCGCGGCTGCTGGTAGAGAGCGGGGCCGAGGTGCCTTACGTCGGCACGGCCTGTCCGCGGACTCAGTGGTCCGACCCGGATCGCGAATGGCTGGAGGCAAAGGGTGTCCGCATCCAGTACCGCGCCAGCCTGGAGCAGGACATCGCTGCGGTCGACGAATTCAAGCCCGATCTTGCCATCGGCACCACGCCGGTCGTCCAGCACGCCAAGCAGAAAGCCATTCCGGCGCTCTATTTCACCAACCTGATTTCTGCCCGCCCCCTGATGGGTCCGGCAGGTGCAGGCAGCCTGGCGCAGGTCATCAACGGCGCGCTGGCCAACCGCGAACGCTTTGCCGCGATGGAGGAATTTTTCGGCGATGTCGGCAGCGGGGACAATGCGGGCATCTGGGAAAACACGCCGGTCGCGCATCCCAAGTTCAAGCAGAAGTATGCCGCCCAGAACGAGGCCGCACGCAAGGCGGCAGAGGCGGTGGGATCATGACCCTTGTTCTCGATCACGATCGCGCAGGCGGCTACTGGGGCGCAGTCTATGTCTTCACTGCGGTGAAGGGATTGCAGGTGGTGATCGACGGCCCCGTGGGCTGCGAGAACCTGCCGGTCACCAGCGTGCTCCATTACACAGACGGCCTGCCCCCGCACGAACTGCCCATCGTCGTCACCGGCCTGGGCGAGGAAGAGCTGGGCAAGACCGGCACCGAAGGCGCGATGAAACGCGCGTGGAAAACGCTGGATCCGGATCTTCCCGCAGTCGTCGTCACCGGCTCCATCGCGGAGATGATCGGCGGCGGCGTGACGCCGGAAGGCACCAATATCAAGCGCTTCCTGCCGCGCACGATCGACGAGGACCAGTGGGAATGCGCCGACCGCGCGCTGTCCTGGCTGTGGACCGAATTCGGGCCGAAGAAAGTGCCCGCGATCAAGCCGGTGCGCGAAGGCGAAAAGCCGCGCGTCAATATCCTTGGCCCAGCCTACGGCATATTCAACATGGCGAGCGACCTCGCCGAAATCCGCCGCCTGGTGGAGGGGATCGGGGCAGAAGTGAACCTCGTGTTCCCGCTGGGCACGCACCTCGCCGAAATTCGCCAGCTTGCCAATGCGCAGGCGAACGTCTGCCTGTACCGCGAATACGGGCGCAACCTTTCGGAGCTGATGGAACGGCCCTATTTCCAGGCGCCGGTCGGCCTCTCCTCCACCACGGCTTTCCTGCGCGCATTGGGCAAGGAACTGGGCCTCGATCCCGAACCCTTCATCACGCGCGAGAAGCACACCACGATCAAGCCGCTGTGGGATTTGTGGCGCTCCGTCACGCAGGATTTCTTCGGCACGGCAAGCTTCGGCATTGTCGCCAACGAAACCTATGCCCGCGGCATCCGGCACTTCCTGGAAACGGACATGGGCCTGCCTTGCGCTTTCGCCTTCTCGCGCTCTGCCGGGGTGAAGCCGAAGAACGAGGATGTGCGCGCCGCCATCCATGCCAACCCGCCGCTGGTGGTGTTCGGCAGCTATAACGAGCGGATGTACATGGCCGAGTGCGGGGCGCGCGGCACCTACATTCCCGCAAGCTTCCCCGGCGCGGCGATCCGCCGCCACACCGGTACGCCGTTCATGGGCTATTCCGGCGCGACGTACCTGGTGCAGGAGGTGTGCAATGCGCTGTTCGACGCGCTGTTCCACATCCTGCCACTTGGCACCGATCTCGACCGGATAGACCCCACGCCAGCGCGCGCGCGGCAGGAACTGCCGTGGGACGAGGATGCCAAGACGCGGCTCGACCAGCTGATCGAAGCGCAGCCCGTCCTTATCCGCATCTCCGCCGCGAAGCGCCTGCGCGATGCGGCAGAGCGCGCAGCGCGACGTGCAGGCGACGAGCGCGTGAGCGCCGATCACCTCGCCGACGCCCTTCTCGAAGGCCAGCGCTCGTGAGCGCGCCTGTCACTTTCGCCCGGACCACCACCGGGACACGCCATCCTCGCGGATTTCTCCTCGAGGGTACTCGCCGGGGCCGTGCGCCCCTCGCAACCAAAGCAAGACTGGAGAAAACGCTATGAGTGATCCCGATGATCGCCTCGGGCTGAGGACATACCTCACCCCGGAAGAAGCGAAGGAATTCCACAAGCTCTTCATGGGCAGCTTCCTCGGCTTCACCGCGGTGGCAGTGGTGGCACACATCCTCGTTTGGGTGTGGCGTCCCTGGCTCTGATGCCAACCTCGCAGGCAGCGTCCGAACGGCCACAGGGCCAGAGCGGCGCGGCCAGGACAAACTAGAACAAGGAAAAGTACCATGTGGAGAACTTGGCTTATTTTCGATCCGCGAAGGGCGTTGGTGGCACTGTTCATCTTCCTCTTCGTGCTGGCACTGGTGATTCATTTCATCCTGCTCAGCACCGACACCTACAACTGGCTCGACGGCCCCAATTCGGCGCAAGGCGCCATGGTCGTCGAGACCACCGGCTAAGCACACCGGATTTGCGAGGGGCGGCGGCTGCGGCCGTCGCCGGCTCACCCCGGTTGGCATCTTTTTAGGCCCGTCGCCCTGCGGCGGGGGAGGATAAGGCTATGGCGCTCCTGAGTTACGAGCGGAAATATCGCGTGCGCGGTGGCACACTGATCGGTGGTGACCTGTTCGACTTCTGGGTGGGGCCGTTCTACGTCGGCTTCTTCGGAGTGGTAACGGCGATCTTCGCCACACTCGGTACGCTTCTTATCTTCTATGCGGCTTCGCAGGGGCCCACCTGGAATCCCTGGCTGATATCCATCGCCCCGCCAGACCTGAGCCACGGCCTTGGCTTCGCGCCTCTCAAGGAAGGCGGGTTCTGGCAGGTCATCACGGTCTGCGCGATAATCTCCTTCACCGCATGGGCGCTGCGCGAGGTGGAAATATGCCGCAAGCTGGGCATGGGCTATCATGTGCCCGTCGCCTTTGGCGTGGCCATCTTCGCCTATGTCTCGCTGGTGGTGATCCGCCCAGTCCTTCTGGGAGGGTGGCATTTCGGCTTTCCGTACGGCATTTTCAGCCACCTCGACTGGGTATCCAACACAGGATACCAGTACCTGCATTTCCATTACAATCCGGCGCACATGCTGGCGGTGAGCTTCTTCTTCACCACCGCGCTGGCGCTGGCATTGCACGGCTCGCTCGTCCTTTCGGCGGTCAACCCGGCCCCGGGTGAGGATGTGAAGAGCCCCGAATACGAAGACACCTTCTTCCGCGACCTCATTGGCTATTCCATCGGCACGCTGGGCATTCACCGCCTGGGCCTGCTGCTGGCGCTCAACGCCGGCTTCTGGAGCGCGGTCTGCATCATCATCAGCGGCCCGCTGTGGACCAAGGGCTGGCCTGAATGGTGGACCTGGTGGCTCAACCTGCCGATCTGGTCCTGAGGGGAGATAACACGATGGCGCGCTATCAGAACATTTTCACCCAGGTCCAGCTGCGCTCGGCACACGAGATGGGCATTGCCCTTCCCGTCGGTGACGAGGACCGCAGCGGCGGAACCACTTTCAACCACTGGGCGGGCATCATCGGCCAGGCGCAGATCGGGCCGATCTATCTTGGCTGGCTGGGCGTTGCCTCGCTGCTCTGCGGGTTTCTGGCGTTCGAGATCATCGGCCTGAACATGCTGGCATCCGTCAACTGGGACCCGATCCAGTTCGTTCGCCAGCTGCCCTGGCTGGCGCTGGAACCTCCGGGCCCGCAATACGGCTTCACCCCCTTCGTGCCGCTGGCCGAAGGCGGCTGGTGGATCCTGGCCGGCATGATGCTGACAGCCTCCGTCTTGCTGTGGTGGGTGCGGACATATCGCCGCGCCCGTGCGCTGGGCATGGGCACGCACGTTGCCTGGGCATTCCTGGCCGCCATCTGGCTGTTCCTGGTGCTGGGCGTCATCCGTCCCGGTTTCATGGGCACCTGGGCGGAAGCCGTTCCCTTCGGTATCTTCCCGCACCTGGATTGGACTGCGGCATTCTCCATCCGGTACGGCAACCTGTTCTACAATCCGTTCCACGCCCTCTCGATCGCGTTCCTCTATGGCTCCACCCTGCTTTTCGCGATGCACGGGGCCACGATCCTTGCGGTCGGCCGCTACGGCGGGGAGCGCGAGATCGAACAGATCACCGATCGCGGCACCGCGTCGGAGCGCGCCGCGCTGTTCTGGCGCTGGACGATGGGCTTCAACGCCACGATGGAATCGATCCACCGCTGGGCCTGGTGGTTCGCGGTATTGACCACGCTGACCGGCGGCATCGGCATCCTGCTGACAGGCACGGTTGTCGACAACTGGTACCTGTGGGCGCAGGAACACGGCTATGCGCCCAGCTATCCCGACTCCGGGATTGCTGATCCTGCCGGGTTGGGGAGTATTGTGGAATGACCCTTCATGGCAATTTGACCCGCAGGCGCCTTCCGCTGGCAGCGCTGGCCGTTCTCGCGGGATCGGCAACCCTGGCCGGGTGCGAGGTGGCCCCCAAGGTCTCCCAGCAGAACGGCTATCGCGGCACCGGCATGGACCAGATCTATATCTCCGACAGCGAGATCCGCGACGAAGTGCCTGCGCCGCCCTACGAACTGCCGCCGCCAGGAGGCCAGTCCGCAGGCGAGGTGTACGAGAACGTCCAGGTGCTCTCCAATGTCTCGGTAGACGAATTCAACTACCTGATGGCGGCGATCACGGAATGGGTCGCGCCCGAGGAGGGCTGCGCCTACTGCCACAACCCGGCCAACATGGCGTCCGACGAGATCTACACCAAGACCGTCGCCCGCAGCATGATCCAGATGACCCAGAGTGCGAACAACAACTGGTCCGATCACGTGGGTGCCACGGGTGTCACCTGCTGGACCTGCCACCGGGGCAACAACATTCCCGAAGCGGTTTGGACACTGCCGGGCGAACCGCAGCGGGGCATCGTGGGCAACCGCAATGGCCAGAACGAACCGGTCAGCAACACCGCCTATTCGTCGCTGCCCCAGTATGCCGTAGCGCGCTACCTGCTGGGCGAGGTGGAGCCGGAGGATATCCGGGTGGTATCGACCACGATGCACCCCACGCCTGCCAACACGATCACCACGATGGAAACGGAATCCAGCTACGCCCTGATGATGCACATGTCGGATTCGCTGGGCGTGAATTGCACCTACTGCCATAACTCACAGTCGTTCTCGGCCTGGAACATCTCCACGCCGCCGCGCGCCACCGCGTGGCATGGCATCCGCATGGTTCGCAACCTCAACGGCAGCTACATCACGCCGTTGCAGTCCATCTTCCCGGACAACCGCCTGGGTCCGATGGGCGATCCCTACAAGGTGAATTGCACCACCTGCCACCAGGGGCAGAACAAGCCCATGGGCGGCGTGCAGATGGTGGCGGACTATCCTGCGCTGCAGTCTCCCCCGCAATCCGGCTGGCGGCCTTCACAGGCGGCGATGGACATGATCATGGGCCCGGCCGCGGACGACACCCAGAACGGGGTCGAGGCCACCGACTAGAGCGGAAAGATAAGCTTCAGCGGCGCATCCGGCGGACAAGGTCGGCCAGGTGCGCCGGGAAGGCCAGGGTCAGCGGAATTGCCACCCAGTACCATGGCGCGCCTGTCAGCGCCGCGCGTAGTCCCAGCAGGATGAAAGCTGCCGGCAACAGCATCAGCGCCGCGTCCACGGCGCGGCCGTGCCTGAAGGCCAGCCACAGGAATTCCAGCGCCACCACCGCCAGCACGACATCTACCGCGTGGCCGCTTGCAAAGAATTCATCCATGCTAATCAGCCAAACGGGCCGTTCAGCTCGACCACGCTCCAGTTGAGGACAGCGGCAGCGGTGACCCAGGCCAGGTACGGCAGCAGCAGCACGCCCGACAGGCGCGACTGGCGCCAGCACTGCACCACCAGCGCAAGGATCGAGAGCCAGAGCAGCAGCACTTCGGCAAAGGCCCAGTCGGGGCGCTGCATGCGGAAGAACAGCAGGCTCCACAAAATATTCAGGAACCCGTTGAGGGCGAACATGCCGATCAGCCAGTCGGCCTGCCGTGCATTCGGCGCGCGCCGCCACGCGGTGACGGCCGCCCAGGCCGCCAGCGCGAAAATCACCGTCCAGGCAATGGGGAAGACCGGCCCCGGCGGTGTCCACGACGGTTTCTCAAGGCCCTGATACCACGGCCCCAGGTCGGTGATCGTGGCCCCCTGCGTGGCGATGCCCAGCGCTGCCAGCGCCGCGACGATCACCGGCATAACCCAGCTTCTGCTCATTGTGCTACCGGTCGCAGCCCCAGCAGGTGGGCGCAATCCTTCAGGAAGATGCGCACGTGTGCCATCGGCTTCGCCCTTACCAGCCGCTTGTTCATATAGGCCTGCCAGGTCAGTTCCTGCACATCGGGGTCGGCGCACATCTCCACGAAACGTTCGCGCCGCTTGTCGCTGGAATACCAGAAGCGCTGCATCATCCCCAGGATCCAGAAAACCCGGCCATGCAATCGCATGAAGTCGCGGCGCGCGCGGCGCAGCATGGCGGGCTTGCCGGTGACGATGAAGTCGTTGGCGGCGATGGCTGCGATCCGACCGCAGGTCATGGCATAGTAGATACCCTCTCCGGATGCGGGAGCCACCACGCCAGCGGCATCGCCTGCAACGATAACGTCGCGGCCATTGTCCCACCGCTTCAGCGGCTGTAGCGGAATGGGCGCGCCCTCTGTGCGCACCGTCTCGCAGCCTGCCAGCCCCAGGTCGCCGCGCATCGTCTTCACCGCGCCGCGCAGGGAAAAACCCTTGTTGGCGCTGCCCACCCCGACACTGGCGGTCTCGCCATGGGGGAATATCCAGGCATAGAAATCGGGCGAAAGCTTGCCCTGGTAGAACACGTCGCATCGATCGCCGTCAAAGCCTTCCTTCGTACTGGCCGGAGAGCGAATGATCTCGTGATAGGCGAAGACACACTTCATGTTCTCGGCCCCGGCAATGTTCTGCCGTGCGACAGCGGAACGGGCGCCGTCTGCGCCGATCACCACCTTGGTGCGTACCTTGCGCAGTTCTCCGCCGCGCCCTTCGCGGTAGCAGACCAGCGGACCTGCGCCATCGTCGCGCTCCACCCGCTCGAAAATGCCGGTGCGCCGCTCAGCCCCGGCGGTCTGCGCTCGCTCGCGCAGCCATTCGTCGAACACGTCCCGGTCGACCATGCCGACGTAACCGATCACGCCCACGGGCATATCCACCTTGCGATCCGATGGCGCGATCATCCGGGCTGAACGCGCGCGCGCCACCAGCAGGCTTTCCGGCACGTCGAAATCGGCCAGCAATCGGGGGGGAACGGCACCGCCGCACGGCTTGATCCGCCCCGCCTTGTCCAGCAGCAGGATTTTGTGACCGGCCTTGGCGAGGTCGCAGGCCGCCGTCGCGCCGGACGGTCCGCCGCCCACCACCACCGCGTCGAAGAATTCTTCTGTCATGATCCCGCTACCTCCACTGTAATGTGCTTGCGCCGCGATGCAGCCCGCAGGCCCAGCCACGCCGCCACGATGAACAGGCCCCCCTCGATTGCGAAAATCAGCTGGAATGCCTCCGCATCGTGGCCCTGCGCGCGACGAGCGAAATCCACGCCCAGCGCGCCCAGCAGGCCGCCCGCGCCAAAGGCGATGGCCTGCGCCGCGCCCCACACGCCCATGCGAACACCCTCGCGCGTGCGTTCACCGGCACCCGCCAGGCCCATCATCGAACCGATGGCCGACACCGCGAACACGCCATTGGCCAGCCCGAGCACGAAGACATTTGCCTCCAGCGGCCAGCCCGGCCCGACCTGCGCCCCGATAGCCAATCCTGCGAGCGCGAGCGCCGAGGCAAGGCAGCCGATGGCGGTCCAGCTGCGCAATTCACCGGGCAACCGGCCCGCGAAGGCACTGCCGCCCACGCCCGCGGCGATCATGCCGATCAGCACGCCGCCGTGCTGCATTCCGGAAAGCTGGGTGGACTCGCCCGGCGTCATGCCGAACACCAGGCCTGCAAACGGCTCCAGGATAAGATCCTGCATCGAGTAGGCGAGCATGGAGACAAAGATGAACAGCGTGAACCGCCGAGCGGTCTGTTCGCGCAGGATTTCGTCCAGTGCCTCGCGGAAATCGGGAACCGGCGTATCGCGGCCGGACGCCTCCACCGGCAAGGCGCTGGCTTCCAGCCGCCATACTGCCAGGCCAGTGACCACCAGCGCGCATGCCACGACTCCGCTCGACACCAGGGCCAGGCGGGTTTCGGAGAAGGGATCGAGCATGGAACCTGCTACTCCGGCAGAGAGGACAATCCCTGCCACCATCATGATCCACGTCGTTGCCGCAGCCGCCGCGCGCCGGTGCGGGACTACGCCCGAAGCAAGCAGGGCCAGCAAGGACGTGCCCGCAGCGCCCACGCCGCCGCCGATCATTGTGAAGGCCAGCACGGCCAGCAAGATCGCGGCAACGCCCGCTGTCGGCATGAGGATGGTGGCATTGACAGCCACCAGCGCGCCCAGCCCCAGCAGCGCCATGCCGAACAGGATCCATGGTGTCCGCTTGCGGCCTTTGTCGGACCCCTGTCCCCACATCGGGCGCGTCAGTTGCACCGCATAGTGCCACGCAACCAATCCCGCGGGGACTGCTGCGGCCAGTCCGTACTCCACCACCATCAGGCGGTTGAGCAGGGAGGTGGCCAACATCACAATAGCACCGATCGAGGCCTGTACGGCACCTAGCCTGGCAATCGCCAGCCAGCCAAATCCGGTTGCGGCCTGCCCGTTATTCATCCCAGGTATCCCCCCAGTCCGAGTGCCGCTGCCAGCATTCCCAGCACGTAAAGTGTGACGCCCAGCGCCGCGTACCAGGGCGCATTGCGGACAGGATCGGACAACAGGCGCGGCATCAGCGCGCATTGCGCCAGCAACACCGCCGTCACCGCGGCGCAGGAATAGGTCATCCCCCAGCGCCATAGCAGCGCGATAACGACCAGTTGCGCGGCGGCCATCACCAGGCAGGCCAGCCGGGCGGCGTAACCGATACCCAGCGTGACCGGCAGCGAGCGCAAACCGGTCGCACGGTCGCCCGTTACGGCCTTGAAATCATTGAGAGTCATGATCCCGAACGCACCGATGCTGTAGAGCAGCAGCACGGCCAATATCTGGCCCGATGGCAAGGTGCCGGCCATGACGCTGGCCCCGGTGAACCAGGTGAGCCCTTCGTAAGTCAGCGCAACTACGGCAGGGCCGAGCCAGCCGCTGGTCTTGAACCGGAATGGCGGCGCGCTGTACGCCCAGGCGCAGGCCACGCCCAGGATCGTGGCGGCAAACACCCACGGCCCTATCAGCCAGGCGACAGCCAGCGACAGCAAGCTGCCGACCACGGCGATCCTGAGGCCCCAGTTCCCGGCAATGCGGCCCGAAGGTATCGGCCGATCGGGCTGGTTGATGGCATCGACATGCCGGTCGAACCAGTCGTTGATGGCCTGGCTGTTGCCGCACACCAGCGGCCCGGTCAGCACTATTCCTGCAATGAGGAAAGCCCAGCGACCATCGATCGAAACCCCGGACGAGACAACGCCGCACATGAACGCCCACATGGGTGGGAACCAAGTGATGGGTTTAAGGAGTTCGATGACATCCCTTGCCGCCAGAAGCGGCGCCGAAGGGATGGTAGAAACCGAACGAGCCATGGCACGAGGCTAAGCTCGCCAGACGGCAACGTCAATTTCTTTTGACACCTTAAGTGTAAGGCAGATCAGTCTGGTTTTGCGACGGAATTGGCAAAACCGTATCGATTGAGCTTCGAATAGAGACTTTGCCGACTGAGGCCGAGGATTTCCGCCGCCGAGGCGCGGTTGTCGGAAGTGTAGGTCAGGGCCGCTTCGATGCACAGTCGCTCGATCAGATCCGTGCTCTCCCGAACGATGTCTTTCAGCGACATCCGCCCGACAAGTTCTGTCAACTGTTCGACAGAGCGCGGCAGGTCATGGGCGGTCGGCGGCAGGTCGCGCAAACGCCGTCCGACCGGACGCAGGACGAACCCGACGTGCGGATTTCCGCCCTCCGTCTGCACGGCAGACAGTTCAACGGGTTCACCTCCGCCGTCTTCCTGTTCACCAACCACGGTCATCACGTTGCTGGCAAACCCGCTCTTGCCAAGCTGACCACGGATAAGTTCGAGATCGATGCCGGGCCGGCCGACAAAGTCGCCAATCGACTTGCCCCGCACCTGGTCGATGCTGGCAGCCCCGATCAGCTCTGCAAAGGCGACATTGCCTGCCACGATACGCATGTCGTCATCGGTGAGGACGAAGGCATCGGGCATGGCCGCTACCACGTCGCTGATCGGTCCATCGACGGCGACGGGATCGCTTTGGGTAGGTGCCAGGTGCAACAGCAACCAGCGCGCGCCCTGCTGGCGAAAGCCGCTGGCGGTCACGGAGATTTCCGTTTCGCCCTCGCGCAACCGCGCCACGCGCGGCGACACCGTGTCGGACGCCATGGCCGAGCCCATCAGTTCGATCAGCGACTCCCGCTCTCCCGCGGCGAACAGCGGCAGCAGCTTGCTGCCGACAAGGCTGCCCTTTTTTTCGCCCAAAAGCCGGTGCGCGGCAGGATTTGCTTCCCGGATGCGGTAATTCTCGTGCTCCACCACCAGCACCGCTTCCGGGCTCTTTTCCAGCAGCAGGCGATAGCGCGCCTGATTTTGCCGCAGGCGCATGTAATCACGCTCCAGCGCCTGCTGCGCCTGCAGCAGCCGCTGTTGCAGGGCCGCCTCTTCGCGCATGCTGCGACCGATCGCGATCAGCCTGCCATTGTCGCCAGTGTTGATGACGACGTAGGCGACCGGAAGATCGCCTTCATCGCCGATGTGGTTGACATGCCGCCAGTGCTGGACCTGGCCCTTGCGGGCGCTGGCCAGCATTTCCATCAGCTTGGTCTGGCTCTCCACGGTGACCGTGTCGAACCATTCCTGGCCAATCCATTGTTCGAACACGGGAAATTCATTTCCGTTGGCAGAGGCATCGAGGATCCGCCCCTTGTCGTCCAGCACCAGGGTGATGTCGCCGCCCGCCATCGCCAGCTGCATCACAGCTTCGGGGGCAAGCCCTTCGAACGCAGAGACGTCACCGAAAGTCGGTCGCTTTTCGATGCTGTACTTTCGCGAAAGCATTGTTCGCCAGCCTAGTTGCTTGCTGTTGCCAAGGGCCTCACTCTCGCCACCAGTTGCTCCGCCAGGCGAAGCGCCGAACTGGCGTCGACGGCAGTACCGTCGGCCCCGGCTCTATCGACCATGGAAGGATCGGAATTAACGAGCCTTCCACCGATCATGACGATCAAATCCGGATTCTTTGAGACGCTTCGCAGACAGTTGATGAATTCAGAAAGCGCGTCGCTAGGACAATCGCCGCTAAGCGTCAATCCAACGATATCGAAGGAACGATCCTTGACCAGGGCGAGCAATTCGAGCCGCCTGGGCTCAAGCAGAACCTCGCTGGTCCAGCCAGCACGGGCAAAGACCTCTTCCACCATGAGCGTGCCGAAAGAGTGCTGTTCGCCGGGCATGGGAGACAGCATGATCGAACGCGGGGCGATCGCGCCTTCCATTATTGCCGGCGAGTTCTCAGCCACGGTGCGCAGGATTTCCTGCAGGCGCCAAAGGCCCATCGTCACGTCCACGAAGTCGCAGGTATCTTCCTGCCACATCACGCCCAACCGGCGTGCCGCTGGTGCCAGCAAATCGAGAAAGATGGTCTCGGCGCTGACGCCGCGATCGAGGTAGGCCTCGACACGGTCGAACAGGTCGCCCGCCTCCAGGGTCAGGGCAAGGGTGGCGAATTCCAGCGCTTCGTCAGGATGGATTGTGCCATTCTCTATAGCCGGTCGCTCTCCGGGCGCAGTGGGGCGAATTAGCAGAAGATGCGGAATGATCGTGCCGGCAATCAGCTTGTCGACGTCGAGACAAGTGTCGGGATCGTCGTTGTCGCTATTGGTATCCGATCGGATCTGGTCATCGTGACCAAGCGTTCCTGCAACTGCCTTCCGGCTTGGTGCTGCCCCTGTCCTGTACGCTGAAGCCATGGACCTCTCCCGGTCTCGTGCGGCGCGAATTGCGTCATTCCGACCGTTCGACCTCTGACGTGACGAATCGTGCCGGAGATTGGACCCTACGCCTCATCTTGTCGGCGTGCAAACGCCCTTATGTCAACTTATATTGTCGTCAAGATAGATTGACACTTTGGGGAATAGAGTCGTAGGTTGCTTGTCTAACCAGCGGAGGTTACGCCTGGTATGACGGGAAATGATGCCATAATGCACACCGCGACTCACAGTCGCAGTGGTGACGGTACAGGCGGGGCGCTCTACACTCCGGAAGAGCGCCGGCGCCGGGACAATTCCCCGTGGACCATCGTTCAGGGCGTGCTTGCCCCCATCCAGTTTCTGATCTTCCTGTGCAGCCTCGCCCTTGTCCTGCGCTATCTGGCGACGGGCACGGGGGAATGGGCGGCGGACATATCCATCGTCGCCAAGACCGCTGCGCTCTACGCCATCATGGTAACCGGCTCCATCTGGGAAAAGGTCGTCTTCGGTCGCTGGCTGTTTGCCCGCCCCTTCTTTTGGGAAGACGTGTTTTCCATGCTCGTGCTGGCGCTGCACACCGCTTACCTGGTGATGCTGCTTGGCGCTTTCGGAACGGTCGAGCAGCGCATGATGGTGGCTCTCGCCGCATACGCCGCATACGTCATCAACGCCGGGCAATTCCTGCTGAAGCTGCGCGCCGCGCGGTTGCAGACCGCTCAGACGATGGCGGCCGCAGGATGAGCGGCGGCGTTGCCCACGCTCCCGCAGGCGGTGCCGATTGTGCGCCGGTGCTGCGCGAACGGGGTCAGCGCGAGGTATTCTGCGGATTGACCGGGATCGTTTGGCTGCATCGCAAGATGCAGGACGCCTTCTTCCTCGTCGTGGGTTCGCGCACCTGCGCCCATCTGCTGCAATCCGCCGCGGGCGTGATGATCTTTGCGGAGCCGCGCTTTGCCACCGCCATCATCGAGGAACGCGACCTGGCAGGCATGGCCGATTGCCACGACGAATTGGACCGGGTCGTCACCCGCCTGCTGGAACGTCGCCCGGAAATTCGCACGCTGTTCCTCGTCGGCTCCTGCCCTTCCGAAGTTATCAAGCTGGACCTGGCCAAGGCGGCGCAGCGGCTGGGCACGCAATATGCGCCGCAGGTCCGCATTCTCAATTATTCGGGCAGCGGCATAGAGACGACCTTCACGGAAGGCGAGGACGCCTGCCTTGCCGCACTGGTGCCGGAAATGTCCGCACTGCCAGCCGGATCGCCGACAGAGCTGCTGGTGGTGGGCGCCCTGCCCGATATCGTCGAAGACCAGTTTATGCGCCTGTTCGCAGAGCTGGGCGTCGAGCGTGTCGGTGTGCTGCCTGCCCGCCGCGCGTGCGACCTGCCGCCCGTCGGCCCCGATACGCTGTTCCTGATCGCCCAGCCCTTCCTGACCGAAACCGCCATGGCGCTGGAAAATCGCGGCGCAAGGCATCTGGAAGCCCTGTTGCCCTTCGGCGCGGAAGGCACGACAGACTGGCTGCGTGCTGCGGCGCATGCCTTCGGCGTAGACGACATGCACTTTAACCGCGTCATCGCTCCGGGCCGTGAGCGGGCCAAGCGCGCGATCGCTCACAGCCGCGAGAAGCTGGAAGGAAAGCGCATCACCTTCCTGCCGGATTCGCAGCTCGAGGTGCCGCTTGCGCGGTTCCTGGCCACGGAACTCGGCATGGTGCCCGTCGAAGTCGGCACCCCCTATCTCAATCGCCGCCTGGTCGGCCGCGAACTGGCATTGCTGCCGGCAGAGACGCGCATCTCGGAAGGCCAGCATGTCGACCGCCAGCTGGACCGAGTACGCGCCGACCGGCCCGATCTGACCGTCTGCGGCCTCGGCCTTGCCAACCCGCTGGAGAGCGAGGGCCTGAGCACCAAGTGGGCGATTGAACTGGTGTTCTCCCCCATCCACGGTTTCGAGCAGGCAGGCGACCTGGCCGAACTCTTCGCCCGCCCGCTGCGGCGGCGCGACGTGCTGAGGGTATAGGGCGATGCAGCTGGCCGTCTGGACCTACGAAGGACCTCCCCACGTCGGGGCCATGCGCGTCGCCACCGCGATGGAGGGGATGCACTACGTCCTCCACGCCCCCCAGGGTGATACCTATGCGGACCTGCTGTTCACCATGATCGAACGGCGCGGCAAGCGCCCGCCCGTTACCTATACCACTTTCCAGGCGCGTGACCTGGGCAAGGATACCGCCCAGCTTTTCCAGGACGCTGCGCGCGATGCGATCGAGCGGTTCAAGCCGCAGGCAGTGATGGTGGGCGCAAGCTGCACGGCGGAGCTGATCCAGGACGACCCGGCTGGCCTGTGCGATGCGATGAACCTGCCCTGCCCCGTCATCCCGCTGGAGCTGCCCAGCTACCAGCGCAAGGAGAACTGGGGCGCTGCGGAGACTTTTTACCAGGTCGTGCGGCACCTGGCGGACCAGTCGATCCGCCCTCGCGGCGAAGGGCGCAAGCTGGCCAACATCCTTGGCCCCACCGCCCTCGGCTTTCGCCACCGCGACGACGTGATCGAGGTGCGCCGGATACTGGATGCGCTGGGGATCGACGTGAATTGCGTCGCCCCGCTGGGTGCCTCGCCTGCCGACATTGCCCGCCTGGGCGCGGCCGATTTCAACGTGGTTCTCTATCCTGAAACTGGGATGGAAGCGGCACGCTGGCTGGAAAAGACCTTCGGCCAGCCCACTATTCGCACCGTGCCCATCGGCGTGGGCGCGACGCGCGCGTTCGTGCGCGAAGTGGCAGCGCTGGCGGGCGTCGATCCCGCCCCGGCGCTGGATGGCGACGGCTCGCGCCTGCCGTGGTGGAGCCGTTCGGTCGATTCGACCTATCTTACCGGCAAGCGGGTCTTCATCTTCGGTGACGCGACACATGCCATCGCCGCCGCCCGGATCGCGCAGGACGAGCTTGGCTTCGTCGTCTGCGGCCTTGGCTGCTATAACCGCGAATTCGCGCGCGAACTGCGCGAGGCTGCCGCCCTTTACGGCGTCGAACCGCTGATAACCGACGATCACCTGGCGGTGGAGGACGCCATCGCGGCAGCCTCTCCCGAACTGGTGCTCGGCACGCAGATGGAACGGCATATCGCCAAGCGGCTGCGCCTGCCGTGCGCGGTGATTTCCTCGCCCGTCCACGTCCAGGATTTCCCCGCCCGCCACAGCCCGCAGATGGGCTTCGAAGGCGCGAACGTGATCTTCGACAGCTGGGTGCATCCGCTGGTCATGGGGCTGGAGGAACACCTGCTGACGATGTTCCGCGAGGATTTCGAATTCTCCGACGATGCGGGCGCATCCCACCTTCACGCCGGGGCGCCGAAAGCCGCCGCGCCGCAACAGGCGTTGGCAGGCGACACCATCGACACGCTCTGGACCGAAGAGGCCGAACGGGAACTGAAGAAGATCCCCTTCTTCGTGCGCGGCAAGGCCCGCCGTAATACCGAAACCTTCGCCGCCGACCAGGGCCGCGCGGCCATCGACATTGCCACCCTGTACGATGCGAAAGCGCATTATGCCCGGTAGTGGCCGCCCCCACGTCCGCGTCGCCATCGTGACGCTGGACAAGCACCTGAAAGGTGCAGCGGAGCGGGCGGGCGATCATCTGGCGATGGATAACATCCACCTGTCCCTGCACGCCGCCGCTGACTGGGACCGCGATCCCGCCTCGCTCGACCGCGCGAAGGACGACGTGGCCAGGGCCGACATCGTCATCGCCACGATGCTGTTCCTCGACGATCACGTGCGCGCCATCATGCCCGCGCTGGAAGAACGCCGCGAGCAGTGCGACGCGATGCTCGGCCTCATGTCCGCGGGCGAGGTCGTGAAGCTGACCCGGCTGGGCAACTACCGGATGGACACGCCTGCCAAGGGTCCGCTGGCGTTGCTGAAAAAGATGCGCGGGTCGCGCAAGAACGGCGCGAGTTCGGGTGCCGGACAGATGAAAATGCTGCGCCGTCTGCCCAAGATCCTGCGCTTCATTCCCGGCACCGCGCAGGATGTGCGCGCCTATTTCCTCACCCTGCAATACTGGCTGGCGGGATCGGAAGCGAATGTGGTGGCGATGGTCCGCGCGCTGGTTGACCGGTATGCTGCAGGCGAACGGCTCACCCGCCGGGGCATGACCGCGTTCGATCCGCCGCGCGAATATCCCGAAGTCGGGGTCTATCACCCGGGCACCGAACAGAAGATTTCCGAAAGCCTGCGCCTGCTCCCTCGCCGGAAAGGCGAGAACGGCACCGTGGGGCTGCTGCTGATGCGATCCTACCTGCTGGGCCATGACGCAGGGCATTATGACGGCGTGATCGCAGCCATGGAGGCAGCGGGCCTGCGCGTGGTGCCGGTGTTCGCCAGCGGCCTGGACGCGCGCCCGGCGATCGACAAGTTCTTCGTGCGCGATGGCAAGCCCGTCGTCGATGCCGTGGTCAATCTCACCGGTTTTTCGCTGATCGGCGGCCCGGCATACAGCGACAGCGATGCGGCCGCCGATACTCTGGCCGCTCTCGACGTGCCCTATCTCGCCGCGCATGCCATCGAGTTCCAGACCCTGGAAGAATGGCGCGAGCGGCGGCAGGGACTGTTGCCGCTGGAAGCCACGATGATGGTCGCCCTTCCCGAACTTGACGGCGGCATCGCGCCCAGCGTGTTCGGCGGGCGCAGCGACAAGGGCGAAGGCCGCGTGCGGGCCATGCAGAGCGACCCCGAACGCGCACAGGCGCTGGCCGACAAGGTCGTGCGACTGATCGCCCTGCGACGCTCGGCCCGGGCGGATCGCAAGCTGGCCGTCGCCCTTTTCAACTTCCCGCCCAATGCCGGGGCCACCGGCACCGCGGCGCACCTTGCCGTATGGGAATCGCTCCACGCCACGCTTCTGCGTCTGGCTGACGAAGGCTATTCGCTGGAAGTGCCCGAAAGCGTCGATGCGCTGCGAGAAGCAGTGTTGCAGGGCAATGCCGCCCGCTTCGGTGCCGATGCCAATGTCGCCGCGCGCATTCCGGCAGACGACCACGTACGGCGTGAGCCGCATCTGGCGCAAATAGAGGCGCAGTGGGGCCCGGCGCCCGGCAGGCAGCAGAGCGACGGTTCGCACATCCACGTGCTGGGCGCGCAGTTCGGCAATGTCTTTGTCGGGATCCAGCCCGCCTTCGGTTACGAGGGCGATCCGATGCGCCTGCTGTTCGACGGCGACTTTGCCCCGACCCATGCGTTCAGCGCCTTCTACCGCTGGATCCGCGAAGATTTGGGCGCCCACTCGGTCCTGCATTTCGGCACCCACGGCGCGCTGGAATTCATGCCCGGCAAGCAGACCGGCCTGTCCGGCGATTGCTGGCCGGAACGATTGCTGGGCGACCTGCCGAACTACTACCTCTACGCCTCAAACAATCCTTCAGAAGGCATCATTGCCAAGCGCCGTTCTGCCGCGACCCTCGTCAGCTACCTCACGCCATCGCTGGCGCAGGCCGGACTGTACAAGGGGCTGGCGGAACTGAAAACCAGCGTAGAGCGCTGGCGCCCTGCCGAGCCGGGTGCCGAGCGGGACGCGCTGGAAGCCATGATCGCCGAACAATGCGACGCTCTCGACATTCCGTGCGGTAATATCGAGACGCTGGCAGAAGACCTGTACGAGCTCGAACGCACGCTGATCCCGCACGGTCTCCACGTGCTGGGTCAGACCCCGGCGGGCGAGGAACGCGTGGACCTGCTGGCCGCCTTTGCCGAGGCCAACCCCGACGCCGTGCCCGAGGATTTTGCCGCCGCGCTGGATAGCTGCGACGAACTGACCGCGCTGGTCCATGCGCTGGATGGTGGTTACATTCGCCCAGCCCCCGGCGGTGACCTGCTCGCCAATCCGGAAGTGCTGCCCACCGGTCGCAACATCCACGGCTTCGATCCCTTCCGTATTCCCAGCCGTTTCGCCTGCGAACAGGGCCGCGCCCAGGCAGAGGGTGTCATTGCACGCCATACTGCCAGCGGTGCGGACTTCCCCGAAAGCCTGGCGATGGTGCTGTGGGGCACGGACAACATGAAAAGCGAGGGCGTGCAGATCGCGCAGGCTCTTACCCTGATTGGCGCACGCCCGCGTCTGGACAGCTATGGGCGGTTGTCGGGTGCAGAGCTGATCCCGCTGGAAGAACTGGGCCGCCCCCGTGTGGACGTGGTGATGACGCTTTCGGGCATCTTCCGCGACCTGCTGCCGTTGCAGACCCGGATGCTGGCAGAGGCCGCGCTGCTGGCGAGCCAGGCGGACGAACCGGCGGCAATGAATTTCGTGCGCAAGCACACGCTGGCCCACCAGGCCGCCCACGGCTGCGATCTGGAAACCGCTGCCCTGCGGGTCTTCTCCAACAACGAGGGCGCCTATGGTGCCAATGTCAACCTGATGATCGAAGGCGGGGCCTGGGCCGATCCCGACGAGCTGGCCGACGCGTTCGAAACGCACAAGGGCTATGCCTACGGCGTGAACGGAATGCCGGTGCAGCAGCGCGACCTGCTGCGCAGCGCGCTGGCCGATGTCGAGTTCACCTACCAGAACCTGGAAAGCGTGGAGGTCGGGATTACCGATCTCGACCAGTATGTCGACGGGCTTGGCGGTATCAGCCGGTCCATCGCCAGGGCGCGCGGTAAGGATGCTCCTGTCTACATACTCGACGCCACGCAGGGCGCGACAAAGGTGCGCACGCTGGCAGAACAGATCGCCCTGGAAACCCGCACGCGCACGCTGAACCCCAAGTGGTTCGAGGGCATGCTGAAGCATGGCTACGAGGGTGTGCGCCATATCGAGGGACACGTCACCAACACCATGGGCTGGTCTGCCACGACGGGCGACGTGGCACCCTGGGTGTACCAGCAGATCAGCGAAACTTTCGTGCTCGACGAGGCGATGCGCCGCCGCCTTTCCGAGCTTAATCCCAAGTCATCCGCCCGTGTCGCGGGACGCCTTCTGGAAGCGTGCGAGCGCAACCTGTGGCGTCCGGACGAGGAAACGCTCGCAGCCCTGCAGGCCGCGTCCGACGACCTCGAAGACCGGATGGAAGGCGTGGCCGCAGAATAATGAGGATCAATCTATGAACCTGCTCGACCCGAAGACAACCTTCTCGCCCCCCGATGGCGAGGGATCGGTGCAGGTCGGCCTCGACCCGCAAGACAAGATCAAGGGCGCGAAGGTATTCGCGGTCTACGGCAAGGGCGGGATCGGCAAGTCCACGACATCGTCGAACCTTTCCGCGGCCTTCTCGAAACTGGGCCACCGGGTGCTGCAGATCGGCTGCGATCCGAAGCACGATTCCACCTTCACCCTCACCAAGAAGCTGATGCCGACGGTGATCGACGTGCTGGAAACGGTGGAATTCCACAGCGAGGAACTGCGGCCCGAGGACTACATGTTCGAAGGCTACAACGGCGTGATGTGCGTGGAGGCCGGCGGCCCGCCCGCGGGCACCGGCTGCGGTGGCTATGTCGTGGGGCAGACGGTGAAACTGCTCAAGCAGCACCACCTGCTGGAAGATACCGATGTGGTTATCTTCGACGTGCTGGGCGACGTGGTATGCGGCGGTTTCGCCGCACCGCTGCAACATGCCGAACGCGCGCTGGTGGTAGCCGCGAACGATTTCGACTCCATCTTCGCGATGAACCGCATTGTCGCGGCCATCGGCGCGAAGGCGAAGAATTACGAGGTGCGCCTGGCTGGCGTTATCGCGAACCGTTCAGCCCAGACCGACGAGATCGACCGCTTTTCCGATGCCATCGGCATGAAGCGGCTTGCCCATTTCCAGGATCTCGATGCGATCCGCCGCTCTCGCCTGAAGAAGTGCACGCTGTTCGAAATGGAGGATTCGCCCGAGGTCCAGATGGCGAAGGACGAATACCTGCGCCTGGCGGCAATGCTGTGGGCCGGGGTCGATCCGGTGGAAGCAAAGCCGATGAAGGACCGCGACATCTTCGACTTCCTGGGGTTCGAGTGATGGCCACGCAATACTCCCATTCCACCGCTCCCGGTCGTTACGACATGCAGCGCGACAAGCTGGCCGCCTATTTCGACGGCACGGCGCGCAAGGCATGGATCGACCTCACCTCCGATGCCAAGGTCAGCGGCATTCGCGCCACCGTGCGTGCAGGTCGCGAGGAAATGCGCGCCACGCTGCTGGACTGGCTGCCTGCCGACCTGCGCCGCCAGCGCCTGCTCGACGCGGGATGCGGCACAGGGGCGCTCAGCATGGATGCGGCGTGCCGGGGTGCGGAAATCACCGCCATCGACGTGGCAGGCGGCCTGGTGGATATTGCGCGCAAGCGTTCGGACGGCTTTCACGGTCATGGCCGCATAGACTGGCGCGTGGGCGACATGCTCGACCCCGCGCTGGGCACGTTCGATCACATCGTGGCGATGGATTCTCTGATCCATTATACCCCTGCCGACATGGTCGAAGCCGTGGCGGGGCTGGCCGCCAACTGCCGCTCCTCGCTCCTGTTCACCTTCGCCCCCTACACGCCCCTGCTGGGCGCGATGCACCGCGTGGGCAAGCTGTTCCCGCGTTCGGACCGTTCGCCTGCCATCGTGCCGGTGTCGGAGGCCGACCTGCGACAGATGCTGGCATCTCTTTCGGATTGGCGCATCGGGCGCAGCCATCGTGTGTCGAGCGGGTTCTACACCTCGCAGGCGCTGGAACTGGTGCGGCGCTGATGAACCGCGGCGCTCCCCTTGCGGCACGCTGGAGCCGGGTCGCCCTGACCTGGCTGCCGTTTGCCGATGCGGCGAGCGACGAACTGCGCCTGCCGCGCCTTCTGCGGCTGTCGCTGTTCCAGGTGAGCGTGGGCATGACCATGGTATTGCTGAACGGCACGCTGAACCGGGTGATGATCGTGGAGCTTGGCACTCCGGCCTGGCTGGTTGCCGGGCTGATCGCCTTGCCGCTGCTGCTTGCCCCCTTCCGCGTCGCCATCGGCCACCGCTCCGACACGCACCGCTCCGTCCTCGGCTGGCGCCGTGTCCCCTACATCTGGTTCGGCACGCTGATGCAATTCGGTGGCCTTGCCATCATGCCGTTTGCCCTGCTGCTGCTGGGTCGGCCGGAAACCTTTTCTCTGGGCCTTGCAGCAAGCGTGCTGGCCTTCCTGCTGGCCGGCGCGGGCCTGCATACGACGCAGACAGCCGGACTGGCGCTCGCCAGCGATCTTGCCCCCGCGGACCGGCGGCCGCGTGTGGTGGCACTCCTTTACGTGATGCTACTGGCGGGCATGATGCTGGCGGCGCTGGTGATCGGTGCCATCCTGACAGATTTCACCCCCACCCGGCTCGTTCAGGTGATCCAGGGGGCCGCCGTGCTGGCGCTGTTCCTCAACATCGCAGCGCTGTGGAAGCAGGAAACGCGCAGTGCTGCGGTCGCTTCGCGCGATACGCCGCGGCCGCCGCTGGCCGAGGTATGGAGTGCCTTCACCGCGCAGCGCGATACCCGCCGCCTGTTGATCGCCATCGGCCTTGGCGCAGCGGCCTTCGCCATGCAGGATGCGCTGCTGGAGCCTTACGGGGGCGAGGTGCTTGGCCTGACGGTGGGCGCCACCACCGGGCTGACAGGCGCCTGGGCGCTGGGCACGCTGGCAGGATTTGCCCTTACCGCCCGCCGCATGAACCAGGGGGCCGATCCCCTCCGCATGGCCGGTTACGGCATTACCGCCGGGATCGCCGCTTTCATGCTGGTGATTTTCGCCGCCCCGTTCGACGTTCCCGGCATGCTGGCAGCAGGAGCTATTGGGATCGGCTTCGGGGTCGGCCTGTTCTCCGTCGGCACACTGGTGGCCGCCATGGCCCTGGCCAGCAACGGCACTAGCGGGATCGCCCTGGGCGCATGGGGCGCGGTGCAGGCGAGTTGTGCCGGGCTTGCTATCGCCATCGGCGGCGTCCTGCGCGACCTGATTTCCAGTTTTGCGGTGGCGGACGGCCTGGGTGCCGCCGTGGCCGACCGGGCGACCGGCTACGCCACCGTCTACATGATCGAAATCGCCCTTCTGCTGGTCACCCTGGTGGTGATCGGTCCGCTGGTGGGACGCGACCGCAGCAACGCAGACCACATGCAACAGTCCCGTTTCGGGCTGACCGAGTTCCCCACGTGACCCTGCGGGAAAGGAAAGAACCATGAACGAGAATATTGTCGGATCGATCGACGTTGCGGAGCTGGCGTTTTACACCTTCGTCCTGTTTTTCATCGCTCTCATCTTCTACCTGCGGCGAGAGGACCGACGCGAAGGCTATCCGCTGGAGGATGAACTGACCGGCGCGATTGAATCGCCCGGTGGCCCGCTCTCCACCGCATCCACCAAGTCGTTCAAGCTGCCCCATGGCGGCGGCACGGTCACCGCGCCTACCCAGGGTCGCGAGAAGGTGGATATCGCGGCAAGGCGGCGCGAGAACTTCGGCGGCGCACCCTATTCTCCCACCGGCAACCCGCTGGCCGATGGCGTGGGTCCGGCAGCCTACGCCGAGCGCGCCCGCACCCCGGATATCGATGCCCACGGCGCGCCGCGCATTGTGCCCATGTCGACGCTGGAGGGTTTCTCCATCGCACCGCTCAGCACCGACCCGCGCGGATTGCCGGTTTATGGTGCCGACGGCATGAAGGCCGGCACGGTAACGGACCTGTGGGTCGACCGGGCCGAGCACTGCATCCGCTACCTGGCCGTGGACACCGGGGCGGGCACGGCCCTTGCCCCGATGGCAATGGCGCTGGTGAAACGCGACCACGTTTCCATCGACGCCATCAACGCCGCCCACTTCACCGGCGTCCCCGGCCTCGAAGGGGCGGGAACCATCACCCGGTACGAGGAGGAGCGCATCGTCGCCTATTTTGGCGGTGGCTACCTTTACGCCAATGACGAAAGGCAGGAACCGTGGCTGTAACCGAGTACGAGAACGAGCCGATCCGCGGCCTGCCCGGGTACCTGCCCGAAGGCGAGCATATCGTGTGGCAGGGCGTGCCGGACTGGCGGGTGTTCGCCCGCAGCGCGCTCTACACCCGCTGGATCGGGTTCTACTTCACCCTGCTGACCGTGCTCGCACTCGTCAGCGGAAGCCTGGGCGGCGCGCTGCTCACCGCGATCAGCGGCGTGCTGGCCCTTGGCCTGCTCAATCTTTTCGCCTGGGGCGTTGGCAAGACGACCGTCTATACCATTACCAACCGCCGACTGGTGCTGCGGATCGGTGTGGCGCTGAACAAGTGCATCAACCTGCCGCTTGCCACCGTCGGTTCCGCCAGCCTGCGTGCCCACGCGGCCGGTCACGGCGACATCGCCCTGCAACTCACCGGCAAGCACCGGCTGGGCTATGCCGTGCTGTGGCCCCATGTCCGCCCGCTGCGCCTGCGTGATGCAGAGCCGATGCTGCGCGCACTGCCCGATGCGGAAAACGTCGCGGCGATCCTGCGCCGCACCTGCAGCGGCGTGGTCCCCAACGCCCGGATCGATACGGACACGGCACCAGCGGCGAACATCGCCCCGCCAAGAAAGGCCGCAGCATGACCCATGCGGCGCACCACCAGGGTCACGGCCACAGCCACGAAAACACGGTGCCGCGCCCGGCGCTGTTCCTGGTGGGTGGCCTGGTGTTCGCGTCGCTGACAATGACGGCACTGGTGACGACGGGCTGGCTGGAGCGCGAGGCCGTTCCCACCGCCGTGCGCGCCGAGGCGAATGTTGCGCCTGTCACCACGCGTCACCTGACCTTCGCCGACCTCGCCGATGGCGGCGTGCGCATCGCCGAAGCCGGCAGCGACAACGAGGTCGCGCTGATCACCAGCGATACCACCGGCAGCGGCTTCATTCGCGGCGTGCTGCGCGGCCTTGCCCGCGAAAGGCGGATGCAGGGCATCGGCGCGGCTCCTCCCTTCGCGCTCACGCTGTGGGAAGACGGCTCCCTCTCGCTGACGGACGAGGCAACCGGGCGCATCATCGAACTTGGCGGGTTCGGCCCGGACAACCGCGCCGCCTTCATCGCCCTGCTGCCCGAAGGAACAGCATCGTGAGCGCACGCACTTTCAACGTGCCCTGCCGTATCGCGGTGGAACAGAGCGAGTATCATTTCCACGCCCACGTCGAACTGGCCGATGAAATCGCCATCGAACCGGGCGACCGGGTGCGCGTTCACGGTGCCCCGATCGCGGTTGCGTTCGGCGAAACGGCGGTGTTCGAGCGCATGGCCACGGTCACCCGGGCCAACGCGCTGCAACGGGCATGGACCAGACTGGTCGCCTATTTCGACTTCAAGGAACTGTACGAAGTCAGCTTCAACCCAGGGAGGGTGCGATGAACGCCCAGACAAAATTCCCCACGCCCGCGGCCACTCCGGCATCCAGCGAAGACACGATGGCGATGGCCACGCACGAAACCGTGCTGTCGCCGCGTTTCTACACCACCGATTTCGATGCGCTGGATGCGATAGACGTCAGCCCCGTGCGCGGCGAATGGGACGCGCTGATCGCGGAGATGATCGGCGACCCCAACAAGAAGCATTTCAAGAAGGACGACAGCTTCAAGGGCGCGATCAACCGGCTGGAACCCGAACTGCGCGCCGAATTCATAGACTTCCTCGTCAGCTCGCTCACCGCCGAATTTTCCGGCTGCGTACTCTATGCGGAAATCGCCAAGCGCACGAAGAACCCGGATGTGAAGCAGCTGTTCAAGCTGCTCGCGCGCGATGAGAGCCGCCATGCCGGTTTCATCAACGAAAGCCTGAAGGATGCCGGTATCGGTATCGACCTCGGCTTCCTGACGCGAACCAAGAAATACACCTTCTTCAAGCCGAAATTCATCTGGTACGCGGTCTACCTTTCGGAAAAGATCGGCTATTCGCGCTATATCACGATATACCGGCACCTTGCCGCCAATCCTGACAAGCAGATCCACCCGATCTTCAGCTGGTTCGAGGAATGGTGCAACGACGAATTCCGCCACGGAGAAGCCTTTGCCCTGCTGATGCGGGCGGATCCCAAGCTGCTGCGCGGGCACAACAAGCTGTGGATCCGCTTCTTCCTGCTGGCGGTCTATGCGACGATGTACGTGCGGGACCACAACCGCCCGGTATTTCACGCCGCGCTTGGCATCGATCCGACCGAGTACGATTACAAGGTCTTCTCCATCTGCAACCAGATCTGCAAGCAGGTCTTCCCGGTGGAGCTGGATATCGACGATGCCGGTTTCCGCCGCAAAATGGACAGGCTGCTGGTTGCCAACCGCCGGATTGAGGACGGCAAGTCCCGTGGCGGCGTGACAGGTGCACTCCAGCGCCTCGGCGGCATGGCAGGCGCGGGCATGGCCTTTGCCTCGATGTATTTCCACCGTGCCAGGAAAAACGAACTGCCCGAAACGATCCGGCTGCAACCTGCATGGTAAGCTGGTCGGGCCATATCCTCCCTGTCGTGGTGACGATTGCCATGTGGTTCTTCGCCACGGGGCTGATCGCCTGGCTCGACAACCGCGAGCGGGGCACCTTCCCCCGCAGCCTGGCCTGGGCCGGCATCGCGGGGGTGGCCGGATTGGTGGCGGTGATTGCCGCAATGCACACCGTTTCGCTAGGCGCGGTCTACCTCTCCTTTGCCGGGGCGATCCTGATCTGGGCCTGGCACGAAATCGCTTTCCTGACCGGCGCCGTATCGGGTCCGCGCCGCGGCTCCTGCCCGCCCGATGCGCGCGGCTGGGAACGTTTCAGCCACGCCAGCGCGGCGATGGCCTGGCACGAGGTCGCGCTGGTGATAACGGCGCTGGTACTGATCACCCTGACCTGGTCTGCCCCCAACCAGGTGGGCGCCATGGTCTTTGCGCTGCTGTTCGTCATGCGGCTGAGCACCAAGCTGAACATCTACGTCGGCGTGCCCAATATGAGCACCGAGATCCTGCCGCCGCACCTCGCCTACTTGCAAAGCTATTTCGGACCGCGCAGGCTGCACCCGTTGCTGCTGGCCTCGCTGGTCGCCAGTACGGCGCTGGCGCTGTGGCTGGGCGCCGCGGCGCTCAGTGCGGCACCCGGCAGCGCCGAATCCGCCGGAGCCAGCCTGCTTTTCGCGCTCGCGGCTCTGGGCGCGCTCGAACACCTGTTTCTCGCATTGCCGTTTCGCGACGGTGCCTTGTGGCGGTGGGCCATTCCGGCCCGCAACCACGATACCCAGCAGTAAAAGTCAAAAGGGATCTGGCCATGGATTTTGAGGGGTTTTTCAATAGCGAACTGGAAGCAGTCCGCGAAGAAGGTCGCTACCGCGTCTTCACCGAGATCGAGCGGCATCGCGGATCGTTCCCCCACGCCACGCGCTATGTCGGCGGCGGCACGCAGGACGTTACCGTGTGGTGCTCCAACGACTATCTCGGCATGGGCCAGCACCCCGTCGTGATCGAGGCGATGCACCGCGTGCTGGATGAATGCGGCGCTGGTGCAGGCGGCACCCGCAATATCTCCGGCACCAATCACCATCACGTGTTGCTGGAACAGGAACTGGCCGACCTGCACGGCAAGGAAGCGGCGCTGCTGTTCACCAGCGGCTATGTCTCCAACTGGGCGGGCCTGGGAACGCTGGCCAGCAAGATCCCGGGCTGCGTTGTCTTTTCCGACGCGCTGAACCACGCCAGCATGATCGAGGGCATCCGCCACAGCCGCGCGCCCTACAAGATCTGGGCGCATAACGATGCCGAGGATCTCGACCGGCAACTGTCGGCCTATGGCCCCGAGGTGCCCAAACTGGTGGCGTTCGAGAGCGTGTATTCGATGGACGGAGACATCGCGCCGATCGCGGAAATCCTCGACGTGTGCGAAAACCATGGCGCGATGAGCTACATCGACGAGGTTCACGGCGTCGGCCTCTACGGCCCGCGCGGCGGCGGCGTGGCCGAACGCGAAGGCCTGATGGACCGTATCACCGTGATCGAAGGGACGCTTGGCAAGGCCTTCGGCGTGATGGGCGGTTATATCGCTGCATCGAGCAACCTTGTCGATTTCGTACGCAGCTTTGCCAGCGGCTTCATTTTCAGCACCGCGCTGCCGCCTGCCGTGGCCGCTGGTGCCTGTGCCAGCATCCGCCACCTGAAACAAAGCGAGGCAGAGCGTATCCTGCAACGCGACCGGGTGGAAACGGTACGGCGCAAACTGGACATGCTGGGGATTCCGCACCTGCCCAATCCGAGCCACATCATTCCGGTGATGGTGGGCGATGCGCACAAGTGCAAGAGGATCAGCGACTGGCTGATGGACAACCACGGCATCTATGTGCAGCCGATCAATTACCCCACGGTTACGCGCGGTTCGGAACGTCTGCGCATCACGCCCTCGCCGGTCCACAGCGATGGCGACATCGGCCGGTTGATCGACGCGCTAAGCGACATCTGGTCGCAGTGCGAACTGGCCAGGGGTGCCATCGCCGCCTGACCTTCGATTTGGATAACTGGCACAATAAAAGGGCGCCGGTCGATCCGGCGCCCCTTTTTTATTCGGCAATCTATGATCGCAGCTTATTCGCCGCCGGATTCCAGATAGGCGATCACGTCTGCACGATCCTGCCCGTCGGAAAGGCCTGCAAAAGCCATCTTCGTACCGGGAACGACGCGCTGCGGGTTCTCGAGATACTGGAACAGCTTTTCAGGCGTCCAGGTGATGCCGCTGTTGGCGTTGGCCGGGGTATAGTTGTAGCCCTCGACAGTGCCGGCCTCGCGGCCAACGACCCCTGCCAGCGACGGGCCGACACGGTTCACGCCAGGCTCAAGCACGTGGCATGCGGCGCACTGCTGGAAAACCTCGCCGCCGTGAGCGGGATCCGCTGTGAACTCAGCCAGAGTCGTTCCGTCGATCGTATCGGTCGAGTCCGCGGTCGGGGCGGGAGCTTCCTGAGTTGCTGCAGTTTCTGTTTCGGCAGCGGTGGTCTGCTCGGGCGGCGGCGGCGGCTCGTCACCTCCGCCTCCACAGGCGGAAAGGAAGGTTAGGGAAACGGCTACCGCTGCAACTTGCGACAAGGTTCTCATCAACGAACTCTCCCCTTTCATGCGTTGCCGAACAGACGGCAATCGCAAACTAACGGCCCAGCGCGCATTTAGTGTCCAGATTTCTACGCGGGCAATCCTGACTTTCGTCCATGCCATAGCAGAAAGAAAGAAATATCTCAGGACATTTTCTGCGCAAACCCCGACAAATATTGCAGCGACGCGCTAACAGATGTGCGAAGGTTGCGTCCCGTTACAGCCTGAGGGCGGCTGCCGATATCCGCTCAGGCATCGTCGGGCTTTGCCATGCGTTCATGCATTTTCGACACGATACCCGCTGGCAAGATGTCGGCGAAGAAATACTGGACCTTGTTCATAAGCCCGCTGACTTCCTTGGTCTCACCATCCAGCAAGGCTTCGTAACCGTCCCTGGCCACCTTGGCCGGATCGGCTTTCATGTCGGTCTGGCCGACCATGGTGTCGTCCTCCATTTCGGCATGTTCGAAGAACTCGGTGTCGGTTACGCCGGGTAGCAGGCAGGTTATCACGACATCGGTGTCCTTGATTTCGGTAGCAAGTCCAACGCAGAAGTCGTCGATGAAGGCCTTCGTGGAATTGTAGATCAGATTGTAGGCTCCCGGCATATCGCCGACGATCGAACCGGTCACAAGAATGCGACCCTGGTTCCGCTGGCGCATGGCGCGACCTACGCGGTGGATCAGCGACACCGTGCCGGTTACGTTCGTGTGGATCGTATGCGCTATCTTGCTCCATTCCTGGTCCAGGAATGCACCGCCCTCGCCCGTGCCGGCATTGGCGACAAGGTTATCGACGGGGCGGCTGCCGATTGCGTCCATCAACTGTTCTACCCCGCTTTCGGTGGCGAGATTGCATTCAAGTGTGGCAACCGATGAAGCGCCGCAGTTGCGCGCCTCTGTTGCCGCAGCGGCAAGATCACGGTCGGCGACCAGCAGCAGATCGCATCCGTCTTTCGCCGCCAGCTTGGCCAGCTCGAGTCCGATGCCGCTGCTCGCCCCTGTCACGACCGTGAAGCCGCTCAGCTTTTCAATCTTGTTCTTGCTCACTTGGCCATCTCCATGTCGGGCTTGAGGACAACCTTGGTCCAGTCGTTCTGTTCGTCGTGGAAGCATTTGTAGCCGCGCGCGGCGTCCTCCAGCGGCAGGCGGTGAGAGATCATGAAGGTCGTATCGAGCGTGCCATCCTCGATCTTCTCCAGCAGATCCTTCAGGTAACGCTGCACGTGGGTCTGGCCCGTGCGGACCTGCAGACCCTTCTCCATCAGCGCCCCAAGCGGGAACTTGTCGGTCATGCCGCCATAGACGCCGGGGATCGAAACGCGCCCGCCCGGACGCACCGCCAGGATCGCCTGTTTCAATGCCTTCGCCCGGTCCGCGCCGATGCCGATCTTCTGCTTGGCGATATCGATCATGTTGTCGGCAGCAAAGCCATGGGCTTCCATGCCGACCGCGTCGATCACAGCGTCGACGCCGATGCCGCCGGACATCTCCATCAGCGCCTCGCGCACGTCCGTCTTGCGGAAATCGATGGTTTCCGCACCCATCTGCTTCGCCAGCGCCAGCCGGTTCGGATAGTGATCGATGGCAATCACCTTGCTCGCCCCCATCACGATGGCAGACTGCACGGCGAACAGGCCGACAGGGCCGCAGCCCCAGACGGCAACGGTATCGTCGGGCTGGATTTCGGCGTTTTCCGCGCCCATCCAGCCGGTGGGCAGGATGTCGGAAAGGAACAGGACCTTGTCGTCCTCAAGGTGATCGGGAACGACGATCGGGCCCACATCGGAATAGGGCACGCGAACGTACTCTGCCTGCCCGCCCGAATAGCCGCCCGTAAGGTGCGAATAGCCGAACAGTCCGGCCATCGGATGCCCGTAAAGCGTAGCGGACATGTCCTGCTTTTCAGCCGGATTGGAATTCTCGCAGGCCGAGAACTGCTGGATCTTGCAATGGAAGCAGCCGCCGCACGATATGGTGAACGGAACCACTACCCGCTGGCCTTTCTTCAGCGTGGAATCTTTGCCGGTCTCCACCACCTCTCCCATGAATTCATGGCCCAGGACATCGCCGGGCATCACGCCGGGAATGACGCCATCGTAAAGGTGAAGGTCGCTGCCGCAGATCGCGGTAGAGGTGATCTTGATGATGGCATCGCGCGAGTTGATGATCTCGGGATCGTCCACGGTTTCCACGCGAACGTCGTGCGTTCCGTGCCAGGTAAGCGCTCTCATCATCCGTTCTCCTGCTGCTTGGCTTCGCGGGTCTGGTCCCTGCGGCGCGCCGAGGTGGTGATCTCCCCGGTTTCCATCAGCGCCTTGAACCGTTTCAGGTCGTGGCGGGCCTGAACCTGGGGTTCGCGCAGGAAAAGTTTTGCCAGTGCGCGGCCTGCGGCACCGCCCGGCGGATCGTAGGCCATGATCAGCGAGACGCGCGTTCCCCGGTCTCCGGGAGCGTCCGTGAATTCAACTCTTCCGCTGGTGGTAATGTCCGACCCGTCGGTGGAGCGCCAGGCGATCAGTTCATTTTCACGTTCGTCCGAAACGCGCGTTTCGACATCGACGCTCGCGCCGCCCGGAGCCTTGATGACCCAGGTCGCGGTATCGCCGTTCTCGCGAATTTCCTCCACGTTTTCCATGAACTGCGGCAGGTTACCGAAGTTGCGCCAGAAGCTGTAGAGTTCGGCGCGCGGCTTGCGAATTGTCACGGTGCGCCCGACCAGGCTGTGATCGCCCGGAGGGGATTTCCGTGCGTAGACAGGCGCATCGTCCGCGCCGCCTTTCCGCCGACGGGACAGGAAGGTTCCGAAGGCGATACCGCCAATCGCCAGCCCAAGGCCCACGACGGAAGCGGGGGTTTTCAAATCTCGATTGCTGCGCATTGCCACACCTTTCCGAGTTGCTCTGGAGCCCCGAAAACCGTTCGCATCCTTTGCACCGGTTTAACACCATCCAGGTGCCTCGAGGCCGATCGCATCCTTGCGTTGAACGTCTGACGAAGGATGTCGACAGTTGAACCTTGCAACGGAACATCGGCCAATTGGTTGCAGTGCGCAGACCGAAAAGTACTTGATGTTAACTTAAGTTAATTTCGAAAAATCAGAATCTTAGTAAATCATAACTTCGGAACGGTGCGCCAATGGGTCCGCTTTGTGGAGACTTACCAACACCGAAAAAGGCAGCATATGCACATCATGTCCCTCGCCCTGGGTGGCTGCATAAAGGGTCCGCCGGTCAATTACGGACTGACAGAGGATACCGGTGGGCACATCGCCTACATCCTTGGAGAAATGGCCGCACTTGCGCGCCATCCGAAGGTGGAGAGTGCCGAAATCGTCACCCGGCTGTTTGAAGAGCCCGAACTGGGCGCCAGCTATGCGCGACCGGTCGAAATACTGCCATCTGGCGTCACCATCACCCGCATCGACAGCGGCAACCGGCGTTACCTTGCCAAGGAAGCACTGGCGCACGACCGCAGAGCCTTCGTGCGCGCGCTGATCACCGAACTGCGGGACAGGCCACGCCTGCCAGACCTGATCCATGCCCATTTCGCGGACGCCGCCGATGTGGCGTGCCAGATCCGCGCGGAACTCGGCATTCCCTTTGTCTATACCGCTCATTCGCTGGCGATCGACAAGCGAGATGCCGTAGCTGGAAGCGATGCACGGGGCCTGCGGCAGCGGATCGCAGAGGAGCAGCGCGCCATCGATTGTGCCGATGCCATCGTGGCATCATCGCGCGACGAATGCGAACGGCAGTTGCTGCGTTATGACCGCGTGGACCCTACCACCATTCACCGCCTGCGACCGGGTGTCGCCATACCCGAGGATCAACCCGATCTGGAGCCTGCACGGGCGCTGATCGCCCCCTTCCTGCGCGAACCTAGCCTACCGATCATCCTCGCCATCGCGAGGCCGGTGCACAAGAAGAACCTTGTCGCCCTGGTAGAGGCGTTCGGACAGAACCCGGCGCTGCGCAGCCAGGCCAATCTCGTCATCCTGGCAGGATTGCGCCGCGGGCTGGAAAGCGGCGAAAGCGAGCAGCGCGCCGTGCTGGCCGATCTGACCGATGCGATCGATCGGCACAATCTCTACGGCAGCGTGGCCTATCCCCCGCGCCATACGCAGGACGATGTCCAGTCGCTCTACGCGCTGGCCAGCGCGACCGGCGGCGTGTTCGTCAATCCCGCCCTGACCGAACCTTATGGCCTGACGCTGGTAGAAGCGGCGGCGCACGGCCTGCCGGTGGTCAGCACGCGCAATGGCGGACCCAACGATATCGTCGCAGACCTCGAACACGGCACGCTCGTCGACCCGGTGGACACCGGGGCCATCGCATCGGCCGTGATCGATTTCCTGGATAATGAAGAAGCTTGGAAGACAGCTTCCACCAACGGCCGAACCCGTTGCCGCAGCATGAGCTGGGATGCCTATGCCGACGGGTTCGTCGAACTGGCGCTGGAGATTACCGACAGCCAGCCGCATCAGCTACTCGCCAGCGCTCCTCGGGAATTGCTGGTTTGCGATATCGACAACACCTTGACCGGTTGCCGGGACGGCGCGCAACGGCTGGCTCGCTACGTGCAGCGCCGGGACGGAATGTCGTTCTGCGTCGCGACAGGCCGCAGCCTTGTCGAGGCGCGGCGGATCCTGCGGGAATGGCACCTGCCCCGCCCGCGTGTCCTGATCACAAGCGTTGGTAGCGAAATCTACTGGCAGACAGGCAGCGGGCTGGAGGCGGACCGCGATTTTGCACAGTATATCGAGGCGGACTGGCATGCGGACGAAGTCACGCGCGTTCTGGACGGGCTGAACGGACTCACGCCGCAGCCCGCGGTCGAACAGAGGCGCTGGAAGCGCTCCTATTTCGCCGCCGGAGACGGGTTGACATCGCGCGTCAGGAAACGGCTGGAAGACTCTGGCCTGAAGGCGAAAGTCATTTTCAGCCACGGAAAGCTGCTGGACGTATTGCCGCTTCGCGCAGGAAAGGGCGCCGCGATGCGCCATGTCGCGCAGAAAGCGGGCGTGGTGCCCGAAGCCGTGGTCGCTGTGGGCGATAGCGGCAATGACCTCGATATGTTGCGCGAGTGTCGCAACGCCGTGCTGGTGAGCAATTACGACGAGGACCTTCGCGACCTTGTGCGGGACCCCGGCGTGTATGTCGCGAGGCGCGCCCATGCCGGCGGCGTACTGGAAGGACACCTGAGCCACGCGCGCCGCCGTCGGCGCGCAGGCGAAGCTGCGAGGTCGGCGGCATGAGCGAACGTCCCGTCGGCTATTTCGTCCACCACCAGGGCCGCGGCCATGCCGAACGGGCTGGCGCGCTTGCCAACGAAATGGTGGCGCACCGCCCCGTCACCCTGTTCTGCGCGCGCACGAACATCTTTCCTCGTCTCGACCCACGGATTGAACTGTGTCAGCTTCCCTCTCTTTTCGAGGCTAACGGCGGGGAGCCGCCGAAGCTTGCCGACTGGCGGACGCCGGACACCCTGCACTGCGCGCCGCTCGGCTGGCACACGATCCGGCACGCAGTTGCCACGATTGCGCAGTGGTTCGACACAGCCGACGCTGCCCTGTTCGTGACCGACGTGTCCGCAGAACTCGGCCAGCTGGCACGGATCGCATCCGTTCCGCACGTCGCGGTATTGCAGCACGGCGACCGCAGCGATGCAGGACACATGTCGAGCTATGAGAGCGCCGTGGGCATTTTGGCGCCCTATTCCCGCCAGCTGGAACAGCCAGAAAGGCCGGGCTGGATGCGCGACAAGACCCATTATGCACCGGGCCTGGGCATTTCACCAAGCAAGCGGACCGACAAGGCCGAGGCACGCAAGCGGCTGAACCTGCCAGCGGACAAGCGTATCGTGCTGGTTATCGCCGGAGGTGGCGGCACCGGTACACCGACCGCGCCGTTGACGCTCGGCGCGCGCGACGATGAGGAGGCGCTCTGGATCACCATCGGGAACATCACCAGCGAATGGCACGAAACGCCGCCCGGCAACCTGTCTCACAAGGGCTGGGTCGACAATCCCGAGGACTGGATCGCCGCTGCCGATGGCATCGTATCCAGCTGTGGCAACACCACCGTACACATGGTCGCGGCGGCAGGTAAGCCGTGGATCGTGGTGCCCGAATGGCGCTATTTCGACGAACAGTTGTGCAAAGCCGACGCGCTTGAGCAGGCGGGGCTGGCGGCTGTATCGCGCATGTGGCCAAGCCACGTGAACAGCTGGCGCAAGCTCTGGGATGCGGCTTCGCGTCTCGATCACGATGCGCAACAGGCGCTGGTCGAACCTGCTGCCGCCCGCGATGCAGCCGATTGGCTGGACGGGCTCATCTGCTCCATCTGGGCTGGCAGCAAGTCTGCGAACGTTTTTGAAAGTGCGCAGGCATGAAAGTTTCCGTCTGCACCCTCGCGCACGGACGAAACCAGCACCTCGTCAACATGGTGAAGGGCCTGTGCCAGTCAAAGCGCCCCCCGTGCGAACTGGTGATTGCGGTGCTACAGGACGAGAAATACGATCTGCCCGCAACCAGCTTTCCGATCCGTCAGATCGTACTTGGTAGCCAAGGCATACCCCTTGCACTGGGTCGTAATACGGCGGCGCGGAACGCCAGGAGCGAGCTGCTCGTCTTTCTCGATCTCGACTGCATCCCCCACCCCCGCCTCATCGGCGACTACGCCCAGATGGCCGACACGCATTCTGGCATCATGATGGGTGAGGTCGGTTATCTTCCCGCCGGTGCTACGGACAGCGGAATAGATTTCGGACATTTCGAAGCGGTAGCAAAAAAGCATTCGGAACGCGCTGGTCCCCCGCAGACACCTTCTGCACCCTGCAACGACTATCGCTGTTTCTGGTCGCTCAATTTCGCGATGACGGCGCGCGACTTTGCAAGGTCCGGCGGTTTCGACGAAAGTTTCGAGGGGTATGGCGGTGAAGATACCGACTTCGCGCGCGGGGCCGTCGCCGCAGGTCTGCCGATCTGGTGGCTTCGCGGGGCGAAGGCCTATCACCAGTACCACCCCCACCACATGCCACCTGTTCACCACCTGCGCAGTGTGGTTGCCAACGCTGAACACTTTCGGCGCAAATGGGGACACCCGACCATGCAGCACTGGCTGCGTGCATTCACCCTTATGGGCCTGATCGAACGCAGCGAGAACGGCTGGCGCATTCTTCGCGAACCGACCGAGGAAGACCTGGCGCTAACCCGTCAGCAGGAGCGGCAGCCCTACGCCAGCAGCGCGGTCGTGCTGGAACAACTGGAGGACGAAGCGCGGTCTCCCGCAGCGATGGCATCGTGATAGGCCCCCTCGTAACCTGCGATCATCGCGTCGACGGAGAAGCGTTCCACGGCCCTTGACCGGCAGCGACCTCGATCGAGGGTATCGATCTTCGCAATGGCCCGTGCCAGCCTGTCGGAACTGCCGCCTTCGACAAGCAGCCCGACCGGTCCGACGACTTCGCGCATGGCGCCGCGATCGAAAGCTATGACGGGAACCCCGCTTGCCAACGCCTCTGCCGCCACCAAGCCGAACGGTTCGTCCCACATCGGCGTGACGAGAGCGGCCCTTGCCTGTCGCACCAGCAGGCGAAGCGCGTCCCCATGCAATTGCCCGAGATAGCGAATATCGGCGCCCGAACCCGCTTCCATGCATTCCTCGAAATAGGATCGATCCTCGGCAGGACCCGCAATATCCAGCGCGGCCCCCGCCTTGCGCACCGCCTCTATGGTTTCGCGAAGACCCTTGTTGGGCGTGATGCGACCGGTCCAGACAAGGCGACCGCTGAGGCCGTCCTCCGCGGGATGCCAGCTACGACAGTCAATGCCGTTGTGCACCACGCGAATGTTAGCCGAAGGCTCATCGAACCACAACGGCATCTGGCTGTGCGAGGCGACGGTAATTTGCGCGATGCCGCAGCCCGCGGCCCGGCGTACAGCATCCGCCATCTTACCAAACGGCGGGACATGCTGCGATGTTACCATGGCGATCCCGTCCTCGCGCGCCCAGTCGATCAGGTCGGGGAACAGCGAGTTGTTGTGCACGACATCGAAAGATTGCTCGGCCACGATCTCTCGCGCTCTGGCAAAGGCGCGCCGCTGGAATTCGTCGAGCTTGCTGGTGCCGCGCCATTCATCCCACGGCAGGACGCTTTCGTACGGCTCCTCGCAAATCCGGATCAGCTGAGGATCGCTACTACCCTGCGCAGCCAAAAGCGTAACATCGTGACCGGCGCTGCGCAGCCCTTGGCAAAGAAGAGCGGCATGCGCTTCCATCCCACCCATGAAAGGCTCGGCGACCGGATGTCGGATATGGGCGACCACTGCGATCCGCATTGCGTTGCAACGAGAGGACTTCGCTGCCGTTCCGCAGATGCAGGGAACCGAAGCCCTTTTCTGAAATTGAATAGTTGAGCCACCCGGCAACTGGACAACAGGATCGATGATGGCCCGCGATATTTCAATTTATCCCCGTAGCGAGACCTTCCTGCAAGGTCGCCTTCGCCATGCAATGACGATCACGGAGAAGGCACAACTCGAAGAGATTTTGTCCGATCAGCAGGAGGCTGCGGACGGTACGGTCGTACTCGAAGCAGGCCGACTGTATGACAAGAGCATGCTGTTGACCTCCGGCATGATGCTGCGCACGATCGAACAGGACGGTCGGCAGCACATCGTAGGGCTTCAGGTGCCCGGCGATTTCGTGGACCTTCATTCTTTCGCGCTCAAACGCCTGGATCACAACATCGTGGCGGTGGGGAACTGCAGCGTCGCCTACGCCAGCCATGCGGATCTGAAGGAGGCGTGCGAACGCAATATCCACCTGGCACGCATCCTGTGGTTTGCGACCTTGCTGGACGCTGCGATTCACCGCCAATGGATTCTCAAGACAAAGCAACTGCGTGCGGATGCCTGCGCTGCCCACTTCCTTGCCGAAACCTGGGCGCGCCTGGAACTGGTGGGAATGGCGAAGGCTGATGGCTTCATTAGCTCGCTGACCCAAAGCCATCTGGCCGATATCTGCGGCACCACGCCTGTTCACATGAGCCGGATGCTAAGCTCGCTGAGAGAGGCAGGACTGGGCGAATTTCGCCGCGGCCGCTTCTACTGCAAAAACCGCCAGGGGCTGGAGGCATTCGGCAGGTTCGATCCGGGCTATCTCTATGGTGATGACAGCCTTGGCATCGGTGACGAACTCGCACCCGAATGACACCGGGCGAGCGGCACTATCGGTATCTTTTCGTCTGCGGTCTCCACAGGACTGGCACAAGTCTGATCGCGCGGCTGCTGGCAGCGCACGACGCTATTGATGCCATAGTCGACGCTCCCGTACCGGAGAACGAAGGTGTCTATCTGCAAGGGGCCATACCGCACACCGCAAGGCACGGCGTTCCCGGGCATTATGCCGTCGACCCCGAGCAGCATCTGATCGAGGGGTGCGCGCACGACACGCTGCCGACCCGCAAAAGGATGGAGCACGATTGGGCGCCCTGGTTCACGACTAAAGGACAATGGAGGCTGGAAAAATCGCCGGTCAACCTCACACGGATGCGGCTTTACCAACAGCTCTTCCCGCTCAGCCAGTTCATAGTCATCCTGCGCCATCCCGAAGCGGTAGCCGCTGCCTTGCGCAAGTGGGTGGACAGGCCCGCGGAGGAACTGATCGACTACACGCTCGACGCCTACGATCTGGCATTCGCCGATCTTGAATACATTCACGCCGCCACGGTTGTTCGATACGAGGACCTGGTCGCGCAGCCGCAGGCGGTGCTGGACCGGATCACGCAATTTGCGGGCCTCGCGCCGGTCAAAGTCCAGGAAGAGGTCCGCGACGGCAACGAGACCTACGACGGCGCGTCGTGCCTGGACCAGCAGCAGGCGGTACGCGCCAGCCGCTACGGCTATCTTCCCGGCATGCGCATCGATCCCGGCTTCGGCGTGGTGAAACATCCGCTGCGGGCGGTCCGGGAAGCGGCATTGGAGGGTGTTTGACTTTTCCTAATCCCGGAACACTGCGCCTGTTGAGACGCTTTTCCGCCAAAGGATTTGGAGCATCGGATGCCTACACTCGAACCTACACTTGAAGGCGACGAAGCAGCGAAAGAACGCTTTGCAGACTACATCAGGGACAAGGGGTTTCCCTGTGTGGGGGCAAAGTCGGCGCTCGCCACCGGTAAGCTGAACGTCGTTCACGCCCGCGACCTCACCAGCGCATGGAACGATGTTGCCATTCATGACGCGCTGTTGAAGTGGGCTTTTGCCTACAAGGACGATCCCGAAGGGTTGCGGAGTCTCGCGGTGATTTTCGAAGGACCGCTGGACCTGTCGGAGGACGAGTTCGAAGCGAACCTGTGGGAGAGGCTGCAGTCGCTCGCCGACAAGGACCATTGGCGCGGCCAGACCTATGACAAAAGAGTCAGCGCCGATCCTGAAAGTCCGCACTTCAGCCTGAGCTTTGGCGGGGAAGCGTTCTTTGTCGTGGGGATGCATCCCAACGCATCGCGCCCGGCCCGCAGGTTCTCTCGCCCGGTCATGGTTTTCAATCTGCACGACCAGTTCGAGCGGCTGCGCGAACAGGGGCGGTACGAAAGGATGCGCGAAGCCATCCTGGAGCGGGATCGCGAACTGGCAGGCGACATCAACCCGATGCTGTCGCGCCATGGAGACACAAGCGAAGCGCGCCAGTACAGCGGCCGCGCTGTCGACAAGGACTGGAAGCCGCCGTTCGAGGATCGCCGGTCGTGACCAACGAGATGACACGAATAGAGCCACGCAGCGGCACCAGCTTCGTCCTTCGCGAAGGACAGCGCCTCGAAGTGGTCGATATCGAAGGAGGGCAGGTCTCCGACCTGCTAGCGTTCGGCCTGGCCGACCGGCGCGAGGCGTTGTCGAACGGACGCACGTTCGATTACGAAGAGACGATCAGCCTGACCGCCGGTAACACCCTGTGGTCGAACCGTTCGAACCCCATGCTGGACATTGTTGCCGACGATGTCGGTCTGCACGACTTCCTGCTGACACCGTGTAGCAAGGATACCTTCCGGCATTTCTATCCTGACAAGCCCGTTCACCGGGGCTGCTTCGGCAACCTCGCGGCGGCACTGGAAGAATACGATATTGCGGAGGATGACCTGCCCTGCGCGTTTAACGTCTTCATGAACGTGCCGGTCGACGGCCAGACCGGTCGCCTCTCGGTCGAGCCGCCGGTTTCGAAAGCGGGCGACACGCTGACTCTGAAAGCGCGCATGGACCTCGTGATCGGCCTGACGGCGTGTTCGGCATTTGCTTCCAACGGCGGGACCTTCAAACCCATCGGTTACAGGATACTCTGAACCGCGGGCAATTTCGCTGGTCTAGACCAGTTAGGAGAACTCGCGCTTTCCGCTCTGCTAACCTAATTCGCCTCTATTCAGATCGCGCGTAGCATGGTCGTTTTGCAAACTGGCTAACTAACTGGCTAACTAAAGGGCGACGGTCTTGCCCTCGGCGGAACTGCGCAATCCGGCGTCGAGGACTTCCATCACGGCGAGAGCTTGCGAAGCCGGTACGGGATTGGCGTCCTTGCCGCACAAGGCGGCCTCCAGCGCTTTCCAGAAGGCAGCGTAGTCGCCGCGTTCGTTCGCTGGCTGGATAGATTCCCGCTCGTCACCAAAGGTCAGCAGTCCTTCCCGCGGATCGCGCCCAAAGTCTTCATCCCGCGGCAAGGCGCCAGCGATAAGGGCTGGCTCCTGCGTATCCATGCCGTGCTTTATCCAGCTGCCACCGGTGCCGTGAACGATGAAGCGGAGATCGTGGCTGGCCGCCATCTTAGTCGAATGCAGGATGGCGCGCATCGCGGGGTAGTGGAGGACCACGTGAAACCAGTCGGGCGCCTGCGCCCCGGCTCGCATTGTGGCGATATCCGCCGTGACCGCTTGCGGCCTTCCGAACAGCGCGATCGCCTGGTCGATCAGGTGCGGCCCCAGGTCCTGCCACGATCCCCCGTCGCGCTGCTCTTTCCATACCTCCGCGACATCGGGGCGCCAGCGGTCGAAATGGCTTTCGAAATGCACCACATCGCCCAGTTCCCCTGCATCAAGCAGGCGGCGCAGCGTGAGGAAGTCGGCATCCCAGCGGCGGTTCTGGAATACCGTGAGCAGGCGGCCCTGTTCCTCTGCCACTTCGGATACCCGGCGCGCATCGGCGAGACTGGTGGCGAAGGGCTTGTCCACCAGCACATGCTTGCCCGCCTGAAGAGCAGCTATCGCGTGCTCTCCATGAAGGTGATCCGGGCTGGAGACGACCACGAGGGCGATCCCCTCGTCCCGCAGGAGATCGTCGACGGTGGGCATCACGGCGACTTCGGGATGATGCGCCTGCACCTTGGCAGGGTCGCTCGACACCACGGCCCGCAGCGCCAGGCCCGGAGTGTGCTGGATGAAAGGCGCATGGAAAACCCTTCCGCCGAGACCGAAGCCGATAAGGCCGACACCGATTTCGCTCATTGCGCTTGCTCCCGATCATGTCCCCGCATGTTGCGGTAAGGCGCCGCATCGTCCGCAGCCGGGATAGCCCCGGCCCGCATGATGTTCCACCCCGCCAGGCGGTGCGCGGCCAGCGCCGCATCCCCTGGTTCGCGCCCCCGCAGGCGGGCAGCGATGTAGCCTGCGTTGAAGGCATCGCCGGCACCGCTGGTGTCGACGGGAGACAGCGGCTCTGGCGGGGCGAGCGGGGTTCCGTCAGGCAACAGGCAACCGGCAGCGCCCGCTTTGACCAGCACTTCGCCGCAGCCCAGGCCCCGCCAGCACGCCGCGACGTCCGCTTCCGCGCCCGCCCAACCCTCGCCGCGAAGGGCGACTTCATCTTCGACGGTCGGCAGCCCAATATCGGCGCTGCCTATCGCGCGCTCGTGCCAATGCAGCGTGGCATCGGCGCTTTCCCACAAGGCCGGGCGAAAGTTGCCATCATAGGCGGTTCGTCTGGCTTTCTCCGCGAGGTCCAGCACCTGTTCCCGCCCTATTTCGGGAAGGATAGCCAGCGAGATAAGCGAGTATACAAAGCAGTTTGCCTCACCGACCGCGTCTGTCCAGCCATCGCTCGCGTCGAGAGCAAACATGTCGCGCGCGGCGCTGCGCAACCGGTCGTAGGAAAAGCTGCGCTCTCCCGCGCTGTCCACCGCGATCCGGTATCGGCCCACCCCGCGATCCGGATGTCGCCCGATCAGCGAAGTGTCGATACCCTCCGCCTGCCATGCGGCGACCAACTTATCGCTTTCCTCGTCGCATCCCAGCGCCGTGGCATAGGCGACATTGCAGCCCAGCCTAGCAAGATGGATCGCGGTGTTCAGCGTATCGCCGCCGTAGTGTGCGGTCAGCGTACCGTCCGGTGCCACCCGCTCCTCCACCATGCCTTCGCCAAGGCAGATTATCCGGGGGGCCGTCACCAGTTCCACATCGTTCCGTCGGACAGGCGCGCGACAGGAAGATAGGCAGGTTTGTAGGGATATTTGGCCGCCAGGTTCTCGTCGATATCGACGCCGTGGCCGGGCGTATCACCGCAGATCATGAAGCCGTCGTCGAACCGGTAATCATGCGGGAACACTGCATCGGTTTCCTCTGTGTGGCGCATGTATTCCTGTATGCCGAAATTGGGTACCCAGCTATCGAAATGCAGCGCGGTGCCCATGGTAACGGGCGATAGGTCGGTCGCGCCGTGACAGCCGGTACGCACCTGGTAGAGGCTGGCAAGGTCGGCAATGCGGCGCAGGTGGGTAACGCCCCCCGCCCCAACGATGGTGGCTCGGATATAGTCGATCAGCTGGTTCTGGATCAGGTCTTTCGCATCCCAGATGGTGTTGAAGATTTCCCCCACGGCGAGCGGCGTAACGGTGTGCTGGCGGATCAGCTTGAACGCTTCCTGGTTTTCCGCAGGCGTCACGTCTTCCAACCAGAACAGCTGGAAGGGCTCCAGCATCTTGCCCAGGTTCGCAGCTTCCTGCGGGGTATAGCGATGGTGCCCGTCGTGCAGCAGGTGATAATCGAAGCCGTAGGTTTCGCGCAGCTTCTCAAACAGCTTGGGCACGTAATTCAGCGCCTTTCGCGTATCCCACCCGGTCTCGCTGGGCAGCGCGGCATCGGCGGGTTCGTAGTACAACGTCCCGCGTCCAACGCCGTAGGCATCCTTGATGCCGGGAACGCCGGTCTGCGCGCGGATCGCCTTGTAACCCATGTCGATATACTGGCCCACCGCATCGACGGTTTCGTCGATATCGGTACCGTTGGCATGGCCGTAGACCATCACCCGATCGCGGCTCTTTCCGCCCAGCAGGTCGTACAGCGGCATGCCTGCCATCTTGGCCTTGATGTCCCACAGCGCCACATCGACCGCGGCAATGGCGCGCATGGTAACCGGGCCGCGACGCCAGTAGGCACCGCGGTAAAGGTATTGCCAGATATCCTCGATGCGCCGCGGATCCTTGCCGATCAGCGTGGGGATGAGGTGATCTTCTAGGTAGGAAACGACCGACAGTTCCCGCCCGTTCAGCGTAGCATCGCCAATCCCGTAGACGCCCTGATCGGTTTCGATCTTCAGCGTCACGAAATTGCGTCCAGGCGAGCAGACTATACACTTCGCCCCGGTGATCTTCATCGCAAATTCCCTTTTCCCTGCGCCTGCCTGTGGCATAGCGGCGCCAAATCTTTTCACGAGAGACGTATGCCTCAAACACTCACGCTTCATCCTGATCGCCTGCTGCCTGTCGATAGTAAAGTCCGCGATATCGCCCGTGCGCTGTACGCACAGGTGAAGGGCCTGCCGATCATCAGTCCGCACGGCCATACGGACCCTTCGTGGTTTGCGCAGAATGAATGCTTCGGCAATGCGGCAGAGCTCTTGCTGAAGCCCGATCACTACGTATTGCGCATGCTCTACTCGCAAGGCATCCCCATGGAAGACCTTGGCATCGCGCCCAAAGGGAGTGTCTCATCGGCAGACCCGAGAGAGGCATGGCGGCTGTTCGGCCAGAACTATTTCCTGTTTCGCGGTACACCTTCGCAGATCTGGCTGGACTGGGTCTTCGCCGAGGCTTTCGGCATCGACGTGGCGCTGTCAGGCGAAACGGCGGACCACTACTTCGATACGATAAATGCCAAGCTCGCGAGCGACGAGTTCCGTCCGCGCGCATTGTTCGACCGCTTCGATATCGAGGTGATCGCAACGACGGAGAACCCGCTCGACACACTGGAGCACCACAAGACCATCCGGGATAGCGGCTGGAACGGCCGGGTAATCACCGCCTACCGCCCAGATCCGGTAGTCGATCCCGAGTTCGAGGGTTTTCTTGATAACCTCCAGCGCTTCTCCGACATCACAGGAGAGGATTGCCTGACGTGGCAGGGATATCTCGCCGCGCATCGCCAGCGGCGTGCATTCTTCGCGGAAATGGGCGCCACCTCAACCGACCACGGCCACCCGACGCCCGCCACCGCAGACCTTTCGCCGGCCGACGCGGAGGCGCTGTTCACCCGCGTCACGTCCGGCACCTGTTCGCTGCAGGATGCCGAGCTCTTCCGCGCTCAGATGCTGACCGAGATGGCAGGTATGAGCCTGGAGGACGGGCTGGTCATGCAGATCCACCCCGGCAGCTTCCGCAACCACAATCCGCAGCTGTTCGAACGCTTCGGTCGCGACATCGGCGCGGATATCCCGATGCGCACCGAATATGTCGAGAATCTGCGCCCGCTGCTGGCGAAATACGGCAACGAGCGCGATCTCTCGATCATCCTCTTCACGCTGGACGAGACGGTTTATTCGCGCGAACTTGCGCCGCTGGCGGGGCACTATCCGGTGCTCAAGCTGGGCCCGGCGTGGTGGTTCCACGACAGCCCCGAAGGGATGCGCCGCTTCCGCCGGATGACCACGGAAACTGCGGGTTTCTACAATACTGTGGGCTTCAACGACGACACGCGCGCTTTCCTCTCCATCCCTGCACGTCACGAACTGGCTCGCCGTATCGACTGCGGTTACCTCGCCGAACTGGTGGCAGAGCATCGCCTTTCAGAAGAGGCGGCCGCGAATCTTGCCGCCGATCTCGCGTACAACCTGGCGAAGGAGGCTTACAAACTGTGAGGCTTTCTCCCGACACCCTCGACCGGCTGCCAGATGCGGTTGCCCGGCCCGGCTACAACCGTGATAAGACCGCCATCGGTATTATCCATTTCGGTATCGGCGCGTTCCACCGCGCGCACCAGGCCTGGTATACCGATGCCTGCCTGAATGCCGGCGAAGGCGGTTGGGCGATTTGCGGCGTCTCCATGCGCTCCGCTACCGTGGCAGAGCAACTCAACCCGCAATCCGGGCTCTATACGCTGACACAGCGCAGCGGCGAGAGTGCCGAGACGCGCGTGATCGGCGCGGTGCGCGAGGTGCTGGTGGCGGGGCAGGACAACGACGCAATCGTCGCGCGTCTCGCCTCCCCCGACTGCCACATCGCCAGCTTTACCGTTACCGAAAAGGGCTATTGCCGACAGGCCGACGGCTCGCTTGATTTCGAGCGTGCTGGCGAGGGGTTTTACCCGCTTCTGGCAGAAGCGCTGGCGCAGCGTGCAGAGGCTGGCTTGCCTGGCCTCACCTTGCTGTCCTGCGACAACCTTTCAGGCAATGGGCGCATTCTGGGTGAACTGCTGCGTGCATGGCTAGAGCGGAATGACGCTCAACTGGCGGAGTGGTTCGCGCGCGAATGCAGCACGCCAGACACAATGGTCGACAGGATCGTACCCGCCAGCGCGGCGACCGACCTGGACGACCTTGCAGACGCGCTCGGTATGCGCGACGAGGGGGCGGTCTTTACCGAACCCTTCAGCCAGTGGGTGATCGAAGACCGCTTTGCCGGGCCGCGTCCTTCGTGGGAAAACCACGGCGCGCAGATCGTGACTGACGTTACCCCTTACGAGACCGCAAAGCTGCGCATGCTGAACGGCGCGCATTCGCTGCTGGCCTATAGCGGACTGGATGCAGGCCACACCTATGTGCACGAAGCGATTGCCGATGCGGAACTGCGGGAGCTGACGGACAGTCTGATGCGCGAGGAAGCCGCGCCGACGATTACGGCGGGCGCGGATCAGGACCTGTCGGCCTATGCCGATGCGCTGGTCGCCCGTTTCGCCAATCCGGCGCTTAACCACCAGCTGATCCAGATCGCCATGGACGGCAGCCAGAAGATACCCCAGCGGTGGCTGGAAACGCTCGCCGCGCATCAACGGGACGGGCAGCAATGCCCCGCGATCCTGACCGCCCTCGCCGCCTGGCTGCGCCATGTTCGCGGCGATCGCCGGGAGGTGGAGGATCCTATGGCGCAGGAATTGGCAGCCGCCTGGGAAAGTGCCGGTACGGAAGGCATCGTGGAGGCCATGTTCGGGCCTGGTGGCCTGCTTGCATCGCACTGGCAACCCACGCCGTCCGACCGCGCTTTCGTAACCGCCCTACTGTGATATGAGCTTCATCTTCGGCATCGTATCCCGCGCAGGCGCGCCCATTGCAGCCGAATGGCTTGGCGCTGCAAAACATGCGGTCGAGGCATGGCCGGCGGATCGGAGCCAGACGACAGACAAGTCTCGTCTCGCCGCATTTTGCAAGCAGATGGATACGACGCCGTGGGCATCCCGCTCGCAACCGATTGTCGCGGACGATGCGGCTACGGTGCTTTTCGATGGTCGGCTGGATAACCGCGCTGAACTGGCGGACAAGCTCGGCCTCGGGTCGGCTGAAGCCATGTCGGATGCACAATTCATACTCGCAGGCTGGCACCGGTTCGGCCAGCAGCTTGCGGAGCATTTGATCGGCGATTTCGCGATTGCCGTTCAAGATCACGACAGCGGCGATCTTGTCCTCATTCGCGACCACTTGGGCGTTCGCCCGCTCTTCGTGATCCGCAACGAGGACTTCGTCGCCTTCTCCACCGCGCTGCCTCCGCTGCTCGCCTTGCCATTCTGCGACACGCGCTGGAACCTTGAATGGGTGGTAGACTATCTGGAGGAAGTGAAGCCGGATGCCGAATACACCGCCTATCGCGGGATAACCGCAGTGCCTCCGGCTCACGTCGTGCGCTTCCGGAGCTCTGCGGAAGAGCGGCACCGTTTTTGGTCACTGCCCGTCGACGCAGAGCTGCTCGACATCGATCTGGGTGAGGCAATTTCCAGGGCTGGTGAACTGTTTGAGAGGGCTGTTGCCGACCGCCTCGTGACGGGAAGAGGCAGGATTGGCTGCGAATTGAGCGGCGGACTCGATTCCAGCTCGATAGCAGCAGTTGCCGCCGACCAGCTATCGAGGCGCGACGAGCGGCTGATCGGTGTTACCCAGTCGACGCAGGAGGACTTCCAGCGTCGTTATGCCTTGCTTTCCGAAGGGCATTTCGCGGATGCCGTCTATGCCCACTACCCGCAGATCGAACGAGTGAACGTCGACAACCGGACAGACAATGTGCTCGACATGCTGGCTGGCACTATCGCCCGCCACGGTGTGCCGCCACGCAACGACTTCAACGGATTGGCCAGCGAAGCGCCCGATCTGCTCGCCGAGCGCGGTGCAAGGGTGCTGCTATCAGGGTTTGGCGGAGACCAGATGGTGACGGCAAACGCCGGAGCGCTCGCAGAAAGTCTCGTTGCCGAGGGCGACTGGCTTTCGACTTTTCGATTGCTTGCAAGCGGTGGAGGGCGAGTGCGAACGCTAGCCACGATAATGCGGCAGGTGCCGATTGTGCGCGCGCTGGTTCCTGCGCAAAAGCACGCAATTCGCACGAGTCCTCGCCTTGCCAGCGAAAAGGCACGCGCGGCGGCGGGTTACCCAGGCCGCGCCGAGCTGCACAGCTGGCCTGCATGGTCAGGCACGTTTCGACAGCGGGATGCGCATAACCTCTCCAGGCCCGTGATGGCGTACCGCCTGCAAGATAGTCAGGTCGGAGCAGGAGCGCGCGGCGTCGAGTATCGCTACCCCATGCTCGACATACGCCTGATCGAATTCGTGCACCGCCTGCCTGCTACCTATCGCAACCGGGCCGGTGAACCGCGCAGACTTATACGACTGCTGATGCGCGGGAGGCTGCCTGAAAAGGTTCGCCAGCGCCGCGACAAGTTCGGCATGACCGTTCCGGGCGTCTTCGTGAACGTGTTGCAACACAGCCTTGCCCTTCGCGATCATATCGCCGCGATGGCGCGCGACCCGGTCCTGGCGGACTTTGCCAGTTATGACGAAGTTCTTGCAGCGCTGGACGCAACGCTTGCGCATGGCGAATTCCCCAAGATGGAAATGATCAAGGGCGGAAATCCGCATTATCGGCGTGCCGATCACGGACAGGTCCTGCGCCTTGCCCTGCTCGGCCTGTGGTATCGACCAGGCGCGGGCGAACGACCCGATCTGGCCATCCCGGCGGCCACGGCGAACAGCCGGTCATTGCGTTGACACGCGCGACTTTAACTCGGATTACCCGCCGGAAATCACTCTGAGTTTGCCTGCAAATTGCAATGACATTCCATTACCGCGCCTATGGACTCGACATCGAAGCGGACCTGCCGCTGCGCGCTCTATGCGCCCACGAAGGCGGGCCCGACGTCCGGATCGTTAAAAGCGAGGTGCCCGACCGGCTAGACACTGTCGAGGCCAAGACGCCGCGATGGACGGCCAATGCGCGCGAATTGCTGATCGACGTACCGAACGTTGCCCGGTTTCATATCCACGATGGGCGCAAGATTACGTACCAACCCGTCAACGGGGCGAGTGCCGAGGATGTGGAAGCCTATCTCCTCGGAAGCTGCATGGGAGGTGTCCTGCATCAGCGTCACCTGCTGGTCCTGCACGCCGCCGCGATATCGGTGGGTGACCGGGCGTTCGCGATCTGCGGCAAGTCCGGGCTGGGCAAATCGACGACTTCGGCCCATCTCGTAGAGCAGGGAGCGGAACTGCTTTCGGACGACCTTGCAGTGTTCGACCGGCAGGGCGAATGCGTCCAACCCGGTTATGCCCAGACCAAGCTGACCCCCGGTGCCATAGAGGGGCTGGTGGAACCGGGTGGAGAAATGCGGAAACTCGCCGGCGAACGAGGCAAGTTTGCCATCGCGCGGCACCAGCAGTTTCGCGCCGACCCTGCCCCTATCGCGGGATTGTTCGTGATCGAACGGACCAGTTCGGCGCGGCCTTCGCTCGAGCAGCTGGAGCCGGGATTGGTGGCGCAGTACCTTCGCCGGCACACCTATCGCAAAGGCTACATCGTACCCGGCAACGAAGCCGAGCATGTCAGAAGGTGCATCGATCTCGCCTATAGGATCCCTGCGTGGCTCGCCCTTCGCCCGCAAACGGGGGACTCGACAAATTTCATCGTGTCCGCCATCAGCGAGGCCATCGAAGCGACTGATTTTCGCGTGGAGACAGGCAATTGAGCGAAGTGATTTCCTCTCGGACCGTGCCCTTGCCGGCGAAGGACGTATTGTCGACAGAAGTCAGCGGAGCCGCCGTCCTCATGTCGATGGATAGCGGGAAGTTCATCGAACTGAACGAGACAGGCCGTGATATCTGGAAACTGACAGACGGGTCGACCAGCGTGTCGCAGATCGTAGACACGCTGCAAGAACAGTACGATGTCGCGCACGATCATTGCCTTGCCGAGGTGGTGGCCCTTTACCGCAAGTTGCACGAGGAAGGCCTGGTCGAGATTTCGAGTTAGGCGGATGTGGCAGTGGAGTACCGCAAAAGGTATTCTGCAGGGGGTTGGATTTCACCGTGCTAGAGACGGCTCGAGATAGTTTCGCCCAGCTTCTCAAGCTGGGTGATGCCCGGCTGAACCAGGCGCTTCTTGCAGCCTTGGCGGAGCGGAATCGCGACACCAACACAACCCTGTTCGCGGCGAACCTGCTGCGCCGCTCCGGTGACCTGCCTGGGGCGCGAGCCGAGTTCGCCAAGCTCGGCACGGGAGGGGGGGACGCCTCGACCGGAGGCGGCCGCGACTGGCCGTGCATTCCGGCGAATAATTGGTCGAACGGCGGATTCGCAATAGCTCCGCTTGTCATCATCGACGATTTCCTTCCCGTCGAACGCATGCAGGCCCTGCATCGTCACGCCTGCGAGCGCGAAGGAGAGTTTCGCGCCGCCCTGGCCACCAACGAGGGCGCCGAACCGTCATACGATCCCGATCGTCGCCAAAGTTTGCTGGATTACAAGTTCACTCTCGAGCGTGAATTCTTCGGCACGTTCATTTCCCAGAACCTGCAAGTTCTACAGCACGGTCTCGGCCTGCCGGAATTCTCAGTGGACAGGTGCGAACTTAAGCTGACGAACCATGTCGACGGGGGCTTCTTCCGGATCCATGCCGACAACCACGCCGCCTTCGCGGATGCGGGGCGAGCGATCACGTGGCTCTACTATTTCGCTGACGAGGGAGCCAGCTTTAGCGGTGGCGAATTGCTTGTCCTCGATTCCTGCCCGGACAAATCGACGGTATCTCCCGCCTGGTTCAGCAAGGTCATTCCCTTGGCGAATCGCTTTGTCGCTTTTCCCAGCGCGTTTTACCATGCAGTCACGCCGCTCAGTCATGTCGGCGGCTTTGCGCGGGGACGCTTCGCCGTAAGCGGGCATATTCGAAAGCGCGCCGATAACAGTGTCGCATGGTGGGAAATCGAAAATTTATCTGATTGACTTCCCCGCCGAACACATCATTGGGTCAACCCATTGGATTTCAGGAAAAGATACTATGAGCGTTTCGAAATCATTGTCAGCTGAAGGTGAGAAGCTGCCGTGGCTTGCGCCGTCAATGAATGTCGTCGTCACCGTGGCACAGGTTGCTTCAAGTGTCGGTCCTGACGTGGACGAGGATTGGTCCGGCACGCCGTCGTAGAAGCAGTCAGTCCAAAAGTGGCGAGCCACGGTTCCGCATGGCGCAAAACCGATGGTAAGCGCGATTGACTTTCGAAGCGAATACAGCAATGAACTGCCGCAACCGACGTTATTGCTTTTGGGGGAAGTTTGATGAGTGTCTCGAAGTTTTCAGCCGCCGAGGGTGAAAAGCTTGCGTGGATTACCCCGTCCATGAATGTGGTCGTGACCGTGGCAGACGTGGCCGCAGTGCTGGGTTCATCCACGGATGAGGATTTTACCGGCGTTTCGTGATCGGCAAGGCCCGCTGCCGATGAGCAGTGACAAGGGGCCGCTACCAAAAATTTACCGACCATGTCCCGGGCACTTTCCGACGTAGCGGAAACTCGGCTTCCGTACTATTTCCGCACCGCAGGTTCGCATCGGCTAGTGCAATTTGTCGACCCGGCGCGAATGGACTGGCGTCCGGGCTTTTTCCAGCTCGGCCTGCCCGTAGAGGCACCCGTGGCTGCCATCCAGCCGCTGGATGCATGGTGCGATCAGGTAGCACTCCCCACTGAGTTCGCCGATACTTCAGCGATCTTCCATGTATCGCGCTGCGGTTCCACACTTTTGACGCAGAATATGAAAGCGACCGGCGAAGTCGTCGTCCTGAGCGAACCGCCGTTCATGCGCATCATGCGGACCTTGCTGGACGATACGCTTGATGAAGACATGGCGATCGGCATCGTCGCCCGCACGATCGGGTCTTGGCAGGACTGGGCCCGGAGCATCAACCGCAAACTTGTCATCAAGTTCAATTCGCAGGCACACAGTTACAGCGAGAAGCTGATGCAGGCGCTGCCCGGCGCGCGCTTTCTTTTCCTCCACCGCGAACCTGCACCGGTTCTGGAGTCCATAGAGCGCCATCCGCCATCCTACCTACTCCGCGGGGGTGACGAAGACCGGTATGCGCCCGAGCCGGAACAGGAAGGAATGACGGCCCCGTCGCTGATGCACGCCGCTGTCAGTCGATATTGTACCGCGCTGCGGGCTTTTGCCGAGGTGACCGACGCGGACCTGTTGAAAATCGCTTATTGCGACCTCGCCCGACGCTGGCCGGAAATCTTGCGGCATTGCGGTTTGAGGGGCGAAGGTCAGCCGTGGAACGCGTTGATCGATGCAAAGGCGAGAAACCCCGAAGCGGCTGCCCCATACCGGCCGGTGGAGCCCGAAAAGGTATCGAGTTTCGCCGCCAGGCATCGGGAACTGCTTGAACTGGCGCAAATGACCTATACCAAGTTCCTGATGTCCGGCGAGGGGTCTGCCCGGCATGGGATGGGGAACGCCTGATGAATGCGATCGGTGACACTATTGCGCAAACAGGCGAGCTTGGCTTGCGGCGTGGACGGGACTTGCGATTACCCCTGGTCCTGCTGCTGACCGCGCTGCTCGCGGTATATTTCTGGACGCAGTCACGTTACCCGGCGCTGGAAGAAAAGGCGCTGATGGGCGGCGATGCGCCGCTCTCGGGTCTCTCGTTCGATGTTGCCATCGAAGTCATCCCCGGCTCTGATTTCCTGTCTGCGCTTTGGGCAAACACCGTCAACTGGCTGGCCACCAATCGCAAGGGCATGACCTTTGGTGTGCTGTTCGGCGCAATGGCCCTCACGCTCCTGTCGCTGTTACAGAAACGCAGTTTCCGCAACGGATTCGCCAATTCGGCGCTGGGCGCGCTGATCGGTGCTCCGCTCGGCGTATGCGTCAATTGCGCCGTGCCCATTGCGCTGGGCCTCCATGCCGGCAGGCTGCGGCTGGAGACGACGCTTTCGGCAATGATCGCATCGCCGACCCTCAACGTGATCGTAGTGACGATGAGCTTCGCCCTGCTACCGGTGCAAGTCGCCGCAGTGAAGCTGCTGGCTTCGCTGGTCATGGTTTTGGTCGGCGTTCCGCTGCTGTGCCGTTACGTCCTGAAGACAGAAACCGAAGCCACGCGTAACGCCAGCGCGGTGAGTGCTGTAAGCCAGAAACTTGGCGGTCTTTCGGGCTGGCTGATGCGCAAGCTGTCTCCCCGCGAGTTCGAGGCTGGCGAATACGGCCCCCTGGCCACCATCAAGTGGTTCGTGCGGACATACGCGCGCAATTTCTTCTTCATTTTCATCGTGACGGTTCCGATGATGTTCGCGGCCGCCCTGCTGGGCGCCTTGTTTGTCGAACTGTTCAGTCCCACCACACTCGTACGCGCGCTTCCAAACGGCGGACTGATTACTCTTGTTGCCGTCATGCTGGGCCTTGCCCTGTTCATGAGCTTTGCCCCCGCCCCGATTGCGCTGGACGTGATCCTCACGATCGTCCTGATCAGCCTCGGCATGCGCGATCATTATGGCGCGGTGACGGTGGTCGCGCTGGGATCGTTCAGCGTCTACGCCTTTATCGTGATCTGGCGTGCGATTTCGCTCCGCACGGCGGTGTCGCTGTGGCTGATGGTGGTCTGCGCTTCGGTGTGCGCAGGGTTGCTGGCCTATAAGCTGGCCGCTCCTGCTGAGCGTTACAAGCTGGAAGGTTATCGCGCCATTCTGGCTACCGAGACCGGGGCGACCTGGCCGGCCGCGCCCGACACCGAAGTCGCGGTGCCCCTGGCGGACATCCGCCCGATGCTGGACGCGCAGGCCGTGTCCCCCGTCACGATCGCGTTCGAGCAATCCGGTGATGCGCCTGTCGCGGCCATGGCCTCGTTGCCTCTTGCGGCGCCCGCCCCTGCGGGTGGCGAGACCGTCTTCTCCCGCGTGATGGGGCGCGACATCGGCATCGGCATCACTGAACCGATCAACTCGCTGGCCCGCTCTTTCTTCCACCTGTTCGAGGGCGGTGTTGCCGCAGGCGACATTCACGGCGACGGCTGGACCGATGTGATCCTGCGCAAGAGCTTCCTCGACGGCGGGCTGGCGGTTTACGCCAACGTCGGTGGCCGGTTTGTGCGGCAAGCCGCAGATCTCGGACCGGTGGAGTCGGTCAACGTCCACGTGGTCGCGCTTGCCGATCTCGACGGCGATGGTGCTCTGGATCTCGTGGTGACCACCGAACGCAGCGGTAACTACCTCTTCTGGAACCGGGACGGCGGCTTCGATGCAAGGTCCATGCTCAAGTTGCCCGGTGATGACAGGGCCATCACGCAATCGCTGGCCTTTGCCGATTTCGACCGTGACGGGCGGCTCGATATTGCGCTGGGCAACGCCGCTATCGGGATCTCCGCTCCCGGCTTTGGTAACAATTACGCGGAGATGCAGCCCAACACGCTGCTGTTCAACCGCGGAATGGGAGCGTTCGAGGCAATTACCTCCGAAGCCTATCCAGGGCAGTCGCTGACCTTGCTGGCCAGCGACTTCGATCGCAACGGCACAATCGACCTTCTCTCGGGCGACGATGTCGCCAACACCGACGAGTTCGCGATGTTCCGCCCCGATGGAACCTTCGATATCGCGCGCGGCGAGAGCACGCCCTTTCCGTTTCGCCTGCTCACCAGCATGAGTTACGACGAGGGCGACTACAACAACGACCTGATACCGGATTACTACGGCGGCCAGATCGCGATGCCGCGCCGCACGCAGGGCACTGCGGACCGGATCGCCAATCTGGAGGTGCTGTGTGCCCAGTTGGGCGAAGACCAGGGCTGGGATGCGGCCGGGCGCACATCGTGTGTCGCCGAACTCAACGAGATCTCGCAGTTGAAGGGCGCCTACCAGTCTGGCTTGCAAAGCGGCTGCGAGCGCATGCGGGACCGCACCTACCGCCTGCAGTGCGCCGCCAGGGCACTTACACAGTATTACAACTCCAACCGGACCGACGCGCCGGACCGTCCCATGTACGATCGCTGCCGCCGCGAGCTGGCGCGCACGCCGCGCTTTGTCGACCTGTGCGACACACTGTTGCTGCAGCTGACGCCGAAGCCACGTTTCACCGAACTGGACGACCTGCTCGGACCCACGCTGAGCGCCGCGAACATCCTGTTAACCGGCAGTGCTGACGGTGTGTTCTCCGAGGATTCCGACGCCCAGGGTGTGCGCCTTCCCGGCTGGACTTGGGATGCGCGCTTCACCGATCTCGACCAGGACGGCTGGCAGGACCTTTACGTGCTGACCGGTTACTGGGCGCGCGCGCCCGAAGGTGACATCAATCGCCTGTATCAGAACCGACGCGGCAGCTTCGTGGACGCCAGCGAAGCATTCGGCCTCGCCGATCCCCTGCCGTCGTTAAGCGCCTCGCGGCTGGATTTCGACCGCGACGGCGATATCGACCTGATCCGCTCTCTGTCCGGCCCCAATGTCATCGTCCATCGTAACGACCGTCCCGCCGGCCCCGGCCTGCGGGTACATTTGCGCCAGCCCGGCGGGAACGGCATGGCCGTGGGTGCCCGGGTGACCATCTGCACCGACGGGGAAACGCAGGTGCGCCCCGGTCGCTGCCAGACCCGGTCGGTCAGGGCCAGCGGGGGTTACCAGTCGTTCGACCCGATTGCCGCGCATTTCGGGCTCGGAGAAGCGCGCTCGGTCTCGCTTGTAGAGGTGGTATGGCCCGATGGCGGGCGCTCGCTGCTGCGCCCCGCCGATCTTTCCGGTGGCGAAGTCGTGATCACGCGCGGCAACAGCCCGGCGACCAGTAGGGGAGGAATGTCATGAACCGTCGCAATCTGCTGAAATCCGGCTGCATGGTCGCATTGGCGGGCGGAGCCCTGCGCCCGGTGAGCGCACTTGCTGCCGAACAACACTTGCAGCATGCGGGCCTATCCATCGGCGGCGCGCAGCAATCACTGGCCTATCACTGGCTCGACACCCTGCTTGACGTCGCCGCCGAAGATGTCGTGCGCAACAGCGCCCGCCCCACCGTGCTGGCGCGTGCGATGGCGATCGTCACCGCGGCGATGTACGAAGCATGGGTACCTTTCGATGATCGTGCGCGGGGGCCGCTTTTCGGCGATTCCCTCCGCCGCCCGGCAGCCGAACGCACGCTTCAGAACAAGCAGGCAGCGATAAGTTATGCGGCTGCCTGCGCACTTGGAGACCTCTACCCCGAATCGCGAGCGTCGATCAATACCGCGCTGCGGCGCTTCGGGTTCGACCCTGCGCGCGGAGTAGCGGCGCGCTCCAGCGCTATTGGCATCGGGGTGCTGGTCGGAGAGCGTCTGTGTGCGATGAAGCACTCGGACGGGGCGAACCAGCTGGGAGACGAGACTGGTTCCAGCGGTGTCCCCTATTCCGATTACACCCAGTACGCGCCGGTCAATCCGCCAGACACGATTTACAACCCCGACCGCTGGCAGCCGATCACGTTCCGGCGCGACGACGGTTCGACTTTCGCCCCCGGCTTTCTCACGCCGCAATGGTACCGGGTCGAACCCTTCGCTCTTGCCAGCCCCGACCAGTTCCGCGCTCCGGAGCCGCCCCGTGTCGGGTCCGACCGCCTGCGCGCCGAAATCGACGAGGTGCTCGCCTACAACGCAGGGCTCACCGACGAACAGAAAGCTATCGTCGAATTCATGCGCGATGGGCCAGGCTCCACCGGGCAGTCGGGGCACTGGCTCCGCTTTGCGCAGGACATTTCACGGCGCGACGGCAACGATCTCGACACTGACGTGAAGCTTTTCTTCCAGGTGGGGCAATGCGCGCACGATGCCTTTATCGCGTCGTGGGATTCCAAGCGATACTGGGACACGTCCAGGCCATGGACGCTGGTGCGCCACTATTACGGTGACCGAACCATTCGTGGCTGGGGTGGACCGGGCCGGGGTACTGTGGAGATGCGCGGCAGCGAATGGTATCCCTATTCGCCCTATGTTTTCGTCAGCCCGCCCTTCCCCAGCTATGTCTCCGGCCACAGCACGGTCAGCGCAGCCTGCGCAGAAACCCTCCGCCTGTTTACAGGATCGGACCGGCTGGAGGTCGAGCTTGTCCGGCATCCCGGCGAGATTACCGAACCTGATGCTCTTGGCGCCGAGGTGACCCTCTGGCTTCCTTCATTGACCGAGTCTGCTGAAATGGCGGGTATCAGCCGTATCATGGGCGGTTATCACATCCAGGCCGACAACATAGAAGGTTTGCGCATGGGGCGCAGCGTGGGGCAGCTGGTTCACGACCGTGCGCAGGATCTTTTCGGCCACGGCTGAGAAAAGACTTCGCTCATTCAGCACCGACGCGCGTGTCGTTCAGCGGTGTGTATGCCTCGCTCTCGTCATGGCCGATCACAGTCTTGCTGCCAGCGATCAGCCACGCGTGCAGCTTCAGCGCACCGCCCTCCTCCAGGTCCTTCATCGAGCCGATGACAATGCGTGTGGGGATCGCGCGGCGGGCCAGCATCCACCGCCCGGCCATGGCCTGCGGAAGACAGACCGCCGCGAAGGGCACCGCCTCCGCCGTACGGGTGACAAAGCGCCCGACCTGCATGGCGCGCATTTCCTTTTCCGCAGAGAGGTTCTGTTCCCCCTCGTTCGCCGACTTCCCGAGCGGACCAAGCGCGCTGCGCCACCAGCGGAACGGCAGAAACCGGATGAGAAAACGCGCGACTGCAAGGCAGAAAACCGTTTCTATCCGGAGCACGATTTTGCGACGAAAGCTTAAAATTGCCATGGCGGGATGACCCTAAACGATAATCGCAGCAGCAACCATATGGCGCGGCGCGTAGCCATCGATTCAACACCGTAACTTTCGCCTTTACCCGGCAAGGCAGGCCGCAAGGCTTTTACAAAGACTGGCTGTCGAAAGCGATACGAGCTATTCCAGCGGCCATGTTCTCTACTTCCGCCAACCAGCGACCGATAGAAAGCTCTGTCGATTGGATTGCCGACACGCTGTTCGGACAGGCGGCGGTGACGATCTGCATCATCGCGGTGGCATTTGTCGGCTTTTCCATGCTCACGGGGCGCCTGTCGATACGTACAGGCGCGCGCGTGATCCTCGGCTGCTTCGTTCTCCTTGCCGCCCCGGTCATCGCAACTGGCGTAATGGGGACCTGGCAGGGCGCCGATCAGCCTGCCGCACCTCCGGTACAGGCATACGATGATCTCGGCGCGCGGGAACGCCTCGAGCCCTCGACCTATACGCCGTTTGTCCAGCCCTCACCCGAGGCAGAGGGGGAAGAGAACTAGGGTTCGGCGGATTGGATTTGCCGAGCACAGTCAATCGCGTATGGATGGAGCGTTGAGTTCGCTCACGTTTCCGCGAACAAAGACGAGGATATTAAAGACAATGAACCATCGTAAATGGGTGCTGGCCGCTCCATTCGCCCTGCTCCTCGGCCCAGTGCCGGCCCTTGGCCAGGCGCTGCCGATAGAGACGATCGACCAGGAAGAGCATGTCTCTTCGCTCGGGATCGATACTGTAACCCCTGCCCTCGCAGTGGTTGTGGCGAACCAGGTGGCACAAGCGAACGAGGATGGTTCTGAGTTCATCAGCGCTACCGCAGCCAATGGTCTCGGTTTCCGAATACAGTTCGAAGCCTGCGATGAAACGGCGCGCGAGGGGTGCAAGGCGATGCTTTTGCTGGCCGTCTGGGAAGCATTCCCTGCCGAATTTCAAGAGCGGCTGTCGGAATCGGTCTCTGCATTTACCCGCGAACAGCCGATGGTCAGCGCCGGAACGTTGGAGGATGGCAGCCCCTATGTCGCGCGGTATGTGATTGCAGACTTCGGCACGCCGCAGGGCAATCTGGTGTCGGAATTCGCCAACTTCGTGCAGACGGCTACCGACTTTCACAACGAAGTGGTCAGCACGACTGCCAGCGAATAGTTAACGATACGAGCGTTATCGCTCGCGGCTGCAGGCCAGATTCACCTTGCTTTTGTCCTGCCGCTGCGCAGACTGGCGGTTCGGTGAGCAGAGGAAGTTGAGAAGAGGGGGGTATGGGCGAGCAACTGCGCAGCGATACGCTGTTTGTAGCGTTGACACGCCCGGTGATGTTTGCCGGCGTTACCTTCAGCTTCGCCATCATTAACCTGATCATCGCGGTTGAACTGTTCCTCATTTTCAAGAGCCTGTGGGTTCTTCTCGCTGCCGTCGTTATCCACCTCGCAGGTGTTCTGCTCAGCCTGCGTGAACCGCGGATCGTCGAACTCTGGCTAACCCGCGTGCGCAATTGCCCGCGTGTCAAGAACCACGCCTACTGGCGCTGCAATTCGTACCGTCCATGACCAGCAACGCCAAACTTGCCGAGCGCGAAGCCCCGGCCGGGCGTCACCTTCCCTATGCCCGCCATCTTGATGCAGCGACGATCGAGACGCGCGACGGGCGTCTTATGCAGACCATTCGCATCGCCGGTTTTCACTTCGAAACCGCCGATAGCGAAGAACTGAACTATCGGGCCGAACTGCGCGATGCCATGCTACGGGTGGTCGGCAATTCGCGCTTTGCCCTCTACCACCATGTCGTTCGGCGCCGCGCAGACGTGACCATGGAAGGAAACCATCCGGATCGCTTTTCGCAGACGCTCGATACGCGCTGGCGGCAGCGTCTGGGGGCCAAGAACCTCTATGTGAACGACCTGTTTCTCACGATCGTCCGGCGACCGCTGCAGGGCCGGATCGGGCTGACGGATCGAATCGGCAACTGGTTCGGCCGCCGGTCGGGGCAGGACGCTTCTCGCCGTGCCGCCGAAAAGCACGCACTGGACAATGCGCGCGATGCGCTGGTCTCTTCGCTGCGGCAGTACGATCCGCGCCTGCTTACAACCTACGAGACTCCCGATGGCACGAGGTCCGAGCCGCTCGAGTTTCTGTCCTACCTTTATAATGCCGACATGCGCCCGGTTGGCCTGCCCCACGGCGATCTTGGCAATCATCTTGCAGCGCGCCGCATCAGTTTCGGGACCGACACGATCGAGCTTGGACCTGCCGGTCCGCTTGAGCGGCGCTTTACTGCCCTGGTATCGATCAAGGACTATCCAGGCCGAACCATGCCCGGCATGTTCGACGAATTGTACCGCCTCCCCTTCGAACTGGACGTGACGCAGAGCTTCGCCTTCGTCGAACGCGGCGAAGCTCTTGGCCGGATGAACCTTGCACTGCGCCGCATGCGTTCCGCGGAGGACGAGGCGCTATCGCTGCGCGACGAGCTGACCGTGGCGAAAGACGAGGTTGCGGCAGGTCGCGCAGGCTTCGGGGAGCACCACACGACGATCGCCGTCCACACCGGCGATCTCAAATCGCTCGACGGGCAGGTGGCAGAGGTCATCGCCCTGCTCGCCGATCTCGGGATTACCGGCGTGCGCGAGGACCTGGCGCTCGAACCGGCCTTCTGGGCGCGCTTCCCGGCAAACTTCAAGTATATCGCGCGGCGCGGACTTGTCTCGACAACCAACTTCGCCGGTCTTGCAAGCCTGCACAACTTCCCCACCGGCAAGCCCAGCGGCAACCACTGGGGCGATGCGGTGACGCTGTTCGAAACCACCGCTGCAGGGCCGTACTACTTCAATTTCCACCAGCGCGACCTTGGCAACTTCACTGTCATCGGACCCTCTGGCAGCGGCAAGACGGTGGTGATGAACTTCCTTCTCGCGCAGTCCCGGCGGTTCGATCCGCGCATCATTTTCTTCGACAAGGATCGCGGTGCGGAACTGTTCATTCGCGCTATCGGCGGGCAATATGATCGCCTCTCTTCGGACCGGCCATCCGGTCTCAATCCGCTTCAGCTCGAGAATACGCCCGCCAATCGCCAGTTCCTGATCGAATGGCTTGGCGTTCTCGCCGGCGGCGCTGACGAGGAAGAGCTCGAGGCGATCCGTGACGCGATAGACACCAACTTCGCGCAACCGCGCGAACAGCGTCGGCTGCGCCATATCGTCGAACTGTTCCGTGGCGGCGCGCGTCCGCATGCGCGCGACCTCTTTGCCCGGCTACGACCGTGGTGGGGCGATGGTGAACATGCCTGGCTGTTCGATAACGAGCAGGACAGGACCGATCTCGAAGCGAAGACTGTCGGCTTCGACATGACCTCGATCCTCGACGATCCGGCGGCGAGGACACCGGCGCTCATGTACTTCTTTCACCGCGTGGAAGAGCGCCTTGACGGGTCGCCCGCGATCATCGTTGTCGATGAAGGGTGGAAGGCGCTCGACGACGAAGTGTTCGTGCGCCGCATCAAGGATTGGGAAAAGACCATCCGCAAGCGGAACGGCATCGTCGGCTTTGCCACGCAGAGCGCGCAGGATGCGCTCGAAAGCCGGATCGCCAGCGCCATCATCGAACAGGCCGCGACGCAGATCTTCATGATCAATCCCAAGGCACGCGCAGAAGATTACATGAACGGGTTCGGCCTCACCCGCCACGAATTCGACCTTGTGCGCATGCTCCCCGACAATTCGCACTGCTTCCTGATAAAGCACGGCAACGACAGCGTCGTCGCGCGGCTGGATCTATCGGGAGAGCGCGACCTGCTTACTATCCTGTCAGGTCGCGAGAGCACTGTGCGATTGTTCGACGAACTGGTCGAGGAGACGGGCAGCGATCCCGCCCGCTGGATGAAGAAACTGCTGGAACGGGCCGCGTAATGTCCTGCCCGCAGATCATCACCGGAACGCAGTTTGTGACCAGGCTGGTCACGCATATCGATTGCCAGGCGCGTTACCTGGGCAGCTATGGCTACGAAACGCTGGGCCAGCCCGGCTCCATCGCCGCAACGGCCATGGCCGGATTGCTGACCCTGTTCATCGCGATCTGGGGTATTCGCCTGCTGTTCGGGCCCACCCCCGACGGGCGGGACCTGATCAACGATGCACTCAAGATCGGGATTGTCCTCACCCTCGCCTTCTCTTGGCCGGCGTTCCGCACTGTCGTTCACGACGTGACCCTGGATGGACCTGCCGAGATCGCCTCTTCGCTCTCCAACCCCGGCTTTGCCGGCACGGGCGGCAACTTCATCCAGCGCTTGCAGGGCGTCGACAACGATATCCTCACGCTGATCGACACCGGCACCGGCCGTTGGAGCGATCAGTACCTGGCCGGACAGGCTGGCAATGCCACCTTTGCCGGAACGATCTTTCAGGACGACAGCGCCTTTGGCTGGTCGCGGCTGCTCTACCTTGCCGGGCTGATCGGCTCGCTCGGCCTGTTGCGGCTTCTGGCGGGGCTGTTGCTGGCGCTTGCGCCGCTGGCTGCGGGAATGCTGCTGTTCGAAGCGACGCGAGGACTGTTTGCCGGGTGGCTGCGAGGGCTGGTCCTGACATTGCTCGGCTCTGTCGGAGTGACAGTCGTCCTCGCGGTTGAACTGGCGGTGCTGGAGCCATTCCTGCGCGACGCACTGCTCGTGCGCGGTTCGGGCTATGCCGCACCTAGCGCCCCGATTGAGCTGTTTGCCATGACTGCCGGTTTCGCGCTGCTGCAACTGCTGATGATTTGGCTGCTCGCCAAGGTCGCCTTCATGCCCGGTTGGCCCACCGCCCTTCGTTTCCCGGAACTTGCACGCCGCGCCGGTTTCGCCCCGCTGCGTGATGGGGGGCAACCGCGCGAGCCGCTACCACTCAACAACCGTGCGCACAGGATCGCGCAGCAGATAGAGAACCGCGTGAACTTCGAACAGAACCGATACGCCCGCCTTTCCTCCCCTGCGGGAAGTTCCCCGGCTTCGGGCCAGGGCGGCTCGGGATCCGCGTTCACAAGTGGAGGAAGTGCGCGATCTGGTAATAACGTCCAGTTGCCCGAGCGACTTGGCAATTCCTATCGCCGCACTACCCATGCACGTTCGCTCTCGAGCCAGAGGAGGGACGGATGAGCCTTCACAGTCCAGTTGATGACGATATCGCGATTGCCGAGAGTTGGTCGGACAGCGTTACCGATAGCTTGGAAAAATCGCGTCGCATCGCTTGGATCGTCGCGAGCGTGTCCGCTGCCATCGCGCTGCTGCTGGCGATTGCACTGGTTATCCTGCTGCCGCTGAAGACGGTGGAGCCCTACACGCTGCTGGTTGATCGACAGACCGGCCATGTTGAGGCTCTCGCGCCGCTGGACGAGCAGATCGTTACCGCCGATGCCGCGCTTACCCGCAGCTTCCTCGTGCAATATGTCATCGCCCGCGAAAGCTTCGACACGAACGACGTGCAGGAGGACTACCGCAAGGTGGCCTTGTGGAGCGATGGCGAAGCGCGCCAGCGCTATGTTGATTCCATGCGAGCGGGCGCTCCGGGAAATCCGCTGACGATCTATGGTTCTGGCACCCGCATTGCGGTAGAGGTTCGCAGTGTCTCTGCCTTGTCGGCCGATCGTGCCCTCGTGCGGTTCTCGACAACGCGCATGGATGCGGGTGGACAGCCGCAGGTGGCACAACACTGGGCTGCGGTGATCGACTATACGTTCGTGGGTGCCGAGATGAGCGAGGCCGATCGGTTCCTCAACCCGCTCGGTTTCCAGGTCACGCGGTATCGCCGCAATGCGGAAACGCTGCCCGAAGTCGCCGATGGCGCACCCGTCCTGCTCGAACGACAGGATGAAACCGAATGAGATTACCCCTCGCCTCTCTGCTTCTCGCGTCAGCCTCCATCGCGCAGGCGCAGGGGCCGGTGGTGCCCAATCTCGAACTGGACAATCCGCGCGTGCAGACGATTGCGTGGGAGCCTGGGATAGAGGTCCTGCTCACCATCATGCCTGGTTCCGGGACCACGATCATGCTGGAGCCGGGTGAGGCGATCGGGCGGGTAACCCTGACGAACGAGTTCGATTACAGCGTCCGCATCTCTCCCGAAGGCAACAGCCTGCTGGTACTTGCCGATCAAGCCGCCGAAGCTGCCGCAATGACGATAGAGACCGACCGGCGCCGCTACCCCCTCTCCTTGCGCACCGGACAGGGGCTGACAGCAGCCTACCTGCTGCGCTTCACTTACGGGGCAACGGCCACGAGGGCTACCGCTTCCGCCGCCCCGCCAGCCCCCACCGAAAGCTGGTCTTACCAAATGCGCGGGGACCGCGAGGTTCGTCCGCAGGCCATTCGCGACGATGCGCAGCGCACCTACATCACCTACTTTCCCGAGCAGGCTCTTCCGGCGGTTTTCGCCATCGGCCAGACGGGGGACGAGGAAATGGTCAACGGCTACATGCGCGACGGCATCTACGTGATCGACCGGGTCTATGGCGAACTGGTTTTCCGGCTCGATGGGGAAAAAGCGACTGCGCGGCGTAATTCCGAACCGGATGCCGAACGATGAGCAGTCCGTCCTCCACCTCCTACCTCCCCGATGACGATCTTCGTCCCGTCGTACGTACCGGGTCGCAGAGGGACTATGGCCTCTGGGCCTTCCTCGTCATCCTGTTAGTAGGCGGGTTCTGGCTGTTCAGCACCCTCCGCGAGGCTGGCGAGGCTGCGCAAATTCCCAGCGTGCTGTTGCCGCAGGACAGCACATCGCGGATATCCTCCCCTCCGCCGCTGGTGCTGCCCCCGGCGGCGCGCGAGTTGCCCCGCGATATAGGAGAGGAAGCAGCGCCGCTCTCGCCGCCGGCAGCGGCCCCACCGGTCAGCTTTCCCACACCGCCCCAGCGTCCTCCTGCGGTCGAACCACCGCAAGGCTACACGCCGCCCGGCCCTCCACCTGCCCCCGTCACGTCACCTGCACCATCTTCACCGGCGGTTGTCTACCAGCGCAGGGAAAACGTCGATAGCGGTCCCGGTCCGTTTGCCGATGATGGAGGGGCGGTGAAGCTGGCAAACCCGTCGATGACAGTGCCACAGGGCACGATTATTCCCGCCGTGCTGGAGACGGCCTTCGATTCGACGCGCGCGGGGCGCGTGCGGGCCCTCGTACAGCGCGATATCCGCGGGTTCGACGGCACCCGCGTGCTTGTCCCGCGGGGCAGCAGGCTTTTCGGTGAGTACGAGGCGGGCGTGAATCCCGGCGAACGCCGCGCCGCTATCACCTGGACCCGGCTGCTGACGCCCGACGGAATATCGATCTCGCTCGATTCCCCGGCGTCAGATCCCCTGGGACGGGGCGGCGTGGAAGGCGACGTCAATTCCCGGTTCTTTTCCCGCTTCGGCGGTGCCCTGCTGCAGACCCTCCTCGGCATAGGTACCGGCATCGCCATTGGCGAGGCGACCGGCGGCGGCGGAACCGTCGTGGCGCTGCCCGGCAGCACACAGAACATCTCAAGTCCCGGCCCGAACCAGGCACGACCGGTGCTGGAAATCGACCACGGCACCAGCGTCACCGTCTATGTTTCGCGTGATCTCGATTTCTCGAATGTCGAGCGCTGAGCCGCGAGATGGAAGCGGGTTACTATCTCGACAACTTCCTTGCCCCCCTGGCCCCGTGGCTGGGCCGCGACGACATCACCGACATCTGGATCAACCGGCCAGGCGAAATCTGGTTCGAGACCATCGGCGGCGGTATCTCGCGCGAGGGGGTTGAAGCACTCGACGAGGACATGCTCCGGCGGCTGGCAAGACAGGTTGCGGCCCATTCCTCGCAAGGGATCAGCCGCGCGCAGCCGCTGCTCGCGGCGACCCTTCCGGACGGCAGCCGGGTGCAGATCGTCGCGCCTCCAGCAACGCGGGCCGGTCATGTGATTGCAATCCGCAAGCACGTCTCGCCTGAACTTTCGATCGACGACTGGAACGATGCAGGCGCGTTCGATCGCCTGTCGGGCGGGCATGCAAGCCTCGAGCGGGTAACGACCGACCGGACCGCAGGCCCCGACGAAGCGGCCGCATTGCTGAAGCAGGCCGTTCGCGAAAGGCGCAACATCCTCGTTTCCGGAGGCACCTCGAGCGGCAAGACGACCTTCCTCAACGCCCTGCTGGCAGAGATTCCCGCCAGGGAGCGCCTCGTCCTGATTGAGGATACAGAGGAGCTGAAGGTACGCCAAGAGAACGCCGTCGGCCTGATCGCCGCGCGCGGACAGATGAGCGAGGCAGATGTTTCCGCCGAAGACCTCCTGATTTCGGCCCTGCGCCTTCGTCCGGATCGCATCATCCTTGGCGAACTGAGAGGAGCAGAGGCCTTTACATTTCTGCGCGCGGTCAACACCGGGCACCCGGGCTCGATGACGACCATCCACGCCGATACCCCCGCTCGCGCAATCGAGCAGCTCACCCTCCTGGTGCTGCAGGCCGGTACGCAGCTGGGCCGCGACGATGTGCGTCACTATGTACGCGAAAGCGTGGATGTCTTCGTCCAGCTATCCCGCGATCACGGCAGGCGCTCGGTTTCGCAAGTGCTCGTCGCTTCTCGCGACTGACGCGGAGCACCTTTTCCGAAGGTGCGCGCTTTTTCAGTTAAAAAGTGAAAATTCAGACTTAATCCCGAGATTAAATCGTGTATGGTCGCAATCGAGAACCGGTTTTATAGGCGCGGTATGGCGACCTGTTTACTGGTGCTTGACTGGGGGAAGCATGAAAAAGTTTTTCGTTTCGTCGTCGGCGCTCGCTTTGGCCGCTGCGGGCATGACTGCCGCTCCGGCGCAGGCCGGGGACCTGCCCATGATCGGCGAGATTGTCCCCTATGCGTTCACCTTCTGCCCGCGAGACTGGGCTCACGCTGATGGACAGCTTTTGTCTATCGCGCAGAATACTGCGCTGTTTTCGCTTTATGGCACCACCTACGGCGGTGATGGCCGCACAACCTTCGCGCTTCCCGATCTTCGAGGCCGTGTCCCTATGGGCCAGGGTACTGGGCCAGGTCTCACCACCCGTCAGATGGGGCAGCGCTTCGGCAGCGAAACGAACACGCTTTCCATCAACCAGATGCCAGCGCACAATCATGACCCACGAATGAACGTTTCCACCAGCGATGCGATCAGCCGCAACCCGATCAATTCGTATTTCGCCCAGTCAGCAGACAACAAGTTCGAGGCCGGAACGAATGTTACCGGAGACCAGATGGCACCCGGAGCGATCTCGTCCAGCACGGTGGGCGGTAGCCAGGCCGTCAACAACATCGCGCCAACCTTGGTCCTGCGCTACTGCGTTGCGCTGTATGGCATTTTTCCGTCGCGCAACTGATTGCGGCAGACACAAATTGATTTGAGGGAATAGCATATGTCCAGAATTGCCAAGATTGCCGCCGTTCTTTCGGCCAGCACATGTCTCGCGATGGGATCGGTTCCCGCAGTTGCGCAGGAGACCCCCTTCCTCGGCGAGATCAAGATGGTCGGATTTACCTTCTGCCCGCGCGGGTACAGCGATACAAACGGCCAGTTGCTTTCGATCGCTCAGAACTCCGCATTGTTCTCCTTGCTCGGAACGACCTATGGTGGCGATGGCCGTACGACCTTCGCGCTTCCAAACCTTCAGGGCCGCGTACCCATGCATCTGGGCACCGGACCGGGACTGACTACACGCGTCCAGGGTCAGGCCTTTGGTAGTGAAACGAATACGCTTACCGTCAACCAGATGCCAGCGCACAATCACAGCCCCAGAATGAACGTGTCGCGCGTCAATGCCATCAGTCGCAATCCGATCAACTCGTTCATCGCCCGCGCGGCAACAAATACCTACGAAGAGGGTTCAACCTTGACTGGGGAACAAATGGCCGCAGGCGCGATCTCCTCGCAGACCATGGGGGGCAGCCAGGCTGTCAACAATATCCAGCCTTCTCTGGTAATTCGTTACTGTATCGCCCTGCAGGGCATCTTCCCGTCACGTAACTGATTGCATGTGTCGCTGCCGGGCCACGAACCGGCAGTCTAACAGTATGTGTGAGCAGCGGTTCCTGGTCTGGCTGCTTCAGCCGATGCCATGAACCGCGGCGAACTTGTTTACGAGCTTCTAGATACGGCGAAGGAACCACATCGCGGTCCGGTTTCCGATGGCACCGATCCGCGATGGGGGTTTGTCACCGAAAAGCGGCGGATCTCGCATCAGTTCCAGCCGCCTGGCGAATAATTCCATTGCGGATAGTGGAGATTCGCGATTGAGCGCGGCGGCGAATGCCTGGAGATGCGCCTGGACGCGTTTCTCATCCATGTGCGGTTCTGCTTGTGCGAGCCACTCGTCAACAAACGCCTCCCCCCAGATCGCGCCGCACGCGCGGAGACTGGCCGCAATGGCCGGAAGACACTGAAAACGGCGTGCCAGGTCCAGGACCTGGTCCATCACATCCCTCTCCACACGCTGAACAATCATGGCGAGATCAGCGAGCCATTTCAGCCTCTTCCAGTTGGATCCAGCCCCGTGAAGTATGAGGTACAAAACATAATGGGGATTGGAGAGGTCCAGAGGGGCTTCCAGCATGGTCGCGTCACTCCAGCCCGCGGGCGGATTTTCAAGGGACCGTGAATGCAGTTCGACAATCACGCCCGAGCGGGGATCGCGTACCTCGACCTCCCGATGGAACCGCAAGATAGCTTGCGCAATACCGGCCTTCAGAGGCCCACCTCGTATGTTCGTGTATCCTGCCTCGGCAGTCGCCTTGATCGCTTCCGCAACCTGATCGGGGCGCAGGAGGACATCGACATCGCGCGATTGCCGCAGTGTTTCCTCGCCGTAGAGAATGTGCCCCAATTGCCACCCCTTGATTTCGACGCTGGCGATGCCGCGGTCGTCGAGAAGGGCTTGCACACACGCCGCGGCCGCTCTTTGCCGCAAGACCTGCCGCGCCTTGCCCTGAACGATACCCGTAAGGTCCGACAGGAGTTGCTCATTGCTACTTCCGCTCACCTGCAAGGCATGGTGGAGCAAGAACGTGACGCGGTGCCGCTCTACGACAAACTGCAGATCGCCAGGAGGCGGCGCTTCTGCGGCACCAAGACCCAGCGCTGGCCTGATTGCGTCCGCAAGCGATTGAACATTCTCGGAAGGGCGGAAGGGCATCGGCCGCAGCCTTAGGATCGACACGGGTCAAGGCAAGCCTGAATTGCCCAGTTCCCCCTTCGTCTGAATTGCTGGAACAGTTGCCGCATGGGCGCACGGATTGTTTGTCGCAGGTTAGCCGAAATCTCGGGCCTCCGCCGTTTCGGCAACCTGTCGCGATTCACCATATTGGGAGCGGCCTCTTGTGCTGCTATGGGCCCGCCATGCTTACGATCGACGGTATCACTGTCCGGCTTGGAGGCCGGCCCATTCTCGAACGCGCCAGTGCGTCGATCCCGCAGGGCGCGCGGGTCGGGCTGATTGGCCGCAACGGGGCTGGCAAGTCGACCCTGATGAAGACCCTCATCGGCGAGATCGAGCCGGACGACGGGCAGATCGGCAAATCGTCCAGGGCGCGCATCGGCTATATCGCGCAGGAGGCTCCCGATGGTGCGATCACGCCGGAGGAAGCCGTGCTCGCTGCGGATGTCGAACGGGCGGCCCTGCTCGAGGAAGCGGAAACCTGCACCGATATGGATCGGCTTGGCGAAGTGCACGAGCGGCTGCTGGCGATCGATGCCTACACGGCACCGGCGCGCGCGGCCAAGATCCTGAACGGTCTCGGCTTCGACGAGGAGATGCAGCGTCGGCCCCTCTCCAGCTTCTCCGGCGGCTGGAAAATGCGCGTGGCGCTGGGCGCGCTGCTGTTTTCCGAGCCGGATGTGCTCCTGCTCGACGAACCGTCGAACCACCTCGATCTCGAGGCGACCCTGTGGCTCGAAAACTTCCTCCGGTCCTATCCCGCGACGCTGCTGGTAATAAGCCACGAGCGCGACCTGCTGAACAATGTCGTCGATCACATCCTGCACCTGCAGGGCGGCAAGCTGACGCTCTACTCGGGCGGCTACGACGCTTTTGAAAAGCAACGTGCCGAACGCGCGGCGCAACTGGAATCGGCCAAGGCAGCGCAGGATGCGCAGCGGGCGCGCCTGCAGGATTACGTGGCGCGCAACAGTGCGCGCGCTTCCACCGCGAAGCAGGCGCAGGCCCGTGCGAAGATGCTGGCCAAAATGCAGCCGATCGTTGCGCTGATGGAAGACCCGTCGCTGTCCTTCGACTTTCCCTCGCCCGGAGAATTGCGCTCACCCATGATTACCCTGGATGGGGCTGCCGTGGCCTATGGCGAGGCACCGCCGATCCTGCAGCGGCTGAACATGCGGATCGACGCGGACGACCGGATCGCGCTGCTGGGCCGCAACGGCAACGGCAAGACCACGCTGGCCCGCCTGCTGTCCTCGCAGCTAAAGCCCATCGAAGGGGAACTGGCTGCGCCCGGCAAGCTGAAGGTCGGGTACTTTACGCAGTATCAGGTCGAGGAACTGGAGAGTAACACGACGCCGCTTGAGCTGATGACGCGGGCGATGGAGGGCATGGCGCCCGGCGCGGTGAGAGCGCAACTGGGCCGGTTCGGTTTCTCCGGCCCGCGCGCCACGCAGAAGGTGGAGAAACTCTCCGGCGGGGAGCGGGCCAGGCTCGCGCTCGCCCTCATCACCCGCGATGCGCCGCACCTGTTGATCTTGGACGAACCGACCAACCACCTCGACGTCGATGCGCGCGAAGCGCTGGTGCAGGCGCTGAACGATTTCGCTGGCGCCGTTATCCTCATCAGCCACGATCGCCACATGGTAGAGCTGACGGCGGACCGGCTGGTGCTGGTCGATAGCGGCACTGCGAGAGAATACGCCGGCAGCATGGACGATTACATCGACTTCGTGCTGGGCCGCAACCAACCGAAGAAGCAAGCTAGCTCCAGCACGCCCAAGACTAGGCCTGCCGACCGCGCGAAAGCAAAGGAGAAGGCACGCTACCTCAAGTCCAAGCTGGCCTCGGCCGAAAAAGCCATGGCAAAACTTGAAGCCAGCTTGACCGAAATCGACAGCGCAATCGGCGAGCCTGCGTCTGCCCCCGCTCATCTGGCCGACATCGCCATGAGCGATCTGCTGGTCCGGCGTTCGCAGGTCAGTGATGGCTTGGCACAGGCCGAGGCGGATTGGCTGGCCTTGGGCGAAGATCTGGAAAAACTCGAGAAGGCGTAAATCGCGCTGTCCACTGCCTGACGCGGCACCGTCGCGCGCTGACGGCAAGGGCAAGTGTTGCGCAAAAGTCGCAAAAAATCTGCCGCGTGGCGCGCGTGAAAGGTATCCCTTGTAACTTCGGGGGTGCGCTTTACCCAAATGCACTTGGAATCAATCGTATTTGGGGTCTCTAATGCGTCACAGCAGTATGAATTTGAAACGTCGTTCAGTTTTGAGCGCCGGTGCCGGTCTTGCAGCCATCGCGCTTTCCACGGGCGCTTACGCGCAAGACACGCAGAGTGAAGAAGATCAGACGGTAGCTGTTCCGACCGAGGACGCTGCTCCGGCCGAGACGATCGTTGTCACCGGCTCGCGCATTACCTCGGTAACGCCGTTCAACAGCCCCGACCCCATCTCTATCGTCAGCCCCGAGATCGCTCGCCGCGAAGGCAAGCTCGACCTTGCTAGCGCGCTGCAGAGCTCGCCCGTCGCTGCCGGTTCGACGCAGATCACCGCAGCCCTGTCGTCCAACTTCGTGACCAACGGTGGCCCGGGCGCGCAGACAATCGACCTTCGTGGTCTTGGCCCGAACCGTACGCTGGTGTTGCTCAACGGTCGCCGTGCCGGCCCCGCCGGTACGCGCGGCGGCGTGTCGTCCTTCGACCTCAACGTCCTCCCGCTCTCGATCGTCAACGACATCCAGATCCTGAAGACTGGCGCATCGTCGATCTACGGTTCCGACGCTATCGCAGGTGTTGTGAACATTTTCACCGGCAACCGCGAAGAAGGCCTCTCGCTGGACTTCAACGTCTCGCTGCCCTTCGACGCTGGCGGCGAAGAGTATCGTGGCAGTATCGCCTATACGAAGAACTTCGACCGCGGTCATATCACCGTGGCCGGCGACTATTCCCACACCAACGAATTGGCTCGCAACGATCGCGATTACCTGGCTTGCCCGGAATCGTACATCTTCGACGAAAGCGGCAACCGCGCCGACCTGGTCGATCCGCGGACGGGCCAATTCATGTGCGACGATCTGCGCTGGGGCCACATCTGGACCTACAACCTGATCGACAACCTTCAGCTTGACGGTCCGGGCGGCCCCAACACGGGCATCCAGACCTCGCCCAACGGCAGCACCGTGCTGCTGCAATACCAGTACGGCAGCGGCGTGGCTGCGGGCAACCTCGGCATTCCCGCCTATGGTGCTCCGGCATACGAGGGTGACTTCAGCGCCCCCGCTGGCTTCTTCCCGACCGGTTACAACGCCGAGAGCATGGCCGTACAGAACGCCTACCATCCGTTCGCCGGTGAACAGACGCTGATCCCGGAAACCGATCTTTATACCGCCTATGCGGAAGGTGCTTACGAGTTCTCCGACGCAGTCGAACTGTTCGGCGAATTCCTGTTCAACCGCCGCGAAACCTACCAGAACGGCTGGCGCCAGTTCTGGAACTTCGGCTACACCGGCGAACTCTACGGTACGGGACCGGGCACCACGTTCAACTACTGGGGCGACGGGTTCGAAGGGGTGAACTTCATCAGCCCGACCGCGATTACCAACCAGTCCGACAGCAGCCAGACGGTCGATTACTACCGCGGCGTGGCCGGCCTTCGTGGCCTGCTGTCCGCCACGGGGAACTGGCAGTACGACGCCTACGTCCAGTACAGCCGGAGCGACGGTCGCTATCGTTCGCAGCAGATTCTGCAGGACGCCTATGACACGGGCTACTTCCAGACCAGTTCCTGCGTCGGCACCGTCACGCCCATTTCGGGCCGCAACTGCATCGACATCCCTTGGGCGGATCCCGAATTCCTGCGCGGCAACCTGACGTCGGAGCAGATCGGCTTCCTGTTCGACTGGGAAGAAGGCCGTACGGTCTACACCCAGCTGACCGGCGAAGTCGTCGTCTCTGGCGAGCTCTTCGAACTCCCCGGCGGGCCGGTTGGCCTTGCTGCCGGTCTCACGGCGCGTCGCGACAAGATCAACGACACGCCGGGTGATATCACTCTGGCCGGCAACGCCTGGGGCTCGAGTTCGGGCGGCGTCACCGCGGGCAAGAGCGTGACGACCGAAGCCTTCGGCGAACTCAGCGTTCCGATCCTCGCCGATCGTCCGTTCTTCGAAAACCTCACCTTGTCGCTCGCTGGCCGCCTCACGAACGTTACGGCAACGCGCCGTTCCGATGGCGTGGAAGACGAAGACAATGGCAACTTCACCTACAAGATCGGCCTCAACTGGGCTCTGACCGACTGGCTTCGCTTCCGCGGCAGCTACGGCACTTCGTTCCGCGCACCTGCGCTGTTCGAACAGTTCCTTGCCGACGAGACGAGCTTCGTTAACCAGCGCAACGATCCCTGCATCAACTACGGTGCCGGTGTGGAAAACGGCACGACGTCCGAACGCGTCGCTGCAAACTGCGCTGCGGACGGCATTCCGGCTGACTACCAGGGCGGCGGCATCACTGCGACGTCCTTCGCTTCGGGTGGTCTTGGCATTCTCGAGGCCGAAACCTCGAAGGCCACGACGGTCGGCATGGTCCTGACGCCCAACTTCTCCTTCCTGCCGGATACCGACTTCAGCTTCGCCGTCGACTATTTCGAAATCGAGGTGAATGGTGAAATCTCGCAGCTTGGCGCTTCGACCATCCTCTTCGGATGTTACGATTCGGAGGATTTCGCCAACGAACCGCTGTGTGACCAGTTCACCCGCGGCCAGAACGAGACGGCGATCTATCAGATCGATGAAATCTACGACCAGTTCATCAACATCGCGAGCCAGCAGAACTCGGGGATCGATTTCTCCGCGAACGTGGTTCACGATCTTGGTGGGGCAGGTCTGGTCACGCTGCGCGCTGAAGCAACCCGCCAGCTCGACAGGGACTTCCAGCTCCTTCCCACCTCGCCGGTGGAATCGAGCAACGGGGAATCCGGCTCTCCCAAGTGGGTCGCCGACTTCCGTGCCAGCTACTCGCACCCCTCGGGTCTGTCAGTCTTCTACGGCATCAACCTGATCGGAGCGACATCGGACCAGGAAGATTTCGAAGATCGTTACGGCGGTCCGTGCCTGAATTCGTTCAACAGCCAGGGCACGTCCGATCCGAGCGACGATCTGCCGATCTACGGGACCTATTGCCCCGATCTGACCGCCAGCACGACGTTCTACCACAACTTCTCGGTGAGCAAGGAACTGCTCAATGGCCGCGCCGAACTCACGGCCGGTGTGAGCAACATCTTCAATACCCGTCCGCCGCGTGTTTCGGTGCGCAATGGCGGCCAGATCTCGATGCTTGGTCCGGTTGTGGCGGCGTCGCAGTATCCCTTCGTGGGACGCCGCGCCTTCGTCAACGTATCGCTCGATTTCTAAGGTCGACAGATACGGGCGGGGAACCGTTCGAAACGAGAGGGCGGCATGGCAACATGCCGCCCTTTCTGTTAGGCCGCCGGGAAGGAGCGGACATGCCGGAAATCTTAGTTCAACGTGACAATCTCGACGAGGTCGCAGAGCGGTTCGACCGCAAACCCCTCGAGCAGGGGGTTTTTCTCAACTCCATTCCCAAGAGCGGAAGCCATCTGCTGCGCAACATCCTGCGCATGTTCGTGCCCACCGACCAGACCTACACGGCGGACTTCATCCAGTGGGGCAACCTGCAGGCCCATCGCAGCGCGTTCGATCCGGCCTCACCGAAACTGAGCTGGGGCCATCTCTTCTTCGCCGATGCCTCGGTGATCGAAACCGCCCACGTCCGAAGAATTTTGCTTTACCGTGATCCGTACGACTGGGTCATCGCGCGGGCCCGCTTCATCCTCTCGGAACAGTTCCGGGGCAATGTCGATCATCTGCGTACCGGTGTCCTTTCAAGCGACGAATTGCTGACGATGATGATCTTCGGCCTTCCGCAAAAGCTCCCTTCGCTCAACGATATATACGAACTCAACGCTGCCGCCTGGCTCGGCGCGCGATGCCATGTCGTAAAGTATGAAGAGCTCGTCTCGTACGTGCAGGATACCGAAAGCAGCGGCGCGGCAGAGTTCTTCAGCGGACTGCTGGGTGCCTGCGGTATCGCCACTCCGAACGATTGGGCCGAACGCGTGAAAGCGGGCTCCGCGCGCGGCGAGAGCGCCACTGCGCGCGAGAACCTGACAGGCGTAACCATCGACCTGCCGGAGACCCTGCCCGAGAAGCACCGGGCACTGGTGGACTACCAGGCACCCTGCCTGCGCAAGCTGCTGGGTTACAATTGATGCATGCCCAAGCGATCCCTTCCGTTGATCCCCGGCTGTCTCCCATTAAGGAATTGCTGGAGGACGGCAAAAACGAACTGGCTTCGCAGCATCTCATAGGATTTCTGCGCAGCAATCCCGGGCATCCGCAGGGCCTCGCCATGCTCGGCGAAGCTGCGGCGAAGCTGGGCGCTCTGGGCCAAGCGGAGCATTTCCTGCGCAAGGCGATCAATGCCGGTGCGCGAGATCACGAGACACGCCGCCAGCTCGCCTCGGTCTTCAATCAACAGGCGAAGCCCGAAGCAGCGCGAGAGATGTTCGAGGTATTGAACCGCGAAAGGCCCGACCCGAACACGAAGCTCATCCTCGCGTCGATCCACGAGAAGACGGGTCGCGGCGAACAGGCCAGGGAAATGTATCGTGCGATTTCGGAGGCCCATCCGGAGCACCTGTTGGGATGGGTGGCTTTCGGTCACAGCCTGCGTGCCAATGGACAAGTCGAAGATGCCATCGCGGCCTATAGGCGGGCAATCCAGATCGACGACGGCTTCGGCGATGCCTGGTGGGGCCTGGCAAGTATCAAGTCACCTATCCTGACCGACGATGACATCGAGACCATGCGGGCAGCCTTGGCAATCGCTGTTGACGAGCGGAATACGGCCCCGCTGCATTTTGCGCTGGGCCGCGCCTTTCACGACCGCAAGAATTACGACGAAGCTTTCGCGCACTATCGAGCAGGCAACCAGATCCGCGCGGAGGCGATCAACTACGATCCCGAAGAGCTGACGCAGGAAGTCGACGAGATCATTGCAAGCGTCGATGCCGATTATATCGCCCGGCTGCCGCAGAAGCCGGTTGGCGATATCGTGCCGGTGTTCATCGTATCGATGCCGCGCTCTGGCTCCACCTTGCTGGAGCAGATGCTGGGATCGCATACGCAGATCGAACCGGCAGGCGAATTGCCTTACATACCCGCCATGCTGCGCAGCTTCATGGAGATGGCCACCCGCCGCGGCAAGGTCAGCGTGACCCAGGCCATCCACGCAATGAACGCCGACGTCGCGGACGCGCTGGGAAGGGATTACATGGCCCGCGCAGCGGTGCACCTTGCGGAAGAGAAACCGTTCTTCATCGACAAGCTGCCGCCGAACTGGAGCAACGTCCTTTTCATCCGCAAGATCCTGCCGCAGGCGCGGTTCATCAGTATCCGCCGCGATGCGATGGACTGCTGTTTCTCGAACTTTACCCAGTCGTTTACCAGTGCGCACGCGTCCTCCTTTGCGCTTGAGCATGTCGGGCGCAGCTATGTCGAGAACGTGCGGCTGATGGATCATTTTGCCCGAAGCTGCCCCGGGCTCGTTCACCAGGTCGATTACGAGGCGCTGGTCGAAGACCCGCAAGGTCAACTAGCGCCAGCGCTCGAATATCTGGGCCTCGAATGGGAGGACGAAGTGCTCGAGTTTCACCGGCTGCAAAGGGCCGTGCGCACCCCCAGCAGCGAACAGGTTCGCCGCCCCCTCAACCGTGACGGGATGGAAGTCTGGCGCCCCTATTCCCATCACCTTGAACCATTGCGGAATGTTCTGGGTAGCCTGGCCAAAACCTGACCAAAGATGAGCTCGCGTGCCTCACCCAAGGCGGGGACGCATCTTTGTAGCCGAAAGGGACTAATACCAGACAGAGATCGACTTCGATCAATTGTTCAAGCGGTTTTCGCCCAAACTCCAGATCAATGCTTCTTCCTTTGTCGCCCTGAAGATTGTGCTGTGCTGTTCTTCGGGCCTGTCTGTATAAGTCCAGCGCAGGTTATCAGGGGCCCGATCGTCCAAGATGCTGGCCAGCTCACGCGTATGGGTGAAAATATCCTCGGCATCGGAACCTGCGAACCAGAGGGATTTCTCGCCAGATATCGTCTGCATGGCTTCTGACGCCCGCCTGACGAGAGCATGGTCATCCCACCACAGCGCCGGGTCCATCGCTATGTAATGATCGAACAGATCAGGCTCGCGGAAAAACGTATCCATGACGAAAAGTCCCGCGCTGGATTCGCCGATAATGGTGCGTTCTGCAGTCGTCCGGTAACGGGATTCGATCTCGGGCATCAATTCATCGCGAATAAAAGCGCGGAACTTGCTCGCCCCGTCGGTCTGCGGAGCATAGTCGCGATCGAAGTCGGTGGTAGAATCCGGCGTCAGATCCCGGCCGCGCTCGGTGTTCTCGATGCCCACTAGGATAACCGGTGGGATATCGCCCCTCTCAATCAGTGCGGCGATGGTGTTCGCGATGTGGGGGAAATCTTCCTCGATGCCTCCATCCGGCATGTAGACGACCGGAAGCGCCGCTTGACCGTCATCATAGGTCGGCGGGGTGTAGACATTGGTAACCCGTTCTTCGCCTAGAACAGTCGACTGTATGGAAAACTCGCTGTGGACCGGGATCGGATCGGAATTCGCAGGACCGGCAGTGCACGAAGCAAGGAACACCGCCAAGAGGATCGAGAATACCAAACGGTTAAGTGCCATCGTGCAGGTCTCCCATAAATCGCATGCCTCACATTTCTGGCTACCGTCGCGAAAGTCGATAGGCAAAGTCAAAGAAATCAAGAATCTTTCGCACCGATCGTGGTTCGCAAACGGCTCTGCCGCTTCTGGCTCGCAGAGCGCCAAGACGCCGGTTCTCCCCGGATATCATCGGGTTTGAGATGGCCTTCAGGATTCCTCTCTCGCCCGAACTGGTCGAACAGGCCAATGGCGCTACGCTGGTGCTGGAAAAGTTGAGCAAATCGCTGAACGCTCATAATGGCGCAGCAGTTCAGAGACCGCCAAGCCGCCCGGCTTGATAGTCGCGAATTGCCTTCACTATCTCGGCTTCGCTGTTCATCACGAACGGCCCATGGGCCACCACCGGCTCACCTATCGGGTCGGCGTGGCCGAACAGGATCAGGCAGCCATCATCACTCTCAACCTCCACATCCGCACCTTCGCCCAACGTCGCGAGGTTGTGCTCAGGCACGTGTGACTTGCCGATCTGTGCCGATCCCCGAACAGTATAGAACAGCACGTTCCGCCCCTCGGGCGCGGGCAGAGTGGCGCTGGTTCCGGCTTCCATGGTAATCGTCGCCAGCATTACGCCCGTTAGGGATGTAAGAGGCGCATTTGGCGCGCCCGATACCGCACGCATCATGACGCCCTCAGCCAAATGTGTTTCACCGATGTCCGATGCGGGTACCGGCACATAGGCCGGGTCGGTCATCTTCAGCCGTGCGGGCAGATTGACCCACAATTGCAGAAGCTCAAGCGGCCCTCCCGAGCGCTTGAAATCGTCCGGCGAAAGCTCTGCATGCACCAGTCCGCTGCCGGCGGTCATCCACTGTACCCCTCCGGCCTCTACCACGCTTGCACCCGAACCGCTGTCGTGATGCGCAAGGCTCCCTTCGATGATGAAGGTAACCGTTTCGAATCCGCGATGCGGATGCGGGCCGAAGGGCAGACCGCGGTTGCCCGGAGGATAGGTCTGCGGCCCGTGGTGATTGAGAAACAGGAACGGGTCGACCTGTGGCAAACCCGGCCCCGGCAATGGGCGCCGCGTCACCAGATCCTGGATGTCGTCCCGCACGGCCGGGTGGAGCGAAGCCACTTGCCGGGTGCTCATGGTACCGTCCCCGGTACCAGCGGATCCGGCCCTGCAGGCACTATGCCGTGCGGGTTAATCCGCTCGTGGCTTTCGTAATAATGATGCCGAATGTGGCGGAAATTCACCGTTTCTGCCATTCCATCGAGCCTCATCATCCGCCGCGTCAGCGCCGACAGGTTGGTGTAGTCTGCGATCCGGCGAATATTGCACTTGAAGTGCGTGTGATAAACGGGGTCGAACCGGATCAGCGTGGTCCATAGCCGAATATCGGCCTCGGTCAGCCTGTTGCCCACCAGCCAGTCTTTGCCTTCCAGCCGTTTCTCCAGCTCGTCGAGCATGGCGAACAATGGCTTAACCGCCTTGTCGTAGGCAGCCTGCGTGGTTGCAAAACCCGCCTTGTATACCCCGTTATTGACCGCATCGTAGACCCGGTCGTTCAGAGCATCGATTTCGTCGCGCAGGCCTTCGGGATAGAGATCGAGATCGTTCGCGCCACCCCCGTCGAATGCGCTGCCAAGCATGCGCAGAATGTCGGCGCTCTCGTTGTTGACGATCGTCTCGCGCTCGATGTCCCACAGAACAGGCACGGTGACATGGCCCGAATAATCCGGCTTGGCGTGCGTGTAGAGCTGGTGAAGATGAACGGCGCCGATCGCGGGGTCGCCGGTCACGCACTCCCCTTCGCGGAAGGACCAGCCGCCGTCCTTCATCAGCCAGTGAACCACGCTTAGTTCGATCGCATCGTTCAGGCCTTTCAAATGGCGCGCGGCGTTGGCGCGGTGTGCCCACGGGCAGGCGAGGCTGATATAGAGGCGGTACCGGCCGGGCTCGGCAACGAAGCCGCCCTCCCCGGTAGGACCGGGCGAACCGTCCGGCGTGATCCAGTTGCGAAATGCGCTTTCGTCACGTTCGAACTCGCCGGAATTCTCGTCGTTATGGGCCCACTCGTCGTGCCACGTGCCGTTCTTCAGATAACCCATGAGGATCAGAGGTCCTTCGCCGAGAACGGGTAGCTGCGCTTGTCGTGCTGCACCGATATCCAGCGGGTGGTTGTGAAGGCCTCCACCGCCCAGCGCCCGTTGAAGCGACCGATCCCTGAATTCTTGACGCCGCCAAAGGGCGAGAAGGGGCTGTCGTTCACCGGCTGGTCGTTGATGTGGCACACGCCAGACTGGATCCGCTTCGCCACCTTCAACGCGCGGCCTTCGTCCTCGCTGAACACTGCCGCCGACAACCCGTATTCGGTCGCATTTGCCAGGCGCACGGCGTCATCATCGTCCTTCGCGCGTACGATCGGCGCCACCGGGCCGAAAATCTCGGTGTTGAGCAGGCAACTGTCATCGTCGAGGTCGGTGAATACGTGCGGTGGCACCACGAGCCCGTCGGGCTCTCCGCCGAGCGCACAGGTTGCGCCCTGCTCTTTCGCCTTGGCGATCAGCCCGGTCACGCTGTCGAACTGGTCGCGGTTTACGATCGGACCGATGAAGCATTCCGGGTCGTCCCGCTGGCCCACCACGAACTTGCCGACGCGCTCCACGAAAGCCTCGACGAACCGGTCGTATATCCCTTCTGCCACGATGATGCGGTTGGCGATCATGCATATCTGGCCCTGGTGCATGAACTTGCCCCAGGCGCTGGCTTCGACGGCATAGTCGAGATCGGCGTCGTCGAGCACCACGATCGGGCTGTTGCCGCCCAGCTCAAGCTCGACGGGCTTGATCAGGTTGGCATCGAGCGCGGTCTTGCCCACCCCGCGACCCACTTTCGTCGACCCGGTAAAGGACACGACCGAAGGGATGTCGTGTTCGATCAGCGGCGTGCCGATATCGCTGCCCGAACCCGGCAGGACGCTAACGAGTCCCTTGGGGATGCCCGCTTCCTCCGCGATGGCGGCGAAAATGGTGCCGCCGGTGACGATGGAATCGCTGGCCGGCTTTATCACCACTGCATTGCCTAGGCTGAGCGCGGGGAACAGCGTGCGTGCAGTAAGCTGGAGCGGGAAGTTCCACGGGCTTATCAGTGCAACGACCCCGGCAGGCTGGCGGTAGACACGCGATTCCTTGCCGGGAATGTCCTCCGGCATGATCGCGCCTTCAACCATGAAGGGCCAGACCGCACCTTTGCGCGCGAAGTCGGTGGCGAGTTGAAGCTCTAGCGCGGCCTTGACCTTCGTGCCGCCCACTTCCCTTACGATCCACTCTGCGATTTCCTCGCGGCGTGCATCGAGCACGTCGGCGATCTCGCCCATTTTGGCTGCACGCGCGGCTGGAGGGAGTGAACCCCATTCTTTCTGCGCTTCTGCAGCGGCGCGGCATGCCTCGTCGACATCGCTTTTCTGGGCGGCGTTCATCTCGAAGATGACGCTCTCGTCCCACGGGCTGATGTTTGTTAGGGCTTCGCCCTTTCCTTCACGCCATTCACCCGCGACGAAGAGGCGGTCGAGCTTTTCATATGGTCTGGACATGCCAATCAAACGGGCCTTGTCCGCAATCGTTTCGCGCTGCGCTGACAGAAAATTGCAATCACACTTATCGAAACTGAGGTTGGGAACCGTTAGGAACCGCAGATCTCATTCTTTGACTAAGCTTTGAACGCAGCCAAATAGCGGCCCCGATTGTCCCGATCGCCTACTATCAGACATGAGGTTCGACCACTCGGCCAATGCGGCCGAGTGGTTCGAGTTACGAGCATCGGGAATGCACGATGTTACCGAACGATGTCCATTTCCTCGATCAGGCCCTCGGCACCATCGACCTTTTCCATCACCCACAGCATGTAACGCGTATCGACGTGGATCGAGCGGGTTGTGCGAGGGTCGAAATCCCAGTCGGAGTTTACGCTCTCGAAAGTGCCATCGAACAGCAGTCCGACGAGTTCGCCCCTTGCATTGAGCGTTGCCGAACCGCTGTTGCCGCCCGTCACATCGAGGTCGGACAGGAAATTGACTGGCACCGAACCGATCGATTCCAGTTCGTAGCTGCCGTAGTCCTGTGCGTCGATCAGATCGAGCTGGGCCTGCGGAGAATCGAACGGAGCTTCGCCGGTGTCCTTCTGCGTGATCCCTTCCAGCGTGGTGAAGGGAAGATAAGCCATTCCGTCGAAGGGCGAGCCGCCCATGACATTGCCAAAGGTAATGCGCAGGGTCGAGTTCGCATCGGGATAGGGCAGCGAACCTTCCTCCTTCTGCCACTGGGTGATCGCTTCCATGTAAGCCGGGCGAAGCGCCAGAGACTCACCGGCGCGCATTTCGCCTTCGGTCTCAAGCGAGCGCTCATAGTCGTAGAGCGCCACGGCCAGTTCGATGAAGGGATCGTCGCTGGCTTCGAACTGGGCCGCATCCGCCTCCATCAGCGCGAGACGCGTATCGGCATCGTCAAGCTGCGTTCCGGCATAGAAACGCTCGACAAGACCGGGCAGGTCGGCAGCGGTCGTTTCGGCAGTGATTCCCAGGGCTTCATCGAAGGCCTCGACACGTTCTGCCTCGGGCTGTGCGATATAGCCGCTGAGGAACAGGACCCACTCTGCCTTGTCTACCTCGGGATCGAAACGCCGGTCCAGCGCCTGCAGGCCCTGCCGGAAGAATGTCATGTCGCGCTCCTGATAGCCGCTTTCGCGCTCCGCATTGGGCAGCTCGCGTTCCTTCGAAAGGCGATAGAGACGCTGGGCGGCAGACAAGAGTTGCGGCCGGGTGGCGTTGCCAAACCAGAAATTGGTACGCGCAGCCGTCGCGCTTTCGACCGAAAGGTCGGTGAGCGCAGCAATCGCATCCCCGTACCCGGCACGTGCGGGATCGGCGCCGATCCATTCGGCCAGCGCAGCCTCGCGCGCACGACGGCGATCCACCAGCCCCACGCGGCGCGCGCCCTCGATCTGCCCGCGCAGGTTCTTCTCGAAATTGTTGAGGCTGGCGAGGCGGCTTTCATATTTAACCCGCGCATCCGAACCTTCGGGCGCGGTGTTCTCGATCGTGGCGATCCAGCTCGTCAGCAGCCCTTGGAATGTCGGATATTGCCAGTCGAACGTGTTCTCGACTTCGGCGAGCAGGGCGTAGCGGCTCGTCGAACCGGGGTAGCCCGCGACCATGACGAAGTCGCCATCCTCGACGCCCGCCGCACTCACCTTGAGGTGGTGTTCCGGCGAATAGGGAACGTTGGCTTCATCGAAGTCCGCTGCCGAACCATCGGGTGCGACATAGGCGCGATAGAAGGAGAAGTCGCCGGTGTGTCGCGGCCACATCCAGTTGTCGACGTCGCCGCCATACTTTCCGATGGAGTCGGCAGGCGCGTAGACCAGGCGGACGTCACGCACTTCGAGCCGCTTGATCAGGGTATATTCCGCCCCGCCATAGAAACTTGCGACGAGGCAGCGATAGCCCGGATCCGCCTCACACTCGGCAGTAATGTCCTTGCGGCGCTGGTCGATGGCTTCGTAGCGCGCCAGCGGTTCCATGTCTTCGGTGCCCGCGCGCATCCGCTCGGTCACGTCGGTCAGTTCTGTAGTGACATAGACCCGCGATCCCGGCGCAGCGGGGAGTTCGGCATCCTGCGTCTGCGCGAGGAAGCCGTTCGCAAGGTAGTTGTTCTCGGCGGTGGAGTTGTATTGCACCGATCCGCGCGCGCAGTGATGGTTGGTGACAACCAGTCCCTCGGGCGAGACGAAGCTTGCCGAACACCCGCCAAGAGATACCACCGCGCCCATCGGGAAGCCGGTAAGGTCGGTCAGCGTGTCGGGGTCGAGTTCGAGGCCTGCCTCTTCGAGCTGCTCCGCAATGTCGGGCAATTGCTGCGGCGTAAACATGCCCTCTTCAGCCGCTGCCGGCACAACCAACGAGGAGCTCAGCAGCAGGCTAAGCGAAAGCAGTTTTGCGTTGTTCATCTTGGATTCTCCTCGCAGTGGAACGCGCGCCTGGCGAGCCCCAGTGTCATGCCTATTCGGCGCTCTCGCTAGAACGATAACGTTGCAGCTGCAACCGGACCTTTTCGATAAATCACTGGATTCATGCAGCGGTTGCGGACCTGGTATTGTATCCGACCGTTCAGCGCCGTTTTCTGCGCCTCGCCGGAAGTGTCAGCTCGGAGAAGATGGACAACACCCGCCGGTGCCGGGCGAAACCGGACGTTGCCCGTAGACGCAGGCTTAATAATTTGAGGTTACACGGGCCCTGAAGGAGAAGCTCGTGTACCGCTTAGTCGTATGTTCTCTTGCCGCTTGCGCACTGTCGACCAGTGTGAACGCCGAGCCAGTCGCCAGTAGCTTCAGGGTAGCCGCTGTTGTTCCTGAGGTCTGCCACGTTTCTGCGTCGGACCTGTATATTTCGGGCAGCGCCGGCATTTTTCGTGGCGAAGTCCTGGAAATGTGCAACGGGTCTGGCGGATATGCGATCGTAGCCTCTCACCGGGCGCTGGACGAACAAGAGCAGGTCAACTTCGAATTCGCGGGCGTGCACAGGTCTCTGGAAGCAAATGGCTCGAGCGAGATCGCCAAGCGCACAGGAGCACGGTACGGCGTGCGAGAAGTGAATGTGACCTACAATTCGCTGCGCACCCCCCTCGCGATCACGCTGACAGTCACGCCATTCTGACAGCTGGGTTACATCGCCGTGACGGTGATGAAAACGCGGTCGGAATAGTCGCCCGCATGGTATTCCGGATTGGGCTGGATAATCACGGTCACCGGATGCACATCGCCCAAGGAGCTTGTGTGGCGGTTCACTTCGATCCCGTCGGAGGTTCCATCCAGTTCGAGCCTCTGACCGCGTAACGAAAGTTCGTAAGGAATCAGATCTGGTCCATTGACCCGGCGAAGCGCCCCGCCATTGTCCGATACGAGTTCCATACGATATCCTGACGTGCTGAGAATTCGCAGGGCAAATGGCGGTGATTGCGTCACGGAATGGGGAGAAATGGCCCCCATCTCGATAAGTGCTGGGCCATCGATACCGCTTACCCCTGCAAACCGGATCAGGGCCATTTTCGGTATCTCGAGCATCAATCTCGCATCACGGATGATCGGGGGATGTCCGGGGCGGTCGTCGAACAGTTGGAACACCAGGTCCTCTGTGAAAATCCCTGCCTCCGAGCCCCAGCCCACGTCCATCCTGATCTCATAAGCGATAACAACCTGTTCGCCGGGAGGCGCCACGAACTCGGTGCCAAAGCTTCCGGTGTCCGGGGCTCCCGACAAGGATGACAGAGGAACGTTTCCGTCCGGTCCGGTCAGCGAATAAGTAGGGAATTGCTGGGACCCATCTGCAATTCTGCGACCGACACCCAAACGCAGCAGGCATGGTTCGTCGCCAGCATTCCTGATCCGCACCTGAAAGGTTTCGTTCAATTGGTCGCTACTGAACGAAGGTGGCGGGATGAGCCTGATGGTATTGTCACCATCGACAAACGACGGGTCGCATTCTGCCTTGGCTGTCGTAGCAAACGTGGTAGCAAACAGAACCGCTACTGACATTGCTATGATGCGGGAAAGGATCATCCTCTCACTCCTCTTCTCCGCCTTCCGGAGTTATGTAAATCTCATTCAGTTGAAGAATGGGATCCGAATTGTCTGGCACTTCGACCGTAAAGCTTGCTTCAGCCCCGAACAAATCGATTTGGTAAGTGTAGCCCGGCCGCAAACCGACGATGGCGAAACGACCTGTGGAATTCGTAAAGAACGGTTGATCGACAAACTCCGCGTCGTCGATCGACATTACCGTTCCCGACAGCAGCTCTGCCCTGCCATCGGGGTAACTCAAGAACCCGATTGCGGTAACGCTCGCTCCTGAGCCGATGACTATGCTGTACCCACTGCGATAGGGAGGCAGGACAGTTTCGACACCAGTTCCGATATCGACACCAGCAGGCGCATCCGCCAAGTCGTAGATGATGGACTGACGATTGTACGAGCTGAGATTGCCATTCAGGGCGGCGCCAAGAGGTCCGCTCAGGGCTTCCGAGCGACCGGCCCCAAGCGTGCGGCCCAGCGTCGCTCGCGGTCCCTCCAGATCGGAATTCGCACGCGCGAGCACGAAGCTGTCGCTGATCGGACGCCCGATGCCCACGACACCGTCCGCAAATGCGAGTGCCGTGCCGATCTGAAGTCGCGCACTACGCGCGTCAGTGATGTTGCCTATGCCATTTCCGCTGGAAGCGACGAACCCGCGGGCGAAGAACCGGTTGGCGACATAAGAGGCGCTTGCCTCAACGCCCTGGATGCCTTGCGAGCTTCGCATGATCACGTCGTATCCCCAGGATCCGACAGTGTTCTCGAAGCCCTTCGAGATCGAGGCGCGGGCATCGTCTCTGCGGCTGCTATAGTTCGCGTCAGCTCTGACCGATCGGCCAAGCGGGATCGAGATAGTGGCGCGAACGCCGAAATTGCGCCGGAAGAAGTCATCGCCGTATTCGACGCCGACGCTGAAGCGGAACCGGCGGGTCGAGCGCACGAAGTCGGCAAAGATTGATCGGTTCGCCCGCGTCCCGCCACGTTCGAACCAGTTCGCGCCCACCACAATGGAAGATCGTTCATCGATCCGCTGGGAAAAATTTCCATTCAGAAAGAACGAGTCCGCCCGGTTGAAAAATATCCCGTCGTTGACTGTCACAAAATTGGCGTTGCGGTACTCTCCGTTGAGCGAAATCTGGCCCGACCCCAGGGAATTTTCGAATTGGTGAGAATAGCGGATTTCAGCGGCATACCCTGTTCCCTGGCCAAGACTTGCAGCCAGGCCGAGTTCGAACCGGCCGGGAATCGAGCGCGGGGAAACAATCATCTCGGTGCCGATGACCTGGACATCTTGCGATGCCTGGACTGCGCCACCCACGGTGAACCGATTGCTGATCCCGCGGCGGTAATATGCCGAGAGCGCCGGATCGCTTGAATAGGTCGGGTTGATGCCAAACCCGACGGGGATGAACCCTATCGCAGCCCCGTACTCGGTTTCCCCGGGAGCAAGGGCATTGGGATCGAGAAACGTATCGAATGACGTGATCTGACGGCGGCCCGCCGCATCCGTCACGAACAACTGGGCATTGCGCCCACCGTATTGCGCACGCAACTGAGCCAGGTCGTACGGGCCTGCGGTCAACTGCAACAAGTCGACCTGCCGACCGTCGATCAGGACTTCGAGAGTTGCATCACGCTCTAGCAGGATTTGCTGGCCACCCAGCTCGGTGATTGGCCCGGAATCGTTGAAGACGCGGCGTCCCTTCTGCACGCCGATACCGCCCAAGAAGATCCCGCCCAATTGGCTGAGGCCCGCAACCTGCACGTCTCCGGCCGACCAGCGACGGCTTTCTTCCGGTTCGTCGTAAATCGCGCGTACCGACCGCCTGTAGAAGCCGCTACCACCGGCGATGTTCTCATCATAGCCACCCTCGAATTCGAGGACGATGTCGCGGGCGCGCAGTGCCCCATCGAATAGTATGCCCGGAGCGAGCGGCGATCCGAAATTGTCGACCCCGAAATCGCCGAACACGTTGAGATAGGCGCTTGTCCCGCTGGGCTCGAGGGTAATCGGCACTTCGTCGGCAACCCGATCAAAGCCGAGCGATTGAAGAACGGCTAGCGAACCATCGATCCGCTCGACAGAGATTTCCAGCTGGGAAGAATTGTAGCGAAGGTCGATACCTGCGGCTGCGACATCTTGCGGGGTCAGTTTCGGCCTATCGATCAGGTTCTCTTCGAAAAGAGCATATCCGTCCGGCGAGAGCAGCGGTTCGAGTTTCTCGATGAGGGACGCCCGATTATAAAGTATCCGGCCATCCAGATAGAGATCGACGAGAACATCGCCGTAGACCCGCCCGCCGCGCACAAGGGGCAGAAGGAGTTGGGTAGGGGCGGGTTGCTCGGCGCGATCTTCAATGGCAGGCCCGCCTTGTTCCGGCGGGACGGATTGCGCAGATACGACGCTCGGCGCAACCGCATTCGACAGCAAGAGCATCGCTCCCGAAATGCAATGCCCGTACATGTCCCCTGCCCCCAACGCCGGCTTACTGGAATTCGATTTCGACGCTGTCCGGATCCAGTGACTGCTCGAGCGGTATGAAGAATATCCGCGCCTTGCTCGGAGCCACGATTCCCAGGCCCGTGTTCAGGCGCACTTCGCTGTCACTGAACCGCTGCTCGAAAGGCGATCCCTCGAGCGTGGTGCCTTTAATTGCCCAGTTTGTCTGTCCCGCTCCGAAATAACGGTCGCCGGAATTGCTTATGCGCACCTCTATACCGGAGACGGTCTTGGTCTCGACGCCTTCCTCCGCAACCTCCGCCTCTTCCTCGCTCAGGGGAACGACGCGCTCTGCGGTCCTGATCCATTCCACCTTTGGCTCCGCCTGAGTGCCCCGCGGAACCACGTTGATCAGAACATTGAACCGCATCAGCATCTGAATGCGCGATTCATCCTCGCTCAGCGCCACAGGGACCTGGCTGACCGAAGCGTAGAATATTTCCGACTGGTTCGTGGAGCCATCGGGGATGTACTGGATGCGGAAAACCTGCTGGCCTTGCGGCTGGAGCACCGTTTGGGGTGGGAAGACGACGAAGCGATCATCGGCGGGCTCAAGCGTGACCGTCCCGTCTTCGGAAATGATTCCACGGTGCATCGTGATTTCGAAAGGGATTGCGCGATCTTCTGAATTCGAAACTTCCAGGCGCAGGGTAGACCCGGTGCCGGAAGGCTCGATCTCGGCCACCATGGGGGTTACCCGCGCCGCCTTCAGCGGCTGCGCGGTCATGAAGATCGACAGAACGAAGGCTGCTGCAACAGACGCTACACTCAAAGTACGGCGAAATGACATCTAAACCCCTCTAAGAATTGGCGCGGCTGCGGCTGCGCAAAATTCTTCTTCACCTTGGTGCCCAACTCCGAAGACAACGTAAAAATGCCGACACGCCGCGAAGCGCGCCGGCATTTGAACTGTCAGCGCATATCAGGGTGCGATCGCGACCGTCACTTCTGCGGTTGCGCTGTAGGTGCCTGCGACCGCGCGGAAACCGCGATTGTCGTCATAGTCGACCCAACCGGCAAAGCTGATCTGACGATGCAGGGCGTGACGCGGATCATCGTTCCGGGTGTTGCCGGTGCTGGTAGCGTAGTACAGGCGGTTGTTCCCGGTCCCCACGCCATAGTTGTTGGCCGCGACGCGGAAATCGATCTCGTCGCTAAAGCCTTCGGCTTCTTCTTCGGGGGTGACACCGCGCGGATTGACCAGCGGACCATTGGTCGTGATCGTCATCTGGTTGTTGTCGTTGCAGCTCAGGAACACCTCGTTGCTGTTCGTCTGGGTCGAACCATTTCCGAAGAGCAGGGCATTCGAGCCAGCAGTGGTGACGATCTTCAGCGCCGGCGTGATGGTGATATCCTGCACGTCTTCCATGAGGCAGGTCGGCGTCACGGTAGCGTTGACAACGAACGAATCGCTGGTCGTGTTGGCCTGCGCGAAAGCTGGAGCGGCTGAAATAGCGGCAACGCCTGCGACAAGAATTGCAAGTTTCTTCATGAGTTTATCCTCTTCCTTGGACAATAGATCTCCATCCGAAGAATCGAGGATCTTCGGTTGGTCGTTTAGCGAGGCGCGTTTCGCCTTCTTTGGTGTGGGAGTCCTCTCCCCCCTTTTGTAACCGGCAATCTATACTCGCCTTGAAAACGAATCGATTTGCCGGTGCGACTGACTATTGGTTAACGATGCATTTACATTTTTGCAACGAACTGCCCCGATTCCGCCGCCCTTGTGTCAGACTGGCACGTTCGTCTTGGTGAGGGTTTGGCCTCGCCTGAGGTCGTCAAGCCTGGCTTTCCCATATCCATTCCATGGAAGCAGTATCAACGGCTTTCTGAGCTTCATCTCGCGTCAATCTGGAGGATCGTGTGCCGCTCGCCCAGCGGAAACAGCCCAATGCGAATGGCAGGGGACTGCGATTAACCTTCTGTTCTGTCGCGAAAATATCTTGGTCGGCGCCTTAACAGTGCCTGTTAAGGCGAACGGATACCTCGTTCTCGCGATGCTCCGATAACAGCCAAATGCCCTCCCAAATCCGTCGAATGAACTCCAAGAACTTGCAGGGATCGGCCCTCTGAAAACGCAGCCCGAGCGAACCGAACACGCCTGTCATATGATTGCATACAGGCCCATCATGCGATGCATTTTTCGCAACTTTGGCAAGTCAGCGCCGACGATTCGTCGCCTCGCCGATGCGCCTCTGGTTCAGGCAGTTTCGCCCGCGCTCCGAAGCAGGCGCCTGGCCTGCGTCAGATGCGGCCGGTCTATCATCTTGCCGTCGAGTTGCAGAGCGCCTGCATCCGGCTGCGCGTCGAACGCGGCGACGATGGCCCTGGCGTGAGCGATTTCTTCCGCTGTCGGCTCGAACGCTGCATTGATTACGGGCACCTGTGCCGGGTGGATCGCCATCATGCCGGTAAACCCATCGCGCCGTCCCCGCGCCGCATAGGCGGCAAGGCCTTCGGTGTTCCTGATGTCCGGATAGACCGTTTCGATTGCAGGCACGCCGGCCGCGTGCGCTGCCAGCAGGGTAAGGTTGCGCGCCATCTCGTATGGCGAGGTATAGCTGCCGTCATCCTCGCGGGAAGTCGCGGCCCCGATTGCGGCGGGCAGGTCCTCCGCCCCCCAGGTCAGACCCATCAGCGGGGTCGTAACGTCCCGGTAGGTGCCAAGTTCGAAGATCGCGGCCGGGGTCTCGGTGGCAATGGGGAAGACCGGTATTGCCGCACCGTCCATCATTTCTACCAGCAGCCCGACGCTTTTCGCACCTTCGGCCTTGGGTAGCATGGCGCCTGCCGGCGGGTTCGCCAGGACAGCGGCGAGATCGCTTTCCGTTTCGCCGCTGTCGAGCGGATTGACGCGCACGATGACGGGGATATCGCCGGGCGATTGCAGGAACTCGGCCACGGCCTCCCTGCCCTTCGCCTTGTTCGCCCGAGCGACCGAATCCTCCAGGTCGATGATGATCGCATCGGCCCCGCTCGCGGCAGCCTTGGCAAAGCGTTCCGGCCGGTCGGCAGGGACGAACAGAAGGCTGCGCAGCCTCACGCCTTGCTGCCCTTGATCAGCGCCATGCGCAGGCACTCGCACACCACCTCGTCACGCTGGTTCAGCAGGCGGTGCTTGAAGGTGACGATACCCGAGCCAGGGCGGGACTTGCTCTCGCGCTTATCCATCACTTCGGTTTCGGCGCGCAGCGTGTCACCAAGGAATGTCGGTTTGGGATGCAGCAGCTTGTCATAGCCAAGGTTGGCCACCAGCGTGCCCAGCGTGGTGTCGCCAACGCTCAGCCCCACCATCAGCGCAAAAGTGAAAGTGCCGTTGACCAGGATCTGGCCGAACTCGCTTTCGCTGGCAGCCTGCGCATCGAGATGAAGCGGCTGCGGGTTGTGCGTCATCGTGGAGAACAGCAGGTTGTCTGTCTCCGTCACCGTACGACGGATTTCATGGGTAATCGTCTCACCCACCTGCCACTCGTCGAAAAACTTGCCTGCCATCCACTCTCTTCCTTTTCGCTGGCCTCTAGCGGCCCTGCCATTTCGGATCGCGTTTCTCAACGAAAGTCATACTCGCAATAGCCTTTGCCGCTTCGATCGCCGCGTCCAGCTGCCTTTCTGCCGGGACTACGCGCGACACCAGTCTTCCCCCGCTCGATCCATAATGCGGCCCGTCAACTCCATGTCCATCGCCTTGGTCTCGTCAACAAGCGGGTAAGACGACTTTGGCAATCATCCGAGAACCAGATTGGCGGCGAAAGAAAGAAATGCACGACGATAGAGCAGACCGACTGCTAACGACCCGATTTCGCGCAGGGGGGATTGGGGTGTCGTGGATCATCCCATAAAAACGAGGCTCCGTCGTAACTCTCTACCAGCTCATCGCTTTAAGTGAAAATTAACCATGTCGGCGGTATCCAATCCGATGGATTTTTCTATCTGGGCTGCCATGAACACGATACTAGTTGCCGACGACGAACCCCTGATGAGGGAGCTACTCGAATTCCGCCTGGCCCAGCGCGATTATCACCCGGTTACTGCTGCTGACGGTCGCGAAGCGCTTGCCCGGCTTGAGGATTCGTCACCCGATGCGGTGGTCCTCGATGCCATGATGCCCGTGCACGACGGGTTCGAGGTGCTTAGGCGCATGCGCGCTTCATCGCAGCATGCTCATACGCCGGTAATCATGCTGACCGCCCGGCGGGGCGAGAAGGACATTGTCGAAGCGCTGGAGATCGGTGCCAACGACTATCTCGTGAAGCCTTTCATGCCCGAAGAATTGCTCGCCCGTCTCGCGCGCCTGCTAAAGGATAAGTGACTTTGCGCATACTCGTGGCAGGAATGCTTTTCGTTGCCCTCACGAACGCCTCGGCATTCGCACAGGACAGCCTCTACGACCGCGCTGTTACTGCGCGACTGGCGGACGATCCGGCGCTCGCGGCATCGCTTCTCGAGGACTGGCTTGCGGAGCACCCTGACGATGTCGATGCGCTCGTCCAATACGGCTACGCCCTGCTGGCGCTAGGCAGGCTCGAAGAAGCGGAATTCGCTTTCCAGAAAGTTCTCCGAAAGGCTCCGGAATACGCCGACGCTGCGCAAGGCCTGGCGCTCGTCGCGGAGCGCCGAGAGACCGAGCAAGCGGTGCGGAGCGGCTTTATTCTCGTCGAAGGAGCCTTGAGCAATACCGGCGGTGGGCAGGATGATTGGCAGGAACTTGGCGTACTCGCCTCCCTTCCGGTCGGCACCCGCACCACCCTCGACCTTGGCGGAACCTGGCATCGGCGCTTTGGTGCTGAAGACGTGGAGCTTGGCGGACGTGCCACCTACAGGGCGACGGAAAACCTGTGGCTGAGGGCCGGAGCTTCGGTTACGCCGAATGCGGATTTCCGCCCGGCCACTGGCATATCGACAGGCTTTGATTTCAGGATTGCTCCGAGCACCGTCGCCAGTCTTGATAGCAGTTGGCAAAGCTATCCCGTGCAAGACGTATGGACCGTGAGGCCCGGCATCACACAGTATTTCGGTGGCGGTCGCTTCGCTGCGTCTCTGCATAGCCACATCGTCGCGGCGGCGGGTGAGGATGTGCAGATCGGTGGCGCTTTGCGCGCAGACTATTTGCCAACCGCCAGTACCCGCCTGTTTATCGGTACAGCGACCGGACCGGACACCGATCTCGGGGTAGTCCGTGATACCACCAGCATCTTCGCAGGTGGAGAATTGCCGCTCACGCAGGATCTCTCTCTCACTGGCAGTGTCGCGCAAGAGTGGCGAGAGAATGGATTTGACCGCACCGAGGGGCGCATCGGGGTCAAGCTTTCGCTGTGACGACACTGCGTGCTCTTTGGGAGGTTTCTCTCGCGCTGTGCCTGCTGGCCATGCTCGCGCTGCTGCTCCTGCTGCTGGCGCGGGTGCTATCTGCGCGGTTATTCGACCGCACCAGCGCGGCGCGACAGCGACTTTTACCGCTTCTGCTGGATGGCGATCCCACCGAACTGGAGCCGCTGAGGAAGGGCGAAATCCAGGCGGCTGCCGACCTGACGGTTGAGATCGCGGAGATGACGAGGGGCAGCGAACGCGAGGCCTTGCTCGCGCGCGCAACAGCGCTTGGCGTTACCGATCTGTTGATCGCCCGGCTGCGTTCGCGAAAAGCGCAGTCACGTCTCGACGCAGTTGAGGCACTGTCGCTGTTCGAGGGTTCGCATGACTATGTGATCGGCGCACTGGACGACCGCAATCCGGACGTCAGGCTGGGTGCAGCCCTCGCTTTGGCCCAGCACGCAAATGCACCTGCACCGATCGATATCGTGAACAAGCTGAATGTAGGTGCGGAGGAAAATTCGCTGCTCCTGGTTTCGCTGATGGTCGATCTTGCCGAAACCAATTCGGAAGCTGTCGCTGGCTTGTTGTTCGAACAAGACCTGTCACACCGCGTCAAGGTTGCGGCGATGGATGCCCTTTCGCAGCGCGGCGGCGAATATGCGCCCTTGCTTGCCTACATGGCACGCGATTCTGGCAATGAACCAGAACTGCAACCCCGGATATTCAGGGCTCTGGGCCGCACCGGTCACCCTGCGGGGGCGGACGCCATCATGGAGGGGATGGCCAGCGATAACTGGACAGTGCGCGCCGCCGCAGCCGAAGCGGTTGGCAAAACACGTCTTGTTGCGGCCGCGGATCGGCTGTCCACACTGCTCAATGATCCCCACTATTGGGTGCGCTACCGTGCAAGTGAGGCCTTGCTGCGCATAGGAACGCGCGGCGTTTCCGTCCTTCGAGAAGCCAGCCGGAGCGAGGACCCGGTCGTCCGTTCGGCTGCTTTGAAGATGCTCGCAGAGGGCCGCGCATGACTCTCGAATTCGCCATTCCCGACCCTGCAGAGTGGATGGTTGCCTCGGCCGAGGCGATTGCTCTGGTGGTGATCGTTGCGGGACTGCTGCAGATCGTCTTCTATTTTGTGCTGCTGCTTTATGCAGGCGCTGCGCTCGGAACGCGGCCGCCGGTGCCGCGCAGTGCAACTCTATGGCGGCGTTACTCCGATCAGGCTCCGGCGATTTCCGTGCTGGCCCCTGCCTTCAACGAAGAACTCACTATCGTGGAAAGCACGCGCAGCCTGCTGGCGCTGCAATATCCCGATTTCGAGGTGATCGTGATCAACGATGGGTCGAAGGACGGCACGCTTGCGCGTCTCGTCTCTGAATTCGGGTTGGAACAGGTGGACCGCTTCGTCGATCGCAGCGTAGAGCATGCCCCGATCCGCGGTTTCTACGCGTCGCCGCGTCTTCCCCGCCTGCTGGTTGTGGACAAGGAAAACGGCGGCAAAGCCGATGCCCTGAATGCAGGGATAAATTGCAGCCGCACCGCGCTCTTCTGCGCCATCGACGCAGACTCCATACTGGAATCCGACGCCTTGCTACGGGTCGTCCGGCCTTTCATCGACGAGCCTGACCTCACCATAGCCGCAGGGGGCACGATCCGTATTGCCAACGGTTGCAAGGTCGATTCCGGGCGTATCAGCGATATCAAGCTTCCCCGCAACTTTCTCGCCCTTGTGCAGATCGTCGAATACCTGCGCGCGTTCCTGATGGCGCGGGTCGGCCTAGGCAAGATGCAGGCGCTCACGGTCATTTCCGGCGCTTTTGGCCTGTTCCGCCGACGGCAGGTTGTCGAGGTAGGAGGCTACAGCCACGGCACGGTGGGCGAGGACATGGAACTGGTCCTCAAGCTTCATCGCCTGATGCGGGAAGCCAAACAGGATTACCGCATCGATTTCATTGCCGAGCCGGTTTGCTGGACCGAATGTCCCGACACGCTGTCGGTGCTGGGCCGTCAACGCGCCCGGTGGCAGCGTGGTGCGCTGGAATGCTTCGTCAAGCACAAGGACATGCTGTTCAATCCGCGTTATGGCCGGATCGGAATCGTCGGCTTCGGTCATATCCTTCTGGTCGATGTTCTCGGGCCATTGCTGGAAGTGCTGGGCTATATTCTCGTGCCACTGCTCTGGGCCCTGGGACCGCTTGCGCTGCCCTGGTTGCTTGCCTTTCTGGCCGTCACGTTCATGTTCGGCGTATCTCTCTCGATCGCAACACTCGTGCTGGAAGAGATACAGCTGCGCCGCTTTCCCAAGGTACGCGAACTGGCCGTGCTGGCGGTAATCGCAGTGCTGGAGAACTTCGGCTACCGCCAGCTCTCGAACCTCTGGCGTCTCCAGGGCTGGTGGCAATTCATTCGCAAGCAGCAAAGCTGGGGAACGATGACCCGCAAGGGCTTCGCGACAAATTAGGTTTCGAGATCGCGGAGCAAGGCAGACAGCAGCTCCGCCGCGCCGAGGTAGTCTTCACCGGCCTCGGCAAGGTCTTCGAGATGCGCTGCCGCTTCGCCAATCTGTGGCTGCCCGAACATTCCCGCAATACCTGCCAGCCTGTGCGCCTGGCTGGCCATTGCTTCCCGGTCCTCGGCGGCAATTGCGGCTCGCAACGCAGCCTCGTGTTCGCCGGCACGAGCCGCAAAGCGCGCAGCCATTTGCGCCATCTTCATTTCCAATTCCGCGCTCATCCGATAAGCTCGCGGACCTTGGACGAGAGCGTCATCGGGTCGAATGGCTTGGCGATGACGCCTATGGCATCCATGGTGGAAAAGTTCTGCAATTCGCTACGCTGGGCCCGCGCGGTTACAAAGATTACCGGCAGGTTGGCAAAGCGAGCGTCCTGCCTGAGATGCGTCAGCAAGGTCGGCCCGTCCATCTCCGGCATCATCACGTCAAGCAGCGCCACATCGGGCATCCAGTCCTCGATCAAGGCCAGCGCTGCCGAACCCGACGCCGCGGTTCGCACATGGAATTGCGGATCGAGCTCCAGCGCCATCTCGGCGATTTCGCGGATGTCGGGTTCATCGTCGACGTAAAGGATGTTCATCGCTGGGTCTCCTGCCGGCGCCTCATGACGAGATCGAGCGTTGCATTGACGAGGTCGTCAACCGACGCCCTACTCTTGATCAATGCCCGGTCAGCAACGCCGGTTTGCGCGCTATCATCGAACGCCGTGAAGAACAGCAAGGGCAATTCGGGTAACCTATCACGCAGTTCTCTGGCGAAATCGGCGCCGCTCTCTTCGCCCAGAGAGACATCGATAATCGCCGCCGCCAGATCGCTGGTGGCAATGGCAGCGCGGGCGTCGGCAACATTATCAACGGAGATGACCCGTGCCTTGCCAGCAAATGTGCTGGCCACGACGGTCAGCGTATCGTCGTCATCATCCAGATGCAGCACAATTGGCAGGTTTTCATCGGTCTCTGGCGCGGCGCCCACGTGCTGCTCTTGGGCGAGAGGGATATCGACATAGAAGACACTGCCACCGCTATCGCGGTCAGCGAAGCCTACCTCCCCTCCATGATGCCGCGCGATCTCGCGCGTAATCGAAAGGCCAAGGCCAGTGCCTCCCTTCACTCGCGAATTGGAGGCGTCTGCCATGGCGAACTTGCCGAAGATGCGGTCTCGGAAATCCACCGGAACACCGGCTCCCTTGTCTCGGACTTCGATGCGCGCGTAGCGACTGTGCATATTGCCGACAATTTCCACCTTTTCGCCAGGGGGCGAATGTTTGATGGCATTGGAAACAAGGTTTGTGACCAGCTGCTCGAGACGGTCAGGATCGCCCATGATGCATTGCGGCCAGGGCGGCACGATTAGCTCTAGGTCCACATCGTGCTTCTGTGCGAAGGCAGCCATTGCGTCCCGGGTGCGGCGCAGCAGCGGGGCCACCTGCATCCGCCGGATATCGAACTCCATCTTGCCGGATTCGATTTTCTCGATGTCGAGAATGTCGTTGATAAGGCGGATCAGACGTTCACAATTGGCATGGGCGATGCCGATCAATCTGCGCGTCTTTTCTTCCAGCGGGCCCGCAGCGCCGCCCATCACCAGACCGAGCGATCCGGCGATGGAGGTCAGCGGCGTGCGCAGTTCATGGCTCACGGTGGAGACGAACTCGTCCTTCATTCGCTCGGCTCTCTTGCGATGAGAAATATCGCGGATTGAGGCAACGTATTGCGGTTCCCCCTCTTCCTCCAGACCGCGGGCCACGCGGCTGATGGCGACTTCGGTCTCGAATGTCGCTCCATCCGCATGACGCCCAATGAATTCCTGTTTGCGTCCGGCACCGTTCTCCCCGGCAGTGCCAACCGTGGAAAGCCACGCTTGCGATTCAGATGGGGAGTAGTCGACGTCCATGAGAACAAGGTTGTTGCGACCGAGCAGGTCCTTCTCGGCATAGCCGAACATGCGGCTGATGCTCGGGTTCATCCGCAGGATGTTTCCCTGGGCATTGAGCCACAACATGCCATCCACCCCGCCATCGAACATTGCCTTCTGCCGCTTCGCCAATCGCTCCACCTGCGTCATGGCCTTTCGGCGTTCGCGAGAAGACGAGAAGATTAGCAGCGAGGCAATCGCCAGAAGGACGGCAATGCCGACGAGCAGCAGGGTGACAGTTCTTTCGACGTCGCGGCGCAGGATAGAGCCCGCCTCGGTCGATTCCGCGAGAGCACTCGCCTCCTCGGCATCAATTCTGGCGACGAGCGAACGGATCTCGTCCATCGTCAGACGCCCTCGTCCGCTTGCAATCAACTGACGCGCTTCTTCGACATTGCCGCTGCGCACGTCCTCTACGTTCCGGGCAGCTATCTCCAGCTTGGTGTCCGACAGCGCCAGCAATTCATCCAGCTGGGCAAGTCGGGCAGCGTCGGCATCTGCCCGCAGCCTTGCAAAGAGGGAGTCTCGCCGGGGAATTGCGGCACTGTAAGGTTCGAGGAAATTCGGGTCACCCGACAGTACGTAGCCGCGGACCGCTGTTTCCACATCGAGGTGCAAGGTCAGGAATTGCGAAAGCAGCGAACGCGTTTCGACGGTCCGTTCGGACGTAACACGGTAATCACGCACTTCCTCGAACTCGCCCAGCAGGAGGAAGTGCACCCCCAAAAGCGAGAGAGGCACGAGAAAGAACGCCAAGGTGAGAAGGAATCGGCGTAGACCGGAAGAGACAGGACGGAACGGGGACATACGACGACACATGTAGCCTAAGATCCAAGAATTACGGCAAAATAGTTGAATATCGCTGAACCCCTTCATCAGTGGCTGGCAAAGGTTCTGCCGTGAGACCGAGACGGCGCATCTCGCCTGAATTCGGTATTCTGGCAGGCGGCGCAGTGGTCTTTGCTGCCCGGCGACCTCGATGACGATGGCATCTCGGGCACGCTAGAACGCCCTGCCTTGCAGCAACTGCTCGCAAATATCAGCGCGGGAAAAATCGGCATCGTGGTCGTTTACGAGGTCGACCCATTCACCCGCTCGCCACTCGACTTCACCAAGCCGGTCGAGATCATGAACAAGGTCAAGGTCAGCTTAGTCTCGGTCACCAAGTCGTTCGACGCGACCAATTCCACGGGACGGCTCACACTCGACACGCTGCTCAGCTTGGTCCAGTTCGAGCGTGACGGAATGCTTATTAGTGCGGAGGGCGCAGTCGTGCCGCAACTTGTCTCAGACTTACGTCCGCTTTGCGCTCCAAATTCGGCCAAGGAGAGCGAGGCTGCGATTTTGTGAAGATCAAAATTGGCGACGTGGTTGCAGGCCCTGACATTCGCAATCGTGCGACCGTTATTCAGCAGAAAACCAACAGACCGGTGCAATTCGAGCTTCCCGCCGACGTGCGAGCGACGCTACTGGCTTGGCCGGAACGAGGGGGCGGTTCAAGGGGCGACTATCTCTCCCCCAAAAGGATCGATCATACAGGACACATGAGCACGCGGCAGTATGCCCGCCTCGTCGATGAATGGGTGAGTGCGATTGGGCTTCGGAACTCCGAATACGGCACGCACTCGCTTAGACGAACGAAAGCCGCGATGATCTATCGGGCCGCTGGCAACATTCGTGCGATCCAGATTTTGCTTGGTCACACCAAAATCGAGGCTACGGTCCGTTATCTCGGTGTCGATGTCGAAGACGCTTTGCTTTTGGCAGAGCGCACCGAAATCTGACTTATCGAGCGGTCGGTCGCGATCTTCGGTCGACCGCTTTGGAACATCTACCTCGCGAAATCGGACGGCCAACATGGGGTGGGAAGCGAACAGGCATTCCGGCTACACCCTGACCAGCTCTCAGCGCAATCTAGATACCAAGTGCGGCGCGGATCGCTTCCCAACTCACGAGTTTGAAGTTTTGTGCATCGGGCGGGTTCATGCCGTCCTGCGCCACGAAAAGGCCTTGCGGATAGTCCGGGCCGAAGCTGCGGGTGTCCAGCTCTATACCATCGGTTTCCTCGGCACCGCCCAATGTGCCCTCGGCAATAGAGAAACGCCCCATCGGCGTCATGCCCGGCAGGGCGAAAACGGCATAGGCGTTGTCACCCTGGCTAGAGGCGATCAGGTATCCGCCATCCTCGCCTTCCGGGGCAATGGCCAGACCTTCCACGTCGGCGACGAGGTACTGGTTGTCGATGGGGAATACGAGTTCGCCAGTCGTCGCGCCATCGGCGAAGCGCCAGATGCCGGACACTTCCTCGCCCACGTATAGCGTGCCGTCACGCTCATCATAGATGCAGCCTTCTGGCTGGCTGGGCACAGACATTTCGCGAACCAGTGTCGCCTGCGGCACTTCGCCGGGCGTTACCCGCGTAATCTCGTATTCTCGCAGGGCGCCTTCCTTGGTCACCATCAGCGCGGCGAGAGAGCCGTGCTGGCTCATGCAAAAACCGTATCCCTCGCCCGGCCCGCTGGCGAAGCGGCCCAGCGGGGTCAGTTCGCCGCTGCCCGTGTCCAGCACGAACGTGGCGATGTGCGAGTTGGCGATATCGATCCGGTCGCTGGCGGCCACGAGAACCGTGCCATCTTCCAGCGTGACGAGGTCCACATTGTTGACCGCACCTGCATCCAGGAAGCTGCGGATCTGCCCGTCCAAGCCATAGACATAAAGCCCGGCTTTCTTGTCGGTCGCCACGATCAGGCTTTGCGCCGGGTCGGCAGCGTTGTGCCAGATCGCGGGATCGTCTGCCGCGTCGTCATTTGCCGTACCAACCGGAACGGTCTGTCCTGCGGCGAAAACCGGAACCGGGGGCAGGCCGGTGGGCTTCGTTGCGCAGCCTGCAAGCAGTGTCGCGGCGATCGTGATTGTTGCAATACGCATCAGAAAGTTACCCTCACGCCGCCTTTGAAAGTACGGCCATAGATTTCATACTGGTAGTTGTTCTGCCGCCCGCCCACGGTGTTGTAGGCGAAGTATTCGGCGTCGGTCAGGTTGATGGCTTCCACGAACACCTGCACGCCTTCGAGCACGGTGAAACGGGCGCTGGCGTCCAGCTGGAAGTGGCTGTCCACGAAACGGTATTCCTCCGGATCGCCGCCCAATTCATCGAGGTAATCGTCGCGGTATGTGCCAGCCAGGCGCAGCGATACCGCGCCCTTCTCGTAACCAAGCACGCCGTTCAATGTATGCTTGCTGGAGGCAGGCAACGGGATGGTGTTTATACCGTCGCCAAAGCCCTGTCCGAACAGGTCCAGCGACCCGTCGGAGATCGTGGCGGTGGCATCGGTGTAGGTGTAGTTCGCCTGGGTCAGTATCCCGTCGAAAGGTGCGGGCAGCATGTCCCACTGCATGGCAAAGCCCAGTTCGATGCCCCACACCTTGGCACTGTCGCCGTTCACGGGGATGGCCGCCTCGTTGAAGGCGATGCCGTTGAAAACCAGCAGTTCGTCGGCGCCGATCTCGTCATCCCCGTTGAGGTCTTCCGCTTCGTAATCGACAGTGACGATGTAGTTGGCGATGTCCTTGTAGAAGAACCCGGCACTCACCGCGCCGTTGCCGCCGAAGTAGTATTCGACACCGGCATCGAAGTTCCATGCCTCGTAGGGATCGAGGTTCGAATTGCCGAATTCGCCCTCCACCTCGTCATCGTCGTTACGTTCCGTGATGAAGCGCGGGGCGAGTTGTGAAAATCCGGGCCGCACGAGGCTGCGATAGCCCGCCGCGCGGAAGACCAGGTCGTCCACCGGCTCGAAACGGATATTCAGGCTCGGCAGCCAGAAGCCGTAATTGGCAGGCGTCGTCTGCGGGGTGACGATCACGGTGTCGTCGGTCGCGATGGAGCCATCGGGCAGGCTACCGTCCTCTTCCACCAGCAGGGTGAAATTGCCCACGATGTCGGTCTGCGTATATTCGTGGCGGACGCCGCCGATCACCGTCAGGCTGTCGCTTTCCCAGCGGCCCAGCAGGTATCCGGCGTAGATATCTTCCTCGATGCTGTAGTCTTCGGCCGCGCTATCGAACAGGCTGTCCGCTTCCTGCAATTCGAAGTCGCCGCGGTTGGCGAAGAAGAAGTCGCTCGCACCGGTATAGCTGGCGACCGGGGAGATATCGGCGATGCGATAGGTCTGTTCGCCGATCACGTCGGCCAGAGTCAGATCGTCAATCTCGTAAAAGCGTATTTCGCCGTTGAAGCTCTTCTCGCGCCAGCGGCCCTTGAGACCGGCCTGCACGGTGAAAACGCCGGCATCACCTGCGAATTCGCGACCGACGTCGATGCGGGCGGAGTATTCCGTGTCCTCGGAATCGGAGAGGTTGGTCAGTTCGATTTCGTCGAGTTCGTATTCGTTCGCATCGAAGAAATTCGCGGTACCGGTTGAATACAGTGGCACACGCGGGTTGGAGTAGTCGACGGTAACGGACAGCGGGTTGCGCTCGCCGGGATCGTCCGGGTGCTCTCCGAAGAAGTCCTGCGCGAAAACGGCGGGGTCGACGCTGTCGTTCTCCTTCTCGCTCGATTGCGCCCAGCTGCCCATGTACTCGATGGTCCAGGGGCCGGTCTGCGTCTCGCCACCGAAGCTGAGTGAATAGATTTCCTGCCGTTCGAAACGGTCCTTGATGTCGCGCTCCACCGTTGCCTCGAACGGGTCTTCGTCCGCGTCGGCCTGGTCGGGGGTCGAGAAGGTAACGGTGTTGCCGCTGCCCGATACGGCGGCATCGCCAAAATCGAACACTGTGCGGCGGCGGTATTCCTGGTCGTCGAACCGGCTGTAGAGGCCGCGTGCGTAGAGCGTCGTCGTGTCGGACGGGCGCAGATCAAAGCCGAGCGAGGCAGAGATGCGCTCGCGCTCCACGTCGTAATCGCGGTACTGGATTTCCTCGGAATAGATCAGGCCGTCGTCCTCTTCCCAATCGTCGGCCTCGATATTGTCGGTCTCGAAGAAGCGGTTGTAGTACGACAGGCCGCCGGAGACGCCGAAGTTGTCCGTCAGGCGGTAAGCGAAGTTGACGCTGCCCTTGGGGTTCAGCTCTTCAGAGTACTCATTGTAACTGCCTTCGCCCGATATGGTGACGAAGTTGCCACGACGGTCGAAAGCGGAAACGGTGTTAATTTCGATGCTGGCGCCGATAGTGTCGGCGTCCATGTCCGGTGTCAGCGATTTCCTGACCTCGATGCTCTCGATAATGTCGCTGCCGATCACATCCAGCGCCACGGCGCGGATATCGCCTTCCGGGGATGGCAGGCGCACACCGTTTACGGAGGTGGCATTGAGGTTCGGATCAAGACCGCGAACGGCCACGAAGCGGCCTTCGCCCTGGTCGTTCAGCACGTTGATACCGGGCAGGCGGCGCAGGCTTTCCGCAACGTTCTGATCAGGAAATTGGCCGATGGCATCGCGCGTCAGCACGTCAACCACGGTGTCGCTGGCATATTCACGGCTAAGCGCGTTGGCCTGGTTGGCGCGCTGACCATAAACGAGGATATTTGCGTCCTGACTACCAAGTAGGAAGTTGGTCGTGACGACGCCCTCTTCAGGAACCTCGACCACCTGCGTTTCGGTCGGCACGCCTACGTAACGCGCCTCAATTGTCCAGGTGCCGGCCGGCAGGTCCGTGAACCGGAATGACCCGTCGCGCTGGGTTGTTACCTGCCGGTTGAGTTCCGGGATGCGTACGACGGCAGATTGCAAGGCCACGGTGTCGCTGGCGTCGATCACGACACCTGTCACGTCGCCAGCCAGGGCGGGCATGGCGCAAAGCGCAATAGTGGCGATACTGGCAGAGCCAAGCAAACGAGCGTTGGTCATTGTTTCCCTCCGAACTGGTGTCGAAGGCGCTGGTATTGGACCTTGATGACCGCTTCGCGTCTACGGCGTGACGCTCGTGTGAACTGTATGACTCAATGATTTCAGCTGTGGGACCAGGATGTGACCGCGGTCACAAAATCGCACTTTCGGAAGTGCGATGAGCATTTCCGCAAACAGGCCTTAGCTGAAAGGCGGCTTCCGACTGGTAGTGCAACGAAGCAGACGGTCAGCTCATGGGCGGATCACCCCCGCCATCGAACGGCTGTCTATGGGGTGGAAAGCGGACAGGATGCCAGTCTGGGGTCCTTAAGACTTCCCGGTCGAGACCGAGTCTTTGCCACTGAGGTATGCCAGTGCCAATCGAAGCACCGCCCAAGCGGGAGCGAGAAATGCCGTCGCGATCAAGCACAACGCGAAATCGGGCTGGTAAAGTTGGAGTGTTGCGATCGACCCCCCGAATATGTTGGGCAGCGGCCAGATCAGAGCCCATGCAAGACCGCACATCGCCACCAGCGGGAACCATAGGCTGAGCTTCCCGCTCATACTCCCCCGCTTTGCCATCAAAGCCGATCTTTGCCTCCAGGAGACGAATGCAAGAGCTACGAACAGGGGCGGCAGGATCGCAATTGAGAGATAAGCAACCTTTGCCCCCCAGCGCGACCCGTCATCGTCATGGGTCTGGTTGAGGGCACGTGCCGCGACGCCGCCGATTAGATACCAGGTGTCGGCAAATCCGAGGCCACCATTGGCATTGACCAGTACCACCACGCCCTTTTTCTCGGCGGGCATCATGGAGGCAAGCGCTTCGGCTCCGGGCACCAATCCGGTGTGATAGACTGCCCCGTTCTCAGCATCGACCGACCATCCCAGTCCATACAAGGGCGAGGTCGGACCAGAAGCCGTCATCATTGCCGCTTTGGTTGTAGCCGAGACGATGTCGTCTTCCCCATTTAGCCACATGGCAAGATAGCGCCCCATGTCTTCCGCACTCGCAGCGATCCCGCCAGCCGGAGCATTGATCGGATAGGCCTCGTTGCCAGCAATAGCGCGGACACTGCCGAACCATGGATGATGACCGGTGGCCATGCCAGCGAGATTGGGTTCGATGAGCACCGCGCTGTGTGTCATTCCGAGGGGCTTGAAAATCTGTTCTTCAATGTAGTCCGGGTAGTTCTGGCCGCTCTTTTGCTCAATTACTGCACCCAGGATCTGATAGTTCGCGTTGGAATATTCCCAATCGGTACCCGGCGCGTTGGTTGGGACAACTTGCGCCAGTTCCTCTGCGTATTCGAGAAGTCCAATCTGCGACGCGTCTGCGCTGCTATGGTAGCTATTGCCCTGAACGGTCGAAAACCCGCTGGTATGATTGAGAAGCTGGTGCACCGTCACATCGCGCGCAGGGCCCTCGGCAAAAGCAGGCAAGTGCTGCGAGACAGGATCATTGAGCTTGAGCTTGTTGGCTTCGACCAGCTGCATGATGGCGAGCGCCGTGAAACTCTTGGTGACCGAGCCAATCGGAAAGGGCGTATTCGAGGTTACGTCGTCGCCGCCTCCCTTGGTTCGTTCGCCGAAACCCTTTGCCGTTATTTCGCCGTTTTCCACTCGTGCATAGGCGAGCGCAGGTGCAACACTTTGTGAAAGCTCCGCCATTATGAACTCATCGATCCGGGAGCTTGGCGTATTTGCGGAAACCATCGAAGCCAAGAGTGCCAAAACTCCGAGCGACCATCCCTTTCTCATGCCTAATTCCCTCTCAGGATGACAAAGCTAGTCGTTTGTGCGGGGAAACGGAACTTCCATGAAGAAAATGGCCCCCTTGCGAGTTGATCTGCAAGTCACTTTCCCTAGAAATACCTGAGAGAGGCTGAATGGCCGCAATCGGGTCGTTAACAGAATGTCCGCATCTGGCGAGAACACGGACTGACAGCAAACGTTCGGCTAGTGACCCCATTGCGGACATTGGTGTAATGTAAGCTCCTCGCCTTTAACTCAGTCCTTGGACCACGCGCCCGCAGCTTACGTGCTATCGGGCCAAGCTTTCAGGGCTGCTTCAACGACACTCAAAAGCGAAGCTCGATCCGCACCATCGCGGGCCATGACAGACAGCCCTTGGGTCAAAGCGACTACGAGACCCGCCAGAGCGGAAGCTTGAGTGTCAGCCCGTATCGAACCTTTCTGGATATCTCGTTCGATGCGAGCCTGCAGGTTATCGCGCAATTCCCGTCGATATTCCGCAACGGCGGTGCGCACATCTTCCGAAGCGGCAGAACCGCTGGCAGTCGAGCTCGCAAGAAGGCAGCCGGGCGGCGTGTCTACGCCGGTAAAGGTTTCGACGGAGTTCGTCAGAACCGATCGTGCTGCATCGTAAGAGCTGGGCGCGGCCTCGATAGCTTGGCGAACCGCGTTCGTATCGCCGGCATAAAGACGCACCGCTTCGAGGAAGAGATTTTTCTTGTCCCCGAACGCTGCGTAAAGGCTCGGGGCGTTGATGCCCATTTCTTGGATCAAATCGCTGATCGGGGCGAGCAAGTTTTCGCAGATCGAGAGCAATGTGGCGGCTACCGAACTCGAACTGACCGCGGATCAGCTTGCGCGGCTTAACGAAGCAAGCGCGCCAACGCCGGGGTTCAGCGCATTACTGACCTCCCGCAATACCCGGCGAATGGTTCATGGTGGACACGCCGTGAGCGGTTGGGACGATCAATCGAAGGCGACTTGAGCTTTAGGTGGCTCCGACAATCCCGTCGCTGATTTAAGGAAGTGATTGCCGGAGCAGATGCCAGCATTCGCCTTTAAATAAAATCGTTCACAAGGCGCTCGCTTCTCAAGCTTCGATTGCCATCGCGGGACTTTCGGTCACCGCCCTCCGCAGCCGCACTACGAATTGGTCGCAATCTTAGCTCTCCACCCTCATGTCGGACGCACGCTGTACTAACTGGCAAGGCAAAGCCGTCGGTCCGCTTTCCGGCATTCGCCGGGAGAGCGCGGAGGTTCGGATTTCACGGCGCACTGCTGACTGACCGATTTTGGGCCCGAAGCGGAATGTCTGATTTCGGCAAGATCGTGTTGCTAAGCAGACTTCGGGTAGAGGCCGCATCGCCGACCTTCTGTGAGACACAAGAAGCCGAGAATGATCGTGTCGGCTCAAACGCGAGGGAGAACGATTAGCGCTGGGCAACAGAATGCTTGAGCGACGAAATCGCGAGCGCGCGAATGGCGAGGGCAATATGTCGGTGGCAGCAATCAGGCGGTCTGCTGCGATATAGCTATTTCGGCCAGCACCAACGCGCCGGTGATGCCCGAATGCTCACCGAGCGCGGGCGCTTCTATCGAACGCTCGACCCTGCCGGGCAGGTAACCATTGTCGAGTTGTTCGAACCTGTCGCGGACGCGTTCGAGCAGGCCATGGGTATTCATTAGCCTCCACCCAGCACGAATTTGGTACCGCCTGCCGCTATACCCCCTAGAATTGCGCCTTCGTCAGCGATGGTCCGGCCCCCCTTGTCTCGCGCTGGCATCCTGATCCCCTGCGGCCCTATTTGCCACGGCTGCATGGGGACAAAGGCACGCAGGGACATCGTGGACAAGACCGGCACGGGCACGCATCCTGTGGGGCGCGATATCATGAAACGGCTATCGGGCGCGCGACCGTCGTACTGTAAATGCAGCCACGCGACGAAGAATTTGCCGGAGGAAGAGATCGTCCGGTATTACGAGGCGGGGGGCGCCAGATGTTCGAAATGCCGATGCGCCGGTACGTCCCGTCCACGGTCTCGAACTGGAGATAGAATGATGATCCTCGACCGCCGTACAATGCTCTCTGGAACAGCTGCGGGCGCCGCCTTGCTCGCACTTGGCGCCTGCACTCAGGGCCGTATCGGCGCGGCCCGAACCGGCTTCGTGACGCGCGAAGGGCCCGCGCTGCTTCGTGGCGGCTTGCCCTATCGCATCGTCGGCGCAAACATGTGGTACGCGGCGTGGCTCGGAGCGGATGCCGAGTATGGCAATCGCTCGCGGCTGATCCGCGAACTCGACCGTTTGCATGCGCTCGGCCTCAACAACCTGCGCATCATGGCGGCAGCCGAGGAGGGGCCGCTTCAAAATTCCATACAGCCCGGCTTCACCCGGCACGATGGCAGCGACAATCTCGCTCTCCTGGAGGGGCTCGATTTTGCCATGGCCGAAATCGGCAAACGCGGGATGACGGCGGTGCTGGTCTTGTCGAACTTCTGGGAATGGTCGGGCGGTTTGCAGACCCTGCTTTACCGCGCTACCGGCCAGTATATCGACATGGGCGACCCGGCACACCCCTGGCCCGCCTTCGCCGATTCGACTGCCGCCTTCTATTCGAACGAAGCCGCCGTGGAACGCTACCGCGCGCACGTCGCAAAGGTGGTCGGGCGGATAAATTCGATCAACGGCATTCCCTATGCCGCGGATCCGGCAATCATGAGTTGGCAGCACGCCAATGAGCCGCGTCCTGGGGGCAGCGATGAAGCGATTGCCCGGCATAGAAGCGCCTATCTTGACTGGATTGGCTCAACCGCCGCGCTAATCCGTTCGCTCGATGCGACCCATCTTATTTCGCTCGGGCAAGAGGGCACGCAGGCGACCAATGGCAGCGAAGAGCTCGTCGTCGCCGCGCATGAAAATGTCGACTATCTCACGGCACACATCTGGCCCCTTAACTGGGGGTGGGTGGCAGGCGACGACCTTTCCGGAACCTGGCCTTCGGGCAAGCAGAAGGTCGAAAGCTATCTCGAGGTCCACACGCGGCTTGCGGAGCAAATGGGCAAGCCGCTACTCATCGAGGAATTCGGCTTCCCGCGGGACGAAGAGAAATACGCGCCGTCTGCCACCACTGAGTTCCGCGAAAAATATTATCGCACGATTTATTCTGCGGTGGAGCAAAGCTGGCGCACGGGCGGCCCGCTGCAGGGCAGCAATTTCTGGGCCTGGAACGGCGAAGCGCGCGCCGCGCATCCCGACGCCAAGTTCCGCGACGGCGACCTCGCCTATATGGGCGACCCGCCGCACGAGCCGCAGGGCTGGTACGGCAATTTCGATAGTGATGCTTCGATGATAGCCCTTATTCGCAATCATGCTGAGACGGGCGGTCTGCTCAATGCCTAATCGGCGACCTGGTTAGTTGTTGTGGTGCGAAAGCTTCTTTGAGTTTCAGCGATATTTCGCCACGAGGTCATCACCCCGCCCTCGCTCTGCTGAGCGAACTATTCGCGGAAGATTTTTTCACAGCGTATTGGTCGGGAGTGAAACTTCCGGGGGAGGTTCTTCCACCAGACGCCGCGCGGTTATTTTCTCTTAAGAGCGCGTCACAAGTGCCCCCGTTCTAATCTGGCCGGCTGGTGTCGCCGCTTCTCAATCAGGCATGTGCTTCACCCGCCCTCGCACTGGCGATGACGTCTGCAACGGCGATGTAGCGCGGTTCGAGGGTATGCTTCAGCTCCGGAACGGAGATCAGCTATTCCTCAGACAAACGGCAGATTTGAACCGCGGTCTGAATGTCTCGCAAAACCAGAATTGGGGCGCAAAGCAATAATTACCTGCTAATTGAACGGATGGAAGTTGTGCGATCAGGGGGCTGAAGTGCGGGTAACTCATGAGACAATCGCGGCTCTGACGCTGGCGGAACGGATGCTCGAAGCCGACGATGGTATGCAGCAGCAAATCCTGGAAGAATCTCGCGAAACGGAATCCGTTCGCGGCGAAGCTTGGAAAATTTATTGCGATTCGCTGAGCGATGATGGTCCACTGTGTACCGGCGGTGCCGCGGCACTGATGAGCGACCCTAGCGATGCCAGCCCGCCAAGTGAATTGGTGGTTACCGGGTCCTGCAAAAGTTGGGGCGCGGCGGCATGGGCGAGGTCTATCTCGTAGAGCGCGAAGGCCTCGATTTCAGTCACCGCGCCTGCATCAAGGTTATCCGCCGCGGCGCAGTGCCCGAGGCGCTGCAGGAACGGTTCCTGATCGAGCGACAGCTATTGGCCCGTCTCGATCACCCATCAATCGCACAACTGTTCGATGCCGGCGAGACCGAGGACGGTCTACCCTATTTCGTGATGGAATATGTGGAAGGCCAGCGGCTTGACCAGTGGCTGGAGAATGAAAACCCGGAGGTCGGATTGCGACTGGATGTTTTTGCACTCATTCTCGATGCCGTTGGAGAAGCGCACCGCAACCTAATCGTTCATCGCGATCTCACGCCGGGGAACGTCTTGGTGCGCGGTGATGGAGCGGTTAAGCTGATCGACTTCGGTATCTCGAAACTTGCCCTCGAGACGGGTGAGGTGGTTGCGTTGCCCGACGATCAGTCGACCGAAGCGCGCACCGGTACGCCTGGTTATGCAGCGCCCGAACGTGAGGGGCGCGAAGGGGCCAACACGCTGATCGACGTCTTCTCGCTCGGTCGCCTGCTCGATCTCATGATGCCGTCAGGCAAGCGCGATGCGGAACTCGAGGCGATCATCGCGAGCGCTTCCGCAGAGGATCCGCATGCGCGTTACCCGGCGGTAGAAGTGTTTCAGGCCGATCTTGAAGCTTATCGTGCTGGGCTGCCGGTCAATGCGTTTAATGGTGGCAGGACCTATGCGGCGCGCAAGTTCGCGAGCCGCCACTGGCCTTTTGTTACCGCCACGCTTGCGGTTTTTACGATGCTAGTGGCTGCGCTCGCCTGGGCTGCGGTGAGCCAGACCCGCGCCGAGCGGGCGCAGACCGAGGCCGAACAACGGTTTGCCGATGTCCGAACTCTGAGCAATACCATGATGTTCGATGTCTACGATGCCCTGGCCGAAGTCCCCGGGTCGATCAGTGCTCGCGCCTTGCTCGCCAGAAGCTCCATCAATTACCTCGAAAGTCTGGCTAGCAGTCCTGGCGCTCCACGCGATGTGCGGCTGGAAGTTGGCGAGGGCTGGCTGCGAGTGAGCCAGGTGACCGGGGGATCGAGCGGTGGATCTCTCGGACTGGCCGAGGATGCATCCGAGTTTGCCGATCGCGCGTTGACAGTGCTCGAAGCGTTGCACAGCGAACAGCCAGACGACGATGTGGCCCGCGTCGCACTGGGGCGCGCCCTGGCGATCCTCGCGCTCGACAGTCTCTATTCTGAAGGAGACAGCGACACAGGCTTCGCCCGCGCCACTCGGACCGTGGCTTTGCTTGAGCAAGCACCCCCTGCTGATGTCCGCGCCGCTGCGGCGCTGGCCAATGCCGATCGCGCGCTCGGAGACGCCCATGGATGGCGCGACGAGCTCGAGAAGGCCGGCGAAGTTTACGCGCGCGGTTTGCAGGCGATTTCCGCGATGCCCGTCGCGCTGCGCGAATCTTCGGAGGTCCGCACTGTGCAACCACCTCTGGTGCGCCAGTTGGGCGATGTCTACCGCTACACCGGCCAGCCCGAACGTGCGCTCGAACTCATGAGGGAGGCGGTCGCGCTGAACGAGGCGCTCGCCAATGAAGCTGCGCCGCCGGATCGCTCACGGACGCGCCGCAATTTGGTAATCGCGCTCTGGAACCTTGCCGATATGAACCGCTCGCTTGGACGGTGGGAAGAAGGGCTCGTTCAGGGCGAGCGCGGTCTTGCCATCAGTCGAGACGAGGCGGACCGCAACCCGGACGATTCAGGTTGGACGGTAATGATCTCGCTCACTCAGCGCGCGCTTGCAGGGCTGTACAGCGGCAATGAAGCGCATGCTTCTGCGGTTCGGTCAGCTGACGAAGTCATCTCCGCGCTTCGCCATTTACGCCGCATCAGCGGTGCGAACATGGGCGCAGATCTGGCTCTGGCGGTAGGCTGGAAAGACGTCGCCCCTGCCTATCGGGCCGCCGAGCAAAGCGCGACCGCCTGCTCCGGCCTCGCCGAAGCGCATGCGTTACTGGCAGGATACGAGGCCAGCGGCGAACTTTCCGAATATGACCGCGCGAACAATCTGGAGCCGGTGGCAGAGATGCTGGAAAGCTGCTGAACTAGCGCCCCACGGTTGCTGTCGGTTTAATTGCAACTGCTATTTGATTAAGGGAGCATTCCCTTAGCGCTTCGCCGATAATGCCTGCCACTCCGGCCGCCACGACACCTGCCGAGCTAAAGTGGTCTTGAAGAGTGCTGTTAGTCATCGAACACAAGTCCGGCTTCCGCAAAGCCATGGCCGCATTTCAATCAGATCGTAATATCACACAACCGCAATTGGGCCGCGAGCGGACAGTCTGCTTCTGGCCGAGCAACATAGCAAAGCTGACATTCCGCCAACGACCTCAAACCGGTGATAGTCTTTTCAAGATTGATCGGCGGCTTATGGGGCAGAAAGCAGCCGATCAATGTTCAAGCGCTTTGGCGCGCAAAGCCGCTTCCTGGCAAATGACGGTATTACGATTATCGCGAATTTCACGGCGGTATCCAGAGACGGAGGATCAGCTATTCTTTCTGCATGATGCCCCTAACATCAAAAATTCCTCTTCGGAATAACTTCATGATTAGATGGAGATTTTGCCTGCCCCACCTCCATTTACGCAGAAACTCACTCAGAAAAGAAAGATCGCATGGTGACCTGCGGTGATTTTCAAAGTGCTGGTTTGTTTAATTAAGTCCGGCGCCGGCAATAAAAAAATTTGTCCGGGCACGAAGGCGCTCAGATGTTCTAAGGATTCCCATGCCGTGGCTAATCGCTTCAGTATGCACGTCGCTGACGAAAAGTCCGAGGAACAGTTCGGCGAGAACTTCCGGTTCACCCGACATTTCGGCACCCGACGCTTTCCAAGAGCGGAAGAGTTCGGTCAGCGCGTCCAGCGTGCGCGTTGCCGTCTGCTCGAAGAACTGCCGCGCAAAGGCCCTGTCGTTGATGCTGCGTGCAATAACGATCCGGACCAGCGCAACCGTTTCCGGATCGAGGAAGTGGCTCCGAAAGCTTTCCGACAAACGCCAGAGGATTTCCGCAGGCGCTCCCCCCCGCCTCGCCGCCTCGTCGACCATCGCGGCGCCTGAAGAAGCCTTTTCGAACACCACGGCCTCGAGGATGCCTTCCTTATTGCCAAACAGCTTGTAGACCGTCGCAAGCGACCCACCCGACCGCTCGACAATCTCGCTAAGCGCGGTCTTCTCATACCCTTGCTCGACAAACAGCTCCCTCGCGGCCGCGATCAGCGCACGCCGACGGCGGTTCAGTCGGCAACTTTCGGCAGCAGAGAACATTTTGCGAGAATCCACGAAACGGCCTTGCGACGCAATGGTGTAATGCCTATTACACGTTCGCACCTGCACAATAGCTGACCGAAAGCGGCCATCGATGAAGTTCCTGTATCAATTTCTCGTAGTCGCCCTTCTGCTTGCTGGTTGCTCACAGCCCGAAGAGCAGGCGCCGCCGCAGGAAGTTCCCGTGCGGGTAGTGACCGTAGCCGCGCGGACCGTTCCAAACGTGATTGAACTTCCGGGTCGGGTCGAGCCTGTGCGCACGGCGGAGGTGCGGGCGCGCGTCACTGGTATTGTGCAGGAACGGCTCTACGAGGAAGGCACGGACGTGCAGGAGGGGCAGCCGTTGTTCCGGATCGACCCGCGCGAACTCAGGGCAAGCTACAACCAGACTGAGGCCGCCTTGACGCGTGCTCGGGCGACCGCAGCGAATGCCCGCGCGGTGGTCGAGCGCTACCGCCCGCTCGTGGCGGAAGACGCAATCAGCGGCCAGGAATACGATGCTGCGGTGGCCGCCGCCCGCGAAGCGGAAGCGAATGTCGCGCAGATCAGGGCGCAGCTCGATGCAGCTTCACTACAACTCGGCTACACCACCGTTCGCGCGCCGATCGCAGGGCGGGCGGGCCGAGCACAGATTAGCCAGGGCGCGCTCGTCAGCCAAGCCGAGGGCACGTTGCTGACTACCATCGAACAAATCTCACCAGTTTACGTCAGCTTCGCGCAGGCCGCGAGCGAAGTGCTGCGCCTGCGCCGCGCCATTGCGGCGGGCGAGATCGACCTTGACGAGAACGACCAGGTCGAAGTGCGCCTCACGTTCAGCGACGGGACCGCATATCCGGTGCCCGGCTACATCGACTTCCTAGCCTTCTCGGTCGATCAGGAGACGGGGACCGTCGAACTGCGCGCCGAATTTCCCAACCCCGAACGACTGCTATTACCCGGCGAATTCGTCCGCGCGCAAATCTACGCCGGCGAAGTGCAGAACGGCCTGACCGTCCCGCAACGCGCGGTCTCGCTGACCGAAGAAGGCGGAACGGTCTTTGTGGTCAATAGCGAGGGGCAGGCGACGGTTCGCCAGGTCACGCTCGGCGCGATGGTGAGCGGCAACTGGATCGTCGAAAGCGGGCTCAACGCAGGCGACCGCGTGATCGTGAGCAATCTGCAGAAGATCCGCCCCGGTGCGCCGGTCAAGATCATGCGCGCTCAAACTGGACAGCGGCCAGCCGCATCCCCCACGCCGACCAAAGCCGGACAGGCGAACTAAAGACATGGCGAGGTTCTTCATCGACCGTCCCATCTTCGCATGGGTCGTCTCGCTTGGCATTCTTCTCGCGGGCTTCATCGCCCTGCGCGCCTTGCCGATCGAGCAATATCCCGAGGTAGCGCCGCCGTCGCTCGCCATTAACGTCGTCTATCCCGGCGCGGATGCCGAGACGCTAGAACAGAACGTGACGCAGGTGATCGAGCAGCAGCTGAACGGGGTCGACGGGTTTCTTTACATGTCCTCGTCCAGCGGTTCGAACGGGTCTGCTTCGATCACGCTGACCTTCGAGGCTGGGACCGACATTGATATTGCGCAGACCGAGGTGCAGAACCGCCTCAGCACGGTCGAAGCGCGTTTGCCCGAGGAGGTGCGGCGTCAGGGAATTGTCGTGCGGCAAGCGAATGCCGGGTTCCTGCTGATCGTCGCGCTGACCTCGCCGAGCGAGCAGTTCTCGACGACCGACCTCGGTAATATCGCCGCGACCCGCGTCGTCGACGAACTGCGTCGGGTGAACGGGGTCGGCGATGTGACGCTGTTCGGATCACAATATGCGATGCGCATCTGGCTCGATCCCGAGGCGCTGGCGTCTTACAATCTGTCACCGAGCGCCGTTCTCGCCGCTATCCGCGAGCAAAATGCGCAGACCGCGGGTGGCGCGATCGGGGCGCAGCCGCTCGACGGCGGACAGCAGATTACCGCCACCATCGCGACCGACGGGCGCTTCTCAACAGTAGAAGAGTTTGAGAACATCATTCTGCGGGCCGACAGCGGGGCGGCGGTCGTACGCCTCGCCGAAGTCGCGCGGGTCGAGATCGGCGCGCAAAGCTACGCCACTACGACCGAGCTCAACGGAAAACCGATGGCGGGCATGGCGATCCAGCTTGCGACCGGCGCGAACGCGCTGGCGGCGGCCGAAGGCGTCAAGAAGCGAATGGAAGAGATCGCGCCGGGTCTGCCGGGCGACGTGACCTGGTCGGTTCCTTACGACACGACCCCATTCGTCGAGACGTCGGTGGAGGAAGTCGTCAAGACGCTGGTCGAGGCGATGGTGCTCGTCTTCCTCGTCATGTTCCTGTTCCTCCAGAACTGGCGCGCGACGCTGATCCCGACGCTGGTCGTGCCGATCGCTTTGGCGGGCGCGTGCCTCGGCTTATGGCTGTTCGGCTTTTCCATCAACGTCCTCTCGCTGTTCGGAATGGTGCTGGCGATCGGCATCCTGGTCGACGATGCCATCGTCGTCATTGAGAACGTCGAGCGGATCATGCGCGAGGAGGGCCTTCGCCCGCTTGAAGCGACGCGCAAGGCAATGGGGCAGATCACCGGCGCGATCATCGGCATTACGCTGGTACTGATCGCGGTGTTCGTACCAATGGCGTTCTTCCCCGGATCGACCGGGGGCATCTACCGGCAGTTTTCCGTGACTCTGGCCATTGCGATCTTCTTCTCCGCATTCCTCGCGCTGTCGCTCACCCCGGCGCTGTGCGCGACGTTCCTGAAGCCGATCGCGCAGGACGAAGACCATGCCGTGGGCCCGGTGCGCGACGTCGAAGCCGAAGCGCAGGCCGGCTGGCCCGGAGCTCTGGCGCGCGCTCGCTACCGGGCTGCCAATTTCTTTGCCGTGTTCAACCGCTGGTTCGCGCGGATGCAGGAGAAATACGGGCGCGCCAACGACAAAATCCTGTCACGTCCGTGGCGCGGGCTTGCCGTGTTCGCGGCGCTTGTCGTCGTAACCGTCCTGCTGTTCGCGCGGCTGCCGTCGGGATTTCTGCCGACCGAGGATCAGGGCTATCTCATTACCGCGGTACAGGCCCCGCCGGGCGCAACGCAGGTGCGTACCAACGAAGCGCTGGAGCCGATCACCGACTTCTGGCTGGCGCGCGAGGAGGTCGACAACCTCGTTGTCGTGCGCGGCTTCAGTTTCTTCGGACAAGGGCAGAACAACGCGATCATGTTCGCCGCGTTCAAGCCATGGGACGAGCGGACTGCGGAAGGAAGCGGGGCTGCCGAGATACTCGAGCAGGCGATGGGCCGGTTCGCGCAAGTCGACGAGGCGATCGCCTTCGTCATCCAGCCGCCCGCAATCCAGTCGCTCGGCCAAGCGAGCGGCTTTACGCTCAAGCTGCAGGACCGCGGCGGACTCGGGCGCGAGGCGCTGACGGCAGCGCGCGACCAGCTGCTGGGCATGGCGTCCCAAAGCTCGCTCATCTCCAATCTCAGGCCTGAGGATCAGGGCCCGAGCCCGCAGGTGGCTGTCGATATCGACCGGGTGCAAGCGCGTGCCCTCGGCCTGTCGCTGGCCGACGTCAACGCAGCGCTCTCCATCACTTTCGGTTCGGCCTACGCTAACGACTTCAACCGCGAGGGCAGAGTGCTGCAGGTTCTAGTGCAGGCCGATGCGCAATACCGCATGACGCCCGAAGACGTGCTTTCGCTCCGGGTGCCCAACGCGCAGGGCGAGCCTGTGCCCATGAGCGCTTTTGCCAGCGCCGAATGGTCGGCGGCTCCGGCAAGCCTCGCGCGTTACAACGGCTACCCCGCGATGACGTTGTCCGGCATGGCCGCGCCGGGCGAATCGTCGGGCGCGGCGCTCGCCGAAATGGAACAGCTTGCAAGCCAGCTACCAGCGGGCATCGGCTACGAATGGACCGGCATTTCCTACGAGGAAAAGCAGGCGGGCGGGCAGGTCGGACTACTGCTTGGCCTCTCGGTGGTCATCGTGTTCCTCGTGCTGGCGGCGCTTTACGAAAGTTGGGCAGTGCCGCTTGCCGTGCTGCTGATCGTGCCGATGGGCGTGCTCGGCGCGGTCCTGTTCTCGATGCTGCGCGGGCTGTCGGCAGACATCTACTTTAACGTCGGCCTCATCACGATCATCGGGCTCGCGGCCAAGAACGCGATCCTGATCGTGGAGTTCGCAATCGAAGAGGAAGAGCGCGGCCTCTCTCGCATCGAGGCGGTCAAGGCGGCGGCGCGGCTGCGTTTGCGCCCGATCATCATGACTTCGCTCGCCTTCACCATGGGCATGGTCCCGTTGGTACTGGCTAGCGGGGCGGGTGCGGCGAGCCGGATCGCGGTCGGCACCGGCGTGATGGGCGGTATGATCGCGGCGACGGTGCTCGGCATTTTCCTCATTCCGGTGCTGTACCTGCTCGTGCGGCGCAACATCAGCCGAAGGCAGCCCACCGCGACCGGCGGGCATAAGGGCAATCCCGAGCACGAAGGGCCGCTGGCCGGCAAACGGGACGGACCGGCCGAGCAGGGGGCTAAGACATGATGCGATTTCCCTCCCGCGTGGTAGCACTTGCGTTCGCCACGACCGCGATTGCCGGATGCGCCAGCATGGCGCCCGAGCACACCATGCCTCCGCTAGCGAGCGCGCCGGCGTTCAATCCCGACTACCGTCCCGACGGCGAGGTCGTCGCCTCGCAGCTGTCCTACCGCGAGTGGTTCGCCGACCCACGGCTCGTCGCGCTGATCGAAAACGCGCTTGAGAACAACCGCGACCTTCTCGCTGCGACTGCGCGCATCGAGCAGGCACGCGCCCGCTATCGGATCGAAGACAGCCGCCGCCTGCCGACCGTTGTCGCCGAAGCAGGCGGCATTCGAACCCGCCAGTCGCTCGGCGCGAACCCGGCGCTCGATACCGGCGATGTCGAGGGTGCGCCTTCGTCGGTTACGTTCAACCGCTTCGACGTAGGCGTCGGGGTCAGCGCGTTCGAACTCGACTTCTGGGGCCGCGTCGCCAGTTTGAGCGAAGCAGCACGCGCGGAATATCTCGCAACCGTCGCGGCGCAGCGCGCTTTCTATCTCTCGCTGATCGGCGACACCGCGAACACCTATTTCGAGATCGTCGAGACGCAGGAGCAGATCGCACTCGCCGAGCAGACTGCCGAAAGCCGCCGCGAGGGTCTGAGGATCGCGAAATTGCGGCTCGACAACGGCGTGACCTCTGCGCTGCCCTACCGGCAGGCGGAAACGCTGCTCACCCAGGCCGAGCAGCAGTTGGCAGCGGAGCGCCTGGACTTGGCACGGCTGCGCAACCAACTGGCGGTGCTGGTTGGCGGAACGGCGCCCGAGGCATTGCCCGCCCCCCTTTCGCTCGAAGCACAGGGCGACAGGCGCCGCTTGGCCGCAGGCCTGCCGTCCGATCTATTGCTCGTCCGGCCCGATATCATCACCGCCGAGGAACAGCTGCGCGCCGCTCGCGCCAATATCGGGGCGGCACGGGCTGCCTTTTTTCCGACGATCTCGCTCACCGGTAATGCGGGGCTCGCTTCAAATAGTCTCGACGGCCTTTTTTCGGGCGATGCGCTCGGCTGGAGCTTCGGCCCTAGCATTTCGCTGCCAATCTTCGACTGGGGCGCACGCGAAGCCGATCTCGATTTGGCGCAGGCCCTCGAAGTCGAACAGGTCGCGAATTACGACCGCACGGTGCAAGGCGCCTTCCGCGAAGTTTCGGACGCGCTTGCTGGCCGGCGCTGGCTTGCCGAACAGGTCGAGACGCTGGAGCGCGCCGTTACTGCGCAAGAGCGGATCGCCCGCATAGCGCGCCTGCGCTATCGCGAGGGGGTCGCTGACTACCTCGAAGTGCTCGATGCGGAACGCAACCTGTTCAGCGCCCGCCAGCAGCTTCTCGCGACCCAACGCGCCTGGCTGCAAAACCGCGCGACCCTGTTCGTGGCTCTGGGTGGCGGATTGACAAAGAAATAAGGCTGACCTGATTATCGAAGAATGTTGGCTAGATGATTGGAAGGTTGCGCTGAGCTCAGCACGGCAAACTTTTACTACTCAAACCTAGCGCATATAAATTTTAACGCAGTTTCCGACCGAACGTCAGCCTTTGAAGTGGGCGACTAAGATCTGGATTGGCCGATATAGGCGCTCAGTCAATTGGTAGAAGCTGGGCTGAGAGCCAAACTGCGCCTTTCGTACAATCGGACGAAGAAAACGGATCCACCTGGCTCCTGTATCGGCCTACGAGTGCATGATCCTGCGCTTGGCGCTCCTCGCCCCCAGCATCCAGTGCGACATTTTGCAGGGTACACAGCCCGCAGAATTCAACCTCGAGGCGTTCAAGAGGATCGATGTCCCGCTCGCCTGGTCAAAGCAGCGTGCAGCGCTTGGATGGGACCGCTGACGAATCCCCTGTTCTGCTGAAGAAGTGGTCTGTTCTACGCCATAATTGAGCCTGTTATGGTGAATAACAGGGAAACGCCGATGTCCTGCCGCTAAGATTCTGAAAAATTGCGTTATTTTGGCGTGCGGAGCTTCTCAAACTATCGACTTTGGCCTGTTTCCGGGCTCAAATGCGCGTTTTTCCCTGTTAAGCGGGGAAACCGCACCGATGCAGGTCTCGCCAGAGACTGGCCGACAAAAACTGCCCCCGATAGTGGCCAGGAGACGCGGCGAATGATAGCCCCGTCACGGAAGTGGGCTCGCAAAGCCGCCTGTTCCGCGGGCTTGCGCGTGATCCCTGTAACAAGAGACTAGCGCTGGGGTGCGTGGCGGAGCGGGAGGGATTCGAACCCTCGATACGGGGTTACCGTATACACACTTTCCAGGCGTGCGCCTTCGACCACTCGGCCACCGCTCCGCATGCCTGATCTGGCAGAAGGCGGGCACGTAGCGAAGCTGATCGCCAAAGACAAGCGGCGTGATGACAAGCCGTCGCGGAAACCCTAACTTGGCACATATGACCCGAACGATCGGCCCTGCCCCCGGCATTGCAGAGATGGAAGCCGCTGCCCGCGCGGCTTTTTCCCGTATCCCCCAAGCCTTCGCCGAACATCTCGGTGAGGTGATAATCCAGGTGCAGGACTTCGCCGAGGATGAACTGCTGCTCGACATGGGTATCGAAAGCCCGTTCGAACTGACGGGGGTGTACGAAGGCGTACCGCTGACCGAGCGCAGCATCGAACATTCCGGCACCATGCCCGACCGCATCCGCCTGTTCCGCCTGCCCATCCTGCTGGAATGGTGCGAGCGCGGGGACGAGACTTTCGAACATTTGGTGGGACATGTGCTGGTGCACGAGATCGGCCATCATTTCGGCCTTTCGGATGACGACATGCACGCACTGGAAGACCAGGTTTTGTAGGGCTTGCCAATTGGCCGCGCGGTGGCAGGATGGCGGTTATGAAGCAAACCCTTGCAATTTCAGCCCTCCTCCTCGCGGTGCCGGTCATGGCTCAGGAGGGGGCGGAGCCCGTGACCCCTTCCTCCGTAGTCGCCAATGCCAGCCCTGATGAATGGGTAGCCATTGCTCGAGACGACCTGCTGGTGATGGAGCTTGCCCCCGATGCGCGCGGGAATGCCCGCACCGTTACCATTCAGCTGATGCCGGCTCCCTTCAGTCAGCCCTGGGTAGAAAACGTCAGGGCTCTGGCGGGGGCGCGCTGGTGGGACGGAACAAGCGTCTACCGCGTGCAGGATAACTACGTTGCGCAATGGGGCGATGCGACCGAAGAGAAGCCCTTGCCGGAAGGCGTAGCCGCGCCGCTAGCCAGTTACGAAGTGGACAACGAAACCTTGGGAGAGGCTACCGTCTCCTCGAATTCGGCGATGGTCGACTACGACGAACTTCCCCCCGAAATCCGTGCCCCTTTCGAAGACCCCGACTCAACCCATGAGGAACGCTACCGCGCCATAGAAACACTGTTTGCCACCATGGGGGTTTCCAGAGACAACCGGTTCAGCCCGAGCGAAGAAATCGCCATGCTTTCCATCAAGGCCACGCAAACGCGGTTGACCGAGCAGGGCTGGCATGACCGCGATCCTTTTGCGCCGTGGGTCGAATTCTGGCGGGGCTGGCCTATCGGCAACGAAGAGCTTGGTCATTGGGAAGATGAAGAGGGCAATGTCGTGCCCGATCCGGGACGCCGCCTGCCTCCACACCAGTTCGACGAGCCGTACCGGGTAACCGACAGCAGCCAGTTCTGGCCCCTGCACTGCCACGGTGCCATCGGCGTGGCCCGCGATTACGCTCCCGATACGGGCACCGGGGCGGAGCTTTACACCATCATCGGCCAGCCGCAGCGGCACATGGATCGCAATCTTGCCGTGGTGGGCCGGGTGATCGAGGGAATGGAGCACCTCTCCAGCCTGCCGCGCGGATCGGGCGAACTGGGTTTCTATACCGATGCGGAGGCTGACCTGCGCACACCGATCCTGTCGGTGCGCCTCGCCAGTGAGATGGCCGATCCCCCGGCTTTCGAATATCTCGACACGAACAGCGAGAGTTTCGCCCTCTACCTGACGGTACGCGCCAACCGAAGCGATGCGTTTTACACTGTGCCTGCCGGTGGAGTAGACGTGTGCAGCGTCCAGGTGCCGGTGCGCAGGGCCAATAGTGAATAGGACGGGCCAGCAGGGGTATCGTTATTCTAAAAGACGGTAAAACGGCCCGTAGCGGAGCTCGACCTGAAAGAAGTCGGCTGCCTTAAAGCCGGTCCGCCTGGGCCACTGCATCGGTTGCCCGCAGTGCGCTCATGATCCGGGTCAGATGGGCCAGGTCCTGGACTTCTAGATCGACGGCATAGGTGTGAAACGGATCGTCGCGCTGCGTCAGTTCGAGGTTCATCACATTGGCATTGTTGCGCGCAAAGACGCCCGCCATTTCCGCCAACGTGCCCGGACGATTGTAGAGCACAACGTTGATCCGTCCGACCGCGCCGTGCGAGCGTTCGCCCCATGACAGGTCCACCCAGTCGGCATCGACGCCGTTGGCCAGTTCCAGACAATCGATGGCGTGGACCTCCACGGTATTGTGCGGTCGCCGCAGGCCGACGATGCGATCGCCCGGCACGGGATGGCAGCACTCGGCGAGATCGAAGCCGACACCCGCAGTCAGGCCCTTGATCGAGATGGCGCGCTCCTGCTGCGCCTCCTCCGGCATGTCCGCCGTACTGCCCGGCACCAGCGCTTCCATCACCTCGCGGTCAGAGAGTTTGGCGGCACCGATGGCATACATCAGGTCTTCCACATCGCCCATTTCCAGCCGTTCGACCGCCTGCTTCAGCGCCTTCTTGCCCACCTTGGCGGGCAGACGTTCGGCAATCTCGTCGTACAGCTTGGCCCCGATCTCGGCTATTTCGGCGCGCTCCTTCGCGCGCACTGCCCGGCGGATGGCCGCGCGCGCCTTGCCCGTCACGACAAAACCCAGCCACGACAGTTGCGGCTCTGCATTCTTGCCCTTGATGATCTCCACCACGTCGCCGTTGCCCAGCGGGGTGCGCAGCGGCATGTGCCGTCCGTTGATCTTCGCGCCCACGGTTTGCGCGCCCAGATCGGTGTGCACGGCGAAGGCGAAATCCACCGCAGTTGCGCCCTTGGGCAGCTGGAACAGCGCGCCCTTGGGAGTGAAAGCGAAGATGCGATCCTGGTAGATCGCCAGCTTGGTGTGCTCCATCAGTTCTTCGCTGTCGTGGCTGGCATCGACGATCTCGATGAGGTCGCGCAGCCAACCCACTTCGCCGTCCACCTTGCCACCCTGCTTGTAGGCCCAGTGCGCAGCCAGGCCGAAGCCGTTTGTGCGGTGCATCTCGCGGGTGCGGATCTGCACCTCCACCCGCATCGACTTGTCATAGAACAAGGTCGTGTGAAGGCTGCGATAGCCATTGTTCTTGGGCGTGGAGATGTAGTCCTTGAAACGCCCCGGAACGAACTGGAAGGTCTGGTGCAGGATGCCCAGCGCCGCATAGCAATCCGCCACGTTTTCGGTCAGCACGCGGAAGGCCATGATGTCGCTAACCTGCTCGAACGGCAGGTGGCGCTCTGCCATCTTGCGCCAGATCGAATAGGGATGTTTCTCGCGCCCCCAGACTTCCACTTCCAGACCCGCGGCAGCGAGCGCCTGCTTGAAATCGAGCGCTATGCGATCGACCTGCCCGGCGTCTGACTGGCGCAACTGGTCCAATCTGCGGGTGATAGTGGTGTAGGCTTCGGGCTCAAGTTGCTCGAACGCCAGCAACTGCATCTCGCGCATGTATTCGTACATGCCCACCCGCTCTGCCAGCGGGGCGTAGATATCCATCGTTTCACGCGCAATCCGGCGGCGTTTGTCCGGGTTCTTGATGTGGTGCAACGTGCGCATGTTGTGCAATCGGTCCGCCAGCTTCACCAGCAGCACGCGCAGGTCTTCGCTCATCGCCAGCAGGAACTTGCGCAGGTTTTCGGCCGCGCGCTCGTCCTCGGGCATCTGCTCGATCTTGGATAACTTGGTGACGCCATCCACCAGCCGCGCAACATCGGGACCGAAGCGTTCCTCGATATCCTCGATCGTGGCGAGCGTATCTTCCACCGTATCGTGCAACAGCGCAGTGATGATGGTCTGCTGGTCGAGCTTAAGATCGGTCATCAGTCCGGCCACCTCGACCGGGTGGCTGAAGTAGGGATCACCGCTCGCGCGTTTCTGGCTGCCGTGCTTCTGCACGGTGTAGACATAGGCGCGGTTGAGCAGCGCCTCGTCGGCGTCGGGATCGTATTCCTTGACCCGTTCTACAAGTTCGTACTGGCGCAGCATCACCACTGAATGTGCGTTGCACCGCGGCTTTCGGCAAGGGCTTATCGTTGCTGCGTTAAATTGCGGACGCACCCATCCGACAGGCGATAGGCGACCGCTGGCAAATGCCGCTTGCAAAATGTTTCCAGATAGCAAGACTGCCGATCTTGCGGGACATTACAGACTTGGGGGTTATCTCATGAAGAAATGGGTTCTTTATCTTGGTGCGGCGCTGGTCGCGACGTCGCCTGCCATGGCGCAGGACAGTGACGCGGCAGAGGAAGAAACGCCGACCGCCGCCTCGGAGGAAGACAGCGACGAGGCAGAGGACGAAGATGAAGAGGAAACCGAGAGCCTCGAGGAATTCGTCAAGGACATGGAGCGTTCGGACGGCCTCTTCCCGCTGTACCGGAAGCCCGATACCGGCGAAGTGTTCATGGAACTTTCCGCCGACCAGCTGGGCCGGGAATTTATTTATTTCGCCTACACCGAAAACGGCCCGGTCGAGGCAGGGCATTTCCGCGGCAACTATCGCGATAACAGGATCGTCACCTTCAATCGCCGGTTCGACCGCGTGGAAATCGCGGCGGTCAACACCCAGTATTATTTCGACCCCGACAACGCCCTGTCACGCGCCGCAGATGCCAATATCGCCCGCGCGCCCATCGCCAACGTGGAGATCGCGGCCAAGAGCGCGGATGAACGGCGTATCCTGATCTCTGCCGACGCCGTGCTCGAAAGCCAGGCGCTGCACCGCCTAAGCCCTTGGCGCGCGCCCGATACCCCGCCGGGCGCGGCATTCACGCTGGGAGAGCTTTCCAGCAGCAAGACTCAGATCACCGATATCCGGACTTTCCCGGAAAACACCGACATTCGCGTGGAATACGTGTTCGATAATCCGAGCCCGGTGAACTATGGCGATGCCGACATTACCGACCCGCGCTCGGTCGCGATCCTCATGCAGCATTCCTTCCTGGAGATGCCGGAAGACGGGTTCGAGCCGCGCTTCGACGATTACCGGGTTGGCTTCTTCACCAACCAGACCACCGACCTGACATCGCATTCGTTCACCCCCTACCGCGACGTTATCAATCGCTGGCGGCTGGAGAAGAAGAACCCGCGCGCGCGCATTTCCGATCCTGTGGAACCGATTACCTTCTGGATAGAGAACACCACCCCCGAGGAGCTTCGCCCCATCATCCGCAACGCAACGCTGGCGTGGAACGAGGCGTTCGAGAAGGCGGGCTTCTCCAACGCCATCGTGGTGCGTCAGCAACCTGACGATGCGGATTGGGATGCAGGGGACGTGCGCTACAACGTGCTGCGCTGGACATCGTCTCCCAACCCGCCGTTCGGCGGCTACGGTCCCAGCTTTACCAACCCGCGCACCGGCGAGATCATCGGCGCGGATATCATGCTGGAATACGTCTACCTGACCAATCGCCTGCGCACCGAAGAGATCTTCGACACTGCCGGCCTGCCGATTGGCTGGCAGGGCAACGACGGTGCCGCTGCATTGCCATGGCGACAGGGTGGCAGCCATGCAACCTGCACGCTCGGCAGCCATCTGCAAGCCAACATGATGAGCGCGCGCGCCATGCTGATGGCGCAAGGGGCCGGTGAGGCGGAATATGGTCGACTGGTCGAGGAAGAGCTGTTCTACCTCGTCCTGCACGAGGTCGGTCACACGCTGGGCCTCAACCACAACATGCGTTCGTCCAACTCGGTGCCGCTATCGACCCTAGCCTCGCGTTCCACCCCACCGACCAATTCGGTGATGGAATACCCGGCGATCAACATCGCCCGTCCGGGGGAGACGCAGGGCCAGTTCGCCATTACCCGTCCGGGCGCCTATGACCTGTGGGCTATCGAATTCGGATATACCACCGATGACGATGCGCTGGATGCCATCCTCGCCCGATCGACCGAACCCGCGCTGGCCTTCGGCAACGATGCCGACGACATGCGCTCGCCCGGCACGCACATCGATCCGCGCGTGATGATCGACGACCTTTCCGACGATCCCATCGGCTGGGCAGAGGCGCAGGCTGCGCTGATCGACCAGACCCTGACCGTGCTGCCGGACAGGGTGCTGGAGAGCGGCGATAGCTACCAGTCGCTATACAACAGCTACATGATCCTGACCGGCAGGCGCGCGGTAGCCGCCAACGTCGCATCGCGGTGGATTGCCGGTGTCTACAACAACCGCGCGGCGGTGGGCCAGCCGGGCGCCCAACTGCCGTTCGTGCCGGTGCCCGCAGCCATGCAGCGCCGGGCGCTGGGCGTGCTCGACAAGATCGCCTTCGGACCCGAGGCGTTCAGCGCGGGCGAAAACCTGCTGAGCAGACTGCAGGTCGAACGGCGCGGTTTCAATTCGTTCGGCACCAATGTTGATCCCCAGCCGCATGCCCGCGCACTGAACGTCCAGCGCTCGCTGCTGGCACACCTGCTGCACCCTAACGTGCTCACCCGGCTTACCGATACGCGGCGCTATGGCGGCGACTATCCGGTCAGCACCTATCTGGCAGAGCTGACCGGCGTGATGTTCGATGCCGACCAGACTGGGCCGGTGAACACCTACCGGCAGAACCTGCAGGTCGAATACCTGCGCCAACTGATCGGCATCGCTTCGGGCCAGGGTGGCGGAATGCAGATCACTCCCGGCGGGCCGCAGCAGTTGCCGAACTACGATCACGTGTCCCGGTCGGCAGCGTTGGCGGGCATCAACCGCATCAGGACCGTGGCTGAACTCCCCGGAACCGATACCGAGACGCAGGCGCACCGGATGCACCTGCTGGCGCTTATCGAGGAATTCGAGCGCCGCTGATCAAGGCTAAAGGAGCGGCCCGGTATTGCAACGCCGGGCCGCTCTTACCCGCTTAACAAACCTTGTCTGCCTAGCCTTCCCATCCAACGATCGGATCGACCTGGTTGCGCGTGTAGCTGTGATAGCCGCCGCGCGTTTCGTTGTAGATACGCGTTGCAATCGGCTGTCCCCAGCTGCCGGTCTCCCACAGCGCCTTGAACAGCGGCTCGACGAACTTGTTGCGGCCCACCTCGGCAAGGAAGGTCTCGGCCTGGCTCACGGCAGGCTGATATTCGTTGCGCAGGGCAGCTTCCAGCCACAGGAACAGCACCTCGTTGTTGCCGGTTTCGGACAGGCCCAACCGTTCGTTGAGCGCCCCCAGCTGGCTGGCGGACATTTCTTCCGGCAATTCTTGCAGGAAACGCTGCTGTTCCGCGCCGGTCCAGCCAGTCCAGGTCTGTGTCGTCGGCAGGGTCCCGTTGGTGCCATAGGCCTGTGCAGCATTGTCAACGTCAGCGAAGGCCGCCGGATCGGGTGCCGCGGCGTTGTCCGGCAGACCGGTGCCATAGACCCATTCGTCCAGCATCAGCTCGTCTTCCAGGTCGGCATCGTCCTGCACCACGTATTCGCGCAGTTCGGCAAGGAACATCTCGCTGGTTGCGGGCTGGAAAGCGTGGCGGTCGAACCAGCCGCGCATGAATTCGTCGAAGCGCTCGCGACCGATGATGTTTTCCATGCTGCGCAGGAACACGGTGCCCTTGTCGTAGATCGCCTCTCCCACGGTGTCGAAGGGGCTGATGCCGGCGGGCGTGCGCATGGCGGTGTTGGGATTGTCCGCGCCATTCTCTTCGATAGCTTCCACCAGCGAGTTGTAGCTGAGTGCATATTCCTGGTTGGCGCGCTTTTCGCCGAACACGGCCTCGGAAATGCGGCTTTCGAAATAGGAGGTCACGCCTTCGTTCAGCCAGCCGTCGCGCCAGCTGGAATAGGTGACGAGGTTGCCCGACCAGCTGTGCGCCAGCTCGTGCGCGATCAGGCCGGTGTTCGACCGGTCACCGGCGATGAAGGTGGGCGTAAGGAAGGTCAGCACCGGGTTTTCCATACCGCCGTAGGGGAAGGACGGCGGCAGCACGATCATGTCGTAGCGGCCCCAGCGATAGTCGCCGTAGATATCTTCCGCCGCGTCGATCATGGCCTCGGTATCGGTCAGTTCCGCTGCGGCTTCCTCGATAATCTCCGGCTCTGCCCAGACACCCGAGCGCGGGCCCAGTTCGGCGAATTCGAGGTTTCCGGCGGCAATCGCGATAAGGTAAGGCGGGATCGAGTTTTCCATAACGAACTCGAAGGCGCGGCGGTTTTCGCCCACGTCTTCGGGATCCCCGCGGCTGATGCCGCTCATCACCACGTTCAGCGGCTTGGGCGCGGTAATGCGCGCTTCCCAGGTCTGGCGGATGCCGGGGCTGTCCTGCGTGGGGATCCAGGTGCGGTTGAGAATGGCCTGGCCCTGGCTGAACACGAAGGGATATTCGCCCCCTGCGGTCTGCTCCGGATCCAGCCATTGCAGGGCTGCTGCCTCAGGGCCGCTGGCATAATTGATAACGATCTGTTGCAGGTCCGGACCGGTCAGTTCGCCCAGTTGCACGGTGATCGGCTCACCCTTGTCGGCATTGTCGGGGTCGGCCTCGCCAATCTCGAAATCCAGCGCGTTGCCGTTGCCATCGGTGATGCCACCGATAACCAGTCCGTTGGAATCGAGCACGATCTCGGTCGCGTTATCGGCTGCGTCCACGTCAAGCGTGGCGGTGCCTTCCACGCGCTTGCCTTCGAAATCCAGATCGAGGTCGAGAGCCACGTGGGTAACGCGCGCTTCCAGCGGGCGGGCATAGGTGAACTCGTCCTGCGCTTCCGCGCTGGTCAGGATCGGGGCCACGGTACGCTCCTCCTCCGGCAGGTCGTCCGCCGTGCAGGCGGCAATGAGGAAAGGCAGGGCGACAGCAAGAAGGCGCATGAAATCTCCGGTTTTCACAAGGAAGTTTCGGGGGAGCGGGATGGTTCCGGCGGTTGTTTCTGAAGCAACCATACCACATCGTCGGGCGGAGTCAGCATTTCGTCGTCTAATGGGCGAAAAATGTGTTATATCAGCAAATACTCATGGTGGGCTCATGCCGGCCAGCACGTTCGAAGTGTAAGAAGCGGGCTGGAAAGCAAGAGCCGGAGGAGCTTGAAAATGACCTATCGCACCTATCGTTCGTTCGCCGCCCCGCTGCTGGGTGCTGTCGGCCTCAGCTTGGCCGCTCCGGTTCTCGCGCAACAGACCGACCCGGGCAACGACATCGTTGTTGAAGGCGAGCGGACCGACCGGCGCGAAGTGCTGCGCACGACCCGCGACATCACCCAGCGCCCTGGCTCCGACAGTGAACCCGTTCCGCGTTTCCAGCGCGAGATCTGCCCGGGGGTATGGGGACTGGCGCCCGACAACGCCCAGCTGGTGATCGACAGAATCTACGACAATGCCGAACGCGCCGGCATTGCCATCAATGAAGAGGAAGGTTGCGGAGCCAACATCTGGGTGATCGTGGTGGATGATCCCGCGGCGACCTACGCCCAGCTTCGCGAGGAAAACGAGTTCCTGGTGCAGGACCTCAGCGATCTCGACAAGCGTCTGGTGGAGCGACAGGAAGGACCGGTTCGCGCCTGGAACATCACATCCACCCGCAACCGGGAGGGGCAGGCAATTGCATCGGGTGCCGATGTAGCGGCAACGATGGCGCTTTCCCGCAGCGGTAGTGTCGGTGAGCCGAACAACCCTGTCTCCCAAATGTCGCGCTTGCACAGCGCCGTGCGCCTGGACCTCGAGATGTCCGTCATGCTGATTCAGCGCAGCGCCATTGGCGAGGTGGATGCCTTTGCATTGGCCGATTACGCGACCATGCGGCTGCTTGCCCATACCGAGCCACCCGAGCGTGAAAACGTTTCGGACACGGTGCTCACGCTTTTCTCTCCCGACGCCGAACCTGGCCAGCCCGACCGGCTTACCGCTTTCGACCGCGGCTACCTTCGCGCGGTGTACGACAGCACCGCAACGCGGCCCTATCGCCTGGCGCTGCGCAACGTACGCCGCAACATGGAGCGCGAACTCCAGATGGAGATCGAGGCGGAGCAATAGAGCGCAGGTGACAGCCGGGCGGCAGGCCGCTAGTCCTGCCGCATGTCATACACCCGAACTGTCGCTCTTCCGTTTTTGCTTGCGCTTGCCGCATGTGGCCAGTCCGCTGAAACCGGGCCGCCGACAGAGGCCGATGTCGATGCCGCACAGGCCCAGGCCGACGGCTCTGGCGGAGAGGCCGCGGCGCGCCAGCTGATCTTTTCCGACGAGTTTTCCAGCGACAGCCTCGATCCCACCAAGTGGAACGTGGTGGGCATGGATTTCTGGGTAAACGAAGAGGAACAGGCCTACCTCGACTCTCCCGATACCATCCAGTTCGTGCAAGGGCTGGAAGGCGCGGATGGCGGCGCGCTGGTACTGCGCCCGGTCTATCGCCCGGGACAGGATACCAATGAAGAACGCGATGCCGATTTCCTCTCGGGCCGCGTGAATACGAAGGGCAATTTCGAATTTACCTATGGCCGCGCCGAAGCGCGTATCCGCATGCCCGATGCGGTGGGCGTGTGGCCCGCCTTCTGGCTGCTGGCCGATGCCCCTTGGCCGAGCGAGGGCGAGATCGACATCATGGAATACGTCGGCCAGGCCGACTGGACCGGCGTTGCCGTGCACGGCCCCGGCTATTCCGGCGACATGGGCATCGCAGACCGGCAATACTTTGCGCCGGGCACCGATGTGACAGACTGGCATGTCTACGCCGTCGAATGGCAGCCTGACGCGATCGAATTCTTCGTGGACGACCGTCTGACCTTCCGCATCCCCAAAACCAACGTGGAATTTTTCGGCGAATGGGTCTTCGACAACCCGCAGTTCGTGGTGCTGAATTTCGCCGTGGGCGGAATCTATCCCAAGAAGATCAACGGTATCGACGAGCCTTACACCGGCATGCCCCAGGAAACCGCAGATCGCATCGCGGCGGGTGAACTGGCGATGGAAGTGGACTGGGTGCGGGTTTACGCGGCGGAGGAGTGAGGATGTGCTTGGTTACTCGCCCATTCCCGCTTGTGAAGGCACATTCCACCTAGCCGGTGGCCAATTTCCCATGTCGACCAATTCCATGATTTCATTGCTGTTGGGTCCAGGAATTCGGTAGCCGTGCGCCTTAAGTTTCTCGCGCACTCGCTCTCTTGCTTCGAATTCTTTTCCCCCAGTCAGCCTTGTAGTTTGTACGGCGTAGCCAGCGGTCCAGCCGAACATGTCGGCTGCAAATGGATCCGCACCGGCGTCTAGCAGAATTTCCGCAATTACGAACTGATCTGTCTTGGAAGCAAGGACGAGCGGGGTCTGCCCAACATCATTGCGCTGTTCCAGATCCGCCCCGGTGCTAGCAAGAGTGGCAACCTGCTCGCGATCCTGCATTTCCACAGCCTTGATCAAGCTCATATCATCATGTTCCACAGTACAACTTCCTAGAATACTGATAGCCGCCGTGAGACATAGTGGGACCCGCGCTAACACTCACAGCCGCCCCTCAGGCGGCGATCCTCGACCTCACCGAACTTCCCGTCCAGTGCACCGTCGATTGCATCGCCGGTATGCAGATAGCCTGACCTGGCCAACGCAGCAGCAGCGAAACCGACCCGCAGACCCGGAGGCACGAATGGAGCCATCGCCGCGATCTTCGCGTAGTCGAACAGACCGCCGACACCGCCTGGTGGCTTTAAGCGGAAGGGCGTCCCGGCTGCTTCCGGTATCAGCTTCGCCGACCCGAGCAGATTTTGGGCCGAAGTCAGTATCTCCCCATCGACGCGCACCGCATCGATCGGGGGAATATTGTAAAGCGCGTCTTCCGGCCTCAGGTTCTTGTCATGTAAACCAGCGGCATTGAAAGTTGTCGCGGGGGCGCCGGTGGCGTGCGCTGCAGCGCTTGCCAATCCTCCACCAAGTGAATGCCCTACGAACTTGACTGATCCTCCGCCGCTGAGCCTCAGCTTGTCGTTGATACCAATCGCGATGTTCTTCGCGTTGGTATAGTACGAAGCATCGCCAGTTATAGCCTGGCCAACATTGGCGACAGTATCCTGCCCGAACCACGACGTCGTACCCTTGAAAGTGACGAAATACTCATCGCTACCCGGGCGCTTCATGACGCGTGCCCGGAAGTCGCTGTCCGTCGGCTTCAACTGCGATGGCAAAATGCCGAGATCTTTTAAATCCTTTTCCGATGTCACTTCCTCGAACAGGATTCTCCCGTCGGGCTTTCCTCCTTCACGCACGGGGCCACTATCAAAATCATCGTAAGCCGCCTTGGCCAAGGCGTGCTCCTCCTGGAACATTTCCACCTTCGCCTTTTCCGCGCAGATTTCCGCGCAGACCGCCGGGCACGGCTGGACGAGCGGGCTACCCACGGTGACCGAACTCGGAGGCGATCCTGCGCAGTTGCTCCATCCGCTGTGGCAGAGGAGCGCGGGTCATGATCGCGTCCATGGTTTGCAGATAGTCCGCATCACCCATTTCCGGCATCAGCGCGCGGGCATAGAGGAATAGGAACCGGTCCTCCTCCTCGCGCACGCCAGCCATCTGAAATTCGTCACGGTGGGCGAAGATAAGTCGCTCGGTAACTTCAGCGGGGGTGTCGCGCGAGACGTGCACGTTCCACCAGCGGTGAAACCGCGCGGGAAAGGTTGCGCCCAGCCTGTCTTCCATACCGGACATGAGGCCTTCGGATACATTCAGCATGCAAACCCCCTAAACCGCCCGCGAGGCTAGCACGTAGGCGCCAGCCGGACAATCGCTGGTTCAGGAAGCGCGTTCGGCGCGCTGGCTGTCAGCTCCAGGTCACCTCTGGCGGCAGGCTCATCAGGATGGCGTCGATGTTGCCGCCGGTCTTCAGACCGAACAGCGTGCCGCGATCGTAGACGAGATTGAATTCGACATAGAGGCCCCGCCACTCCTTCTGGGCAGCCTTGTCTTCCTCGCTCCACTCCTGTCCCATGCGTTTGCGCACGATGGCAGGAAAGGAATCGAAAAAGGCCTCACCCACATCTCTGGTGAAGGCGAAATTGCGCTCGAACGCCGCCACGTCCGGACATTCCAGATGATCGTAGAAAATGCCGCCCACCCCGCGGTGCTTGTTGCGGTGGGGGATGAAGAAATAATCGTCCGCCCACTTCTTGAAGCGATCGTAATACGTGGGATTGTGCGCCGCGCAGGCTGCACGCAGGCGAGCGTGGAATGCGTCGGTATCCTCGGCATATTCGATGGGCGGATTCAGATCCGCACCGCCCCCGAACCAGGCGGCCTGTGTGGTGAGGAAGCGGGTGTTCATGTGCACCGCAGGCACATGCGGGTTGGCCATGTGGGCGACCAGGCTGATGCCGGTGGCAGTGAACTCGGGATGCTCCTCACTCGCGCCGTTCACCTGCCCCGCGAACTGGGGAGAGAATTCGCCCGACACGGTGGAGACGTTCACCCCCACCTTCTCGAACACCTTGCCCTTCATCTGTCCGCGTACGCCGCCGCCGCCATCGGACCCGTCATCCGTTTCGCGGTCCCACGCCTGGTAGTCGAAGCTGGCATCGGAGCCGGCCTCGCGCTCGATCGCCTCGAACTCCGCGCAGATACGGTCGCGCAAGGATTCGAACCACTCGCGGGCTTGTTGGGTCTGTTGTGTCCACTCCATAAGGTCAGGTCTTGCCAAAGCGCGCGGCAGGCGGCAAGTGGCATCCATGGTTCCCGTTTCGTTCGCATTCCCTTTCTGCGGGGACGAATTCGTCCTTACGAAGAGCCGCGCGCTGTTCTGGCCGCGCGAGAATGCGCTGCTGGTGGCAGACCTGCACCTCGAGAAGGCAAGCTTCTTCGCCAGGCACGGCCAGTTGCTGCCGCCCTACGACAGCCGTGAAACGCTGGAGCGGCTGGCCACCGCGCTGCGCGAGACAGGTGCGCGGCGCGTCTATACGCTGGGCGATAATTTCCACGATTCGGATGGCTCGCGGCGGTTGGAGCCCTATGCCGAGGGGATGCTGGCCGCCCTCACCCGCGCCACGGACTGGGTGTGGATCACCGGCAACCACGATCCTGCGATGGAAGCGAAATCGGGCGGTACCATCGCAGAGGAGTTGGAAGTTGCAGGCATGGTGCTGCGCCACATGGCTAAAAAAGGGGAAACCCGTCCCGAGCTTTCCGGCCACTTCCACCCGCGCGTGCAGGTGAAGATACACCATCGCCACATCCGCCGCCCCTGCGCTGTCGTGAGCCACAACGGCGACGAAAGCTGCGGGCGGATGATCCTGCCGGCATTCGGAGCGCTGACTGGCGGCATGAACGCGGCCGACCCTGCCATCCTGAAGGCATTGCAACCCGCAAGCGCCATTGATGCCGTGGTGCCAGCGGGCAAGCGGCTGGCCCGGTTTCCGCTCTGGCGGGGATAGCGCGGCTGCCCGCGCAATCCCCTAGCGTTTCTTGCCGTTCGTTATTACATAGAGCGCCCAACCAAAGCAGAATCAGGAGCACAACATACCTCGTCCACCCCGCCGCAACATGGCACCGCCGGTCAAGTCCGGCCCGAAATACGACCAGTTTATCCAGGCCGAGAAGGTCCGCGTCATCGATGGCGAGGGCGAAAACCTTGGCGTGATGTACACCAACGAAGCGATCGAGCAGGCCCAGGACGCGGGTCTCAATCTCGTCGAGGTTTCGCCCAATGCGAACCCGCCGGTGTGCAAGTTCCTCGATGTCGGCAAGTACCGCTACGAAGCCCAGAAAAAGGCCAATGCGGCGCGCAAGACGCAGAAGACGCAGGACATCAAGGAAATCAAGATGCGTCCCAACATCGACGATCACGATTACGACGTGAAGATGAAGGCGATGCACAAGTTCATCGACAATGGCGACAAGGTGAAGGTCACCCTGCGTTTCCGTGGCCGCGAAATGGCGCACCAGCACCTGGGCATGGACCTGCTCAAGCGCGTGCAGGACGACATGCAGGAAGATGCCAAGGTCGAAGCCTATCCGCGCCTCGAAGGGCGCCAGATGCTGATGGTGCTCGCACCCAAGTAATGCGGGAACGGGTGCGGATCATGCGGCGTTTGACCGGCATGATCCGCCCGATCCTTTCCACTGTTTGCATCGCACTGCTGCTTTCCGGCTGCGGCGAGGCTGCGCCCGATGAACCTGGCTCCAGTGATCCTGCTGGCCAAGTGACTACCGTCGACCTTGAAGGCCAGCCAAGTGATCCGGTGCCAGATCCACCGCCGCGACCCGATGGCGCGCGCGATGAGCCCAATGACGGGTTCCCGACACTGGTTCCACCGACATTGACGCCCGAGGCCGAGCGCAGTGAAACCGGCGCCCGCAGTATGCTGCTCACCTGGACACGCGCCATTGAACTCGAAGAATTCGACCAGGCCTGGGACCTGCTGCCCGACAGCGCGCAGGCGAAATGGGGCCGCGCCGAATTTGCCGCGCTGTTCGAGGGATTGCAGAATATAACCGTAGCAGCACCGGACGGCAGGATGGAGGGTGCGGCGGGTTCATCCTATTACACCGCGCCCGTCACGATTACCGCGAACGACGAAGACGGGCGCCCCGTCCGCTATGAGGGCGAGGTGGTGCTGCGCCGGGTGAACGACGTGCCGGGTGCCTCTGAAGAGCAGCTTCGCTGGCATATCGAGCAGCTATCGCTCGACTGGACCCACTAGATTACCGAAAAACCCAGAACCGTGAACCGCGCCGGGGCCGTGGCATAGACGCCGTGTCCGCGACCGCCTTGCGTGCCCAGCGTGAAGCCGATGCGCGCAGCGTCGGCCAGCGCGGCAGTGAATTCGCGGGGAGACCGCTCGTGGTCCGACCCCATTACCGAAATCCAGTTCTCGTCGAACAGGATTGTCACTTCGTGCTCGCCCGGTTGCAGGGGCACCACCCGGCTGTCAGGCGAATACCAGCGGTGGTAACGCGTGGCGCCAGCAGCGCGCCAGTCGTCGCCCGCGCGCTGGATATAGAGCGAGAGCAGCGGCTCGCGGTCCGGATATTCCTGCGACACAAAGCGCGTGCCGGGCCGCGCATCGATGCGATAGTGCAGGCGGATGCCTCGCGCCCGATCCAGCGGCGCGGTCGCCCGCGTCACGTAATGCACGTGCCCGTCACTGCGGCGCGGGCCGGGAAAATCGAAATACCAGCCTTCCTCGCTTTCCAGCGGATGCGGGGGCATGTTGACGGAGTAATTCCGCCCGCGGATCAGCGGTCCGATCTCCCATTCCCGCACCCAGCCTCGTTCCCGCGCGCCCAGCGCGGAAGGTACGGCGAGCATGGCACCGAAGGCAGGACCGGAAAGCAGGAAATTGCGGCGTTTCATGGCTTGGATTTAACCTGCGCCACCTGACAACACGCTGAATTCAGGCGAGATGCGCCGTTCAGGACTGACCGAGGTTTTCCAGCAATTCCACGAACCACTGCGCGCCGATATCGAAGTGCTTGCCGCCCTTGATCCGGTCGAACTCGATCACCCGCAATTCGTCGCCGCGCTCCTCGTCCTCCCCCACGACGCCGCTCTCACCGCGCAGCCCTGCGTCCACGGCGTGGTGAGCGCAGGCGCGGATCAGCGCGCGATCGGCATCGTTGGCGGGGGCCGAGCGGGAGAAGTATCCGCTTTTTTGCACCAGCACTTTTTCCGCCCCGATGTCGGCGGCAATGCGCCGGGCGAACCAATCGCCCGGATTGATCGCGTCCAGTTTCACATGGCCAAAGGCATCGCGCGGAACGTCCTCGCCCGCCGCTTCCATGGCGGAGACGATGTCATCCATGCCTGCCCCCTCGGACACGAACAGGTTCACGCCATCGTGGTCGTCCATGATTGCACGCAGCCGATCTGCCTCTTTCGCCAGGTCGAAAGCGCGTTCGGGCACGTAGACACCGTGCACGTCCCAGCGGGCGGCAGCATTTTCCTCCCATTCCACGAACTGCGTGCGGCCCACCCAATCATGATGGGCGAGGGCCGTCGCTGCGGTCAGCCAGCCGCAGTGGCGCCCCATCACCTCGTGCACGGTCAGCATGCGCGGGTTGGCGGTGTGTTCGGCGATCACATTGCGAGCAAAGACGGCGCCTTGTTCTGCAGCGGTGTAAGCGCCTAGCGACTGGCGGATGGGAACGATGTCGTTGTCGATAGTCTTGGGCAGGCCGACCACCGTCAGGTCATAGCCGTTGACGCGCAGGAAGGCGGCAAGATCGGCAGCGGCCGTGTTGGTGTCGTCCCCCCCGATGGTATGCAACACATCCACCCCGTCGCGCCTCAGTTGTTCAGCTGCGACGCGGAGGGGATCGTCCCCCTCCTCCACCAGGCCGCGCTTTACGCAGTCGGCTACATTGGTCAGCTTGACCCGGCTGTTGCCGATCGGGCTGCCGCCAAAGGCATGCAGCCGGTCAGCCCCGCTGCGTACCTCGCGCGTGATCTCGGCGAAGTCGCCTTGCAGCAAACCGGCATAGCCGTTGCGATAGGCAATCAGGCGCACATCGGGCGCTATGTCGGTATAGCGTTCTATCAAGCTGCCCACGGCGGATGAGAGGCAGGGCGCCAGCCCGCCGGCGGTCAGAATGGCTACGGTTTTCACAGACATGGCCCGGCTTTTGCCAACACGTGGCCGCAATGGCCAGAGCCAACGATCACGCTGGCTCCCAAAGTTCCAGCGGATTTCCGTCGCAGTCATGAACCCGGGCGAATGCGCCAACGCCTTCCATTGCCTCGCGGCGGGATATGGCGACGCCTGCCGCCTCCAGCCTGGCGAGCAGCGCCTCCAGCCCTTCAACCCGCAGGTTCAGCATTATCTGGCGGTCCGCCTGCCAGTAATCGCTGGCTTCATCGAACGCAGCAAAGACCGTGGAGCCTGCATCCTGCATCCACACCCATTCACCATCCGGTGTGGGTTGGCCGCTTTGCGTGGCCGCGATACCCAGGTTATCGCGATACCATGCTGCCAGCCTTGCCGGATCGGCGGAGCGGATGAACAGGCCGCCTATCCCCAGAACCTTGCCCTCTGCCATCCCGTCCCTCCTTGTGTCGCAGGCGCGGCTGCGCCACGATTGCCGCGTGGGTACGGAGGGTATCACAACATGAGTGCCAAGGGGATCGGCTTCTGGCTTGGCCCGGCGCTGTTCGCGCTTACCGTCCTGCTGCCCGCGCCCGAAGGTATGGCGGGCGAAGCGTGGCGCGTGGCGGGTCTTGTCGGCTGGATGGCCAGCTGGTGGATGACCCAGGCGGTGCCGCTGACCGTTACAGGCCTGCTGCCCTTTGTTGTGCTGCCGTTCAGTGGCGGCGGAACGGCGGGAGAGGTGGCGGGTGATTATTATTCGCCGATCATTTTCCTGCTGCTGGGCGGTGCCTTCATTGCCCTGGCCATCGAGCGCACCGGCCTGCACAAGCGGCTGGCGACCTTCATCCTCGACCGTATCGGTGGGCGCGGCGGGACCTTCGGGCTGCTGCTGGGCTTCATGATTGCCGCCGCGATCCTCTCCAACATCATCTCCAACACGTCCACCACGCTGATCATGATGCCGATGGTTCTGGCGGTGCTGGCCGGGGGCAAGTTGGCGATAGGTTCGACTTCTGGCAGCGAAGCAGGAGAGCGGGAAAAGGGCGGTTTTGTTCCGCAGGACGGCATTTACGGTGCCTTGCCGATGGGCCTCGCCTTTGCCGCCAGCGTGGGCGGCCTGGGAACGATCATCGGGTCGCCCACGAATGCCATCGGCGTCGCCCTGCTGCGCGATATCTCAGGCGTCGAAATCACTTTTGCCATGTGGGCGGCCTTCGGCGTGCCCGTGGTGGTGCTGGGCATTCCCATCGCCGCGTGGATCATCGGGCGCGTGCAGCAGGTTGCCCGCCATCCCTTCGATCTCAAGGCTGCCCGCGATGCCATCGCTCCGCAGGGGCCATGGACCGAAGCGGAAAGGCGGCTTGTCCCTGTGATCGCCGTCACCTTCATCGCGTGGATGCTGAGAGGTTGGGTTGCGCCCTATTTCCCCGAAGGCTCGCTGACCGACGGCACCGTCGCCATCGCCGCCAGCCTGGCCCTGTTCGTGCTGCCGGACGGCACGGGCCGCCGCCTGCTGGAATGGCATGAGGCCAACCGCGCACCATGGGACGTGTTGCTGATGTTCGGGGGCGGGCTGGCGCTGGCAGGGGGCATGATGCGCACCGGCCTGGCCGACTGGCTGGGCGAGGCACTTCTTTTCCTGTCCGACATGCCACTGATCGTCGTCGCACTGGCGCTGGTGGCGATGGTGATCCTGATTACCGAATTCGCCAGCAACGTGGCGACGGCCAGCGGCATCATGCCCGTGGTCGCTGCCCTCGCGGTCGCGCTAAACGGCGACCCGCTGCTGCTCGCCATGCCCGTGGCGCTGGCGGCGAGTTGGGGGTTCATCCTGCCCGCCGGGACCGGTCCGAACTCCATTGCCTGGGCTACCGGCCGCATCGCCCTGCCCCGGCTGATAAGAGCCGGGTTCGCGCTCGATGTGGCGGGGGTGTTCCTGATCGTGGGCGTAGTGTTCGCGCTGGCACCGTTGGTCGCCTGAGCCCTTGCGAATCCGGCGCGGCAGAGATAATTGCATTTGAAACCGGATTATCGGGAGAAGCGTTCCTGCGGAGGTTAGGAGCGGGTTGCCCGGAACCGTTTACCTGCCCCTGCCTTCCTAGGGGTGAGAGCAGGAAGGAGCCTTTCCCATGGCCGACCCCCACGACAACAACAGCAACGATCCGCTTGGTGCCGTCGACACCCCGACCCCGCGCCGCAAGCCAAAGCCCGAAGTCACGACCATCGGCGGGCGCGCGCTGAAACCTTCCACCCTGATGATGGGCCACGGCTACGATCCCGCCCTTTCCGAAGGTTCGCTGAAGGCACCGATTTTCCTTACCAGCACCTTTGCGTTCGAAAGCGCCTCTGCTGGCAAGCGTCACTTCGAAGGCATCACCGGAAAGCGCGAAGGCGGGGCGGAAGGCCTCGTCTATTCGCGATTCAACGGGCCGAACCAGGAAATCCTGGAAGACCGGCTCGCCATCTGGGACGATGCGGAGGACGCGCTGTGCTTTTCCAGCGGGATGACCGCTATTGCCGTGCTGATCCTGGCCGCCTGCAACACGGGCGACGTGATCGTGCATTCCGGCCCGCTATACGCCGCCAGTGAAGGCTTCGTGGCCAAGGTGATGGCGAAGTACGGCGTCACCTACATCGCCTTCCCGGCAGGTGCGAGCCGCGAGAAGCTGGACGAGGTGATGCGTGAGGCGAAGGCCAAGGCCGAGGAACAGGGCGGCGAAGTGCCGCTGATCTACCTCGAAAGCCCGGGCAACCCCACCAACGCATTGGTCGACATCGAAGCAGTGAAGGAAGCGCGCGATGCGCATTTCGATCCGGAGCGGTGCCCCATCGCAATCGATAACACCTTCCTTGGCCCCCTTTGGCAGCGCCCGCTGGAACACGGCGCGGACCTGGTGGTCTACTCGCTTACCAAGTACGTCGGCGGCCATTCCGATCTCGTCGCCGGTAGCGTGGCGGGCGGCAAGAAATGGATCGATGCGATCCGCGCACTGCGCAACACCATGGGCGGCATTGCCGATCCGAACACCGCCTGGATGTTGCTGCGCAGCCTCGAAACCGTGGAGCTGCGCATGCAGCGCGCGGGCGAGAACGCGGCCAAGGTCTGCGCCATGCTGAAGAAGCATCCCAAGGTGGAAGGACTGGGCTACCTCGGCATGATCGAGGACGAACGGCAGAAGGACATCTACGACCGTCACTGCCTTGGTGCCGGCTCCACCTTCTCGGTTTTCATCAAGGGCGGCGAAGCGGAATGCTTCCGGTTCCTGGATGCGCTGAAGGTCGCCAAGCTGGCCGTCAGCCTGGGCGGCACGGAAACGCTGGCGAGCCATCCCGCCAGCATGACGCACCTTTCCGTGGCAGAAGGCCGCCGTGCGGAACTGGGCATTTCCGACAACCTCGTGCGCATATCCATCGGTATCGAGGACGCCGACGACCTGATCGCCGACTTCGAACAGGCACTGGAAGCGGTGTAATCCGATCAAAGGCGGCTTGCCCCCCAAGGCATTGGACAGCTAAGGGAAAGGTCAAGCCGCCTATGGCGGGATAGATCTTCATAACGGACGGGAACAACGTGCTTCGCAAATATGCCCTTTTCGTCGGCGTCGCCGCTCTTGGCGCCCTGGTCACCTCCTGCGGAGGCGACGACACCGGCACGCCCACCCCTTCGCCCACGTCTACCGGTACGGCCACGCCGACCCCTACCCCGACGCAGGGGCAGGTCGATTTCGACCTGCAGCAGGATTTCTCGACCGAGAGCACGAATGCGAACTACGCCTTCGCCTATTTCACCCCTGATGCCGGCGGCGACGAAACCTTCAGCGGCGCTTCGCGTCTGAATGGCAACGCTTCGATCAGCCTTGCTCTCAGCCCCGAAGTCGTGACCTTTGCTTTCCCCGATCTCGACGATCCGGCGACTTTCGATGCCACCGACCTGGTATCAGCGTCGGCAACGGTCCGCAGCTATGCGCGCGGTTCGGAAAAGCTCGTTCTGGAATTGCCATACGATCATGTGCTGCGCGTCAGCTACGAATCGCAGGCCGATTTCACGCGTGACACGACTGACGGCGTGCTGCGCGGAGAACGCACCTCGATCTTCTTCAATCGTCCCACGGTCACCACCGATATCGCATCCGACCTTGCCTACACCGGCAGTGTCGAAGTGGTGGGCGGCGATCCGGGCACCACGCTGGCAGGTGTGATTTCCGCACCCGACGTAACCTTTACCATCAAGGAAGCGGACGGGAGCGTAAACGGCACGATCGAGATCTTCCGCGACGTGAACGGTTCACCCGAACTCGTGGCAACTCTGGTTTTCCAGCGCACCACCAATTCTGCCGGCAATGTTACCGGAGGTGTTTTGGACGATCAGGAGACCTTCGCGGGTATCCTGACAGATGCCGACAATAACTTCGTGGGCAATTTTGCAGGGGCTATCAGCGGCCCCAACCGCGAGGAGCTTTTCATCATCTTCTCGATCTCGGGCAGCACCGACGCCGACAATGACGACAGGGTGGATGCAGACGATGATCGCCGCTTCGTCGGCAGCTTCATCGGCAAGCGATAGATCAGACCGACCGGCGATGTGGCGGAGCTCTCAAGCGCAGAGCTTCGCCAGCGCCGCCGGATCCTGCGCGCCCCGCCCCTGCAGGGTCAGCCCTTCCACTCGCGCCGTTCCTCGGCGGCTTTCAGCACCTCGTAGGCAAGTTGCAACTTCTGGAATTCCTCGGCCGCTTCCTTGTCGCCGGGCTTCACATCGGGGTGGACCTTCTTCGCCCGCGCACGCCATTCGCGCTTGATCGTCTGGAAATCGGCATCGGCCTCCAGTTCAAGCACCTCCAGCGCGCGCATCTCGTCGGCGCTGCGTGAGCCATCGCCGCTGCCGCTCCAGCCATAGTGCTGCGCCTCGGCGTAACCTGCGCTTTCAGCCTGTTCGGCCTTGGCGCGATTCGCGGCTTCTTCCTTGTCGAGACCCTGAAAATAGTCCCAGCCCTTGTTGTATTCGGCTGCGTGCTTTTCGCAGAAGTACCAGCGTTCGGGGCTGTTGGGGCTTTTCGGAGCCGGGCAATTGCCCGGCTCGTTGCAGCCGTGCCGGTCGCAAATGCGAACTTCAACGGCCTCGCGGCCCTCCTCGTAGCCACGCCAGCGCGGAAAGCCCCAGTCGTTCGAACGTCTCGAACCGGCCATCAGGAAAGCAATACGGTAAACAGCATGGAACCGCATATAGGGTGGAAATGGCCCCGCGTGAACCGATGGTATTGCGCATCACTGCCGAAAGTGCGCTTCACACAGTCGATACAATTTGGTGCAATTGCTGCGTTGCAATATCGCCGGTGCAGCCCACATACTGCCGACAGATTTTGTAATCGATTCAACCGCAGGACCAGCATGAGCAAGCAGCTCGCCATTTCCGCCGCTTTTTCCATTTTCACGATGGCCGCTTTCGCACTGTTCGCGACGCCCGATGCCGTGGGCGGCTTCGGCTCCATGCAGACGGGCGCGACAGCCCATGCTGCCGCGCCCGCGCTTGAGCCGGTAGTCCCGGCCCTGTTTCCTATTTTCGGCTGATTACCGCTCGATCATCACCGTGACCGCGCGGCGGTTTCTTGCCCAGGCCTGCTCGTTCGAAGCCATCGCCACGGGGCGTTCCTCACCATAGCTGACCGTCCGCAGGCGGCTTTCCGGCACACCAAGGCTGACGAGGTAGTTCTTCGAGGCATTGGCGCGGCGTTCGCCAAGCGCCAGGTTGTAATCGCGGGTGCCACGTTCGTCGGCATGGCCTTCGACCGTTGCGCGCGCATCCGTGTACTGCAGCAGGTACTGAGCCTGACGACGCAGGGCAGTCTGGTCCTCGCTGTCGATGTTATAGCGGTCCGTATCGAAATAGATGGTGTCCGCACCGGCCATTGCACCCGCGAAGTGCGACTGCGAGCCGGGCTGCGGAGCGGTGGCCATCGGCGTGGGCGTGGGCGTCGGCGTGGCGCGCACGGTATCCTGCGGCGCATCGGGCGTAACCGTGGGCGGTTCCTTCTTGCAGGCACCAAGTGCCAACGCGCTGGAAAGGGTGACGGCGATAATCAGGCGATTCATGTCTGGCTCTCCTTGAACCTTGGTGACAACATTTGCTTTTCTTGCGGCGCAATTTCATGCGCCGTGCGGGGAACTAACGCACTTACGGCAAAACCGGTCCCCATGCCGGGTCTGACGCCCCCACCGGCGTACGCAGGCGACGTTCGTTGTCACCGGTCAGGTCCACCTGCCAGATCGACGTGTCGCCGGAATTACGTTCGGTACGGAAAAACTGGATGATGCGGCCGTTCGGGGCCCAGGTCGGACCTTCGTCCTGCCAGCCGTTGGTCAGCGTGCGCACATTGCGCCCCTGCGGGTTCATCACTGCGATATGGAAATCCCCCACGATGTGGGTGAAAGCGATCTGGTCGCCGCGCGGGCTCCATTCGGGGCTGGCGCAGCGTCCGCCAAAGAAGCTGATGCGGCGCTGGTTCGAGCCATCCGAATTCATGATGTAGCACTGCTGCGCGCCGGACTGGTCGCTTTCGAACACGATCTGGCTGCCATCGGGAGAGTACGAACCGCCGACTTCGATAGCCGGACCGCTAGTGAGCCGCTGCGGAGTGCCTCCGCCCGCCGCGGAAACGCGGTAAATATCCGTGTTGCCGCCCACGGCCATCGAATAGAGGATATACCGGCCATCCGGGCTCCAGCGCGGGGCGAAAGTGGGGTTGGCGCTCTGCGTCACCAACGTCTGCCGCCCGCTGCCGATATCGTAGACGTAGATGCGCGGATTACCGTCGACATAGGACAGGTAAGCGATCTTCGAATAGTCGGGCGAATAGCGCGGCGTGAGCGCGGTGGACTGGCCATTGGTGATGAAGCGGTGGTTGGCCCCATCGCTATCCATGATGGCGAGGCGCTTGATACGGTTATCCTTCGGGCCGGTTTCCGCGATGTAGGCGATGCGGCTGTCGAAGAAGGGATCCTCGCCCGAAAGACGGGAATAGACGAGGTCGGCGCACTTGTGCGCGGCACGGCGCCACTCGCTAGGGTTCACCACCCAGCCCTCGCGCACCAGTTCGCTCTGCAGGGCAACGTCGTAGAGGTAGCAGCCGACGGTCAGGCGGCCATCGTCGTTGGCACGCACATAGCCGTGCACCAGCATTTCCGCGCTGCGTCCGCGCCAAGTGTTCCATGCGGGATCGGTGATTTCGGGATAGCTCGGGCGCGGCAGGGCATCGGGACCGACAGGGCGGAACAGGCCGTTGAAGCGCAGATCGCTGTAAACCACGCGCGCCAGTTCGAGGCCAAGTGCGGCTGTGCCCTGCGCGTTGGCGGGCGTGGTCTGGTCACGGTTGGTGGCAAAGCTGGCGATGGCGATACCCAGGTCCTGCCAAGCGGAATCGTCGGTGACGGTGCCGCGCAGCGGGCCATCGTCGTCGCCTTCCACGGCCACTTGCTCGACATCCTGCGCGCCCACGGCGCCGGGATCGAGATCGGGCAGCAGATCGTCGCTCTGCGCAGCGGCAGGCGCGGCGATCAGCAGCACAAAGGCGGAGAACAGGCTGGCGGTTTTCATCACAATCTCCGATCGAAATCCCATTCGAGGTCGTCCCAGCGACTATAGAACTGGTCCGGCAAGTTGAAAGGTGCGGCAAGCTGGACGGCGCGGATCGCGCGTTCGCAGTGAAGCGATGCTTGCGGGCGGTTGGAATCGTTGATGCCGCGCTGGTCGGTACAACGCGGGCGGCCCTTGAGGCTGCCATCGCGGTTGAGCTCCCACGAAACAACGGTCGTGAGCTGGTCCACATCAACGCCGGAGGGGGCGCTCCAATGCGGGCGTAACTGGCGCGTGATGGCAGAGGCGAGAGCGGCGCGCTCGGTCGGGCCAAACGTTGCGGCAGGGGATCCGCGATCGCCGGTCGCGTTGCTGGTGCCTTGAAGGAAATCTTCGCTCAATCGGCTACCCTGCGCGCGCTGGCTCGCCGTGGCGCGCGGCGTGGGGGCAGGCGTCGGGCGCGGCTCTGCGCGGCGCGTGGGCTGCGGTGTAGGGGTGGCGGCGGGCGTGCGCGGCTGCGTGGCGGGGCGCGGCGGCGGGGTGGTGACGGGGCGCTCCACCGGCTGCGGCGCCGGCGCTTCGACCATTTCCTGCGCCTCTTGCGGCAGGTCGGCCACTTCGGGGGCGAGGGCCGCGGCAGGCTGGGCGCTGGGATCGGGTGCCGTGCTTTCCAGGCTGACCTCGGTCGCCAGGCTCACGTCAATGCGTTCCGTCGGCGTGTATGGCGGGGGCTCGCGGGTCGCATGGACAGCCAGCGCAACGGCCAGCGCAGCGTGCGCGACGACTGCGGCACCAAGTCCGATGCGTTCTTCGCGGGAAAGGTCGGCGAACATTGCCATCAATCGTTCAGGCTATGGCGCTTCGGCTGAACTGGTGGTGACCAGCGAGATCGAGTTGAAACCGGCACGGTTCAGCTCACCCATCACCGCCATGACGCGGCCATAATCAAGGCCCGTATCCGCCCGCAGCGCGATAAGCGGCTTCTGCGATCCCTGCGGGCCGGAAATAGCATCCAGCGCCTGCTCCAGCGCGCCGCGCTCCACCAGGACATCATCGATGTAGATGAAACCCTCACGGTCGAGCGCGATGGTCACCTGCTCCGGGTCCTGGTCCATCGGGTTGGCGCGGCTTTCCGGCAGCTCCACCGGCACACCGCTGGCCAGCAGCGGGGCGGTGACCATGAAGATGATCAGCAGCACCAGCATCACGTCCACGAACGGCGTGACGTTGATCTCCGCCATCGGGGCGCGGCGGCTGGAGCGGCCCCTGCGGCTGGAGGACATGACACCCATGCCCATCGCCTAGACCTCCATTTCGCGGCTGATCTGCGCGTGCACCCGGTCTGCGAAGCGGTGCAGGCGCGCCTCGAACCCATTCACAGTGTTCGACAGACGGTTGTAGGCGATCACCGCCGGGATGGCGGCGAACAGGCCGATGGCCGTAGCAAATAGGGCCTCGGCAATACCCGGCGCGACGACGGCGAGCGAGGAATTTTGCTGCATTCCGATCTGGAAGAAGCTGTTCATGATGCCCCAGACGGTGCCGAACAGGCCCACGAACGGCGCGACAGATCCTGTGGTGGCGAGAAAGTTCAGCCGGTCGGCCTGGCGGTCCGCCTCGTGCGCGACCTGCCCCTCCAGCGCCTGGGCCACACGGCTGCGGGCGGCGACAGGGTCCTTCAGGCCGGCCTTGTGGCTGCGGCGAAATTCGGCGATCCCGGCGGCGGCGACGCGGGCCGACGGATTGTCCTTGCGGCGGCGCGCGTCGAGCACGCTGTCCACATCTTCATGCGTCCAGAAATCCTCTTCGAAAGCATCGCAGTTCCTGCGGGTGCGGCCCATCCGCATCGAAAACCCGATGATGATGGTCCAGGTCCAGATCGAGGCGAGGATAAGGCCCACGATCACCAGCTGCACCACGATGTCTGCATCGAGGAACAGTTCGATCGGATCGAGCCGGGTGGGAGCGGAAACGGCAAGCATGTCCAGCACGGTCATTGATTATCTTTCGTGGCAAATTTCTCGAATGCGCGGCGCCATTCTTCGGGCTGGCGCCGCGGTCGGCCTGCGGGAGTAACGAATGCGGCAACGATGTCTACTTGCGCCAGCAGTTCCTCCCCGCGCATCACCTTCTGTTCCATACGCGCACTGGCCGCGCGCAGTTCCAGTGCGCGGGTCTCTATCACCAGTTCATCGTCGAACCTGGCCGGGCGGCGCCATTTGATCTGCGCTTCGGACACGGCATAGACACCCTCGCCCGCCTCGAACGCCGCGCGCTGGTCGATACCCAGTACGCGCAGCAGGTCGCTGCGGGCGCGCTCGCACCATTTCAGGTAATTCGCGTGGTAGGCGATGCCGGACAGGTCCGTATCCTCGAAAAACACCCGAACCGGGTAATAGTGGGTCGCCCCTTCGATTTGGCCGGAGGGTGGCTGCAATTGTCTCTCCTTCGATGAACGGCGGCTTACAGCCTGACTGCCGCCGAAAATTTAGTGCTTGGCGGCGAAACGAGTCGCGCGTGCGACCTGGCGAGGGAGGTTTACCGCGCGAGCATGGGGCCGAGCGGGCCGCCGCCGAACAGGTGGACGTGAAGGTGAGGCACTTCCTGTCCGCCGTTACGCCCCACATTTCCCAGCAGGCGATAACCGCGCACCACCAGGCCCTGCTCACGCGCAACATGGCCCACGGCGCGTACGAAACCGGCGATTTCCTCTGCCGATGCCTTGGCCGAGAAATCGTCCCAGCTGACATAGTCGCCCTTCGGTATCACCAGGATGTGCACATCGGCCTGCGGGTTGATGTCGTGGAAGGCCAGCGACCATTCGTCTTCGTACACCTTGTTGCACGGAATTTCACCGCGCAGGATCTTGGCGAAGATATTCTCGGAATCGTAGGGCTTCGTGGGGTCGACGCTCATCAGTCGGTGTTCCTTGCTGCTTTTTCGTCGAGGCCTGAGGTACCCTCCCGCCGGTCCAGTTCGGCCAGGACGTCGGACAGGGGGATCCCCTTCGCGCTCAGCAGTACCATCAGGTGGAAGAGAAGGTCGGCGGCCTCTCCGATCAGTTCGGTATCGCCGCCGGTCAGCGCCGCGATCACGGTTTCGGTCGCTTCCTCACCCACCTTTTCGCAGATCTTGGGCAAGCCCCTGGCGTTCAGCTTGGCAACGTAACTGCTGTCGGGGGAGGCGCTGCGGCGCCGGGCAATCGTGGTTTCGAGGCGGGCGAGTGTATCCATCGCCGCTGGCAATGGTCGATACGCGGGTATCCGGTCAAGCCGCTTGGTGGTTCAATCCTGGTCCTTGCTACGCATGGACAGCCGCCGACCGATCAGCACACCGGCCACACCGATCGCGAACAGCGTAAGACCGGATGCCTCGGGCACCTGCGTCGCGCCCTCCGCCGCCGCGGGTGCGGCGCTGGCAAACAGGGCAGCGGCAATCGTGAGTCGGGACCACATGCGAATGGCAAAGGCGCATTCGCCGGTCTTTGCAAAGGCCGTGCGGCGACTGTCCCGTTATCGGACCCCCAGGGGGCCAAGTCTTAACCGCGCGCGGGGAGTCCCGCGTCGCGCAGCGCCTTGTGCGCCTGGGCTATGGTGTAGGTGCCGAAATGAAAGATGCTGGCAGCCAGAACCGCAGTGGCGTGCCCCTTGGTCACACCGTCGACAAGGTGCTGCAAGTTGCCCACGCCGCCACTCGCCACCACCGGAACAGTGACGGCATCGGCAATCGCGCGGGTGAGTTCTAGGTCATAACCCTTCTGCGTGCCATCGCCGTCCATGCTGGTGACCAGCAGTTCGCCTGCGCCAAGGTCTGCCAGTTTCACCGCATGTTCCACCGCATCGATCCCGGTTTCGCGCCTGCCGCCATGGGTGAAGATTTCCCAGCGTCCCGGCTCACCCGGAGCGGATACACGGCGCGCATCGACACTGGCGACGGCGCACTGGCTGCCCATCCGGTCCGCGATGTCGGCCATGATTTCAGGGCGACGTACGGCGGCGGAATTCACCGCCACCTTGTCCGCGCCCGCCAGCAGCAGCGCACGGGCATCCTCGACTGAGCCGACACCGCCGCCCACCGTCAGCGGCATGAAACACACCTCTGCCGTGCGCTTCACGATGTCGAGCAGCGTCCCGCGACCCTCATGACTGGCGGAAATGTCGAGGAAGCACAGTTCGTCGGCGCCCGCCTCGTCATAGGCCTGCGCCTGTTCCACCGGATCGCCCGCGTCTTTCAGGTCGACGAAGTTTACACCCTTCACCACGCGGCCATCGGCAACGTCCAGGCAGGGGATTACGCGGATACGAACTGTCATTCTCGTGTCGCCTGCTCAATATCGATCATCATCAGAGGCCCTTCAGTCACCGCCGCTGGCTCTTCCTCTGCCCGTTCGGCCTGGGCCTGGCCGAACAGCCAGAACATCAGGAACGCCATGTTGAAATAGAGCACCAGCGCCATCCAGTAACGATCGGGATCGTCCTTCTTCGTCAGGCGCAGCTTGCCAAGCCCTGTTACGCCGCGCCGCCAGTCGATAATGGCGGTCGCCAGCATGGCAAGGCACGCGACCAGAGCGATATCGGCAATGCTCATCGGTGCGACATGGTCATTACAGCACCGTGATCGGTAAGCAGGTACGCAGCTGTCGTGGCGATGGCAGCAACCACAGCGTGCTGTATTGGAGCCTCATCCCATTTCATCCCACGCCCCAGCAGGATCAGCGCGCCATAGACGATGGTGAATACCACCAGCCCGATCAGTGCGGATTGCGTATCGCCGAAGACCAGTCGAACAGCTCCTGACACCGCCGCGCCGCCAATACCGGGCAACAGGTAGGGGTTGTGGTCCGGGTTCACCGGTTCGCCATCGCGATCGCAGTCGCCAGGTCCAGCTTGCCCTCGTACAGCGCGCGGCCCGTAATCACGCCCTCGATGCCCTGATCGGCCTGCAATGCAAGCATGTGGATGTCATCCAGCCCCTTCACACCGCCGCTGGCGATAACCGGTATATCGACGCTGCGCGCCAGATCGACCGTCGCCTGCACGTTGCAGCCCTTCAGCATCCCGTCGCGCCCGATGTCGGTGAACAACAGGCTGGCGACGCCCGCGTCCTCGAACCGGCGGGCAAGGTCGCGCACGGGCACGTCCGACACTTGGGCCCAGCCCTCGGTCGCCACCATGCCATCCTTGGCATCCACGGCGACGACGATGCCGTTTACCCACTCGCGCGCCATTTCCTTGACAAAATCGGGGTCCTTCAAGGCGGCAGAACCCATCACCACGCGCGCCACGCCAAGGTTGAACCAGCCTTCCACGGCCTTTGCGTCGCGGATGCCGCCACCCAGTTGCACGTAGCCTGGAAACGCCTCGACAATAGCTTCCACCGCCTCGCGGTTCTCGGCGCGTCCGGCGAAGCTGCCGTCCAGGTCGACGACGTGCAGGTGCTCGGCCCCGGCCTCGGCAAAGATCATCGCCTGCGCCGCAGGGTTGTCGCCGTAAACGGTGGCGCGGTCCATATCGCCCTCGGCAAGGCGCACGACTTCGCCGCCTTTGAGGTCGATTGCGGGAAAGACGATCATACGGGTTTCCATTCGAGAAAACGGCGCATCAGGTCGATGCCGAAAGCCTGGCTCTTTTCGGGGTGGAATTGAACGCCCACGATGTTGTGGCGCGCGACCGCCGCCACGATGCCGCCGCCGTGATCAGTCATGGCGGCAACGTCCAGCCCGTCCTCCGGCACGAAGTGATAGGAGTGGAGGAAATAGGCCTCGCCTTCCTCCAGCAGTTCGTGGTCGCCGTGATGCGGCGTAAGTCCGACATCGTTCCAGCCCATGTGTGGTACCCGGATGTTCGGATCGGTTCGCTCGATCAACTGCACCTCTCCCGGTATCCAGCCGAGACCGGGGGTCGTCCCGTGTTCCAGGCCACGGTCGGCAAGCAGTTGCATGCCCACGCAAATGCCGAGGAAAGGCTTGCGGTCGCCCAGCACACGCTCCTCCAGCGCATCGACCATGCCGGGGATGCTGGTGAGGCCTTCGTAACACGCGCGAAAGCTACCCACGCCCGGCAGCACGATACGGCGCGCGCCGCGTACCAATTTCGGGTCGTCCGTGACAGCGACATGCTCCGCCCCCGCCGCTTTCAGCGCGTTGTAGACAGAGTGAAGATTGCCAGCGCCGTAATCTATGAGTGCGATGGCCTCAGCCACCGAGCTGCCCCTTAGTGCTGGGCACCGCGCCGCCCTTGCGCGCGTCCAGTTCGACCGCCTGCCGCATGGCGCGGGCAAAGCCCTTGTACAGCGCTTCGCAGATGTGATGGTTGTTGCTGCCGTAGAGCACCTGGCAGTGCAGTGTCAGACCGGCGGATTGCGCGACGGAATGGAACCAGTGTTCGATCAGCTCGGTATCCCATTCACCCAGCTTTTCCTGCGTGAAGCGGGCTTTCCATACCAGATAGGGCCGACCAGAAATGTCCACCACCACGCGGGCCATGGTCTCGTCCATCGGCGAATGCGCCTCGCCATAGCGGCCGATCCCCGCCTTGTCGCCAAGGGCATCGGACAAGGCCTGCCCAAGCGCGATGGCGCTGTCCTCGGTTGTGTGGTGCTGGTCAACGTGCAGATCGCCAGCCACCTTCAGCGTGACATCTATCAGCGAATGGCGGCTGAACTGCTCCACCATGTGATCGAGAAAGCCGATCCCTGTGGATATGTCGTACTGCCCCGTCCCGTCGAGATTCACTTCGACAAGGATGTCCGTTTCCTTGGTTTTACGCTCTGTTCGCCCTGTACGCATGGGGGGCAGCCTATAAGCGGATGCATCGCCCGCGCAAGCGGATTGGCGGGCATGACGGCGCGATTCCCGCTTGATTTTGCGCTGCACCAGCGTCACCTAGACCCCCATGAGCGATGAAGCACCCGACAGTCTGATCCCGTACGACGAGATCGTGCAAGAGGCGTTGCGCGCCGTGGTCGGGCGAGTGCTTGGCCAGGTGGAACGCGATGGCGGCACCCTGCCGGGCAACCATCATTTCTACATCACGTTCAAGACCGGCGCGCCCGGCGTGGACATCCCGGCAAGCCTGACCGAACGCTTCCCGGACGAAATGACCATTGTTCTGCAGAACAAGTTCTGGGATCTCGTGGTGACCGACACCGGCTTCTCGGTCGGGTTAAGTTTCAACCAGATTCCCAGCAAGCTTGTCATCCCCTTCTCCGCGATCACCGCTTTCGTCGATCCGGCGGTGGATTTCGGTCTGCAATTCCAGGCCGCGCTGGAAGACGAACAGCCGGCCGCGCACGACGATGCCGAAAACGATGCGCCGGGCGGCACGGAACGCCGCAGCCTTGAAGACGTTGCCAAGAGTGAGGACGGCTCCAATGTCGTCACGGTCGATTTCGGCCGCAAGAAATAACCGGGCTCGATCATCGCGGGCCCATAAGGGGCTTTGATGAGCGAAGAACTGGACCGCAAAGAGATACACCGCCTGGTAAGAGCGCGGCGCGGCAAGAGCGGCAACGTGCCCGGCCCTACCGAAAATCCTGCCACCAACCTGCTGCTGGCCGATGTCGTCATGCGCATGGGTTCCTACCTGCTGCGCGGCGGCGTGGAAAAGGCATTCCTTAACAAGCGATACGACAAGGATACGGCCAAGGACATCCGAGACAGCCGTTCGATTACTCGCACCCTGGGCTCCATCGCCGTTGCCAAGTTCGCCACCCGCTCCATTCCCGGCGCTGCCATCGTGGGCACGGGCATCCTTGGCAAGGTTCTGTATGACCACTCCAAGGCTCGCCGCGCGCAGAAGAGCGAAGGCGACGCGCAGCTTATCGAAAGGGCAACCGAAGATAGCTGACCTGCCCGGGCTTGATCCGGCCTCTGCCTCGCCGCATTAGCGGTGAATGACCGAATCCTTCCCCGCATCCTCACAGCCACTCGCCCGCCGCGGGCTCATGTTCATCCTGTCTTCGCCATCGGGCGCGGGCAAGACAACGATCGCGCGCAAGTTGCTGGGCGAGGTGCAGGGCATAGGCATGTCGGTTTCCGTCACCACCCGCCCGATGCGTCCGGGCGAAGTGGAAGGACGCGATTATCACTTCGTCGACCAGCCCACCTTCGATGCGATGGTGGAAAACGGCGAGTTCCTCGAATGGGCCAAGGTCTTCGGCAATTGCTACGGAACGCCCAAGGCGCAGATCAAGGCGGGTCTGAAGGCCGGACAGGATTTCCTTTTCGACATCGACTGGCAGGGCACGCAGCAGCTCTATCAACGCATGGAAACCGATGTGGTGCGCGTGTTTCTGCTGCCGCCCAGCATTTCCGAACTGGAGCACCGGCTGCGCTCTCGCGGCACCGATAGCGACACTGTAATCGCTGCGCGCATGGAGCGCGCCCGGTTCGAGATCAGTCACTGGGATGGTTACGACTACGTCGTGATCAACGACGATATCGCGAGCTGCTACGACAAGGTGCTCACCATCCTGGAAGCCGAACGCATGAAACGTGCCCGGCAGACTGGCCTGGTCGATTTCACCCGCTGGCTGATGCAGGAACCGTCAGAACCGGCGTGACCAGCGCAGTGCAGCGCCCAGATCGTCTGGTGCCTGCGCATAATGGCCTGGCTGGCGCCGCAGGTAGACACTTGCCGCAGCGCTGCCGCCCCACAACTGCCCCGTCCATGCCATCTCGCCCGTGACCTCTCGCCCTTCGGGAGAGAGCAGCAGCGTTCGCACGGCATAGTCCGGAGCCAGCGTTTCGTAGTCGTAACCCACCGGCAGATTCAGGTTCAGCCCACCGGAATTTACACGCAGCGGTTGTGCAAGGCGGAAGGCGAGCCGGTCGTCACTGTCAAACACGCCCTCGCGCTGCAGGTCCACGGACCAGCCATTGCTGGACAGGCGGGAGCCATCGGCGAGCAAGGGCGCGCTGCGCAGGCGCGTGAAGCCCTGCCGGTATGCCGCACCCAGCCGCCAGCGATCGTCCACATGCCAGCCGACATTTGCATCGAGGAACAGCGTGTCACTACCTGCGAGGCCGAACCCTTCGTGAAAGCGTGCGCCCAGCACAGTGCGGTCCTCGGCATTCCAGGTCAGGCCAAGCCCAACGTCCAGCGCACCGAAACGGCGGTCTAAGGCCAGGCCGAAGCTGGACAGGTCCTCCTGTGCGCGCAGCCCGCGCAGTTCGGCGGCGCGGCGCTGCGCGGCGGCAGTAACGGTGCTGCCGGTCTGCGCGTTTATCGTCAGACCCCAGCTGCCGATCTGCTGGCGCAGCGCCACGGCACTGTCGGATTGCACCAGCATGCCGGTATCACCCGAAGGATTGCCCGCGATCATGAAGGAAGGTTGGCTGCGCCCCTGCAACGAGGCGACGAGGCCATCGGCCGATTGACGATAGGCAAAGCCCAGCTGTGTTCCCGGCGCAATGCGCAGGGCCACGCGCGCTGCCAGCACCCGCGCCTGCTCGGCCTCTTCCGGTTGCAGGCGGAGCATCTCGGCCCGTGGGAGCTGGCGCCCACTGGCATCGATGGAGAAAGCGACGCTGGCCGCGTCCGATCCGGCAGACAGGTGGCGCGTCCCCTGCCCCAGCGCATCGTGCAGCCGCTGAGGAATATCTGCCCCGCGCAGCGTTCCGGCGAGGTCTGTCGAAAAGGCCCGCTGGTACTTGTCCGTTATCAGGGTAGGCAGCGACGCTGCGACAAAGGCATCGCCCATGGCAGGCGAGGATACGGCGGTGCTGTCTCCCAGCGCCATGGCGACGTTCTCGCCGGCTAATCGCGTCGCACCGATGGGCTGAAATGCGCGGGCTATATCTAGGATGCCGCGGCCGTAGACCGCGTCACTGCCGCTGGCGCCTGCATCGAAGGCGGTCTCCAGCAAGATTTCGGCAATCTGCGTGCCGGTCAGGTTGGGGAAGGCCTGCGCCAGCAACGCAGCAGCCCCCGCCACCTGCGGAGCGGCGAAGCTGGTGCCGGAAAACAGGTAGATGAACCCCTCGTCATCGATGAAGATTTCACCGTCCTCGTAGACGCAGCAGATCGCCTCTCCCCGAGCGCTGAGGTAATATTGCGGATTGGTCCCGGCGCGGTTGGAGAAGTCGGAAATCTCGTACTGCTCGTCCACGGAACCAACGATGATCACTCCGCCGTTACCGGTATTGCCCATGATCTCCGCGAAGGTTGTCAGTTCGCTGCGACCATCGTTGCCGGCGGCTACGACCACTAGCACGCCTGCGGCAACGGCATCGCGCACCGCGCCCCGCAGTTGCGAGGAGACCCCGCTCTCCCCGCCCAGCGATATGTTGATCACCTTTGCCTGGTTCGCCACTGCGTACGAGATGGAATCGGCAATGGCGCTGTCGGTGAAACCGCATTCGGTTGTGGGATCTTCCGGGTTGTCGCCCGCGCAAGAGCCCGGCTGGTCCGCGCGGATCGCGAGGATGGTCGAATCGTAAGCCATGCCCAGCACGCCCGTCCCATTGCGCGCTGCACCCGCCACCAGCGAGACGAGGGTGCCGTGGTCGTCCGTTCCCTCCACCTCGCGGCCGCCATAAATATCCGTTGAGGCGGGTGAGAGCCGTCCGGCAAATTCAGGGCTGTCGGGATCGATGCCCGTGTCGATCACGGCGATGGTTACACCGCTTCCGGCAAAGCCGCGGGCCCACGCGCTGGCGGCGTTGTGCTGTCCCGGCCCATCCGACCGGCGGAATTCCGCAGTGTTGAAAGCTGCGGGAGGGGGGACGACCGAGAAACTAGCCGAGGTAGGCGTGGGAGTCGGCGTGGGCGCAGGTGCCGGTGTCGGCGTCGGGGTTGGCGAAGGCGTAGGTGCCGGCGCAGGAGGCGGGGTCGAGACGATCGGCGCACCGCCACCACCCCCGCACGCGGCCAGCAGGGCGAGCACCGCCACCATCGATGCCGATTGCCAGCTACGCCGACGGACGAGAGTGCTTTCGTGTTTCAAATCAATTCCTTGTTCGCGATCTCGTCCATTCCGGTTCCTATCGTAACCTGGCCTGAACACGCGCGCCTGTCCAACGCTTGCCTTCGGCGCTTGTGTCCGCTGCACCAAGGGGCTAGCCGCGCAGACAGCAAGGGTTGAAGTCACGCAGGGAGCCACCGGAAATGTCCGCCGATCTTATAGCTACCATCGAACAGGCCTGGGAAAACCGCGCCGAGGTTACGCCTGCCAGCAGCGATGTGCGCGGCCCGGTGGACGAGGCGCTGGCCATGCTCGATGCGGGCGAGGCGCGCGTTGCCCAGCCTGACGGAAACGGCGGATGGCAAGTCAACCAGTGGCTGAAGAAAGCCGTGCTGCTGTCGTTCCGTCTGAACGACAACCGCGTAATGGAAGGCGGCAGCGCCGGTGCCAACGCCTATGACAAGGTGCCCAGCAAGTTCGCCGGCTGGGGCGACCAGCGCTTCGAGGAAGCGGGCTTTCGCGTGGTGCCGGGTGCCGTCGTGCGGCGTGGCAGCTTCATCGGTCGCAACACCGTCCTGATGCCCAGCTTCGTAAACATCGGTGCCTATGTCGATGAAGGCACCATGGTTGACACCTGGGCCACCGTGGGATCCTGCGCGCAGATCGGCAAGAACGTGCACATTTCCGGCGGTGCGGGTATCGGCGGGGTGCTCGAGCCGCTCCAGGCCGATCCCGTGATCATCGGTGACGGTGCCTTCATCGGTGCCCGTGCCGAAGTGGCCGAAGGGGTTCGCGTGGGCGAAGGCGCCGTGCTTTCGATGGGCGTCTACCTGGGCGCGTCCACCAAGATCGTGAACCGCCAGACCGGCGAAGTGCATCGCGGCGAAGTGCCGCCCTACGCGGTCGTCGTGCCAGGCGCCCTGCCCGGCAAGCCGCTGCCCGATGGCACGCCCGGCCCCAGCCTCTATTGCGCGGTAATCGTGAAGACCGTGGATGCGCAGACCCGCTCCAAGACGGGCATCAACGAGCTGTTGCGCGATTGATTTTCCGGCCGAATATGGCCTACCTTCTTTGGTCTGTAAGCCGCTCGGCAGCGGAACTTTCGACCCTTCGAGCCGTAATCGTTCCAAGGGTCTGACTGGAGCAAAGGTAAAAAATCATGAGTGAAGAACGTAACGGCGAAATCCATATCGACGACGAAAAGGCTTCGGGCGGTTCAAAGGAAGGCGTTGTTCGCTGGGTGCTGCTGATCAGCTTGCTGGCGGCAATCATCATCCTTTCGGTCATCTGGATGACCGGCGCCCTGACGCAGGGCGACACCGAAGAAGAAGCGACCGTCGTCTACAGCGAGGAATAGGGACTCGTTTTTCGGGATCGCAAACAGGGGGGCAGGCGTTGCATGCATAACCCGAGGAGACCGAACAGATGAGCAATTCCAACAGTTTCCAGTCCGGGCAATATGTCCAGTGGGACTGGGGCAACGGCACCGCCAGCGGCCAGATCGAAGACCGCTTCGAGCGCGAAGTGACGCGCACGCTGCAAGGCAGTGAGATCACCCGCAACGGCGAAGAAGACAACCCCGCCTATCTCATCAAGCAGGAAGATGGCGACAAGGTGCTCAAGCTCGGCTCCGAACTTGAGGCGAAAAACTGATGCCCGCAAAATCCAAAGCACAGCAAAAAGCCGCTGGCGCGGCCCTTTCCGCCAAGCGCGGCGACACTAAGGTATCCGACCTGCAGGGCGCGTCGAAGCAGATGTACGACAGCATGTCTGAAGACGAGCTGGAGGACTATGCCTCGACCGACCGCGAAGGTCTGCCCGACAAGGTGGACGGCGACGACTGATGTCGAGCGACGAGCGTGATGAGACCTATTCGGAGTTCTACGACTGCGTGAACATGCAGCCCAAGGAACTGGAAGAATGGCTTGAAACCGACGAATCGAAGTCCGTGGGCGACAGCGACAGCGGCGAAAGCACGGGCCACCGTTCGGGCCGCAGGATCGTGGATATCAAGCGCACGAAGAAAGACGACCTGACCGAAAGCCAGTGGGGCCATATGGACAAGGTCGTTGGCTACATCCACCGTCATCTCAATCAGAAGCCGGATGGCGATGTCGAGGATACGGACTGGCGCTATTCGCTGATGAACTGGGGCCACGACCCGCTGAAGGATGCTTGAAACGTCGACCAGCAAGCCCGGGCTCGACCGGTTCGTTCGCGCGCAGGCTGGCATTTACTCGACCGCACTCGCCGAATTGCGGGCGGGCGAAAAGCGCACCCACTGGATGTGGTTCATATTCCCGCAGATGCTCGGCCTCGGAAAGAGCGCGAACGCCCGCGCCTACGCCATCCATGGTAGGGATGAGGCGGAAGCCTATCTCGAACACGACCTGCTAGGCCCGCGCCTGCTGGAATGTACCCAAGCCATGCTGGATCATGCGGGCAAGCTGGCGCCCGTGGAGATCCTCGGCCCGATCGACACCATGAAGTTCTGCAGCTCTATGACCTTGTTCGAAGCCGTCGCCAGCGATCCGGCACCCTTTGCTGCCGCGCTGGAGCGGATGTGCAACGGTCGGCGCGATGCCGCTACGCTCGAACTGCTCTAGCCCTTGCCATAACCGCGACTTTGCGCTTTCGGGCGCAGCAACAGCGAAATGAGGGAACGACAGTGGCAACGGCAGACGACCTGATAGCAAAGCTGCGGCTTGAACAGCATCCCGAAGGCGGCTGGTACCGCGAAACATGGCGCGCCGACGCCATCGAGGGCTCTCGCGGTGCGGCTACGGCAATCCTGTTCTTGCTGAAGACCGGCGAAGGTTCTCACTGGCACAAGGTCGACGCGGCGGAGATTTGGCTCTGGCACGCGGGCAATCCTTTGCAACTCTCGCTTACCGATCCAACCGGCAGCGCCGCTGCCGACCTGGTTCTGGGTCCAGACGTGCTGGCGGGCGAACGGGTGCAGCAAGTTATCCGTCCTGATGAATGGCAGGCAGCGAAATGCCTTCCGGGTGACCACGATTTTACGCTGGTATCCTGTGTGGTGTCGCCCGCTTTCGAATTCGCCGGGTTCACCCTCGCCCCGCCGGGGTGGGAACCGGGCGATGACTTGCCATGATACGCGGCGCCCTCACCTACCTGCTCGCGCCGTTCTACGCCTACGCCGGATACCGCCACATTGCCGGTCCGGAACCGTTTCTTCAGATCACGCCCGGATGGGTGCCGTTCCCGGAAACGGTGATCCTGCTGACCGGAATAGCCGAAATCGCCGGTGCCGCCGCGCTTGCCCAGCCGTGGTCGACCCGTCTGCGGCGGGCGGGAGGCATTGGCCTTGCCCTTTATGCGCTGTGCGTATGGCCGGCCAACCTCAACCACATGGTCATGGACATGGCGCGTGCGGACGGCGGCTGGGGCCTTGGCTATCACATACCGCGGATGCTGGCCCAGCCGGGGCTGATCTGGCTGGCATTATGGACAGGACGCGTGACGGACTGGCCTTTCCGCAAGCGCACCTGAAACGGCATCTGTACGAAAAAGGGCGGGCCCGCAGCTTGTCGCCGCGCGCCCGCCCTTCGTGTCTGCAATAACAGGTGTCTCTATCAGCTCATGTGCTTGGAGACGGCACCGGTCATCTTGAACATGGAGATCTGGTCATTGCCGATAACCGCGCCCAGCTTGGCATCGGGGTTGATCATCCGCTTGTCCTTGGAATCCTGCAGGTTGTTAGCCTTGATGTGATCCCACACCTTCTTGGTCACCTCGGCACGGGTCATCGGACCCTTGCCGACCACCGCTTCCAGGTCCGACGATAGGTTCACCGGCTTGTTCAGCGCGTTGTTCTTGGCAGCCATTTCCTTGGTATCCTTTCACTCAAAAATAGCCGGAAGGGACTAGCACCCTTCAATCGGCTTCGTCTTCATCATTCCGGTCGTAATCCCCGCCTTCTTCGCGGGCATACGTTCCGGTCAGAATTGCTACGCCAAGCACATGGCCGCGCATGGCATCGGTCAACTCATCGCGGCTGGCGCCGGGCATCTGCACCAGCGGCAAGTCCAGCGCGAAGAGCTGGAACACATAATCGTGGGCCTCGTGACCCGTTGGCGGATCGGGCAGCAGCCATTCGGAATTGCCGAACGAATTCTTGCCGACGCGCGGTGGCACTTCGCCTTCCAGCAGCTGGCCCTTCTGGCCCGGGAGGCCCCAGACAAGCCAGTGACAGAACGGTTCGGGCGCGGGTGCATCGGGGTCTTCCACCACCAGCACCAGTTCCTGCGTGCCCGATGGCGGGGCCGACCACTCCAGCGGCGGCGCGACGGCATCTTCCTCGTCCGCCGTAAAGCTGGGGTCCAGTTCTTGCCCGTCGCGAAACGCGGCCGACTTCAGCTCGAAGCCGGACTTGCCCACCAGCGATTCGTCGCCCAGCTTGGCCACCATCAGCTTTGCATGCCCCGCTCTTACATTGCGGAGGGCCTTGCCAAGCCAGGCGGGGACATGTTCGAGCATCGTGTAATCCTTAGCGTTTTCGGCCGCGGGTTCGTGGGGCGAGGCCGCGATGTGCAGAATGCGGTCCAGCATTTCAAGGGGGGCTTTTCAAGGCGAAACCCCGTTCAAGCTGTTGATGGTGCGCAATTGGCAGAACAATTTCCAGCGAATCCACTTCCGCGAACAGAGCATCTTGCCACCGCGAAGAAGCAGCGTTACCCCTTCCTGATCGGGTAGCCCCGCACCAATTGCTTAGAATTTCGGGACAATTTGCATGCGCACCTCCAAGATCGCCCTTTCCCTCGCCTGTCTGGGCATGACAGTGTCTTGCGGTGGAGGGGGTACGCCCACGCCGTCTCCCGTAGCAACATCTCCTGGTGGAACGCCTACACCTACACCTACGCCCACGCCAACGCCCACGTCGGCCACCTGTTCGCTGCAAAACCGCCAACAGTTCGCGTTCGACGTGCTGGATGAGTGGTATCTGTTCCCCAATCTGCTGGCGACCGGCGTCAACCCAAGCAATTACAGCTCGGTGCAGGATTACATCGACGCACTAGTGGCGCCCGCACGCGCCCAGAATAAGGATCGCTACTTCAGCTACATCACCTCCATCGAGGAGGAGAACGCCTTCTTCAACCAGGGCTCCAGCGCCGGGTTCGGCTTCCGCTTGTCCTATGACTTGAGCGCGCGACGTGTCTTCGTTGCCGAAACTTTCGACAATACGCCCGCACTCGGCGCCAATATCGAGCGCGGTACCGAGATACTGGGGGTTGGTACGAACTCCAGCAATATCCAGTCGGTAAACAGCCTGATCGCAACCGGCGGAGCGCAGGCGGTCATTAATGCTCTGGGGCCCAGCGATCCGGGCGTGACACGGGTCCTGCGGATCATCGACGCCAGCGGCGTGCAGCGCGAGGTCAGCGTGAGCAAGGCCGACTACGCACTTGATCCGGTGCCCCGTTACGGCGCGCAGATCATCAACGATGGCGGGAAACAGGTGGGCTATGTGCGCCTGACGAACTTCATCAACCCGGCCATCGACGACTTGCGCGCTGCCTTTGCCGATTTCCGCGCAGCTGGGGTTACCGAACTGGTGATCGACCTGCGCTACAACGGCGGCGGCGGCATCAATGTGAACGAGTTCTTCGGCGACCTGATGGGCCGTAACCTCAACGGACAGATTTTCGAGACCATCGCTTTCCGCGACAGCAAGAGCGCTCTGAACGAGACCTACCGCTTCCAGGCACGGCCGGAATCCATCGCGCCGACCAAAATCGCCTTTATCACCACCAGCGGCTCCGCCTCTGCCAGCGAGGCGCTGATAAACGGCATGCAACCCTATATCGGTGACGATCTCGCGATCGTGGGCGAAAACACCTTCGGCAAGCCGGTCGGGCAATCCGCTTTCGATCTGGCCGCCTGCGATGATCGCCTGCGCGTGCTCACCATCAAGCTGGAAAATGCGAACGGCAACGGCGAATACTTCAATGGCCTGGCCGCAACTGTACCGAACACGTGCCGGGCAAGGGACGACCTCTCTCGGAACTTCGGAGATCCGCGCGAGGAAATGCTGGCGACAGCGCTGGACTTCCTGGCCGGTCGCTCGTGCACCCCGATTGCCGGTGGCCCTGCGACGACGCAGTCCGTTGGTCGCGACTTGCTGCAACCGGAACGCGCGTCCAGCGTGCTGGAGCACGAGGCGCCAGGCGTTTACTGATCGCTGGCTCGCCTGTTAGGGCGTTCCAAGGTCGGCATCCGCAAGGGCAGCGCAGCCGGAGCGCTGGTCTGCACCTATCTGCAACGTGGCGTTGAAGGGATATGTGCGGTCGCTCATGCCGTCGGAACAATCGCCGGGCGTTACCGCAAGGTCCACCGTCTGTCCGTCAAGTTCGCCGCTGAATGACAACCCGCCGCGCCCGGCAAAGCGGGTAACGGCGATCCCCCTACCCGCCTGATCGCCGGGCGTGGTGTAGGTGAAGGTGCCGTTCTCCACGGTGCCGCCCCAGAACGGCTCGTTCCCGTAAACCCTGATCGCGGCATCCTCCGGAATGCCGGAATAGGCGCCTTCATCAGCCGTATCGCCGGGCACGTTGGCTTCTGGCGAGCCGTTGCATGCAACCAGCACAGAACATGCGGCCACTAGGCCCATCGCCTTGAATAGCATCGTCATCTTACCTCTCTTGCGCGTCCACCGCGCCGACATCAGACCAGCCGCTGGCTACCGACCACCTGCTCACACAGGGGAACATCACAGTGGTTTTGGGCGTTGTCCAGTCAAAGCAAGTTTCACGCCGGAGAGTTCCAGATGAAAGTCAAGCCCCTGATTGTGGGCGCGTTTTTGATCGCCCCCATCGTGGGTGCGGTCGCGGGCCAGAAGATGAGCACCGACCCGATAGCGTCGATATCGGACGTGTCCACCACACTGCCCATGGGATCGCCCATCGCTGCCAGCGATGCGACTCCGAAAACCGTAGAGCGCTTGCCCGATCACTACGCCATGGAAACGCCCGAGGGCCGCGTCGAGGTACACGAACTGGCCATGCGTGGCCGCTATGCCGACCGCTATCAGCCGCCAATTTACGACGATACGCAGGAGAGCTTCGCGATGCTCGAAAGCGATTGGGATGGCGACAGTCTCGACGTCCGCGCTGCACGTGCGCTTTCCCCGCAGCAGCACGAAGAGACCCAGCCAGAACCCGAGTATCGCACCCCGGAAGTCGCCAATTACTCCGCAATGGAAAGCGCCGGGACGGGAGAAAATGCGAATGTTCCCTCACCCGAACCAAAGCCCGATATCCAGATTGTCGAACCGCAACTAGCCACAGCGCGCGTGATCGATGTGCAGGCTGCCCTGGCCGCACAACGCTGAGGACATCTCAGGCTGCGAGGGCCAGAAGGACGGTTGCGCCGCCTAGCCCCAGCGATAGCGGCATTCGCAACGATATCCACCAGGACGGCCTGATGGTCACCAAACGCAGGTCGACAAGCAGGCTCGCGATGATTGCGCCGCCTAGCAAGTAAAGCGAGGGTCCCGGCCAGGTGGCCCCGAAAACCCATGGCAAGTAGGTCCCGAGCGCCAGCAAACTGGGCGCCACGGCGGCCACCCACAGCCATTGGGGCGCGCGGCGCCCCTCGTCCGGGGAACCGGCGGCAAGACCCCACCACAATCCGCCAAGAAAACTGAAGATGAGCGCTGCATAGCCCCAGCCCATCGCAAGTGCGCTCCAGCGCCATTCCGGCGGCCCAAGCCATGCGGCAAGGACGCAGGCGATTTGCGGGAGCAACCCGGCGTAACCGAGAAAGCGCGGGGCGGGAGGCATGTTGCGCATCAGTCAGTCTCTATAGCAGACAAGAAAATTCACCCCAAACAAGAGAAGGCGAGCCCCGCAAGGCCCGCCTTCGCTGTTTCATGGTTGGTCGAGAGCCTTACGGCATAAGGACGGTGTCGATCACGTGGATCACACCGTTGGAGGCATCGACATCGGTCGCGGTCACGGTCGCCGTGTTACCCTGCGCGTCGGTGAGGATGACGTTGCCGCCCTCAACCGTCGCGGTCAGCGTGCCGCCGTTCACGGTTTCGATGGTGTAGCCACCTTCGCCCGCACTTTCGATGGCGGCGGTGAGATCGGAGACCATCACTTCACTGGGTACGACGTGATAGGTCAAAATGTTGCCGAGCTGCTCGGTATCTTCGGTGGTGAGCGTCTCCAGCGTACCAGCGGGCAGCGCGTCGAATGCCGCATTCGTGGGAGCAAAAACGGTGAAAGGACCGTCACCCGACAGCGTTTCACCAAGGTCCGCGGCAGTCACGGCCGAAACAAGGGTGGAGAAGTCGGGATTGCCCTGAGCAACTTCCACGATGGTGCCCGGCATGTCTGCCTCGGCGTTGGCCATTTCGTCAGCCATCATGGTGTCGTCTTCCATGGTGGTATCCTCGGCAGGCTCGGCACAGGCGACAAGGGCCAGCGCGGCGGCTGAGGCGGTCAGGATATGAAGCGTCTTCATCTTGGGTGTCCTTAGATTGCAGTCAGTCGAATGGCTGGCGGCATTCAGACCCCTCCGGGCCATCCGTTCAGCGCTACAATGGTTGCGAATGGCCGTACGTTCCGCAACTGGCCCAAAGCACGTAGTGCGGCGCCGGCTTGCCCGAAGCCCCCGCGCCTGCCACTGGAGGTGCCGAAGGAGACAGGTCCATGGCCACGGATGATGACGCGTATGTCTACGACGAGGAAAGCGGCGAATGGATGCCGTCATCCGAACTAGCGGAGCGGCAGGCTGAGGCAGACCGGGTGGAAGTTCGCGATGCCGTTGGCAACCTGCTTGCCGATGGCGACCAGGTCACCCTGGTGAAGGACCTGGACGTGAAGGGCGCCGGCCAGACCCTGAAGCAAGGCACTCTCATCAAGTCGATCCGGTTGACAGGCGATGCGCAGGAAATCGACTGCAAGTACCCGGGTATAAAGGGCCTCGTGCTGCGCGCAGAGTTCGTGAAGAAGCGCTAGTCCTCCTCGATCACCCGGCCAACGACGCGGACGGGACAGCGGTCCAGCGTGTCCGGGATGGCTGACGGCACCACGAGTGTTTCCATCTGTCCGGTACAGATACTGGTGGAGCCACGCGCATCCAGTCCCACGGCAAGGCTGAAATCCAGTTCCGGGCAGGACCCCCAGGTCTCCAGCAACCAACGCTCGCTGACGCCGGTCGCGATATAGAGCCGGTCGCGGCCCCTGGGGCTCTCCGGCGCATTGGAGTAGCCGTTGATCTCGCGCGTGAAAAAGCATGCGCGGTCGGTATCAACGTTCGCCAGCGTGGTATCGTATTCGTCTGCGCCAGGTTGTTCCATGGGCGCGCAGGCGGCGATCGCCAGCACTGCTCCCAAGGACATGATGCTTGGTGTGGTTCGGGGCATTGGTATTCTCCTTACCTTCTTTTCCGAACGCCCCCGCCGGCTCGGGCGTTCCGCGGCGATGTCGTTCTGCCGCACGCCGGGCTCATCTGGTACCAAAGTTCTGGTCCAATCCCATGCGCGGGCGCATCGTCACGGTCACAGCGAATGCAACGGACCCGGGTGCAAGGCCGCACCTGGTCCTCGAGCCCGCCGGACAGCGGGAGACGCCAGGCATGGCGGCCGATCGCACCAACACCCACCCGGCGTTGGTGCGATCCTCGTTTCGGCCCTTGTTTTGGCAGCGCCTCGCTTTCCGACACGACTTGTCTGCGTGCGGATTCTCCTCCACATTCGCGCGCATGAGCCGCCAATACACCTCTTTCGCAGCGTTCTGGCCGTTCTACCTGCGCGAGCATTCGCAGCCGCGTACACGCGCGCTGCACTACATCGGCACCACGCTGGCTATCGCCGTCCTGCTGTTCGCGGTCGTGACGGGGCGGTGGCTGTGGCTCATCGCCTTTCCGGTAGCGGGGTACTTCTTTGCCTGGCTCGCGCACTTCACGGTGGAGAAGAACCGTCCGGCAACCTTCACCTATCCCCTGTGGAGCCTGGCTGCAGACTTCCGCATGTGGTGGCTCTGGCTGACTGGACGCTTGCAGCCGGAGCTTGACCGCGCCGGTGTCGGCAAGCCGGACTGAGGCTCTTTCCTAACCCAGCACGGCGTCCGCCAGCTTGGTGTCCAGATACTCGCGCACTTCCACGATCCTGCCGGCTTCGAGGCGGAAGATGAAGCAGTACTCGTTGGCGTAGACCTTCCCGTCCACGGTATCGGCGTGGCCCTTTGCCAGCACGACCACGTGGTCGCCATCGGCGAGCACCAGTTCGGGAATGTTGCGATATGGCCCCGCGAAACGGGCGAACAGCGGGCCCATCAGCTGCGCCTCTACATCGGCGAGGCCGCTGACCGTCTTCGACCATTTGGAGGTGCCCATCACGTGCCAGGTGATATGTTCGTCGAACAACGGCAGGAAATCGTCCGGATCGCCATGCTCCAGCTTGGCGAAGGCTTTCGTCAGCAGTTCGCGGTTCGTTTCAGTAACACCGCTCATGCATTTCCCTCCGGTCCGCTGCGATCGCCTGCCAGGCGCCGGTGCTCGTCGACACTGCGCCGCATTTCGCGGGCCTGCAGGTGAAGGGCCTTGTTCGACAGGCGGATCTCGCGGCTCTGCTGGAAGAAGCCGAGAACCAGCCACAGGAACGCGAGCGGACTGGACACTCCGCCCAGGAAGTCGCCCAGCTCGTTGAGCCTCAGGTCAGTCGGGTTCTGTCCCTGCACCGCGAGATAGATCACCAGTCCCACCAGATAGAGCGCGGTCAGGGCCAGCCCGATCTGCGGCAGGCGGCGGCGCTCTTTCTTCTCCTCAAGGATTTGGGTGTCTTCGCTCATAATTTCCGCCCCTCTCGCAGCACACCCCATACAGGGTAGCGCAGCGGGCGCGCGGCGCAACGTGGAACACCCTGCGATGTGTCCCGACGAAGAGGGCTAATGTGCAAAAGGCAGCGCAAACGTGTGCTCGAACCCCTGTCAGAAAGGGGTGTGCGTTCTCAGGGAATTGGAACTGCGGCCTGGAAAAAGAGCATCGATCACGCTCGCAGGGCAAGCAGCGAAGGACGCGGTAGTAAGGCGGCTATTCGCCGCTTTCGGTTTCCGCTGCCTCTTCTTCGGCAGCGATGCGATCCAGTCGCTCCTGCTTGGCGACGGCGCGGTCTTCCTCCACCTTGCGAGCCTGTTCGGCCAGCCCGCGCCAGGTCTTCTCCGCCTGCAGGTGCCGCTCGCGGACGTTTTCCAGTTCGGCGCCATCGGCGTCGGTAGCGGCCTCTTCGGCGCGCTGCTTGTAGAAGTGATAGTTCTGCGACATCGTCGGCCTCGCTGACAGGGGGGTAAATCAGGAAGGCGAAAACGCTTGGGCCCCGGGCCCGTGCATTCCCGCCCTCTTGTTCGTCAATCCCCGCAAGCGGGAACAGGCGTTCGGATCAGTCGGCAGCCGAAAGGTTGACGGCGCTTTCCTTGCCATTGCGGCCGGTTTCGACTTCGTAGTTCAGGCGCTGTTCCTTATCGAGCGTCTGCATGCCGGCGGCCTGCACGGCGCTGATGTGAACGAAGCTGTCGTTCGAACCGTCGTCGGGCTGAATGAAGCCATAGCCCTTGTCGGCATTGAAGAATTTTACGGTGCCAGTCTTTGACATGCTGTGGTTCCTTTCAAGAACGCGTGTGTTGCCGCGCGGCAACATGCCGCGTGGTCGTGCAAATCGTCATCGAAAAGGAAGTCGTAGTCAGGTTAACGCCGGGGCCTTCAAAAAGGGCAAGCGGCGGTCGGCAAGTCTAGAAGTCCGTCGCAATTTATCGACGTAAGCGGAGCCTATGTAGGGCACGCGAGGGCGTTTGGCCAGCTATTCCGGCGCAAGGCCTGTCAGGGACGGTCCCGATCGGTCCATTCCTAACGCTCCAGCCCGGCGGTAAGGCGGTATTTGCGGATGCGTTCACCATAGTACCCGGCAAGGTCGAAATAGGTATTCCGATCGTTCAGGGACTTGGCACTGCGCTGGTTCATCAGCGCGCGCTGGTGGTTGCAGAGGAGCTGGTTGAGATCCATCGTCTTCGTCCTGTTCATGGCAGCACGCCAGAATGGCGCGGCTGCGGCTAGGAGGCGGAATGGATGGATACGGCGCGCGCATGGCTGGCCATCGACCGTCGATTGCGACTGGTAGCGGGTGTCTTATAGCAGCAAAACAGTTGGCGGGCAACGGCGCCGGGGATGCAGGCGAATTCGTGCGGGCATTGGCGCGAAAGGGCCTAGAGTGCATGCGGGGCATTCCGCCCCGATTGGAAAAGACCATGGCCAAGGGCCAGATGAAGAAGAGCCGCGAAAACCGCAAACCCAAGGCGGACAAGGGGCCAAAGCAGAATGCCAGTCAGCCGAGCCTGAAGCCAGGTTCGATCAAGGGGCTGGAAAACATGAAGAACAGCTAGAGGCTGGTCTTCGGGCACGCTAGGGCGGGTGCGATGGACAACAACAGCCCGCCCGAGCATGGTCCCATTACGATCCTGGTGGATGCAGACGCCTGTCCGGTAAAGGACGAGATCTACCGCGTGGCCGAACGTCACGGCGCCCACGTGCGCGTCGTCAGCAACAGTCCCTTCCGCGTCCCCGTCAGCGAGCGGGTGAAGCGGGTGACCGTAGGCGACGGTTTCGATGCCGCCGATGACTGGATCGCCCAGCACTCCGATCCGCGAAGCGTGGTGATCACCGCCGACATCCTGCTGGCAGAGCGGTGCCTGAAGGCGGGCGCGCAGGTGCTGGCCCACAATGGCAGGCCGTTCGACGCCGCCAGCATAGGCTCTGCCATCGCCACGCGCGCCATCATGGCGGACCTGCGCAGCGGGATGGACGGACCGCTGGGCGCAGCCGGTGGCGGTCCGCCGCCGTTCGGCAAGGCTGACCGATCCCGCTTCCTGCAAGCGCTGGACCGGGTGCTGGTGGCGCTGAACCGCTAGGCCGGGCGGGAACGCAAAGGCTGGCGGATCGCTGTCCATCCTGCGGGAGCGCAAGGAGAATTCCATGGCCGACACCACCCAGAACGACCACCTTTCCCACATTGCCGAGGCGATGAAGGACATCGATTTCGTGATGCTCAACACGCATACGAAAGACGGCCAGATCGGCGCACGACCGATGAGCAACAACCGCCAGGTCGATTACGATGGCGACAGCTACTACTTCACCTGGGAAGACTGCCTGATGGTGGACGACATCAAGCGCGATCCGAAGGTCGGCCTCTCGCTCCAGGGTGCGCAGCGCGACAATGGCGCGCCGGGCGTGTTCATCTCAATCGAAGGCACGGCACAGATCGTGCGCGACAAGACGCAGTTCGCGCAGCATTGGGTAGACGAGCTGGAACGCTGGTTCGAAGACGGCATCGACACGCAGGGCATGGTCATGCTGCACGTCAAGGCTTCGCGCGCCGCATACTGGGACGGGGAGGAAGAGGCGGACTTCGATATCGGCTGATCCGCCGCCGCCTGCCCCGGCATCCCGCAAATCAGCGCGAGAGGCGCCTGCGGTTCGCGCGCACCGGTTTCCGATAATGGCGCAGCACCCGGTCGGAGACCTGCTCGGGCGTCTGCTGCATGCCGCCCATCGCCACGAAGGGCCACAGCGTCATGCTCGCCACCAGCTTCTCGCGCACCATCCGCTCCGCCTCGCGCTCGGCCAGTTTGCCGCCGGCCATCATCCGCAAGCCCCGCAACCACATGACCTGCGATGCTTCCATCCAGAGCATGGCCCCCTGCTGGGCGAGGCGGTTCCATTGGGCGAGATCGCTGGGCGATGCGGGGTGTGTCATCATGCTGCAACTGCGAGGATGCCGATAAGCTCCTGACCTTCGTCCACAAACGCGACGAACGGAGCGCGCCGGGCCTAACCTGGAACACATGGAACACAGTCCTGAGGCAATAAGCGCCCCCGAGCGGAACGGTGATCGTAACGCTGATCGGAACGGCGCCGCAAATGCCGCGTTGGCGAAGGGGAAATCACTGGAAGGAAAGCAAATGACCAATCGCAAGTTCACCCTCGCCACGCTGGCCGCGGGCTGCGCCATGATCGCCGCCTGCGGGGACTCCGCTGCCGAGCAGGAGGCCGACCGCATGGAAGACCAGATGGAAATGCAGGCGGACCAGAGCGCCGCTGCTGCTGGCATGGAAGAAGCCGCGCTCGGCATGACCGAGACGCAGCTGCTCGACGCCGACCTGGTGACGGCGGACGGCACCGACCTGGGCGATGTCGAGATGGTCCGCCGCGGCGGAGACGGCGCGGTCACCGGCCTGGTGGTCGAACTGGAGAACACCGACCCCGATCGCTGGGTGGAGGTGCCGATGGACGGCCTGACCCCCGTCACCAACGGCGACGACATGGACATCCAGACCGGCATGACCGCCGAAGACCTGGCCGCCCTGCCCGATGCGGACATGAGCGCCATGACCGCCGACGCCGCGATGTAAGCGAAGGCATAGAGCATTTCAGGAAGCCCGCTCCGGAAGCGTCCGGGGCGGGCTTTTTCGTATGCTGTGCGGGAGTGCTTCCATGCGCGGCACCGGACCATGGTGACGGGGTGTAGGAAAGGCCTCAGGCCGCGCGAAGCTGGGGTGCGGCCTCCGCCATCACGCGCAGGGCGGAGCGCAGGAATATAAGCGCCATCACCGAGCCGATCACGATATCGGGCCACGGCGAGGCCAGCCACCAGACGAGGCCCGCAGCCAGCAGCACGCCGCAATTGTTGATCACGTCGTTGCGCGAACATTCCCAGGTGCTCGCCATGTTCACGTCCTGGTTGCGGAAACGGGTGAGCAGCCTGAGGCACACCAGGTTGGCCAACAGCGCCAGCGCGCCGAACACCAGCATCAGCGTGGAACTTGGCGGCACGCCGCTCTGTATCCGGACCACCACGTTCACCGCGATGCCCACGCCCAGCGCCAGGATCACCACGCCTTTCAGCATGGCCGCCCCGGCCTTCCACCGGTCCGACCGGGCCAGCGCATAGAGGCTGACCGCATAGACCACCGCGTCGCCCAACATGTCGCTGGCATCGGCCATGAGCGCCGCCGACCCGGCAATCACCCCCGCCCCGAATTCAAGCACGAACATCACCGCGTTGATGGCCAGCACGATGACGAGCACGCGCCGCTGCTCCCGTTGGCGGGCGAGTTGTTCGAGCGTGGTCGATTTGGCGGAACAGCAGTCTGCGGACATGGGGGTTATGTGGTAGGCGTTAAGCTTCTAATTCAAGCGGGTATTCGTCGAAGGTCTGCCCGTGCAATTCGCGGCCTGCCGCTTTTTTATTCCTGCCGCCCCATTGCTTAAAGAAAAACGCAACATCGTCACGACGGCATATCTCGAGGAGACGCTCAACCCATGCTTCTTGCATAGGCCGTGCTCGAGGACCGGATTCCCCTCCAACGATGGCCCAATGGATACCACGGAGATCGATGTCCTGAATCTCACCGATCAAAGGCTCGAACGAAATGAAAAGAGTCGCACCACGAACTGAGGCGAGATGTCTTACTCGTTCTGCGACCTCGCTACTCTCAATAGAAGTGCCCACCCAAATGTGATTTCGCGCTTCAATTACGCCTTGCGAGAACATCTCAGCCATTCGATCTGGCCTCTTCGTAAGAATCTGAAAATGATGATGCGGGCAAGCGATCATCGTTTCCCAAACACGGACCACAAAATCAGCGGGCACGTCAGGATGAAATAGGTCCGACATCGAGTTGACAAAGATTCGCTTTGGCTTGCGCCATTCTAACGGAGCGGAAAGACTGCTTTCATCTATATTTACTCTTCCAGTCCAGACGTAACGACCGCCGCTCTTTCGGGTGGTCCCTTCATATTTGTGATGCCCCATTGCTTGAAGCCGGGCCGCCATTCTCATTGCGTAACAGTTGGTGCAACCCTTTGATGCGACAGTGCAACCTGCAACTGGGTTCCAAGTTACGTCAGTCCATTCGATCTCGGATGAGCCTGCCATTACTTCAGCACCACTGACGCAAATTTAGAGGCGAGCCTCGCACTCGTATGTGGGTTTGCCCAAGCAAACATAAGAGAGAATTCATGAAGCCCAGGTTTGCCTAACGGCAGAACTTGTTCGACGACGCGACCTCCGAAAGCCGCTTTAAGACGCTCTTGCGCGATCTTCTCAAACCACGCGACATCAACAGCCTTCTCGGACAGTTTTTGCCCGAACATATCCATTTGCCCCTTCTCTTCTACAGGCAGGACATTCCGCCACTCTGTCGTTCCCAGCGCTTCATCGACACTGCGCCCCCCATCTGCCAATACCGCCCCATCCCCGCGAACCTGCCTGAACATCGCAAATACCGGCACTAAGTACCAGACATCCACCGCTTGCGTTCTTGCTAGTGCTTGCAATGTATCGAATTTGATCTGCAAGCCAAACGGATCAAGAAACACCACGGCACGCGAGTTCCGCCAGTTGATCGTATCGCAGATGCGAAGAAGCATCTCATTGGCGTCAAATTGCGTGATCGTTACTCGATCTTCCAAATGGCTAAATTTTGTTTTCACCTCGCGACGCAGGGCTTCTACATTTTTCCTCTTTTTGTCGTTAAAGAGGTATCGATTGAACGGATACTTTACCCCTAGCGCGCGAAGGGCAGAGCCGACAATTATCTCATCCGTGTCGGCCAACTCTGCGGCAGGTTCCAGCAATTGGATTTGCCCATTCTCGACCTGCTCCTTCTCTTTCGCTGACCGAGGCATCGATGAACCTGATCCTGCGCACGCGTCGATGTAAAGAAGCTCAAATTTGTCTCTCAGGGCAGTCGTGAACATCCCAAGATATTCCTCGACTGCCTCAAGCTTCTTTAGCGTATGCTTATCACCGAAAGCCTGTGGTTCCATCAAATCCTCACAAGAACATTGATAGAACGCTATGCACATTTATTTAAAAGTTCAACCTTCTAAATACATGGCCGCTCACCCCTTCGGCACATACAAGTCCCCGCCTTCCTTATACCGGCGGCTCATTTCCTCCATGCCTTCCTCGGCGTTGGCTTTCGCCTCGGGCGGCGTCTCCGAAGCCACGTTCTCGGTGGCGAGGTAGCTGTCGGAGTTCTGCTTTGCCGCAAACTCGCGCACCTCTTGCGAAATCTTCATTGAGCAGAACTTCGGCCCGCACATGGAGCAGAAATGCGCGGTTTTCGCGCCTTCGGCGGGCAGGGTCTGGTCGTGGTATTGCTCGGCGGTGTCGGGGTCCAGCGAGAGGTTGAACTGGTCGCGCCAGCGGAATTCGAAGCGGGCTTTCGACAGCGCGTCGTCGCGCACCTGTGCGGCCGGGTGGCCCTTGGCAAGGTCCGCCGCGTGGGCGGCCAGCTTGTAGGTGACGACGCCGACTTTCACGTCGTCGCGGTCGGGCAGGCCGAGGTGTTCCTTGGGCGTGACGTAGCAGAGCATCGCCGTGCCGTACCAGCCGATCTGCGCCGCGCCGATGCCGCTGGTGATGTGGTCGTAGCCCGGCGCAATGTCGGTGACGAGCGGCCCGAGGGTGTAGAACGGAGCCTCCCCGCAGGCCTCGAGCTGCTTCGTCATGTTCTCCTTGATCTTGTGCATGGGCACGTGGCCCGGCCCCTCGATCATCACCTGCACGTCCTGCTCCCAGGCTCGCTTGGTCAGCTCGCCCAGCGTGTAGAGCTCGGCGAACTGCGCCTCGTCATTGGCGTCCGCGATACTGCCGGGGCGCAGGCCGTCGCCCAGCGAATAGGCGACGTCGTAGGCCTTCATGATCTCGGTGATCTCGTCGAACTTCTCGTAGAGGAAGCTCTCCTTGTGGTGGGCCAGGCACCATTTCGCCATGATGGAGCCGCCGCGCGACACGATGCCGGTCACGCGCTTGGCCGCCAGCGGCACGTAGGGCAGGCGCACGCCCGCGTGGATGGTGAAATAGTCGACGCCCTGCTCGGCCTGCTCGATCAGCGTGTCGCGGAACACTTCCCAGGTCAGGTCCTCTGCCACGCCGCCGACTTTCTCCAGCGCCTGGTAGATGGGCACGGTGCCGATGGGCACGGGGCTGTTGCGGATGATCCATTCGCGGGTGTCGTGGATGTTGCGGCCTGTGCTCAGGTCCATCACCGTGTCCGCGCCCCAGCGGATCGACCAGACCATCTTGTCCACCTCGTTCGCCACGTCGCTGGCGACGGCGGAATTGCCGATGTTGGCGTTGATCTTCACCAGGAAATTGCGCCCGATGGCCATCGGCTCGGCTTCCGGGTGGTTGACGTTGGAGGGGATGATTGCGCGGCCGCGCGCAACCTCGTCGCGCACGAATTCGGGCGTGACGTAGTCGGGGATTTCCGCGCCCCAGTCCTGCCCGTCACGGGTGACTTCCTTCAGCGCGGCACGGCCCAGGTTCTCGCGCTCCGCCACATATTCCATTTCCGGCGTGATGATGCCCTGCTTCGCGTAGTGCATCTGCGACAGGTTCTTGCCGGGCTTGGCGCGGAACACGGTCTTGCTGACGTTGGGAAACGCGGGCACGCCGCCGCTGCGATCGGGGCCAAGCTGGCCGTTGTCTTCCGGCTTCACCTCGCGTGCGGTGTATTCCTCGATATCGCCGCGATCCAGTTGCCACTGGCGGCGCAGCAGCGGCAGGCCGGTGTTGATGTCGATTGTCGACTCGGGGTCGGTGTAGGGGCCGGAGGTGTCGTACACGCGGACCGGCGGCTCGCCGCTGGAAGGTTCGAGGTCGATCTCGCGCATGGCGACTTTCAGCGGGCCGACATGGATCTTGCGGCTGCCGCGGATAGGTCCGGTGGTGACGCCGATTTCGACAGGTGAATTGATGTCGGCCATACGAAGTCTCTCCTCATGGGCGGGAAAAGGGACTTCGGGCGAAAGTGCCGGCCCTTCCCTCCGCCCGTGCTAACGGGTTCAGGTTCAACGGGTCGGCGGACTTCAACCGCCCTCTCAGCCTCATGGCTCCCCGGGGATGCACGTCTTGTAGGTGAAGCGCAGCGGGTCCGCAACGGGTCTGCGCAAGAATTGCCGGCGCGACAGGCGCACGTGTTGAAACGTTTGCGCCGCCAAACGAAATTGCATATATTCCGTAGTATCGCGAACAATAGCGTTCGAGATAACGGGCATTACCTCACAATATAACGCACACGCCTTTCACGGTGAGACTTCGGTGAGAACGCCGGCGTCTCGCTGCGCTGTGGCGTGTCCGTTCAAGGATCAAAACGATGAAGGGACTTACTGTAATTCGCGGCGCTCGTCGCCTTTCCGTAGGCGCCAGCGTGCTGGCCCTCGCCATCTCCGCCCCGGCCATGGCGCAGTCGGTGGATATCGATCTGCCTTCGACCCCGCTCAAGGATTTCAACTGCTTTTATGACGGCATCACCTTCCCCGGCAATGTCGCGTCGGAATGCTACGTGGACGGCACCCGGACGGTAACGCCTGTAAGCCAGACCCGCACGCCCCGCGATGCGACTTTCGACGTGGTGCGCAACACCTACGATGTCACATTCTCCGGCAACCTTCAGGTGGACGGTATTCCCACCGTGGTGGGCACGCCGTTCCAGTATCCCTTCGGCGGCGGCTACACCGATGCCGATTTCTTCTTCGACACCACCTTGCAGACCGTAAACGTGGATGCGAGCTATGTCTCGCGCAGCAGCCAGCTGGTGCGCATTGGCGATCCCACCCCGCCGCAGCCGGAAGATCCGGCCTACGTCTCCTACTCCAGTCTCCAGACCACGATCAACGCGATCGACGTGAATGCAGATGGCAACCTTTCCACCTCGGACGGAGGGGACTACGATTTCCTGCTGGCCACAGCAGACCCCGCCGCCATCGTCGACAACGGCGTGGCGGTGTCGGGATCGTTCCAGGGCCGCAGCGGGACCGGCGCGATCCAGTTCGGCACGCTTGGCGGCACCGCCAGCTTGCAACAGGGCTCGCTGTTCACGCCTTATGACGAGGCGACCGGAGCAGTGAACATCGGCCTCGTCTCTCCCTATCGGCTGAACTATGCGCTGAGCGCCCAAATCACCACGCAGCTGGACGAAACTGGCCTTATCACCCCCACCATCGCGGTGACGGGCGGCATCAACATGAACGGTAGCCGTATCTCCAACCTCGGCGCGGCCGTGGAGCAGAACGACGCCGTAACCCTTGCCCAGCTCGAGGCGGCGCTTGCCGAAAGCGGCGCGGTTGTCGGCGGCGGCGGCGATGCCTCCGATGCGAACGGCAACGGCGCGCTTGCAGGCGGCAGCGGATCCATCGCAGAGGGAGAAGGCGCGGTTGCGCTGGGCCTTCAGCAGTCGGCGATCGGCAATGGCGCGGTCGCCATCGGCGATCCCAACATTGCTGCCGGAACAGGTGCAATCGCCATCGGCGCAGACAACACCGCCACTGGCATCGGCGCGGTTGCGCTGGGCAACATGACTACGGCGAATGGCAACGGCAGCGTGGCGCTGGGCAACGGGGCGATGGCCATGACAGCGGGATCGGTCGCCCTGGGCGGCGATGCAATGGCGCTTTCCAGCAACAGCGTTGCGCTGGGTGCAGGATCGATTGCCGATCAGGCAAATACCGTTTCTGTGGGTGCCACAGGTGCGGAACGCCGCATTACCAATGTTGCTGCCGGTATCGCGGCAAGCGACGCGACAACGGTGGCGCAGCTAAGCGCTGAAAGCGATGCACGCCTGGCAGCGGACAACGGCCTGCAGCTTGCCGTGAACGCTGAGTCCATCGCCCGCTCCAATGCCGACCTTGCACTGGGCCAGCGGATCGACGGGCAGGTGGCCGTCACCAACCAGCTCACCGCCAATCTCAACACCGAGCAGGCCGCGCGGGTGGCGGGGGACAATGCGTTGCAAACCGTCATCAATGCGGAATCCATCGCCCGTGCCGATGCCGATATCGCGCTGGGACAGCGGATTACCAGCCAGGCAACTCTGACCAGCCAGCTGGCCGCCAACCTCGCTTCGGAACAGACAGCGCGGCTGGCAGCGGACAACGCGCTGTCGGAAAGGCTGGACGCGGTCGGCACTCGCATCGACATGATCGACGATCAGATCGCGCTGCTGGATGATCGCATTTCCGGCTCCACCGCGGTCGCAACCGCGATGAGCGGCAATGCTTTCCTGCCCAACATGTCCTTCAACCTCACCGCCAACGTTGCAACATATGACGGGGCGCACGCCGGATCGTTGCAGGTAGGCGCCTTGGTGACGGAAAACATCGCGCTGAATGCGGGCGTTGCCACCGGCTTCAACCGCAATGGCAAAACGGCGGCGCGCGTAGGCATGACGCTGGGCTTCTAGCCCTCGCCATTCTTTCGGCCAGTGGCGGGCGGCGCATCACGGGATGCGTCGCCCGTTGCCGTTTGCGCGAGGGGAAAGCGCGATACTGGCTTCGGATATACCTGCCTTGCCAATTCTGACATGGACACTTATCGCAGTGGACCACGGCACTGGAGGCTTTCCGTCTCGATGTGCTGCCCGGCATGGCCATCGGCTAAGCCACGGCCGTTCATCGGCGCGCCAGACCGCGTCTGCCACGTAACCCGCAACCCTATCCCAAAGTAACTGCGAGAGAGCCCACCCATGTCCGAGCTCCCCACCCCCACGCACGAATACAAGCAGGGCAAGCGCAACGCCTTCACCCGCTTCCTTGACGGGGTGGAATGGCTGGGCAACCTGCTGCCGCACCCGGTCACACTGTTCGCCCTGCTGGCCGTGGGCATCGTGCTCGTCTCCGGCCTGTTCGGCTGGATGGGCGTGGCGGTGGAGGATCCCCGCCCCGCAGGCGCGCCGAACGTGGCGGACGACGGCATGATCCGCGCGGTCAGCCTGATGAACGGCGACGGGGTGCGCCGCATATTTACCGGCCTGGTCGACAATTTCACCAGCTTTGCCCCGCTGGGCGTCGTGCTGGTGGCTATGCTGGGCGTGGGCGTGGCGGAGAAATCCGGGCTGCTGTCCGCTGCCGTGCGCAGCATGGTGCTGGGCGCGCCGCCCAAGCTGGTGACGGTAGCCATCGTGTTTGCCGGCATCATCTCCAACACTGCCAGTGAGGTGGGCTACGTCGTGCTGATCCCGCTGGGCGGCGCGATCTATTACGCGCTGGGCCGGCACCCGCTGGCGGGCATGGCGGCTGCCTTTGCCGGGGTTTCGGGCGGCTACAGCGCCAACCTGCTGATCGGCACGATCGACCCTCTGCTGGCGGGCATCACGCAGGAAGCCGCGCAGTTGATCGATCCCGATTACACCGTGCTGGCCACGGCCAACTGGTATTTCATGTTCGTCAGCACGTTCCTCATCACGATCATCGGGTCGCTGGTGTCGATTTACATCGTGGAGCCGAAGCTTGGCCCGTATGACGCGAGCAAGGCCGATCCGGACGTGCTGGACGAAGGCATGATGCAGCCGCTCACCGATACCGAACGCAAGGGCCTGCGCTGGTCGGGCGTGGCGCTGCTGGGTGTGCTGGCCTTCATGGCGATGACGCTGGTTCCCGAATGGGGCGTGCTGCGCAATGCGGAAACGGGCGACCGGATGGATTCACCGTTCTTCGATGGCTTCGTCGTCTGGATCCTCATCTTTTTCATCACCATCGGCTATACCTACGGGCGCGTGACCGGCTCCATGAAGACCGACCGCGACGTGATTGACGCCATGTCCGAGGCGCTGTCTGCGCTGGGCCTTTACATCGTGCTGGTGTTCTTCGCCGCGCAGTTCGTGGCCTTTTTCGGCTGGACGAATCTCGGCGCGATCACGGCGGTAACCGGCGCGAACTTCCTGGTGGAAAGCGGGATGACGGGGCCGGTCGTGTTCTTCGCCTTCATCGCCATCTGCGCGCTGATCAATCTGTCATTGGGCTCCGCATCGGCACAGTGGGCCGTCACCGCACCCATCTTCGTGCCCATGCTGATGCTGATCGGCTATGCGCCCGAGGCGATCCAGGCGGCCTATCGCATCGGCGATTCCACCACCAACATCATCACGCCCATGATGAGCTATTTCGGGCTGATCCTGGCCTGGGCGACGCGTTACCAGAAGGACCTGGGCGTGGGCACGCTGATCGCGATGATGCTGCCCTACACCTTGTTCTTCATCACGACGTGGAGCGTGTTCTTCTACCTGTGGACCTTCGCCTTCGGCCTGCCGGTTGGACCGGGGTCCCCAACCTATTATACGCCCTGACCATGCATGGCGCGGACAGAACAGACACAGGGGTAACCGTACACCGCTTTGGCAGGGAAGCCGAACCGGTGGTGCAGATCGATGACTACAGCGGCATGGCAGACGAACTGCTGGCCCGTGGCCGCAGCGCGACCTACCAGCCGGGCGGCGCGATGTATCCGGGGCTGCGCAGCCTGTGGCAGCCCGATTACCTCGATCGCAAGGGCGCACTGATGGTGCAGATCATGCAACAGGTGTTCGGCGTGCAGGAGGGCGTGAAGGTGGAGAGCTGCGCCTTCTCGATGGTATGCACGCCAGCGGGCGAGCTTACCCCACCCCAACGCATCCCGCATTACGACGATACCGGCGGGGAAGTGCTTGCCATCATGCATTACCTGCTGGGCCCGGAGACCGGCGGCACTGCCTTTTACCGCCACAGGCGCACCGGGTTCGAGACGATCACCCCGCAGCGCGAGGCCACCTTCAGCGCCGCCGTGGCCGAAGACGAGCGCGAATACGGTCCTCCGGCGGCAGGATATTATTACGGCGACACCGACCGGTACGAGAAGATCGGCGAGATTGAGGCCCGGCCCGACCGCCTGATCGTCTATCGCGGGCGGCTGCTGCATTCGGGCGTCATTCCGCTGCCCGGCGCCCTTACCGCAGACCCTGCCGAGGGGCGGCTGACGATCAACATGTTCCTCATCGCGCGATAGGCCCGCGCCAGCCGTGACGATGCTTTATCGCCTGGATGCCGATGCCGCGATGGTCGGAAAGGTGTTCGGCATCAATCCGGGCGACGACCCTTGGGCGGGTGGTTACATCTCGCCTTCCGGCTTTGCCCCGGTCATCACCACAGGCCGCGAATTCATCGCCGGGCCGGGCGAAGCGAACCAGCCGCGCCGCATGGTGCCGCGGGTATGGGGCGTTCCGCCTCCGCCCTCGGCCCACGATCCCGCGCGACCTGTGCTGAGCGTCCGCAATCCCGACAGCCCGTTCTGGATCGGCAACCTGCGCAACCCGGAATTTCGCTGCCTGGTGCCCGCCACGGCCTTCATGGAATGGGGCAGGATCGGTATGGACGGGAAGCGCCGCCAGCACTGGTTCGCCTGCGCCGATCAGCCGGTGTTCGCGCTGGCGGGCGTATGGAAGGATAGCGAAGTGCCCGGTTTCGCCCTGCTCACCTGCCCGCCCAATGCCGCGCTGAAGCATGCCGGACGCGACGCGATGCCGGTGGTGCTTCCACCTGACCCCAAAACGCACGACACCTGGCTGCGCGCCGGATGGGACCGGGCGAGCGCGCTCCTCCAGCCCTATTCCTCCAGCCTTATGCAGTCTGTCGAACGCTAGAACCGCAGCATCGCGACGCAGACCAGCACCAGGCCCAGCCCCGCCGACAGCAGCGCCCATGCCCGGTTCACCGCGCCCATCATGGCGCTGGCGAAATGCAGGAATGGCCTGCCGAAGCCCAGGATCACCACGCCTTCCACCACCATGCCGCCACCGATCACCGTGACGACGATGGAAAGCCAGTCATCGGGCCGCCACGGATTGACCAGGTAGATCGTCGCGCCCAGCGCCAGCACCACGATGCCGGTCAGGAAACGCAGCGCCTCGCTCGTCTCGAACCCGTCGAGCATCGCGGCCCAGCTCCCCGGGCTGCGCAATTCACCGATTGCCGCGCCCAGGGCATAGAGCCCGATGAACAGCGCGATCCATGCGGAAATGTCCTGAGTGTCGGCCATGTTTCTCCCTCCGTCCCTGACGATGGGAATGGCATAGCAGGTTTGCCCCGTCCTGCGCGAGAGGGCGAAATGCGCGCATAATCGGCCAAAAGCCGAGATTTGCGCTTCCGGGCACAGTCGCTATGAACCGTTTCAACTGAAACAGACCACCAGAGGATCCTACCGCCAATGACCCTGCTTCGCACTACCTTGCGTTCCGGCCTTCTTGCCACCGTGCTGACACTGCCTGCGGCACCCGCCCTTGCCCGCGACATGACGCCCCAGGATGTTGCCCGCATCGAATATACCGGCACCGTGGCGGTGTCGCAGGACGGCAGCCACGTTGCCTACACCCGCGTCCACTGGCCCGATGTCACGCGCGGGGAAGAAAACGGCACCGCAGACCAGCAGCTGTTCCTGGCCGACGGCGCGATGGACGTGCGGGCCTACCTGCCCGAGGACATGAGCGTTTCGTCCATCGGCTTCAATCCCGATGGCAGCATGATCACCTTCCTGTGGAGCGACGGTGATGACGACCGCTCCGTATGGGGCATTCCGGTGGACGGCGGTGCCTATCGCAAGATTGCCGGCGTCGCCGACGCGGCCGTGCGTGACTATGCGTTCTCGCCCGACGGCAGCCAGGTCTACATGCTGGTGTCGTCGGCGCCCGACGAAGACCGCGAAACCGAATCCGACGATGGCTTCAACGCCGTGGTCTACGAGGAGGAACAGCGCCTCAACCGCATGTTCGTTGCCAACGCTAGCGGCGCTGAGGTGGATGCGGAGCCGGTCGAGTTCGAAGTGCCCGGCTATGTCAGCAGCTTCGATATCGCTCCCGATGGCCAGACAGCGATGATCGTGACCGCGCCTAGCCCGCTGGTCGACGATTCGCTTACCTCGCAGCGGGTGAACCTGCTGAACCTGGCGAGCGGCGACGTGACCGTGGTGGAAACGCCGGGCAAGCTGGGCGACGTCGAATTCTCGCCCGACTCCCGCACCCTGTCGATGGTCGCGGGCGTGGATGCGAACGATCCTGCCGCCACCACGCTGCACCTGGTCGACGTGATGACCGGCAGCTATTCCGCCGTGAACGAAGGCGCGGCGGAAGCCGTGGTGGACACCGAGTGGATGTCCGACGGGCGCCTCGCTGCCGTTGTCCACGTGGGCGCGCAGAGCGTGCTGCGGTTCTACTCGGCTAACGGCGAAGAGCAGCGCGAATACGATCCCGGCAGCCTGATCCTGACCAGCCTGGAACAGGGCGGAAACCGCCTGGTGGTGGAAGCCAATTCGCCCGAACATCCCAACGAGCTTTTCAGCTTCAACGCCGGCGAATTCACCCGCTGGACGAACCATAATCCCTGGCTGGCGGAAATCGATTTCGGCGAGCAGCGCACCTATACCTTCACCGCCACCGACGGCACCGAGATCGAGGGCGTGCTGGTTCTTCCGGTGGGCGGTGTTCCCGCTGGCGGGGCACCCACGATCCTGGACGTTCACGGCGGGCCCGAGGCGCATGAAAGCAACGGCTGGGTCACCAGCTATTCCAATCCCGGCCAGGTCGCCGCGGGTCAGGGCTATGCGGTGTTCCTGCCCAACTATCGCGGCTCGACCGCCTACGGCACGGCATTTTCCAAGGCCCACTCCGGCAATTACACCGACCCCGAATTCCGCGACCTGACCGACGCCAAGGCCGCTTTGGTGGCGGAAGGCATTGCCGATGCGGACCGCACGGGCATCACCGGCGGGTCCTACGGCGGCTATGCCACGGCCTGGTCCTCCACCTACAATTCGGAAGAATTTACGGCAGGCGTGATGTTCGTTGGCATTTCCAACCAGATCAGCAAGGTCGGTACCGGCGACATCCCGAACGAGATGTACCTCGTCCACGCACGCCAGTGGCCGTGGGAAGACTGGCAGCACTTCCTGGAAGTCAGCCCGATCTATTACACCGACCGCGCCGACACGCCGCTGCTGATCATGGGCGGCACAGCCGATACCCGCGTCGATCCGGGCCAGAGCCTGGAGCTTTATCGCTACATCAAGCTGCGTCGTCCCGATACGCCGCTGCGGCTGGTGCGCTATCCGGGCGAAGGCCACGGCAATGCCTTTGCCGCGTCGCGCTATGATTACAACCTGCGCATGATGCAGTGGTTCGACACCTATCTGAAGACGGGGAATCGCGTTGCGGACCTGCCGCCCGCCCGCCCCGATCTGATGATCGAGGACGACTGAACCCGGCGATCCTGAGACAGGATAAAGGAGGGGGGGGCGGCATGCGTCGCTTCCCCTTTTTTCGTGCGTGAACCGCCCTCACTTTCCAACTTGGAAAGTTTTCACTTGCCAAACTGGAAAGTGAATCGTATCTCTTTCCATACAGGAAAGTGAAGGATGAAAACGATGGATAGCGAAGAAGCACGCAGCGCGCTTGGCGCGGTGAGAGACACGGACCGGCGCATGGCAAAGCGCATGCGATGGCCCCTATGGCGACACGCGGCCTATGGAGCGGTGCAGGCGCTGCTGGTGCTGGCTTGGGGATTGCCGGTAGCGGCAATGGCGGCCTGCATCGTGGTCGCGTTCGGCGCGCTATGGTGGATCATTCGCGACGACCGACAGCGTTATGGCATGTTCGTCAGCGGGTATTCCTCCCGCGCCGCGCAGCCTGCGCTGTGGCTGGCCTTTGCAATCTTCCTCGCGGGCCTCGCTGTCGTCATCCTCACCGGCGGCCCCAATACGTGGAGCCCGCTGGTGGCGATCGTGGCGATCGCTGTCTTCATCGGGGAAACGCTGGCGAGCCTGTGGTGGCAGAAACTCGCTCAGGACGACCTGCGCGTTTCGGATGATGCGGCATGACGGCGGCTATCGATCCCGTGCTGCATCCGCCGGCGCGCCTGCAGATTGCGGCGGCTCTTGCCCGCGTGGATGATATCGAGTTCGCCACACTGCGCGAGATCCTGGATGTCAGCGACAGCGTGCTCTCAAAGCACCTCGCCGCGATGGCGGATGCCGGATACGTGCAGCTGAGAAAGGCGAAAAGCGAAGGTCGTCAGCGCACCTGGGCCGCCTTCACCAAGGCCGGGGCCAAGGCGTTCAAGGCCCACATGGCGGCGTTGCAGGAACTGGCAGCCGCCGCCCAGCAGGCGGCGGCAACCTGATCGCGAACGATCAGAACGTGTAGCCGATGCCCACCGCACCGATGAACTGGTCCTTGCTGCCACGAATGTCGGTGAACGGCGTATCCGCCGCATCGCCCAGCACCCGCGAATAGCCGCCCAGCGCGATTATCCCGAAACCGCCGTTGGTGATGTCGCCGTCGAGGTCGATGCCCAGCAGCAGGTTCACGCCCGCGCTGGTGAAACCACCGCCGCGCGGCTCGAACTCCGGCAGGGGGGCGGCCCCGTCGCCGATGAAAGCCGTGTCATCGACGCGGAAATAGTAATCCTGAAAATCCTCATCCGCCCATTCGGCAGAGAACGAGAGGCTGGCGAAGACAGCGCGGCTGAGCGGGGTGGAATAATTGACCGAGGGCGAGACCGTCATGCCCCCGTGTGCCCCGTTGATATCCCACATGGCATCGACGCCCACTCCGATGCTGTCATAGGGATTGAGCACGGCGGGGAAGTTCAGCCCCACGCTGGGGCCGACCTCGATAGCGCGGTCCAGCTCGCCATATTGCAGCACGACCTCGTCCTCTATCTGCGAAGCGCGATTGGCACGCAGGCGCGCGGCGATACCAAGGTCGAGGCCCACGCCTTCATCGGGATCCTGCACGAAATCGAGCTCCACCCCTCCGGCGCGCGGATTGATGTCCACTCCGCCCAGCGAACCCTGCACGACGGGCAGAACCGAAAACACGTAGTCGTCGGAACCGGTGTAGGAGGGGTTGAGCGCCACGCCCACGCCCACCGACAGGTAATCGCCAGCGAACACCGTGTCTTCGATATCGGGCGGGCCCTGCGTTTCGGCATCGTCCTGCGCCAGCGCGGGGCTGGCACCGGCAAGCGCGGTTAGAATTGCGCCAAGTGTCATGGCGGAAGGTGAAGATAGGCGTCTGTTCATGGAATTTCCCGTTGCGTTTGCCTTGAGAACGGGCCGTTCATCGCGCGGTTCCTGCCGCGTGCCGACAATTCAAGGCCCGACCAAGGGCTGTGATTGCACGCGTTCGCCATTCCGCTAAGGCATGTGGGAGATGAACGGGCGCGATTGCGATATTGCCATCATTGGTGGCGGCCTGTCCGGCGGGCTGATTGCGCTGGCTCTGGCCGTGCTGCGGCCGGACGTGTCGGTAAGGCTTGTGGAAACAGGCGATCAGCTGGGCGGCAACCACCGCTGGAGCTGGTTCGGCACCGACCTTTCGGAAGCAGGCGCGGCGCTGATGGAGGCCTTCCGGCGGACCGAGTGGACTGACGGCTACATCGTTCAGTTTCCCAAGTATCGCCGGCATCTGAAATCGTCCTATCTCTCGCTCGCCAGCACGGATTTCGCCGCGCGGCTGGAGCGGGACCTGCCCGAAGGCGTCATCATGACGGGGCAGGAGGTAACGGCGCTCGATGCCGATGGGGCTGACCTTGCCGACGGCACGCGGATCACTGCCCGCACGGTGATCGATTGCCGGGGCTTCACGCCCACCGATACCCTTCAGGGCGGCTGGCAGGTCTTCATGGGCCGCCACCTGCGCACACCCCAGCCGCACGGCGTTTCCCGGCCCACCATAATGGATGCCGATGTCGACCAATTGGCCCCGTACGCCAACGGCCCGGCAGACAACGACGGAGCCTACCGCTTCGTCTATGTCCTGCCGCTGGGCGCGCATGACCTGTTTATCGAGGATACCTATTACGCCGACAAACCGCTGCTCGACCGTTCTGCCCTGTCGGCGCGCATCGACGAGTATCAGCGACAATTGGGCGTCACCGGCGATCCGGTGGGCTTCGAGACCGGCGTGCTGCCCGTCATCACCGGCGGTGATTTCGCGGCTTTCCAGCGCCAGCACCGGGTAGAGGGCGTCGCCCAGGCCGGGGCACGTGGCGGCTTCGTTCACCCGCTCACCAGTTACACCCTGCCCATCGCCGTGGACGTGGCGCTGGCCGTTGCCGAAGATGCGGACCTGCCGGGCGACCAGATGGCTGCCAAGCTGGAAGCGCGGGCGCGCCGTCACTGGGCTGCGATGGGCCATTACCGGATGCTGGGCACGATGCTGTTCTGCGGCGCACGCCCGCGGGAACGCTACCGCGTGTTCGAACGCTTCTATCGCCTGCGCGAACCGCTGATCGAGCGGTTCTACGCCGGCAAGTCCACCCTGCTCGACAAGCTGCGCGTGCTGTCGGGCAAGCCACCTATTCCCATTACCCGGGGTATCGGCGCCCTCATGTCGAAGGCCCCGCCCCTCACTGTCCCCTCCCGGAAGGATACCCAATGACTACCCCAGAAGGCCGAACAGCTTGCGTGATCGGGGCCGGTTTCGGCGGCATGGCGCTCGCCATCCGCCTGCAGAGCGCCGGGATCGCCACCACTGTCGTCGAAAGCCGCGACAAGCCCGGCGGGCGGGCATACTACTGGGAAAAGGACGGCTTCACCTTCGATGCGGGCCCCACCGTGGTGACCGATCCCGATTGCCTGCGCGAGCTGTGGGAAATCACCGGCCACGACATGGACGGGGATCTGGAGCTGATGAAGGTCATGCCCTTCTACCGGCTCAACTGGCCGGACGGGGTGAACTTCGACTATTCCAACGACGAGGAAGACCTGCGCAAGGAGATCATGAAGCTGGAGCCTGCCGACGTGGCCGGTTACGACCGCTTTCTGGACTATGCCGCCGGTGTTTACGAAGAAGGCTACGTCAAGCTCGGCACAGTGCCGTTCCTCGATTTCAAGTCCATGATCAAGGCCGCGCCCGCGCTGATGAAGAAGCAGGCCTGGCGCAGCGTCTATTCGATCGTTTCGAAATACATCAAGAACGAGAAATTGCGCGAGGCGCTCTCCTTCCATACCCTGCTGGTGGGCGGTAGCCCGATGAAAACCTCCAGCATCTATGCCCTGATCCACAAGCTGGAAAAGGACGGCGGCGTGTGGTGGACGCGCGGCGGCACCAACCGCCTGATCGCCGGAATGGTCCGCCATTTCGAGCGGCTGGGCGGCACCATGCGCGTGGGTGACGGCGTGACCCGCGTGGAAACCGAGGGCACCCGGGCAAAGGCCGTCCATACGAAAAGCGGCTGGACCCAGCGCTTCGATGCCGTGGCCAGCAACGCCGACATCATGCACTCCTACAAGGACCTGCTGGGCGACAGCCCGCGCGGCAAGGCGCAGGCCAAGTCGCTGAAGAAAAAGACCTTCTCGCCTTCGCTGTTCGTTGTCCATTTCGGCATCGAGGGCACCTGGCCGGGCATTCCGCACCACATGATCCTGTTCGGCCCGCGCTATCACGGCCTGCTGGACGACATCTATTCCAAGGGCATCCTGCCGGCCGATTTCTCGATCTACCTGCACCACCCCACCGTAACCGATCCCAGCATGGCGCCCGAGGGCATGAGCACGTTCTACGCGCTGGTGCCGGTCGCGCACCTGGGCAAAATGCCGATCGACTGGGACGAGGTCGGCCCGCAACTGGAAAAGCGCATCCTCGACGAGGTCGGTCGCCGCCTGATCCCGGACATCCACGATAGGATCGTGACGAAGTTCAGCTACTCCCCCCTCGATTTCGCAGTAGACCTCAACGCCCACCAGGGCAGCGCCTTCAGCCTGGAGCCGGTGCTGTGGCAAAGTGCATTCTTCCGCGGCCACAACCGCGATGACGTGATCGAGAACTTTTACCTCGTGGGCGCAGGCACGCACCCCGGTGCGGGCATTCCCGGCGTTGTCGGCAGCGCCAAGGCGACCGCGGGCCTGATGATCGGGGACTTGTCTTCCTGACCGCTGCGGCTACGGGCTGAACCCATGTCTGAGAATTTCAAACGCCTCGCCGTATATTGCGGCTCCGCCACGCCCGCCGATCCGCGCTACATCGAACTCGCTCGCCATGTCGGCACCACGCTTGCGAAGCGGGGCATCGGCGTCGTCTACGGCGGCGGCAAGGCCGGGCTGATGGGCGCGGTCGCCTATGCCGCGCTGGAAGCGGGCGGCGAGGTGATCGGCGTGATCCCGCAGGCGCTGGTCGATATGGAGGTGGCCAATTCCGACTGCACGCAGCTGCACGTGGTCGACACCATGCACCAGCGCCAGCAGGCCTTCACCGACCTTTCCGCTGGCTTCGTCACCCTGCCCGGCGGCGTCGGCACGCTGGACGAATTGTGGGAAGCGGTAAGCTGGGCGCAGCTGGGCTATCACCAGAGCCCGGTCGGTCTTCTCAATGCCTTTGGATACTATGACGGACTTATAGCGTTTAACCGGCAAATGGCCGAAACCGGCTTTGTCAGGGAAATGCACCGCGACATCCTGATCGTGGGCGAAACGCTGGAGGTACTGCTCGAGAAGATGGCGAATTACGAGCCTATCCGGACCATCGTGCAAATGCGCGCGGAGGATTTGTGAGCACGAAACGCATAAGGCCGCGCCCGCTGGTGGCCAGCCAGCTGGTGAAGGCAACCCCTCGGCAGGTGGGCGGCGGTCGCTCGCGCGCGGCGCTGGTCGCCAAGGCGCGTGAGAGCATCGCCGAAGGGTCGAAAAGTTTCACCGTCGCCAGCTGGCTGTTCGACAAGTCCACGCGCGAACGTGCGCACCTGCTGTACGCCTGGTGCCGCCGCTGCGACGACATTGCCGACGGCCAGGAATATGGGTTCAGGGATGGGGCACGCGACCTGAAGCTGGACCAGGCCAGCGCGAAGGACCGGGTCGAAGCCATCCGCATTCTCACCCACCGCGCGCTGGACGGCCAGCCGACTGCCGATCTGGCGTTCGATGCCCTCGGCCTGGTCGCCGCCGAATGCGGCATCACCCGCGAGATGTGCGACGATGTGATCGACGGTTTCGCCCTCGATGCCGACGGCTGGCGTCCGCGCTCGGAAGGCGACCTGATGCGCTATTGCTATCACGTTGCAGGCGCGGTGGGCGTGATGATGGCGAAAGTGATGGGCGTGCCCAGCGACGCGACCGAAACGCTCGACCGCGCCTGTGACCTTGGCCTTGCTTTCCAGCTCAACAACATCGCCCGCGACATCTGGGACGATGATGCTGCCGGGCGCTGCTATATCCCCGAAGAATGGCTGGTGGAGATGGACATCCCGCCCGGCCAGCTGATGAAGCCTGCCTACCGCGAACAGCTGGTGCAGCTTGCAGGGCGGCTGGTTTCCATCGCGCAGGTCCACGACATGCGCGCACGCGTCGGCGCGGGGCGGCTGAAGTTTCGCCAGCGCTGGGCTGTGCTGTCTGCCGCCAACATCTACGGCGCGATCGGCAAGAAGGTGCACGCCCGCGGCGAAGCGGCGTGGGATCACCGCGTGCGCATCGGCTTTCTCGCCAAGATGGGCCATATCGCCAGCGCGCTGAAGGAAACCATGCGCGGCTCCTACCCGCCGCAGCTGGAACCCAAATGGACGCGCGGGCAGCTGATGGCGGCAGCGCGCATGGCAGGCCCGGTGGCGGGCGTACCCAACACTCCGCTGCGCGACGAGGGCGTGCGGCGCAAGGAAGACTGAAAGGCCGCGGCACCTTTCCATCGCGCGGGCGGTTGCATTTGCAGAGAAAAGCGCGAATGCATCCCGGCATGATTTCGAAACTGCTGATAGCCAACCGCGGCGAGATTGCCTGCCGCATCATCCGCACCGCCCGCGAAATGGGGGTCGCCACCGTGGCGGTCTATTCCGATGCCGATGCGAGGGCCCTGCACGTGCGGCAGGCTGACGAGGCCGTGCATATCGGACCTTCGCCCGCTGCCGAAAGCTACCTTGTCGGTGAAAAGATCATCGCTGCTGCCAAACAGACGGGCGCGGATGCGATCCACCCGGGCTACGGATTCCTGTCCGAGAATGCAGGCTTCGCGCAGGCCGTGATCGACGCCGGGCTGGTCTGGGTCGGCCCCAAGCCTGCCAGCATCGACGCTATGGGTCTGAAGGATGCCGCGAAGACGCTGATGCAGGACGCAGGCGTGCCGGTGACACCGGGCTATCTGGGCAAGGACCAATCGGTCGAGCGGCTGAAGAAAGAGGCCGACGCGATCGGCTATCCCGTGCTGATCAAGGCCGTGGCAGGCGGCGGCGGCAAGGGTATGCGCAAGGTGGACCGGGCCGAAGATTTCGAGGCTGACCTGCAAAGCTGCCGGCGCGAGGCCAAGGCCAGCTTCTCCAACGACGAGGTTCTGCTGGAAAAGTGGATCACCTCCCCCCGCCATATCGAGGTGCAGGTGTTCGGCGACAGCCACGGCAACGTCGTCCACCTGTTCGAGCGCGATTGCTCACTGCAACGCCGCCACCAGAAGGTGATCGAGGAAGCGCCTGCGCCGGGCATGGATGAGGCCACGCGCGAGGAAATCTGTGCCGCCGCCGTGCGCGCGGCCAAGGCTGTGGACTACGAAGGCGCGGGCACCATCGAATTCATCGCCGATGCCAGCGAAGGCCTGCGCGCCGACCGCATCTTCTTCATGGAGATGAACACCCGCCTGCAGGTGGAGCATCCCGTGACCGAGGAGATCACCGGGGTGGACCTGGTGGAATGGCAGCTGCGCGTGGCGAGCGGCGAGGCAATTCCGCTGAAGCAGGACGAACTCGTCATCAACGGCCACGCCATCGAGGCGCGGCTCTATGCGGAGGACCCTTCGAGCGGCTTCCTGCCCTCGACCGGTCCGCTCGACCATTTCGACCTCGGCCATGCCGGGCGCATAGAAACAGGCGTTGAAGAGGGCGACGTCATCTCCCCGCACTACGATCCGATGGTGGCCAAGCTGGTCGCCTGGGGCGAAACCCGCGACGAGGCTATCGACGAACTCGCCGCAATTGCCGAGAGCGTGGAGATCTGGCCGGTAAAGACCAACGCCGCCTTCCTCGCCAACGCCCTGCTGGACGACGATTTCGGAGAAGCGGAGCTCGACACAGGGTTCATCGAGCGCAAGCTGGACACCCTCGTCGCCGACGCAGAGCCGGACGATACGATCTGGCAAGCCGCCGCCGATTTCACACTGATGGCGGCGATGGACGAGGACGTACCAAGTGCGCTCGGCTTTCGCCTGAATGCCGCGCCCCGCATCGCCGCGACTTTGGGATTCAAGGGTGAAATGCGCACCGTGATTGCCAGCGGCAAGCAGGATGCGGCCCATGCCACGGGCTTCGTCGAAGACGCGCGCACCGTCGTCTTCGCAGATGGGCAGAGCTTCGAATTCGCCCGCGATGCGCGAGGCACCGGTGCCGCAGCCGCCGCAGACGGCGCGATCCTCGCCCCCATGCCGGGCAAGGTCATCACGCTCGACGTGGCCGAAGGCGATAGCGTCACCGCAGGCCAGCGCCTGATGGTGCTCGAGGCGATGAAGATGGAACACTCGCTCACCGCCCCGTTCGACGGCACCGTGACGCAGCTTTCCGCAAGTGAAGGCGCGCAGGTGCAGGTAGAGGCAGTGCTGGCGGTGGTGCAACCTGCGGAGGATTGATCCCCCGATGACCACCCTTCCCGCGCCCGCCCGTCGCACGCTCGGCAATACCGGAATTACCGTCAGCCCGCTTGCCTGGGGCATGTGGCGCAGCGACGGCTCTTCGCAAGACGTGGCCACCTGCCTGCACACCGCATTGGATGCCGGAATCGACCTGATCGATACCGCCGACATCTACGGGTGGAACGGGCATTCGAGCTTCGGCGACGTCGAGGAAAAACTGGGCGCGGTGCTGCGCGCAGAACCGGGACTGCGGCAGCGCATGGTGCTGGCGACCAAGGGCGGGATCACGCCGCCCGTACCCTACGACCAGTCGCGCGAATACATGGCGGGCGCGCTCGATGCCTCGCTCGCGCGGCTCGGCACCGATGTGATCGACCTCTACCTGATCCATCGCCCCGATGTGCTGACCCATCCGCAGGAACTGGCGCGGTTCCTCGATGACGCCGTGACCAGCGGCAAGGTGCGCGCCATAGGCGTGTCCAACTTCACCGCGGCGCAAATCGACGCACTCGCCGCGTTCCTCCGCACTCCGCTTGCCGCGACGCAGCCCGAGATCAGCCCGCTGCGGATCGACCCCATCGACAATGGCGAGATGGACCAGGCGATGCAGCTGGGCCTCGTGCCGATGGCGTGGAGTCCGCTCGGCGGTGGCCGCCTGATGCAGCCCGAAACCGCGCGCGAAAAGGCGGTTGCAGCAGCGCTGGATGTAGTGGCGGAAGAACTGAGCACCAGTCGCGCGTTGGCCGCCTATGGCTGGCTGATGGCGCATCCGGCCGGGATCGTGCCCGTTGTCGGCTCCCAACGCCCTGCGCGCATTACCGAGGCTGCCGCTGCGACCGGGCAGCGCTGGACACGGGAGCAGTGGTACAGGGTTTTCACGGCCGCCAGAGGCGCGCCGCTGCCCTAGCCGCCCATGAATTCAGCCAGCGCCCCCTGCTCGGTTGCGCTCAGGTGCAACCCCAGCTTGCTGCGCCGCCAGAGGATGTCTTCAGATGTCTGCGCCCACTCGCGGTCGCGCAGGTAGGAAACCTCGGCAAGGGTCAGCCCGCCACCGAACGCTCGGCCCAGATGGTCCCACGATTTCGCATCGCCCAGCCAGTCCCACGCCAATGTGCCGTATGCGCGGCCGATGCGCACCACATCGCGGTGAGAGAGGAACGGATAATCCTCTCCCAGCACTTCGAACAGATAAGGCTGCGCCTGCTTGTCGAAATCGCCGCCGGGCAGCGGAGTGCTGGCGGTCCAATGCTTTCCCTTCAGCAGCGGCAGCCGCTCGGCCAGCCTGTCCAGCGCATCTTCCGCCACGTGCCGGTAGGAGGTGATCTTGCCGCCGTAGATGCCCAGGACCGGCGCGCCGCGACCCTGGTCGCTCAGCGCCAGTTCGTATCCGCGAGAGGCGGCTTCCGGCCTGCCCGAACCATCGTCCACCAGCGCGCGAACACCGGCGTAGGTATGCACCACGTCGTCGGGCGTCACGTCAGCCGCGAAATAGCGGTTCACCGCGTCGCACAGGTAGCGGATTTCGTCCGCGCTCGCCTTGATGTGGTCCAGCGAACCGGGATGGTCGGCATCGGTGGTCCCAACCAGCGTGTAGTCGTTCTCCCACGGGATCGCGAAGCAGATGCGGGTGTCGGGCTGTTGCAGGATGTAGGCGCAGTCGTGATCGAACAGCTTTGGCACCACGATGTGCGATCCCCGCACCCGGCGAATGCCGTAGGCGGGGTTCTCCCCCACCAGCCGCGCCACGTCGTCCGCGCCCGGCCCTGCGGCGTTCACCAGAGCGTGGGCATGGAATGTCTCTCCGCCAGCCTCCACATGCCACAGATCGCCCTCGCGCCGGGCGGCTGTGACCGGAGTGCGGGTGCGGATCTGCGCGCCGTGTGCGGCAGCATCCAGCGCGTTGAGCACCACCAGCCGGGCGTCGTCCACCCAGCCGTCCGAATATTCGAAGGCGTGGGTATATTGCCCTTCCAGTGAGCCGCCCGCGCGGTGCTTGCGCAGGTCGACGCTGCGGGTCTTCTTCAGCGAGCCTTTTCCGCCGATATGATCGTAGAGGAACAGTCCCGCGCGCAGCATCCATTTGGGGCGCATGCTTTTCGTCACCGGCAGCACGAAGCGCATTGGCCAGATGATATGCGGCGCGATGGACCACAACGTCTCGCGCTCGCCCAGAGCTTCCCTCACCAGGGCGAATTCGTAGTATTCGAGGTAGCGCAGGCCGCCGTGGACCAGCTTGGTCGACTTGCTGGAAGTGCCGCTGGCGAGGTCGCCCTTTTCCAGCAGCAGGACGCTTGCCCCCCTGCCCGCCGCATCGCGCGCCACGCCGGCGCCGTTCACACCCCCGCCGATGACGATCAGGTCGAACGGCTGGGTGATCGGCGTTTCCGGCATTAACGAGGCCCCTCCGTAAAGTAGCGCGACTGGCGCGGGCGGGTGAATAGCTTTCCGCGCTCGCTGAAAAGAACCAGCGCCAGCGATATCAGGCTACTGGCCAGCAGCGCAATCGCAAGAGGCAGCGCCGTTCCGTCGTAGAACTGGCCGATGACGATCCCCATCACGGCGCCCAGCAGCATGCGGATGCTCGCCTGGACGGAACTGGCCGCCCCGGCGCTGTTGAAGAACGGCTGCATGGCGATGGAGCCGAAGTTGGAGCCAAGGAAGCCGAGCAGGCACAGGTTGATGCTGATGAGCGGGAAGAACCATGCCAGCGAATCCGCGTGAATCTCTGCCGCGTAGACCTGCACCAGGCTGACAAAGATGAAGGCGATCAGCGCCGTGTGCGACACGCGCCGCGCGCCGAACCGCTCCACAATCCGCGAATTGGCAAAGCTGGAGAAGGCCAGCGTGGCAGCGGACGCACCGAAGATCAGCGGGAATTGCTCTTCCGCACCGAAATGTCCGCCGATCAGCTGGGGTGCGGAATTGATATAGCCGAACACCCCGCCGAAGGTCAGCCCGCCGCCCAGAACGTAGCCAACAGAGGAGCGGGTGCGCAGGGTGAGCGGCAGGTTGTAGGCTATGGTGCGCGGGTCGATCTTCTGGCGATTGCGAGGATCAAGCGTTTCGGGCATGCGCAGCCAGGCCCAGACCGCTGCTGCCAGCCCGAACAGGCCAAGTGCGAAGAATATCCATTCCCAGCTGGCAACGCTCAGCACGGCCTGCCCCATTGTTGGCGCAAGCACCGGCACCAGCATGAAGACGATGAAGATCATCGAGAGCAGCCGTGCCATCCGGTCTCCGTCGAAGCGGTCGCGGATGATGGCCGCGGGCAGCACCATCAGGCCTGCAGTGCCAAAGCCCTGCATGGCGCGCAGGCCCAGCAGCACTTCGAATGTTGGCGCTATCATGCACAGCAGGGATGCCACCAGATAGATGCCAAGGCTGACGAACAGGACCGGCCGCCTGCCGTAGCGGTCGGCAAAAAGTCCGGGGACGAGAGCACCGAACCCGGTTGCCAGCAGGTACACGCCCACTACCAGTTGGCGGCGATTGGGATCGTCGATGGCAAAGGCGCTGGCAATCTCGTCCAGCGCGGGCAGCATTGCGTCGATCGCCAGCGCGTTCAGGCTCATCAGCGCGGCCATCAGAACGATGAACTCGCGCTGCCCGACCTGGCGCCCTGAACCGTCGGCGGATTTGATTGTCTGGGAAGTCACGCAGCCCCTTTGGCCAAGAATAGCAGCCGAGAAAAGGATTAACTCAAATGCTTCCCGAAAGGCTATGATCCCGGCGCTATGGCGAATCCCGGGCTAGGCGAAGCGGACGAAAGCGAGGAACAGGCGGCCGAGGCCGATGGCCTGCGCAAGATCATCCATGTCGATATGGATGCGTTCTTTGCCAGCGTTGAACAGCGTGACAACCCGGACCTGCGCGGAAAGCCGGTTGCGGTGGGCGGATCGAGCGGGCGCGGCGTGGTGGCTGCCGCCAGTTACGAGGCGCGCAAGTTCGGGGTGAAGAGCGCCATGCCTTCGGTCACCGCCAGACGCAAATGCCCGGACCTGATCTTCTGCAAGAGCCGGTTCGATGTCTATCGCGAGGTGTCCGAACAGATCCGCGCGATTTTCCATCACTACACGCCGCATGTCGAACCGCTGAGCCTGGACGAGGCATACCTCGACGTGACCGAGGATCGCCATGGCCTCGGTTCGGCCACCGCCATTGCGCAGGCTATCCGCCGACAAATTCGCGAGACGACGCAGCTGACGGCCAGCGCAGGCGTTTCCTACAACAAGTTCCTCGCCAAGCTGGCCAGCGACCAGAACAAGCCCAATGGCCTGTGCGTCATCCGCCCCGGCGAGGGCGCGGCCTTTGTCCAAAGCCTGCCGATCCGCCGCTTCCACGGCGTTGGGCCTAAAGGGGCGGAGAAAATGGCCCGGCTGGGAATCGAGACAGGTGCCGACCTTGCGGAGAAGGACCGAGCGTGGCTGGCGGCAAACTTCGGCAGTTTCGGCGATTACCTTTACCGTGCGGCACGTGGGATCGACCTCAGGCCGGTGCGCACCAACCGTATCCGCAAGTCCATCGGCGGCGAACGCACCTTCAGCGAGGATATCTCGGCCGAGAATGACCTGCGCGAAACGCTGGAGCGGATCATCGACATCGTGTGGGAACGGATCGCCGCCAAGGACGCCAAGGGGCGCACCGTCACGCTGAAACTGAAGTACAACGATTTCCAGATCGCCACCCGCGCGCGCAGCCAGACGCAACCGGTTGCCGACAAGAATCAGTTCACGAAAATCGCCCGTGCCATTCTGGAAGACGAACTGCCGCTGCCCATGCCGATCCGCCTGATGGGCCTGACGCTCAGCAATCTCGACCGGGATGACAGTGCCGGAAACGAGCGCGGACGCGAAGACGCGCAGCTATCCCTGCTCTAGCAGTCTCAGCCGCCGCTCGGTGGGTCCGGTCAGCGGAAACGGAAGATCGTCGAGGTGAAACCACCGCGCTTCGACAACCTCGCGCCGGTCGGGGCATGGCGCACGATCCGCGCGGGCGTGGAACACCCAGTTGCGCTGCGGGGCGCCGTGCATTGTGTCCTCACCCTCGTGCAGCAGGACCAGTTCGACCAGTTCGCAGGATAGTTCCTCGCGCACCTCGCGGCGGATGGCGTGCTCCGGATCCTCGTCCAGCCCCGCTCCGCCCGCAGGCGTGGTCCATCCGCCGGAACCGTACGACTGGCGGATCAGCAGGACGCGCCCCTGCTCGTCACGGATGAATACGGCAACCCCGGCAATGCGCGGCTTGAAAATCCGCAGGTAGTATTTGCGCAGCACATACCCCAGCGGCATCACCGCCCGGTGCAGCGGTGCGGGGATCAGGTGAAGCATGTCACCTTCTGGTCCGCCGCTTTCAACAGCCGCGCAACCGGCAGGTCGCTTTCGCCCTTCGCCGCCGCATCGAACACGGCGCGCTTGTCATCCCCGCGGATCACGAACATCAGTGCATCGCTGTCCAGCAGCGAGGGGATGGTGAGCGTTACCCTGTCGAACGGAGCCTCTGGTGGCAGGGGATCGGGCGTCAGGCGGCGGATCGCGGCATCGTCATCCACCTGCGGGTCGGTGTTGGGGAACAGGCTGGCCACATGACCGTCCGCGCCCATGCCCAGCCATACCAGCGCGAAATGGGGTACCTGTTCCATCACTGTCAACGCGGCAACATGCGCGCCCACAGGCTCGAACAGGGCGCGGATCTTGCCAGTGTTGCTGGCCTCGTGATCCTCCGCAACGACGCGGTCGTCGCCCGGCCATACGGTAACGCGGCTCCAGTCGAGATCGGCCTTCACCAGTTCGCGCATGATCGGGAACGGCGTGGAACCGCCCGGCACGCTGATTTCGACCGGCAGCTCGCTTTCCGCCAGAGCCTTTCGCAAGGCAGTTTCGATGAAGGACGCGATCTGTGCGTCCGGTGCGTTTTCAATGATGTCGATATTGGCCATGCGCCCTCGCCTATACGCAAAACCGCCGCGTAGCGAGAGGCTGCGCGGCGGATTCGGGGTTCAACAAGTTGTCAGTCTACTGCAGCGTGGAGGTAAGGAACCACACGCGTTCCTCCGCCATGTCGGTCCAGTCGTCCAGCAGGCCATCGGTAGCATTGTCGCCTGCCTTTTCAGCATGTTCCTTCAAACCCTTCAGACGGTCGACAACCTTCTGATTGTCGTCGCGCAGTTCGCGAACCATGTCGTCCGCCGAAAGCTCGGTATCGTCTTGGTCGGCGATCTGCGTGGCCTTGGCAACCGAGGCGATGGACGTCAGCGTCTTGGCGCCGTTCTTGCGCACGCGCTCGCCGATGGCGTCGATCTGGTCACGAATTTCGATGGCCTGCTCGTCGAACAGCAGGTGCAGGTCGCGAAAGCGCGGACCGGTGACGTGCCAGTGAAAGTTCTTTGTCTTGAAATAGAGCGCCAAATGATCGGCCAGCAGGCCATTCAGCCCCTCGATCAGCGCGGTTTTCGAATTGTCTCCGGCAGTTGCCATGGGTGTCTCGTCCTTTCGATTATCTCTTTGCCCAATCAACGGACAAGCGGGCCTACGGTTTCAGGGTTTAGAGCGGTTATGGTGATCGCATAAGTCGATCATGCCTAAATCACTGATTGTAGATAACGATTACCACGGCAGCCAGGAGCAGCCCTGTCCCCACCACCCGCCGCATGGTTTTCAGCGGAAGCGCCTGCCAGTCCTGCGCCGCGACGATCGCGCCGCTCAGAACTGTCAGCGCGCCCAACGCGCCGCCTGCCGCCGCCAGCAGCGCCTCCCCCGTGGCGATGGCCAGCGACAGGATGATGAATCCGCTGGCGTCGGTGACCATGCCAAGCAACAGCACCAGCGTGATCGCGCCTATCGACCGGGTCGGTTCGCGAGGTGTTTCGGGCGGAGTTCGCAGCAGCACCTCCAGCCCGGCAAGGCCGAGAGCCACCGCCACGACGACCGGCTTGAAATCCGCCGGGATCAGCGGCGCCAGACCGCGTGCGATCCATGCCGCCAGGGCAGCGCCTGCCAGCGCGGCCAGAACCACGGTCACGATCAACGGCCCTGTCCACCCCAGCGTGGCGCGAAGCCGTGCCACGCGCAGGGCATCGCGCCCCGCCACCATGGCGGCTGCGACCGTTACGAACGTGAGGAAGAAGGCAGGCACGCACCGCCTCATGCAAGAGACTGCCGTTGGTGTCGAGCGGTAGGAAACTTTTACGCGCTGTCCATCAACTGGCGGATCTTCAGAAGTGCCTGCGCCTTCAACTGGTGAACGCGCGGCACGCTGACCTCCAGCACCTGCGCGATTTCCGTGAGATTCAGTTCCTCCACGAAATAGAGCTGGAGCACCAGCTTCAAGCGGTCGGGCAATTGCACCATTGCTTCTCCCAGCCGCGCATTGTCCTGCATTTCGCACACCAGCGCAAAAGGATCGGGCAGATCGCTGGCAAACATGTCGCTGGCATCGTCATAGGCTGCATCCATGGCAACAAGCTGCACCTCGTCGCCCATGTGCTGCGCCAGTTCGGCCGGCGTCATATCGACCAAAGCGGCGAGTTCATCGTGTCCCGGCTCGCGCCCGGCAAGCTGGGCGAACTCGCGCCGTGCTTCCTCGATCTCCCGCCGCCGCTTTACCGCACCGCGAGTGCCCGGCATCGCCTTGCGCACAAGGTCGAACATGGCCCCGCGCACGCGCAGCTTGGCATAGGCGGCGAACCCGTCCTCACCCGGCCCATCGTGGTTGCGGGCCGCTTCGGTCAGGGCGATGAAACCGGCCTGCATCAGGTCCTCGATCTCGATACCCTCGCGGCCCCTGCCGTTGATGTGCCAGGCGGCCTTGCGCACCATGGGCACGAAGCGGCGCACGCGGTCGCTCACAACATCATGGCCTGCATAGGCGGCGGCAGCGAAGGTGGATGGATCGTGTTTCATGCGGCAAGGACCTCCTCTTGGCGGGAAGCATCAGACAATTGCGGGGGAGCGGGCGGCGCAGTGCAGCCGCCGATCACGGCGATCACTTCCACCGGCTGGCTGGGGGGCAACTCTGTAATGGACAGGACAAGGCAGCCCGGAGCGCGCTGGCGCAGCAGTGCGGCCAATGCGCGGCGGGCGGGTGGCTGAACGATCAGCGCAAGACCGCGCGCAGAATGCTCGGCCATGTGCGCGGTCACGGCATCGCCGATCATCCGCGCACAGTCTGGCTCTATCACCGGCTGGCCCGTCGCCGGATCGCGCATCCCGCCCAGGATAGCGCTTTCCAGTTCAGCATCCAGCGTCAGCACGCCGAGCGCTTGCGTCGGCGGGCACACTTGGCCCACCAGCCAGCCGCCAAGGTCGGCGCGGATGTGGTCCAGCAGGGTGTCGAAGTCTTTCGTGACCTGCAGCCCCAGCGCGAGGCTGGAAAGGATCGGCACCGGGTGCGCCAGGCTGATGCCATCGGCCAGCAGCGCGCGCAGCATCCGGGTAATCGCGGCAAGCGAAAGCGGGTCCGGGTGGATGGCCTCCACAAGGCCCGGCGCGCGCTCCTTCACTGCATCCAGCAGGCTGCGAACTTCCTCCGGTCCCAGCAGCGATGACCCGCGTTCCTGCAACAACTGGTTGAGGTGGGTGGCGATCACGGTGTCGGCGGCCACGGTAAGGAAGCCCTCGGCCACGGCATGGTCGCGCTCGGCAGGGGCGATCCACAGCGCGGGGCAGCCGAAGCTGGGATCGGTAGTGGGTTGACCGGTGAGGCCGTGGTTCCGCGAGACTTCGCCGGTATCGATGGCCAGCAGGGCATCGGGACGCGCCTCGGCCCGCGCCAGTTCCACGCCGCCCAGCATGACGCGGTATGCGTTCGCCGAAAGGTCCAGCGAATCGCGGATGCGAAACTGCGGCACGACGAAACCGAAGGCTTGGCTTAGTTGCCTGCGCACCCCGGTGATGCGGGTGACGAGCGGCGCTCCCTTCCCTTCGTCCACCAGGTGGACGAGGCCATACCCCATCTCCAGCGTCACCAGCGTATGATCGCTGACATCGGAAATGGCGATTTTCTGCGGCTCATGCGGAGCTGCCTCCTCCGGCTCTGCGGCAGGCGCGTCCAGCTTCTTCCTGAGTGTGCGGTAAAGCCAGAAAGCGAGCGCGGCGGCGGGCAGGAACACCATCTGCGGCATTGCCGGAACCATCCCGATCGCTCCCAGGACCAGAGCCACCGGCAGCCAGCTTGCGGGGCTGGAGAATTGCCGCCCGATCTGGCCGACAAGGTCGCTGGCATCGGTCACGCGGGTGACGATTGCCGCAGCCGCAATGGACAACAGCAGCGCTGGCACCTGCGCCACCAGCGCATCGCCCACGGCCAGCGTGATGAACGTTTCCGCCGCCTCGCCTGCGCTCATGTCATAGCTGATCATGCCTAGACCGATGCCCGCAATGATATTCACCGCCAGGATCAGCATGGCGGCGATGGCATCGCCTTTCACGAACTTGCTGGCACCATCCATGGAGCCGTAGAAATCGGCCTCCGTAGAGACCTCCACGCGGCGGGCCTTCGCCTCTTCCGCCGTCATCAGCCCTGCGGCGATATCGGCGTCGATCGCCATCTGCTTGCCCGGCAGAGCATCCAGCGTGAACCGTGCGGAGACTTCCGACACACGGCCCGCACCCTTGGTGATCACCACCAGGTTGATGATCAGCAGGATGATGAAGACGAACAGCCCGACGGCGAAGTTGCCGCCAACAAGGAAAGCGCCGAAGCTCTCGATCACCTGCCCGGCAGCGCCCTCCCCCTCGTGCCCGTTCACCAGCACGATGCGAGTAGAGGCGACGTTTAGCGCGAGGCGCAGCAGGGTGGCGAACAGCAGGACGGTGGGAAAGGCGCTGAAATCGAGCGGCTTGGTGGCGTTCAGCGCCGCCATCAGCACGCCGATGGAAAGCGCAATGTTGAACACGAAGAATACGTCCAGCATTACCGTAGGAATGGGCAGCACCATCATGGCGATCAGCGCCAGGATACCTGCGGGCAGCGCGAGTGCGGCTGCATTGAATGGAAGTTTCGCGCTCACAGTCCAAAGGCCTCCAGCCGGGCATAGGCAGTGCGCACATGCGCCGGCGGTTCGGCTCGGGGCGCGGCGAAGCTGTGGCGCAGGGTATCGGCCATGCTCGGCATCTGCGGCGAAGGAGCGATGCGAGCGGGCATGGCGGGATAGGCAGGCGCGCCGAGGCCCGGGCCAGATGGACGCGGCAGCGGCGCGGCAGGCGGCGCGTTCGCAGACGTGGCGATCGCGCCTTCGACCCGGCCCCGGATCGCGCGCATGACCTCGGCAACCGAACGCGGCGCGCCGGACGGCTCCCGGAAAATCGCGCGGTTGGCAGCGGCGGCGCGCGGCAGCAGGGCGACGGCGGAACTGTCGGGATCGGTGGTGAGCACCGAGAGGAAGCGCGCGGCATCGCCCGCCCCCAGGAAATGCGCGAGATAGAGCTCGCTCGCATCGGGATCGCGGCCCAGCACGCCTTGCAGCGCTGCGCGGTTGTCGGTCGCCAGCGCGCCCGCCATCAGCGAACTCGCCTGCGGATCGAAGCGCAACTGCATGATCGCATCGCGCATGGCGGGGTCAGTTACGCTGGCGCGCCCGCCGCGCGTTTCGATGGCGCGGGCCATATCGCCGTAGCCCATCCTTTCGCCGTGCCGGTCCAGTGTGGCGAGCCAGGTCTGGTCGATGAACTGGTAAAGCCCGCTGGCGCTGGAGGTGCGTGCCTCGGCCCGTGGGTTCATCCCGCTCTCGATCTGCGCCTGCGCCATCAGGTAGTCGAAATCGACCCCGGTGCGCCGTGCCGCATCGGCAATCGCGTGCCGAGGGTGCGGCGCGGTGGCCGCAACTGACGTTGAAATTCGGTCGGTCATCCGCCTTTGGCTTCCTTGCCGTTTCTCTCTGCGGAGAGATCAGCAAGGGGCGTGCCACTCGGGCGGACCTACGTAGTCTTACCTATGCGCGGTAAGCCTGCGGGGCGGCATAGGTGCCAGGTGAAGCGGTCAGCGCGTCCAGCCGCGCGGCGACATTCGCAGCCAGCAGGTTGCGCACCTTGCGGTTCACCTCGTTCTTCTGCCGCGCGGCGATCACCAGCGAACGGCATTCCGCGTCCAGTCCGCCTGCATCACGCGTTTCCAGCACGGCGCATAGCGAATTCTTGTCATTGGTGGAAAGCATCAGCGCATCGATATCGAGGGCGGCAAGCGCCTGCCGCTCCGCCTCCAGCACGGCAAGCATTTGCCGCAGCTGGTCAGCCAGTTTGCCGCTGCTCATCGTGCGTCGCTCAACATATGGCGCGCGGCGATGATAGCGTCGGTGATCTGGAACGGCACCAGCGGGTAGCTCCCCTCGCGCAGGGCCTGGCGGATTTCTTGCACGCGATCCGCGTCAACCGGCGCAGCGCCAGCGCTGACTCTTGCGTCGGTCTGCACGCTCACGCCCTGGTCGACAGCGCCCTTCGCATCCTGCATGCGCACGGACGGCTTCTCACCAGCCAATTCGCGTGCAGACGGGCGAAGGGGCCCGACACCGCTCAGTTTCGATACGTCGTAGAGGGACATCGTGGTCGCTCCTGTGGTCATTTCTGAAGCGTAGAACGGCGAGAGGGGCGCGGGTTTAAGGGTTTGTTGGGAAAAACGCGCTCACCCCAGCGGTATCACCGCGCGCTGCGGTGTGCGAACCTGCGCACGGATCACCTCGCGGTTGCCTTCCGGACGGATCCGGATCCACTGGCCGATGGCTCCGTCCTCCAGCGCCTCGCCCTGCTGGCTGACGACAAAGCCGCGCCCTTCGACGATAATGGTCATCACCTGACCGCGCTCCACAACCACCTGCGGCTCTGCCCGCGCGGCGGAAGCTGGCGCAGTGGTGCTGCCGCGATTGACCGGCACGAACACCCGCCAGCCAGATCTGGACGGGCATTCCACCCGCACCATGTCCGCCCCGCGCCCATGCCAGGCGAGCGCCAGCGGATGTGGGCAGTTGGCCAGCCGAAGACGTCGGTCCACAGGGTGCTGCGCCCCGCCAGGCATGCCCATGGCAGCGCCTGTAAAGGCAGCAACCTCGGCATCGATGGCGGCAGGATCGGCAAACTGGCCCTGCTGCGCCAGCGCGCTGGCGGGAAGCAGGAGGGAGAGGATAGCAGTGGCGGTCAGGCGGTTCATGGGCCGTGGCTCCAGCGGATTGTCATTCCCCGTGGATCTGCAAGCCGCGTGCCAAGCCGGGATCGGCATCGTGGGCAAGGCGCGCGATCACCCGCGTTTCGGCGGCGGGTTGCACGATCACGCGCGGTTCCACCCCGGCAGCGATGGCCTGATCTGCAAGCGCCTCGGTCCGCTGCATGACGGCTTCGCGCTGGCCGGGCGCATAGGTGCCCAACACCGTCATCTGTTCGCCAGCAGAGATCGGATGCGAAGCCAGCAGTTCCAGCAGGGGGGGCGCATCCGGGCCATCGACGTAGATGGCAGTGGCCACGCCCTCGGCAGGTGTAACCCGATGTTCCTTCGAGGCGCCCAGCGCGCCGCCCGTCACGATAAAAAGGATCAGCGAAAGGTCGGCTAGCGGAACCAGCCACTTGCCCGAACCGTCCGCAATCATCCCGCCCGCTCCAGCGGCATGGGCGCAGGCGGGCAGCTTGGCGCGAGCTGAATGGTCAGCCAGTCGATCAGGCGGCGGCGGTCTTCCTCTTCGGCCAGCATCCGCCGCTCCAGCAATCGCGCCAGCGGGTGAAAGGCGAGATTGGCGAGCAGGAGGCCGTAAAGCGTGGTGACGATGGCCATGGCGACGCTGGCCAGCAACCGCGCGTCGCCCAATTCGCCCACCTGCATCTGCGAAAGCGAGAACAACGTGCCCGCCATGCCGAAGACGGGCGCCATTTCGGCGGCTTGCCGGATGGGGGCAAGCGCGGCCAGCCGACTGCGCTGGCGCATCTCCTGGCAATGCTCGTGCGTGGCCAGCAACGAGCGCAGCGAACGATCGTGGATCAGCGCATCGGATACGAGCGCGATCTCCCTGTCGCTGGTGTGCAGCGGATGTGCGCGAAGCAGACCGTCATGGCGAATTTCCTCTACGTCGTGGGCAATTTCGGCGCGGACCTTCTCGTAATCGAAACGCGGTTTCGCCAACGCGCCCAGCGATTGCACTGCGGCGGTTATTTCACGGCGGCCACAGGCGAGGAATGTCGCCATCAGCGTGCCGCCCAGCACGATTGCCGCCCCCGTCGCATCCCACAAAGCCCAGATTTCCATGGTCACGTGTCCTTCCTGTGAAACAAAGGACGACCGGCAAGGCAGCGGATTTAGGACGGCGCGAAATTGCCGCCTCCGGCAAGCGCTTGCCGCCTGCCAGCCATCTCCATCCGTAAAGTCCGGCGAAATGCGAAACTGGCACGCCGCTTGCTGACCAGGCCCTCGAGAGGACGGCCCGCCCGTCCGCAATGCGAGGATAACGACGATGAGCGACAGGCTTTTCGGCATTCACGGCGCGGCGCTGGAACTGCGCTCGCACCGCATGGGGCTGTTGACGTCCAACATCGCCAATGCGGCAACGCCGGGATACCAGGCCCGCGATATCGATTTCGCCTCCGCGCTGGAGGCTCGCGTGGGCGGCAGCGACCGCTCCGCCGCCATCGAGAGCGCCACCCGATACCGCGTGCCGACAATGGCCAGCATGGACGGAAACACGGTGGAACTTGCGAACGAGCAGATGGCCTTTGCCGAGAACGCCGTCGCCTATTCCGCCACGCTCACTTTCCTCAACGGCCGCGTCGAAACCGTGAAGCGCGCGCTGAAGGGAGAATAATCTTGAGCGATCCGATCAATCTCTTCCAGGTCGTGCAGCGCGGCATGTCCGCGCAGATGGTGCGCATGAACGCCGCGGCGTCCAACATCGCCAATTCCGGCACGGTGTCGGGCAGCGAGGCGGAAGCCTATCGCCCCGTGCGCACCGTGTTTCAGCAGGAATTGGATGAAGCCAGCGGCCTGTCAAGCGTGCGCGTGTCCGAGGTGCGCCAGTCCGATGTCGCCGCAATCCGCCGCCACGATCCCGATCACCCCCTCGCCGACGAGAACGGCGACGTGTGGGAAGCGGGCATCGATGAAAGCGCCGAGATGGTCGAGATCATGGAAAGCGCCCGCCAGTACCAGAACCTCGTCGAAGCCATGCAGACTGCCAAGCAGCTGATGCTCGACACCATCAGGAGCAAGTGATGAGCACGCTATCGGCAACCGCGGCGCTGCCCGCCAACATCAAGGATATCAACGGCGGCGATCCAACCATCGCTGCTGCCGCCAGCGCCAAGGCGAGCAGCATTTCCACATTGGACCAGGGCGATTTCCTGCGCTTGCTGACCGTGCAGTTGCAGCAGCAGGATCCGCTCGCGCCCGTCGATAACAAGGACATGCTGGCGCAGATAGCGCAGTTTTCCGCCCTCGCCGGCTCTGCCGAAACCAACGCCACCCTTACCGACATATCCACCAAGCTCGATGCGCTGATCGAAGCGCAGCGCGCCGCCATCCCCGCCAAATCCTGAGGAGTACCCGAGCCATGACATCCTTCTACACCTCGCTGAACGGCCTGAAGAATTCGCAGACCGATCTGGGCACCATCGCCCACAACATCGCCAACGCGGAAACCACCGGCTTCAAGAAGAGCAGCGTGGAATTTGCCGACCTTGTCGCCAACGGTTCCGCCGCCAACCCGCGCCTGTCGCAGGGGCTTGGTGCCACGGTGGCAGGCGTGAACCAGAATTTCGGCCTTGGTGCGATTGAGCAGACCGGGCGCAGCCTCGACGTTGCCGTCGACGGCGACGGCTTTTTCGCCACCCGCAATCCCGATAGCGGGCAGGTGCTGTTCACCCGCAACGGCAGCTTCCAGATCGACGGCACCGGCACCCTCACCGATTTTTCGGGCAAGGCGCTGCAGGTGTTCGAAGTCGATGCCACGGGCAACGTGGTGAACCCCGGTGCCACCGTAGATGCCGTGGTGCCCACGACGAACGCTGCCGGTGCGGACCTTGCCAGCATCACCATCCAGGGCAACGGCACGATCTATGCCGCCTACACCGATGGCGTCAGCGAGCCCGTCGCCCGCATGGCGCTGGCGAACTTCGCCGCTCCCACGGGGCTGAAGGCTGTCGGCTCCACAAATTGGGAGGCCACTGGCTTCTCTGGCGCGCCCGCGTTCGAGGCACCGGCAACGGGCCGCACCGGGCAGTTGCTGTCGGGCATGCTGGAGAAATCCAACGTCGACCTGGCAGAGGAAATGGTGGGGCTGATCACCGCCCAGCGCAATTTCCAGGCGAACGCCAAGGCCATCGATACCGCCACCCAGTTCTCGCAGACCATCATCAACCTGCGCAGCTGATCCTTCCAGCTGAGGAGCCCTTGCCATGGACCGCATGATCTACACCGCGCTGACCGGCATGGATGCGGCGATGACGCGCCAGCGCGCTGTTGCCAGCAACCTTGCCAATGCCAATACGCCGGGCTTTCGCGCCGAGACCTTCGCCACCACGCCGTGGCACCTCAAGGCCGAAAGCATGGACGTGCGCGGCTATGCGCAGGGCGCGGTGCGCGGGGCGGACCTGTCGCAGGGCGAAGTCACCCGCACTGGCCGCGCGCTGGACGTGGCGGTGAACGGCGCGGCGCTGATCGCTTTCCAAACCCCGACGGGCGAAGAAGTCTATTCCCGCCGCGGAGACATGGAAGTGGATGCGACAGGCCGCCTGATCAACGGCGAAGGCTTGCAGGCGATAGGGACAAATGGCCCGATCACCGTACCGCCCGGCTGGCGCATCAGCTTTGGCCAGGATGGCACCGTCTTTGCTGCCGATCCCGCCGCGCCCGATGCACCGGCGCAGGAAGTCGCCCGCCTCAACGTCGTCAGCCCGGCGGGCAGCGCGGTCGTCAAGGATCTCGACAACCAGCTGCGCGTGCGTGGCGGCGGCGTTTTGCCGAACGATCCCGAAGCGCAGATCGTCACTGGCGCACTGGAGGCGAGCAATGTCGATGCCTCCGGAACGCTGGTCGAAATGATCGAGGCGCAGCGCAGTTTCGAGCGGCGCGTGCAGATCATCTCCACCGCCGAACAGCTCGACCAGTCCAGCGCCAGCCTGATGTCGCTGCGCTGATTTCTGACCTGAAAGGATAAGACCCATGCCCACATCCGCACTTCACGTCGCCCGCACGGGGCTGGAGGCGCAGGACACCCGGATGCGGGTGATCGCCAACAACCTCGCCAATATCGGCACCACCGGCTTCAAGCGCGACCGCGCCAATTTCGAGACGCTCGCCTACGACGATGCCCGCGTGGCCGGACAGCGATCTACGGGCGAAACCGCCTATGCGATGGGCCTGAACCTCGGCACCGGTGTTTCCGTGCAGGGCACCACCCGCATCGACACGCAGGGCACCATGACCACCACCGGCAATTCGCTGGACCTGGCGCTGGATGGCGACGGGTTCTTCGTGGTCGAGACGCCGGGCGGGCAGACGGCCTACACCCGCGCGGGCAATTTCACGCTTTCGGCAGAGGGCCAGCTCGTCACCGCCCAAGGCTATGCCCTGCAACCCGCGATCCAGGTGCCCGAGGGCGCGCAGTCGATCTCGGTCGGGCCGGACGGCACCGTTTCCGCCATGGTGCCCGGCGATGCCGCGCCTGCGGAACTGGGCCAGATCACCATCGCCAGCTTCGTCAATCCGGCGGGCCTTCAGGCCACCGGAAACAACCTGCTGCTGGAAACGGGCGCCAGCGGCGCCGCCGAAGTGGGCGTTCCGGGCCAGAACGGGCGCGGACAGCTGCGGCAGGGAATGCTGGAAGCTTCCAACGTCAACGTGGTGGAGGAACTGGTCGAAATGATCGAGGCGCAGCGCGCCTACGAGATCAATTCCAAGATGATCAGCGCCGTCGACGAGATGCTGCGCAACGCCAACCAGACGCTGTGAGAACACCGATGAACCGCATCCTGACTTCGGGCCTGCTGGCCCTATCCCTTTCGGCCTGCGGAATGGAAGGCGGGCGGCCTGCCCCCGGTTTCTCCGCGAGCCTGCCGCTGCCCCCGCCGGTGCCCACGCCGCACAACGGCGCGATCTACCAGGCGGCGAACGGCTACGCCGCGCTGCACGAAGGCACGCGGGCGCGCCGGGTGGGCGATCTTGTCACCGTGATCCTGGTGGAAAGCGTCAGCACCAACAAGACCACCAGCGCCACGACCGGACGCAACGGCAGCGCCTCGATCACGCCGCCCAGCGCAGGTCCGCTCGATTTCCTCAACCCCGATGCCCTTAATGCCGCGTCGCAATCGTCGTTCAATGGTTCGGGCACGGCCAGCCAGCGCAGCCAATTGAACGGCGCGATCTCGGTGACGATTTCCGAGGTACGCCCCAATGGCACCGCGCTGGTGGTGGGAGAACGCAACATGCGATTGAGCCAGGGCGATGAATGGGTGCAGTTCGCAGGAATCCTGCGACTGGCCGATATCGACGTCGACAACCGCATCCTGTCCACCCGCATTGCCGATGCGCAGATCATCTACGGCGGACAGGGCGCGATCCAGCAGGCCAGCCGCCCCGGATGGCTGGGCCGCTTCTTCAACATGGTGAGCCCCTTCTGATGCGTATCCTCACTTTCCTCCTGGCAGCGCTGGCGCTGTTGGTCGCCCTGCCCGCCCATGCCGAGCGCGTGCGCGACCTAGGCACATTCGACGGCGTGCGGCCCAACCAGCTGACCGGCTACGGCATTGTGGTGGGGCTGGACGGTTCGGGCGACGACAATTTCGAATATGTGACGCAGGCCATGCGCGGCGTTTCCGGCCGGCTCGGCCTCACCTTGCCGCCGGGCGTGTCGCCGGGACTGAAGAACGCCGCTGCGGTCATCATCACCGCCGAACTGCCCGCCTTTTCCAAGCCAGGGCAGACCATCGACGTAACCGTTTCCACCATTGGCCGCGCGGATTCCCTGCGCGGCGGGTCGCTGGTGCTCTCGCCACTCTACGGCGCGGATGGGCAGGTCTATGCGATGGCGCAGGGCAATCTTGCCGTGGGCGGCCTCGGCGTTTCGGGTCGCGACGGCTCGCAGGTCACCGTCAACGTGCCCACCGTGGGCCGGATCGCCGATGGCGCGACGGTGGAGCGCAGTGTCGCCACCGGGTTCGACAGTCAGGGGGAGCTGCGCTTCAACCTGCACAACGCCGATTTCCAGACCGCCAGCCGCATGCGCGATGCCATCAATTCCCGCTTTCCCGGCTCCACCCGCGTGGTGGACGGTGTGACGCTGTCCATCGTCATGCCCTTTGGCGGCGACGCGCGCAGCGAAATGATCGCGGCGATCGAGATGATCGACGTGACTCCTGCCGAAACGCCAGCGCGCGTGATCGTGAACAGCCGCACCGGCACCGTCGTCATCAACTCCGCGGTGCGCCTGGCGCCTGCCGCGATCAGCCACGGGCGGCTGGTGGTGAGGATCGAGGAAGACCCGCGCATCATCCAGCCCGAACCGTTCAGCCGCGGAGTGTCTGCGGTGGAGCAGGCAAGCGACATCAGTCTGCAGGCCGAAGAGACGCGCCTTGCCCTTCTGCGCGGCGGGGCGAACCTTTCCGAGGTTGTCGACGCGCTCAACATGCTGGGCGTGGGCGCGGCGGACCTCGTCGTAATCCTCGAGGCGCTGAAGCAGGCGGGTGCCTTGCAGGCTGAAATGGTGATCCTGTGACCGCCATCCTGCCCACCAGCCCGATGCAGGCGGACACCGCACCGGCAACCCCGCGCGAGGACCTGCGCCAGGCGGCGCAGGCGTTCGAGGCGATCTTCGTGCGCCAGTTGCTCGCCTCCGCCCGCGCCAGCGACTTCGGCGGCGAAGACCTGTTCGGCGGCCCCGGCCTCGAGCAGTTCACGGCCATGCGGGACGAGCACTTCGCAGACATCGCATCGATGCAGGGCACGTTCGGGCTGGCGGCTTCCATCGAGCGCCAGCTTGCCGCCTTTGTCGACCAGGGTGGCGGATAGGCCATGTCCAACCTGCTCAACATCGGTAAGAGCGGCGCCATGGCCGCGCGCGCAGCGCTGGACCTGACCGCGCAGAATATCGCCAATGCCGATAGCCCGGACTATGCCCGCCGCACGTTGGCCATGGCCGAGGTTGCCAGCAAGGGCGGTATCGGCGTCGAGCCGGGCACCGCGCTTTCGGGCGTGCGGGTGGACCGGGTGCTGCGTTCGGATTCGCTGTTCCTGCAGAACGAGGCGCGCCGCACCTCGGGCGACCTTGCCCGCGCAGACGCGGAACTTGCCGGTCTGACCCACGCCGAAAGCGCGATCGAGCAGGCGGGCATCTACGGTGCGATCGTCGACTTCGAAGCCAGCCTGTCGCGTCTTGCTTCCGATCCGCTGGGCGGGGCTTTGCGCGCCGCCGTGCTGGAAGACGGGCGACGCCTGGCGGAAACATTCCACGTCGCCAGCAACGCGCTGGACGTGGCGCACGGAGATGCACGGCTGAAGACAGAGGCGGGCATCGAACAGGCGAACCTCCTTGCCGCCGAACTGGCGCGAACCAATGTCGGCATCGCCCGCGTCCAGCCCGGCACCAGCGGCATGGCCGTGCTGCACGACCAGCGCGACGCGCTGCTGCGCGACCTTGCCGAACTGACGGGCGCAAAGGCCAGTCTCGACAACCTTGGCCGCGCCACGGTGACGCTGGGCGGCGAGGCTCTGGTGCAGGGCACACAGGCCTTTACGCTGGCTGCTACCGACAGCGCCGGTGGCGGCTTGGCATTCACCGTTAATGGCAACGCCGTATCGCTAGCCTCCGGCAGCCTGCTGGGCGGATCGCAAGCGATGCAGGCCATCGGCGGGCTCCGCACGCAACTCGACGATCTTGCCGTGCAGTTGATGGACACGGTCAACACCGCGCAGGCCAATGGCGCTGCGCCCGATGGCTCTGCAGGCCAACCGTTCTTCAGCGGCACCGGCGCTGCCGACATCGCGCTGGCGCTGACCAGCGGCAGCCAGATTGCCACCGCGCCTGCGGGCTCGCCTGCGGGAAGCCGCGATATCGGAAACTTGCAGGCCCTGCGCGATGCACTGGCTGGCGGCGGTCCGGCCCAGAGCGCCGACTCTCTGCTGTTCGGCCTGTCCAGCGCCATTGCCGCGCGCTCCGTCACCCGCGAGGCACTGGGCACCATTGCCGACACCGCGCAGGTCGCGCTGTCCGGTGAGACCGGCGTCGACCTCGATCAGGAGGCGGCGAACCTGCTGCGTTACCAGCAGGCGTTCCAGGCCAATGGCCGCGTGATCCAGGCCGCTGCCGATGTGTTCGATACCATCCTTGGGATCGGCTGATGAATTCCGTCACCAACTCCACCCTCGTCTTCTACGCCCGCTCCCGCTTGCAGATGGGCGGTCTTCGCGAGGAGGCCGAAACTCTGCAGGCGCGCCTTTCGACAGGCGAACGACTGTCTCGATCGTCCGACAATCCGGTCGCCGCATCGCGCTTGCGCACGCTCCAGCGGGCCGAGCAACTGGGCAATGTCGATGCCGCCAATGCGCGCCGCGCCGGCGAGGACCTGCAGGTTACGGCAGGCAGCCTCGAATCGGTGGCGAACGACCTCGTGCGGGTGCGCGAACTCGCCGTGTGGGCCGCCACCGAGACCATCGGCGAGACCGAGCGCAAGGCCATTGCTGCGGAGATCGACGACCTGCGCCTGCGGATACTCGAAAGCGCCAACGCCCTCGATTCCAGCGGCCACGCGGTGTTCGGCGGGGAAGGCAGCGGGAAGGCCTACGAAACGGACGCTGCGGGGACGGCCACCTACATCGGCACCGCCACCAGCAGCACCATCGACCTTGGCCAAGGGCAGAGCGTAACGCGCGGCTTCACCGGGCCGGAGGTGTTCACCTTCACCGATGGCGGCACGGCGACCGACGTTTTCGCCCACCTTGCCGCCTTCGCCGCTGCCATTCGTGGCGCGGCCACCGATCCTGCCGCAGCCGCGCGCGATGCGATTAGCGGGCTGGACGAGGCGCTGGAAACCGTCACCCGCGTACAGACCGTCACCGGCGCGCGCGTGGCATGGCTGGACGTGGTGCAGGACAGGCAGGTGGACCAGTCGTTCGCCCGCTCGCAGACGATCGCCGACACCGGCGGCGTCGATTTCGCCTCCACCGTCGCCGAATTGCAGCAGCTTCTCACCGTGCTGGAGGCCAGCCAGGCCAGCTTCTCGCGCCTCGCCAACCTCAGCCTGTTCAACCAGATCTAGCCTCTTCGAAGGACCGATAATGTTTGCAGCCACCGGGATCATCATCCTACTCGTCCTCGTGTTCGGCGGCTTTGCCCTTACCGGCGGAGCGCTTGGGCCGGTCATGCACGCCCTGCCCCATGAAATGCTGATCATCGGCGGGGCCGCCGTGGGGGCGACTGTGGCGGGCAATTCCATGCACGAGCTGAAATTGCTGGGCGGTGGCTTTGCCAAGGTCTTCAAGGGACCCCGTTATTCGGAAAAGGACCACATCGACGCCATCGCGCTGACGGCCAAGCTGATGAAGATGATGAAGACGGAGGGGCCGGTGGCACTGGAAAGCCACGTCACGAACCCGCAGGAATCAACCATTTTCGCGGAGTATCCCTCGCTCCTCAGGGACAAGGCCCTGACCGGTCTGGTGTGCGACACGTTGACGCTGATCGTCGTGTCGTCGGGCTCGCTCGACACCCATGCGGTGGAGGACGTGATGGATAACGCCATCAAGAGTCAGCTGCACGAGATGGACGAGCCGCAGCACGCGTTGCAATCGCTGGCCGATGCCCTCCCCGCCCTTGGCATCGTCGCGGCGGTCCTTGGCGTGGTCAAGACGATGGGGTCCATCAACGAACCGCCCGAGGTGCTGGGCGGCATGATCGGTTCTGCCCTTGTCGGCACGTTCCTGGGCGTGTTGCTCGCCTATGGCATCGTCGGCCCCCTGGCCGGCCGCCTGAAACAGGTGAACGCGCACGACGCGCAAATCTATCACTCGGTAAAGCAGGTGCTGATCGCCAGCCTGCATGGCTATCCGCAGCCGCTGGTGGTGGAAAGCGCGCGTTCGGGACTGCCGCCCGCGCAACGCCCCGCGCTGACCGAGCTGCTCGATACCCTAAGGGGCAAGTGACATGGCCAGCGCCGCGCTGAAACCCATGCCCGACGAACCGGCGCCGGCGGCCCCGCCCGCGCCGATAATCGTGAGGAAAGTCATTATCGCCGGCGGTGATGGCCACCACGGCGGCGCGTGGAAAGTGGCCTATGCCGACTTCGTGACCGCCATGATGGCCTTCTTCCTGCTGCTATGGCTGCTGGGGTCCACCACGGAGGAGCAGCGCAAGGGGCTGGCCGACTATTTCACGCCCACGCTGGTGAAGCTGCGCGAGCAGAGCGCCGGGTCCGACGGAATGCTGGGCGGATCGTCGCTGGTGGATGCGGACAACTATCCTCACGCCGCCGGGCAGACCGGCACCCAGGCGATCACCATCCCGCGAGACACGCAGGGCGGCCCGACCGAAGGCGGCGCGCCCGATGCGGAACGTCGCCGCGCGGCCATCGCCAAACAGATTGCAGAAGCCATGGCAGAGCGCGCACGATTGCAGCGGCTGGTGCGGCAGGTGCGTGTTGTCGACACCCCTGAAGGCATTCGCATCGACCTGGTGGATGATGCCGATTTTTCGATGTTCCATCTCTCGTCCACCGTGCTGACAGAGGATGCGCGCGAGCTGCTGGGCATCATCGCCGATGCCGTGGCTGCGCAGTCCGGCCAGCTGGTGGTTCGTGGTCATACCGACGCCCTGCCCTGGCGCGCCGATACCAGTGGGGGCGTGGCCGCCAACAACTGGTCGCTATCCACCGGCCGGGCGGAGGCGACCCGGCAGGAACTGCTCCGTTCCGGCTTGCCGGAGCGACGTTTCGACCGCATCGAGGGGGTCGCCGATCGCGAACTACTGATCCGCGACAATCCCGCCGATCCGCGCAACCGGCGTATGTCGATCCTGCTGCTGGAAGGCCGCACGCGGTCCGCAGCTCCGAATTCCTGAAACGCAGCGCTTTCGCGCATTACCGAACCGACACGCAACCCAAGGCAGGAGTGCGGTCGTGATCGTAAGCGGGCCTCATCCGCAGTGCCAAGGCTGTTCCCGGGACTGACTCTCGGCAGGCAGTCACTACGCGCGGCTTGCTTCCACCCCATCGGCTGACGCTGGCCGCAACGCCGCTGCCCGATGGCTGGCCCCTGTCATCGTGAACCGGTCAGCCCGGCAGCCGCAATGGCAAAGCCTCCACGGGATGGCCCGCCTGACCAATGGCCAGACATGCCTTGGATGACAGGTCGTACAGCCGCGAGACGGTCGACGACGGAAAAGATGGCTTTGATGCTCCACGTCTGCGCACCGATCCCGGCGCGAGAAGCCACCCCTGGCGCCATCAGGAGGGAAAGCCGATCCGACCGTCCTGACTAAGGAAATCACCAGTGCCTGCCCGATGGGACAGATGCGAGGCCGTGCCCGCCATCTCCGGCGTCCCGGAATGTGGGCACGACATACGAAAAACGGCCCGGAGCGGGGGTGCTCCGGGCCGTTTCGGCAACGCCCTGTTCGGGTCGTCAGGGGGAACTTTAACGCAGCAGGGAGAGAACGTTCTGCTGGCTCTGGTTGGCCTGCGCCAGCATCGCGGTGCTGGCCTGGCTCAGAATCTGCGCCTTGGCGAGAGCGGTCGTTTCCGCCGAGTAATCGGTATCCACGATCCGCGAACGCGCGTCGGACAGGTTGGTGGAGTTGGTGTTGAGGTTGTTGATCGCCGATTCCAGTCGGTTCTGGCCTGCACCCAGCGTGGCACGGGTCGCACTGATATCGTCCAGCGCGGCATCGACGAAGCCGATCGTCGCGTTGGCTTTGGTCGCATCGGTAACGTCCAGGGCAGTCGATGTCAGATTGGTCGCGGCATCGATGGCAACGCTGGTGAGCGTGACCGTGTTGGTCGCATCGGTGGCGATCACGAACTCCGCATCGTCGGTTCCGGCGGCACCCTTGGCGAACACAGCATTGCCGTTGAACTTGGTGTTCGTCAGGATGTCGTCGATCTGCTGCTGCAACTGGTCGACTTCCGCATCCATGTAAGCGCGATCGTCGGTGGAATAGGTCTCCGTCTTGGACTGCACGGCCAGTTCGCGAACGCGCTGCAGCATGTTGCTGACCTCGTCCAGCGCGCCTTCGGCGGTCTGCGCCAGGGCGATACCGTCATTGGCGTTGCGCACGCCCTGCTTCATGGCGCGGATGTCGGCGGTCATCGTGGTGGAAATGGCGAGGCCTGCGGCATCGTCCTTCGCGCCGTTGATGCGCTTGCCGGTGGAAAGACGCTCCATTGCCACCCCCTGCATGCGGTCGGCCTGGCTGGAAGCATTGGCAGCGCGCAGTGCGCCGATATTCGTATTGATAACACCCATGTTAAAATCTCCTGGTCTTCACTTGGTTAGCCGCAGCCCGCATTCGAATGACTTGGCGCGGCTGCCATCACCAAGAGCGGCCCGGGGCGCAAAAGTTTAAGCGCACCAATCCTCGCCCGGCCCGCGCGCACATAGGTGTTCGCACGGGGGATTAAGTTCAGTGTTCCTTGGCCGTTGGCGAGCCATTTCCGCCCTGCAAACAGCGTTAACAGGGGTTTTGAAATGGCACGGGCGATCTGCACCAAGGGGCTGGAAAAAAATCACGCCGAACTGGCGGGTATCGCATCGGCCATGCTCTGCGCGGCGCCGACAGAGGGTGAGATACAGCTGTGCGAGGTGGGCGAGACCATTCCCGCTCGCCGCCGCGACGACCGCGTTCTTGCCGTCAACCGGTCCGCCAGGCCAGCGCTGGCCAGAATGGGGGCGAACATGCTCCGCCTCGATTACAGCGATGCCTATGCCCGCATGACCCGTGCCGCCCTGACGGTCGCCGCTGCCGGTACGGATGGTCCGATCGTGGCCGATGCCGGATCGCAGGCCCTGATGACCCTGGCCCGGCGCGTAGCTGCCAGCACGATCCCCGTGCTGATCGAGGGGCCGACCGGCACCGGCAAGGAAGTGCTTTCGCGCTTCATTCACATGGCCAGCACCCGCGCCGATGGCCCCTTCGTCGCAGTCAACTGCGCCGCCATGCCCGAAGCAATGCTGGAAGCCTTGCTGTTCGGCCACCGCAAGGGTGCCTTCACCGGCGCGACCGAGGCAAGCGAGGGCTTCTTCCGCGCGGCCGACGGCGGCACCCTGCTGCTGGACGAGCTGGGCGAGATGCCCCTTGGCTTGCAGGCAAAGCTGCTGCGCGCGTTGCAGGAAGGCGAAGTTGTACCGCTGGGCGCAACCCAGCCGGTGAAAGTGGACGTGCGCGTGATCGCCGCTACCAACCGCGACCTGCCGCGCGAAATTGCCGAGGGTCGCTTTCGCGAAGACCTCTATTACCGTCTCAACGTCTTTCCCCTGCGCCTGACCGCCCTGCGCGAGCGCACCGAGGATATCGCACCGCTCGCGGTTGCCATGCTGCTGCGCCACGCGCCCGATACGCAGGGCGGATACTGGATCGCCGAAGAAGTGCTGGCGAAGCTGGAGGCGCACAAATGGCCGGGCAATGTGCGCGAGCTGGAAAACGTCATTCGCCGTGCGCTGCTGCTGGCAGGCGACGATCGCACCATCGCGGCAGACCACATCGTGTTCGATCATCCGGCCACGCCCGTCGTTGGTGCCAGCGTTTCGCCGGTAAACCTTGCCGCCGCCGATACCGGTGAGCGCAAGCTGTCTGCCGTCGTCCGCCAGTCGGAAGCGCAGGTGATCCTCGATACCCTGGACGATAACGACGGCAACCGTCTGGCCACCGCACGGGCGCTGGGCATTTCGGAGCGCACGCTGCGCTACCGCCTCGCCTCCATGCGTGAAGCCGGTCTGCTGGCCGCGGGTGGTGCGCGATGAGCGCGATAGGCCCTGCCGGCGGCGCGGGCGCGCTGCACCAGGTGATGGCGATCCGCCAGCAGGTGATGCAACAGTCCGATGCCTTGCGCACCTTGCGCGAGGCGGGCGCGGCAGGCGAAACCGCCAATATCTCCGGCGCCGCCGCGCCCACCCGGACTGGCGAACCGCAGGGCGGCGGCTTTGCCGATACGCTGAAATCCACGCTCGACGCGGTGAACGAGGCGCAGGCCCGTTCAGGCGCGATCACCGAGGCATACGAACGCGGCGAGGTGACCGACGTGGCACAGGTAATGATGGCGCGCCAAGAAAGCTCTGTCGCGTTCGAGGCAACCCTGCAGGTGCGCAACAAGCTGCTGAGCGCCTACCAGGAAATCATGCGGATGGGAGTGTGATAGATGGCTGACGCAGCCTTTCCTCTCGCTCCCACACCAATGATCGGGAACGACTTTGCCACTCGCGCGCGCGGCCTTATGGCCCAGCCCGCCGTGCGCCGTGCGCTGCCCGCCATCGGCGGCGTCGCTGCGCTGGCCGCAGTCGGCGCGCTTTACCTTGTGCTGGCGGAAAGTCCGCAGCGGGTGCTCTATTCCACCCTTTCCGATGCCGAGCGCGCCAGCGTGGTGCAGACCCTCGATACCGCGGGCATAGCCTACGATATCGACAACACTACCGGCATGCTTTCGGTAGCGGAGGACGACGTCTACCGTGCGCGGATGCTGGTCGCGTCCGACGGTTCGCTCGCCAGCCCGGACAACACCATCGAGCTGCTCGATTCCATTCCGCTCGGCTCCAGCCGCACGCTGGAAGGCGAACGCCTGCGCAATGTGCGCGAGCGTGAACTGGTGCGTACTATCGAGGAAATAGACGGCGTCGAGAGCGCCCGCGTCCACCTCGCCTCGCCCGAGCGCTCCGTCTTCGTGCGTGATAACGTGGCCCCCAGCGCGTCGGTAATGCTGCGCCTGGCGCGGGGCCGCAGCCTTTCGGAAGACCAGGTACGCGCCATTGTCAACCTCGTTGCAGGCTCAGTACCGGGGCTGACGGCGGAAGCCGTGCGCGTGGCGGACCAGTCGGGTCGCTTGCTCTCCTCCACCGGAGCCAACCCCACTGACACGCTCGATCTGCAACGCCAGTTCGAGGAAAAGCTGCAGTTGCAGGTGGCGCAGCTCCTCACGCCGATGATCGGAGAGGGCAATTTTTCAAGCCAGGTGCAGGTGGAACTTGACCTGTCCGAGGAAACCCGTGCCCGCGAAAGCTATGACGACGACGGCGTCGTGCGCTCCGTCAGCGAGACGACCTCCACCCGCGGCGGGGAAGCGTTGGCGGGCGGCGTGCCCGGCGTTACCGCGAACACCCCGCCCGATCCGGCGCAGCTTGAAGAAGGTGCCCCGCAAGGCGGCGCCGCCAATGCCGCCACAACGCCGCAGAGCGGGCAGACTAGCGCGCAACGCGTGTTCGAGGTCGGGCGCGAGGTGTCCGTCACCTCCTCCGGTCCGGGCACGGTGCAGCGCATTTCCGTCGCCGTCGCGCTGAGCGACGAGGCCCTGAAGGCCATCGCGCCCGCCACCGCCGCCCAGGTGCAACAGCTCGTTTCCGCCGCGGTGGGTGCAAACCCGCAGCGCGGCGATCAGGTCACGGTTGTCGCGGGCGCGTTCGAGCCTGTCGAGGCGGTCGAAACGCCATTCTACGAAACTGGCTGGTTCGCCATGGCGCTGCGTTATGGCACCGCGCTGCTGGCCGTGATCCTTGGCCTGCTGCTGGGCGTGCGCCCGATCCTGAAAGCACTGCGCGGCCCGCGAGACGATGCTGGCGACGCCGAGGCTCCGGCGATAGCCGCGAGCGAAACGGGCGAGGAAATCCTCATCAGCCCGCAAGCCATACCGGCCCCGAACGGCCAGGGCGACCTGCAGGAACAGGTCGCTCTCGCCCGCCGCCTTGCCAATGAACAGCCCGAGCGCGCCGTCGTGGCGCTGCGGCGGATGCTGGCGACGCCCGCTGCCGGGGCCGGCCAATGACCCCGCTAGACAGTCTGGCCAACGCCGAACGCGCCGCCGTCATCCTGATGCTGATGGACGATGCGGAGGCGGCCAAGCTGCTCGGCAGCCTGGAACCCGACGAATTGCAGCGGGTGGGCGAACAGATGATCGCGCTGGGCGATGTCGATCCTGCACGCATAGCCGTCGCGATCGAGGGCTTCGTCACGCTGGCCGACGACGCCACGCCCTTTGCCCATGATCGCCCCGCGCAGGTGCGCCAGCGCATGACCCAGGCGCTGGGCGAGGTTAAAGCCGATTCCATCATGCAGCGCATTGTGCCCGGCGGCCCGGCGCCGTCGCTGGAACTGGCGCGCTGGCTCGCGCCCTCGGTCCTTCTGCCGCTGGTGGAAGGTGAGCATCCGCAGGCCATCGCCGTGCTGTTGCTGCTGCTGGATGCGGAACCCGCCGCCGAGTTGCTGTCGCTGCTGCCGCCCACACTCCAGCCGGACCTGGTCGAGCGGATCGCCCGCATGCGGCAGGTATCCGGCCACGCGATGGACATGCTGGAGGAAGTGCTGGCGCAGCGCATCACTCACCGCTTCGGCAAGGCGGCGCTTGCCATGGGCGGCGCGCGCGAGGCGGCAGAGCTTATCAACATGGCTGCACGTTCGGTCGGCGGCACGGTGATGCCGGTTATCACGCAGAAGGATGCCGAACTCGCCCGCGCGATTGAGGCGGAGATGTTCACATTCGAAATGCTGTTCCAGCTCGAACCCATGGAAATGGGCAAGCTGCTGCGCGAAGTGGAGAACGAGGCGCTGGTCGATGCGCTCAAGGGTCTTGCCGAGGCAGATCGCGAACCGTTCTTTGCCGCCATGTCCAGCCGCGCCGCGGACGGAGTGAAGGACGAGATTGAGGAACGCGGGCGCCTTAAGAAGAGCGACGTGATCGCGGCGCAGAATGCCATCGTAAAGATCGCGCGCAGGCTGGCCGACGACGGCGAGATCAGCCTTGGAGGCGACGATGGCGAATTCGTTTGAGCCGCTGGCGGGGTTCGCCGCCGCCGGTGATGCCGCAGCGGCGACGCCTTGGTTCGCCGCACTTTCGCAGCAGGGCGGATTCCAGCACGACAGCCGCTTTCGCGTGGGCTGTGACTTGGAGCAGGAACCGGAGCCCGACACCAGCGAGCCGGACGCTGTGATTGCAGACATGCTGGCCGATGCCGAGGCGCGCGGCCGCCAGGTGGCGCTGGCCGAGATGGCCAACGAAGGCGCGGCGCGGGCGGCATTGAAACTGGCGTTCCAGAAGCTCGACACGCAGTTGCACGAACAACTGGCGCAGCAACTGGCGGAAACCGTGGCCGCGCTGTGCGAAACCGCGCTGGCTCCGATGGCGTTGGACACAGAAGCGCTGCACCGCCGCTGTGCGGCCGCTGCCGCCCTGCTGGGCGATAGCGCCGGGGACGCGAAGCTGCATCTCCATCCCGAAGACATTCCCTTGCTGGATGCCGACTTCGCTACCCAATGGACCGTCATCCCCGCGCCCGGCCAGCCGCGCGGCACGCTGCATTTCGACAGCCAGGATGGCGCGGTGCGCGACGGGCCGGAGGAATGGCGCACCGCCGTGCGGGAAGCGCTTGGCCTGTGCTGAACGCAGTGACACGCGAACTGGACCGGATCGCCCGTAGCGCGCCTTCGCTAGAGCCGGTGCGGATGGGCCGGATCGTCACCTGCGATGGCGGCCTGATCGAGGTTTCGGGCCTGAACGCCCCCATCGGAACGCTCTGCCGGGCCGAAGCACCTTCCGGCGAACCTGTCCCCGCTGCCGAGGTCGTGGGTTTTCGCGGCGGGCGCAGCCTGATGATGCTGCTGGGCGACACCGTGCGCCTGCAGCCCGGCGCGCTGGTGCGCGCCGAAGGACATCCCGGCGTAGCGAAAGTGGGCGAGGAATACCTGGGCCGGGCGGTGGACGGGCAAGGCCTGCCGATCGACGGGGGCCCGCCGGTAAAGGCGCGCCATGACTGGCTGCTGGGCGGCAGGCGCGAGGGCGCACTGGAACGCGCGAGCGTGATCGAGCCCTTCGATTGCGGCATCCGCGCCATCAATGCTCTTGCCACCATGGGCGTGGGCCAGCGGCTGGGCGTGATTGCAGGGTCTGGTGTGGGCAAGTCGGTGCTGCTCGATACCATGGTGAGCGGGGCGGATTGCGACGTGGCCGTGGTCGCCCTGATCGGCGAGCGGGCGCGCGAGGTATCGGATTTCGTCTACCGACACATGCGCGGCGAGCGGAAGCGGCGAACGGTGATTGTCGCCGTTCCGTCAGACCATGCCGCGAACCTGCGGCTGCGCGGCGCGCAACTGGCGACATCGCTGGCCGAGTATTTTCGCAGCCAGGGCAAGCGCGTGCTGCTGGTGATGGATAGCCTCACCCGCGTCGCGCACGCTGCCCGGGAGATCGCGCTGTCACTGGGAGAAGCGGGCGCGGCGCGCGGCTATCCGCCCTCGGCGCTCGCCACTATCACCAAGCTGATCGAACGGGCGGGCAATTCAGCCAGCAGCGGAGGCTCGGTTACGGGCCTGTATTCTGTCCTGGCCGACGGGGACGATACCTCCGATCCCGTGGTCGATACCGCGCGCGCAATTCTGGACGGCCATATCGTCCTCAGCCGCGATATCGCCCAGCGCGGGCACTACCCGGCCATCGACATTCCCTCCTCGCTCAGCCGCGTGATGGCCGATGTCGCAGAGCCCGCGCATCGCCTCCACGCCGGGGAACTGCGCGGCCTGATCGCGGCGCACGAGGCCAACCGCGATTTCCTGATGATGGGCGCATACCAGCAGGGCACGGACCCGCAGCTTGATCGCGCCTTGGCAATGCAGGAGCAGATCCGCACTTTCCTTTCGCAGGAGGCGGGCAAGCCTGTCTCGCTGGGTGCCTCCACCGCTGCGCTGGCTGCGCTGATGGGCGATGCCGCAGGCTGATCGCCGGATCGCGCTGCTGCAACGCGTCGTGCGATTGCGCGAGGTGGAGAAGCGCCGCGCCGCCGCCCGGCTGGCAGAGGCCCAAGGGATGCACGGCAAGCTGCTGGCGCTGGAAGGCCGCAGCGCAGAGATCGCCGCCACCTATTCCGCGCGCCGGGATGCAGGCACCGCAGACGAACTTGCCCGGACGCTGCAATTCACCGCCGGAGTGCAGGCGATCAGGGGCGACACCGCCAGCGAAGCGCGCAAGGCGGGCGATGCCAGCCGGGCCGCGATGGCGCACCTGCACGTGGCCGAACGGCGGCAGAAGATTACCGCAGACGCTCTCTCTGCCCGCCAGCGCGAGGACGAAATGCGCCGCCTTTCACGCGAACCGGCGCAATTGGCACGCAAATTGAAAAGGCCCTCCTGACCGTTAACCAACAGGCGCAGGGCCAATCCAAGTGAACCTCTTCGATCTCGTTCCTTCATCCAGCGCAGGCGTTGCAGCCGTGCTGTCCGGCCCGGCGGCCCAAGGCAACAATCCGCAGGAAAGCGGGCTTTTCGGCTCCTTTGCGGACCTGTTCGCCTTCACCCTTGCCGCACCGCAAGCCGCCCCCGCCGTTGAAGGCGAAGAGGTGGCTAACATCGTTGACGGCAATGGCTTGCCGGAAGAGACCGGCAAGGAATTGCCGGTTGCCGTTGCCGCCTTGCCGTTTGCCGATCTGCCGGTCGCGCAGCCGTTAGATGGAGCGCCCTCGGTCTCGCCTCAGGATCTATCGCCCGCCCCAGCGGCTGCGACTGCTCCCGGCAAACCTATCGCACCGAACTCCGTCCTGTCAGAGGCGAGATCGGGCGAAGCGCGCGCCGCCCTCCCTGAATCTGAAACGGTCGCGCCGCCGCTGCCGCGCTCCGAAGTGCAAGCCGCACCCGGCAAGTCGACCGCGCCTGCCGAACTGACCTTCGCAGCACGCGAGACCGTTGCACTCGCCTTGCGGCCAGTCTCGACGGCCACTGCCTCGCAGATCAGGATGTCCGAGTCCCCCGTTACGCAGCCCGCAGTCGCGTCGGACGAACCGCAGCAGAATCGGATCTCCGCCGAAAAGGTCGCCCGCTTCATGCCGGTCGCGCAGTTGCTGCGCCCTGTCACGGCCAATGCACCGGTGCCTGCTTCGGAGACTCCTGCCGAAGCCCTACCGGAGAACAGGCCCCAGTCCATCGCGCCCGCCGCTCCGTCGTCGCCGGTGTCCGCGCCGCTCGCCCAGGCTGCCGTTGTCCCATCCGGTGAGATCGTTCGCCCCATCGCTCCGCCATCGCAGCCCGAGCCTGCCCCGGCGCTGCAGCGCCACGATTTCGGGCAGGTCGTCGAGAAGCTTTCCGAGGCCCGCGAACTCGCTCGCCCGGCGCGGGCCGAGATGCAGGTGATGCATCGCGAGTTCGGAACGGTCTCAATGCAGTTCGACGCTACCGGCAGCGCGCTGAAAGTCGCGCTCGCCAGCGCCCATGCGGGTTTTGCTCCTGCCGTGCAGGCGGCCCTGGCGGAGCGCCCGGTGGCGCCTCCGGCAGAAGCCGCGCGGATCGAGGTGGCAAACCATGAGCAGGCGCAGACGGGCGTGCAGTCCAGCACTTCCGCGCAGTCGGCCATGGCGCAATCCGATGGGGAGAGCGCTCACCAGCAACAGGGCCGCCACCCCGAGACCCAGCGCGCCGCGAGCGTGCAGGCCAACCGCGGCGAACAGGCCGAAGCCGCCGAACGTGATGCGCCGCATCGCCGAGACATCGGGCGCGATTCCGCGCTGTTCGCCTGATCCATCCATCGGAGACACTATTCATGAGCAAGTCCAAACCCGCCGACGACCGGGCCGAAAGCAAGCCGAAGTCGGGCATGATGAAAATGGTTCTCGGCGCGATGATCCTCCTGGGTCTCGGCGCGGGCGGAGCCTACGGAGCATTTGCCGCCGGCCTTGTGGGCCCGTCTGGCGGAGGCGACCACGGCCCCGACGTGCCGCAGCTGGTCAGCAAGGGCGCGGAAGACCCCTTTGCACCCGTCGAAGACGAAGCCGTTGCGATGGTGCACGGGGAGGGCGGGAGCGAATACCGCACGGCCTACTACAGTTTCGAGGAGGGCTTTACCTCCAACCTCAAGGATTCACCGGGTCTCGTGCAACTGAGCCTGGCCGCATCCACCCGGCATGACGGGCGCGTGATCCAGTGGCTGCAGATGCACGAACTGGCCATCCGCTCCGCCATCCTCGTGGAACTCGCCAACACGATGGAGGACGATGTCTTCACCGTCGAAGGCAAGGAAGATCTCAAGCAGCGCCTCACCGCCGCGATCAACCGCGTGCTGGAAGAGGAAGAGGGGTTCGGCGGCGTGGATGCAGTCCACTTCCGCACGTTCCTGGTCCAGTGAGGCAGTCCGGCACCATCGTGGCCGCGCGTCCGCTGGCTCGCCACAGCGAACTGCTGGCCACTCGCCCGCCGGAAGCTGGCGAACTGGCCAAGGCTCTGGCAGCCAGGGCAACGCGGCTGGAAAGCGCATTGGCAGACGAACTGGCTGACCTGCTGGGCGGGATGCGGGCCAGGGTGACCTGCGGCAAGGTGGACAGGGCGAATGTCGCCAGGCTGCTCAAGGTCGTCGATGCCGTTGCCGCAAATTTCCAGCTGGCAGGCGATGACGGCGTGCAGGTTCTCGCCTCCATCGACTACCACGGCGCGCTGGTGCTGACGGACCAGGTTTTCGGCGGCGCTGGCGAATGGTCTGCCGCGCGGCCAGTCCGTCTGCCCGCATCGGTCGACCTGACCCTGCAGCGCATCGGCGATGTGCTGGGCAAGGCGCTCTCGGCTTCGTTCGACCTCGCGGCCCCCATGGCTCTCGCCAGCCGCAACGACGTGCTGGGCAAGCTGGTTTCCCCCCGCGACAGCGACAGTTTCCTGACCCTGCGCGCCGAGATCGCCGTGGCCGATGCGCAGCCCTGGAGCGTTCTGCTCGCCGTGAGGGAGGCCCATGCCGCAAAGCTGCTGGATGAACAGCCGCATTGCTTTGCGGCGCCAGGCGCTGGCGACCGGCGCCGCCCCGATGCCAAGCCTTTTGCGGCCATCCCGCTGCCGCTCACCGCCGTTCTGGCGCGGATGGACATGCCCGTCTCGCGCATTTCCGACCTTCGCCCCGGTGACACCATCCCGCTCGCCATCGGGCGCAGCGTCGCGCTGAAACTGGCCGAGACCGAGATCGCGCGCGGTGAAGTGGGGACCTGCGACGGCGCACTGGCCCTGCGGCTTACCTCGATCGCCTGGAATTCCCTTTCGAAAGGACACGAACAATGACCGACAATTTTCGCGGACTTGACCTGATCCGTGACGTCACCGTCGCGCTGACGGTGGAACTGGGCCGCTCCAGTATGGCGCTGAAGGATGTGCTGGAACTGGTCGAGGGCTCCGTCGTGCCGCTGGACCGGCAGGTGGACGAACTGCTTGACATCTACGTGAACGGCAAGCCCATCGCGAAAGGCGAGGTCGTCAGCGAAGGCGGACGTTTTGCGCTGCGCATCGTGGAAATGATCGGGGAACGCCGTTCGGGCGAGGATCGCCGTATCGAGACACGCGACGGGACCGAGGTCGCCTGATGCTGTGGTACGTGGCAAAACTGCTGCTCCTCCTGCCCCTGCTCGCAGGGTTGATCTGGGGTAGCCTGTGGCTGGCGAAAAAGACGCAAGGGGTTGCCGTCGCGCGGGCGGGCGAGAAGTCCGCCCGTCTGAAGGAAACCACGATGCTCGGCCCCGGAATGCGGCTCGCCGTAATCGAATTCCACGGTCGCGAGATTCTGGTGGGTGCCAGCAAGCACGGCCTTGTCCGACTGGCGGAGGTAGAAGCCTCTCGCACGGTAGTGGAGCCCAATCCATGAACCGCCACATCCTTGCGGCAGGACTGCTTGCGCTGCTGGTGCTTGCCCTGCCGGATCTCGCCCACGCCGCGCCAGAGGTGCCCGGCATCGGCAGCGCGCTGGAACGCGCGATGGACGGTGCTGCTGGCGGCGAGGACACACCGCTTTCGCTGTCGTTGCAGGTCCTGCTCATCATGGGCCTGCTCACCGTGCTGCCCGCGCTGGTGCTGATGATGACGAGCTTCACCCGCATCATCATCGTGCTCGCCATCCTGCGACAGGCGCTGGGCCTGCAGCAGTCGCCGCCCAATCAGGTGCTGATCGGGCTGTCGCTGTTCCTCTCCCTCTTCGTGATGGGGCCCACGCTGGAACAGGTGAACACCGCCGCCATCGAACCCTATGCTGCCGAGCAGATCGAGGCGGACGCGGCCATCGAGGCGGCGGGCGATGCCTTCCGCGCCTTCATGATCCGCCAGACCCGCGAAACGGACCTTGCCATGTTCGCCGACATCGCCGGCCAGCAGCAATTCGCCGATGCAGATGACATTCCCTATTCGATTTTGCTGCCCGCCTTCGTCACCAGCGAACTGAAGACCGCGTTCCAGATCGGCTTCATGCTGTTCATGCCGTTCCTGGTGATCGACCTCGTCGTCGCCAGCGTCCTGATGAGCCTTGGCATGATGATGCTGTCCCCCACGATCATTTCGCTGCCCTTCAAGCTGCTGTTGTTCGTGCTGGTCGATGGCTGGGCGCTGCTGATGGGCAGCCTCGCCATGAGTTTCGGATAAGGGGAGGCAAGCGATGGACGAAAGCGCAGCCCTGTTCTCGTTGATGGATCGCATGTTGTGGACCGCCGCCTTGGTGGCCGCTCCCATCCTGGTCGCCGCCCTCGCCGTCGGCCTGCTGGTCGGCGTGATCCAGGCCGCGACGTCGGTGAACGAGCAGACCCTCACCTTCGTGCCGAAACTTGCCATCGTGGCCGTGGTGCTGGTGCTGATGGGGGCAAGCATGTTCGGCCTGATCGGGGATTTCACCGAAGAAATTTTCGCCCGCATCGCGAATATCTCCGCGCAGTAGGGCCGGACCGGTGAACCTGCCAACCTTTGGCCTCGGCGCGATCGAAGCGGACCTGTGGGCGCTCATCTTCGTGATGGTGCGCATGGGTGCCGCCGTGCTGGCGGCGCCCATCTTCGGCGCGCGCATGGTGCCGCCGCAGGTGCGCACCGTGCTGGCAGGCGCGATGGGCGTGTTCATCCTCAACTGGGTGCCGGTTTCCGTGCCGGCGGACATGCTCGCCCTGCCCACACTCGTGTCGCTCGCGACCGAAGCAGTGATCGGCTTCTCGCTCGGCATGGTTCTGCAGATCGCCTTTGCTGCGCCGATGATCGCGGGCGAGCAGATTGCCGGCGGCATGGGCATGGCGATGGCAACCGCAGTCGACCCCTCCAGCGGCGCGCAGTCGGGCGTGGTCGGACAGATGTTCACCGTGGTGCTGACGCTGCTGTTCCTCGCCATCGGCGGGCACCTGCTGTGGCTGCGGCTGGTGGTGGAAAGCTACCTGCTGTTCCCGCCCGGTAGCGACTGGGAGTTTGCGGAGCGCGGCTGGCTGGTCGCCAGCTTTTTCACACAGGCATTGGCCACCGCCGTGGCGATTGCCCTGCCCGTCACGCTTGTGCTGCTGCTGGTGCAACTTGTTACAGGTGTGATCGGACGTTCGGCCCCTTCTCTCAATCTCTTCGCGCTTGGCCTGCCCGCGAGCGTTCTGGCCGGGCTCGCCGCGCTTATCGCCAGCACCGCGCTGCTGGGCGAGCAATTTGTTGTGCTGGCGGAAATGGCCATCGAACAGGCCGGAATGGTGGTTAGGCCATGAGCGAACAGCCATCGGGCGAGAAGTCATTCGAGCCGACCGAGAAGCGCAAGCTCGATGCCATCAAGAAGGGCAATGTCCTGCGCTCCAAGGAAGTGGCGACAGCGGTCTGCGTCCTCGTGGGCGCTCTCTGGCTGAAGCTGGCGGGGCCGTGGCTGCTCGGCACGGTAGAGGCTTCGGCGGAGGCAGGCTGGCAGTTCGACCGCTCTGCCATCACCCATTTCCAGCCGGGCCGAATGATGACCGACCTGGTGGTCGCGCTCGTTCCGCCGATCCTGACGCTCGGCGTGCTGGTCATCGTCGCCGTCATGGCCGCGCAGCTAGTGCTTGGAGGCGGCGCATGGGTGAACGGCAACCTGAAGCCCAAGCCGGAGAAGCTGAACCCGCTCACAGGCCTGAAGCGCATGTTCGGCCCGCAAGGCTGGATCGAGCTGGGCAAGGGCTTGGCGAAACTGGCTCTGCTCGGCTCCATCGCGTGGTTCTGGGGCAGCGCCAACCTCGTCGCAATCCTGCAACTGGGGCGCGGGGAACTGACGGGGCAATTGTCGGCAGCGTGGGATTCGATGGTGAACCTGCTGCTGCTGTTGTCCGCCGGACTGGTGCTGGTCGCCTTGGTCGACTGGCCGATCCAATACGTGCGCCGCAATTCGCAACTGAAGATGACCAACCAGGAACTGCGCGACGAGCACAAGGAGGCCGAAGGCTCGCCCGAGAAGAAGCAGGCAATCCGCCAGCGCCAGCGCGATCTTGCCAAGGGCGGCCTTCGCCCGGCGATGCAGGAGGCACAATTCGTGCTGACCAACCCGACGCATTTCTCCGTCGCCATGGCCTACGATCCTGCGGTGGCCTCCGCGCCCTATGTTATCGCCAAGGGGCGCGGGGAAAAGGCGCTGGCGATGCGCGAACTGGCTGCCGAGATGAGCGTGCCGACACTGGAATATCCCACCCTCGCCCGCGCGGTCTATTTCACCACGCGGGAACAGCAGATGATCCGCGCGGAACTCTATTCCGCCATCGCCAGCGTCCTTGCCTTCGTGATGAGCCTCAAGCGCGGCGAGCATCCGCAGCGCCCGCAGGTGGGCGTGCCCCTGGAATTGCATTTCGATGCCGAGGGGCGTCCTTCAGCCACTTAAAGGAGCCGGGCCGCGCCCGTTCTGAAAGCCATGGAAAGCAGCACATCCTCCATCGTATCCGCGCTCGGCGGCGGCAGCGGGGTCGACATGGTCAAGCTGGCGCAGGACCTAGCGGCCGCCCGGTTTACGCCGCAGATCGCCCAGATCGACAGCCGCAGCGAAGCGCTGGAAGCGCGTATCTCTGGCGCATCGGGCCTCAAGAACCTGCTCAGCCAGCTGGCGAGCGCGCTGGGCGACCGCATCCGCAACGGCGATCTCGCGCCCAGCGCCAGCATCGGCGACGCGGGCGTGGCGACTGCTTCGGTGTTGCCGGGAAGCAATGCCAAAGGCAGCTACTCGCTGGAAGTGACCCGGCTCGCGTCCGCCCAGACGCTGGCAAGCAGCGCCTACTCCGCCGGAACCGACCTTGTTGGCGAGGGACAACTCACGCTGCGTTTCGGCTCCATCAATGCAGGCACCTTCACCGATGGCGGCAGCGATCCGCTGGTGATCGACGTTGCCGCCGCCGATACGCTGGCCGATGTCGCGGCGAAAATCCGCGGTTCGGGTCGCGGCCTCAACGCCTATGTCGCCAATACCGCCGAAGGCGCAAAGCTGGTGGTGAAAGGCACCGAAGGCGCAGCCAGCGCATTCGCCATCGAGGCGAGCGGGGCCAGCGCGAGCGGGGGAACTCCCGCGGCAGGCAATATCGATTACCTCGCGTGGAACCCCGCCACCGATGCAGGCCAGCTGAAAGCCAGCGCCGCCGATGCCGAATTCCTGTTCGACGGTGTGGCCATGACCAGCAGCAGCAACAAGTTGACCGGCTTGCCCTCCGGCCTCGTCCTTACGCTGACCGATACGAACCGGGACGATCCCACGACCATCTCCTTCGCCGACAAGAGCAAGGAGATCACCGCGATGATGGGCGATTTCGTCGGAGCGCTGAACGATATTGTAATTTCGCTGGGTGAACTGGCAGCGCCCCTTGGCGGAGAGCTGGGCAACGACCCCGGAGCGCGGGCCCTCAAGCGCGAACTGGCAGGGCTGACTGGCCTAGTCGTGATGCCCGGCGCGGCAGAGGGCGAACCCTCGACGCTGGCCGACCTTGGCCTTGTGCGCGGACGCGATGGCAGCTTCTCGCTCGACAACGCGCGGCTGAAGACCACGCTCGAAGGCAACCTTGCCGCCGCCAGCGCCATGTTCACCACCGGCCCATTCGGACTGTTCGCCACCATCGACAATCTTGCCCGCGACATGGGCAGCCGTTCCGACCCCGGCACGCTGGGCGGCTCCATCACCCGCTATTCAGCCCAGCTGGAGCGACTGCAGGAACGGCGCGAGAAGATCGCCGACCAGCAGGAAGTCCTGCGCGAGCGGATGGTGAAGAACTTTGCCGCCGCCGATGCGCGCGTCTCCGCCTCGCAATCGACGCTGGAATTTCTGAAGGCGCAGGTCGCCGTGTGGACGAACAACCGGAACTGACATGCTGAAACGCACCGATCCCGCCGCCGCCTACAAGCGCGTCGATTTCGAAGCCCTTGTCGCCGGAAGCGACACCAACGGCCTCGTACGCATGTGTTTTGCCGATGCAGGCGCTGCGCTGGACCGGGCATTGTGGGCCGACGCAAATGGCCGCGACGACGTGCGCGGCAGGGCACTGGAGCGCGCCCAGTTGGGACTGATCACGCTGCTGTCGGGTCTCGACATGGAGCAGCCGGTTTCGAAGTCGCTGGACGTGTTCTACCGCTCGCTGCTGGCGCGTGTCACCAATGCGCAAAAACACTTCAATCGCACTGCGGTGGAGATGACGCGGGACGACCTCGCCGATATTGCCGCCTCGCTGTTGGGGGAACCCCGGAAAGTCGCCTAGCCAAACCTGGCGATGCGCCTGTTCCGGTCGACCGTGAAGCCGGGATAGTCGCTATCCTCATCCGGCTCGAAGCGGAAACCGGCCAGACTCGAATCTTCCCAACGGGCAGCATCAAGGGGTTCACCTGAAAGGCTTCGCCAAACGCCGCCTTCGGCAAATGTCGCCATGGCGCCCGCGCGCGAGGCCCGCTTTTCCGCGAGTGCCGCAACGTAATCCTCCAGCGCCACATCGCGCGCTTTCCAGTCGACGGGCATGGGCTGGCAATAGGCGTTGTTGTTGCCCTGCTGGCTGCGGCCGAACTCGTCGCCTGCCGTCAGCATGATCGTGCCGGCAGAGGCGAACAAGGTGCCCAGCAACGCCCGCAGGTCCGCACCGCGGCGAGCGAGGACGGCAGGATCGTTGCTCGGCCCCTCCACGCCGTTGTTCCAGCTGTAGTTCTCGCCGTGTCCGTCGCGGTTGCCTTCGCCGTTCGCCTCGTTGTGGCGGTGTTCGTAGGCCACGGTATCGGCCAGGGTGAAGCCGTCGTGGGCGGACAGGAAATTGACGCTGCGGGTCTGGGGTCCGAAAATGTCGGACGAGCCCGCCATACGCGTGGCCAGCACGTTCGCCGCGCCGTCGCCGCGCCAGAAACGGCGCACATCGTCGCGGTAGCGGTCGTTCCATTCCAGCCAGTTGCCGGGAAAATTGCCGAGCTGGTATCCGCCAGGGCCAATGTCCCACGGCTCTGCAATCATCACGCGCGTGGCCAGCAGGGGATCGGCGGCGATCTCCGCAAAGATAGGCGCATCGGCGGAAAAGCCGGGCCCGCGTGCCAGCACCGGGGCGAGGTCGAACCGGAACCCGTCAATGCCGCAGTGGCGCACGAAGTGGCGCAGGGTCTCCAGCGCCAGCACGCGGACATGGGGATTGGCGAAGTCCAGCGTATTGCCGCAGCCGGTGTCGTTGATCAGCGATCCGTCGGGCGCATGGGCGTAGGCGGCATCGTCCAGTCCGCGAAGGCACATCACGCCGCCGAAGATGTCACTCTCACCGGTATGGTTGAGCACGAGATCGAGGATCACGCCAATGCCAGCATCGTGCAACGCCGCCACCGTCTCGCGCAATTCGGCAACGCCGCCGGGGCACAGGCCGGGATCCAGCGCCATCGGCGCAACGGGGTTGTAGCCCCAATGATTGGCAAGGCCGAGTGGCGGCAGGTGTCGTTCATCGATCCACGCGGTGATCGGCATCAGTTCCACCGTGCTGACGTGCAGCTTCTTCAGGTGCGCGATCACGGCGGGGTGGGCCAGCGCCGCCACGGTGCCGCGCTGATGCGGCGGCACGTCGGGATGAAGCGCGGTGAAACCCGCAACGCCAAGTTCGTAAACCAGTCCGCCATGCTTGAAATGCGGCGGGCCCGGCTCTACCTCGGGCAAAACTCCCGGCACCACCGCGCGCGGGACGATGCCCGCAGTGTCCACCGCATAGACGGCAAGTTCCGGCGACTGGACAAAGCGCCTGTCCAACTCCACCGCATAAGGATCGACCAGCAGCTTTGCAGGATCGAACCACTTGCCGCTGTCGGATGCCCATTCCCCTTCGGCGCGATAGCCGTAAGCCGTACCGGAAAGGTCGCGCGGCACTTCGGCCACCCAGTCTTCACCGTCCCGCTCCATGGCCACGCGCTGTTCGCCCTCGCCTTGAAACAGGCAGAGGTGCAGCGCTTCGGCGAGCGGGGAACGGACGCGGAATGAAGTGCGGCCCGCGCGGACCTGCGCGCCGTAGTCGCTCACGTCACCACGTCGGGCGCGGTCCGCCCGGTGTGCCGTTCGATCCCGGCGATCTGCTCGGCAGCGGCGATGATCTCGGCCAGCATGGTTGGTGTCTCGGCATCGAGGTTGCCGCCTACCGGCTCGTAGCGTTCGAGATATACGCGGATCGTCGCGCCCTGTGTGCCCGTGCCCGAAAGGCGGAACACCACGCGGTTGCCGCCTTCGAACAGCACGCGGACACCCTGGTTCTCGCTGAGAGAACCATCGACCGGGTCGGTGTAGGCGAAGCTGTCCGCCTCTGCCACGGTGAGCGGGCCGAAGCTGGTGCCCGGCAGTCCCGGAAGGCTGCCCGTCAATGCGTCCATCAGCGCATCGGCGCTGTCGCTCTCGACACCTTCGTAATCGTGCCGCGCGTAGTAATTTCGCCCGAAGCGCGCCCAGTGTTCGCGGGCGATCTGGTCCACGCTCTTGCCGGTCGCGGCGAGGATATTGAGCCACAGCAGCACGGCCCACAGCCCGTCCTTTTCGCGCACGTGGTCGCTGCCGGTGCCCGCGCTTTCTTCGCCGCAGATCGTGGCCTTCCCGGCATCAAGCAGGTTGCCGAAGAACTTCCAGCCGGTGGGCGTCTCGAAGGCCGGGATACCCAGCGCCTCTGCTACCCGATCAGCCGCCGCGCTGGTGGGCATGGAACGGGCAATGCCTTTCAGACCATCGGCATAGCCGGACGCGAGGTGGGCGTTCGCGGCCAGCATGGCGAGCGAGTCCGAAGGCGTGATGAAGCGGTGTTTACCGATGATGAGATTGCGGTCCCCGTCCCCATCCGACGCCGCGCCGATGGCAGGCGCATCGTTGGACATCATCAGGTCGTACAGCACCTTGGCATGGACGAGGTTGGGATCGGGGTGATGCCCGCCGAAATCCTCCAGCGGGGTACCATTGCGCACGGTGCCCTTCGCAAAGCCGAGCCGTTTCTCGAGGATTTCGTGCGCGTAGGGCCCGGTGACGGCGTGCATGGCATCGAAGGCCATGCCGAGCCCATCCTTCACCGCTGCCCGCATCGCGTCGAAGTCGAACAGTTCCTCCATCAGCGCCGCGTAGTCGGCAACCGGGTCGATCACCTGCACGGCCATTTCGCGCACATGGGTTACGCCGCGCGTGTCGAGGTCGACATCGGGCGCATCGACATCCAGCCAGCGGTCGATCTCCTGCGTCCGGGCGTATATCGCGCCGGTCACCCCTTCGGGCGCGGGGCCGCCGTTGGCGGTGTTGTACTTGATGCCGAAATCCTCGTCCGGCCCGCCGGGATTGTGACTGGCCGAAAGGATCAGGCCGCCGCTGGCGCCATACTTGCGGATCACGTGGCTGGCTGCCGGGGTGGAGAGAATGCCGCCCTGCCCCACCAGCACGCGGCCATAGCCGTTGGCAGCCGCCATGCGGATCGCCTGCTGGATCACCGTGCGGTTGTGAAAGCGCCCGTCGCCGCCCAGCACCAGCGTGGAGCCTGCCTCCCGCTCCGCCACATCGAACACCGACTGGATGAAGTTCTCGGCATAGTTCGGCTGCTGGAAAACCCGCACTTTCTTGCGCAGGCCCGAAGTGCCGGGTTTCTGGTCATCGAATGGGGTGGACGGGTGCGTTCGGATCATGCGGCTTTCCCTGTTAGCTCGCGATAAAGGTCTGCATAGGCGCGGCCACTGGCATCCCAGGAGAAGTCGGCCTTCATCCCGTTCTGCTGGATGTCGCGCCATTGTTTCGGCTGCGCGTAAAGCACCATCGCGCGGTCTATGGCGGATCGCAGTGCGTGGTAATGCACCCCATCGAACTGCACGCCCGTCGCCACGCCCTGTGCCAGCGCGGCGGGATTGGCATCGATCACCGTGTCTGCCAGCCCGCCGGTGCGCGCCACCACGGGCACGCAGCCATAGGCAAGGCCGTAAAGCTGGGTAAGGCCGCACGGCTCGAACCGGCTGGGCACGAGAATGGCATCGGCGCCCGCCTGCAACTGGTGGGAAAGCGCCTCGTCATATCCGATGCGGATGGCAATACGGCCCGGATGGCGCGCGGCGGCTTCCTGCAAGGCGGCCTCGATCGCCTTGTCGCCGGAGCCGAGCAGCGCCAGCCGCCCGCCGATACCGACAAGGTGATCCAGCACTTCCACCAGCACGTCCATCCCTTTCTGCCAGGTAAGGCGGCTGACCACGGTGAAGATAGGGCCGTCCCCCTTCTCCAGCCCGAATTCCTTTTCGATGGCGCGCTTGTTGGCCTTGCGCATGGCGAGCGAGCGGTGATCGTAACTGGCGGCGATATCCGAATCGATTTTCGGGTTCCACACCGCCGGGTCGATGCCGTTCAGGATGCCGCGCACCCTGTCGCCGCGAAGGGCGACCAGCCCCTCCAGCCCCATCCCGAATTGCGGCTGCCGGATTTCCGCAGCGTAACTAGGGCTGACGGTGGTGATAACATCGGCAAGCTGCATTCCGGCTTTCAGGAACCCCACCCCGCCATAACTTTCCACGCCGTCGACGGACCATGCCGACTGCGGCAGGCCAAGGCGCGGGAATATTCCTGCGTCGTGGTATCCCTGGAACGCCATGTTGTGGATCGTCATCACCGCTGGCAGCTCCGGCGCATCGCTGGCGAGCTTCAGGTAGGCGATTGCCATCGCGGCTTGCCAGTCGTGAGCGTGGACGAGGTCGAACTTGGCCCCTTTCACTCTGCCCGATGCAATATCGGCAGCGGCGCGGCTGAATGCGGCGAAGCGGTGCCAGTTGTCCGCCCAGTCCTGTCCCTTGCTGTCCGAATACGGGCCGCCATCACGGGCGAAGAAAGTCGGGCAATCGAGCACCAGCAACTTGTGCGCCCCGATCTTGCCGGACAGCAGCCGCGCTTTGTGGCCCAGCAGCGAATCCCATTCGTGAGCCACGCGTTTGCGCCCCATTGCCTTGCCCACTGCGGGATAGGCCGGGAGGAATGTCGTCATGTCCACGCCATGCGCGGCAACGGCAGCAGGCAATGCGCCCGCCACATCGGCCAGCCCGCCGGTTTTCACCAGCGGCACCGCCTCCGAAGCCACGGACAGGACGGATAGTGCCATTACAGGTCGAGCTTCTCGATCATCGGCTTGGTAATCAGGCATACGCCCTTTTCGCTGCGACGGAAGCGACGGGCATCCAGTTCCGGGTCCTCCCCCACCACCAGCCCTTCAGGGATGCGCACGCCGGAATCGAGGATCACGTTCTTCAACCGCGCGCCGCGGCCGATATTGGAATAGGGCAGGATCACGCCGCGCTCCACGCGGGAATAACTGCCCATCTTGACGCCGGTGAACAACAGACTCTTCTTCGCCATCGCGCCAGAGACGATGCAATCCTGGCTGATGAGGGAAGAAATCGCGCACCCGCGACGCCCGTCCTCGTCGTGCACGAACTTGGCAGGCGCGGCCACGATCTGGTCGGTCCAGATCGGCCATTCCCGGTCGTAGAGATTGAGCTTGGGCACCGTATCGGTCAGGTCGAGATTGGCTTCGAAATAGGCGTCCAGCGTGCCGACATCGCGCCAGTATTCCTCGATCTCGTCCGCGGCGCGGATGCAGCTATGGGTAAAGCGGTGGGCCTGCGCCTTGCCGTTCTTCACGATCCACGGGATGATATCGCCGCCGAAATCGCGCTTGCTGTCCGGGTCGTCGGCATCGCGGCGCAACTGGTCGAACAGGAAGTCCGTCTCGAAAACGTAGATACCCATGCTGGCAAGCGCCATGTCCTCCTGCCCCGGAATGCCGGGCGGGTCGGACGGCTTTTCCACGAAGTCGGTGATGCGGTCGGTCTTGTCGACATGCATCACGCCAAAGCCGGTGGCTTCCATGCGCGGCACGACAAGGCAGCCCACTGTCACGTCGGCACCGCTTTCCACGTGCTGGCGCAGCATCAGTTCGTAATCCATCTTGTACACGTGATCACCGGCCAGGATGATCATGTACTTGGGCGCATGGGCCTGGATGATGTCGATGTTCTGGAACACTGCGTCCGCCGTGCCTTCGTACCACTGGCTTTCGGACACGCGCTGGCTGGCGGGCAGGATGTCGAAGCTCTCGTTGCGCTCCGGCCGCATGAAGTTCCACGCCCGCTGCATGTGACGGATCAGGCTGTGCGCCTTGTACTGCGTGGCAACGCCGATGCGGCGGATGCCGGAATTGATCGCGTTGGAGAGCGCGAAGTCGATGATACGCGAGACGCCGCCGAAATAGACCGCAGGCTTGGCGCGCCGGTCGGTCAGTTCCAGCAGGCGGCTGCCGCGCCCGCCCGCCAGCACATAGGCCATGGCGTCACGTGCCAGCGGCTGCGAATATGTCTCTCTCATCGACATTCTCCCGATCGGTTATCCCTTGTATTCCAGCATGATCGTGCTGAGCGGAGGCAAGGTTACACAGCCCCAACGATCCTTGACGTCGATCTGTCCCATGTTGCCCTGCCCGCTGCCGCCGTATTCCTGCGCGTCGGAATTGAACACCTCGGCCCACACGCCGTCGTGTGGTAGGTTGAGACCGTAACAGCCGTGCGTCATCGGGGTCATGTTGCAGAACACCGCCACGGGCGGCTGGCCGGGGCACTTGCGCAGCCAGGCGAACACGCTGGCATCGGCGTCGTCCGCCACCAGCCATTCGAACCCCTCGCTCTCGCAATCGCGGGCATGGAGAGCAGGCTTTGCCTTGTAGAGGTGGTTCAGATCGCGCACGAGTCTGCGCACCCCTTCGTGCGCGGGCGCATCGAGCAGGTGCCAGTCGAGCGCACGTTCCTCGCTCCATTCGTGGCGCTGGGCGAACTCCTGCCCCATGAACAGCAGCTTCTTGCCGGGGTAGCCCCACATCAGGCCGAAATAGGCGCGCAGGTTGGCGAATTTCTGCCACTCATCGCCGCTCATCTTGTTCAGCAGACTGCCCTTGCCGTGGACTACCTCATCATGGCTGAGCGGCAGGACGAAGTTCTCGCTGAAGGCATAGACCAGCCCGAAGGTGATCTCGTCGTGGTGGTGCTTCCGGTGGACGGGATCGCGCGCCATGTATTGCAGCGTGTCGTGCATGAAGCCCATGTTCCACTTGAACCCGAAGCCCAGGTTCTCGCGCGGGCCATCGTCGAAAGCGGGCTCGGATACGCCGGGCCAGCTGGTCGATTCCTCGGCGATTGTCAGGATACCGGGGTGTTCGCGGTGCACGGCGCGGTTCATCGCGCGCAGGAATTCCACCGCTTCCCAGTTCTCGTTGCCGCCATCCTCGTTGGGAATCCATTCGCCTTCCTCGCGGCTGTAGTCGCGGTAGAGCATGGAGGCGACGGCATCCACGCGCAGGCCGTCGACGTGGTACTGCTCCGCCCAGAACAGTGCGTTGTTGACCAGGAAGCTGCGCACCTCGCGCCGCCCGAAATTGTAGATCGCGGTGTTCCAGTCCGGGTGGAAACCCAGCTTGGGATCGCCATGTTCGTAAAGGGCGGTTCCGTCGAATTTGGCGAGGCCGTGCTCGTCGGTCGGGAAATGCGCAGGCACCCAGTCCAGCAAAACGCCCAGCCCGGCTTGGTGCGCGCCGTCCACGAAGCGTGCGAAACCATCCGGTGAACCGAAGCGCGCAGATGGGGCATAGAGGCCCGTGGTCTGGTAACCCCAGCTGGGGTCGTAGGGATGCTCCGACACCGGCAGGAACTCGATATGGGTGAAGCCCATGTCGGCGACATAGGGGATCAGGCGGCTGGCCATTTCATCCCAGGTCAGGAACCAGTCGTTACCGTCGCGCTGCCATGATCCGGGGTGGACCTCGTAGATCGAGATCGCCTCGCGCCGAGGATCGACCTCGCGCCAGTGTTCGCGGTGCGCCTCGTCACCCCAGTCGGGCTTGGCCGGGCGTGCAGTAAGGGACGCGGTCTTGGGCCGCAGTTCGCTGGCGAAAGCGAAGGGATCGGCCTTCAGCGGCTGCTCGACGCCGTCGGGGCCGACGATGCGATACTTGTAGGCGCGCCAGTCGGCTATGTCGGGAATGAACACTTCCCACACGCCGATATCCACGCGGCCCCGCATCGGGTGGCGGGCGCCGTTCCAGTCGTTGAAATCGCCCACTACGCTGACGTTGCGCGCATTGGGAGCCCACACGGCGAAATGGACGCCGTGGACGCCCTCATGCTCGATCAGGTGCGCGCCCAGCTTGTCGAACAGGCGGAAATGCGTGCCTTGCGCAATAAGCAGGTCGTCCAGCGGGCCCAGCACCGGGCCGAAGCTGTAGGGGTCGGTCACCCACCATTCGTGTTCGCCCGCCGTGCAGCGATACTTTACAGGTTTCGGCTTGCCGCGCAGCTTGCCTTCGAACAACCCGCGATCGTCAACGCGCTTCAGCTTGCCCAGTTTCGCGCCCTGAAGCGAGTAGCCTTCTGCCGCCTCGGCACCGGGCAGCAGGGCGCGGGCGAAAGTGCCTTCCGGCCCCTCGTGCGGGCCAAGCAGAGAGAAGGGATCGGCCTGGCGGCCTGCAAACAGGGCTTCGATCGCTTCTTGCGGTGGCTTCACCTGTCCCCCTGTTGCCGAGACCGTAGAGACCCCGCATTCATCACTGTGCCCGACGTACGGGCAGAGCGAAACAGGAAAACGTATGCGTTGATGGCCTGTTCCTACATCACGCCCCAGATATCGCGGGCATATTCACCAATCGTCCGGTCGGAAGAGAACCAGCCGACGTTGGCGATGTTGTGGATCGCAGACTTGCGCCAGCCAGCCGTATCCAGCCAGCGGGCGTCCACCTCGCGCTGGGCGGAGGCATAGGCTTCGAAGTCGGCGGCAACCATGAACCAGTCGCTGTCGTACAGACCGCCCATCAGGCCCTTGTAGCGATCCTTGTCGTCGGGTGAGAACACCCCGCCGGCGATGGCCTCCACCGCCTGGCGCAGTTCGGGAGAACCCTCGATCACTGCGCGCGGGTTGTAGCCGTTGGCGCGCTTCTCGGCGACTTCGTCGGCGGTCATGCCGAAGATGACGATGTTCTCATCGCCGACATGGTCCTTGATCTCGATATTCGCACCGTCGAGCGTGCCGATGGTGAGCGCACCGTTCAGGGCAAACTTCATGTTGCCAGTGCCGGATGCTTCCATGCCCGCCGTGCTGATCTGTTCCGACAGGTCGGCCGCGGGAATGATCCGCTCTGCCAGCGTCACGTTGTAGTTGGGCACGAACACCACTTTCAGCAGCCCCGCCACCGAAGGGTCGGAATTTACCCGCCGGGCGATATCGTTCGCCAGCTTTATGATCAGCTTTGCATTGTGATAGCTGGGCGCGGCCTTGCCGCCGAAAATCTTCACGCGCGGCACCCAGTCGCGTTCGGGATGGCTGCGGATCTGGTCGTAGAGGGCCACCGTCTCGATCAGGTTCAGCAGCTGGCGCTTGTATTCGTGGATCCGCTTGATCTGCACGTCGAACAGCGCATCGGGACTGACGCGGATGCCGGTCAGATCCTTGATATGGCCCGCCAGTGCCACCTTGTTGCTGCGCTTTACCTCGGCAATCCGCTCCCCCAGCTGCGCATCGCCAGCCAGCGCGTTCAGCTGGCCCAGTTCCTCGGTATCGTCGAGGAAGGCATCGCCAATCGCATCGCGGATGACGTTCGTCAGGCCGGGATTGCACTGCATCAGCCAGCGACGCGGGGTGACGCCGTTGGTCTTGTTGTTGATCTTCTTGGGATACAGCTGGTGCAGGTCGTGAAACACGGTCTGCTTCATCAGTTCGGTATGCAGCGCCGCCACGCCGTTCACGCTGTGCGCACCGGCAAAGGCGAGGTTGGCCATGCGCACGCGCCGTTCGCCGCCTTCATCGATCAGGCTGATCGCGGCAACGGCGGCATCGTCCATGCCTTTCTTGCGCGCTTCCCGCAGCACGCGGCTGTTGATGGCGTAGATGATCTGCATGTGGCGCGGCAGCAGCCGCTCGAACAGGGGCAGCGGCCAGCTTTCCAGCGCTTCGGGCAGCAGGGTGTGGTTGGTGTAGGCGACGGTGCGGCGCGTGACATCCAGCGCCTCGTCAAATTCCAGACCGTGATGATCTACCAGCAGGCGGACGAGTTCGGCCACCGCCACGGCAGGGTGCGTATCGTTCAACTGGATCGCCGCCTTGTCCGGCAGGGTGCGAATATCGCCGTGGTGCTGCATGTGGCGGCGCAGGATGTCCTGGATGCTGGCGGCGGAGAAGAAATACTCCTGCCGCAGGCGCAGTTCCTGCCCGGCCCGGTGCGAATCCGCCGGGTAAAGCACGCGCACGAGACTGGCGGCGCGGGCCTCTCCTTCCAGCGCGCCGACGTGATCGCCCGCGTTGAAGGCATCGAGCTTGATGGGATCGAGCGCGTGCGCGGTCCACAGCCGCAGCGTGTTCACCCGCTTGCCGCGCCAGCCGACCACCGGGGTATCGACGGCGGAGGCCTCCACCTGCTCGGCAGGCTTCCACTCCACACTTTCGCCATCAGCCACGACTTCGCCGCCGAAGCCGATGCGATATGCGCTTTCTCGGCGATCGAATTCCCAGGGGTTGCCGTGGCTGAGCCAGGTTTCCGGCAGCTCAACCTGCCAGCCATCGTCGATGCGCTGGCGGAACATGCCGTTCACATAGCGGATGCCATAACCGTAGGCGGGTATGTCGAGACTGGCGAGGCTTTCCATGAAGCACGCCGCCAGTCGGCCCAGCCCGCCGTTGCCAAGGGCGGCGTCGGGCTCAAGGTCTTCCAGTTCCGAAAGTTCGAACCCGTGCGAGCGCAGCGCCCGTTCCAGCGCGCCATTGAGGTCGAGGTTGCTGACCGCATCGCGCAAAAGGCGGCCAATCAGGAATTCCAGGCTGAGGTAATAGACCCGCTTCGCCCCCTCGGCGTAAGTGCGCCGCGTGCTTTCCATCCACCGGTCGATCACCTTGTCGCGCAGGGCATAGACGGTGGCGGTGTACCAGTCGTGCGGCTTGGCCGCGCGCTCGTCCTTGCCCACGCGGTGGTTCAGCGCATCGAGGATCAGCGCATCGATTTCGGCATTGGACGGAGGGGGGCTGAGAGTCACGATACGAAAGCTCCAATGGGTGGCCAACTGGCAGGCAAGCTTCCGTCTTTCGCCGGATAGCAGGTGCCGCAGCCGCAAATACGCCTCTCCGCCGCGCTTGTAGACGGGTTGTGCTGCACTGCGCAATCGGCAAACCCGGGCCTCACGCGATTGCCTGACGCAGCGCAGCATGGCGGTTGCAAATACGGCCCTTCGCGGCGATGGTCCCGCTTTCACGGCGCGGGATTTGGCAATGGGTGACGCAATCGAACCGCTCCACGCGCTTGCCGAGGCTGCCGGCCTGCAACGCCACTGGCGCGACGTCGACGGCCACGATCACGTGGTGCCCGACGAAACGCTGATCCGTGTTCTCGCGGCTCTTGGACACAAGGCGGAAAGCAGGCGACAGGTCGACACCAGCCTGGAAGCCCTGCTGGCCGAGCGCGAGGCCCTTCCCACGCTGCTGGTGGCAGATGCGGGGCAGCCAATCGCGCTCACCCGGCCCTGTGACCACGCCGAGATCACGCTGCCCCAGGGCGAAACCGTGGAACTGCATCGGCGTGACGGCATGCCCGTCGCCCCGATAGTGCCGGGCTATTACGGTTGCCGCATCGACGGCACCGAAACGCGGCTTGCGGTGGCACCGCCGCATTGTCCGCAGCCGCCGTCAAGAGATCATCGCCGCTGGGGCGTATCGCTGCAGATCCCGTCGCTGAGGGCCGGGAGGGCCAGTCCTTTCGGTACGTTCGGAGAACTTGCCGATGCGGTGGAGACCTTGGCAGCAGCAGGAGCAGACGCGGCCGCGATCAATCCGGTTCACGCGCTGTTTCCGGGCAATGGCAAGGGGTTCAGCCCCTATTCCCCTTCCAGCCGCAGGTTCCTGAACGGCGCAATGGCAGACCCCGCGCTGCTGGGCCTGACCCCTCTGCCCGATACGAAAGGCGGCCCGCTGATCGACTGGGAGAGCGCCCTGCCCGAAAGACTGGCACAATTGCGCGCACTTTTCGGCAGCCTGCCACACGATACGCGCGCGCACCTGATTGGGGAGCCTGACCGCGAACTCGTCCTGCACGCGATGTTCGATGCGCTCGACTGCCGCTTTCGTTCGCAAGGGGCCAATGGCTGGCGCGAATGGCCTGCTCGCTATCGGAAGCCCGACAGCAAGGCGGTTGCCCGGTTTGCCGCGGAACACGCGGACGAGGTGGATTTCCACCTGTTCGTGCAGGCCCTCGCCCGCGAAGGCCTGGCCACCGTGCAGGCGCGCGCGAAGGCAGCGGGGATGGCCACCGGCCTTATCGGCGACCTAGCTGTGGGCGTCGATCCGGGGGGAAGCGATTGCTGGGCGCTGGGCGATGTTATGCTGCGGGGCCTCACCATCGGCGCACCGCCCGATCCGCTGGGGCCGCACGGCCAGAACTGGGCAATTACCAGTTTCTCCCCCGACGGCCTGCGGCGTACAGGCTATGCCCCGTGGATCGCGATGATCCGTTCCGCGCTGGCGTATGGCGGAGGGTTGCGGATCGATCACGCCTTCGGGCTCGCCCGGCTGTGGGTCATTCCCGAAGGCGGCGGGCCCGGTGACGGCGCCTATCTCGCCTATCCTTTCGACGACCTGATCCGCATTCTCACGCTGGAAGCTCACCTTGCCGATGCCTTCGTGATTGCGGAGGATCTGGGCACGGCACCACATGGGTTCTCTGCCGCGATTGCGCAGCGCAGGTTGCTGGGCATGCGTGTCCTCTGGTTCGAGCGGGCAAGCGACGACGGGTTCATCGGCGCGCAGGACTACGACCGGCTTGCCGCCGCGATGACCGGAACGCACGACACGCCGACACTGGCCGGATGGTGGACCGGCAACGACATCGACTGGGCAGACCGCCTGGGACGCCTGCCCGCCGGCATCGACCGCGCGAAGGCGGAGGAAATCCGCGACTGGGATCGCGGCCTTCTCTGGTCAACCGTGGCAGGCCAGACGCCGCGCCCTGCCCCGCACGAACCGCGCGCCGCCGTTGACGCCGCGATAGCCCATATCGCCCGCACGCCAAGCGCACTCGCAATCGTCCCTGTCGAAGACCTGCTGGGGCTGGTGGAGCAGCCGAACATTCCCGGCACGGTTACCGAGCATCCGAACTGGCGAAGGCGGCTGGACGCCGCGCTCGATACACTGCTGGCCACCCCGGAAGCGGCGACGCGGCTTGCTCTACTGGAGAAGGGCGGCTGGAGCGGGTGAAGGGAATCGAACCCTCGTCGTCAGCTTGGGAAGCTGCTGCTCTACCATTGAGCTACACCCGCATTTCAAGAGCTTGCACCCTGTCTGGATGCGCCCAATCATCCGCCGTTTGTGCGAAAAGCGCTCGGCGAGGTTCTCTGGCGCGTTCCGCCAATCCGGTCAACGGCTTTTGTCGGTGTCCGATTACGGTGGCCAAGCGCCGCCACGGGCCTGCAGATCACGGCAACTGGGCGAGGTCCGCCGGGGCTGCCTGCGCCCGCAAAAGGACGGCCAGTTCGTCGCGGATGGCTTCCATCCTCTCGATCCGCCCGGCAGCAAGGTCGCGGTCGGGGAATGGCCATGCTGACGGGTCTCCGCCGTAGCGGGCGAGAAAGGCCTGTGCCGTCGCTAGACCGCGCCCATCCTCCAGCCGGGCATCCCACAGGTCCAGCCCCGCGCACTCGGCAATCGTTGCCAGCCGCGCGGCGCCGTTCACGACGTAATGGGAATAGTGCCAGCTGCGGGTGCGACGCAGTTCGTCGATAAAGCGGCCCTGACGGTCCATCTGTACGCCCAGCCGGTAACGCGGGAAGTTGCCGCCGACGTTGCCGACGATATCGGGAGCGCCGGCAAACAGCGCGAAATGCGCGAGATAGAAATCGTAGAACACCCCGTGGTTGTTCGTCTTGGCCATCTCCTCCTCGCCGATTTCGCTGGTGGCCATCCACACGGCGAAATCGCCATACCACTGGCGCAGCGCGTTCTCATCCGCCTGGTTGTAGGCCGGGGACGGCCGCAGCAGGCCGAGCGCCTCCACGATCGTCGAGAGGTGCGAAGCCTCGATGATACCCTCGCCGCGCCCGTTCACTTTGCCCGGGATGCCCTGCGCGAAATTGAAGTGCGGCTCCATGCGGGTGGCATCGTCCACGAACCAGACCCGCGCCAGCGCCATCGCGTGTTCGGCAAAGCGTTCATCGCCCGTCGCGCGATAGGCGAGAGCGAGCGCCCGCATGTCGTTGGAAAGGTCGCGCAGGCGGGACTTGTCGAATTCCGGCCCGTCACGTTCGGGGTTAACCTCCCCGTCGCGGCGCGCGTAGGGGAGCCCGTCACGCTGCGATGGGTCCGGCCACCAATAGGGACCGATTGAAGCATAGGCGTTGGGCGATGCACCGGGAACGGGCGCGGGTTTGTCGGTCACGGAATAGGGCCCGTTGTCGAGCGCTGCTTCGCCCTCCCGGATCACGCGCGCCTTCATTGCCTCGTCCGCCAGCATCGCTTCCACCCAGCGTGGTCGCCATAGAAAGGTGCGCGCGCCGTCGAAATCGGCGGCGTAGCCTGAAGCCCCACGGCAGACCGGCTGATCCGGCTCTGCCTCGAAGGTTGGCACCTGGCCTTGTGCCGGGGCATCCTGCGCCACGGCCGGAAAGGCCAGCAAGAGACCGGCACATGCAAAAAGACTAACGCGAAACATCGCCTGCTCCTTCGATTGCCTGTCGCCATTCGGCTGCGCTGGCCCGGCAGAAGTCGCCGGGCTCGTAATGCTTGAGAGCGGCCAGGGCAGCGCCCCCCTCCACCGCATGCTGCAGGGCATCGGGCCGCTCCAGCCACACCGCCAGTACGCCGGCGGCAAAGGCATCGCCCGTGCCGATGCGATCGACGATCCCCGTCAGCACCCGCTCCTCGCTCTCGGCAGCAGCCTCGCGGGTGTCGACCCGTGCGACGATCCGGTGGGTCGTGCCGTTTTCAACCTGGCGCGCGGTGCTGCAAATCGCGGTCAGCGCCGGGAACTCGGCCAGCAGCGCTAAAGCCGCTTCGCGCCGCCGCGCGCGCCCCTCACCCGAAAATTCGCGGCCCAGCAGCAGCGATACATCTTTGTGATTGCCGAAAAAGATATCGGCCAGGCCAACCATCTCGGCGATTTCGTCTCGCCCCTCGCGGCCGCTGGCCTGCCACAGCGACGGTCGGTAGTTGCCATCGAAGGAAACGGTAAGCCCGCGTTCCCTGGCCTCTCTGGCGAGCGCGCGGGTGGCGGCGGAAGAGGCTTCGCTGACCGCCAGCGAAATGCCCGAAACATGCAGGTGACCCGTCCCTTCGAGAGCCGCCGGGTCATATTCCCGCATACCCGCAAAGACGCTGCCGCTGCGGTCGTAGACAACCTCGCCCCCGCGCGGTCCGGCGGCGGGCGTCAGGAAATAGCTTCCCATCCGGCCGCATGCTGGCACAGCGTGGGCGATATCCACCCCCTCGCGTCGAAGCGCCTTGAGCGCCAGGGTGCCGAGCGCGTTATCCGGCAGGGCCGAGACCATGCGGGTTGCGAAACCGAGGTTAGCCAGCGCGACGGCGACATTGGCCTCCGCCCCGCCAACGTGCACGTCCAGCCTGGCCGTGTCGCGCAGCGTCGCTCCGTCGCTTGGTGCAAAGCGCAGCAGGACCTCGCCGAAACAGGCGACTGCCCGTTCCATCAGCGGGCCAGCCAGCCTCCGTCCACGGCGAGGATGTGCCCTTGCACGTAGTCCGCCGCCTTGCTGGCCAGGAACACTGCCGCACCCCCGATGTCGGCTGGGTCGCCCCAACGCCCCTCGGGAATGCGCTCCAGAATCTGGCGGTTGCGGTATTCGTCTGCCTGCAGGGCGGCGGTATTGTTGGTGGCAATATAACCGGGGGCGATGGCATTCACGTTGATGCCCTTGGGGGCCCATTCGTTTGCCAAAAGCTTGGTGAGCCCGCCGACACCGCTCTTGCTGGCGGTATAGCTGGGCACGCGAATGCCGCCCTGGAAAGTCAGCATCGATGCGATGTTCACGATCTTGCCGCGCGTGCCATCCTGCGATGCCCAGCCGGTCATGTGCCGCGCCACCGCCTGGCTGAGGAAGAACAGAACCTTCAGGTTCACGTCCATCACCGCATCCCAGTCTTCTTCCGAAAAGTCGAGCGCGTCGGCGCGCCGGATGATGCCGGCGTTGTTAACGAGAATATCTATTCGCCCCAGCGCATCGACCGTTTCGTCCACGATCCGCTCGCATGGCTGCGTGGAAGACAGGTCTGCCATGACGACATGCGCGCGCCCGCCTTCGGCCTCGACCAGTGCCTTCGTCTCGTCAGGACTGCGCCTGGCGGCAAGCGCGATGTTCGCGCCCGCCTTCGCCAATGCGACGGCAATGCCCTGCCCTATGCCCGTGTTGGCCCCGGTGACGAGGGCCACCTTGCCCGACAGATCGAACGCCTGGACTGTCACGATTACAGTCCGCGCAGGTAGTTGCTGATCTCTTCGTCCTGCGAATTGGCATAGAACAGCTCGGCAAATTTCTCGCCCGCGATCGCGCTTTTCAGCAGGTCCTGGTCGACGCTCTTCAGCACGGTGAGCATGTCGTGGCAGGTCTTCGCCTTCAGGTCGGACAGTACGGTGCGGTTCTTGGCCATGATGGCCGCGCGTTCCTTGGGATAGCCCACGCCGCTCTCACCTTCGAACAGCTTGCGATAGCAATCCTGCAGGTTCAGCTCTGCCGCCCAGCCGAAGCCCTTTGCGTAAGGCATGGCAATCGCGTTGCCATCGTTGATCTGGGCGAACAGGAAGGCGTCGGTCGGATCGATCACCAGGCCGCAGAAAACGCCGGGCATGGCATTCGCCGCCAGCATGGAGCCGGAGCCCGTGCCGCAACCCGTCACAACGAAATCGGCAGCGCCGGAATTGATCAGGATACCGGTGAGCAGGCCCACCATCGGATAGGTCACCTGCGCCGTATCGTCGGCGGTATACATGCCGTAGTTGTGAACCTCGTGTCCCAGGGGCTCCACCACCGTGGTCAGCGCATCGTGGATGATGCCGTTCTTCGCCGCCTGGCTGTTCTCGTTGATGAGTGCGATCTTCATGATTTCAGGGCCTCTCTGGCTGGATTTGTCAGCGCCGCCGGTTGCTCACGGCGTGTTCTTGGCTATTTTGGTAACCGGTGTCATTTTCGAATGCAAGCATTCATTTCGCGCCTTGCGTTAGGCTATTTAGGTGGGACGACCGATCCCCGCTCGACGAGATTGGATGGCAGCATCCACGGCATCTGCGCCGCTGCGTCATCGGGTTCGATCAGCTTTTGCGCCGCGGTTCGGGCCATTTCGACGATTGGCCAGCGTACCGTGGTCAGCGATGGCCACACGTGGCTGGACAGCGGCGTATCGTCGAAACCGACGATGGAGATGTCTTCGGGAATCAGCATCCCGCTGCGGCGGCAGGTGATCATCGCGCCAATGGCCATTTCATCGTTGCAGGCGAAGATCGCCGTGGGCGGATGATCCAGCGCAATCAGGTCCTGCGCGGCAGTCACGCCGGATTCGAAAGTATAGCTGCCCGGCCGCACGAGTGCCGGATCGAGCGAGAGCCCGGCGGCCGTCATCGCTTCCTCGAAACCGGCGCGGCGTTCCTGCGGCGACGTGAAGCCCTCCGGCCCCTCGATCAGGCCGATGCGGGTGTGCCCCTTTTCGATCAGGTAGGCGGTAGCCTCCCGCACCGCGTCCCGGTCGTTGGAACTGACGATGTGCGCTTCGTCGTCGTTCTTGATTGAGCTCATCCTGACATATCGCGTGCCCATCTCGCGGCACAGGTCGACAATTGCCTCGTCGCTGGAAATCGGCGGTAGCAGCACCACACCGTAGGGGCGCTGGCGTTCCAGGAAAGCGCGAACCTTTTGCTCGAAATCTTCGGTGTTGCGGTCGAACGGCTGGACCATCAGGCCGAATTCGCTGCCCTCGATGCCTTCCAGAATGCCCTGCTGCACGTTGACGAGGAACTGTGCATTCGGGTTGTCGTGGATGGCGGCGATGATGAAGTTGCGTCGCAGCGCCAGTGCGCGGGCCTGCAGGTTGGGTACGAAGCCCAGATCCTTGATCACCGCTTCCACCTTGGCGCGGGTCTTGTCGGAAAGTAGCGGCGACTTGTTGATGACACGGCTGACGGTCTTTTTCGAAACGTTCGCGGCTGCTGCCACGTCGTTGATCGTCGGTTTGCCTTCGCCCTTCATCCCCTCCCCTTATTGCCAGTTGGGGAATTGGCCAAGGGCCATGCTCACATAGCCCCCGGCAACCAGAGAGAGAGCAAGGGGATGTAGGTAACCAGCAAGAGCGCCAGGATGAGCGTGAGGTAGAACGGCCAGATCGTACGAACCATGTCGCCAATCGGCAGCTTGCCCACGGCAGAACCGACGAACAGCACGGAACCGACCGGCGGCGTAACGAGGCCGATGCCCAGGTTCAGCATCAGGATGATGCCGAAATGCAGGGGGTCGACCCCGCTGGCCATGGCGACCGGCAGGAAGATGGGCGTGGTGATCACGATCAGCGGTGCCATGTCCATGAACGTGCCGAGCAGCAGCAGCATGACGTTGATCACCAGTAGCGTGAGCAGCGGGTTGTCGCTTATCGTCCCGATCAGGCTGGCCAGCGCGGCGGGAACTTCCAGCAGGGCGAGCGCGAAACCGAACGCGGTTGCGGCAGCGATGATGAACAGCACCATGGCGGCGGTCCGCACGGATTTCTGGGCGGCTTCCCACGTCCCGCGCCAACCGAGGTTGCGATAGACCAGGGTTCCCACGACAATGGTATAGATCACCGCGATGGCGGAGCTTTCGGTGGGCGTGAAGATACCCGACAGGATGCCGCCCATGATGATCACGCCGGTCATCAGTCCGGGAAGGGCGTAAAGCGCGGCACGCAGGAAAGTGCGCCAGCCGGGAAAGTGCCCTTTCGGCAGGCCGCGCTTGCGCGCTATCAGCCAGGCCGTCAGCATCAGCAGGCCGCCGGTCAGCAGGCCAGGAATGACCCCCGCCAGGAACAGGTTGCCGATGGATACGCCGATACCCGATGCGGCGGCATAGATGATCATGTTGTGCGATGGAGGAATCAGCAGGCCGACGACGGCGGCGGTAACGGTGACGTTCACCGAGTAGTCCCTGTCGTACCCCTTCTCGTCCATCAGTGGCACCATGCTGGATCCGATGGCGGAGGCGCTGGCAATGGCGGAACCCGACACCGCGCCAAACATCATGCTGGCACCCACGTTCACCAGCCCAAGCCCGCCGCGTACCCGGCCGAACGCGGCATCGGCCACGCGCACCAGCCGCTCCGCTATGCCGGCGCGGTACATCAGGTCTCCGGCGAAGATGAAGAAAGGAATGGCCATCAGGGTGAACACGCTGATGCCGGCAGCCATGCGCTGAACCGCCACGATCAGCGGGATGTCCGCCAGGGCAAAGGTAGCCAGCGCCGCGCCGAACAAAGCAAAGGCGACTGGCGCGCCCAGCGCCAGCAAGGCGAACAGGACGATGAAGAGCACCAGGATTTCCATCAGCGTGCCTTCCCCTCTGCCAAGCGCACGCGGATCCGGCCCAGCGAGAAGATCGCCATGACGAGACCCGCGAACGGAATGACGGCGTAGGCCCAGCCCCGGCTGATCCCCAGCGAGGGGATGACATGCTCCCGCACGTCCCAGACAAGCAGCGTCCCGTAGAAGCAGAACACCAGGCCGAAGAAGAAGATCAGCACGTGTATCACGATGCGCAGCAGCCGCCGGTGCGCAGGAGACATGACCTGTTCCAGCAGTTCGATGCGGATATGAAATCGCTCCCACACTCCGGCCGCCGCCGCGAGGAAGACATACCAGATCATCAGCAGCATGGCGGTCTGCTCCGACCACGAGGGGCTGCTGTCGAGCACGTAGCGACCGAACACCTGCCATCCGACCACGGCCGTCATGGCCAGCAGGCCCGCTGCGCCCAGTTTGGCGAGCCAGTCGGCGGCGCGGTCAGCCAGGCCGCGCTTCACGATGCACCTGTGCGCATGGCGAGGATCCGGTCCACCAGCGTGCGCTGGGCATCGGTGGTAAGCGATGCCTGCCACATGCCCGTCATCGCTTCGGCAAAAGGTGCCGGATCGACTTCGTTCACCTCGACGCCCGAGGCCAGCACGGTCTCGCGGCTCTGTTCCACGCGCGTGTCCCACAGCTCTCGCATGTAGGGCACGGAATCGCGCGCTGCCTGCATTACGACGGTGCGGTCTTCGGGCGGGAGGCCATCCCAGGTGACCTTGCTCATCACGAAAACTTCAGGCGCCAGCAGGTGCCGGGTGAGACTGTAGTAGCGGGCGACCTCGTAGTGGCGGCCGCTCTCGAAACTGGGCCAGTTGTTCTCCGCGCCGTCGATAACGCCCTGCGCCAGCGACTGGTAAACTTCGTCCAGCGGCATCGGCACGGCGTCCGCGCCCAGCGAGCGGACCATGTCGATGTAAAGGTCGGAGCCCGGTACGCGCAGCTTGAGCCCGCGCATGTCTTCGGGCGTGCGGATCGGGCCGCGGGTGTTGTAGAAACTGCGCGCGCCCGAATCGTAGAAGCACAGTCCGATCAGGCCGTGCGGTTCCAGCGATGCGAGGATCGCATCGCCTATCGGCCCGTCGACCACTGCGCGCATGTGGGCCGTGCTTTCGAAGATGAAGGGCAGTGCCGCCACCACGGTAAGCGGCTCGATCGAATTGAGGGGTGCCAGGTTCACGCGGTTGAAATCGATGCCGCCGAAGGTGGTTATCTCGAGAGTATCGCGTTCGTTGCCGAGCTGCCCACCGGCATAGATGTTGAGGTCCAGCCGTCCGTCGGTGCGCTGGCGCAGCAGTTCGCCGAAGCGGCGCACGCCCTCCACCGTGGGATAGCCTACCGGATGGGTGTCGACCGAGGTCAGCCGTCCCGGTCCCAGCTTGCGATCGCAGCCGGACAGGAGCAGCCCCGCAGCCGCAGCGCCCAGCATGGTACGCCGGTCAAATCGGGGAAGTTCGGACGCAATCACTGAACCTCGGCGCTCACCAGTTCCAGCTCGATGCTGCCGAGATCGCCGAAGTCGAGCGAAGAGGTTGCCCCCACCGGTGCCTCGTGGACGCCGGTGATGGCGCCTGTCGATACGAATGTTCCCGATTGCAACGCATGGCCGCGTTCGTCTGCAAGACCGCGCAGGAATGCAAGCGCATCGAGAGCATCGCGAGGAAAGTTGTCGACGGTTCGCTCGCCGGCGAGCTTCCCGTCCACGATGGCCCTTACCACGACAGGTTCCCGCCGCGCGCGCCAGTTCGTCACCTCCGGTCCGATCAGCAGGCCATTGTTGTTGCCGAAATCGGTGATGACGGCCGTGGGCCCATAGTCGTTGATCGCCGGAATCGGGCTGGAGGCGATCTCCGCACCGATGTACATCCGGTCCGCTTCTGGCGCCGCGCCCAGGCGGAATACGAATTCCGGCTCGATCGCAGCGAAGCCTGAAGCGAACACCGGCATGGCCGTGGGACCGCTGCCATCGGCACGGCGCACCGACATGGCAAATATGGGACCGGCCAGGTACTTCTCATCGAAACGGTCGAGATAGGCCGCAGGCACGCCGCCAACTTTCCATCCAGCCACCTGGTCATCCCATTGGCCGATGGAATAGTCCTGCAGGCGATAGGCTGCCTCCAGCGTATCGGGCAGGCCCCCGGGCGGTCCGGGCAAGGCGCGACCCGACGCCCTCGCCCGGACCAGTTTGGCCGAGATCGCACGATGCTCGGCTGGGAGGCTGTTTCCGTCCATCTTCGTTTCCACGCGCCCGATCAGAACCGGCCACGCAGGCCGACGAAGTAGCGACGCCCGGAGAAATCTGACTGCGCCAGGCTGTCGCGCGTCGGGCGGTACATCAGGTTCGGCTCGTCCAGGATGTTGAGCACCTGGAAACGCACTTCGACGTTCCGGGTGATGTCGTAGCTGGTCGAGAAATCGAGGAAGCCCTGCTCGTCGGCGAAACGGTTCGACGTCGTGCGGAACGGCTTGAAGTATTGCGAGCGCCACTTGTACGCGAGGCGGGCATTGAAAGGCCCGGTCTCGTAGAACACCGTGGCATTGGCGGTGTGCCGCGAATAGCCCGGAATGTTCGCGTCCTCGATGAATACAGCCAGCGATTCGCCGCTGCGTCCGATTGTGGGATCGGGGAATTCGAAGTTCGAATCCGCGAAGTTGTAGCTCGCCTGGAAGCCAAGGCCGAAGTCGAACTGGTGCTGCGCGGTGACCTCGAACCCGAAGATCCGGCTCTTGTCGTCGGAGTTAACGGTTCGTGCGATCTGCACCGCCGTCGGCGTACCGTCGACGACCAGGCTGATCGTGCTGAGATCGGTATCGAACCCGGTCTGCAGGTTCTTGTAATAAGCCGCTACCGCCAGCGAGGTGGTATCTGCCGCATACCATTCCAGCGAGACATCCGCGTTCCAGCTCTGCAGCGGTTCGAGGAAGGGGTTGCCCGAAGCCGACACGGCTTCACCCACGCTGGCGGCGTCGGATTCGTCGTCGATAGCCAGCGCGGCCGTCATCGCCTCGGGATCGGGCCGGGCGATTGCGCGGTAGGCGGCGAGGCGCAGGAGCAGGTCCGGGTTCAGTTCCAGCGAGAGGTTCGCGCTGGGCAGGAAGTTCCAGAAGCTGTTGGTCTCCGCGTTCACCGTGGCCGGGCCGACGGCTTCGATATCGACCGTTCCCGGATCGGTGCCGGGAGAGGTCGCCAGCGCGCTGCTGACCCCAAGCGAGGTAATCTCAGTGTGCACCGCCCGAACGCCGACATCGGCCCGCGCCGGCAAGCCGAACACGGTGGTGTCGAAATTGGCCTGCACGTAGCCGGCCCAGGTCCGCTCGGTCACGTCGGTGTCGTCGGTGCTCAGGGTAGAGCCGATGGGAAGGCCCGCATCGGCATCGCCGGTAAGGGCAAGGAACAGCGCCGTGGGATCCCAGCTGGCGAAGGTCAGCCCCTGCATGGGCGTGATGGCCCCTTCATAAATGTCTTCCACCGGGAAGCCCATGCGCGCCGCAATCGCTTCGTCGGAGAAGATGTCGTTCACCAGGACGATGGGATCGGTGGAGTCGTCGCTGCTGCGATCGATACCATCGTCACGCACGCGGTGCCGGTCGGCGTAGCGAACACCGGCCTGAATGGAGGAGATCGCGCCGCTCAGTTCATAGGCCGCATCCACCCGGAACGAGAGGATATCGTCATCCACGTTTTCCTGGCGACGGCGCACACGCAGCGCGTTGGTGTACTGGTCGTAGTTGTTAAGGTCGAACGGGGCGCCGACCCGGTTTTCCACCGCGCTGGTGTCGAGGAATGTCAGTTCAGGCACCTCGAGATCCCGGAAATCGAAGCGGAAATCGACGCGGTCCTGCGTGCGGATGCGCATGTCCAGCTCGTCCCGGCGGCGCTCCGTCTGGGAATAGCCACCGTCCAGGGCAAGGATCAGCCGGTCGAAGGTCAGTTCGACATTCGCGCCGATACCGAAGTACTCCTCGGTCTGGTCCTGCCGGAAGGGATTGAGTTCGACGCGGCTGTTGCCCTCGTAGGCAAGCAGTGCGCCGCGATCGCTGACTTTGATCGGGCTGATCCGGCGACGCCCGTCGGCGATGATCAGGTTCTGGCGATCCTCCCGGTCGTCCCGGTAGGACCATTGCGCGTCGATGTTTACATCGATGTCCGGGCCGGGCTGCCACTGGATCGCGCCCATGATGGCATCGCGATCGGACTGGGTTTCCAGCGCACGGTAGATGTACTGGTTGGAAACGAAGTACTGGGAAGCCGAACCATCCGCCACGAAATCGCAGTTGGATCCGCCGTCCTGCGAGAAGTCGGTGTTGCAGACGCTGAAGGTGGAACTGGTGGTAAAGACGTCCTCAGGCGCGGTATCGCGGCGCATCTGGCCGCCGATGGCAATGCCGATATCACCCGCCCCGGTTACGAACTGGTCGACATAGGACCCGGTCAGGCGATAGTTGAACGGGTCGCCGTCAACCACACGGTCTTCATAGTCGCTATAGCCCGCCAGCGCCTGCACCTGCAGCCGCGAGCGATTGTAATCGAGCGGTCGCAGCGTCTGCAATTCGATGATGCCGGACACGCCGCCTTCGATGAAATTGGCCTGCTGCGACTTGTAGACGATGGCCCCGTTGATCAGCTCGCTGGGGAACTGGCCGTAGTTCACATCGCGCCCGTCGCTACCCGAAGTGACTTCGCGCCCGTTGAGCACGGAAGACCCGAGGAAGGCGCCAAGGCCGCGAACCGAAAGCTCGGAAGCGCCGCCCTTGAACCTGTCCGACGTGACGCCCACGATCCGCTCAAGCGTTTCCGCCACCGATAGGTCGGGAAGATCGCCAACATCCTCGCCCACGATGGCATCGCCGATCACATCGAGGTTCCGCTTGGTCTCCAGCGAGTTCTCGATGGTGCGCGCGATATCGCCGGTAACGACGATGGTGTTTTCATCGTTCAGCGCTTCTTCAACCACGTCCTGGCTTTCGTTGGGCGGGGTCGTCTGCGCAAAGGCGGCCTGCGCCGGGCACAGCACGACGGCCGACGCCAGCAGCGCCGCTTTCACAGCGGCTGTGCGGGACGCGTGCGATTCGATAGGATTGCACTGGTGAGCCATGATAATTCCCTCTCCGTTGCTGCCCCGCCTTTGTTGTCCTGGCGAGGTCTGCCGTTCTGGGTGTCCATTTTGACACCGGTTACCCAATTAATTGACACCGGTGCCATTCAAGGTCAATACCCTTCTTGCAAAGAACGTAGGAGAGTGTTGCCGTGAATCCCAAACCCATGGTTTTACGAAAGAATTTCGCAGTCCTCGCGCTCGTGCTGGCAGCATTTCCCGCCGCCGCGCAGGATTTTTCCGCACAATTGCCCGACATCCTCGGCGATGAGGAGGCACCCTACCTGCCCGACTTCTCCTATGCCGGGTACGACTATGGCGTTTCCCCTTTGCCAAAGATCGATACCGTGATCGACGTGGCCGACTTCGGCGCCGTGCCGGACGATGGAAAAGACGACAGCGAGGCGCTGCAATCGGCGCTGGCCGCTGCCCATGCCGCCCAAGGTCCGGTGCGGGTGCAACTGGGTGCCGGGCGCTACCAACTGACCGAAATCCTCTGGATCGAACGCAGCGGTATCGTCCTTGCAGGAATGGGCAGCGGCGACGGAGGGACCGAGTTGTACATGCCCCGCCCGCTCAGCCAGATGGACGACGGCGGCGCGCTTGACGAATTGCGCGAATACTTGGTGCGATACGACAAGCGCGAACGCCAGGCGAATGCCAACCTCGACGTATTGTTCTCCGAATGGAGCTGGAGCGGCGGGTTCATCTGGACACGCGTGCCGGGCGGTCGCCACGCGACATACCTGGAAGAATACGACCGGCCCATCGAGACCGTGGCCGCGATCCAAAGCGGCAGCAGGGGCGAGCGGGTCGTCACCGTGCCCGGGGCTTCAAGTCTTGCCGTGGGCGATGTGCTGCAAATTCACTGGCACAACCGTGCTGGCGAGAACGGTCCCCTGATCGCCGCGATCTATGGCACGGACCGCTCGGAGTTTCCGGTCGGCGACCGACACTGGCTTCTTCCCGACCGCCCGCTGGTGCGCCAGGCCACGCGGATCGAGGCAATAGCGGGTGACCAGGTCACGATCGCCGATCCCCTGCTGCACGACATCAATACCGAGCTTCCCGCCTATTTCGCCGCCTGGGAACACTTGAGCGAAGTCGGCATCCAGGACATGGCGCTGGTCTTTCCGCCCAGCCCGTTCTTCGGCCACCATAACGAGGCTGGCTTCAACGGCATCTATTTCACAGGCGTCCACAACGGCTGGATCAGCAACCTGCGTATCGACAATGCCGACAGCGGCGTGCTGACCGACGATCTGGCCGCGGTCACGATTGCCAACGTGGTGAACGAAGGCGATCACATGGCGCACTACGGCGTCCACATCGGCAACGTTCACAACGTGCTGGTAACAGGTAACGAGGTGTTCAATCCCACGATCCACACGTTCAGTGTGAATACGCAGTCCACCCGATCGGTCTATCATCGCAGCACCGGGTGGGAACAACCCACGCTCGACCAGCATGCCGGTGCCAATCACCAGAACCTCTACGATGCGATGACCGTCCACGTGCGGCCGGAACCGGCAAGCGGAGATCCGCCCGCGACCTACGAGTTGTTCAAGGCCGGCGGGGCCGGATACTGGTTGCCCGGCCACGGCCGCTTTAACACGATATGGAATCTGGAAGTGCTGGTGGAAGGCAACGCCGCGCCCGGAGAGACCGTCGTCGTCGAGGAACCCAGTGGCGGCCCCGAGGCGCGCGTGGTCGGCCTCCACGGCAATCGCCCGCTGCAACTGGACTACACACCCACGCCATACGTAGAACTGGATCAGGTGCGACCCATCGCCGCACCGTCGCTGTACGAGTGGCAATTGCGGCAGCGGACCGGCGAATAGCGCCAGGCCGCCTGCATCCTGCAAGCGGCCTTAGAGGCTCTAGCTGAGGTTCGGACGCAGCCAGCGGGTGGCGGTTTCCAGCGGCATCGAACGCCTTTCGGCATAGTCGGCCAGCTGGTCTTCCCCGATGCGGGCCACGCCGAAATACTGGCTGTCCGGGTGCGCGAAGTAGAACCCGCTCACCGCGGCCGTTGGCAGCATGGCCTGGCTTTCGGTCAGTTCCAGCCCCGCATTGCCGGGCGCGTCGAGCAGGTCGAACAGGATCGGCTTCAGCGTGTGATCGGGGCAGGCCGGATAGCCGGGCGCTGGGCGAATGCCGGTGTAACGCTCCCGGATCAGGTCTTCGTTCGAAAGCGCCTCCTCAGGCGCATAGCCCCACAGGTCGGTGCGCACGTGCTGGTGCAGTCGCTCGGCAAGCGCTTCGGCTAGCCGGTCGGCCAGCGCTTTCAGCAGGATGTCCGAATAGTCGTCGGTATCCTTCCTGAAGCGTTCCAGGTGCGGTTCGATGCCGTGGATGCCCACGGCAAAGCCACCGATCCAGTCACCGGCGGGGTCGATGAAATCCGACAGGCAATAGTTGTTGCGGTCGCGGCTTTTCTTCACCTGCTGCCGCAGCATGGGCAGAAGCGTGCCGTCGTCCAGCACGACATCGTCCTCGGCCGCCTTGCACGGCCAAAACCCGGCGACGGCCCGCGCGGTGAGCCACTTCCCGTCCACGATCTGGTCGAGCATCGCCTGCGCATCGGCGAACAGGCTGCGGGCACTTTCGCCGACTATATCGTCCTGCAGGATGGCGGGGTAAGTGCCCGCCAGTTCCCAGGCGCGGAAGAACGGCGTCCAGTCGATGGCTTCGCGCAGGTCGGCAAGGTTCCAGTCGTCGAAAACGTGCAGGCCGGGTTTTGCGGGCGCCGCCGGCTTCTTCGCGAAGTCGGCGGCGAAGCGGTTTGCACGCGCATCTGCCAGCGACAGCAGCGGCGAACCGCCCTTGCCCGCCCGGCTTACGCGCACCGCCTCGTAATCGTCGGCGATGCTGTCGACGAAAGCGTTCTTGTTGGTGTCGGAGACCAGCTTGCTGGCAACGCCCACCGCGCGGCTGGCGTCGAGCACGTGGATCACCGGGCCCTCATAAGCGGGGTCGATCCGCAGCGCGGTGTGAACCTTGCTGGTGGTCGCCCCGCCGATCAGCAGCGGGATATCCAGCCCGGCGCGCTGCATTTCCTCCGCCACGGTCACCATCTCGTCCAGCGACGGGGTGATGAGACCGGAAAGGCCGATAAGGTCCGCGCCTTCCTTTTGCGCGGTCTCGATGATTTTCGTCCACGGCGTCATCACGCCCAGGTCGATCACTTCGTATCCGTTGCACTGCAGGACAACGCCGACGATGTTCTTGCCGATGTCGTGCACGTCGCCCTTCACCGTGGCCATGACGATCTTGCCGGCGCTGCGCGAGTTCTCGGTCTTCTCTTCCTCGATATAGGGAATGAGGTGGGCGACGGCCTTCTTCATGACCCGCGCCGATTTCACCACCTGCGGCAGGAACATCTTGCCCGATCCGAACAGGTCGCCGACCACGTTCATGCCGTCCATCAGCGGGCCTTCGATCACCTCGATGGTGCGGCCCTTGCGAGCGGCAATTTCCAGCCGCGCTTCCTCGGTATCGGCTACGACGAAACTGTCGATGCCCTTCACCAGCGCGTGTTCGAGCCGCTTGGTCACTGGCCAGCCGCGCCATTCGGCAGCCTGCTTGTCCTCTTCCTTGGAACGGCCACGATAGCTTTCGGCCAGCGCGATCAGCCGCTCCGTCGCATCGGGGCGGCGGCACAGGATCACGTCCTCGCATGCCTCTCGCAGTTGCGGATCGAGCGTGTCGTACACATCCAGCTGCCCGGCGTTGACGATGGCCATGTCCAACCCCGCCGGAATGGCGTGGTACAGGAATACCGAGTGCATCGCCCGGCGCACGGTCTCGTTGCCGCGGAAGCTGAAAGACAGGTTCGACAATCCGCCAGAGCAATGGACGTGCGGACACCGTTCGCGGATTTCCGCCACCGCCTCGATGAAGTCGAGGGCGTAGCGATTGTGCTCTTCCATGCCGGTGGCAACGGCAAAGATGTTGGGATCGAAAATGATGTCTTCGGGCGGGAAGCCGTTTTCGGTCAGCAGGCGATAGGCACGGCTGCAGATCTCGACCTTGCGCTCCTTCGTGTCGGCCTGGCCGGTCTCGTCAAAGGCCATCACCACGACAGAGGCTCCGTAGTCGATGCACTTGCGCGCCTGTTCGAGGAACTGTTCCTCCCCCTCCTTCAGGCTGATCGAGTTCACGATCGGCTTGCCGCTCACGCATTTCAGGCCCGCCTCGATGACGCTCCACTTGGAACTGTCGATCATGGTGGGCACGCGGGCGATGTCCGGCTCCGCAGCCAGCAGCCGCAGGAAGGTGACCATCGCCTGTTCGGAATCGAGGAGCCCCTCGTCCATGTTCACGTCGATGATCTGCGCGCCGTTCTCGACCTGCTGGCGCGCCACTTCCACGGCGGCGGTGTAATCGCCATCCAGGATCAGCTTCTTGAACCGGGCCGAACCGGTGACATTCGTGCGCTCCCCCACGTTGACGAAGCGGGCGGTTGGCCCGGCGACGGCATCCTCTTCGGAACGGTCGATGGTATCGGAAATGGTCATGTCAGGCTGCCAGCGTAAAGGGTTCGAGACCGGCCAGACGGGTGGCGGCGGTCGGCTCCGGCACGACGCGCGGGGCCGCACCGCGCACCGCGGCGGCGATGGCAGCGATATGGTCGGGCGTGGAGCCGCAGCAGCCGCCCAGCACGTTGACGTGTCCGCCCTGCGCCCACTCCTTTAGCAGCGAAGCGGTCTTCTCCGGCGGCTCGTCATATTCGCCTAGTTCGTTGGGCAGGCCGGCGTTCGGATAAGCCAGCAGCAGCGTATCGGCGACCTTCGCCAGGGTCTGCACATAGGCCCGCAACTGCTCGGCGCCGAACGAACAGTTCAGTCCTATGGCCACCGGTCTTGCATGGCGCACCGCGTACCAGAACGCTTCGACGGTATGCCCGGACAGGTTGCGACCCGAAAGATCGGTTAGCGTCATGGAAAGGGCAATGGGCACATCACGGCCCAGTTCGCGCTCCAGCTGGCGCACGGCAAATATGGCGGCCTTGGCATTGAGCGTGTCGAAAATCGTCTCGACCAGGATCAGGTCGGCACCGCCCTCGATCAGCGCCGCTGCCTGCTCGCGATAGACATCGGCGAGGAAATCGAAATCGATCTCCCGGTAGCCGGGATCCTCGACATCGGGGGAGAGGGTCAAGGTTTTGTTGGTGGGCCCGAGCGCGCCCGCCACGAACCGCTGCATGCCATCGCCCGCAGCCGCCGTATCGGCTGCCTCGCGCGCTATCCGGGCAGACGCGAGGTTGATCTCGCGCACGAGGTGTTCGGCACCATAGTCCGCCTGGCTTATGCGATTGGCGGAGAAGGTGTTTGTCGAAACGATGTCGGACCCGGCGGCAAGATAGGCCGCAGTGATATCGCGAATGACGTCGGGCCGGGTCAGCGCAAGGATATCGTTGTTGCCGCCCTGCGATGCCGACAGGCCGAGGTCCCCTGCGTAATCCTCCTCTGCCAGCTTCGCGTTCTGGATCATCGTGCCGAAAGCCCCATCGAAGATCAGGATGCGTTCGCGAGCCGCCGCGTTGATGGCTTCACGCGCGCTCATGCCGCTGCCTCCAGCCGGGCGGCAGGCAGGCGGCGCCCCATCAGGTGGCAGACCGCCTCCAGCTGGGCCGCCCGGTTGAGCGTGTAGAAGTGGAAATCGCGAACGCCGCCGTCATAGAGGCTGCGGCACAGGTCTGCCGTGATCGTGGTGGCCACGAACTTGCGCGTTTCCGGGTGATCGTCGAGGCCTTCGAACATTGCATGCATCCAGTCGGGCACCAGCGCGCCGCAGGCACCGGCGAACTTGCAGACCTGCGCGAAATTGGTGACCGGAAGGATGCCCGGCGCAATCGGAGCGTCGATCCCTGCCGCGGCGGCACGGTCGCGGAAGCGCAGGAACGCGTCGGGCGAGAAGAAGAACTGGGTCAGCGCGCGGGAAGCCCCGGCATCCAGCTTGCGCTTGAGATTGTCGAGGTCGGCCTCGGCGCTCGTCGCATCGGGATGAACTTCCGGATAGGCCGCGACGGAGATTTCGAAGTCTGCCAGCTTGCGCAGCCCTGCAACCAGGTCTGCCGCGTTCTCATAGCCGTCCGGGTGCGGGACGAACGGTTCGCCCGGCTTGCCGCCATCGCCGCGCAGCGCAACAATGTGCCGCACGCCCGCGTCCCAGAACTGCATGGCCACTGCGTCCACTTCCTCACGGCTGGCACCGACGCAGGTGAGATGGGCGGCGACCGGGACTTCGCCCTCCGCAATCAGGCGTTGCACGCCCGCGATGCTGCGCGACTGGGTAGAACCGCCCGCGCCATAGGTCATCGAGACGAAGGACGGGGCAAACGGGGCAAGGCGGTGGAACGCCCGGAACAGCTGCTCCTCCGCCGTCTCCGTGGCAGGCGGATAGAACTCGAAAGAGACCGAGATATCCCCCGGCAGACCCGCGAACTGCGAATCGCGGCCTGCCTTGGCCATTTGGGAATCAGAGACTTCCATGCGCGCTTGACCTTCAGAAATAACCAGAAATTAAAGCCGTGGGCTCACTTTCTTGCGGATATCAAGATATCCTTATATCCGCAAGAAAGGATTGGATTGCGCATATAAAGATTCCTGCATATGTACTCCGAGGTGCGGATCGAAGCTCTCATTGCTGCCCTGTCGGACCCGACGCGCCTGCGCATCATGCGCCTGCTCGAACACTTGGAACTGGCGGTAGGGGAACTGGCTCAGGCGCTGGGCCAGAGCCAGCCGCGCGTTTCCCGGCATGTCGCCATCCTGTGCGATAGCGGCTTGGCCGAACGGCGGCGCGAGGGCAGTTGGGTCTACCTTCGCAAGGCCATTTCGGACGCGTCCGACAGCGCGGTGGATGTTGCCGCCTCGCGCCTGCTCGACGCGGCAGAGGCCGAAGATGCCGAATTTGCCGCCCAGTGCGCGGAAGACCGCCGCCATCTCGCCGCCATTCGCGCCAGGCGCGAAAGCAGCGCGGCGCAGTTCTTCGCCAGCCACGCGGGCGAGTGGGACCAGTTGCGCGCCCTCCTCAGCCCCGCCGAAGAGGTGGAGGAATGTATCGTCGAGGCCATAGGCCGCCAGCCGCTGGGAAGATTGCTCGACATCGGAACCGGCACCGGGCGCATCGCGGAACTGCTCGCCAACCGTGCCGACTACGTGGTGGGGTTCGATCGCAGCCCCGAAATGCTGCGGCTTGCCCGCGCGCGGTTGCAGGACTTTCCCGCCGGTCACTGGGAATTGGTGCAGGGCGATTTCTACGCGCTTCCCTTTGCCGACGCCTCGTTCGACACGGTGACCCTGCACCAGGTTCTGCATTTCGCGCACGAGCCGGTCTACACCCTGCGCGAGGCGGCCCGCGTCAGCAGTGCCGGGGCGCGGATCGTGATCGTCGACCTTGCGGCCCACGCCCGTGACGAACTGCGCGAACGCCACGCCCATGTCCGGCTGGGTTTCACCGACGAGCAGATGAGCGAGTTTCTCCGCGACAGCGGGCTGACCGCCGCCCCGCCCATTGCACTGGTGGGAGAGGCGCTGACGACCAAGGTCTGGATCGCCCGGCGCGCCGGTGCCGAAGTCGAGGGCGATCTCGAGTCCGAACTCGGGGTGACGGCCGCCTAGGCCTGCGCCTCCAGCACTTCCAGCACGCGGGCAAGGGCCTGGCCGGCCGGGTCCGGTTCGTTCATCAGCGCATAACTTCCCGACAGCCAGAGCGCGCAGTGGCCGTGGACCGTGGCAATCAGCGAGCGGACCAGCCGCCGGGCTTCCTCCCCATCGGCACCAGCCCTCATCCACGCGGCCACCTCGCGGTCGACGATAGCGGTCAGCGCCTCACGCGCGGCAACGTCTTCTGCGGCAATATCGGTCTCGCGGTCGATCCGGTGGTCGTAGATCGCCATCCAGGCATTCGCATTCTCCGCCGCAAAGCTGAAATAGGCACGCACCAGCGCCTCGATCCGTGCGGTGCCCGTGGGTGACACGCCATCCAGCGCCTCCTCCAGCCACGCGCTCCATTGCCGGAACGTGTGGCTGTTGACTGCCAGCAGGTAAGCATCGAGCGACCCGAAGACATTGTAGATCGTGCCGACCGAATAGCCTGCCCGGCGCGCCGCCTCGCGTGCGGAAAATTTCGCGAAACCGCGCTCTGCCAGCAGGGCGTGGCCTTCCTCTACCAGCAAGGTGCGAAGTTGCTCTGGCGTATGGTCGGATCGTCTTCCCATGAAACGGGGGATAAGCGATAAATTGAACGCTGTCTAATTTTTAATTGAACACTGTCTAATTTGTTGGCATGCTATCCAGCGAATCAAATGGAGCACGTCTTGTGTTGAGCAACTTTGCCATAGCCGGTTGGGGCACCTATCGCCCGCTGAGGGTGCTGCATTCCAGCGAACTGGATGCGCGCCACGGGCACCCCCGGGGCTGGACGGAGGAGCAATTCGGCATAACATCGCGCCACGTGGCGGGTCCGGGTGAAACAAGCTCCATGATGGCAGCACAGGCCGCCCGGCGCGCACTGGAGATGGCGGGCTGGCATGAGAGCGATTTCGACGCGATCATCGGCGGGTGCGGGGTGATGGAACAACCGATCCCTTCCACCGCAGCGCTGGTGCAGGACAGGCTGGGCTTGGGACGCAGCGGGATACCGGCTTTCGACGTGAACCAGACGTGCCTTTCCTTCATAGCCGCGCTGGACGTTGCGGGCATGGGCATCGCCACCGGGCGATGGCGCAGGGTGCTGGTTTTCGCCGCCGACATCGCGTCGTGCGGTCTGGACGAGAACGACCCCAAGATCCGCTCCATCTTCGGTGACGGCGCGGCAGCGCTGGCGATCGAGGCCTGCGGGGATAATGCGCGCGGCATCGCCGGGCACAGCATGGCAACGTTCGGGGCGCATAACCGGCTGGCGCAGTTACGCGCTGGCGGAACGAAGCTGCGCGTGCAGGAGGGGTACGATGCGCTGGTGGCCGGCTCTCACTTCGAAATGGACGCCTTCGGCATTTTCAAGGCCGCGGCCAAGGCGCTGCCCGATGTGATCGGACAGGCGCTGGCGGCGGCGGGTATCGGCAAGCAGGCGATCGCTTGCATTGTCTGCCACCAGGCCAGCGCGCCGGGCATCAAGCACGTGCAGAAATTGTTTGCGCCGCACGAAGGCCGGGTGGTCGATATCTTCGCTCAGCATGGCAACCAGATTGCCGCGTCGATCCCCACCTGCCTTGCCCATGCGCTGGATGAAGGTCTCGCAGGGGAAGGCGACCATGTGCTCCTCCTCGGCACGGCTGCCGGCATCAGCGCTGGCGCCATGGTGCTGCGCCTGTGACGCGCCGCATCCTCATCACCGGGGCAACCGGCGGACTGGGCACGGCCCTGGTGCGCGAAGCCCTCTCACGCGGCCACGAGGTGCGCGCCACGGGACGTGACGAGAATGCAGGCAAGCTGCTGGAGACGATGGGCGCAAGCTTCGTCACATGCGACCTCGCTGCCGACGTTTGCGACCTTTACGATCTGGTGGACGGTTGCCAGTCGGTGATCCACGCCGCGGGGCTTTCTGCCAGTTGGGGCAGGCGTGACGCGTTCGAACGCAACAATGTCATGGCGACGCGCCTTTTGCTGGACGCCGCCAGCGCTGCCGGGGTCAGGCGCTTCGTCTTTATCTCGTCCCCTTCGATCTACGCCGCGCTGCACGACCGGACCGGGATCGGCCCAGACGATGCCCCCACCGATCCGCCGCTCAACCACTATGCCCGCACGAAGCTGGCGGCTGAGCGGCTGGTGCTGTCCCCGCGCGAAGATGGCATGGCGGCCTGCGCCGTGCGCCCGCGTGCGCTGGTGGGCGAGGGGGACCGGGTGATCCTGCCACGGCTGGTCGAACTGGCTTCGCGAAAGCGCGTGCCCCTGCCAGGCGGAGGCACCGCGCTGATCGAGATGACCGACCTTCGCGATGCAGCCTGGGCGATCTGCGAGGCGGAGGAGCGCGCACCCGACCTTTCCGGCAAGGGCATCAACGTTTCCGGGGGGAAGCCCGTCGCCGTGCGCAAGGTGGCAAGCGATCTTGCCGCGACGCTGGGTCTGTCACCCCGGCTGGTCTCGCTTCCTCGCCCCCTTGCCCGTGCAGTTGCCACAACCATGGAGATGGCAGCGCGGCTGACGGGCTCAGCGACGGAGCCACCCCTTACCCGCTACACGCTGGCGACCCTCGCCTATTCGCAGACATTCGACCTCGAGCCCGCCCGCCGCCTGCTGGGCTATACGCCGCGTTACGATGCACTCGCCACCGTGCTGGAGCAGGCGCGCAAGCTGGAAGGGGCGGAATGATCCGCGTCGGCTTCCGCTGGCTGGAGCGCGGATCGTGCCGCCATCCACAGGCTGCAACTATCAAGGGCGGCAGCCTGTGCGCGGTGGATTTCCCCGCCATGGTAGGAGTCATCGCGCATCCGTCACGCGGCAACCTGCTGTTCGACACCGGCTACGATCCGGCGTTCCTGGATGCCACCCACCCCTTTCCCGAACGTCTCTATCGCTGGACTACCCCGGTGGAGGTGGGCGCGGGCGAAGAATGGCAGGCGTGGCTATCGCGCCATTCAATTGCGCGGGATTCGCTGGCGGGGCTGATCGTGTCCCACTTTCACGGCGACCACGTGGCAGGGGCTGCGCGTCTGGCGGGCCTGCCCCTTTATTGTGCCCGCGCCGGACTTTCGGCGCTCCGCAGCGGGCCCCGCCTTGCAAGGGTTCGCCAGGGGCTGCTTCCCGCATTGGTGCCGCAGGCCATGGACGCGCATGCCCGCTTCTTCGAAGACGCTGCCCAGCGTGCGCTCCCTTCCGCCTTTGCACCCTTTACCAGTGGGCGGGATATTCTAGGCGATGGCAGCCTGCTGGCGGTAGAACTGCCCGGCCATTGCCCCGGGCACTGGGGCCTTGCCTTTATCAACGAGGATGACTGCCCGATCCTGCTGGCTGGCGACGCGGTATGGTCTGGCCGGTCGATTGCCGAGAACCGGCCCCCGCCGCGCCTGACCACCGCACTTCTGGGCAACACCCCGCTCTATCGCGCTACTCTGGAACAACTGCACCGGGCTTCGTGCAATGGGTCGGACGTGGCGATCCTGCCGTCGCACTGCGCCCGCAGCGCCGCCGCATTCAATGCTGGCGATGCAGGTTGATGTTGTCCGCAGCTGGTGGCGCACCCGGCGCGCCATGCGCATGTCGGCAGGCGGGCTTGCCGCGCATCGCGAACGGCAGTGGCGCGAGTTGCAGTCGTCGCTTGCCCGGACACCTGCCATTGCCCAGTACCCGGGCAAGCTGCTGTGCGAATATCCGATCACCGAAATTTGCGATTTGCGCACCGATTATGGCCTCTGGAACAGCCTTGGCCTGACCGATGCAGACCTGCGCGAAATGGCGGATGTCGCCGAGCGCGGCGAGGATACAGGCGATATCGTTGCCGGATGGTCGACGGGCTCCGGCGGCGGTACGCGCGGTCTGTTTGTGGCCAATGCGCGGGAGCGGGCAGACTACCTCGGCCAGAGCCTTGCCCGCCTGTTGCCTCCCGCCGCTCTGTTCCGCCGCCAGCGCATCGCCCTGCACCTTCGCGCAGGCAGCGCGCTTTACAGCGATGTGGAGAGCGGGCGGATGGCATTTCGCCATGTATCGCTGGACCAATCATCGGCGGAAGCCCTGGGCGAGATTGAAGCATATGCGCCTACCGTCCTCATCGCTCCGCCACACCGCCTGATCGATTTCGCAAGGCAGGGCGCAGATCTGCCAAGTCTGCGCCATCTGTTCACAGGCAGCGAAGCGATCAGCGCGGCGGAAACCGATTTCGTGACAAACGTGCTGGGTCTGCGTCCACGATCGATCTGGCAAGCGACCGAGGGTTTTCTGGGAGCCGAATGCGCCGGGGGCAGGCTGCACCTGAACGATCATGCGCTGGCAATCGAGCTTGAGCCGGTCTGCGGCACCAGCGCATTTCGCCCGATCATCACCGACCTGCGCCGCAGGAGCCAGCCCGTGGTGCGATTGCGCGGAGACGACCTCGTGGAACTGGCCGACGACGGTCCATGTGCGTGCGGATATGCCGGCCGCGTGATCCGGCCGATTGCGGGCCGCGCCGGGGACCTTTGGCGCCTCGGCGATATTACCCTCACGCCCCGTCAGGTCGTTGAGGCGGTAGAGAACGTGCTGGGCGCCCGCTGGAACTGGCAAGCCTGCGCCAGCCCGCACGAGGCCATTTTGCGGGTCACCCCAGACGCTCCTGCGGAAGACGCCGCCAGGGCGCAGCAGGCCCTGGCTCGCCTCGCTCCTGTGCACGTAAGGGTAGAGCATACCCTCCCCGCATGGACCGGCCCCAAGCGTCGGAAGGTTGTCTGGACACACCCCTCCACATAGCAGCCTGAGCCGGACTTTCTCGGAACATTGCCCCCCGGCTATCCCTTGGTTGGGTATGAGGAAACCCGAGAATGCCGCCCATTCCAGCCACACCCTGCCCAGCCGGCGAGAGCGGTTACGGATGCTACTGCGCCTGAAATCGCAGCGTCAGATGGCCATACTCGGCACCGGGCTCTTCGCCGCACTGTCGCTGGCACTGGGAGCGATACTGGCGAACGATCGCACCTCGCCAGAGGTGGTGAAGCTGGGGAAGGGAACGGCCAGTGTGGAAGCCATGCCGGTCGCTCAGGTAGATCCGGTGGAACCGCTACCTTCCAGCACCCCGTCCGCGCGGGAAAGCGCCATGGGCGGCGGCGATGCAAGCTATTACGGCAACGAACTGGCAGGAAATCGCACGGCCAATGGCGAGGTTTTCAATCCCCAGGCTCTCACGGCGGCGCATCGCACACTGCCCCTTGGCAGCGAAGTACGCGTCACCAATCCGCGCAATGGAGAAAGCGTGGTCGTGCGTATCAACGATCGCGGGCCCTATCATGGCAATCGCGTGATCGACCTTTCCCATGCCGCAGCCCGCGAAATCGGCCTTATCCGGTCCGGTACTGGCAGGGTGAACCTTGCCCTGCTCGTTACCTGACCCGCTGAAATCAGTAGCCCCCTGTGAAAGTTGCGTCCATCTTCTCGACATTCTGGCGCCCAGGCGCGGTGTGCGTTAAAAGGGCCGCCATGATCAAACCCGCCATCACCCTCACCCTGTTCGGACTGACCGCCTGCGCAACCACTACGCCGCCATTCGACGATAACGGCAATCCCAATGTGCGCGAGCAGTCAGAGACCTGCGATGCTGAGGCCGCGCAAGGCATGGTCGGCGAGCGCGCGACGTCCGCACTGGGCGGCGAACTGCTGGCCATCACTGGTGCGCGCACCCTGCGCTGGGTGCCGCCGCGCACCGCTGTCACCATGGATTACCGGATGGACCGGCTGACAGTTTCCTACGACGACAACATGCTTATCGAGAGGATTTCCTGCGGTTAGAGCAGCGCGCGTTCGCCCGGCGGAAAAATCCGCGAGCTCACAGCCCGCTGCATGGATTGGAGCGAACATGCGACATCTGAGCTTGAACCGTAATCCTAAAGTCGTGCCCCTCGCCATGGCGGCGTTGGGCATTTGTGCCCTCCCCCTCCTGTCTGCGTGTGGCGATGACCTGGAAGACCGCCAGGCCGCGGTAGAGGAGCGCCAACCCGCAAACGGTGCAATGACGATGGAGCAGTCGCAGATAAAAACCGAGAGCGGTTCCAGTCCGTCGCAGGGGGCCTCCACAGCGCAGGATTCTGAAAGCGAAACCACGCGAATGGATGACGAAGTGGTGGTCGATGCCGAGCCCGAAGTTTTCGTCGACGATGCGCAGGGTTTCTCCACCGACCCCGTAGACGATACTGCGGGATTCGACCCGACTCCGCGAGAAAACGGCGGTTTCGCGCCCGAGCCGATAGCGCCGGAAATATTCGAGGACTAGATCGCCTGGCAACAGGCCGAAAGTTTCACGGGTGACCGGTTGCCTCGTAATGCGCCTTTTGACATGGCGCGCCATGCACTTTGACTGTGCGGGAGACACATATGACCGGACAATTCCAGCTTAGCGATGACCAGCTTGCGATCCAGGAGATGGCGCGGCGCTTCACCGCTGACAACATCACGCCGCACGCTGCCGAGTGGGACGAGACGCACCACTTCCCGCGCGATGTGATCAAGCGGACCGGTGAACTGGGCTTTGGCGCGATCTATGTATCAGAGGAATCGGGTGGCATCGCGCTGGGACGGCTGGAAGCTGCCCTGATCATGGAAGCCATGGCCTATGGCTGCCCCACCACCAGCGCCTTTATCTCCATCCACAACATGGCCGGCTGGATGATCGACACCTTCGGCGGAGACGAGTTGAAGGAACGCTACCTCCCCGACCTCGTGTCGATGGAGAAACTGGCCAGCTATGCGCTGACGGAACCGTCCTCCGGTTCCGATGCCGCCGCGCTGAAGACCACGGCGAAGCTGGACGGTGACCATTACGTTCTCAATGGTACCAAGCAGTTCATTTCCGGTGGCGGCGTGAACGATGTCTATGTGGTGATGGTACGCACCGGCGAGGACAAGTCGCGCGGCATTTCCTGCGTGGTCGTGGACAAGGATACGCCCGGCGTCAGCTTCGGCGCGCCGGAGAAGAAGCTGGGCTGGAACGCCAGCCCCACGGCGCAGCTGATTTTCGAGGATGCGCGCGTACCCGTATCGAACCGCGTCGGTGCGGAAGGCGACGGGTTCCGCTTTGCCATGGCCGGGCTCGACGGCGGGCGACTGAACATTGGCGCCTGCTCGCTGGGCGGTGCCCAGCGTTGCCTGGACGAGGCCGTGGCCTACACCAAGGAACGCCAGCAGTTCGGACAGCCGGTGGCCGATTTCCAGAATACCCAGTTCATGCTGGCCGACATGGCAACGGAACTGGAAGCCGCCCGCGCGCTGCTTTATCTCGCCGCTGCCAAGGTCACCGACAATGCGCCCGACAAGACGCGCTTTTCGGCCATGGCAAAGCGCCTTGCCACCGACAGCGGCAGCAATGTCGTGAACAACGCCCTGCAGCTGTTCGGCGGCTACGGCTACCTCAAGGATTACCCCATCGAACGCTTCTGGCGCGACCTGCGCGTGCACTCGATCCTGGAAGGAACCAACCAGGTGATGCGCATGATCGTGGGCCGCGACCTGCTGCGACAGTAAGGATTTTATGACCGATCTTCTCAACCTGCACACGCACGGCAACGTCGCCCACGTGTCCCTCAACCGCCCCAAGGCGATCCATGCGCTGACGCTGGAGATGTGCGAGGCGATGGGGCTGGCGCTGCTCGGCTGGCGCGAAGACGACAATGTGAAACTGGTGTTGCTGGATCACGCCGAGGGGCGTGGATTCTGTTCGGGCGGCGATGTGGCAATGCTGCGCAATTCAGCCACCGAGGACGATGGCGTTCGTGCCCGCGAGTTCTTCCACACCGAATACCGCCTGAACCACCTGCTGTTCACCTACCCCAAGCCGGTGGTGGCATTCATGGACGGGGTTACCATGGGCGGCGGCGTGGGGATCAGCCAGCCCGCGAAATACCGGGTGGCGACCGAAAACACGAAATTCGCCATGCCGGAAGGCGCAATCGGCCTGTTTCCCGACGTAGGCGCGGGGCACTATCTTCCTCGCCTGCGCGGCCAGGTCGGCAAGTTCCTTGCCCTCACCGGTGCGCGGCTGGATGGCGCGGAGTGCCTGTGGGCAGGCCTTGCCACGCATTACATCGAAAGCAGCAAGCTGGCCGAGGTGAAAGCCCGCCTCATCGCGGATCCCGACAAGGTGGAAGACATCCTGAGCGAGCATTCCGCAGAGCCGCCTATGGCGCGGCTGCAGGCCAATCGCCGCAAGGTGGACCAGTTTTTCGCGCCCGGTACGCTGGAAGGCATTATCGCCGCGCTGGAAGCCGACGACAGCGATTGGGCTGCCAAGGAACTGGCCGCGGTCCGATCCAAGTGCCCGGCCACCAGCAAGGTCGCACTGCGCCAGTTCGAGGAAAACGCCGACTGCAAGAATTTCGCCGCCAACATGGCGATGGAGTATCGCGTGGCTTCGCGCATGATCATGCGGCCTGACTTCGCCGAGGGTGTGCGCGCCGTGCTGGTCGACAAGGACAACGCGCCTGCGTGGAACCCGGCGGAGCCCGAAGGCGTGACCGGCGAAATGCTGGACGCGATCTTTGCCCCCCTGCCCGATGGCGAGGAATGGACACCGTTCCGCGAAAGCTGATCCGTCAGACTCCGCAGGCGTCCAGAAGGTCTTCCACCCGGGCCCGGTAACCGCTGCCGAACAGGCGCAGGTGCACCAGCATCGGCCACAGCTGGTACACGGGTACCCGCTCGCGCCAGCCGGGCGGCAGCTCGCTGGCAGCGAAAAACGCTGCGGGCGGACTTCCGAAAACCTGGAGCATCGCGAAATCCACCTCGCGGTCGCCGTAATAGCTGGCGGGATCGATCAGTGCGGCAAGCCTCCCCCTGTTGAACAGGACGTTGCCACTCCACAAATCGCCGTGCAGCAGGGCAGCTGGCGGCCTTTGGGGCAGCAGGTCGGGCGTGCGCCGTGCAAGGTTCTCGATCCGGGCTGCAAGTGCACCGCTTATATGTTCGCAGAACGGCAGAAGCCGACGCTCAGCCCAGAACTGCGGCCAGTCCTCCAGCGGATCGTTTTGAATGGTCACCGAACCGAAGGCGTAATCCGTGCTCCAACCGTAGGGCCCGGCTTGTGGTGTATGGAGAAGGCGTAGTCCCTCTGCCATGCTGTCCCAGCCTGCCCGGCCATCCACCGAGATGAACTCCATCGCCAGCAATTCGCCACCGATATAGAGGACCTGCGGAACGGGCGCGCCGGTTGTCGCAATCGCGCGAAGCATCGCCCCCTCGCGAGCGACAAGTCTGCCGTGCTTGGCGACGATCTCCCGCCCGTCGGCCAGAGTGACGAGCGCTGCCCCGCCCAGATCCCCGCCGGGCAATTGCCGGGTTGCGGCAACCTTCTCTCCCAGCGCCGCTTCTATCTCTTCGGCAAGGCTCACGAAAAGCGCGCGACAATGGCGTGCGCCGCTGCCGTTACATCGGCCCAGGTTTCGGCGAAGCCTTCCTCGCCGCCGTAGTATGGGTCGGCAACAGGCTGGCCCGTGCGTCCGCTCACCATGTCCAGCAGCAGGGCAACTTCCGCTGTCGTATCACCGGGAGCAAGTTGCCGCAGGTATCGCAGGTTCTCCGCATCTAGCGCGAAGATATGATCGAACGTGGTGAAATCGGCACGCGTCACCTGCCGTGCGCGCAATCCCGTGATGTCGACGCCGTTTTCCCGCGCCACGGCAATCGCCCGCGGATCGGGCGGATTGCCGACGTGCCAGTCCCCGGTGCCCGCACTGTCGAGCTGCAGATCGAGCCCCGCAGCCTCGGCAGCGGCGCGCAAGGCGCCTTCGGCAAGCGGGGAACGGCAAATGTTGCCGAGGCAGACGAACAGGATGGCGGGCGCTTTATTCATGCGCCCGCCCTATCATGCCGGCCAGGGTCCGGTAACCGCGAGCGTCATCGCCGGACTGTAGACATTCACGAACAGCGTCCGGCCATCGGGCGAGAAACAGGCGCCCGCCAGCTCCGTCTGCATTCTCAGCAGCGCCAGCGGATAAGCCTCTCCGGCAGGCGTGATGCCGCGCAGGTGATTGTGGACGATGTCGTCGTAGCTGTCCTCGCAAACGATCAGATGCCCGTTGGGTGCAACCGTCAGATTGTCGCCAAAGCTGTACTCGCTCTGGGCAGGGCTTTCATAGAACAGCTCGAGCATGTCGGGGCGATCGTTTCCGGGTTGCAGCCTGAAGATCTGCCCCTGGCGCGCCGCGCCCCCGCTGGTGCAGGTGAAGAACATCTCCCCATCGCCCATCCAGATGCCCTCGCCCCGCGCAAACAGGGTCGCTCCGCGAGCGGCGCCACGCTGGCGCAGGTCGTCATCGGGAGCTTCCACATTGTCCATGGTGATCCAGCTGGCGGCCAAGGTATCGCCCGCTGCCATGCTGCGTGCCGACCAGTTGCGCGTGTCCTTGACCTCTCCCAGCACCAGAGCCTGCAATGTGCCGCCCCGCGCCAGCTGGCCCGGCTGCGCGGGAAGGAACCGGTACAGCAGGGAATCGTCGCGATCTTCGGTCATGTAGACGATACCTGTCGTCGGATCGACGCAGGCTGCCTCGTGGTTGAACCGGCCCATGGCCGTGAGCGGGACCGGGTCGACCAGTCCCGGGGCATCCGCAGGCACTTCGAACACCCAGCCGTGATCCTTGTTGATACGACCATCCGCGCGGGAAGTGTTTTCCTCGCACGTCAGCCAGCTTCCCCATGGAGTGATGCCGCCCGCGCAATTGCGGATGGTGCCGGCCAGCGAACGGTACTGCCGCTCGACGTCCAGCGTGGCCGCATCCAGCACGATCGTGGTGGTTCCGCCCGGGAGCGGGATGAGGGAACGCTGCACCGTATCGAAAGCCGGGCCGGACGGGATGGAACCGCCATCGTGCTGCGGCTGCAGTTCGTGATTGCGCACGAGTGCCAGCTTGCCGTTACCGATATCGAAACAGCCCATGCCGTCCGCGTGGTCGGGCACGGTGCCGCCATCGCTCATCGGCTCATCCAGCCGGGAAATGACGCGGTACGAGAACCCCTCTGGCAGGTCGAACATTCCGGCGGGATCGGGAACGAGTGCGCCAACGGGGCTGGCCGATCCGGACAGTGCCGGACTGGTGGACGCGCGCGGGCCTGCCGTGGTGCAACTGCTGAGATACAGCCCGGCAAAAGCCGTCCCGGTCAGGCTGAGAAACTGGCGGCGATTTTGTGATGACATGCGATTTGCGAACCCTGATGAAGCCTGTTGCCGGCGGCGCTCCAGCTTAATGATCCCTATTATTCCAGCAATGTTGCAGGGGCTATCCTGGAACACCGAACAGGCGCATTTGAGAAACTCCGGTTTCCCGGATTTTCGAGCCGCGCCAGTTATATTCGCGCAAATTCGCGGTGCAAGGTGTGACTTTCCGCATAGGCAGTTTGGCAGGGGTCATGCCGGGGGGTATGATCGCGTCCCATCGTTGTAGGAAAGACGCCCGCGCGGCAGTTCAGAACTGCAGCGTCGTGCGCAGGTAGAATTGGGGGTTTCGGGACTGGCTTTCCAGCCTTTCCACGGGGAACCCCGCAGTTGCCTGCACCGACAGGATGTCCAGCGCCGTGAAACCGATGCCGGCCCCAATCGCCGTCAACGACTTGGGCTGGTCTCTCGGCGTGGCGACCCGTCCGTGATCGACAAAGACGAATATTGCCGGTTCGGCACTGTCGGATGCGGGCAGCATTTCGATCTCGCCCGAAAGGTAATAGCCTCCATCTCCGGACAAGGCTCCCGGCTCGTATCCGCGGTTTGTCAGCGGGCCGCCGATCTGGAACAGCAGATCGCCCGGTACCCCATCCTGCGTGGCGATCTGCCAGCCGCCGAATGCGCGTAGCCCCAGGCGCGGTCCGGTGCGCTTTTCCGCTTCGAACGTGCCGGAAAACACCCCGTAGGTCTGGTCGCTGACGCTGCCGGTCAGCGGGGAATCGGCGATCAGTGCATTCCCGCTTACCCGGAGACTGAAGCCGGGCGCCAGGTGATCGTACGACAGGCCCACGCCAGCTTTCTTCGTGGTCGTCTTGCTGACGAAGGTATCGGACACGAAATTGCGTGTCTCGCTCACCCCCACGGTCGCGCTTGCAAGCAGGATGCCCCTGGCACTGGAAACGACGGGTTGCAGATAATTGAGAGCCAGGTTCTGCGTCTTGCCCACGCTGCCCGCTGCGGCAAAAGCCCCGTTCACGATTTCCGACCTGCTGCGCCCGTAGGACAGGCCAAGCCGCGTGGTCGGGCCCAGCACCGCGGCGTCGTAAGATACGGTGCCCGAAAGCGCCCCTTCGCTCGCCACGGCAAAGGCCGAAAGGCGATCGGAGGCGCCCAGCAGGCCGGTGCGGCGATAGTACCCGCCACCCTCCCAGCGCCCGACACTGCGGTAACCGTGGTTATCGGCAAACACCTGAAGGATGTTCGGGTCGGGCATTGTCACGGCCAGCTGTATGTCGGTCAGGCCGAATTGCTCGCCCGGTTGCAGCCCTGCGCGGACCTGCACGGGGTTGGTGCGGTTGATCAGCGAAAGCCTGCGCTCTAGGTCCCGCGGGTCGAGCGTCTCGCCCGGCTCTAGCCCGGACCGGTTGACGATATCCTGCGCCGCGATCCGGCGCGCACCGCCAACCTCGATCTGCCCCACCACACCTTCCACCAGCGTGATGCGGACGGTGCCATTCTCGATCGCCTGCGGCGCAAGGATTGCTCGCGCGGTAACCAGCCCTCGCGCATCGTACATGGCGTTCACTGCCGCCGTGATCGCTCCCAGATCGGCAAACGAAACCTGCCTGCCAACGAAGGGCGCGGCAACTTCGCTCAACTCCTGCGGGGAGAGGAACCGCGACTGGTCGAATACCACCGTGCGCAGTTCGAACCGGATGGTATCCTCACCGGTAACATTGGCATCGGCGGGCCGCTCTCCGGTGACAGCGGGGCCGGGATCGGCAGGCGTTTCCAGCGCATCCAGCCGCTCGCGCTGTTGCTCCAGCACCTGGCTGCTGATGACCCCGGGATCGGGCGGCGGCGGCGGAGCGGACTGGGCGTTGGCGTGGGCTGGCAGCAGCAAGGCGAGCGCGGCCCAAGGCGCAGACGAAAGGAAGAAAGCCCGCCGTCCTGCTCGTTGCCTATATATCATCCGCAAACCTCACCGGCCCTTGTTCTTCTTGCCCTGGTTCTGGTTGCCTTGACCTGGGCCGCCTTGGCTCTGGTGGTCCTCATCCTGGCTCCCATTATCGTCGTCGCCTTCTTGGCGATCCCGCTCGACCCCGTTCGCATGGGCGGGCACGGCGCGCACCCGGTAGGACGGTTGGCCACGGCCGCGTCCGCGCGGCTCCTGCCCTTCGATGGTGAGATCGAAATACCCGTCGACGAACTGGAACTGCTTGTCGAAATCGTGGTCGCGGCCTCGCCGTCTCTGCTCGATCAGCACGCTGACGTCCGCCGTGGTCAGTTCCAGCCGGTTGGCGTAACCATCGAACAGCTGCACATCCCGGCCCGCCGTCTGAATGGCCGCGAAATCGACCGTGAACTGCCCGAACACCAGCGGCACCGTGCTCGTGATGTCGATATCGGCATAGGCCATCGGCCCGGCGGGGTAACCGCTGAGGGAGAGGTTCAACGCCTGCCCCGTTCCTGCAAGGTTTGCAGTGGCGGAGCTGCCCTGAAGCACCAGCCCGTCACCGATCCATCCCTGACCGATCCGGATCGCGGGTTCCGTGCCGTAGGCTGCGCTGGCGGAGATGTTGGCGTTCAGCGCCAGCAGTTCGTCCAGCGACACGCTCGACACCGCTGACCCGCCACGAGGGGCAATGGTTGCACTGCTTGTAACGCTGAGGCGTCCACCGCTCAGCTGCCCTTCGTTGAATGCCGTGAAGTTCCGGGCAGAAACGCTGCCAAAGTCGATATCGACACCGCTCAGGTTCACATCATGCCCGGCGGATAGCGACAGCAGCGAGATGTCGCCGCCGGTCGTTATCGCTGCCTCGCCGCCGATCCGGAGCGTGCCATCGCTGCCAAAGTCGCCACCGGCCTGGGCGAGCAGGTCGCCGCCCACCAATGCGTTGGTCAGCATCGTGTCGAGTATCGATGAAAGCAGTAGATCGCCACCCGCTTCGGCGTTGCCGATAATCAGGCTGCGTGCGGTAAGTGAGAGGTTCTGGGCGCTGGCGATATCCCCGATCACGAGATCGTCCGTAACGGACAGTTCGATATCCCGCCCGGTGATGTTCCCGATATCGATCGACCGCGCGGAAAGCGCCACCGTTCCGCCAGCCAGCAGGGTATTGCCCGTGATGGCCTTGCCCGCCGTCATGGTGGTATCGCCCGCGCTGGTGGTCGTGCCGAAGGTGATATCCTCGTCCGCCATGATCGTCAGCGAACCCAGCGTGGACAGGTCGCCCAGCGTGACATTGTCGGCCGCCAGCGCGACGGAGCCTCCGCTGTCCAGGGCCGCGATGTTCACGCCCGCCGCCGCGATATCCACCGCCCCGCCGACGGACAGGTTGCCCGCGCTGGAGAAGCCTCCGCCTGACTGGACGAGCATTGCGCCAGCCACCGCAGCATCGTTCACAACGGCATCGCCTTCAGACGTAAGCGAGAAGTCGCCGCCGACATCGGCCATCCCGATATCGAGCGTGCCGGAGGTAACGGACAGATCGCCAAGGCTCGTGACAGTGCCCGCTGCCACTTCACCCGAAGCGGCAAGATCGACTGCCTGGCCGGACACCTGCCCGATGGCAATGCTGCTGGCGGAAAGCGCGACGTCTCCTCCGGCAGCAAGGGTGTCTCCAGCAATCGCGCCGCCTGCGGTCATGGCGGTATCACCGGCGCTGGTGGTGCTCGCGAAAGCGATGTCGCCGGTCGCCGTGATCGCGAGATCGCTGTCCGTCTCTAGATCGCCAAGAACCGCGTTGCCGACAGTGATCTCGACAGGACCTGCGCTCATCAGCGCTGCAATGTCGAGCGAGTTCGCGGCAAGCGAGGTCGAACCACCTGCGAGCAGCGACTGGATGGCAAGATCGAGGCCTGCACCAAGCGTGGCAGAGCCCGCAGCTTCCAGCGCGGATGCATCGATGCTGCCAGCGGCCTGCAAGTCCAGCGCACCGCCGGTGGCGAGCGAGGCAATCGCGATATCGCCAGACGCAGTAATCGCGGCGTTGCCTTGCGCCTGCAAATTGCCATGGCTTTCGAAGGTGCCGCCGGCTGTGGCGACCAATGCGCCTTGCGCCTCACCATCGACAAGGCTGATGTCTCCCAGCGAAACGAGCGACAGCGTGCCACCTGTGTCGGCCTGTCCGATGGCGATGCTGCCGGCGTTGGCCGAAAGGTCACCCGCCGTGCTTGCACTGCCGAGCGACAATGCGCCGACGGCTGCCATGTTCGCCATCTGGGCGGAGATGGCGCCAATGTCGATGCTGCCTGCCGCCAGGACGGCATCGCCCTGCGTGATGACAGACAGCGCGGAAAGCGCTCCGCCCGCCGTCAAGCTGACATCGCCAAGAGACGAGGCATCGGCAAACGAGAGATCGCCCATCGCCGTACCGCTGATAGTGCCCGCCGTGGCGGTGAGGTCGCCAAGGGTAGCCGCGCCTGCGCTGGCGAGAACGATGTCGCCCTGATCGGAAGCAAGGTCGCCGGTTTCGAGATCGCCCGACGTGGCGGCTATGTCTATGTCACCTGCCGCTGCGGTATCGGTAATCGCCAGCGAGCCGTCGGATACGACCGTCAGCGAGCCGTTCGCCGCGCCCAGCGTCAGATCGACGGGAGCCGCGCTGCCGGTGTTCGCAAGCGACAGGTTCACATTACCGGCAGCCGATACGATCGTGCCGGTCTGTGTATCGAGCAACAGCGGAGACGCGCCGCCGATATCGCCTTGCGCCGCCAGATCGACGCTGCCAGCCATCAAGGGTCCGCCGGGATTGGTGGCCATGGAAATGCCGCCGCCGCTCACTATCGAAAGCTGGCCCGATACTGTGCCCGCGCCCAGTATCAGGTCCGACGGGGACGCTACGTGGGCCGCCGCACCGCTCAGCGAAAGCGCCGTTCCGCCGATCATGTCGAGGGCCAGCGGATGAGCGGCGCTCCCCACTGAGCCCGTGCCCGCATCCAGCGTCAGCAAGCCGCCGTTGCCGTCTATCGCGACAGGGCCGGAGGCATCGCTCAGCGCCGTGATGTCGCCGTCCGCTGTCAGCGTGCCTTGTCCGCTGAAGTTCGTGTTACCCAGCGCCGCGCCGGTGCCCACTACCTCGATATTGAAACCCGCGCCTGTAGTCAGGTCGAGGATGTTGAACGGCCGTGAGGGATCGAACGCGGTAAAGCGCAGCGGATCGGCCTCTGTCCCGGCGTAGCCTGCCGCGCTGAGGGACAGGTTGGCCGCCTTTGTCAGGGTTTCGGGCGTGCCGTTCAGCACATTGCCGTTCGCCGTGGACAGGAACAGCGTTCCGCCCACGTCCGTGGTGATCGAACTGAGCACGATGTCGCCGTCGATATCGATCCGCAGGTCGTTTTCCGAACGGATATCCAGCATCCCCGTTGTCGTCTGCGCCGACACGGTCTGCGCACCGTTCAGCGTGAATTCGTAGGTGTCGGACGATACCGGCACGGGTTGCGGATTGCGCGTCGCCGCCAGCAGCGCCTTTATTTCGGCAGTCGTGTATTGACCGGGGCCTGCGGTGTCGCCGGTGACGTAACCCTCGCCCGGAGCGGTGACGACGAAGAAGCGCGCCGCATCGCCGGTGGAGGTTACCTGCACGGTGACCTCGGGAATGGACGCAGTGCCCTGCGTTACCACGGCGATCCCCGTCTGCGCCTGGAGATTGGGGCCGCCCTGGCCGCTTGCCAGCGCGCTGCCCCCGGCAGTGGTGCCGATCACGGTGTCGACCTGCGCCTGCTGCCACTGCGCACCGCTGGTGAGCTGGTTGTACAGCGGATCTGACTGATCGAGCATGTAAGCGAAAGCCGGATCCTCGTTCGTCAGCGCGTTGCCCGGCAGGCCGGGTGCGTTTTCGAGAATTGCGAGCGCGCCGTTGTACATCTGGAGGACGGCAGCGTCGATCTGCTCGGGCGTGGGATTGGCTACGCCGAGAGTGGCGGCAACTTGCGCTGCGTAAAGCGAGCGGCCTTCGTCCGTGAGGGTGGAACCGCTTGCCGGGTCGATCACGGCGGATATCTGCCAGAAGGTCGCGTAGGCCGCATCGACGCTCGTCTCGAAACGCGAAACCGAGACGCTACCGGCAGTGTCCGACAGGATGCCGAGAGATTCGAACAACGCCTGGCTGTCCGCATTGTCTGCGCTGCTTTCGAGGGCCGACGGCAGGGCACCCAGGATGGTTCCGTTCTGCGCGATGAGGGAAATGCCGCCCTCGTCCGAAACGATCGAGCCGACCACGATGTTGCCATCGGTCTGCGTCAGCGTGATATCGCCCACGGCAAAGGCATCGACGGTGTTCGCGATGAAAGTGAGCGGGGTCACCGCGCTGCCGATTGCTCCACCTGTGGAGGTGAGCGAGAGGCTCCCTGTTTCCACTCGCGGCGTTGTCGCCGAAGGCTGCTGCCCTTCTACTATGTCGCCCGATGCCGTGACCGAGGCAGTACCCGCGCCGGGCGTTTGCAGCGTGTTGATCGCAAGGTCGCCGGTGTTGGTGATGAACACGTTGTTGCCGCTGGCAAATAGCTGCGTCGCCCCTCCGGGGACGGCGCGCAGTTCGACGGGGGCCGCGCTGCTGCCGATATCTCCGCCTGCCGCGCCGAGCGTAATGGTTCCGCCGGTCGTCAGCGAGCCGCCGCCATTCAACAAGCTGCCAGCCGTTCCCAGCGTGGTATTGCCCGAGACGTTCTCTACATTGCCGGACACCACGATATCGCCAAGCGAAGTGACGCCGATCAGGCCCTGCGAAGCGCCTTCGAACCCGATCGCGATGGCATTGTCCGCCCGAACCGTGTTCTCCACCGTGACGCTTGCGAAATCGACGAAGTTGTAAAGCCATTGGACGGCGCTGACCGTGCTCGGCTTGTCGGCGAAGATGAAACCACCGGATGTGAACTGCAGCGTCTGCGAGCCGTAAACGGCGCCGCTGATGCGCGAGCGGAATGCCGGATCGGTCGACGATCCTCCGGTAACCACACCCCCGGCCGAGGTGAAACCGCCGGCAAACTGCCAGTCGGTTGCGATGTCGTCCAGCACATTGGTATTGTTGAAGAAATCGAAGTTCCGGCTGGCTCGCTGTGTCTCCGTCCAGCGGTAGCGCAGGCCACCGTCCGGATTGTAGGCGAGCGTTCCGCCCGCGTTGATCGTGTAGAGGCGGTTGGCATCCTGCCACCGGGTCGCGCCGTTGGAATTGTCGTAAACCTCGGTACTGCTGCTGCCCTGGTCGCTCACGTACCACATCGTCGGTGCGCCGCTGCCGGTATCCTTGAAGCGGTCGGTGATTTCTATCACGCCAGGCTGGTCGCCGGTGCCGGTGGAGATATTGCCCAGGACCAGCGCGGTATCAGTGAAATTCTCGATCTGTACTTCGCCAAAGCCGTTGCGCACGATCAGCTTTCCGTTGGCATTGGCATCGGTGTTGATGATCCCGCCATCGAGGCGGATCGATCCGCTGCCTGCCGCAGCAACGTCGGCCAGCACGATTTTGCCGAAATCGGGGTTCGCCACCTGCGCGCCGCCTTCGGTGATGAAGGCCCGGCCATCGTATGCCGCCCTGATCGTGGATGCGGATGTGCCGGTGAACCCGTCGAGCACCAGCAGGCCGTCCGTGATTGTAAATGCGGAGCCGGACTGGGGCGAGCCTGCCTGCACATAGGCATCGATGTAGCTCTGCGCGGCAGGATCGATGCGGACCGAACGATCGAGCTCGGGCCCGGCAACCAGCGGGCCGTTGATGTTGATGATATCGGCCGTAATGTCGATCGCGTTTGCCGTGATCGAGGACGCCTGCACACCGGCGGTGGCCTGGTCCGCCGCCGATCCAAAAGCCTGCTGCCTCACCGGGGCGATGGTGGAAAACTGCTGGATCCAGCCGTTGTTCGCACCGCTTTGCTGATAGCCGAACGGACCCCACCAGTTGAACGTACCTTGCGGGGTGCCATCCGGGTTCAGGTAGACACCGATGTTCTTGTTCTGGAGAAGGAAGGGTTCAAAACCCAAGACGAAGCCAGCTCCAGACCAGTTTTGGGACAGCACCTTGTCCGTCTGTTGCAGCTCCTGATAGGGCAGCATGCCGAAGATGAAGGTGTTGAAATCGCCCCTCAGGGTGGTGGTGCCGTTGCCGTTGTCGTCATACCGCGGCCCGGCAACGGTCCGGTCGAGGATGGAGGTGAGAACCTGCCGGTATTCGGCCTCGTAGGCAGCGCCGGTCAGTGCCGGATTGCTCAACGCGCCGGGGGCGAAGATGTAGTTCGCCATGTAGGTGACCACGTCGAAGGGCGTATTGAAGCCGATCTTCACGCTGTTCCACTGGCCCCGCGGATCGACCACCTCGAAAGCATTGGCATCGACGCTGAATGTGCCCTGCGGAGCCCTGATGGATACCTGCGCGGCGTTGATCGCACCTGTCTGCAGGATATCCCCGAAACCGTTGAACACCGACACGGAACCGCCGGGATTGCCGATAACGCCCGACAGGTAGATCGGACTGCCGGTGGAGCTGGAGCCGATGGCCCCTGCATCGAAACTGTTGGAGATGGAGACGGCAGGCAGCGTATCGACACCGCTCTGGGTCACGGCGATACCGGTGCCGTCGGCACTGGCCGCGCCAGAGAAAGTGACCAGGCCGTTGCCGCTATCCGGGACGTAGATATCGCCCACCAGCAGCGCAGCGCTGGTCTGGTTGTCGATTGAAACATCCACGCCGCCGTTTGCGGTCAGCGAGGCATTGCTGCCGGCCAGTTCGGTAATCTGGCTGGCGGTGACGTTGATATCGCCAGCCGCCGCATAGATCGGGGAGAGCACGATGGTGTCGGCGTCTCCGGGAACCATGCCGGAGCCTTGCGGGACAAACATCGCGTTCGCTCCGAACTGCGGCAGTGCGCCGGTATCGGTCAGCGATGTCGAGGTGGCGATCTGCGGGTTGGATGCGCTGCCGGTGATGACCACGCTCTGATCATGCGCTGCGCCCGCTTCCACGGTTCCGCCCAGCGACAACAGGCCGGACCCCGTCGCCAGCGATGTGCCGTCCACCGTCTGCGTGGAGAACAGGTCGAGGTAGGGATTGGTGCCCACCGCACGCCCGCTGGCATCCACCTCTCCTTCATCGGATATCAGGTCGACATCCAGCACCGCGCGCAGGCGCGCCCCGTCGCCGATATTCAGCACGCTGTCGGAATTGGCCGTCGCATCGGCTTCCAGGGTGGAGGTAATCGGGATCAGCGAGTTGTTGAACACACGCGTGCGCGCATTGGCCGCCACGTCGCCGCGCAACTGGCCGTTACTGGATGCGCCGGCCCCCACGATCAGGTTGCCGTAGGCCAGCAGGTCCGCATTCGCGCCGATGTTCACGTTCTGGGTGGTATCCAGATTGGTGCTCGAATCGCCGCCACCGGCACCGGCAAGGCCGTAGACGGTGACATTGGCACCGCTGGCCGCGCGCCCGGTGCTCAGGGTGCCAATCCCGATGTCGCCGCTGCTCTGCAAGGTGGCATCGTTACCGATGTTCACCGTGTTGACGAGGGCGATTGTCTGGTTCGTCTCCGCAATCGGCACGGCAACCGCGCTGCCCAGTTCAAGCTGGGATTTCTCGTCCAGCGCGATGGCGCTGCTCGCATCGATGCGCAGCGCGCGGGAACCGGTCAGCCCGTCCTGCTGTATCTGGATGGGGTCGCCGCCCACGACCAGGGTCGCACGCTCACCGATGTCGGCCAAGGCCTGTCCGCCGACCACGGTGTTCACCGTCGCTGCGGCTCCGTTGCCCAGCCCGCCGCCGCCGCCATAGGCGGAAAATGCCGCGCCTTCCGGCAGGTCTTCCTGCGCGAAGACGTTGCGCGCATCGATATCGATGTTGCTGGCGGAAATGATGGTATCCGCGCCGACGATTGCCCGCGTCACTGCGCCCAGCCGGTTGTCGACCAGCGCGCCGCTGAACCCGATTGCCGATGCCTGCCGCGAATCCGCCACGCTGGCATAGCGGGCCTCATGCTCTGCCGAGATCGCCACCTCGCCTGCGTTGATCTCGCCCGAAAATATACCGGCGGTGGCGGTGGAGGCATTGGTGTTGTTCGCCGTCGCCGCCGCACCTGCGGCGATGCCGCCGCTGCCGGACAGGGCATAGGTGGTCGTCGTATCCACGCTGTCCGCGCGCACATCCACCGCGCCCGCCACCAGTCTGGTGCCGCGGGTCGTGCCGACCAGGGCGCTGGTCTGCGTAGTGGACTGCGTATCCGCCACCACGGCACCTGCTGCCACGATACCGGCGGCCACACCGCGGGAGTCCGCCAGCACGGAAGAGCCGTTTGTCGCCGACACCTCCACGCTTTGCGCAAAGGCATCGCTGTTCATTTCCGCCGCGATCGAAGCGCTGTTGCGCGCGAGCGCCACGGAAGCCTGCGCCCCTGCCAGAACGCCGCCGGAAGCCGCAGCGGCATCGGCCGATGTGCCTGCACCATCCAGGCTTGCACCGATAACCAGATCGCCGCTTGTCCTGTGCAGGCGGCCGTTATCTCTGGCCATTACGTTGACGGAAGTGGTGGCCTCGGCAGCAGAGGCGCCGATGGCAACCTGCCCGCTTACCGCTGCCCCTTTCGCCGAAGCCGAAGTATCGGTGGTGGAAGCGGCAGTCAGCGAAAGCCCGCCATCTCCGGTTGAGGTAAGCACGCCCGAGCCGATGACCGCGCTGACACCTGTGGCGTCGTTCGCCAGGGCAATCGAGCCGCTGCCTGCACCCAGGATGCCGCCCGAAAGCGCGATACTGGATGCTCGCAGCGTCCCGGCGTTCGCCGCATCCACGGTGATACCATCGAACCTCGTGGCGAGGCTGCCATCATCCAGGCTGGCACTGACACTACCGTTCCGCCCGGCAATCGCGGCGGCAATGCCGACCCCGATGCCACCCGCTGCGGCGCCGTTTGCATCGGCCAGCGCCGTGGTCGTATCTGCGGCCTGCACCACCAGTTCGCCGTAGCCATCGCCGGCAAGGGTACCGCCGGCACTGGCATTCACGCTTGTGCCGATGGAGATGTTGGACACGATACCGGCTGCCCCCACCCCGCCGGCAGAGACGCCCGCACCGCGCACGCGGGCAGCGATGAGGGGTTCGTTGAAGAGGTTCGTCCCGCCCAGATCCTCGCTCAGCGCGTTCACGGAGATGTCGCTGGCAGTGATCGCGCCGTCTACGGTGGCCGATACCGATCCATTGATCCGGGTGTAGCCGACCAGGGCGGAAAGCGCGCCTGCGCCGCCGGAAATCGCGCCAAGCTGGGCATCGGTGGCCGTACGGTCCGTACCGGAAACATCGACGCTGGAACTGGTGACGACAGAGCCGGTGATGCGCGCCGTTGTCGCGGCGTCGCGGGTATCGGTCAGCGCGCCCATCACGTTGGTCGGGCCGGATGAGAAGAGCGCCGCGTTTTCTTCGGCTGTCAGGCTGGCGTTGGGCGTGAAATAGCCCGCGTCGGTTGCCGTTGCCACGTTGCCCAGGACATTTTGCGTGTCTTGCGAGGACAGGCCGTTCTCGTCGCCATCGTCGTCGATAGCCCCCTGCTCCTCACCCACCAGCAGGACGTTCACCACGCCCCCAATGCCCGCAAGGCCTCCGCCAGCGCTGAGCGTGGCCGATCGGGCCAGCCGCGTCTTGGTTGCTGCCACGTCGAGCGTGCCAGACGCGATATCGGAATTGACCACTTCGGCGGTGGCCTGGTCCTTGATAATACCGACGTTCACCGCCAGCCCGACGCCGACATAGCCTGCAATACCGATAGCGATGGAATCGTATTCCATCGCGGTTTCGAGGTCTGCGGTTACCGCCACGTCGTTGGCTGCGGCGTTCACATCCGTGTTGTAAATGCCGGATTGCACATCGCTGTCGATCTGCACGACGTTCACGATCCCGCCGATGCCCACGTTGCCGCCAAATCCGGCGCTGATCGCCAGTCCGGAATAGCGGTCGATACCGCTGGCGGCGACGGTCACATCGCCGCTGGCCGTCACATCGGTGCCATCGTCGCCTGCTTCTGAGCCGATCCGGGCCAGTGTCCGGTCCTGCATGGTAGCCACGTTGAATGCGCCAGCCGCGCCCAGAGTGCCGCCAATCGCGAGCGCACCGTTCACGCCGCCCACGGCATCGAAGGTTTCCGCCTCCACCGTCACCGCGCCGGTATTGATCTGCGCCCCGCCATCGATGGTGGCGCGGGTGTCGGAATCGAACAGGTCCACGGCTACCGATCCGGTGATGCCCGCCGTGCCGCTTCCCGCGATTCCGGACGTGATCGCAAATGTCTGCTGGTTGTTGAACGCGTGAACACCAACACCGTCGTTGCTTGTGCCGGTGACGGAGCCGCCCACGATGGCGGCGGAGACATCTTGCGTGAACCTGGTAGCACTGGCCGCAGCGCCAATACCGGCATCGCTGCCAATGCCGACGCCAAGGACGGCCTGCCCCACGGTGCCATAGGCTCCTGCAAGCACATCGGCATTGCCGATAACGTCGGTGCTGGAAACCTGCGCCGTCGTCGCGCCACTCATCACCGTCACGCCGACATCGATGCCGACACCGACGCCCTGGCTGAGACCGGCCGCAGCGGACAGCACCGCCACGTTCTGGACAGATGTCGCCCCGACCGAGAGGCCGCTGACGGTCTTGGTTCCGAGGGAGAGGGCTTGCTGGTCCGGCAGCAGGCCGGTACCCGCTCCGCCCAGCAGGAAGGTTTCCGCAAAAGCCTGCGTATTGTTACCGTTTTCGGCGCATTCTTCCGTCACGCAGATAAGTTGCGACGTATCCAGTCCGCTGGCGGCTTCGCCAGTGCTTACTGCCCGGCCTGCGCCCTGCCCCAGCGCCGTGACCGTCGAATTGAGGACCTGCGCGGAGGTCGTAGCGTTCAGGACGTTCGTGGTAACCCCCACGCCGATACCTGCCGAATTGCCAATGCCGATCGCGCCCGATGCCACGAAAATCCGGCCCGCATTTGCCGCCTGTACCGATACGTTGTTCGTAGCAGCGATCTGCGATCCGCCATCGATCAGAGCGCTGGTCTGGCTGTTGAGAATGTTGGTGGTGATCGACCCGCCAATCCCGGCAGCGTCCGATCCCACTGCACCGCCGATGGATGCGACACCGATATCGCCGGTCGCATTGGCCAGCACGTCGAGGTCTTCGGCCACAATGGCCGCGCCCGAAACCCATGCCGCGTTCGTGCCTTCCATTACGTTGACGGCAATGGCCACGCCCGCACCCGATCCCCCGGTGGAAATGCCGAGGCTTCCGGCAATCGCTTCGATGTCGGAGGCATTGTCTGCGGCAATAGTGACGTAGTCGGCACCCCCGCCCACGTTGGCCCCGCCAGCGAGCGAGGCCGAGACCTGGTCCGCGATATTGTTGATGGTGAAGGAGCCGGTGATCGCCGTGGAACTGGATGCGGCGCCCGATACGGATGCCGTCCGGATCTGCCCGTCTGCCATGGCGGAGATGCCCACATCGCCTGAAGCGTTGAGGTCGATCCCAGCAACCTGAGCGGAAATATCGCGGTCGATCTGGTTGAAGGCGACCGATACCCCTGCGGCAGTGCCCTGCCCGGCGGCGATGTTGCCTGCCAGGCTGGCAATGGTCGCATCTGCCTCTGCAAGGATATTCACCGACCGTGCGTTCACCACGCCGGTGCTGCCATCGTAGGCGAGCCCGCCGCCGATCCCGGCCATGCTGCCAGAGCGGATGAGGTTGGCCGTGGCCGAACCCATGAAGGCCAGCCCGCCGTTGCCCCGGTTGATCGACGCGCCGACCGACAGCGCGGCTATGGCCGCGGTATCGCGGCTGACCACGGCAACGCCGCTGTTCGCCGCTTCTATGCGCGAGGCCTCTATGGTGGCGGTGTAAGTATCGTTGATGCTGCCGCCTGCAAAGCCAAGGCCGGCAGCAGTCTTGCCGCTCTGGAACAGGCCGGCGACGGAGTAGATCGCCGCTCCTCCCGTGTCCGCTGCAAACAGGTCGCGCAGAACGCTGCGCCCCTCGTTCGCCTGTTCCTGTTCGGCGATCAGCGCGGCGTTGGAATTGTCGGCATTGGGAGCGTCCACCGGCTGCGCGGCGAAAGTGTCTCCGGTGAAGTCAAAGGCGGCATCGCGCGCGGTAGCTGCGCCGATGATCTGATCCAGTCCTGCCCGGCCTTCGTTACCCGCTGCAACCAGCAAGCCGCACGTTTCGTCATCGCAAACCCCGTTATCGGCGGAGACGGCACGCGCAGTCAGCACGCTGCCGGTGACGGACGATGCTATCGTGCGATTGAGATCGGAATAGACCGCGCCGACAGAGATGGCCGCGCCGTCGTTGCCTGAAACGCCGCCCGTCGCCGCGGCGGAGATCAGCCGGATCGGCGCCTGCGCGTCGATTGCCAGACGATCGAAGGTGGCATCGGTGTTCAGGACGTGCGCGCCGACGAAGTCATAACGCTCCCCGGTCAGCGGGTTTATCGCGGCGCTGTTGTCGGCAAGGCTGACGGTGAAGACCGCGCCGATGCCAGTAGAGCCGCCCTTGTAGAACGAGCCGCCGCCAAGGCCGATCTGCGTGTTGTTGTAGCCGCGCACATCGAGGTTGCTGCCCGGCGCGCCGGTAAGCCTGCTGTTGGCGACATATGCATTGGTCGCGCCGTGCAGCAGCGACAGCGTGCCCGATGCGGCAATCGCCGTGCTCTGCTGCCCGGATGTAACCGCAGCACTCGCGCCGACACCGACTGTAAAGCCCCCGGTCAACGCCTGTACCGCCGTATCGCCCGCGTTTTGCGCGGTGACGTTGACCATGCGCGCAAGCGTGTCGCCAGAATCCTCGGTCAGCGCGAGCGCGCCTGCCACGCCAACACCGTTCGAATTCTGCCCTCCCTTGATCAGCGCGGCGCTGCCACTGAGCGTGAAATACGAAGCGTTGCGCACGGCCTGCACCGTGGTTGCCGCCGGGTCCAGACGGCCATTGGTAAAGCTGGTGCGCACGATGTCGCTGACATCGGCGGTAGTCTGCGCGTTGTAGAGGCCGACCGAGCCGCTACCGGCCACGCCGATGGCAAATCCCTGGCTGGCCGAATTGCCGAGGCCTTTTCCGTCGGGAGGCGTGGGCGCGCCGGGATCGGCGGGCGTACCGCTGGGCGCAACATCTGCCGTGGAAGGCGTCCGGGTCTGGGCGTTGTCGGTGGCGCTGCTGGCTGCCGAATCCATCAGGTTGCCGACCGGGTTCAGCAGCGGGTCGAGCGTGTCCTTGAGCGAAGTGATACCGTCGCTGATGAGCTTGAGCTTGTCCTTCGCTCCGCCGACGAGGCCCGAAAGCCCTCCGCCGCTCCCGCCGGAGTTGCCGGAACTTTGCTGGCTTTGCCCTGCCTGGGCCAGACCAATGGATAGCGCGCCTGCATGGCCCACGGTTTCCGCCTCCACCACCAGCGTATCGGCGGCGAAAGTGCCCTGGCCAGGTGCAACGGGGCTGCCCCCTGCGCTCGCGTCGATAGTGGACGAAAGGGCGGCATCGTCGGCGTTGTCGCCAACGACGGCGCTGGTGTCGGTGTTCAGGTCATTGACCGCCACCGACACGCCGATACCCGCACTGTCTCCCCCCGCGAGTGCCCCGGTCAGCGACCAGACATTAACCCCCTGGGTCGCATGGAGGGTTGCTGTCCGGCCACTGACCGAGGCGGAAGAAGCAACGCTCGCATGCGTCGCCTCTTCAAGCAGTGAAACGGCCACGACTCCGGTAACTCCGACACTCCCCCCGGAGCCGGAACCGGGCGCAACGATGTAGTTCGTCGTGTCCGCATCTGCTGCAACTTCAACTGTCCCTGCACTTTGCAGGCTGGCACCGCTTGCCACACCGGCGAGGGTGGCATTGGCGATGTCGGTCATGGTGAACACACCGCCCACCGCGACGCCGGAATTCTCTTCGCCTGTCCCGCTTCCGCCAAGACCGCCTGCGCCGCCGACAACGTCGCCCACGCCGCCCAATTCCGAACCGGCATCGCCCGTGCCGGAACCGGAATCCGAATTGCTGCTCGCCAGCGCGGCCTTGCTGCCGGACAGGAACAGGACGGCGATGTCGGAATTCGCATCCACGCTGAGCGCGGAATCGAAGGCGAAGGTCGGCGAAGCCGTGCCGAGGGCCAGCGGCGGTATGCCCGCGGCGAGATCGGCCTCTTCCATGAACAGCGACAAGTCGCCGCCGCCTGCAGGGACGGACCAGCCGGAATCTCCCCCGGCATCGGTAGCGACAATCGACGCGCCCTCGCCAACCCAGGCGCTGGTGATATTGTCGAGCTCGAAATAATTGACGACGCCGTTGATGCTCGCCTCTGTGCCCGACGTACCCTTGGCTTCCGCATTCCCAGTGGCATAGGCACCCACGTCGCGGATGCCGGAAAGCGTCGTGTAGAGGCTGCCAAGCCCGCCCGCGATGTCGCCCGCCATGTCGCCTGCCGCTTCCCAGGCCCCGGCCAGCGTGTCCCACTTGTACGGGCGGGGGTGCAGATAATTGGCCTGCACGCCGATGGTGCCCGCCGTCAGGCTGGCGCCCGGCGCGACCAGCGCGAGCGTATCGTTCTCGCGCAGGTTGACGGCAACCGCGGCGTTAACACCCACGCTCGTCGAAGGATTTTCCGCGCTGGGTTCCTTCTTAACGTCAGAGCCGACCGAACTCGATCCAGAAGCTCTCGCGCCAGCGTCGACGCGATTGGCCACCAGCGCGATGGAATCGCGTGCCGTCACGTCGCCGGAAATACGCGCAATCGTCGTCGCTGCGGATTGGTTCACAGCGATGACCGAGCCGATCTTGGGCAATGCGCTGGAAGCCGCATCCGACGCGAACAGCTTGCCAAGAAGCTTGCCGACAAGCGTATTCTGAAGCGAGTTGACCGCGGTACCGAGGTCGTTCACCCCGGAAACTTCCGGCGAACCGGCACCGCCGACGACTGTCTTTGCCCCGACATCGCTGAGCGATCCGACGGAACTGGCTTCCACGAGTATGTTGCCCGGCGCGCTGATGCCGCCGCCGATATCGGCATCGAGCAAGGCCGTGGCCCGCGCCTGCGTCAAGGCGACGGCTGCAGCAATGCCAACCGCGCCCGACCCGGCAGCGGTAACGTCCGATGCGACCTTGTAGCTGGTATCGTTGCGACCGATCACGGCGAGGTCGCCGGCAACCTCGATATCGGCCCCGCTGTTCACGACCGTGTCGGCGGCCACATCCGCGTCCAGCAAGGCCAGCGTGAGGGCGAAGGGGGTGGAATCAGTCGAGGTGGCGACGGTCAGGTCGACTATGGCGGTGTCGTGGCTGGAAATCTGCAGGTCCCCGGCCGAGGCGATCCGCGCGCCGCTGGCAACGCTTGTTGCGGCACTGCCTTCAACATTGGCCACGATCACGCCCAGCAGGGCTCCGCTCGGCGTGGTCTGCTTGAAGGTTTGCGCGGTATCGGACCGCAGCAGCACGCCGCCCGGCCCCGAGGCCGCGATATTCGCCGTTCCCGCTATATCGATCGAGGCATTGCTGCTGACAGACGCGTATCCGATGTTGTCGGTGGGCAGCGGAAGGCCCGCGAACTGGTCGAAGAACTCGATCTCGCCAAAAACCGATTCCAGTCCGCCCAATCCGGCGGAGATGACAGAGGTGAGCGAGGCCGCCTTGCTGGAGGCGGCGTTGGCATCTGCGGTGACGGCGAGCGATCCCGCTTCTATCGTTCCCGCCAGAGTGATGGACGCATCGGCCGAGGCGAGGCCCTGCACCACCGTGCGATCGGCCGTTGCGGCAAGCGTCACGTCGCCCCCGCGGATCACGCCGTTCACGCCCTGCGAAATAGAGGCGCTGACATCCGTATCGGTGAAAAGCAGGTCGCCCGTGGAGACATTCGTCTCCTGCGCCCTGATCGTGATCGAACCTGCCTGTGCGCCGTGCGCGGTATCGAGCGTGCCGTCGAGGACCACATCTGCCGCGACGATCTCGATCCGTCCCTCGCGCTCCACCAGGCGCGCTGCCGGGGCAAGGCCGGAAGTGTTGACCGACGAGGCAAACAGCGGATTGCTGTCCTTCAGCCCGGCATCGAGCGAACCGCCGGACGCTACCGTCACAGTCCCGCCGGTCTGGATCGAAAGGCCGTTGGCGGCGTTAACCGCGCCGCGAATAACGACATTGCCCGAAGCCGACAGCGGCACATCGCCAGCGGCCAGGCTTCCGAGGGCTGCCGAACTTATGCCGCCATTGGCGTCGATCAGGGAATCGACGAAGGATGCCGTCGGCGCGACAACCGTCAGGCTACCGACATTGATCGTGCCGGATGCGCCAACCACGAAGCCATGCGTGTCGACGAAGAAGACATTGCCGCCGATCTCGCCGCCGACGAGGCTGTTGACCGTGCCATCGATAGTCACCGCCCTGTCGCGCACGATATTGACGAGGGCATTCACGTCTTCCGGCACGATCAGGTCGACAGTTGTCTCCTGCCCCACATCGAAGACCGAGAAGCTGTTGACCGCATTGCCGCCGCTGCGCGTTCGCGTCGTGACGCGGCGGACATCGGGTGCGCCCGCTGCGGAGGTTCGCGTTACTTCCGTATCCGTCCTGCCATCGGGCGCGATATCGGTTACCACCTGGGCCTGCGCCGTTCCCGGCAGACCGCCAGCCAGCAGCGCCCCCGCACCGACCGCCATCAGCCCATGCGCGTAAAGATACCGGCGCTTTCGTGCCAGTATGACCGACTTGCGGGGTACCGTGCTGATGCGGCCGGCCATGCTGTATCTCCGAGATGAAACGTGTATGTTCGGAGATACGCCGCGGTTTTCGCAAATACCTGATGGAAACCTGATGGATCGATAAGTTATCGCTTATTGGGGCAATAGACTTCCGGGCGTCGCAAGAAGGGACACATTTAGTCGGTGCGGCAGCGATATTGACGGTATGCTGCTGTCCGCTATTCCAGTGTGTAGCCGGTTGGGAATTATTGGGCAGACGGAGAACCGTAGTGCCCGGGGGAGCAGGTTTGTTACGCGGCGGTTTCGAAAAGGAGCCATTCAGGGTCGGGCAGTTCACTGCCCAGCCTTTCAGCAATTGCCTGGAGCATAACGGCGAAACCTACGCGGTCGAACCGCTTGTGATGGACGTGCTATGCTTCCTTGCCCAGCAGGAGGGGAAGGTGGTCAGCCGGGATGAGCTGATCAACCACGTCTGGTATTTCAATCCCGGGGCAGACGAGAGCCTGACCCGGGCAATCTCCCTGCTGCGACAGATATTCCGCAAGGACCAGTCTATCCCCAAGTATATCGAGACAGTCTGGAAGCGGGGCTATCGACTTCTCGCACCCGTCGAGGAGGGCACGCCCCAGACACTCGAGCCGATGCCGGAAGCTGTCTTGCGCAGGGACCATCCCGACTACTCGGTGGCTATCCTGCCTTTCGCCAGCCTTTCTGCCGATGCTTCGCAGGAATTCCTGGCCGACGGGCTGACCCGCGATCTCACGCGGGTCATGTCGCGCGTGCCGCGTCTGAAAGTTGCGGCTTACAGTTCCGCCGCGCAGGTGCGCGAAGGATCTGCACCGGTAGAGGATATCGCCGAGAAGCTGGGAGTGCGATACATCGTGTCCGGCTCCATCACGCGTCACGGGGACAAGGTCTCCCTTCGCGCATCGTTGATGGATGGAGCGACAGGTAGCCAGGTGTGGTCGCACAAACTGACGACCGATCTCGAAAAGCTGTTCGATATAGAGGACAAGCTCGTGCTCGACCTGTCGAGTGCGATGGCCAGCGCGCTGCAGATCGCTCATGCGGAAGTCGCGCTTACGGGTCGCGGTTTCCAGCTCAACGCTTATGAGCTGGTCCAGCGCGCGGAGGCCCTGCGCATGAATTACAACGCGGATACCGCGCACGAGATCATCGCGCTTCTGAGGCAGGCACTCGAAAACGACCCCGAAGATGCGGCCGTGCACGCAGGCCTCGCGATCCAGTACACGCAGAACGTGGTGAGCAACTTTCCCGGCACGCCGCCCGATGCCTTCGAGAGGGCACGCCGCCACGTCGATACGGCCATGCAGCTTGCTCCGAACGATCCGGAAGTACTGCTGGCCGCCGGTATCGCCGCTACCATGATGGGCAATGCCCGGCTTGCCGTTCGCCAGCTCGCTCAGGCGCTGGAGCGCGATCCGAACAACTCACACACGCTGGCGGTGCTCGGCTGGCAACTGTGCTGGCTCAACGGCGATCCGGCGGGGCGGAGAATGATAGAACTGGCCGAAGAGCGTGCGCCGCACCATCCGCGTTACGCGGTCTGGGCGCATTATCGCGGCCACTGCGAAATCCGGCTGGGTCACGTCGAACGAGCGATCGCCGCTTACGAGGACGGGGTGGATCGCAATCCCAATTACAGCCTCAACCTTGTCACCCTGGCGATGGCGCAAAGCCGTGCCGGGAAGCACGTGGATGCGCGCACTACGATTGCGCGGATCCGCGCAATCGCGCCAGACTACACGCCGGACGACCTGGAAGAACTGGCCCGGCGCATGGTCTATTGGTTCGAAAGCGACGAGGACAGGAGCGCTTGCCTCGCAGCGTTGCGCCGGGTCTGGCCGCACGAGAGCGAACTGCAAGCTGCCATGTCGTGAGCCGCCGCCTGCCCCATCTGCCCAGACATGGGGCACGGCCAGCAGGGGCAATGATCCGTGCGCTCGCGACATTCTTCGCCGTCTCGACCGCCAGCCAGGCAATCGCGCAAGGCCAGGCGCCCGCTACGAACGCGGGGGAGAGTAGATGCCTCGATGAAGCTCGTTGCGACAGGAGTATCCTCGTCACGGCGCGACGGCAGGTGGAGCAAGCGCAGGATGCAGGCATCGCTGCCACCATCCTGACCGGCGAGACCCTGACCGATTTCGGGGTAACGGATCCGCGCGACCTGACCCGGCTGGTTCCATCGCTAACAGTTCAACCGGTAGATATTTCCACCAGCTTCTCCATCCGCGGCGTGGGTGCACTGGCCATCAATGCCTTCCAGGAAAACGCCGTCGCCTACAACGTCGACGGTATCTATTTCGCGCGGCCGTCTGCCCCTGCCGGGACGCTTTTCGACATCGAGCGGATTGAAGTGCTGAGAGGGCCGCAGGGAACCCTGTACGGTCGCAATGCCACAGCGGGTGCCGTCAACGTGGTGTCGCGAATGCCCGTACTGGGGGAGACATCGGCGAACCTGCTGGCAGAACTCGGCACCTATGACACGCGCAAGTTGCAAGGTGGCGCGAGCGTGCCCTTGGGCGAGCGCGCCGCGATCCGTTTGGCCGGGCAATGGTCGCGCCACGATGGCTATCTTTCGGATGGTTACGACGACGAGAATATCGTTGCAGCGCGAGCCAACCTGCTGCTGGCACCAGCTGAAAATGTCGAACTTATCCTTTCCGCCGATTACGCACGGATCGGGGGGCGCGGCAAAGGAGCCGTACTCTTCCCGTCAGACCGAACGCCGGATGCGCCCGATCCCGATCGCTTCATCGGTGCCTCGGCCCCGCGCATCACGCAGATCCTGCAAGATCGCTCCTTCAGTCTATTCCGCGCAAATCCGTCCCTTGCGGCCCTTTCCGACGAGCAGATTCGCAACCTCGTAAGCGTTCCGCTGGACGACGGCTTCCAGCGCAGCGAGTTCTGGGGGCTTTCGGCCCGGATGCGCCTCGACCTTAGCTTCGGCGAACTCAACACGGCGGCGGGATACCGGCGGTCCAGCCCCGACCTGCTGACTTACAATCCCGGTTTCCCGTCACGCATTGATGAGACATCCGACCAATTCACGGCTGAAATCAGCCTTGTCGGCGCGGCAAGCGAAAGGCTGGATTACATAGTCGGCGCTTACTATTTTGCCGATGACACCGACAGCTTCAACAATTACGACCAGGGCGCACTGGCCAACCCGGAATATCGCCCCCGGCTGCAGACCGAAAGCGTGGCTGGATTCGTTTCGCTGACATGGCACCTATCGCCGGCAGTCCGCCTCCTGACGGGAGGCCGTCTCACGTATGAGACAAAGTCGCTGGAAGGTGCCGTTGGCAACCGCACCGTCTTCAACCCTACCGCCCCACTCGTCCCAATCGCTGGAAGACGCCAGGCTGATCGGCTGACATGGAACGTGGGAGCCGAGTGGGACGTGGCACGATCCACCCTTCTCTACGGCTCGGTAGCAACCGGCTTTAAATCCGGCGGCTTCTTCCCGTCGGCGGGCCAGAACCAGTATGCCCCTGAAACGCTCATCGCCTTCACGCTTGGCACCAAGAGCGCATTTCTTGATGATCGCATTACGCTGAATATCGAAGCTTTCCACTGGCGGTACCGGGATCAGCAAATCAGCTATATCGGGCCGGTGGAAGTGACACCCGGCAATTTCGGTCAGGCGGGCGTCACCGTCAACGCGGGAAGTGCACGCATGAGCGGAGCCCAAGCCGAACTCGCGTGGTTTCCCCTCCCAAACACCGAGCTGAGGGCTGATGTTCAGTATCTCGAAGCCGAATATGGCAGCCTCGAATACGATGCCATTTCGGCCGGCGGGGCACCGCTGCTGACCACATGTGACGTGACTGACGACCCGCGCGAAGCGGCGCCGCCGATCCGTCTTTTCAGGGTGAATTGCTCGGGAAAGCCCGGGCTGAACGCGCCGCGCTGGACCGCCAACTTCGCAGTCCGTCAGGCGATCGATCTCGGCAATGCCTACACCCTGGTCGTGGCCGCCAATTCACGCGTCGAAAGTGGTAGCTTCATCAACCTGGATTACCTCGCAGATCAGCGACGCAATGCCCACAGCATCACCGGTGCGTCGATCGAACTTACGCGCAGGGGGGCACCGTGGAGCGTGCGCGCTTATGTCGACAATATCGAGGACACCGCCGTCATCTCTGCCGGACTGACCCGGCCGATTATCAACGTCTCGCTGCTATCTGTACGTCCACCGCGGACCGCAGGGATCCAGCTGCGCCTCAAATTCGGCGAATGACGCAAAAAAGCCCCACCGGAAACCAGTGAGGCGGAAAAAAGAATGACATTCGAAGACGGTGGTTGCGGGAGTTGGATTTGAACCAACGACCTTCAGGTTATGAGCCTGACGAGCTACCGGACTGCTCCATCCCGCGGCACCGTAGTGTCGACGTCGTATAGAGACGCCAAAAGGGCCGCCCTTGCGGGTCAGCCCTCTGACTTGTGAATGGGTTATTTCCTTGCCTGCTCGCCGGCTACAATGCCTGGCGGCGTCCTACTCTTCCAACGCTTAAGCGTTAGTACCATCGGCGCTGCCTGGTTTCACGGCCGAGTTCGAGATGGGATCGGGTGGGTCACAGGCGCTATGGCCACCAAGCAATGAAGCCGGCGTGCGGACAAGGTTTTAAATCGATGCACCAATCAGGTGTGCTTGTTGAAGGCGTCATTATCCGGCTGGACAAATCCTCCACAACGCTAAGCCACTCAGGCCTGACGTTGATGGTGCAGATTCACCAAGCGCGAACAGAACTATTAGGACTGGTTAGCTCCATGCATTACTGCACTTCCACACCCAGCCTATCAACGTCGTGGTCTACGACGGTTCGATGATTGTTAATCTCGAGGGAGGCTTCCCGCTTAGATGCTTTCAGCGGTTATCCCGTCCATACATAGCTACCCTGCTGCACCGCTGGCGCGATGACAGGTACACCAGAGGTATGTTCACCCCGGTCCTCTCGTACTAGGGGCAACTCCTCTCAACAATCGACGCCCACGGCAGATAGGGACCAAACTGTCTCGCGACGTTCTGAACCCAGCTCACGTACCACTTTAATTGGCGAACAGCCAAACCCTTGGGACCTGCTCCAGCCCCAGGATGTGATGAGCCGACATCGAGGTGCCAAACACTGCCGTCGATATGAGCTCTTGGGCAGTATCAGCCTGTTATCCCCGGCGTACCTTTTATCCGTTGAGCGATGGCCCTTCCACGAGGGACCACCGGATCACTATGACCGACTTTCGTCTCTGCTCGACTCGTCAGTCTCGCAGTCAGGCAGGCTTATGCCATTGCACTCTCGCAGCTGGTTTCCAACCAGCCTGAGCCTACCATCGCGCGCCTCCGTTACTCTTTAGGAGGCGACCGCCCCAGTCAAACTACCCGCCACAGAGGGTCCCTGAACCGGATAACGGTTCTAGGTTAGACATCAGAAAACAACAGGGTGGTATTTCACCTATGGCTCCACTCGGACTGGCGCCCAAGTTTCAAAGCCTCCCACCTATGCTACACAGTTCTTTCCTAATGCCACTCTGAAGCTGCAGTAAAGGTGCACGGGGTCTTTCCGTCTAACCGCGGGTATCCCGCATCTTCACGGGAACTTCAATTTCGCTGAGCATATCCTGGAGACAGTGGGGAAGTCGTTACGCCATTCGTGCAGGTCGGAACTTACCCGACAAGGAATTTCGCTACCTTAGGACCGTTATAGTTACGGCCGCCGTTTACTGGGGCTTCAATTCGGAGCTTGCACTCCTCCTCTTAACCTTCCAGCACCGGGCAGGCGTCAGACCCTATACGTCGTCTTGAAGCCGACTTAGCAGAGTCCTGTGTTTTTGATAAACAGTCGCTACCCCCTGGCCTGTGCCCCCTGCAAAGACTTGCGTCGATACAGGGCCTCCTTCTTCCGAAGGTACGGAGGCAATTTGCCGAGTTCCTTCAGGATACTTCACTCAAGCGCCTTGGTATACTCTACCTGACCACCTGTGTCGGTTTCGGGTACGGTCTATATGAAGAGGCTATTTCCCGGGACAACTTGGCAGCCCAACCAATCCGATAAGGTTGAACTACTTCCGCCATCCGTCACACATCTTCAGGCCCACGAATATTAACGTGGTTCCCATCGACTACCCCCTTCGGGCTCGTCTTAGGGGCCGGCTCACCCTGCGCCGATTAGCGTTGCGCAGGAACCCTTGGTCTTTCGGCGAGAGGGCATCTCACCCTCTTTATCGCTACTCATGTCAGCATTCGCACTTCCGATACGTCCACCGTCGGTTACCCTTCGGCTTCACTCGCTTACGGAACGCTCCGCTACCGCTGCAGTAAACTGCAACCCTAAGCTTCGGTGCATATCTTTAGCCCCGGTACATCTTCGCCGCAGGAACCCTTATTTAGACCAGTGAGCTGTTACGCTTTCTTTAAAGGATGGCTGCTTCTAAGCCAACCTCCTGGTTGTTTTGGGATTCCCACATGCTTTCCCACTTAGATATGACTTGGGGACCTTAGCTGTAGGTTAGGGCTGTTTCCCTTTTGACGACGGACCTTAGCACCCGCCGTCTGTCTGCTGGACAAGACTCGATGGTATTCGGAGTTTGGTTAGGCTTGGTACGGCTCGCGCCGCCCGCACCCATCCAGTGCTCTACCCCCATCGGCATACATCCAACGCTCTACCTCAATAGATTTCGCGGAGAACCAGCTATTTCCCGGCTTGATTGGCCTTTCACCCCTAAACACAACTCATCCGATAATTTTTCAACATTAAACGGTTCGGCCCTCCAGTGCGTGTTACCGCACCTTCAGCCTGGTCATGCCTAGATCGCCGGGGTTCGGGTCTAATCCATCATACTCTGTCGCCCTATTCAGACTCGCTTTCGCTGCGCCTACACCTAACGGCTTAAGCTTGCATGGTAGATTAAGTCACTGACCCATTATGCAAGAGGTACGCTGTCACCCCCCAAAGGGGCTCCAACTGATTGTAAGCATTCGGTTTCAGGTACTGTTTCACTCCCCTAATCGGGGTGCTTTTCACCTTTCCCTCACGGTACTGTGTTCGCTATCGGTCATGTACGAGTATTTAGGCTTGGAGGGTGGTCCCCCCATGTTCAGACAGGATTTCACGTGTCCCGCCCTACTCAAGTCCTTCATCATCACTTTCGCATACGGGGCTGTCACCCACTATGGCCACTCTTTCCAAAGTGTTTTGCTAGTTGAAATGAAGGCACTGGCCTGGTCCGCGTTCGCTCGCCACTACTAACGGAATCTCGGTTGATGTCTTTTCCTCCAGGTACTGAGATGTTTCAGTTCCCCGGGTTCGCTTCACCAAGCCTATATATTCAGCTCGGTGATACCTTATCCACCTCTCCACCAATCCCCGAAGGGACAAGAGAAGAAATGGTGAAGGTGGGTTTCCCCATTCGGAAATCGCCGGATCAAAGTTTGCTCACAACTCCCCGACGCTTATCGCAGCGTGCCACGTCCTTCATCGCCTGTACATGCCAAGGCATCCACCAAATGCTCTTACCTCACGCTTGAGAATCCACACCATCAACGACAAGCCTGCATAATGCTTGACCGCTTAAAGATGGTGCGGAGGAATTATCTCAGCCAGATAATCAATTTGATTGATTTGTGATTTGTCATCGACTGGACCAGACCAAAGGCCTTGCCAGCGCGACGACACCTCACGGCATCGATTTAAAAACCCATTCACAATGTCAAAGACAGCGGTCGAAACCGCCTACCCGCCAAACGCGGGATCCGTTTTCTTTTCATCCTGGAGATACTGATCTTGTCTGGTGGAGCCTATCGGGATCGAACCGATGACCCCCTGCTTGCAAAGCAGGTGCTCTCCCAGCTGAGCTAAGGCCCCTTGAGACAAGACTAATGGTGGGCCTGGGTGGATTCGAACCACCGACCTCACCCTTATCAGGGGTGCGCTCTAACCAACTGAGCTACAGGCCCACACTCACCAGTCGCTGGCCAAAAGGCCGCGAGGGGCGTGAGCCAGCTCAGGCGTAAACAGCACAAGCTTGCGCCTGTGTGTTTCTCCAGTGATGAAAGGACATGAGGACGACGGCAATGTTCTTTGGAAAATGAGGAAGCACTTCCGAGCACAAGGCCCGGCGCTTTCCGCATAAATCCTTAGAAAGGAGGTGATCCAGCCGCAGGTTCCCCTACGGCTACCTTGTTACGACTTCACCCCAGTCGCTGATCCCACCGTGGTTGGCTGCCTCCGGTAAACCGGTTAGCGCACCACCTTCGGGTGAAACCAACTCCCATGGCGTGACGGGCGGTGTGTACAAGGCCTGGGAACGTATTCACCGCGGCATGCTGATCCGCGATTACTAGCGATTCCGCCTTCATGCTCTCGAGTTGCAGAGAACAATCCGAACTGAGACATCTTTTGGAGATTAGCTAACCCTCGCGGGATCGCTGCTCACTGTAGATGCCATTGTAGCACGTGTGTAGCCCAGCCTGTAAGGGCCATGAGGACTTGACGTCATCCCCACCTTCCTCCGGCTTATCACCGGCAGTTTCCTTAAAGTGCCCAACTAAATGATGGCAACTAAGGATGAGGGTTGCGCTCGTTGCGGGACTTAACCCAACATCTCACGACACGAGCTGACGACAGCCATGCAGCACCTGTCACTTCGTCCCGAAGGAAGGAATCTGTCTCCAGAAACCGTCGAAGGATGTCAAAGGCTGGTAAGGTTCTGCGCGTTGCTTCGAATTAAACCACATGCTCCACCGCTTGTGCAGGCCCCCGTCAATTCCTTTGAGTTTTAATCTTGCGACCGTACTCCCCAGGCGGATAACTTAATGCGTTAGCTGCGCCACCCAAGTTCTGTGAACCCGGACAGCTAGTTATCATCGTTTACGGCGTGGACTACCAGGGTATCTAATCCTGTTTGCTCCCCACGCTTTCGCACCTCAGCGTCAATCACTGTCCAGCAAGTCGCCTTCGCCACTGGTGTTCTTCCGAATATCTACGAATTTCACCTCTACACTCGGAATTCCACTTGCCTCTCCAGTATTCTAGCGATCCAGTTTCAAGGGCAGTTCCGGGGTTGAGCCCCGGGATTTCACCCCTGACTTGAAAAGCCGCCTACGCGCGCTTTACGCCCAGTATTTCCGAACAACGCTAGCTCCCTCCGTATTACCGCGGCTGCTGGCACGGAGTTAGCCGGAGCTTATTCTCCAGGTACTGTCATTATCATCCCTGGTAAAAGAGCTTTACAACCCTAAGGCCTTCATCACTCACGCGGCATTGCTGGATCAGGCTTTCGCCCATTGTCCAATATTCCCCACTGCTGCCTCCCGTAGGAGTCTGGGCCGTGTCTCAGTCCCAGTGTGGCTGATCATCCTCTAAGACCAGCTATGGATCGTCGCCTTGGTGAGCCTTTACCCCACCAACTAGCTAATCCAACGCGGGCCCATCCAAAGGCGATAAATCTTTGGTCCGAAGACATTATTTGGTATTAGCAGCGATTTCTCACTGTTATTCCAAACCTAAGGGCAGGTTCCCACGCGTTACGCACCCGTGCGCCACTCACCCCGAAGGGTTCGTTCGACTTGCATGTGTTAGGCATGCCGCCAGCGTTCGTTCTGAGCCAGGATCAAACTCTCAAGTTTGTGTCACATACTAAACAGGCATGGGGATAACCCCATCGACCTGCTTGGCATGAGCTTCAAGGAGCCGATACCTGCACTATCAAACGTAATGGATACGAATGAACATGCATCATCACAGACAGAACGTGGTGTTCCGTCAGGATGTGGCTTCGGCTTGGTTACCCGTTACTGCGACCTTGAGTTTCGCAGACGGGGCGCCGTCGCCCACATGTCCCTTCATCAAAAACTAACAATGTCAAAGAACCAACCAGACAATTAAAGGCGGACAGCTAATGGTTCCCCGATTTACACCGGGGGAGCCGGCTGTCCGTTTAATGTTGGCGACCGATGCGAAGTGGCGGTGGAAGCCGTCAGCGCCGCGTCGGTGGAGCCCATCTAGGCGGGGTCGGGGATTCGGTCAACGGCTTTTTGCAATTTTCTTTCAAAAAGTTCGGATTTCGCTCGATAGCTTTGAAAACAAACGATTTTTTTGAGGGCGGACTTTCCAGAACCGCTCGGTGCCCCAGCCTGCCCCTCGGCCCAAACGGTTGATTTGGTGTCCTGAAGAGCCGGATTCGTCCGATTCCATGCATCGACAGCGCTAAACCGCAGCGTGAATCTGCCATCAAATCGGCATTCCTCCCTTTCTCTTGGCGATGGATTCGCGAATCTCACGCCCATTGAGGCAATCTTTACGCCCGCACGCGTAATGCGCGCGTGCAATGAGCAGCTCCGAAGCCTCCCTCCCCCTCCCTTCTTTACGTGCGCGCGCACGCGTGGCGGTGATCGTACCGGCGTATGGGGTTGCCCATCTTCTTGGTGAGGCTCTCGAATCGCTGCTGGCGCAGACGATGGCCGACTGGGAATGCGTCGTGGTGGACGATGGCGCGCCCGACGATGTGGCCGGGGCCGTCGCACCGTTCCTTCAGGATCCGCGCATTACCCTGCTGCAAACCGATAACGCAGGCGTTTCCACCGCGCGCAACCGGGCGATCGCGGCCAGCCGTGCGCCATTGATCGCTCTGCTGGACGGCGACGACATGCTCCGCCCGGATTACCTGGCGCAGACCTGTGCAGCCCTGGAAGAAGACGAATCCGCGCGCCTGGTGACGGTAAATGCGCGAATCTTCGGGGCCGTGCCGCAAGAACGGATGTGTTTCCCGGCAAAGCAGGGCACCGGCGACGGGCGGCGGGGTAGCCTGGCCGATGTGCTGGACCGCAGCTTTGGCGTCTACATAGGCTCCACTTTCCGGCGCGCCGATTTCGAGGCCGTGGGGGGATTCGATGCGGGCATGACCCACGCCGAAGACTTCGACCTGTGGGTACGGCTGATGCTGCTGGGAGGGCACGCCCTCTATATCGACGATGTGCTTGGCGATTACCGCGTTCGCAGCGCCTCTGCCTCGGCTGCGGAAATGAAGATGCTCAAGGGCAATATCCGCACATTCGAAAAGGCGCTGGAAAAGCTGCCGGACGATGCACCCGAGGCGCAAACAGCGCGCGCCATGATAGCCGACAACGAGCGGCAATTGCGATTCGCGCTGGCGGCAGACCGGGTGATCGACGGCGAAACGCGGGCGCTGGGCGATTTGAGGTCAAGCGCCAGCCCCGAGCTTGGCGTGGTCTGGCGATTCTATTTCGCCCTGTGGTCGATCCTGCCCATGCTCGCTCCCCCGATGCTGGCATTCCGCCGGCGGCGTAACGCACGCGGTGCCGGAGTCAGCGAACACGAGTCGACACCGCAGCCGAAGGCGGCGACGGCATGAGTTCGGCGATGAGCGTGCGGGGCGCAGCCCTGCTGGCCATGGCGAGCCAGATGGGTGCGTTCATCATCCAGTTCGCCGCCAGCGTAATCCTTGCGCGCTGGTTCATCGATCCCGACGAACTGGGCCTTTTCACCATCGCCTTCTCGTTCGTATCCTTGCTGGCGGTGCTGCAGGAATTCGGCATCAATCGCTACGTCGCGGGAGAGCCGGACCTCGACGACGATGGTGTCCGTACCGCATTCACCGTGTCGCTGGCGATAAGCTGGACGATTGCGGTTCTGTGCGTGCTGCTCAGCTGGCCGGCTGCCGCCTTCTATGATCTGCCCGGCCTGCTGCCGCTGCTGCTGGTCGTCGCGGCGAGCTATTTCTTCGTGCCCTTGGCAACCGTTCCCATGGCGCTGCTGCACCGGCGCATGGATTTCCGCTCCAACACCATGATCGAGATCGGGGTGGTGCTGACCAACGCCGCTGTCGCCATCACCCTGGCCTGGTACGGCTACGGCGCGATCGCCCTGGCCTGGGGGGCCTTTGCCCAGCAGGTGGCGCGGGCGGCGATTGCCCAGTGGCGGGTGGGTGGCAAGCTACCGATCCCCCCGCGAATCGAAGGCGCGTGGCCGGTGCTGCATTTCGGCGGCTTCTCCACGGTGCTCAACGGCATGTCGCAGCTCGGCTCGCGCCTTCCCGAACTTCTGATCGGGCGGCTGCTCGATACCGTCGCCGTGGGTCTGTTCGCCCGCGCCTACGGCCTTGCCTGGCAGCTGCGCTGGCTGGTGAGCGGCGGGATGACCACGGTGTTCTACCCGGCCTTTGCCCGCTTCCGTGACCGTGGCGATCCACTCGGCCCGCATTACGAACGCGTCACTGCCAGTTTCACGGCCCTGACCTGGCCCACCATGGCCGGCCTTGCCGCCTGTTCGGTGCCAGTGGTGAACATCCTCTACGGCGAGCGCTGGCTGGGCGCGGCACGGCCGCTGGAATGGATTGCCATGGCGCAAATCTTGATGATCGCCCTGCCCCTGCATGTCGAACTGCCAATCCTGCTGAAGCGCACGCGCCCCCTGCTCTGGCGCTTCGGTCTCGATACCGCCGTCTCCGTCGTGCTGCTGGCGATCGGCGCGATGTTCTCTCTGGAAGCCGCCGCTGCTAGCCGCGTTGCCTATGGCTTTGCCTGGCTCGCCATCCATGCACCGTTCCTGCAAGGCGTCGTCGGGTTCCGTTGGAGCGCGCTGCTGCGCATCTGGCTGCAATCGGCGCTGGTGACAGGGGCGGCGGTGCTGCCGGTGTGGCTCTCTTACAGATATGTCGCGCCCGCACTGGAGGCCGGCTTTCTCCAAGTCTTTGCCGCCGCCGTGATCGGTGTCGTGCTGTGGCTGGTCACCCTGCGCCAGATTCGCCACCCGGCCTATTTCGAGATCCACCACTTCGCCAGCCATGCGCTTAGCCGGTTTGGCTGGGCACGCCTCGTGCCTGCCCCGCGCCCTGCCTCGCACTAGCCCGGCTTGGGCCTTGGCCCGCTGCGTGGTAATACCCTCACCACAAGCTCGCCGTGGTCCGGGACACCTCGTCGGGCAGGAGAGAGGCAATGCACTGGATTGCGACCGCAGGCGCGCTGGCCCTGCTCACCCCCGCCATGGCGGAAGATGTTCCCGAACCGGCCCGCCCACCGTCCGCGCAAGAAAGCGCTTCGGACGATATTTCGGCAGCGCCGATCGTTATCGAAACCATCGCCATGGAAACGGAGCGCTATCGCCGGATGACGGTGCCGGTCACCATCATGGGCGAGGGACCTTTCGCATTCATGGTCGACACCGGATCGCAGGCCACCGTGCTTTCGCGCAGCCTGGCAGAGCAGCTCGACCTGACGGACCGCGAACCCGCAACGCTGGTCGGCATGGCCAGCAGCCGCGCGGTGGAGACGACCATCGTGCCCCGGTTCCAGCTGGGCGAGCGCAGCCTGACCCTGCGAACCGCGCCAGTCCTGGAAGGTGCCCATATCGGCGGGGCGGACGGCATCCTCGGTCTCGATTCGCTGCAGAACCAGCGCGTCCTGCTGGATTTCGCAGGCGGCACGATGCAGGTCTCCGACTCTGTCGGTCCTGGCGGCAGGGGCGGGTACGACATCGTCGTTCGTGCGCAGGAACGGCTGGGCCAGCTGATCATCCACCGTGCCCAGATCGATGGCGTGGGTGTCGACGTAATGCTCGACACCGGGGCGCAGGGTTCGGTCGGCAACCTCGCGCTGCGGGAAAGGCTGCGCCGCCGCGAGCAACTGGACGATGCGGTCATCACCGATATCAACGGCGTGCGCACCAGCGGGGAAACCCGCATGGCCCGGCGGCTGGAACTGGGCACCGCTCAGATCAACAATGTCGTCGTCTCGTTTACCGATTCTCCCACCTTCCACTCCCTTGGCCTGGTGGAACGGCCCGCATTGATCCTGGGCATGCGCGAAATGCGGCTGTTCAAGCGAGTTGCCATAGACTTTCGCTCTCGCCGCGTGCTGTTCGACCTGCCCGGCGATGTCCCGATCGACCAGGTCTGGCATTTCAACCGCCGGGCCAGCAGGTTGAACGACTAGGCCGACACGCCGCCTCGCGCTTGCCCTTCCCTGCCCAAGGCCCCACCTTGGCGCGGTGAGAGATTTCGGCGACAGGACGGGGACCAGGACAGCAAGCGGCGAAAGCGCCGACTGGGCGACCATGCGCCGCTTCCTGCCGTACCTCTGGCCAAAGGGCAGGCCGGACCTCAAGCGCCGGATCGTCGGCGCGGGGATCCTCGTCCTGCTGGCCAAGGCCGTCGTCCTCACCCTGCCCTTTGCCTATGCCCGCGCAGTCGACACCATGGGCGCTGACGGCGAGCCGGCCATCTGGGTCGCGATGGCGCTGGTGATCGCCTATGCTGCGGGCCGGTTCGGCAGCGTGCTGTTCGACCAGTTGCGCAACATCATTTTCAACCGCGTGGGGCAGGACGCGGTGCTGGGCCTGACCGAAGATGTCTTCGCGCGGTTGCACCAGCTTTCGCTCCGGTTCCACCTCTCGCGCCGCACGGGCGAGATCACCCGCGTGGTGGAACGCGGGACGAAATCGATCAGCTCGATGCTCTATTTCCTGCTGTTCAACATTGCCCCCACCGCCATCGAACTGGTGGTAGTAAGCGTTATCTTCTGGACCATCTTCGGCTGGGAGCTCGTTGCCGCAGTCGCGGTTACCGTCGTTAGCTTTATCTGGATCACGCAGGCCATCACCGAATGGCGCGTGAAACTGCGCAAGGAGATGAACGACCTCGACGGACAGGCCATGGCCCGCGCGGTCGACAGCCTGCTGAATTACGAGACCGTGAAATACTTCGGCGCAGAACACCGGGAGCGCGAACGGTATTCGCGCAGCGCCGGGCAATATGCCGAGGCCGCGATAAAGACCGAGAATTCGCTGGGTATGCTGAACATCGTTCAGGCCGTCATCCTCAACCTGATGATGGGCGCGGCGATGGCGTGGACCGTATGGGGCTGGTCGCAAGGGCGCCTGTCGCCGGGCGACCTGGTACTGGTGAACACCTACCTGCTGCAGCTTTTCCGTCCGCTCGACATGCTCGGCTGGGTCTACCGCACGATCCGCCAGGGATTGATAGACATGGCCGACATGTTCGGCCTGCTCGATCGCCCGGTAGAGGTCGAAGACCGCCCCGGCGCACCCGCGCTGGTGGTGAAGCGCCCTACCGTCACTTTCGAGAACGTGGATTTCGGCTACGAGCGTGACCGGCAGATCCTGCACGGCCTTTCGTTCGAGGCGCCGGCGGGAAGCACCGTTGCACTGGTGGGGCCATCGGGCGCGGGCAAGAGCACTATCGGGCGGCTGCTGTTCCGCTTCTATGATCCGTGGAACGGGCGCATCTGCGTGGATGGCCACGATATCCGCGAGGTCACGCAGGAGAGCCTGCGGCGCAATATCGGCATCGTCCCGCAGGATTCGGTGCTATTCAACGACACCATCCGCTACAACATCGCCTATGGCCGCGACGATCCCAGCGACGAGCAGGTGCGCCGCGCCGCCGCCGATGCATCCATCCTGCCGTTCGTGAACGCATTGCCCCACGGTTTCGAGACCGAGGTGGGCGAGCGCGGGCTGAAGCTGTCGGGCGGGGAGAAGCAGCGCGTGGCGATTGCCCGCACCTTGCTGAAAGATCCGCCCATCGTGCTGCTGGACGAGGCGACAAGCGCGCTCGATTCGCGCACTGAGCAGGACATTCTCGCGACGCTTAAGCGCGTCTCGGCCCACCGCACCACCATTGCCATCGCGCACCGGCTTTCGACCATTGCCGATGCCGACATCATCAACGTGATGGAGGCAGGGCGTATCGTCGAGCACGGCAGTCACGGCGATCTGCTGCGCCGGGACGGTCTTTACGCAGAGATGTGGAACCGGCAGCAGAGCGAGGACACCGACACGCGCGAAGCGGCCGAATAGTCCTCGCCCCGCCGAGCCGGATCAGCCGCCCATGGCCGGAACCTGCGGATTGGTGAGGTCGAGCTCATCCAGCGGAATCACTTCCACATCGGCACGGATCGCCCGCAGATCGTCGATGAACGCCGATGCGTTGCCGACGACGATCACCGTCGCGTTGTCCGGATCGAAATAACGGTCTGCCGCGGCAGAGGCCTGCTCGGCAGTTACCGCGTCGAGGTTCTCACCGTAGCGCGCGATTTCGGCCGGATCGATTCCCAGCGTCAGCAGGTTCGACAGGATGCTGGCATAACCCGATGAACTTTCGAGCCCGCGCGAATAGCCACCGGTCAGATAAAGACGGCGCTTCTCCAGCAGGTCGTCGTCCAGCGGTTCGCTGCCGATCCGGTCGAATTCGTCGAGCATCACTTGCACCACCTCGTCCACCGTTTCATTGGCGGTTTGCGTGGCGGCCTGGATATATGGGTCTTCCAGCAGGGAAGCAGAGCCCGAATAGGAGCCGTAGGAGAGGCCGCGATTGTTGCGGATTTCCTGGAACAGCCGCCCGCTCGACCCGCCGCCCAGCACGGCATTGGCAAGCTCCAGCGGGAAGTAATCCGCACTGCCGCGCACCGGCCCGCGGCCCACGACGTAGACTGCGGCCTGCCCAGCGTCGGGCATGTCGATCACCACCGTGCGTGCCGGTTGCGGATCACCTGCACGGCTGTCGATCAGCGCCGGCGCGGGTGCCTCGCTGGTCCAGTCGCCGAACAGGCGGTCGGCCAGGGCAAAGGCCTCTTCGGGCGCAATGCCGCCGCTCACCACGATCTGCGCGCGCGAGGGGTGCCAGTAGGTTTCGCGGTGGGCGAGCAGGTCTTCGCGGGTGATGGAGCCAAGCGACTCCAGCGTGCCGCCGCCAAGATTGCCATAAGGCGCATCGCCGTAGACCACCGGGCGCAGCACCATGCTGGCGAGGGCGGACGGCTCGTTCATGTTGACGCGCAGGTTATCGGCAGCACGGGTCAGCTCGCGCGTTACCTCGGCCTGCGGATAGTTCGCGTTGCGGATGACATCGGCAAAGACCGTGCCCGCCGCCTCCAGGTTGGCGACCGGCGCGGTGAGCGAGAAGCCAGTGTTGTCGGTGCCAGCTCCGCCACCCATCGCCGCGCCCAGGCTTTCCATGCGCGCAGCAATTTCCTGCGCGCTGAGCGACGGCGTGCCGTGTTCGGCAAGGTCCGCTGCCCATTCGGCAACGCCGGCCTTGGCGCGATCATCGCTGATGCTGCCGCCCGGCAGCAGCACGCGCATGGTAGCGATCGGCACGTCGCCGGTCTGCACTGCGAGCACTTCTATGCCGTTGGACAGCGTCTGCGTGGCGAATTCGGGCACGGCGACAACCGGTGCCTCGCCCGGTGCAGGTGGAGCCTCACGCTCGCCTTCGGGAAGGACCGAAAGCGGCTCACCCACGGGCGGCGGCAAGGTACGGAAGGTCGGCATCGGCTCGGGATTGGCAAAGGTCGAGGGGTCGAACTCACCGCGCGTCAGGCGGAAATCGACGCGGGACTGCGGATCGAGCCAGTATTGCGCCACGCGCTGCACATCCTCTGCCGTCACGTCGGCGATTGCCGCCAGGCGGCGGTCCGCGGCCCGCGGATCGCCGGTGGATACCAGCGCCTCGCCCAGTTCGAATGCCCGCCCGCGCGCGGTTTCGCGGCTGCGCAGCGTGCTGGCCACAAGCTCGTTCTTGGCCTCGGCCAGTTCGGCCTGCGTCACCGGTTCGTTCCGCATGCGCGCGGTCTCTTGCGCAAGGACCTGTGCAATCGCATCCATGTCCGCATCGGTGGAGATGCGCGCATACTGCACGAACTGTCCGGCCTCCTCGGTCTGATAGGCATACTGGGTGGCAGCGGTCGCCAGCCCCGGTTCCACAAGCGCGCGGTAGAGGCGGCTGTTCTGGCCGCTGCTCATGATCATGTCGAGCACCTCGATCGCCGCGCTGTCCTCGTGCGTGGCTTCGGGCAACTGCCAAAGCGTGCCCACCAGCGGCTGCGGCACGCTGGGTGCTGCGGCGGTGACCATGCGCGGCGAAGTACGGCGGTCCTCGCGGGTCGTGATGGTGACATCCACCGGATTGGCGCGGCGCGGGATATCGGCAAAATATTCGTCCACCAGCGAGCGCAGTTCGTCCATTTCGAAGTTACCGGCGACGATCAGCGTGGCCGTGTCGGGGCCATAGTACGCCTGGTGGAAGGCGCGGGCATCCTCCAGCGTGGCGGCGTCCAGATCGTCCATCGAACCGATGCCGGGGCGGCGATGCGGCAGGTCGTCAAAGGCCACTTCGGGCAGCACGACCCGGCTGAACAGGCCGTAAGGCGGCGCCAGCACACGGGTGCGGTATTCCTCCTTCACCACGCTACGCTCGGTTTCGAAAACGTCGTCATCCACTACCGGAAAGGCCATGCGCTCCCGGTGGGTCCACAGCATGGTTTCCAGATATTCGGCAGGGACGGTTTCGAAGTAATTGGTGCGGTCGGTGCCGTTCGAGGCGTTGCGCGTGCCGCCAACGTCTGCCGTCAGGTCGTTGATCTGGTTGTAGTACATGTTGCGCGTCTTGCGCGACAGGATGTGTTCGAACAGGTGGGCGAACCCGCTGCGTCCCTCGGGGTCCAGCTTCGAACCGATTTCATACCAGAGCGACGTGGTGACGGTCGCCGTCGTGTCGTCCTGGATAGCGATGACGCGAAGGCCATTGTCCAGCGTCCATTCGGTGAATTCGATTTCCGGCGCGGTCAGGGCCGGCGCGGCCTGGGCCTCGGCAGCCTCGTGGTGCTGTGCCCATGCAGGTGTCGCAAGCGCAATCGGAAGGATCGCAGCGGTAGCGGCGAGAAGAGCTTTTTTCATCGCGGAAGGTGTCCCCTGGGCAAATTGGTTGGCCCGGAAACTAAAGCACCCCTGCCATGCGCACGCAAGGCATTGATCTTCCGACTGGACGAAGAGCAGAATCCTGTCTGCCAATAGCAAAGCCGCCTCAGGGTCGATCTTTACTCCACTCTTGCATTGTGCAGTGCACCATCTAAGTGGAACCTTGATGTGAACCGCTGCGCGTACTTGTCGCAGCCTCGAAACAACGGACATTCCCATGATCGACACAGCCGCGTTGAAGCGCGACTGGCTCGCGCAACCGCGTGCCGACATCCTTGCAGGCATCGTCGTGGCGCTGGCTCTCATTCCCGAAGCTATCGGCTTTTCCATCATCGCCGGCGTCGATCCGCGCGTTGGGCTTTATGCCTCGATCACCATCGCGATGGTCATTGCATTTACCGGCGGGCGGCCCGGGATGATTTCCGCCGCGACAGCTGCCGTGGCCGTGGTGGTGGTGCCATTGGTGCGCGATCACGGGGTCGAATACCTGTTCGCGGCCACGATCCTGATGGGCATTTTCCAGGCGATCGCCGCCCTGCTGCGGCTGGACCTGCTGATGCAGTTCGTCTCGCGCAGCGTGATCACGGGGTTCGTCAATGCTCTGGCGATCCTGATCTTCATGGCCCAGGTGCCGCAGCTGAACCTCGCCAACGAAGGTGTTTCTTGGCTGACCTATGCCATGGTCGCAGGCGGCCTCGCGATTATCTACCTGCTGCCCAAGCTGACCACCGCGGTTCCCTCTCCGCTGGTAGCGATCATCGTGCTGGGCGCGCTGTCCATCGGCCTGAACTGGGACGTGAATACCGTGTCCGACATGGGCGCCCTCCCGCAGGGCCTGCCCTATTTCATCGTCCCCGACGTGCCGCTCACCGTGGAAACCTTCCAGATCATTGCCCCCTACTCGCTTACCATGGCGGCGGTGGGCCTGCTGGAATCGCTGCTGACCGCGCAGATCGTGGACGACATGACGCACACCGAATCGAACAAGCAGCGCGAGTGCGCGGGACAGGGTTCCGCCAACATCGTCGCCGCATTCTTTGGCGGCATGGGCGGCTGCGCGATGATCGGCCAGTCGGTGATCAACGTCACCAGTGGCGGGCGCGGGCGATTGTCCAGCTTCACCGCGGGCGTTACGCTGATGGTGCTGCTGGCAGCCCTCGGCCCGATCGTGGGCCAGATTCCGATGGCTGCCCTCGTGGCGGTGATGATCATGGTCAGCATCGGCACGTTCAGCTGGAACTCCATCCCCAACATCCGCCACCACCCGTGGCCGTCCTCCGTCGTCATGCTGGCGACCGTCGTGATCGTCGTGTGGACGCACAACCTGGCGCTGGGCGTGCTGGCCGGCGTGCTGCTGTCGGGCATCTTCTTCACCGGCAAGGTGCAGCGCATGTTTGCCGTCCAGCGAGTGCGGCATGGCGATACCGCCACATATCACATCACCGGCCAGATCTTCTTCGCCAGCGTGGACCGGTTCTTCTACGCCATCGGCCCGGAAAGCCGTATGGACGACCCCGCCGACAACGTGGTGATCGACGTGACGAAGGCGCATTTCTGGGACATTTCCGGTGTCGGCGCGCTCGACAAGGTGGTGGACCGCATGCGCCGCAACGGGCGCAGCGTACAGGTTGTGGGGCTGAACGATGCCAGCGCGGACCTTGTCGACAAGTTCGCGCTGACCGACAAGACCGGCGTCGAAATCGGACTGGCACCGCATCCCTAGGGTGCCGGGCGCTTTCGGAACACTGCCGATTTCACGACGTTGAACCTTACGTGCGGGCACGATTGCGCCCTGCCCGCGCCCGCCTTCGCGGAAAAGGGCGATGTTCTTTCACGACCAGTTGCTCTTTCCGCACGCATCAGAGGCGCAAGGCAAGCGAGAGGAAGGATTGCTTATGAAAACCCCCGATACGAAGCGCGCTTTACCGATTGCGGCCGCAGTGCTGACGCTGGGCTTGACCACCGCCTGCGCCACTACCGGCGGTTCGGCGGCACTGGATGGCGAGGCGCGCCTTGCCGAGATGGTTCAGGGAAAGACCGCGGGAGAACCGCAGAGCTGCATTCCTGCCCTTCTAGATAACCGCCTGACCGTGATCGACGAGACTGCGGTCGTCTATGACGCCGGAAACACGATCTACGTCGCGCGACCCGAAAATCCGCGGTCGCTGGATGAGCAGGACATACTCGTGATCGAACGAAGCGGCGGACAACTGTGCAAGCAGGACATCGTGCGCACGGTCGATCGCAATTTCGGCTTCACGACGGGCGCAGTTTTCCTGGGTGACTTCGTACCCTATCGATAGGGTTACGAACGCAGGGCGTTTCTCGACTGGACCTTACCCTGCGTCCGCGGGCGGCACGCGGCCCTCCGCCGCAATGCGCGCGAATACCCCTAGCAAAGCCTCGGGCGGCGCTGCCTCGATGGCGCCATCGGCAACCTGCTCGACCGACCATGCCATCGAAGGCATTTCGTCATCGAGCATGGCCCAGCCCGGAAACATGCGGTCCTCGGCGCCCCGCGCGAGCAGCAGTGCCACGTCGCAGTGGCGGTCGTCTGCCGCGATCAGGCCGAACAATGCATCGATGGCCGCATCCGGCCCTTCTATCAGTTGCAGGTAGAGGTCGTGCCGAACCAGCAGCGCGCCGGTAATGTCGTCACGCGCATTGTTGCGCCGCGCCTGCGACAGGATGCCTGCCAGCATGGCCTCGTCAAATCCGAACGGCTGAGAGCGATAGATCAACTGCTTCACGTCGCCATTCTCCTTGGAAGGTTCAGAGGCTGGAGCCTACCGGATTGCCAAGGGGCGCGATAGTGCGGCCGCTAGCGCTCTTCAGAGGAGAACAGGACTGCTCGCCAAGGACGAGGATCGCACAGACCCGTCGCCCGGATCGTCCGAAGATCTACAGAACGTATTTGGACAAATCGGTGTCTGCCGCCAGGTCGCTCAGCTTCTCGCGCACGTAGTTCGCGTCGACAGTCACGCTCTGGCCGGACATTTCCTCGGCTTCGAAACTGAGTTCCTCGAACAGCTTTTCCATCACCGTCTGCAGACGCCGGGCGCCGATGTTCTCGACCCCTTCGTTCACCTGCGCGGCGATCTTCGCGACCTCGGCAATCGCCTCTTCATCCATCTGCACGTCCAGCTTCTCGGTGCCGAGCAGCGCCTTGTACTGGCTGACGAGGTTGGCGCGCGTCTCGGAAAGAATACGTACGAAATCTTCCTCGGTCAGGCTGCGCAGCTCCACGCGGATCGGCAGGCGGCCCTGCAATTCGGGCAGCATGTCCGAAGGCTTGGCCACGTGGAACGCGCCAGAGGCGATGAACAGCACGTGGTCCGTTTTCATCGGGCCGTACTTGGTGGCCACTGTCGTCCCCTCGATCAGCGGCAGCAGGTCACGCTGCACACCCTCGCGGGAAACGGAGCCGCCACGCACGTCGGAAACGGCGATCTTGTCGACTTCATCCAGGAAGACGATGCCGTTGGTCTCGGCATTCTGCAGCGCAACGCGGGCCACGTCGTCCTGGTCCATGCGCTTCTCGGCTTCTTCGTCGACCAGCTTGTCCCAAGCGTCGGGCACTTTCAGCTTGCGCTTCTTCTTGGGCGGCCCCCCGAAGGCCTTGCCCATCATCTCGCTGAGGTTGATCATGGTTGCGCCGCCGCCCATGCCGGGAATGTCCATCTGCATCCCGCCGGCTTCGGCGACTTCGATCTCCACCTCGGTATCGTTCATGGAATTTTCGGTGATGCGCTGGCGGAAGCTCTGGCGCGTAGCTTCGCTGGCGCTGTTGCCCACCAGTGCATCGAGCAGGCGCTCCATCGCGGCTTCGCTCGCTGCCTCGCGCACGGCGTCGCGGCGGCGGTCCTTTTCGAGCCGGATGGCTTCTTCCACCAGGTCGCGGGCAATCTGTTCAACGTCGCGCCCGACATAGCCGACTTCGGTGAACTTGGTCGCTTCCACCTTCACGAACGGCGCTTCGGCCAGTTTCGCCAGGCGGCGGCTGATCTCGGTCTTGCCGCAGCCGGTGGGGCCGATCATCAGGATATTCTTCGGCGTCACTTCGTCGCGCAGGTCCGGATGAAGGCGCTGGCGGCGCCAGCGGTTGCGCAGGGCAACGGCCACGGCGCGTTTGGCTTCCTTCTGGCCGATGATGTGCTCGTCAAGGGCGGCGACAATCGCCTTGGGTGTCAGGTTTTCCATGAAATCTCTCAGACCCGTTCCAGGGTCACGTTACCGTTGGTGAAGACACATATGTCGGCCGCGACCTGCATCGCCTTGGTGGCGATGGTCTCGGCGTTGTCCTCGTAATCCGCGATCGCGCGGGCGGCGGCGAGCGCGTAGTTGCCGCCAGAACCGATAGCCGCGATGCCGCCTTCCGGCTCCAGCACGTCGCCGTTACCGGTCAGCACCAGCAGCGTGTCCTTGTCGGCCACGATCATCAGCGCCTCGAGATTGCGCAGGTACTTGTCGGTGCGCCAGTCCTTGGCGAGTTCCACCGCGGCGCGCATCAACTGGCCCGAATACTGTTCCAGCTTGCGCTCCAGCCGCTCGAACAGGGTGAAGGCATCGGCGGTCGCCCCGGCAAAGCCTGCCACCACGTGGCCGCCTTCACCGATGCGGCGCACCTTGCGCGCATTGGGTTTCATCACGGTGTTGCCCATCGACACCTGCCCGTCGCCCGCGACGACGGTCTGGTCGCCGCGCTTCACGCCGATGATGGTGGTGCCGTGCCACTGTGTCAGGCCGTGGCTCGCCCTGTCTTCGCTCATGCCCGTGCATATGGGCAGGCGGATTGGCGGCTTCAAGCGAAGCCGTGCACTCTATTGATTCTCAGGACAGACCTAGGGGCCACCCGGCCCGCGGCCAGCCGGTGCGCCGGTGCCGACCGTGCCGATATTGCCGAACAGGTCCTGCAGGAAGCCGCGCTCGCGCCCCAGCGTGGGCGTTTCGTCGCCATCGGGGCTGATCCGCACCACCTGCTCCATGCCGCTGCGATCGGTCGACACGACATTGCCCGCCTCGTCGAACTGCACGGCCAATACGGTATGCTGCTGGATGGTGGGCTGGCGGAACGGCGCCTGCTCGGTCCGGCTGGAGACATAGTACCACACCGGATCGCCGAACTGGCTGACCAGCGTTGGCTTGCCCAGCGTGCCGCGAACCGACTGCTGGTTGTCCAGGCCCGGCTGCACCGAGGCGATCAGCACCTCGTCATTGATGTAACCGCGGTGGTTGGTAATCGACGAGCAGCCGGCGAGCGCCAGGCCCAGTGCGGCAACAGCAGTGCCCTGAACCAGAACCTTGGGCATGATGAAACCCATCGATAAATCCTTCTTGTCTTCCATGACGGGCCAAAGTGCTGCTTTGCGCTAGCCCGGCCCGGCTCCTATATGCGGCGAAGCCTTAGGGCAGCGCGCGCGCCTGTGCAACGTGCAGTGCGTGCATGTCCCTTGGGCTTTGAACAATCGCTTAATGAAAAGGCTGCCAGCCCCATGTCCTTCCTCACCCGTTTCCTTGGCCTTGGCCGCGATCCGCGCGAGGAACTGCGCCCCTTGTGGCACGGCGTGGTCGCCACCAGCCGGGAGCCGGAGTGGTATGCCGATTGCGGCGTCGCGGATACGACGGAAGGGCGGTTCGACATGATCGCGCTTGTCCTGGCGCTCACCCTGATGCGGATGGAAAACAGCGAGGAACTGGCACCCCGAACCGGGCTACTGACAGAGCTTTTCGTGGCCGACATGGACCGCCAGCTGCGCGATACCGGCGTGGGTGACCTGATGGTGGGCAAGAAGATGGGCAAGCTGGTGAGCGCGCTCGGCGGGCGAATCGGCGCCCTGCGGGAGGCGATGATCGAAAGCGATGCCGCGCTGGCAGTGATCCTGCAGCGTAATGTAACCCTGACAGACGAAACGAAGAAGCCGTTCGCCCTCGCCGTGCGCACCCGCGCGCTGACGGGTGACCTTGCCGCGCAGGACGATGCCGCGCTGCTGGCGGGAGACCTGCGACCATGAGCGACACCCCAGAATTTTCCCGCCCGTTCGATATTCGCGGCATCACCGCGAGGCCGGTGAAGCTGGAAGCCGACGAAAGCGAGCGCGCCGCGCTGGCCAGTCGGTTCGGGCTTGTCTCGATCGGCAGGCTCGCAGCCGAATTGTCGGTTGAAGCGGAAGGCGAGGAGATTGCCGCCACCGGCACGCTGCACGCCGAATATGTGCAAAGCTGCGCGGTATCGGGCGACGATCTGCCCATGCGCATCGACGACGAGGTGACGTTGCGATTCGTGCCGCTCGCCGCGCTGGAAGCCAGCGAGGAGGACGAGGAGATCGAACTCGAAGAGGCTGAACTGGACGAGATCGGGTACGAGGGCACCAGTTTCGACCTTGGCGAAGCCGTGGCGCAAAGCCTTGCGCTGGCGATAGACCCCTACGCCACCGGACCACAGGCCGACGATGCGCGCCGCCGCCATGGCCTGGTGGAGGAAGGCGAAGCCGACGGCCCCTTGGCGGACATGTTGCGAGGGCTGAAGCGGGATTGATCCGCCTCGCGTATCAGCGCGCGGCCTCCAGGATAATGTCGTGGACGCGGCTCTGCTCGATTACGCCGCGCACCCGCTCGGCACCCGCGCCGACAGCATAGAGGGCAACGTCCTCGCCGCCGTGAGTCTCGCCCGATAGCGGGATTGCCGCCTGCTGGCGCGCGTCGATGGCGGTGGACGGCATGCCGCGTTCGCCGCTGACCGCGCCCGGCCCATTGTGATACCCCAGTGTGGTGTAGGGCAGGCCGTCGGTGGCCAGCGTCGGTTCTCCGGTCGGCTCGCCGCTGTCGTCGTTCCCCTCGACAAGGCCAAGGATCGGATTTCCGCGCGTGGGATAGCCGGCCATGGTGAAAACGTGGCTGTGATCGGCGGTCACCAGGATCAGTGTGTCCTCAAGGTCCACCATCTCCAGCGCGGCGGCCACGGCGCGTGACAGTTCCTGCGTTTCGGAAAGCGCATATCCGGCCCGGCCATCGTGATGGCCGTGATCGATCCTGCCGCCTTCTACCATCAGGAAATAACCCTCGGGATCGTCGGCGAGGCGAGTAATGGCCGTGCGCGTCATCTGGCTCAGCGTCGGCTCTGCAGAATCCTGCCCGCGCTCGGCCATGTAGGTCAGGTGGCTGGGCGAGAACAATCCCAGCAGCGGCAGCCCGTCGTCCGGAGCGGATTGCATGGCGGCCGCGGTGGTGACGAAATGGCCGCCGGTGCGCGATGCCCAAGCGGCAGGCAGGTCTGCCGATTCTTCGATCCGGCGACCGCCAAGCGCGGTGCCGCGGAAGTTGGCCAGGCCTCCGCCAAGCGCAACGTCGAAGTCGAACCCCACCAGTTGCGAGGCGATATCCGTGCATCCTGCGGCACGCTGTTGTGCGGGAACCTCGGCATCGTTTTCCCAGTCGCGTTCGGGCGAATGGGCATAGACCGCGGCAGGGGTTGCGTGCGTCAGCCGCGCGGTGGAAACGATGCCGATACCGCGCCCCTCTTGGGCCATGTCGAAGGCAACCGGGCGAAGCTGGTTCGCCTGACTGCCCGCGCAATCACCGCGCGGTGCATCGGGCCCGATATTGATCACGCCCGCGCGCGTCTTGGTGCCGGTATTGATCGCGGTCGCCGTGCCGGCGCTGTCGGGCACCTGCTGGTTGGTGTTGTAGGTCTTCACCAGCGCCACGTTGGGGAACTCCTCGAAGGACAGCAGGTTCTCCTCGCCCGGCTCCCCCCGCGACTGCCCGTCGTAGATGCGCGCGGCAGTAATGGTGGAAATGCCCATGCCATCGCCGATGAACAGTATGACGTTACGAGCCCTGGGCTGTGCCTGGTCCCCATCGGCCATCGGAGAGGCGGACGGCACCGTGGCGCAGGCGGCCAGCGATGCGCTTGCGAGCAGGGCGAACATTGCGGGGCGAAGGGTCATGGGGCAACTGTCCTTGAATTGGGCGAGCGTGCTTGCCGCGTATTGCAAACGATCCACGGTATATTCATTGCAAGGCGATGACGGGTGCAACGATTCCTGGCCTTGCGCCAGACATCAAATCGCAATCTGCGGCTGTCACAGGCAACGTGGTTCACAGTTTCGGGACATAACGCATGACGAGCCGGCAAGACAGGATTCTTTCGATCAATCGCAGGAACTTGCTGCGCGGATTTGGCGGCGCGGCGATCACCGCCTTCGGGTGGCAGGCGACAGCGCCCGCCCTCGCGCAGGCAGTGTTCCGCACCTATCCGTTCCAGCTCGGTGTGGCGTCGGGCGATCCCGCACCCGATGGCTTCGTGATCTGGACGCGGCTTGCGCCCGACCCGCTGGAGATCGACTATGGCATGCCCGCCGCCGCGGTCGAAGTGGGTTGGGAAGTGGCCGCGGACGACCGTTTCCGCGATGTGGTGCAGACAGGCACAGCGCTGGCGCGCCCGGAACTGGGCCACGCCGTTCATGTCGAGATTGCGGGGCTGCAACCGGGCCGCCCGTACTGGTATCGCTTCACCGCCGGGCGCGAGCGCAGCCTGCGGGGCCGTGCCAACACCCTGCCCCCGTTGGGCTCTCCGCTGGAGCGGGTTCGCTTCGGCGTGGCCGGGTGCCAGCACTACGAACAGGGCTTCTACACCGCGCACCGGCACCTTGCTGCCGAGGAACCCGACTTCGTGTTCTGCTACGGCGACTACCTATACGAAGGGCGCGGAAACCGCGTGTGGAACGGCGGCGCAATGGGGCCGCTGGACAACGTGCGCCAGTACGCGGGTGACGAACTGTATTCGCTGGGCGACTATCGCCGCCGCTATGCGCAGACCAAGATGGATACCGACCTGCAGGCCGCCCACGCCGCAGCGCCGTGGTACGTCACCTGGGACGATCACGAGATCGACAACAACTGGGTGGGCAATATCGACCAGGACGGCACCCCGCCCGCCGTGTTCGCGCTGCGCCAGCAGGTGGCGATGCAGGCCTATTACGAGAACATGCCGCTGCGCGCCTCGTCCATGCCGACAGGGCCGCGCATGCAGCTATATCGGCAGGCCCGCTACGGCGACCTGCTCGATCTCAACCTGCTCGACACGCGGCAGTACCGGTCCGACCAGCCTTGCGACGACCGTTGGGGCGCGGTGTGCGAGGCCATCGACCGGCGCGATGCCGCCGTGCTGGGCGGCGCGCAGGAGGATTGGCTGAACGACCGCATGCGCGCTTCGGAAGCTCGCTGGCAGGTGCTGGCGCAGCAGATCATGATGATGGATCTCGACCGTACGCCGGGAGAGGTGCGCACGGAAAATCTCGATAGTTGGGCAGGCTACCGCGAACCGCGTCGCCGCGTGCTGGAGGCTATCCGCGACCAGGGCCGGGGCAATGTCGTGGTGCTGACCGGGGATGAACACCAGAACTACGCTGGTGAACTGCACATCGATGGCAAGGAACCGGCGGCGCGTCCGGTGGCAACCGAATTCGTGGCAACATCTGTCACGTCGGGCGGGAACGGCGTGGACCAGCGCGCAGATACTCTGGCGATCCAGCAGGAGAACCCGCAGTTGAAGTGGCACAATGCCCAGCGCGGCTACGTGATGTGCGAGGTGACGCCGAGCCTCTGGACCACCGAGTTCAAGACGCTCGACACCGTCACGACGCGCGGGGCCGAAATTGCCACACGCATGCGCATGGCCGTGGAGCACGGGCGACCGGAATCGCTGGCCGAGGCCTGACGCCTCAGCCTTTTTCGAAGGTGAAGGCGGCGGGCAGCAGCGCGCCGATCGTGGTTATGACGCGCGCCTGCCCGGTGTGATCGCAGCAGGTTACCTCGATATCACGGCCGGAAAGGCCGGCGGCCTCCTGGATTGCCTGGCGGCAGCCGCCACAGGGCATCACCGGTTCGCCCGCTTCGCCATCGCTTGCAGCGTGCGGGCCGCCCACCACCACGATCCGAGACACCTTGCCCAAGCCAAAGGCGATCTGTGCGGCGGCCAGCGCCGATTGTTCGGCACACACGCCCAGCCGGTAACAGCCGTTTTCCATGTTGGCGCCCAGCGCCACTTCGCCGTCCTCGCTTTCGACAGCGCAGCCGACGAAGAATTCGGAATAGGGCGCATGGGCCCCTGCCCGCGCCTTCATCGCTGCCTTGATGAGCGCCTCACTCATGCCGACACCCCGCCGCGCGGAGCGTCCAGCCGCCTGGCCAACGCCACCGCGCCGACGATCAGGAAAGGCACCAGCACGAAGGACAGCACGATCTTCGCAATCGCCTGGCCCACCAGCAGGCTGCCGATGGGGAACTCTCCGTAAAAGGCCAGCGTGATAAAGATCAGCGTATCCACCGCCTGGCTGATGGCAGAGGCAATGGCCCCGCGTGCCATCAGGCCGAAGCCGCCGCCTCCCGCTTCGCCCTTCCCGCGCAGCTTGTCGAAAATCCACACGTTCAGCAGCAGGGAGACGCCGTAAGCCACCGGCCCTGCCGCCATGATGCGCGGTGTCTGCCCATGCACCCGCTCGAACGCGGCGAGATTTTCCGCAGGCATGTCGGGAGAAGCGGGCAGCAGCAGCACCAGGCCGATCAGGGCGATGGAGAACGCCAACGGCAGGAAACCCCACAGCACCAACCGGTCGGCCGCAGCCTTGCCGTGCAACTGCGATACGGCGCTGGAGATAACCACCAGCAGCAGGAAAGCCAGGATGCCGCTTTCCACCACCAATGGGCCGATGGCGAACTGCTTGTAAGCGAGGACGCCTGCGATCACCGTCATCCCGCCGTAAAGCAGCGAGAGAACGAAGAAAGAGCGGGGCTGCGAGTCGGTGGGAGAATTGCGTTCCATCCGGCACCGCTATTAAAGGCAGCGCCCGATTGGAAGGCCCGACGCATAGCCCACGCACAGATTCCGTTTGAACAGGCCGTACGGATAGGCAAGAGGGGAACCGTTCCCCAGACCAGGAGTTGACGTGCCCCCACAACTGATTTCGCTTGCGGGAATTGCCGCGATCCTTCTCATCGCGTTCCTGCTTTCCAATGCGAAGCGGCAGATCCGGCTGCGCATCGTGGGCGCGGCCTTTGCCCTGCAGGCGGGGCTTGCCGCACTGGTCCTGCGCACCGACTGGGGCGCGGCGGTGATCCGCGTCATGGCCGATGGCGTTGCCGCGCTGCTTTCCTATGCGGATGCGGGCACGCAGTTCCTGTTCGGCAGCAACGACACCAATCCGCTCGCCAATACCTTCGCGCTGGGTGCGCTGCCGGTGATCGTGTTCTTCGCCTCGCTGGTGTCGATCCTCTATCACGTCGGCGTGATGCAGCGGCTGGTGCGCTGGCTGGGCGGAGCGATCGGCTGGCTGACCGGCATTTCCAAGGTCGAATCGCTCGGCTCTGCTGCCAACATCTTCGTCGGCCAGTCGGAAAGCCCGCTGGTCGTACGCCCCTACCTGGCAGCCCTGTCGCCCTCGCGGCTCTTCACCCTGATGACCGTGGGCATGGCGGGCGTCGCGGGCACCATCCTGGCGGCCTATGCCGGATTGCTGGGGCCAAGTTACCTGCCGATCCTGCTGGCGGCCGCTTTCATGTCGGCGCCCGGGGGCATCCTGATGGCCAAGATCATCATGCCCGATACGCAGGAACCCGCGCCGGAGGCGGAGGGCGAGATCGCCCTGCCCGAAATGCGCATCAGCGCCGAAGGCCCCGCTGCCATTACCGAGGGAGAGACCCCGCACGAGGTAGAGGCCGCCGCCCATTTCGACGAGCATGGCCGCGCTGCAAATATCATCGAGGCCGCCGCGCAAGGCGCGCAGACCGGCCTCAAACTGGCCGTGGCCGTGGGCGCGATGGTGCTTACTTTCGTCGCGCTGATTGCGCTCGCCAACGGCCTGCTGGGCGCGATTGGCGGCTGGTTCGGCATGCCGGACCTGTCGTTCCAGCAACTGCTCGGCTGGCTGTTTGCGCCCATCATGTTCCTGCTCGGCATCCCGTGGGACGAGGCGATCACGGCTGGCGGCCTGTTCGGCACCAAGATCGTGCTCAACGAATTCGTGGCCTTCATCGAACTCGGCACGCTGGAAGACGGCACGCTGGGTCCCCGCACCGCTGCCATCGTCACCTTTGCTCTGTGCGGCTTTGCCAATTTCAGCTCCATCGCCATCCAGATGGCGGTGACTGGCGGCCTCGCGCCCAACCAGCGCCCGGTGATCGCCAAACTGGGCCTGAAGGCGCTGGCTGCCGGGTCGCTGGCCAACCTGATGAGCGCGGCACTGGCCGGGCTGTTCCTTCCCCTGTAAGAGCCTGATTCATGGACTCGATAGCCTCTATTTCCCTCGCCCGGCCGGTGGCCGATATTGCCGACGAACTGGGCCGCAGCTTTGCCGAATACGGCTTTGCCGTGGTGCGCGATCACGCGATCTCGCAGGACCTGATCGACCGTGCCGATGCCATGGCGCGGCAGTTCTTCGCCCTGCCCGACGACGCGAAGCGCGGCTATCATATTACCGGCGGCGGCGGTGCGCGCGGCTATACCCCGTTCGGCACCGAGATCGCCAAGGATGCGCAGGTCCACGACCTCAAGGAATTCTGGCACGTGGGCCGCACCCTGCCCGAAGGCCATGCGCTGTCAGAGATGATGCAGCCCAACGTCTGGCCTGCCGAGCTGCCGGGTTTCCGCGAGACTTTCGAGGAACTTTACCTCGCTTTCGAGGAAACCGGCGCGCGTATTCTCAGCGCCATCGCGCTGCACTTGGAGCTGGAGAAGGACTGGTTCGAAAGCACGGTGGAAGACGGCAATTCGGTGATGCGCCTGCTGCACTATCCGCCTCTGCCGGAAGACGCGCCTGCGGGGGCGATTCGCGCCGCCGCGCATGGCGACATCAACACGATCACCCTGCTGCTGGGGGCAGAGGAAGCCGGCCTCGAACTGCTCAACCGGCAGGGCGAATGGATGCCGGTCTCCCCGCCGCCCGGCGCGCTGGCAGTGAACGTGGGCGACATGCTGGACCGGCTGACCAATGGCCGCCTGCGCTCCACCACGCACAGGGTGGTAAACCCTCACGGGGAAGCCGCACACCGTTCGCGCTATTCGATGCCGTTCTTTCTGCATTTCCGGCCCGACTTCCTGATCGAGCCGCTGCCCCAATGCGTGGACGAGGGCGAATCGCCCCAGCCGCCGATCCTGGCGCACGATTACCTGATGCAGCGCCTGCGCGAGATTGGCCTCGCCTGAGTCCGGCGGGCTCCCAAAAGGGCCGCTTTGTCACACAACTGTAATGTTCCTGCACCGACTATGTTGCGTCGCAGCAACAGGGTCGGACAAGAATGCTGTCGCAGGAACGAATAAGGCCAAAATGAGTCTGGAATCGGTCTAAATGTCACGCCAGTGCAACCAAACTGTTCGCTAACAGGTCTAGAGGCCCGGCAGCCTTACTGACGGGCCTTTCGCTTATCCTCTCCTCCTTCAGGGACTTTCGTGACATGAAACTCCGTTTCCTTGCCGCCAGCGGCATCAGCCTGGCCGCCATGGCCGTAGCCGCTCCCGCGGCAGCACAGTCGACCGGCTCGACCGACTTCGAAGACAACGTCATCATCGTGACCGGTGCGGTCAATCGCGATGTCGGCGGCGTCCAGATCCCCGAAACCCCGCGCGCCAAGCAGGTGATCGACGAAGAACTGATTCGTCGCCAGCGCCCCGGCCAGTCGCTCAACGACATCGTGAACCTGGTTCCCGGCGTCAGCTTCCAGAACAACGACCCCTGGGGCTCCTCGGGCGGTGGTTTCACCATCCGCGGCTTCGGCGCCGACCGCGTTTCGCAGACGCTCGACGGCATTCCGCTGAACGACAGCGGCAACTACGCGCTCTATACCAACCAGCAGGTCGACACCGAGGTGCTGTCCTCGATCAACGTCAACCTGGGCACCACCGACGTTGACAGCCCCACCGCTTCCGCGGCCGGCGGCACGATCAACATCCGGACGCGTGAACCTTCGGACTTCGCTGCCGTCACCGCCACCGCCACCTATGGCGACGTGCTGGCTTCGGGCGCGCAGAACACCGATTACTACCGCGGCTTCTTCATGGTCGACAGCGGTGACATCACCGGTAACGGCCTCAAGGCCTTCGCCTCGGTCAGCTACACGAACTACGGCGTGCCCTACAATCCGTACGGCGAAGTGGACAAGACGCAGTTCAACGCCCGTATCTGGCAGGACATCGGCAGCAACGGCGACTTCGTCTCGCTGACCGGCCACTGGAACGAGAACGTGAACAACTTCGCGGGTTCGGAAAGCCTGAACACCCTGCTGGCCTTCTACGACGGCGATTTCACCAAGGAAGAGCGTTTCAGCGTCTACGAAGGTTCGGGTGAATTCCCCTGCACCGTGGACTCCGACGTCCTGATCGGCGGCGGCGGCACTCCCGGCGAGTCCGACCGTTACGACGATCGCAACGGCTGCGGCGCTGCCTTCTACCGTCGTTACAACCCGTCGCGCACCGGCAACCTGCGTGCCAACTCGCTGTTCACGCTGAGCGACCAGCTGACCTTCGCACTCGACGCCAGCTACCAGTACGTGAAGGCCAACGGTGGCGGCCCCGACGATCTGCGTGAAGGCTTCTTCGACGGCCTGACCGGCGCCTTCAACGGCGGCTACTACTTCGGACGCGACCTCAATGGCGACGGCGATACGCTGGACCGCATTGCCGGTAACGACCCGAGCCAGACCCGCACCGACCGTTTCGGCGTCGTGGCCAACCTCATCTACGAGATCACGCCCGACCATACGGTGCGCGCGGCCTATACGCTGGACCACGCCCGTCACCGCCAGACAGGTGAAATCACCACCATGCTGGCCAATGGCGAGCCGCTGGACATCTATGCGATCGATACCCCGCTGCTCGACGTTTACGGCAACGAGGTGAACAAGCGCGATCGCCTGTCCTATGCGATCCTGAACCAGCTTTCGGCGGAATATGCCGGCCGGTTCGGCGATCTCAACGTGGTGGCTGGCCTGCGCGTGCCGTACTTCAAGCGTGAACTGAATCAGTATTGCTACACCACCTCGGACAACGGCTTCGTCGATTGCCCGGCTCCCGGTCAGAACCTGGCCGCTTATGAAGCGGACAACCCCGACTACGTGCCGCCGATCTCGCGCGAATACGATTACGACAAGGTGCTGCCGTCGATCGGTTTCACCTACGGAATCACCGATGCGTTCTCGGCCTTCGGTAACTACAACATGGGTCTCTCGGTGCCGGGTACGGACCCGCTGTACGACTCGCTGTACATCCCCGAAGACCAGCGTGCCCGGCCGGTTCCCGAAACCACCGACAGCTTCGATGGCGGTTTCCGTTACACCAGCGGCAGCGTGCAGGCGCAGATCGCCGGCTGGTTCACCCGTTACGAAAACCGTCTGGCATCGGCTTTCGATCCGACGGCTCGCAACGGCGAAGGCGCCGTGGTGTTCCGTAACCTTGGCCGCGTGGACAAGTACGGTGTGGACGCTTCGGTTTCCTACGCTCCGACCGACAATACCCTGCTTTACGTCTTCGGTTCGATCAACGAATCGGACATTGCCGACGACGTGCAGACCGGTTTCGATGCCAACGACAATCCGGTGTTCCTGCCCACCAGCGGCAACTCCGAATCGGGTACGCCGGAATACAGCTTCGGCGGTCGTGGCCAGGTGGTTCTCGGCGATCTGGAACTTGGCCTGCAGGCCAAGCACACCGGCGGTCGCTGGATCAATGACCTGAACACCGACAAGGCACCGTCGTACACGCTGGTCGACTTCGACCTGCGCTACAACGTTGCCGAGTTCAGCAACGGCACCACCGCTGCTGTGCAGGTGAACGTCACCAACATCTTCGATGAATACTACATCGGCTTCTTCGGTGGCTCGCTGGACGGCTTCGGCTTTGCCCAGATCGGTGCACCGCGCGCTGCCAGTGTGTCGCTGATCATCGGCTACTAAGCCGCAGCGATCATCGCCAAGAAAAGGGCGGCGGCATCCCATCGGATGCCGCCGCCCTTTTTTATTGCCTGTGATGAACCGAAGGGCGCGAAGACCAGCGCCCGAAAGAATCAGCGCAGCGGGGGTTCGTCGAAACTGCGCAGCTTGCGGCTGTGGAAGCTGCCAGCTTCCTTGCTCAGCAGGTTCAGCGTCTCGATCCCGATACGCAGGTGCTGGCTGATCGAGCGTTCGTAAAAGGCGTTCGCCTGCCCCGGCAGCTTGATCTCTCCGTGCAAGGGCTTGTCCGAAACGCACAGCAGCGTGCCGTAGGGCACACGGAAGCGATAGCCCTGCGCCGCCACGGTGGCCGATTCCATGTCGATCGCCACGGCCCGGCTCTGGTTGAAGCGCAGGGCGGAGCGGGTGAAGTGCAGTTCCCAGTTGCGGTCGTCGGTCGTGACCACGGTGCCCGTGCGCAGGCGCCGCTTAAGCAGCTCCTCGCTGTCGCCGGTGATGCGCAGCGCGGCATCGAACATGGCGGTCTGCACTTCGGCAATCGGGGGAATGGGAATTTCCGGCGGGATCGCCTGGTCCAGAACGTTGTCGTCGCGCAGGTAAGCGTGAGCCAGCACGTAATCGCCGATGGTCTGGCTGGGCCGCAGGCCGCCGCAGTGGCCGATCATCAGCCACACTTCCGGGCGCAGCACGGCGATATGGTCGCAGATGGTCTTGGCGTTGGACGGGCCGACGCCGATGTTGACCAGCGTGATGCCCGAATTGTCCTTACCCACCAGGTGATAGGCAGGCATCTGGTGCTTGCGCCAGGTGCCCTCGGTCACCCGCTCGCGCGCGCCTTCAAGGTCGCCGCGCTCGATTACCACGCCCGGCGCGGAGAAGCGTTCGTAGCGGCTGTCGGGATCGGCCAATTCGGCCAGCGCCATGTCGATGAATTCCTCGACGTAGCGGATATAGTTCGTGAACAGTACGTACCGCTGCACGTGATCGGCGGGGGTGCCGGTGTAATGCCGCAGCCGTGCCAGGCTGAAATCGGTGCGCAGCGCATCGAACAGCGACAGCGGGCGGTTCCCGTCGTCTCCTGCCAGCCACGTGCCATCGACCACCTCGTCCCCGATCTTCACCAGGTCGGAAGCCGGGAAGTGGCGTGTCAGTTCGGCGCTGCTCGCCTGGTTCAGGTCCGGCGAACCGCTGTCGAGCACGTACTGGTAAGGGATTTCGTCATGCGACCGGCCGACTTCCAGCTCCACGTCGTAATCGCTGACGAGGTAGTGCAACTGTTCGCGCAGGTACGGGCGGAACAGGCCGGGCTCGGCAATCGAGCTGGAATAGGAGCCCGCCTGGTTCAGCCGGGCGTAGGACCGCGCAGGATGATCCAGCCCCTCGTCACTGCGGAAATGCAGCGTGAGTTGCGGATAGGCGAAGATGCCCTTGGCCCGCTCCTCCGGATCGGGCGGCTGGCGGGTCTGGCCATAGGTGCGCAGCGCCGCCACCAGATTGCCGCGCGATGCGTCGGAAATGGCTTCGAGCTGGTCGAGAATGTCGTCGATCTGATCCGGCGTGGTCGCCATGAAAACTCCTTGGCAGCGGTACGATCTGCCGGGCCTTAGTCAATTATCGGGCGAATACCCAGTCGAGATAGGCAGCCAGGCGGATGCCCGACTGGGCCAGCCGCGTTTCCACCGTGGGCGACCACTCCCAGTTGTAGTCATACCGCAGCACTGCCGGGGCCTCGCGCGTGCCCATGCCCGCCTCCTCGCCGGTGGCGGGATAGATGCGGTCTCGCAGGGCAACGCTTTCCGCCACCCAGGTTTCGGGCGTGGCGTCCCACCAGGCCAGCACCTCGTCCGGACCCATCCGGTCCTCCAGCCGCGCCGCATATTCGGAATAGGACAGCTGCTGGCGCAGGATCATGCCCTCGTCCCACACCCAGTGCAGGTTGGTGGGCATGTCGAACCAGTCGACGATGAAATCGTTGCCGCCGCGGTCGCTGCCGTCCCCGGCGTGGAGCGGCATGTGCAGGTCGGATACGAGGTGGACGACGAAGCGCAGCGCCAGCGCCTTTTCCTCGCGCGTCGCCATGTCGTTGCGCAGGGTCGCGACAAAGCCGTCGAGCGCGGTCAGCGTGTCGCCCTCGGGCGGGTGGGGGATGCTGCCCGCATCGGTGCCCGGCGGCACGGTGACATAGTGGAACGGGGATGCGGTTTCCTGCCAGAACGGTTCGGGGTTGGAGCGTTCCTCGTCCGGCCAGGTGCTGGCCTCGGGCAGGCCTTCGTGACCCAGGATCTCGACGATCTCGGCGCGGGTCCGGCCGTCGATGTTATCCTGCGCGATCTCGGCGCTGATCCGGTGACCGATCGGCCCCCAGGCATTGGCGGGCGCGGACAGCGCGACACTGGCGATGACGGGGGCGGCAAGCAGCATTCTGATCATGGTGACAACCTAACGAAATCTTGTGGCAGGACGGTGAACGCATACCGTCGATCCGGCTCTGGCGGTATCCGGTTTTTGCCACCTGCGGACCAGCGCCGCACAGGCGAGAGGCGTCCCCGCCGATGTTGCAAGAAAGGCAGGCGCAGCGGCCCCTAAGGGCCGATGCCGCCTATCCCGGTCATCAGAACGGGATATCGTCGTCCAGGTCGTCGTAGTTGGAACCGCCGCCAGAGGACTGGCCGCCGCCGCCGCTGCTACCGCCGTAATTGCCGCCGCCCTGGCCTCCGCCAAAGCCGCCGGAACCGCCGCCGGAGCGCTGGCCGCCGCCGAAGCCGCCACCACCGCCGCCGCCTTCACCGCGGCCGTCGAGCATCACCAGCGTGCCGTTGAAGCCGCGCAGCACCACCTCGGTGGAATAGCGATCCTGGCCGTTCTGGTCCTGCCACTTGCGGGTCTGGAGCTGGCCCTCGATGTAAACCTTGGAGCCCTTCTTCAGGTAGTTCTCGGCAACGTTGACGAGGCCTTCCGAAAAGATGGCCACGGTGTGCCATTCGGTCCGCTCCTGCCGCTCGCCGGAATTGCGGTCCTTCCACGTCTCGCTGGTGGCGATGCGCAGGTTGCACACCTTGCCGCCGTTCTGGAAGCTGCGGACTTCCGGGTCCTGGCCCAGGTTTCCGATCAGCATCACCTTGTTGAGACTACCCGCCATCGATTCGTATCCTTTATCAGTTCGGTGACCGGCCTATCGAATGAATCGCGCAGGCTCCACCCCTTAGGCGGCTTTCCCACATCGACAGATCACAGCCCCAGCGCCACCGCGCTCCAGTAGGTGAGACCGGCAAACACATAGGCCGCGCCGAACAGGTAGACGAGCATGAAGATCGGCCATTTCCACCCGTTCGTCTCGCGCTTGGCGACGGCGATGGTGGAAATGCACTGCGGCGCGAAGACGAACCACGCGAGGAAAGCAAGCGCCGTCGGCAGGCTCCACCCGGCCTGCAGGCGCGGGATCAGGCCTTGCGCTTCTTCCTCTTCGTCCGCGCCTTCCACGGCGTAGGTCGTCGCCAGCGCCGATACGGCCACTTCGCGCGCGGCCATGGCAGGGATGATCGCCAGGCTGATCTCGCGGTTGAAACCAATAGGTGACAGGATCACGTGCATGCCATCGGCCACGTGCCCAGCGATGCTGGCGTCGATCTGGCTCTCGCCCGGCTCGGCCTTGGGGAAGCTCAGCAGCACCCAGAGCGCGATCGTGGCGATGAAGATGATCGTGCCCGCGCGGCGCAGGAACACCCATGCCCGCTGCCACAGGCCGATGGCCATGTCGCGCAATGGCGGCATCTGGTAGCGCGGCATTTCCATGATGAAACCGCTCGCCCCGCCCTTTGCCACCGTGCGGCGCAGCACCAGTGCAGCGACCATGGCCCCGACGATCCCGGCAACGTAAAGCCCGAACAGCACCAGCCCCTGCAAGCCGATGCCCGGTCCGACCGTGGTGGCAGGAATGAAGGCGGCGATTATTACGGCATAGACGGGCAGGCGCGCCGAACAGGTCATCAGCGGAGCCACCAGGATGGTGGTCAGCCGGTCCTTGGGATCGGCGATGGAGCGCGTCGCCATGATGCCGGGAATGGCGCAGGCAAAGCTGGACAGCAGCGGGATGAAGCTGCGGCCCGACAGGCCGACATAGGCCATCAGCCTGTCCATGATGAAGGCCGCGCGGGCCATATAACCCGATTGTTCCATCGCCAGGATGAAGGCGAACAGGATGACGATCTGCGGCAGGAAGACGACGACCGAGCCGACGCCGGTCAGCACGCCTTCGGTAATGAAGTCGCGCACCACGCCTGCGGGCATGGCACCTTCCACCAGGCCGATCAGCGCGGTGATGCCGCCGTCCAGCGCATCGGCAAACGGCGTCGCCCAGGCGAACACCGCCTGGAAAATGATGAACAGCAGCGCGAACAGGATCGGCGGGCCAAGCCAGGGGTGCAGCAGCACTTTGTCGAGCTTGGCGTGGAGGCGGTGCTTGCTGTCCTCGGAAAGGATCGCGCCCCTGGTCATGTTGCGCGCGGCCAGCCGCCGTTCGGGCAGGCTCTGCCCGGCCACCTCATGCCGCGCGGAAAGGTCCTGCTTTTCGGCATCGCCCATGGCCTCCACCAGCGCCTCGATCCCGCGCTTGCGCACGGCGACGGTGGAAATGACCGGTACGCCCAGCGCGGCGGAAAGAGCATCGGCGTCTAGCACCAGCCCGTCCCGCTCCGCCATGTCGACCATGTTGAGCGCCACCACGGTCGGGCGGCCAAGCGCAATCAGTTCCTGCGCGAAGACGAGGTGCTGCTCGAGGTTCGCCGCATCGACGACCACCACCAGCACGTCGGGAACAGGCTCGCCCGGAAAGTCCCCCTGCACAACCTGCCGGGTCACTTCCTCGTCGGGGCTCGCCGGGTCCAGCGAATAGGAACCGGGCAGGTCGATCAGTTCAACCGGCTCGCCCGAAGGCAGGAACATGCGTCCGGCCTTCCGCTCCACGGTAACGCCGGGATAGTTGGCGATCTTCTGGCGCGCACCGGTAAGGGCATTGAACAGCGCGCTTTTGCCTGCATTGGGGTTGCCGACCAGCGCGGCGGTGCGAAGTCTCGTCATACCAGCCTCACCGTCATCGCACGGGCGTGCACCCGGCGGATGGCCACGTTCATGCGGCCCACCATCAGGGCGATGGGATCCTTGCCGACGAATATGCCGCGATGGGCGATGGCCACGCGGGCGCCTGCGTCAATGCCCATGGCGCGCAGGCGCTTGCCTTCGTCGGGCGCGAGCGCGCTCCAGTCGACATGGACGATTTCAGCGCGCTCCAGCGGCGCCAGGAGATCGAGGGTGAGGTCGTTTTCCACAGTTCGCCCGGTGCCAGAGCGCCGCGCTAATTGCAACTGCTTCGCAATAGAAAAAGTGATTCAGTTCTGCGGATAGCGCAGGCGGCCCAGGAACCGCGCGACATCGAAATGCTCGCGGTCCTTGCCCAGCAGTTGCGCCTTCGCCTTCTCGAACTTCATCACGCCTTCGATCCGGCGATCGAGGAAGGCAGCGGTCTCGGCCTTGCCTTCGCTCTCGTCCTCCACGAACACCGCCAGCGTCGCGCCGTAGATACCGGCCAGGATCGCGCGCTTGGTATAGTGATTGTAATCGGTGGCGGTATCGCCTGCCAGCCGCCACATCTTGTCGGCGCTGGACCAGCCCTGTTTCAGCGCCCGCGGGGCATTCTGCGGCATGGCCTGCACGGCGGTGGCGCGGCGCAGCGACTCCTCCAGCCCCATGATCGCTTCCAGCCGGAACCACACCAGGCTGCGGATTTTCTCACGGATGGGCATGTTGTCCAGCCGGCCGTCGGCAAAATGGGCTTCCATCCTGGCGTCGACCGAGCCGACCCAGGCATCGATCATGTCCATGGCCCGTCCGCCAAGCCCGCTCGTCTTGAAGGCCAGACGGCCGACGGCGGGATCGACATCGGCCATCTCGCAGGCGGAGACCAACGCCGCATCGGTCCACCCGTCGAACATGGCGGACACGGCAATATCGGGCGCCAGCGCAAGGCGCAGCTCGTCCAGGGTCGCGTCTTTCAGGTCTGCATCCGCCATCGGCAAGCCCCCTAGAATACCGGTCCGTAGGTCCGCGTATTGCTTTCTTCATCGCTGGCTTCGCTGCGCTCGATAGCGCTCAGCACCCGACCAGAGACACCCGGCATCGCGGCATAGTCGCGGGCGGTGCGCCCGGCATTGTCGGCGCGATCGGGATCGGCCCCTGCCTTCACCAGCACCTCGATCATCTCGATATTGCGGGCGTGCACGGCGGAGATCAACGGGGTCTCGCCCGTTTCGTTGCCGATATCCATCCGCGCGCCTGCATCCACCAGCGCCTGCACGCCTTCGACCCAGCCGATCTGCGCCGCGGCGATCAGCGGGGTGCGACCGCGGTTGTCGGCGATGTTGGGATTGGCGCCCTTTTGCAGCAGGAACTTCGTCCAGGTCAGGTCGCGCCGGTCGACGGTGATATGCAGCCCGGTCTCGCCAGAGGTGATGTCGCGCGTGTTGACGAGCGTGGTGCCCGGCTGGCTCAACATCTCGGTTGCCTCGTCCCCCTCGCGGTCCTTCACCGCCTGCAGGAACTGGTAGCCTTCGGAATACATCTGCGCTGCGGCGGGCACCGACAGTGCGGTTGCCGCCAGTGCGGCCAGTCCAAGGCAGATCGTATGAATGGGGGCGCGTGCCACTTCCCATCTCTCCTGTTTCAATAATGTGCGCAAAAGCACCGCGTTCGTGCGGGACTTCGCTTGCCTAGAGCGCGTTAGCAGAGCATGAACGCTACGTCATGTCAGCACGTCTTTCGGTTGTCACCCCCCTCCTTTTGGCCCTCTCCCTTGCTGCCTGCGATGGCGGGGGGAGCGAACCGCCCATTACCGACGCGCCGCTCTACAACAGCGCGCTCACCGGGCAATACGACCTGGTCGATTCTTCGGGCGCGCAGGTCACCAACGCCGATTTCGCTGGGCAGTACCAGCTGGTCTATTTCGGCTATGCCTACTGCCCCGATATCTGCCCGTTCGACATGCAGCGCATGATGCGCGGGTATGACCGGTTTGCCGAAGCCAATCCCGACCTCGCCGACGACGTGCAGCCCATTTTCATCACCATCGATCCCGCGCGCGACACGCCGGAAAAGGTGGGCGAATATGCCAATGCCTTTTCCGACCGGCTGATCGGCCTGACCGGATCGCCCGAACAGATCGAGGCGGCGGCGGCAGCGTTCTTCGCCCATTACCAGAAACTGGATCCGGACGCCGAGAGCGACTACCTGATGGACCACTCGCGCACAGGCTACCTGGTCGACCGCGAGGGAGAACCGATGGCGCTGATCCCGGTCGAAGATTCGGCAGAAGCGGTAGCCGCCGAACTGGAAAAATGGGTCCGTCCCGCCGATGGCTGACCTGCGCGCCCGGTTCTGGGAGCTTGAGCTGGAGGAGCTGTCGCGCGCCGAGTGGGAAGCCTTGTGCGACGGCTGCGGGCGCTGCTGCCTGAACAAGCTGGAAGACGAGGACACCGGCGAGATCGTGGAAACGAACGTCGCGTGCAAGCTGCTCGACACCGGCACGGCGCAATGCCGCGACTATCGCCATCGCAAGGCCTTCGTGCCCGATTGCCTGCGCCTTACGCCGCGCCTGCTGAAGGACATTCACTGGCTGCCTGCCACCTGCGCCTACGTGCGCCGGGCGGAGGGCAAGCCCCTGCCCGACTGGCACCATCTTCTCACCGGCAGCCGCGATGCCATGGTGGAAGCAGGTGCCAGCGTCGCCGGGCGCTGCATCAGCGAAACCGTGGCAGGCCCGCTGGAACACCACGTGGTGGAGTGGGACGATTGATCGACTGGTTGCGCGACGATCACCAGAACCCCGCCATCGAAGTCGGCGGTCAGACCCTTCCCATCGCCATCCGCCGCCACGCCCGCGCCCGGCGTCTGACCATGCGGCTCTCGCCCGATGGCCGCGAGGTGCGCATCACCCTGCCCACCTGGGGCCGAACGCGGGATGCCCTTACCTTTGCCGCGGCGCGCGCCGAATGGATAGAGCGGCAGCTTGACCGGGTGCCGCGCAATCTGAGCGTGGCGGACGGCGAGACCATGGCCTATCGCGGAGAGCCATTGCGCATTGCCTGGGACAAGGCAGCGGGCCGAAAGCCTGTCGTCGATAACGGCACCTTGCGCGTAGGCGGCACCGCAGACGGGCTGGAGGCGCGCGTGCGCCGCTGGCTGGAGGCAGAGGCGCTGCGGCTGTGCGGAGACGATCTTGCCTTCTACTGCCAGCGCGCCGCTGTCGACGTGCCCGCCCTGCGCCTGTCGCGCGCGCAGCGGCGCTGGGGTTCGTGTTCGGGCGACAGGAAGACCGGCCGCTGCATCCGCATCAACTGGCGGCTGGTGATGGCACCCGATCACGTGCGCCGCTCCGTCGTCGCGCACGAGGTCGCCCACCTCGTCCACTTCGACCACTCGCCTGCCTTCCATGCGCTGCTGGCAAGACTGTTCGAGGGGCACCTGCCCGAGGCCGACGGCTGGCTGAAGCGCGAGGGGCGCTCGCTCTACGCCGCCTTCGGCTGAGCTGCCATCGCATCATCAATAGCTGGCGAATCCCGCCGCACATCCCTATCCTAAGCAGCATGAAGGGTTTTTTCCGCCGAGTATCGCCGCGCCGCGCGGTCGTGGATTTTCGCGACCAGTGGAAGCAGCCCACGCCGCACCGCTGGCAGATCCTGGGCGTGGCCATGGCTGCGACCTTTGCCGTGTTCATGCTGTTCATTCCCGAAAGCCAGCGCGCCCCGCCCGCCCGGCCCGACGTGATGTACATCTCCACCTTCGAGGAAGGCCGGACCGAGGGCGAGATCATCGCCACCAATTGCGCCAACCAGCAGCTGAAGGACGAATTGCAGGCGCGAATCGACGCGAACGAAGCGCGCAGGCGAGAAATGTACGAGACGCTGGGTCGTGCGACATTCATCGATGTCGACGAGATGAAGGCCGAGATCGAGGCTGAGCGACAGGCCAAGGCGCGCGAGGACACCGGCCCAACGCCGGAAGAGCTGGCGCTCTCGGTAGAAGAATACTGTGCCGCTGCTGCTGGCTGACGACGCCCGATGGATGGCCGCCGCTGCCGCCCTGGCAGAGCGCGCGCGTCCCCTTGCCAGCCCCAACCCCGGCGTCGGCGCGATCATCGTGAAGCACGGAGCGGTGCTGGCGCGCGGCTGGACCATGCCCGGCGGACGCCCCCATGCGGAGGCCGTGGCGCTGGAAGCGGCAGGAGAAGCCGCGAGCGGGGCTACGCTCTATGTCACGCTGGAGCCCTGCGCCCACCGTTCGCAGCGCGGTCCGGCCTGCGCCGACCTGATTTCCGCCGCCGGTCTTGCCCGCGTGGTGGTGGGCATGCGCGATCCCGACCCGCGCACGGCAGGCGATGGCATCGCGCGGATCGAGGCCGCAGGCGCGCAAGTCGCGACGCTCGACTGGACGCCCGCATGCCTTGGCCTGTCGGGCCATGCCACACAGCTGGCGAAGGGCCGCCCGCACGTTACGCTCAAGCTGGCCATGTCACTGGATGGCTGCATCGCTACCTGTACCGGGGAGAGCCAGTGGATCACCAACTCCGCCTCCCGCGCCCACGGCCACCGCGAGCGCGCGCGGGCCGATGCCATCCTTGTCGGCGGCGGCACCCTTCGCGCCGACAACCCGCGCCTCGACGTGCGGTTACCGGGGCTGGAGGATCGCTCTCCTCGCCGCGTAGCGCTCACCTCTGGTAAGGTACCCGAAGGCTGGCAGGCCATCCGTTCGCCGGAAGAGATCGCCGCGCTGGACGGCGTGCGATACCTGATGGTGGAAGGCGGCGCGCAGACCGCCTCGGCCTTCCTCGCAGCCGGACTGGTAGATCGCCTGTTGATCTACCGCGCCCCCGTGCTGCTGGGCGGCGGCACGCCCGCCATCGGCCACATCGGGCACGATACGCTGGAGAAAGCCTTTGCCGACGGCCTGAACCTCCTCGACCGGCGCCAGCTTGGCAGCGACACGCTGGAAGTCTATCAGCGCGCCTGACCAGCAAAGGGGCCGTCCATGTTCACCGGAATTGTCACCGCCATCGGCACGATCACGCAAGTCCAGCAGCGCGGAGACCTGCGCCTGACCATCGCCTGCCCGTTCGATCCTGCCGAAATCGATATCGGCGCGTCCATCGCCTGTTCGGGCGTGTGCCTGACCGTGGTGGACCGCGGCGGCACAAAAGGCGACGCGCATTTCGTGGTGGACGTGTCCGCCGAAACCACATCCTGCACGGCGAAACGCATGTGGCGCGAAGGCGCGAAACTGAACCTTGAACCCTCGCTGCGACTTGGCGACGAACTGGGCGGCCATATCGTGACCGGCCATGTCGACGCCGTGGGCCGCGTGGCAGACTGGCAGCCCGAAGGCGATTCGATGCGTCTCACCATCGCCGCCCCCGCCAACCTTGCTCCCTTCATCGCGCCCAAGGGATCGATCACCATCAACGGCGTGTCGCTGACGGTGAACAGCGTGCAGGACCGTGACGACGGCACCGTGCAGTTCGGCCTCAACATCATCCCCCACACCGCCGACGTCACCACGCTGGGCGAACTGGCGCAGGATGCAGAGGTGAACCTGGAGGTCGATACCATCGCGCGCTACCTCCACCGGATGCAGGCGCTGCGGGCGGGTTAATCGGAATTGCGGGAGCGGCGGCTAACGACCCCATAGCGGACGAGCGACTTAGCTGTTCTCCGTCCGCAAAGCCCTCAATCAGCGACCGATGCGTCCCTTCCGGTCTCGCATCGAAGCGTCAGACCATATTCGTCTAGCCAGTCAGCCTCGGTCGGCAGGAGATACTGGAGCGCTTCCGGGAGCAGGCCGTGAAGCGTGTTTGCGTGCACAAGGTCATTTCGGCGATCGGAATAACACATGTCCGAGCGCACTTCGGCGACAAGCCGCGTAATTCCTTCCTCCGTCTCGCCACCCTCATTCGCAAACGAAATAAATAGAGGGGGGCGTTCGGTTTCGCCCATATCGACAAAGTGCCGGGAAAGCTGCTGGCCGTTCCATTGCAAGCTGGGGGAAAGGGCAGCGTATCCGTTGAACAGTTCGGGCGTGTTGACCCATGTCTCGATCACGAAATGCCCTGCTGCGCTCTCTCCCATCAAGAAAGCACGGCCATCGTCTCGATATTGCGAGCGTATCATCGGAAGGATTTCCGACGAGAGCCACTCTCGGAACGCATCGCTTTCCCCCGCTGTGGGATAGCGCTCTTGTTCGCCTGCTGTAGACGTCGGTGGCAGCAGTTCGCGTTGCCTATCGACCGTTTCGACACCGACAAAAATTGCAGGGGCACTGCGCTGCCACAACTGGTTCCAGCGTTCCACGCCGAGCGCCAGGAAGAAATCCTGCTTCAGGCCCGCATCGAGCATGATGAAGATGGGATAGGCTTGTTCCCCATCATCATAGCCCTGCGGTGTCACCACGTGGACCTTGCGCTCCGCTTCATGAGTTTCCACGAGGTAAGAGGTCCCGATCGTCAACGGTTCTGTCTCAATGACATCCTGCCCGTAAGTCGGCGTTGCGCTGAGAACGATGGCCGCGACAAGGAAACTGAGAATTCTCATAGGCGCGGTGCTCCTGTTGCCAAGACCGGGAAGCGGGCGGCATTCATAGCACTTCTCCTAGAACCTGCCAGTCCGCCTCCCACCCCATAGCTGAAATTCACCGTCAACAGGCTTCCCTACACGCCCTCACCCGCTCCAACCTCGGCCAATGCCGAGAACCCCTGCAAGCAAACTTCGCCGCCGTCCCCCGTTCTTCCATCCCGTGCCGCTGCGCTCGCGCCGTGATGGGTGGAGCGCGGCGCGGCAGTGCGCATTCCTCGCCCACCTTTACCTGACCGGCAGCGTCAGCGCCGCCGCGGGGGCTGTCGGGATGAGCCGGGAGAGCGCGCACCGTTTGCGTCGCCGCGCAGGTGCGGCGAGTTTCGCCCAGGCGTGGGATCATGTCCTCACGCCGCAAGGCGAGGGGCGCGTCGCGCAAAAGGTCGACTGGCGGAAGGTCACAGATGAGGAGCTGTTTCGCCGCGTCGAACACGGCCTGATCGCCCCCGCGCTCCATCGCGGCAGGATCACCGGGATACGCCGGAAAGCCGACAATTCGGCGCTTTTGCGGCTGCTACGTCGCCTCGACAAGGCAAACGCCCAACCCTTCGAAGAAGAGCCGGGCGCATGAAAACCAACTTTTGCAAAACACCCCTGTGGGCGTTCCACGTTGTTCTGGGGTCAGCCGGTCACGTCGGCCAGCGCGGCCACGAAGGCGTCGATGTTGCCCATCGTCAGGCCCGCCACGTTGATGCGGCCCGAGCCTGCCATGTAGACACCGTGGTCCTTGCGCAGTTGCTCGACCTGTTCCTTGCTGACAGGCAGCATCGCAAACATGCCCTTCTGGCGGCCGAGCGGGGTGAGATCCACACCGCCCGCATTGCTGTTGGCGGCCAGCCTGGCGCGCACCTGGCCGATGCGCTGGCGCATGTCCTCGACTTCGGCCAGCCAGTCGGCAGTCAGGTCCTCGTCTTCCAGGATCACGCGCACGGCAGCCCCGCCGTGATCGGGCGGCATGGACCAGTTGGCCCGCGCCAGCGAAGAGCCGTTGGACATGATCCGCGTCACCACGTCGGCATCGCCGCCGATGGCGTAGAGCGCGCCCACGCGGTCACGGTAGAGGCCGAAGTTCTTGTCGCAGCTGTAGGCCACCAGCGCTTCCGGCACGGCGGAAACGAGTGTGCGCATGCCGTAGGCGTCTTCTGCCATGCCATCACCCAGCCCCTGATAGGCAAGGTCGATGATCGGCAGCGTGCCGCTGTCCTTCAGCAGGCCGGCGATCTCGTCCCACTCCTCGTTCGTGTAATCCACGCCCGTGGGATTGTGGCAGGCACCGTGCAGCAGCACCGCGTCGTTCGCATCGGCACTGGCGATCACATCGCGCAGGGCGGCCATGTCGGCAGAGCCATTCTCGGCAGCGTGGTTGAACGTGCCGACTTCCATGCCGCAATCGGCCAGGATCTGCGCGTGGTTGGGCCAGCTGGGCGTGCCCATCCAGATCTTCTTGACGCCCGCCTTCGCCGCCAGCGCCACCGCCAGGCGCACCGCGCCGGTGCCGCCGGGGGTCTGCATGCCGTCGATGCGACCAGCCTCGGTAAGCTTAGCCGTCAGGCTGTCGCCGAACACGTGCGGCATCAGCGCGTTGACGAAACCCATGTCGCCTTCGGGGCCGAGGTAGGCCTTGGTGTCCTGCCCGTCGACCAGCCGCTTCTCCGCCGCCTTGATCGCGCGGAACACCGGCGTCGCGCCGTCGGCAGTGCGATAGACGCCCACGCCGAGGTCGATCTTCGATGCGCGCGGGTCCGCGTTGTAGAGCTTGATCAGCGCAAGAAGCGCATCGGGCGGTTGCTGGGTGAGTTTGTCGAGCATGATGGCGGCTCAATGCCGCCGCGCGCGGCAATCCGCAAGTGCGCAGATTGCCGCGTCAGCCTTGCCCGATCAGAACGGCAGCCAGCGCTGCTTGCGCGAGAAGCGCATGTAACCTGCATTCACGCCCAGCCGCAGGCCCGCCCCCACGCGAATGGGGATCAGCACGACATCGCCCTTGCGTACGTAGCTGGCGTTGAACCCGCCCACGAAATAGGCCTGTCCCTCGCCCGCCGGGAAGCGTTCGTAAAGCTCGTCCGTATCGTAGAGGTTGTAGACCAGCACGAAGGTGTTGCCTGCGTTGGCACCGGCATCCAGCCCGATCGAGGGGCCGGTCCAGTAAACGGGCATGTTGCCTTCGACAGCGTGATGCAGCGTTCCCGAGCCGTAGCGCACGCCCAGCACGAATGCGCCGCCGCCCTCGCGCCCGACGATATAGCCGTTGGGCTCGCCCTGGTCGGAAAGGATATTCTGGATCAGCCGGGCCAGCCCTTCGGCGCCGCGCCCGAACAGGCCCTCGGCAGCGCCGATCAGGTCATCCTCGGCGTAGGTGGTGCGCTCCTGCGCGGGTGGGGCTTGCGCCACTTCCACGCCGGAGCCGGCGGCGGGCAGTTCTTCGGGCGGCAGGTCGAGCACCTGCCGATTGCTGTCATAGCGGGCGCTGGGATCGCTCATCTCGTACGCGCCCCCGAAGCCCGGCTCGGCCGGGATTTCGTTCGCCTGGGGATCGGTTTGCTGGGGGTAGTCCGGCGCGGTGGTGCGCGACGGCGGATCGACAAGGTCGCCGTCGATCATGGTGTCGGGGTCGACGGTCTCGATTTGCTGCGCGGCGACCGGCCACGCCAGCGCGGGCAGCGACAGCAGGGCAGCGGCGACGAGTGCTTTGCGGATCGGTTGCATGGTCTCCCTTCCGATTTCACCCGCTTGGCAGCAGGCGCGCGAACAGAGAGTTACATTGAGTCCCCTCGGCCTGAAGCGGCAATGAATAGGCGGCGAGTCGAATCGATTTCGCGGTGAACCGAATCCGGGATCGTGCGGCAGGATGCTTTCAGGATCGCTCGCACGACGGCTCTGGCGCAAAAAGAGAATGCACACTTGAAGCCCCTGCAAGCCATCGTTATAGGCCGCGTCTTGCCGCTTGGGTCCGGAGACGTGGGTGAGTGGCTGAAACCAGTTCCCTGCTAAGGAACCATACCTCTATCGGGGTATCGAGGGTTCGAATCCCTCCGTCTCCGCCACCGCCCTTTTCAGGGCCGCCCTGCCCCCAGAATCGCACAAAAAGCTTTGCGATTTCGCCGTTTGCGACTCCAGCCCTCTTTTGCAAACGGCGTAATTGCCGCCGAGTAGATGAGCCCGGAAGATGCCGGCGCAGTGCGCGAAGGCATCTGTGTCGTTCGACAGGACCTCTTGGAGATTAATGTGCGCGTCCGGGTCAAGGGGAATTGGTTCTCCAAGCTCTCCGCAGAAGTATTCGACAGCTGCGCACGAAGCTGGGATGTCGGCCGCACACAGTATCGTGGCATGCGCGAGCACTGCGTACTCGTGTGACCGGGCATTCCGGATGGTCCATCGCTGAGCAGTGCCTGCCAGCTTGCGGCCATCGACAGCGACGTTGAATTTGCCGTCGCAAAAACTTCCATTTACCGGACCGACCGAAACCGCGCCGGTGCGCGTTACGGCGCTTGCAATTAGGTCGGTCAAGACCTGGAAATATGCGACCGGGTCCTGACATTCCTTGCCATCTGCGACGCTCACGATTGCGAGGTTCAGAATACCTGGCCCCTGGGGTACGACGCCCCCTCCGGAGGGGCGCAACACAACCGGCCAGCCACCAGCTGCGCTGGCGCTGGCCGCACTTTCGAAACGCGGCTTTCGCGCCATCGAGCTCGGTACGACCAGGGAACGGCCTGCCGTCCAGAGCGCCATCTCGAAATCGCTCTCGCGCCGCGCTACACGGGCGAGCAACAGGGCCTCCTTAGCCAGGGCTTCGCGCGAGTGCTGGAAATGGCTGACAGCGTTCACGCGAAGATGGCACCGCTCTCGATAGTGATGCACAGAGCGGTGAGAAACGCTGCGGCAGGCGCGCCATCGACCGCGCGATGATCGAACGTCAGCGACAGCCCCAAATGGGGCGCAAAGGCTATCGATCCGTCAGCGCAATTGACCGGTCTTTCGACCATCCGCCCCAGACCCAGGATCGCCACCTGCGGAATATTGAGGATCGGCGTGAAGTGCTCGACGCGGGTCAGCCCCAGATTGCTGATCGTGAACGTCCCCCCTGTCATCTCCGACACGGTAAGCTTGTTTACCTTGGCACGCCGGGCCAGATCCTGCCGCGCCGCGCGCAGTTCGGTCAGCGACAGGTCCTGTGCATCGAAGATCGCCGGGGCGACCAGCAGGTCACCCGGAAGTGCGATCGCGATGGACAGGTGCACTTGCGGGCCCGTGTGAACCTCTTGGTTGACCAGCCGTGCATTGAGCTGCGGAAAGTCCGCCAGCGTACGGATGGTGGCGAACATGACCAGGTCTTCGATTGAAACGTTTTCTCCGGCGTCGGCGCAGGATTGCTTGGCGGCAACGAGGGCGCTCGCCTGCGCGGTGGCATGATGGGTGAGCTGCGCCGCTTCACGAAGGCTGGCAACCATCTTGTCGGCAATCATCCGCCGAGGGCCGCGAAGCGGAACGGCAGTCGTGTGTCCCGCCGATGAGGACGCATGCATCGATCGCATGTCAGTCTATCCGCGCGATCGTTTCGCCCTTGGCTGCGACCTCGTCCACCTGCTTCACGATGGCAATCGTGCCTTCGGCGGGGGCGAGCACTTCGTGCTGCACCTTCTCCACCATGATCTCCGCGATGAGCTGGCCGCTGGTCACTCGCGCGCCGTCTGAAACGAGCCAGGCAGTGATCGCCGCCTCGCTGTCTTCTTCCCACAGATTGCCGGGTATTGTTACGTCGGTTGCCATTGCGCTCTCCTAAGTCCGCTCTCTCAATTGCATGGTGCGCCATGCCGTGACGATCTTGTCGGCATCGGGCAGGCAATAACGCTCCATCACCCGGGCAAATGGTATCGGCACGTCAGGAAACGCGACGCGCGCCGGCGGCGCCTTGAGCATGGCAGGATCGTGTTCGGCCACCGTCGCGATGATCTCGCCGCTCATGCCGAAGCTGTGGTAGTCCTCGTCGACGACCATGAGACGCCCTGTCTTGGCGACGGAGGTGCGGATGGCTTCGCGATCCAGCGGCACGAGCGAGCGCAGATCGACAACTTCGACGCTGATGCCTTCGCCCTCGAGCTGTTCGGCAGCCCTCAGCGCATGGTGTACACCGATACCGACGGACACGATGGTGAGGTCCGAGCCCTCGCGGGCAATGGCTGCCTTGCCGATCTCCACTTCGTAGGGATCGGAGGGCACGTGCACGGTGGCACCGCGCTCGGTGCCCAGCCAGCCCATGCCCTGCAGTCCCTTGTGGTACATGAAAACGACCGGGTTATCCTCGCGCAGGGCGGCGGTCATCAGGCCCTTGGCATCATACGCATTGGATGGGGCTACGACTTTCATCCCCGGCAGGTGAGCGAAGGTGCCGTAAAGGCACTGCGAGTGCTGGCCGCCATCGGAATAACCGCCGCCTGTGGATGTCATCAGCACCATCGGCACGCGAAACGAACCGTTCGAGAAATAGGTATTCTTGGCCATCAGGTTGTAGATCGCGTCGAAGCATACGCCGAAGAAGTCGACGAACATCAGTTCAACGACCGGACGCATTCCGTCCTGCGCCGCGCCCACCGCAGCGCCTACAAACGCGGTTTCCGAAATCGGCGTGTCGCGCACGCGCTCCGCGCCGAACTCTTCCAGCAGGCCGCGGGTGTTGCCGTAGACACCGCCAAGCGCGCCGATGTCCTCTCCCATCACGAACACGCGCGGGTCGATCCGCATTTCCTGCGACAGTGCCTCTGCCATGGCGCGGGCGATGGTCAGCTTGCGTTCGTTTTCCTTGACCTCGGTTGTCATGCGTCGGCTCCTTGCGGCTTGGCCTCGATAAAGACACCGGTCAGGGCGTCGGCGGGTTCGGGATCGGGGCTGTGGCGCGCGAAGGCGATGGCCTCGTCCACCGCCTTGCTTGCAGCCTTTTCGATGGCCAAGAGCTCGTCTTCGCCCGCTTCGCCCGTTTCGAGAATGTGCCTGCGAAAGGCCGGAATGGGGTCCTTCGCCACCAGAGCGTCCTTCTCGCCATTGGGGCGATAGCCTTCCGCATCGCCCATGAAATGACCCGCGAGCCGTGACGTCTCGATCTCGATCAGCGAGGGACCATCACCGGCCCGGGCGCGTTCGATCGCCTCGCCTGCGACGGCGAAGATCGCCAGCGTATCGTTGTTCTCCACCCGGTGGCCGGGCATTGCGTAGGCATCCGCGCGAACATGGTTGTGCGGAACGGCGGTCGAGGTCATTTTGGATACCGAGATGCCCCAGGCGTTGTCCTCGATCACGAACACCACCGGCAGCTTCCATACAGAGGCGAGATTCAGCGCCTCGTGAAACGCGCCCTGGTTGGCCGCGCCTTCGCCGATGTAGGCAACCGCCACGCCGGGCTTGCCCTGCATCTTGCGGGAAAGCGCCGCGCCCACCGCCGGGCCAAGGCCCTGGCCCACGATACCCGAACAGGCGAAGTTCACGGCGGGATCGAACAGGTGCATGTGCCCGCCGCGCCCCCCGCTGAGGCCGGTCTGCTTGCCGAAGATCTCTGCCGCCATGCGTTTCAGGTCGACATCCTTGGCAATCGCCTGGTGATGGGGCCGGTGCGTGGCGGTCACCACGTCCTCGGCAGAGAGGTGGACGCAAACGCCCACCGCACAGGGTTCCTGCCCGTCGGACAGGTGCATTTCGCCTGGAATTGGACCATTCGCCATGTTGAAGACCGGCTGCTTGCCTTCGAGATAGATCCTGGCGATCGCTTCCTCGAAACGGCGGCTGGTCACCATCTTTTCGTACATCCACAGCTTCTGGGCTGTTGTGGGCTGCATGGTCATGCTGGGTCCTCTTGCTGAAGGGCGGGTTGCGTGATCCCTGCGCGGGCCAGCGCCGCCTGGGCATGCGAAAGCATGGCAGGATCCTCTATCGTGGCAGACGGCGTGTAGGGCTGACCGTCGACGATCTGGCGCAGCGTCGCTCTCAGCACCTTGCCCGAACGGGTCTTGGGCAGGCCGGGGACGGCCACGGCTTCGCGGAAGGCGGCGACCGGACCAATCTCGGCGCGCACGCGCTCTACGACTTCCCTTGCGACCGTGGCTTCATCGCGCTGCGCACCGGATCGCAGGACAAAGAAGCCCACCGGGCGATGCCCCTTCAGCGGATCGGTACCCGCCACAACCGCGCATTCGGAAATATCGGGATGCGCTGCCAGTACCTGCTCCATGGCTCCGGTGGAAAGGCGATGCCCGGCGACGTTGATGATGTCGTCGCTCCGTCCCATGATGTGGAGGAAACCGTCGCCATCGAAGAAACCGTTGTCGCCAGTTGTGTAATAACCGGGCCGCGCGGCTAAGTAGGTCGACACGAATCCCTCGTCATTCGCCCACAGCGTGCTGAGGCATCCGGGCGGCAGGGGCGCGGCGATGGCTACGTCGCCGCTTTCGCCTGCGGGAAGGCGTTCACCATTCCTGCCCAGCACGGCAATGTCGAAGCCGGGAACAGGCTTGCCAGCACTGCCGCTGCGGGTTTCGCGCTCCCCAAGGCCAAGGCAGATGGCGATGGCGGGCCAGCCGAGTTCGGTCTGCCACCAGTGATCGATCACAGGCACGCCAAGCTGCTGCTCGATCCATTCCAGCGTATCGGGATCGGCACGTTCGCCCGCCAGGAACAGGGCGCGCAGGCTAGCAAGCGGTGCGGCGGCAATATGCGTTCCATCGGGATCTTCGCGCCGGATGGCGCGGATTGCGGTCGGCGCGGTGAAGAGGATGTCGACGCCGTAGTCGCGCACGACCCTCCAGAATGCGCCGGCATCGGGCGTGCCTACCGGCTTGCCTTCGTAGAGCACGGTGGTGCAACCGGTCAGCAGCGGCGCGTAAACGATGTAGCTGTGACCAACGACCCAGCCGATATCCGAAGCTGCCCAGAACACATCTCCGGGCCGCGCGCCGTAAACAAGCGCCATGCTCTTTGCCAGCGCCACGGCATGACCGCCGTTGTCGCGCACCACGCCCTTGGGCGTGCCGGTGGTACCGCTGGTGTAGAGGATATAGAGCGGGTCCGTCGCGGCAACATCGACAGGGGCGGCCGGCTCGGCACGATCCAGCAGGGTGTGCCAGTCGTGTTCGTTTGCCGGATCGAGCGCGACCTCGTGCTGCGGGCGGCGTAGCACAAGCTTGGGGACGTCGCTTTGCGCCAAGGCCTGCGCCTGCGCCACGATCGGCAGGTATTCGACCACGCGCGAAGGCTCCAGCCCGCAGGTTGCGGTTACGATCAGCGCCGGGCTGGCATCGACGATCCGTTTTGCAAGTTCCGGTGCGGCGAACCCGCCGAACACCACCGAATGAACGGCCCCCAACCGTGCGCAGGCCAGCATCGCCATCACAGCCTCGGGCACCAGCGGCATGTAGATGAGGACGCGGTCGCCTTTCCCCACGCCGAGGCTGCGCAGCATTCCGGCAACGCGCGCCACCTCGTCGCGCAATTCGGCATAGGTGTACTGCCGCCGATCCCCCGTCATCGCGCTGTCGAAAATCAGCGCGGGCCTGTCGCCGTGGCCCGCTTCGACATGCCGATCGAGGGCATTGTGGCAGGTGTTGAGCCGTCCGTCGGGAAACCATCGGCACAGCGGCGCTTTGCCAGTATCCAGCGCGACCTGCGGCGACACCGACCAGTCGATCAGGTCGGCAGCCGCCAGCCAGTCGGCCGGTTCCATCGCGACACGAAAACCCGTCATGCTCAGAAGAACCCGAGCGCTTTCGGGCTGTAGCTAACGAGCAGGTTCTTCACCTGCTGGTAGTGCGCCAGCATCATCAGGTGGTTCTCCCGCCCGATGCCGGATTGCTTGTATCCGCCAAACGCCGCGTGTGCGGGATAGAGGTTGTAGCAGTTGGTCCATACCCGCCCTGCCTGGATCGCCCGGCCCGCGCGGTAGCAGCGGTTGATGTCGCGGCTCCATACGCCTGCGCCAAGCCCGTAGGTCGTATCGTTGGCTATGCGGATCGCTTCTTCATCGTCGCTAAACGTGGTCACCGCCAGTACCGGCCCGAAGATTTCTTCCTGGAATACGCGCATGTCGTTGGTGCCGCGCAGGATCGTGGGGGCGACATAATATCCCTCGCCAAACGCCGTATCCGTCAGCGCGCGATGCCCTCCGGCGACAACTTCGGCTCCCTCTTCCCGGCCGATCTCGATGTAGCCAAGGACTTTCTCCATTTGCTGCTGCGAAGCCTGCGCCCCGATCATCGTATCGCTGTCGAGCGGGTTGCCCTGCCGGATCGCCTTCAGCCGCTGTGTCGCGCGATCCATCAGCCTGTCGTAAACGCTCTCGTGCACCAGTGCGCGGCTGGGGCACGTGCAGACCTCGCCCTGGTTCAGCGCGAACATCAGCGCGCCTTCCACGGCCTTGTCGAAGAAGTCATCATCCTCGTCGGCAATGTCCGCGAAGAAGATATTGGGCGACTTGCCTCCCAGTTCCAGCGTTACGGGAATGAGGTTCTCGGTCGCATACTGCATGATCTGGCGGCCCGTGGAGGTCGCGCCGGTGAAGGCAATCTTGGCTATACGCGGCGAGGTGGCGAGAGCCTTGCCCGCTTCCTGGCCATAGCCGTTGACGATGTTCAGCACGCCGGCGGGCAGCAGGTCACCGATGATCCCTGCCAGCACCATGATGGAGGCTGGCGTCTGTTCCGCTGGCTTCAGCACGATACAGTTGCCCGCCGCCAGCGCGGGCGCGATCTTCCATGCGGCCATCAGCATCGGGAAATTCCACGGGATGATCTGGCCGACAACGCCCAGCGGCTCGTGGAAGTGATAGGCGACGGTATCGTCGTCGATCTGGGAGAGTCGCCCTTCCTGCGCCCGGATCGCGCCCGCGAAATAGCGGAAATGGTCTATCGCCAAGGGCAGGTCGGCGGCCATGCATTCGCGGATCGGTTTGCCGTTGTCCCAGCTTTCGGCCTTGGCCAGCAATTCCAGGTTGGCTTCCATCGCGTCGGCAATGCGATTGAGCACGCGGGCCCTGTCCGCCGGACTTGTGCGGCCCCACCCGTCCTTCGCCTTGTGCGCTGCGTCCAGAGCCAGCGCGATGTCGGCGGCCTGCGAACGGGCGACCTCGTTCAACTTCGCCCCGTCCACCGGGGACAGGTTGACGAAATATTCTCCGCCCTGCGGCGCGACCCAATCTCCGCCGATGAAATTGTCATAACGTTCGGCGAATATCCCGGACGCGCGGCTTGAACCTTCGCTCGTGACTTGCTGGCTGGTCATGGTCTCGCTCCTGATGATTCCGGGCACCCGGCGTCCCGGCACTCGCGGGGCTTCGCGCAGGTGGATGAAGGGTGGGAAAGCTGCGGCACGGGTGTCAGAACCGGTATTCCAGCGAGACGCCGTAGGTGCGCGGCATGTTGTACCAGACGTTCTGGTAGCCGAAGAGGCCGACATCCAGGATGTCGATGATGTTGACCTCGTTGGTCAGGTTCCTCGCCCACAGGCTGAGCTCGATCCGCTCGTCGATGTCGGTGAACCCGATCGAGGCGTTGAGATTGGTCGTCGCCCCTTCGCTGCTGATTTCCTCCAACTCGCGTTCGTCGTAATAGCGGTTGCCCGTGTAGGTGAAATCGCCGCGCACCCAGAAATCTCCGGCCGATACGGGCACGGTGTACTTGCCCACCACGTTGAACTGCGAATTGGGCGCGCCGATCAGGCGGTTGCCGCTCAGGTCCTCGGTCACACCGCCCAGGTCCCGTGTAAAATCGCGGTACTCGCTGCTCATCAGGCCGACGCTGGCGCCCAGTTCGAGATTGTCGAACGGACGCGACTGGACTTCCACCTCGACACCTTCCACCCGCGCGTTCGACGCGTTCTCGATGAACTGCAGCCCGGACGGAGTGAAAGTGAAAACCTGCAGGTTGCTGTAGTCGTAAATGAAGCCGGTCACATTGAGGCGCAGGCGGCGCCCCAGCAGGGTCGACTTTACCCCGGCCTCGTAGCTGACGACGGTTTCCGGATCGAACACCCGCTCCGCCCCCAGCGGATCGTTGAACGCTCCGGTATTGAAGCCGCCGCTGGTGAAACCGCGGTTGACGCTGGCAAAGGCCATGATGTCGGGGGTAATCTCGTAATCCAGGGCGACACGGCCAGACCATTCGGTCCAGCTCTCGCTCAGGTCGAGGTCGAAGAGCGGGCCCGGTAGCAGGGAAACACCCGCCTCGGTCGTTGCGAAGGACTGGTGGTCGATCGTCCGCTTTTCGTAGTTGATGCGCGCGCCCACCGTCAGGTTGAGGCGGTCGGTCAGGCCGACGGTGCTTTGCGCGAAGGCTGCCAGCGTATCGGTCTTCTGCGTGTAAGCCTGGTCGAAGGCCTCTATCCCGCCTAGCGCGAAGGAAATGTCCGCCAGGTTGTAGAAGTTGTCGACCTCACCGGTCTCGTGGAAACCGAACACGCCGACCAGCCAGTTGAAGTTGCCATCGTTCTGCGAGGCAAGGCGGAATTCCTGCGAGATGGATTCGAACTCCGATGGCCCCCAGTTGATCGTGAAGATCGTGCTGGGCGCACCATTGCCGTCCTGAAGGACGCTGCGCTTGGAATTCTCGTACCCGGTCACCGAAGTAAGCAGGGTGTTGCCGATCTCGAAATCACCGACCAGCGATATGCCGAACAGCTCGATATCGCCGAACGTATCATTTCCATAGGTGTTCACATAGGGATCGGGATTGTCATCGCGGTAGCCGAGCGCATCGACACCTTCGCGCGCGATGATTTCCTCGGCAGACAGGCGAACGAGATTCCCCATCGCCAGTTGGGCCGGATCGAAGATACCCCGGTGAACCGAATTGTTGTTGGTCGCATCGGAGGCCCCGCCGTGGAAGTTGAGCGCGATGTCGACGCCTGCATTGGGTTGCCAGCGAAGGATCCCGCGCGCGGCCCACTGGTCGGCATCGTTCACATAGTCGCCGGTTGCCAGATCGAGCACATATCCGTCGCGCTTTGTCCACGTGCCCGCCACGCGGGCCGATAGCGTTTCGGACATCGGTATCGTCACCGCGGCTTCCAGGTCGATGGCGTCATAGTTGCCGTATCCGGCGCGTGCGTATCCCTCGAACTCGTCGTCCGGCAGCTGCGAATAGACCGAGATCGCACCGCCTGTGGCATTCTTCCCGTACAGCGTGCCCTGCGGCCCGCGAAGAACCTCGATCCGGTCGAGATCGAACATCTGGAACAGCTGTCCGGAAGGTGCGGAAAGATAGACCTGGTCGAGGTAGACCGCGACCTTGCTTTCGGCTGTCTGGTTGAAGTTGTTGTTGCCGATACCGCGCATGAAGATCTTGGGGTTGGACGTACCCCACAGGGCCGATACGCTGAGGTTGGGAACGGTCGAAGTCAGGTCCTCGACATCGCTGAAACCGGCTTCGCGGATGCGCTCGGCATTCAGGGCCGATACCGCGATCGGCACTTCCTGCAGGGCTTCGGACCGGCGCTGCGCTGTCACCACGATCGTGTCGAGAAGTCCGTCGTCGGCATCAGTTTGCCCGTCCCGCGTCTGCCCGGTGTCCTCCTGCGCGCATACCGCCTGCGGAAGGAGTGCAGCCAGCAGGGCGGCAGTCGGCAATGTCTTGTGAAACTTGCGTATCATCGGGTTCTCTCCCTTGGCATTCTGCAGTCCTTCCCCCGGTCCGGCGGACCACGGCGGCTGCTTGTCGTTGGCAAATCTTCAGGTGTGGCTGCGGGCCGGGCAGCGGCGGACCTCAGCTTTCACCGACATCGTCCACGTAGGTGGCAAGCGTGCGGTGAAAGTGGCGCAGACGCACTTCGTTGTAGCTGGCGAAGTTCACCGTGCCCGTAGCCGAAGCTTCCAGCCCCTTCTGGATCCGCTCCATGTTCGCCATGTCCTCGTCGAGGATGCGTCCTATCGCGCCGATTATCGGTTCGGTAGGCTCATCGGGCCCCACCACCACGCGCTCTGCCGAAGGCGGTCTTTCGCCTTCGAAGGGCAGCAGCAGGATTACGTCCATCGTGCAGTTGGAAGGGCCGCCGTCGGGCCGGAACCAGTATCCGAGTGGATAGCCCAGCGTCGGCCATGGCATGAAGTTCGGGAAGACATTGTACCAGACGTAGTCGATCATATCGAAGCGGTTGAGGTCGGACAGGTCGACGCCGTAGTCCTGCCGGAACTTCTGGATCGTGATCTCCGCGATCTTTTCCCGCGCGGTCTCACCAGGCGCGACATCGAAAGCGTGGCTGTCGGCAAGCTCGGGCGCATAATAGGCAATGAAATGATCGACGGCCTTCTGTTCGCGCGCCTGTACCGTATCGCCCTCGCCTGTCAGCACACCGGCAATACCCACGCCGCGGGCGAAGTGCGGCTCTCCGACGAAAACGTCCTGCCGCATGGCCTCGGCAGGTGCGGCGGGCACTATCGAGTTGGTATGCACGAAATTGCCGTGCAGGAACTCCAGGAAAGCCTCCTGGGCCACCTTCCAGTTGGCGCGGATCTGCTTGGTGACGTGGACCGCCTTGAACCGGGTGGTGAGATCCCAGCCGGCATCCTGCCACTGCGCAGGCAGCGTGCCGAGATAGTCCGCCAGTGGCGGCGCGGCAGGATCGGGGTTCACCATGACGTAGCCCTGCCATTCGCCCACCTGCAGTTGCGGCAGCGCAAGTTCTGCCTCGTCGAGCTGCGGAAAATCCCACTTCTCGGGCAAGGTCTTCATCTGTCCGCCAAGGCCCCAGGTGAACCCGTGGAACGGGCAACGCAGGGACTTGAGGCCGCGCGCGCCATCGCAAATACGCATGCCGCGATGCAGGCAGCTGTTGTGATAGGCTTTCAGCGACAGGTCGGGTTGGCGAACGATCAGCGCGGCGACGTCGCCCACGTCATAGGTCATCGCATCGCCGGGTTCCGGAATATCTGCAGCCCATCCAGCCACCTGCCAGACCTTGCGCCATAAGTTGGCTACTTCCCGCTCGTGATACTCCTGCGAAGTGTACCGGGAAGTCGGCACGGACGCGCAATCGATATCTTCGAACCCCGGCTCCAGCACGCCGGCCGGCGGAACAGTGCCGTCGTGCCGGAACATGGCCTGTAGATTGTCATAGTGCTTCTGACGCGAAAGCCGCGTCGTCTTGGCCTGCGCCATTCCTGCCCCTCCCTTGGGCTATCTTCGGGGGATCGATGCCGGCACCCTGGTGCGCGGCTGTCTCCTCCTCGTGTCGTACCGGGTGTTGATAGGCGGGAATCGGGTGCGAGACTTGCTTCTGCGCGCATTTCGATTGTCGCTGCGCGCACGAGCTCCGGCGTGTCGCTTGGCGCGGCCCGCAATTCGCAGTATACATCCGAACACTAAACCCCTCCGTCAGTCCCGCCGGGCCGGACAGAGAGGGGAGGGGAGAGACATGGCAGCAACGCTTCAGTCATGTGAATGGACTGTGCGCTCCTTGCAGGGGCGCAGGCCGCATTCGGAAGTCGAGGCCTTCCTGAGCGGCTTTAACGGATCATGGAAACTCGGCGGGGAACCGGACACCACGGGCGAAATCGTGGTGGGCAGCCGCAGCTTCAACACCATGCTGCTGACCCGCATGCATTTCGCGTCTGTCCACGGCATGCGCGATCGCAGCCAGCCCACGCGCGAGGGAGCAGCCTTCTACAGCCTGACCTTCAACCCCTCGAGCGCCTTCGACCTTGTCTGCAACAACACCGCCTTCCACCTCCGTCCTTCGGAGATGTTCTTCTGGTCTTCCACGGATGACGTGTCCTTCCGGATTCAGCAGGGCGCGGAATTCGCCAACCTTCTGTTTCCACGCCATCTGATCGACGCGCACTTGCCGCGTTTCCGTGGGCGGTTCTGCGTATTCGACCAAGTAAATCCAGCGCGCGAATTTGCAGGAACCTACTTCAGATCACTGGCGGACAATGCCCGTACATTCGGCAAGATCAACAGCAGCCAGATCGAGAGTGCATCGATCGCCATGCTGCTGAACCTGCTGCACGCAAACGACTGCATAGTGGCAGACGGCGATCGCGACGAGCAGATCCTGAGAGACGCGCATGCCGTGATCGAAAAGAATTTGAAGTCTGCCTTTCTCAATCCGCAGATGGTGGCATCCGAAGTCGGCGTGTCGCTGCGCAAGTTGCACTATCTTTTCCGCCGCACGGACGAGACCGTGATGGGCCGGATACGCGCCCGACGGCTTGAGTGTGCCAGAACCGAACTAGCTGATACGGAATTCGGCGGCCGCCGGTCGATCACGGAGATCGCTTACCGTTGGGCCTTTGCAGATCCTGCCCAATTCTGTCGTGCTTTCAAGCAAGCGTACGGTGTGAGCCCTGGATCGTTGCGAATGCGCCAGCGCAATAGTTGAGCCGATTTGAATTAATAACCGGCGTCACGAAGCGGCGGGGTGCGGGTCGAGCAGACGGCAGCTTTCGGGAACGTGGAAAACGGTTCTCATCGCCGAATTCATTGCTCAGAACATGGCTGCCAATTGAGAACGCTTTTGATGTCAGGGGCCAATCTCGCACTCTAACGGTTTGAACTGACCGGTATCACATTATCGAGATATCGAGGATCTCACCGGAAATCGCGTCGCCACCATTAGGCGCGCGGGCCGCAATTCCCAGCCACGCGTATTTACAGTCAAGTTCCCGATCCAGCCGCATCATGGTGGGCGACGGTCCCAGTGTATCGGACCAGCGCTGCTCGGTGCCGGGACACTCCAGCGTAAGGCGCACCCGCCCCGACGCGCCGGGATCGAGGGTATGTTCGACCTGGAATACCATCGTGGTATTTCCCAGCCGGATAAGCCGCCTTGCCAGCACCCCGCCATACCCGCCGCGGGTGGAGATCATGATCGAATCGCCATCCGTGCTTTTGCGCGCAAAGCGGTTGTCCTGATCATAGAACTGCCAGTGGAAGGGCGTGTATTCGTCTTCCCAGCCCAGAGAGCCGCGCGCCACCGGGACACTGTCCAGGCTGCGTATTCTGGCAAATAGCTGCGCCGCCTCGTCGATTTTCTGGGTGCGCGCAAGCAGGCGCAGGATGGCGCGGTCCGCCTCGTAGTCGACTGCCGTATCGGGAGAGAGGCCAAGGCGGACACGGGCGATGTTGTCCGCCAGTTCAGGCTGCAGGACAGCTTCCCGGAAAAACTGCGCACCCCACAGGGGTTCGGTTTCGAGGATGTCCACGAATGCCGGGACCAACCGCTCGTTCGCCAGTTGCTGAACCATCAGCGGGACAGTGGTGTCCTGCTGCGAGGGATAAAGCAGCAGCGTGCGGTTGAGCGTCGCCAGCAGGAGAGTGTTATCTTCTGCCTCCAGCGCCGCGATCAGTGCTGCGGAGTTGAGCACCCGGCCTCTGCGCGAGGCAGCCTGAGCGGCATCCAGGATTGCCGTGCGGGTCTGCTGATCCTCACCCTGCATTGCAAGGATGGCGAGCGCTTCTGTCGACAGGAGACCGGCGTCGACTGCCCGGCGCGCCGCAGGTTCCGACGCAGTGAAGTCTACGCTGTTGGTTTCCGGATCGGCAGTGACCAGTGCGACCGCGCTCTTCTCAAGCGCGGGCGCAGCATAGGGCGACAGCGACGCTGCAAGGGCCGGATTGTCATCTGCCAGAGCATTGGAAAGCGCCTGACCCGCGGAGGCGACGGCTAGCAGCGCGCTTGTGGCAATGATCGCGAACTTGCGCATCGCGGTTCCTCTCAACACCCCCGGCCGGCGACGATCCTACGGTCAGGCCTCACTGGATTCGTACGAATAGCCGTAACCATACTCAGTGCCGTAGCCGTACTCGTCGTTCCGATGATCGACCCGGGTCACCAGAGCGCCGATGATGTCGACGCCAGGCTGACGCAGACGCGCGAGCGCATTGCGAATGGCGTAGACCGAAGTCTCGTTGGCCTGCATCACGTAGATGACCCCGCCAGCGAGGTGACCGATTTCGACAGCGTCCGCGAGACCGAGGACCGGGGGACTGTCGATGATAACGAAATCGTATTGCTGCTCGAGCTCGGCGACCAGGCTCTTCAGTCCGCCGCGCGCGATCAGATCGCCGGAGTCACTCGGCATCGAGCCACTGGGAATGAAATCAATCCCATGCGCCTCCAGGTGCATAATGTTCGGCTGGGTTACCGAGCCCCCCAGCAGGTCGCTCAGGCCCTTCACTTTCGCCGTGACGCCCAGCAGGCGGGAAAGTCCGGCACGGCGCATGTCGAGGTCGAGAAGAACGACGCGCTTGCCCACGCGCTGCAGGCTGCGAGCCAGTGCGAGCGAGGAAATCGTCTTGCCTTCTGCCGGCCTTGTGGAGGTCAGCATGATGATCTTGCGCGCATCGCTCGGCATCACCGAGAGCATGCTGGTACGCGTAGAGCCGTAGGCCTCGGTCAGCTGGGACTTGGGGTCCATGAGTTCCTCGACCATATCGTCGGTCTGGGCCCGCGGGATCGCCCCCAGTACCTGAAGGCCCAGCTGCTGGCGGATTTGCGAGATGTGGCGCAGGCTACGGTCGAAGAAATCGGCAAGATAGACGATCGCCAGCGACAGCAGCGTAGCCAGAATGATGGCGATGAGGAGGTTGCGCGTAAGCGACGGGCCGGACGGGGATCCCGGAGGAGCGGCCCGCTCGATCAGGGTCATATTGTTGCTGCCCGCCTCGCCGACACCCAGTTGGGTGTAGCGCTGCAGGAGCGCGTCATAGAGCTCCCGGTTCGTATCGACCTCGCGGCGAAGAATGCCGTATTCCGTGCCAAGGTTCTGTTCGGCCAGATAGCGGCCCCGTGCCGCATTAAAGCGTTCACGCAGTTCCGACTCTTCGCGAAGCGCACTTTCGTAAGCTGCCTGCCGCGCGGAATTCATCACCCCGCCTTCGCTGCTGATGGAGCGTTCGAGCGATTCGATTTCTGCTTCAAGCGCCTGGACACGGGGGTTGGCCGGACCGAGCGAGGTGCGAAGGTTCGCCAGTTGCGCTTGCGCTTCCGCCCGACGGGAACGCAGGGAAGCGGCGCTATCGGCTTCGGCAGTGCTGCGCTCTGCATCAAGCGCGCTGCGCGTTTCGATCCGGCGCAGAGATGCCGCGATCAGCGCCTGGTTGAGAGCCGAGAGCTGCGACGTCGAGAGCGTTTCCTGCCCGGCCTGCTGGCCACCCGTTTCGGTAGCAGAGGAGTTGAGGACGACGATCTCGTTCTCGGCGGCATAGGCAGCAAGCTCGGCTTCCGATTCTTCCAGCGCGACCCGCAATTCGGCAAGCTGGTTTTCCAGCCTGTCCCGCGCGAGCTGGGTATCACCGAAGCGTTTTTCGTAGTTTGCCTCGAGGAACTGTTCTGCCCAGGCATTGGCTATCCGCGCGGAAATCTCCGGAGAGGGCGTAACGGATACAATATCGACAAGCTGCGAATTCTCCACCGGAGCCACGGTGATTGTGGAACTCACACGACCGGCGAGCGCCCGCGGCGAGAGATTGCTCTCCTCAATATCGAAAGCTTCGCGGAAAACCGGGTCCTGCGCGAAATTCTCCGCCTCTACGACACGTTCGGCGAGGAAGCGGGACTGCAATAACTGGTACTGCGTTTCATAATACTGTCTGTCGCGCATCTGCATGTCGAGGCGCAAGTCGTCCTCTCCGGTGGAACCGGCGTCGAGCCGGCTGATCTCGATCCGCGAGCTGGCCTGATATTCCGGAGTCTGCAGCAGGGTGAACGCGACGCCCAGAAGGATCGTGGCGGCTACCACGAACAGCAGTACGTACTTCAATTCCTTCGCGCGCTGCCACAGTCGCTGAAGCAGCAGCTCCAGCGCATCGTCCATTTGCTGCACGCCACCAGTGGCCCCGGCGGGGGCCACACTCATGTCATTCGGGGATCGCATCAGAGTCCTAGATTAGTTGCTCGAGGCTACACGCTCTATCAGCACCAGGCTGGAAGTAACGGCAGGCAGGATTTGCAAGATTCGTTCAAGGCGACGTTCGCCGGGATTGTCCCCGACCATCACGATGTCACCTTCATAAAGGGCTGGATCGGGCAGGTTGCCCCGCATGATCGCTTCCATGTTGTAAAGGCCGATGTAGCGCTCACCGGAAACTTCCCGGAAAACCAAAACATCGTCGGCCTTCGCAAATTCACCCAGGCCGCCAGCACTGTTGATGGCGCGCATCAGCGTTGTCGCGTTGGCCATCGGATAATTCCCCGGAGCCTTTACCTGACCGCCAATGGAAATGGTTGGCGGAACGGCGTTGATAGGATTTACCGTAACGCTGGGATCGATCACGTATTCGCCGGAAAGGCGGCTGGAGATAACGGCCGCCAGCTGCGTAGGAGACAGGCCGAGTGCGGCAACCTCGCCGATCAGCGGGAAGTTGAGCATCCCGTTTTCATCGATCGCATAAGTGCCGCTGAGCGTTTCGTCCTGCGCCACCGTCACTTCGATGATGCCCATCGGCGAAAAGCGTGAAGACGTGGATGCCGGCGCCGGAATCTGCGTGAGCGCAGTCACTTCATATGCGTCGGAACCGCCATAGCTGCGGTCCACCGAAGCGCAGGATGCCAGCACCAGGGATGCGAAAAGGAGAACGGTGCCCCTTACGATGTTCTTTCCGGTCAAGACTTCCACACTCCTTATCCTCATACCGTCCTAGCCGCGCTCGGGCGGCTGAGGAACCCCCAACTCTTCGATTGCCATGGCCTTGGTGGGAATACCACCCCCTTGTCTACGCCGTGACAACCTCCGGGTCCTGATTAGTTTCCCTGCCTTCTGCGCGCGCCAGCAGAGCGAGCGCACATACAAACCAGACACCCGCGACCTGGAACAGCGGCGTTCGCAGAGGATAGTCGAAATAGCTGGCCAGTGCGAGAATAGCGAATCCGGCAAGTCCCAGCGTCATGTAGTCGCGCCCACGGGACTTCAATCGCAGTAACTGGTAACCCAGCCAACCAAGGAAGGCGACGAGCAGGATCGCACCTGGCAGCCCCGTTTCGAGAAACCACTGGAGCCAGTCGTTATGCGCCATGTTGAGGTAGCGCGGCCCCAGCAATTCCGGCGTTTCGTGAATGCGGAATACGTCTTCGAACGCGCCCAGCCCCGTACCGAGCGGAAAATAGGTACCGATCATGTCCAGCAGGATCGGTACGATACGGAAACGCAAGTCCTCCAGCGGGTTGGCTTCGACGATCCGCTGGAATGCAGTAAGCCGGTCTGCCAGCAGGAACAGCGCAATCATCCCTACGGCGAAGAAGAGTATCACTGCGCCCGGAAGGTAGCGAGCGAGATTGCTTCGCTTGCTGCCAGATGAGCGCCGCCCGGCGGGTCGCGAAGGAACGGAGGGCTTCCCGCTGACGACCAGCAGTGCCGCTGCCGCCAGGGCAATGCCCGCCGTCAGCAATCCGGCGCGCGAACCGTTGACGAGGATAACCAGGAAAATCGCCCCGAACGCGGACCAGAGGAGGACATCGGAACCCGGGAAAGCCTTGCGGTTCGAACGCGTCACGAGAAAACCGATTACCAGCATAGCCAGTGAACCGAACACCGCGGAATGGTTGCGATTGGCAAAGATGCCGACGGGGGTTCCCTCGTTAGTCAGCGAGTACAGATAGCCAGCCTCGGCATAGCCACTGCCAATCTGCAGTATCGCGAGCAGGGCGTTTGCCGCTGCAAGCAAGACTATCGCCGCCAGGACAATGTATGCGCCGCGTGTTCCCAAACCCGCCAGCAACAGCAGGGCCGCCAGGGGGATGCCCAATGCGGACAGCGCGTTGAGCGTACGCGAAGGAACCATGGACAGCGGCCGGGCGATGTCGCTACCCACTGAGGTGGCAATTTCTGCCAGCGGCTCGCGCCCGGGCAACGACGTCCAGAGCGCATATGGCAGCGGAATGACCTGCAATATGGTAATGACAAGCAGGGCCAGGAGCATCAACAACGGCCAGCGAAGGTTGCGGTAAGTGGCCTTGCCGGCTCCGCCCATCGCCAGCGCCAAGCCCGCAACCAGCCAGGCGACAGGCTGGATCAGCGCATTCTGCATCATGTCGTAGCGGGAACTGCCGCCGAACAGGCCGACTGCGATCAGCAAGGTGGCAAAAAGGACCAGGTAAGGTCTTTCGATGCCGGACAAGCTGCTTTTCCAACCCAGATCTACACGTCGATCGCGCACGCACCTGCCCTGATTCCAAATTCGCAGAAAGGTCACGTGCTTAGAGGATGTGCGCGGTGCCGCAACCCCCGGCATTGTAGCGCGGTCTGGGTGAGCAGATCGCGCGCCGGTGACATGGATCGGCGCAAGGCGCCCGAGCGGCGGAGCCGGATACCATGACTAACCGGTTTACGCCGCCATATTGCTGCATTCGGTCCCGCAGCAAATCCTTGCAATTGCGTACAACCACGACGTCATGGCCGGACCTTGCGCACACCCGGTTTCGGGTCTACCGGACCGCTGCGTAGCCCAGCCAGAGGACACATGCGTCGCACTTCCGCAATCATACCGGCCTATAACAGCGAGACGAGCATTGGCGCGGCCATTGACTCGGCTCTGGGCCAGACGAGTGCGCCGCACGAAGTGATCGTGATCGACGACGGATCCACCGACGGCACGGCACAGATCATCGCCAGCTACGGCGACAAGGTGATCCACCTGACGCAGGAGAATGCAGGCCAGGGCGCAGCGCGCAACGCCGGCCTCGCCATCGCCACCGGTGAATTCATCGCTTTCCTCGATGCCGACGATTACTGGAAGCCCGCATTCCTCGAGCGAACCGAGCAGTTCCTCGACGCGCATCCGGATGCCGCTGCTGTGAGCTGCGCATTCAAAGGCGAGCGAAAGAAGGGCGATTACTATGGCCCGACCCATCACGCCGCACTCCACGAACAGCATCCCGACGGGTTCATGCTGGACAATTTCTTCGATTTCTGGGGCGAACACGATCACGTGCGGACCGGCACCGTACTGGTGCGTCGCGAAATCACGGAGCAGATCGGGCCGCAGAATGCGGATCTTCGCATCAGCCAGGATCTGGAATACTGGGCGCTGATCGCCACTGCAGGGCGCTGGGGTCTGCTGCCAGAGGTACTGTGGATCGGCACGTCGGACGCGGTTGCCCGGAAAACGGGGTGGCGCAAGAAATATGCCGCGAGGCGCAAGAAGGCCCCCTCCATTCCGGCCTGGGAACGCCGCATCACCGCGCGCATAGCACCGGAACACGAGATGGGCCTAGCCCGCGTTCGGGGCCGCGTGGCTGCCGGGCTGATGAGCGCCCATGCCCTTGGCGGCAGCCGCAAGCATGCGCAGGAACTGCTGGAAACATACGGCGACGATATGCCCCATGGCATCAGCTACCATATCCTCAACGGGGCGAACCGCTTCGGCGCGCCCGGCTGGGCCTTGGCCACAGCCGCCCTGCGCCTTATCGACCGCTTGAAATAACCTGAAAGACAAAGCCCGATGACAGTTGAACATGGCACCGGCCTGCTGGCCAGGCTGGAAGATCGCAGCGCCACGGTGGGCGTGATCGGCATGGGTTACGTCGGCCTGCCGCTCGCGCTTGCCATTGTCGATGCGGGGTTCACCGTGATCGGTTTCGACGTCGACGAGGCGAAGCCGCGGCGACTGGCGGCCGGGCAGAGCTATTTCAAGCACATCGGCAGCGATGCCATCGCTGCGGCCAATGCCACGGGCCGCTTCTCAGCGACCACCGATTTCTCGCGCCTGGCAGAGGCCGACGTCATCGCGATCTGCGTGCCCACCCCGCTCGATCAGCACCTCGAGCCCGATCTCTCCTTCGTCGAGCAGACGACCGAAACGATTGCAGCCAACCTGCGGGCCGGACAACTGGTGGTTCTCGAATCCACCACTTATCCCGGCACGACCGACGAAGTGCTCAAGCCCATTCTGGAGCGCGGCGGCCTGACCTGCGGCGAAGACTTCTTCCTCGCCTTCTCGCCCGAACGCGAGGATCCGGGCAATCCCTCCTTCGGCACCACGTCCATCCCCAAGGTAGTGGGCGCGGACGACGACGTGGCCCGCGAAGCCGCCACGAAGTTCTACGGCACATTCATCGGGCAGGTCGTACCGGTATCCAATACCCGGGCCGCCGAAGCCACGAAACTGACGGAAAACATCTTCCGCTCGGTCAACATCGCGCTGGTGAACGAACTGAAAGTGATCTTCGAGCCGATGGGCGTCGATGTATGGGAAGTGATCGAAGCGGCGAAGACGAAGCCCTTCGGCTTCATGCCCTTCTATCCCGGCCCCGGCCTGGGCGGGCACTGCATCCCTATCGACCCCTTCTACCTCACCTGGAAAGCGCGCGAATACGCGGTGCCGACCCGCTTCATCGAACTGGCGGGCGAGATCAATTCGTCCATGCCGAACCGCGTGATCGAAAAGCTGGCGCTGGCGGTGGACCAGCGGCTGAGAAAGGGGCTGAACGGCACGCGCGTGCTGGTGCTGGGCGCGGCCTACAAGAAGAATGTCGATGACATGCGCGAAAGCCCCGCGCTGCAAATCATGGAACTGCTGCAGGATCGCGGAGCGCAGGTCGCCTATTACGATCCCTTCGTGCCCGAACTGCCCCCCACGCGCGAACATCCCTCGCTTACCGGGATGCGCAGTGTCGACTGGAAGGACGATCTTGCCGCCGATTACGATGCGGTGCTGCTGGTCACCGACCATGACGATGTCGATTACCACGCCCTGCTGAAGCACGCCGCACTGGTTGTGGACACACGCAATGCTTTTCGCAAGGCGGGGGCCGAGGGCGATAACCTCGTGCTGGCCTGACGGGCGGTAGGAACCGAATGACGGATCCAGTTCCCAAACCTGCGAGGACTATCGCTCAGCGACTGGCAAGCGGCTTTGCCTGGAGCGCGCTGGGCTCGTTCGGCTGGCGCGCGTTGACCGCAGTAAGCTCGGTCCTCGTGGCGCGCATCCTTGGCCCCACTGCCTTTGGCGAACTTGGTATCGTCCGCTCAACTGCAAACCTGTTTACTGTCTATGCAGGTTTCCGCCTGGGAACGACAGCCAGCAAGCACTTGGCGGAGTACCGAGAAAAGGATCCGCCTAAAGCGGGGCGCATCCTGAAGATGACCTTACGGCTGTCGGCGATCTTTTGCGCCACTGTCGCCCTGATCCTTATCGCAAGCAGCGGCTACATCGCGCGCACAACCCTGAACAACGCCGATCTTGCTTGGCCCTTGCGCATCGCGGGTGTTTTCCTTTTCTTTCAGGCCTACATGACCGTCAGGGAATCGGTCCTTGTCGGCACCGAGCATTTTCGCGAATTTGCCCAGGTCAATGTGGCCAAGGGCGTGCTGACAGCGGCCCTCATCGTGCCGGGCGCATACTTTTACGGCGTGACCGGAGCGGTAGCCGCTCTCGCGCTGGCGTCGTTCCTCAGCTACCTGCTGCTGCAGTATTACATTCGCCGCGCTCTCGGCGAGTTCGGGGTCGAACAGAACGTTCCATTCAGGGAATGGAAGGCGGAGCTTCCTCTGTTATGGAACTTCGCCTTGCCCGGCCTGCTGGCAGGCGCAGTTGGCGCGCTCATGCCATGGTATGGCCGTACGGTTATTGCCGGCATCGAGAACGGCTATGTCGAACTGGGCTTGTTCGAGGCCGCCAACCAATGGCGCACGATGATACTGTTCATGCCGGCTATTCTCACGCGCGTTGCAATGCCGGTCCTCGCAGAGACTTTCGGAAGATCTGCCGACGATGAATTTCGCGAGGCCGTCGTGCTGCAATTCCAGGCGATTCTACTTCTGACCCTACCCCTGACTGTCGCCGCGATTGCCGCTTCCGATATGCTGATGCTGGTTTTCGGAGGGGCGTACAGCGAGGCAAGCTCCCTCCTGCCGATACTGATGCTCAGCGTGTTCCTGTTCGCCCTCAACCAAGCGCTGCGCCGCGTCCATGACGGTTCCGGCTATCGATGGCAGTACCTGGTCGTTCAAGTGCTCTGGGCGTTCGCTTTCCTTGCGGTCCTGTGGCTGACCGTTGCCGATTACGGCGCGCTGAGCCTAGCTCTGGCTATTCTCGCAGCTGAATTCGCCATGTTCCTGATCCAGATCGGTTATGTCGAATTCCGCATCGCGCCCGGATCAATAAGGCAGGTCGCGAGTAATGCCATCATCGCTGTGACGGCTCTTGCATTGGTCATTTGCGGCCAGGCACATGTATTCAAGCTTCCGGAAGCCAATTGGGCGATAGTCGGAATTTCAGTGCTGATCTCGGTCGTGCCCGCCATGCGGTTTGTTCCAGCGTTGCTGAGACTAAGAAAAAAGAAGACCGGGAGGGCCAATTGAATTCCGCAAAGCCACGCACGTTGATCCTTGGTTTCGATGGGGGCGATGCCGCCATCTTCGACGCGTTCGACATGCCGTTCTACAGGGAACTGGCCGTCAAGGGACACGAGTTCGACCTGAATGAAGACCTTCTCAGTCGAGGATGGTCCGAAATCGTCACAGGTCGGCAGGCAGAGTATACGGGGGGCCTGTACTTCAGACCCTTGCCGCCCGCAGAAAAGCGGCCGGTTCTGTCTGAAAAGTTCTCGCTCAAGGAGATGCTCGCCGATCCGGGTACGGAACCAATCTGGGACATGGCCAACCGTCTGGGCGCCACATTCGGCATGATCGGGGTTCCGACAACGAGTCCCGCACCGAAGGTCGATGGCTTCACCGTATCCGGTGGTGGCGGCGGCGTAGGCAAGATCGAAGGTGTTCCCGACGGCTTCTGCCAGCCGCCGGAACTGGCCGCGTTGCTTGAAGAGATGGATTACCAGTTCGACGTCCGCATGAGCACGATGCCGGAGAAGACTTTTCCCGCCTTCATCGAACGTGTCGAAACGGTGATTGCATCCAACGTCGATGCGCTCATCAAGCTGGACCGGGAGATACGCGCCGATCTGAACTTCATCTGTCTTCGCCCCACGACCGGGCTGCAGTACCTGGCCCGCTTCGACATCGAAGATGCGATTGCCTCCAGGGGCGAACAATCCCACGCGAACCCGAACGTCGAACTGCTGCGGCGTCACTATGCTTTTCTCGACAATGAAATCCGGCGACTGTTCGAAGCACTGAAGCCCGACCGTTTCATGCTGACTGCGGATCACGGCACCGCGAACTACCTGAAACGCGTGAATATCAATGCGCTGCTGGTGCGACACTCCCTGCAATCGCCGCGGGCAAAGACAGCCAGCTCGGCCAAGAGCGTGCTGCGCAAGCTGAAGGCATTGCTTCCACGGCCCGTTTCTTCGCGGCTGGGCAAGACCGTGCGCAAGTCCCTTTCCGGACTCGAGATGAATTTCGACGCCGCGAATTCGCAGGCGTTTGGCAGCTATCACATGCGTGGCATCTATATTCTGGACGCCCATCGGTTCGGCGGACCGGTGAACGCAGAAGATGTCGATGCGCTGACCGATAGAATCTGCCAGCTGTGCAACGATGATCCCGTTCTGCAAGCAGAGGGCATAACCGCCCGCCCGAAGCGTCGCGATTTCAGCGAAGCTAGCCAATCCTGGCAATTGCCCGATGTTGAGCTTGTGGCGCCCGATACGGTCTTCTTTGTAAGCAGCGGCCCACTGATTGAGGATAACCCCAACTACCGGGCCACCCCGCATGACCTTACCTATGTTCACAACCCCCATAGCGGAACGAAGGGCTCCCGCCCGCTGATGCTGACCGACACCGAAACCGCAGCCTTGGCGAAAGGCGATGACCCGGACGACTTGCGACTGGTTTATCGACTGGTGGAGCGCATTTACGCCTGACATGCGTCGCGGTATCGCGCGACCTAACCTATCACAGGCGTTTTCGACTCCCGTCGTGTCCGCCAAGTCGTTGCGACGGCGTGAATTTAATTAATTGAAAGCACCCGAGTGAAAAAGACCATAAAATCCTTTGCCAAACGCACCTTGCGGCCTTTCCCGAATATTCGCCGGGCCTTGAGAGAGGGCGCGAGGAAGGCAAAGGTTACCTCCTACAATCTTCGTTCGCGGTTCGCTGGTCGCAGCGGCTTTACCGACGCGCCACACAGGATAGTTGTGGAGCTGGATAGGTTGGAATTATGCAACCAACGTGCGGGCGTGGTCGGTTCGACGCCGTCGCTCCAGACAATCGCGGGGACCAGTATCGTCGCCGACGGCGACTGGGATCAGGTTCGCCTGAAGCTGGAGGACATGGAACTGTTCCAGTCGCTCCGCATGCACTTGGTCGAAGGCAAGGATTTGCGCGACACGCCGATCTACAAAGGCGAGGCCGGACCGGATGACACGGTCACCAGCGGCAGCTGGCATGCCATCTACGAACAGAATGTAGAGGAACATTCACGTCGGGCACAGGAGCTTTACGCTTCGATCCGGGAGCAGGGCTATCTCGATCAGCAGGCGCTCGACAGCGGCCTGCCGCATGACGAAATTACCATCCGGATCGGACGCGACGGAGCGATCCTGCTGGAAAATTCGATCCACCGCGCGATGATTGCCAAGATTGCCGGGGTGCGCAGCGTTCCGGCCATCGTCAGTGCACGTCATTCCGGCTGGATGGAAAGGCGCCAGCGCTTCGTCGATTTTGCGGCCACGCGCGAAAGTGGCAAGCTTTACGGCAGGCTTTCGCACCCCGACCTTCGCGATATCCCGCATCACCACGCGCTGGATGACAGGGTCGGCCTGTTCGCCGATCATATTCGCGCAGAGGGCGGCAATGCGCTCGATCTTGGGTGCGATACCGGGCTATTCAGCCAATACCTGGACGGACGCGGCTTTGCTGTGCGCGCAGTGGAGCGCGATCCGGATCTTGCCGCGATTGCCCGGTTGTTGAGCCAGATCGAAGGGCACGACGTGGAATTCATCGTTGGCGATCTTGCCGACGATGCCACAGTGGCGAGCTATGCCGACCGGCCCTATAAACTCGTTCTGTGCCTCAATATCCTGCATCACCTGCTGAAGCGAAAGGATACCACGCACAAGCTGGCCGCCATCCTCGGCACCTTTGAAATCGATCAGATGATCCTGCAATGCCACCGCCAGGACGAACCGCAGATGCAGACAGCTTACCGCAATTTCTCACCTGCGGAATTCGCACAGTTCATCATCGATAACTCTACCCTGACCCGGTACGAGGAAATCGGCGTCGGCTCCGATGGTCGCACCATGATTTCGCTTTTGAGGGACTGAAGGAATCCATGCGCATCGGCATTCTCACCTTCCACAACAGCGCCAATTTCGGGGCCAACCTTCAGACATTGGCAACGCAGGAAATGCTGCGCAAGCTGGGCTACGAACCGGTCGTTGTCGACTATCTCGACAAGGCCAAGCTGGATGCGCTTGCCGCGATGCGCAGCGCAGAACAGTTTGCCGAGCACGAACAGTTCGGAAACACTTATTACACAAAGTCTCCCCCGTTGGAGACAACCGCCGAGGTGGCTGAATACTGCCGGACCGAGCTGGATGGTGTAGTCTCCGGCTCTGACGCGGTCTTCCGCCTTGGCACGCCTTACGAGCCCACTCGCGTGGCCAAGCGGCTGCTTGGCCGCAAGAACCCGTTCGAGGCCTTTAGCTGGAACGACCGTCTGCCGCCATTCTTCATGCCTTTCGATGCGCCGAATCTGCTAAAGGGGTCGATCGCAGCCTCTTCGCGCGGCACGTCGTTCTATTACATGAAGCCGCACATGATGCGGAAAACCGGACGCGCGCTGGCGGACTTCGACTTTGTGACCGTGCGCGATGACTGGACCGGCAAACTGGTCAGCTGGCTGTCGCGCGGCAAGGCAGAACCGATCTACAGCCCCGATCCGGTATTCGGCCTCAACACGGCATTCGAAGTCCCGGAGCACGAGAAGCCGGATAGCGACCTGTCCGATGTCATCCTGCTGAACGGAGAGTTCGACAAAGCATGGCTGCGCCGCATGGTCGATGCGATCCATGCGCGCGGTTATCGGGCGATGACACTGGCCAATCCGGCCGAGAAGGACAGTTTCGATTTCACCGATGGTGCGCTGGAATTGCCGATGTCTCCCCTGCGCTGGTATTCCTGCCTCGCTCATTGCGCCGGGTTCATCGGAATGCGTTTTCACGCCTTCGTGACATGCATGGCGAACAAGACGCCGGTGATCACGATGGACGTAACGCGCAAGCGCTGGGGCAAGCCCGACCCGCGGAATCCCAATCATGATCTTGCGCGCCGTGCCGGCATAGCCGATCGCTATTTCCACAGCCACGACCTCATGGCGACAGAGCCGGGCGTGGTGCTTGAAAGGCTGTTCGATCCGGTTACGCAGGCGAAGGCAGACAGCTTCGCCGATGCCGCACCCGATATCCTGCTTGGTCACCTGCGACGCTTCGGCACGCTGGCCGATACGAAGGGAAACTGACGATGGCAGAACACGTGGTTGCCTCCACCTACAAGGGTGACGAGGGCGATGCCTATTTCGAAGGGCGCGGGCAGGACAAGTTGCTGCACCTCGGGTATCATCTGCAAGCAGCCTACTACCTGCCGCACCTCTCCAGGGATATGGACGTGCTCGATTTCGGCTGTGGCAATGGCTCTATGGCGGCCGTGATCCGCGATCATGTTGCGTCGATCGAAGGCCTGGAAGTCAATGACAAGCCGCGCGAACTGGCGCGCGAGACTTTCGGCCTGACCGTACACGACAAGCTGGATTCCATCCCCGATGACAGGAAATACGATGCCATCGTATCGAACCACGTGATCGAGCATGTGCCCTATCCAATCGAAATGCTGCGGATGCTGGCCAACCGCCTGAAACCGGGCGGAAAGCTGGTGATCATGGTACCGGTGGAAGACTTCCGGGCGAAGCGGAACATCGACTGGAAAGCGCACGACATCAATCGGCACCTGCATACCTGGGCACCGCTGCAATTCGCCAACACCCTGCGCGAAGCCGGGCTCGAGCCGCAAGTTGTGAATCTGGTCAGCAGTGCGTGGTCGCACAAGCTGTTCTTCCTTGGCAGAGGGCTGTTGCAGTCGCTGGCGGGTCGCCTGCTCGCCAGCGTGACGAAGCGCCGCCAGATTCTGGCGGTGGCGGTCAGAACCAAGGAGTGATTGTCACCGCCCCGAACGCTGCCCTCGCGATCGCATGCAAAAACCACCGGCAATTTGCCGGGGCAGGGCTGCCCTCGATCATTTAAAGGACTTCAATTTCCTGCTGAATTTTCCCGGACACGGCTTGTCGCACACCTCCTGACAGCGCCACCGCATCGTCAGGTCCTGCTGCCTCCTTCCCACCGGTCTAAACCAGCCCCCGAACCTGCTCGCGTCGCAGGTAAGTGCAGTTCGATCATTGACATATGCGGACGGGGAACGCAGTCGCGGGCAGGCAGTTCCGCTTGAACCCTGTCCGATGTCGAACCGGGCCCCGTTGGGATTTCGGGCGGACAGCAAATACAAGAGACTGATTTTTCGTGCGCATTGCCTGGGTCACCCGCTCCTTCCTCGACTACCGCATCCCCGTCTTCCGCGAAGTGGACGCGCTGACGGACGGGGGCCTGCACCTCACGTTCTCCGGCAGCTATGTGCCGGAAAGCGTTACGGCGAAGGCGGTGGAAGCGCTGGGCGAGCGGGCCTATCCGCTGACCGGCGAGATGCAGATCGGCGGGGAGGACCAGCACCACCTTGCCAATCGCAACCTGTCGATCCGCTGGCAGCCGGGCCTGGTGAAGCATATTTCCGCCCTTAAGCCCGATGTGATCGTGGCCGATGGCTTCTTCAAATGGACTCTGCCGGCTCTGCTCCATCGCATGCGCTTCGGCACGCCGCTGGTGATCGCTTACGAGCGCACGCGCCATACGGAGAGAAACGCGCAGGGCATACGAACCACGTACCGGCGCCAGGTGGTGAAGCGGGCCGACGCGATGGATTGCAGCGGGCTCCTTTGCAAGGAATACACGGTCGACGATCTCGGCATGGATCCCGCGCGCATCACCATGGGCCACATGAGCGCCGATACCGAGGGGCTTGAAGCAGCGGTCGATGCAGTTTCGCACGAAGAGCGCGAGGCCCTGCGCGGCAAGCTGGGATTGAAAGGGATCGCTTTCCTCTACGTGGGGCGATTGGACGAACGCAAGGGCATCCGGGAAATGCTCGACGGGTGGGAAGCGGCGGGTTTCGCACCGGGCGAAGCGACCTTGCTGCTGGTGGGCGATGGCCCCCTGCGCGAGGAATTGCAGGAACGCGCCGCTGGGCTCACCAATGTCATTTTCGCGGGCCGCCTACCCTATGACGGATTGCCCCCGTACTACGCCGCGGCAGACGCGTTCCTGATCGCCACGCTGGAGGACAACTGGTCGCTTGTGGTCCCCGAAGCGATGGCCTGCGCACTGCCCGTGCTCAGTTCGGTGCACAACGGCTGCTGGCCCGAGCTGGTGCGACCGGAAAACGGCTGGACATTTACGCCTGAAAACACGAACGATCTCGCCGAGAGGTTGCAGCAGGCGAAAGCGAAAGGCAGGGACGGTTTGGCCGATATGGGCCTCAGATCGCGCGAGATCGTGCATGGCTACGGCCCGAAGAACGCCGCTCGATCAATTGTCGAGGCATGCGAGATTGCCATCGGCCACCGGAGGGCCCGCTGATGCGGCTGACGAAGATCGTCGATTATGCTCTGTGGGCCCTCGTAATGCTAACACTGGCGCGCACCACCGTGCTCGTGCGCCAACGCGATACCAGCGATTTCGACACGGTCGATTTCTCCGCGACCTTCGCCATCGTGGTGATCGCCAGCATCCTTGTTGCGCTAGTGCTGCATCCCCGCGGGCGCAACACCTTGATGCAGTTGCGCGAATCTTCTGCGCTTATCCTGCTGATATTCCTCATCTATGGTGCCGCCAGCGCCATGTGGTCGGATTTTTCCACATTCGTCCTGTTCCGTGCGGGTGAGGTGCTGGCAGTGATGGGGGCGCTGTTCGTCCTTATGGAGGGATACAAGAACTGGCAGAACGCCGAACGCGCCATGCTGGTAGTGCTGATGGTGGCTACCCTGATGGGCGTGGCCCAGCGCGTGATCCTTGCAGGCATCAGTGTCGAGGGGCTGCACACCAATATCTATACCGTAACCGCAGGCATGGGCTTCCTCTATGCCCTGGGGGAAAGTCTGCGCGCAGACCCGCAACGCAGGAGAAGGCTGCGCCGCTGGGCCGCCGCCTTTGCCTTTTTCGTGGTTATCGGGACGAGCGCGGGTTCGAACATCGCCGTGGCCGCGGGGATGCTAATTTTGCTGCCGTTCCTGTCTCGCAGCAAGTTGGTCATCATCCCTGCGGCTCTGGCCTGCATGGCCGTGATCGTCATCATGGGCACCAGCGAGGATGTCGTGTCGGTCACCCTGCTGTCGGGCCGCTCGCTTGAAGATGTGCAGACCATGACCGGCCGCACCAATCTGTGGACGGCCTACTGGAATGCCTTCCTGGAAAAGCCGATCCTTGGCCACGGGTTTGCCATCGTCGCGCGACTGGGCGACCAGTTCGGCACTGTGGCGACGACCAATGCCCATAACGGCTTCATCGATGCCCTGGCAGGGCTGGGTGTCCTGGGTTTCCTGACCATGCTTATCTATTCGATAAAGCTGGTTACCGAAGCCCTGCGCGCCAGCAGGGCGCAGATCGCCGGCGGCCTAGGCTGCCTGGCGGCATTCGTCATGATGCTGGTCAACAACAATTCCAAATCGATCCTGGGCGGCTCGTACGATCCGGTGGTGGTGGGCGTATTCGCCATGCTGGCTTTTTTCCATATCTTCACCCTGCGCGCGATGCAGGCACAGGAACGGGACAACCGGAACGCGCCGCCCGCCGTGCCGGAGCCTGCCGGCGGAGCGACAGCCGCACATCCATGAAACTGCTGTTCGTCCACAACAAGTACGGCAAGCGCAGCGGAGAGGAGATAATGCTCGAGCGCATCGTCTCCCTTCTTAGGGAGCGCGGGCACGAGGTGGACACCTGGTTCGCAGACAGCGCGGAGATATCGGGCATTTCGGGCAAGCTCGGCGCAGCGGCATCCGGCATCCACTCACCATCGTCGCGTCGTGCGATCGCGCGCCGGATCGCTGAGGACCGGCCCGACATCGTCCAGGTGCAGAACCTCTATCCGCTGATCTCGCCCGCCGTGCTGCCGGTGATTGCCGATGCGGGCGTACCCATCGTGATGCGGCTGTCCAACTATCGGCTGGTTTGTCCCAACGGCCTGCTCCTTTCGCATGGCAAGGTGTGTGAGGCGTGTTGCGGGGGCCGCGAGTGGAATTGCGTTACCCGAAACTGCGAGAATGACCTGTTCAAGTCGGCAGCCTATGCCGCGCGCAATGCGGTGGCCCGCAAGCGCGGCTATTACCGCGACAATGTCACCCGCTACTACGCGCAGACAAGCTTCCAGCGCAGCGTCCTCGTTCGCGAAGGCTACCCGGCGGAAAGAATCGACGTCATTCCCAACATGATCGAAGTGCCGGAAGAGGCGCCGGCCTGGTCACCGGGCAGTTTCGTCGGCTTCGTCGGTCGTCTCAGCCCCGAAAAGGGGATCGACACCCTGTTCGCCGCCGCCGCGCGTACGCCTGAATTGACCTACCGGCTGGCCGGCAGCCTCGGCGTGTACGAAGGGCGTACGGATATCCCGCCAAACGTCGAATTGCTCGGCAACCTGGGAGAGGAAGACCTCGCCCGCTTCTATCGCGAGGCGGCAATGATCGTCACGCCCAGCATCTGGTACGAAGGTTTTCCCGGCGTGGTGATCGAGGCGATGCGCCATAGCCGCCCGGTGATAGTATCCGACATCGGCGGCCTGCCCGAACTGGTAGCGAGTGGTCAGGCAGGCATGCTGGCCCCGCCCGGAGACGATGCCGCACTTGCGCAGGCCATCACCGGCCTGCTGGCGGATAACGATGCCCGCCGCGCACTGGGCGAGGCCGGCTTTGCCCATGTGAAAAGCCAGTATACCTACGACCTGTATTACGAGCGCCTGATGGCGACGTACCGGCAGGCGGTGGCGTCCCGGGTCGCGGCCTGATGCTGTTCAACTCGTGGGAATACATCGTCTTTCTGGTCGTGGTGACGGTTGCGTTCTTCGCCATGCCCATGCGCTGGCGCGTTCCGTTCCTGCTGGTCGCCAGTTACTACTTCTACATGCAGTGGGACTGGAAGTTCGCCTTCCTGATCGGCTCTGTCACGTGGGCGAACTGGGAGGCCGGCCGCCGCATTGCCGAGACTGATAGGCCGCGCGCGCGCAAGGCATGGCTCTGGATGGCGCTGGTGGTCTCGCTGGGCGTACTGTTCTTCTTCAAGTACTTCAATTTCTTCAACGAGAGTTTCCGCGCAGCGTTCGAGGCTGGCGGGATGACCTACATGGTCCCGTACCTGCCGATTATCCTGCCTGTGGGGGTAAGCTTCTTCACCTTCCAGGCGCTGAGCTACCCGATCGACGTCTATCGCGGTGACCACGGCCCCGAACGCAGCCTGACGCGCTTTGCCACCTATGTGGTGTTCTTCCCCCAGCTGATCGCTGGCCCGATCGAGCGGGCCAGCACGCTGCTCGACCAGTTCAAGGAAAAGCACCGCTTCGACATCGACCGCTTCGGCAGCGGGGTGCAACTGATAATCTGGGGCCTGTTCAAGAAGGTCGTGATTGCAGACCGGCTGGGTATCTACGTTGACGAGATTTATGCCGCTCCCGAGCTGTACGACGGCTCCACGCTGCTGCTTGCCACTTATTTCTTCGCTTTCCAGATCTACTGCGATTTCAGCGCCTACTCCGACATTGCCATCGGCAGCGCGCGGATATTGGGCTTCAACCTGTCGAAGAACTTCGCCCTGCCCTATCTCGCCACGTCTATCGCAGATTTCTGGCGCCGCTGGCATATCTCGCTGACGAGCTGGTTCCGCAGCTATGTCTATTACCCGCTGGGTGGCAACCGCGTGTCGACGCTGGTCTGGATGCGCAACATCTGGATCGTGTTCGTGGTGTCCGGCGTGTGGCACGGTGCGGCCTGGACCTTCGTTGTCTGGGGTGCGCTGCACGCCGCCTATTACGTGGTCCAGTGGGTCTGGAACAAGCTGGTACCGACGCCAACGAACCCGTCGTGGTGGGCGGTGCTGCTCGGCATGCTGATTACCTTCCACGCCGTGGTGCTGGCCTGGGTGTTCTTCCGCGCCGAAAGCATCGGCGATGCCTGGCTGGTAGTCACCACCATCCTCACCGATACGGGCGCCATGCCCGATCTCGGACCGTCGCGTTTTACTGCAGCGATCAATATCGCGCTGATCGTGTTCCTCATGGGAATACAGGTGCTGCAGTCGCGCGGTTGGATTTCGCTCTACTTCTCGCCCAGCCGGTTTCCACCCGCGATGCGCGCGGCGGGGGCCGCCATGCTGGTGTGCGGCATCGCGTTGCTCGGCGTGAGTTCGTCCGCCTTCATCTACTTCCAGTTCTAGGACGGGCGCGATGGCCAGCAACCCGATCATTACCCGCCTGAAGCAACCCGCTCTCCTGCTGCTGGTGGCCATCCTCGCCTTCTTTGCAGTGGACCGCGCCGTGGGCGCAGTGCTGCGCGAAGGGCTGGACCGGTATTTCGGGCTGGATCAGCCAGAAGCCGTGCTACTGGTCGGTCACAGTCACGTGGTGCTCGGCGTCGACAAGACCTTGCTGGAGCGCGAGCTGGGCCAGCCGGTGGCAAACTATGCCCGCGCCGGCGCACAGCTGGACGACCGCATCCTGATGGCGCGCCACTATGCCCGGCTGCATCCCCACGGCGTGCGCGCCATTGTGTTCGGCGTGGACAACCACCTGTTCACCGCCAAGGGGCTGAGCGCCAATTCGTACAGCCAGTTCTACCCTCACATGGGCGATCCGCTGGTCGGCTCCATGCTTCGCGAATCCGCGCCCGAGTGGGACTATCGCCAGCGGCAGATCAGCCATCTGGCCCGCTATGACGATGTGCTGCTCAACGCCGCCATCCGGGGGTGGATGGGCAACTGGAACAACGCCGTTGGCGGCCAGTTCAAGCCCGAGGTTCTGGCCGCCGAGGTGGCTTCTGGCGATTTCCGCCGCATCTCGATCGACGATGCGCAGGTCGCGCACATGGAAGCCTTCCTTGACGAAAGCGAGCAGAAGGGCTGGCCCGTTTTCCTCGCGTTCATTCCCACGACGGCGCAGTGGCAGGCCGTGGAGCCGGAGACGGCCGCGCAGGTCGAAGCCCTGCTGCGAAGGCTGGCCGATGCCCATGCCAACGTCACTTTCATCGACCTTCGCGAGCCGTGGCAGCACCGCGAGGAATTTTTCATCGATCCGCTCCATCTCAACGCAGAGGGCAGCCGCGAAGTGACAGCCGATCTATCTCGCAAGATCGCGCCGCTTATTCCCGGCGCGCAGGACAGTACGCAGTGAACACCACCACCTTCCCCACCGAACGCATCCTCGATTACAGCGTCTGCACCCTGAAACCGGCCGCGCTCGCGCCGCCCGTGTCGCAGTGGCTCGATGCCGAGGATGGCAGGGCGCGCCACATTGCCTGCGTCAATCCGCATTCCGTGGAAGTTGCCCGCGGCGATGCGGCTTTCAAACAGGCGCTGCAACGCGCGGACATGCTGATCCCCGATGGCGTGGGTATCGTCTACGCGTCCAGGTTCAACGACGGCGACATTACGGAGCGGGTGACCGGCTTCGACCTGTTCCAGTTGGCGAGCGAACTCCTCGAAGCGCGCAAGGGCCGGATGATGTTTCTCGGTTCGTCCGAGGACGTGCTGGCCACAATTCGCAAGAACATGGCGCGCGACTATCCAGGTATTACCGTCGAGACCCATTCGCCGCCGTACAAGCCGGTCTTCTCCGATGAAGACAACGCCGCCATGCACGGCGCCGTGAACGCGTTCGGTCCCGATGTGCTGTGGGTCGGCATGACTGCGCCGAAGCAGGAGAAATGGGTCGAGGCCAACCGCGCTCACCTGAATACCAGGGTTATCGGTTCCATTGGGGCGGTGTTCGATTTCTACGCCGGTCGCATCCAGCGGCCCGGCAAGGTGTGGCGCGACCTGGGCCTGGAATGGCTACCCCGCCTGGTGGGGGAACCACGGCGCCTGTGGCGGCGCATGGGTATATCGGCCCCGCTGTTCGTCGGCGCGGTGCTGGCAGACCGCTTCCGCCGCAAATAGAGGTATTTTCACCGTCAGTCGCGGCGTTGCCGATTGACCACTACACCGCATTGCAGCATGAGTGGTCTGCCTGTCGATTCGCCCGTGCGAATTCGGCTGGGTGCGCGGGAGACATCCCCGGTTTCATCCGGGGAGGCCGAAGGAGCAACCGCCTCGGAAACTCTCAGGCAAAACGGACCGCGCATCCGGTTCAGGCACTCTGGAAAGCGTCGCGGAGCCAATCCGTGGCCACCGAAGGGGTAAGCGCACGCTTCCGATCGGGAAGCCCGCGTCAAGTCTCTCAGGTTCCAAGGACAGAGGGGGCATGGTGAAAGGGCTCGGTTTCCGGGCGCTGCCACGCTGCGCCAGGGACCTGTCTATGACCGACAACGACGACTTCGAAGAACAGCCGCCCGAGAAGCTGCCGCTCGACAGCTGGCATCGCGGCCATGGCGCGCGCATGGTGCCGTTCGCCGGTTATGAAATGCCGATCCAGTACGAAGGCATCAAGGCGGAGCATGACTGGACGCGCAACCACGCCAGCCTGTTCGATGTCAGCCACATGGGGCAGCTCGCCGTTTCAGGCGAAAATGCCGCGCACGAGCTGGAAAAGCTGCTGCCTGCCAGTATCGCAAATCTTCCCGAAGGTCAGATGCGCTATTCGCTGCTGCTCACCGAAGCGGGCGGCATCATCGACGACCTGATTGTCACCAACACCGGCGCCCATCTTGCGCTGGTGGTGAACGGCGCGTGTAAGTGGGACGATATCGCCCACCTGCGCGAACATCTCGACGACGATGTAACCCTTACCCATTTCGACGATTTCGCCCTGCTCGCGCTTCAGGGGCCGGAAGCCGCCGCCGTTCTGGAGGGCATCGTGCCGGGCGTGGGCGAGCTTTCCTTCATGCGTGCCGGATTGTTCAAATGGAATGGCCATCACCTGTGGGTAAGCCGCGCAGGCTATACCGGTGAGGACGGTTTCGAGATCTCTATCCACCAGGGCCACGCCGCTGCCCTGGCCGACGCGCTGGTGGCAGATGATCGGGTGAAGCTAGCCGGGCTCGGTGCGCGCGACAGCTTGCGGCTGGAAGCCGGCCTGCCGCTCTACGGCCACGATCTTACACTCGACACCGATCCCGTCAGCGCCGGGCTTTCCTTCGCCCTTGCCAAGTCACGCCGGGCCACCGGTGGATATTTCGGGCATGCCCCCTCGATGGCGCGACTGGAAGATGGCGGCGTTGCGCAAAAGCGCGTCGGCCTGGCGCTGGAAGGGCGCCTTCCCGCGCGCGAAGGCGCGAAGGTCTATTCTGGCGATGCGCTGGTAGGCACGGTAACGAGCGGCGGCTTTTCGCCTACGCTGGGTCATCCGGTCGCCATGGCTTTTGTCGAGACGGAACATGCCGAAAGCGGCACCGAGCTGCACCTCGAAGTGCGCGACAAGCGGCTGCCCGCCCGCGTCGTGCCCCTGCCCTTCGTACCCCATCGCTACCACCGCAAAGGAGCCTTGTGATGCCCCGTTACTTTACCGAAGAACACGAATGGATCGACGTCGAAGGCGACAGCGCCACCATCGGCATTACCGACTACGCGCAGGAGCAACTGGGCGACATCGTGTTCGTCGAAACCCCGCAGGCAGGCACCGAACTGGCCAAGGGTGCAGAAGCCGCGGTCGTTGAAAGCGTGAAGGCGGCGAGCGACGTTTATTCGCCCATTTCCGGCACCGTCACCGAAGGCAACAGCGCGCTGGACGACGACCCCGAATTGGTCAACTCCAGTCCCGAGGAAGAAGGGTGGTTCTTCCGTCTCACCGTCTCCGACGCTTCCGAACTCGAAAGCCTGATGAACGAGGCCGCCTACAAGGCATTCTGCGACGGGCTTTGATCCGCGCCCCCTCCCCCTGGGGGAGGGGATGACAGGAGTACATATGCGCTACCTTCCCCTTACCGATCCCGATCGCGCGGCGATGCTGGAAAAGATCGGCGCAGACAGCGTCGATGTCCTGTTCGCCGACGTGCCTGCCGAGCATTACCTCGATGGTCCCGTCGCCGGTTTGCCGCTGGCGGCCAGCGAGATGGCGGTCGAAAAGCACATGCGGCGGCTGTCGAAGAAGAACCTGGCCGCAGCCGATGCGGCCTTCTTCTGCGGCGCGGGTGCCTATCGCCATCACGTGCCCGCCACGGTCGATCACATCATCCAGCGCGGCGAGTTCCTGACCGCCTACACGCCCTATCAGCCGGAAATCGCCCAGGGCACGCTGCAGATGCTGTTCGAGTTCCAGACACAGGTTGCACGCCTGTACGGTTGCGCGGTGGCCAATGCCTCGATGTACGATGGATCCACCGCCTGCTGGGAAGCGATCGTGATGGCCGCTCGCCTTACGAAGCGGCGCGGCGTGCTGATCAGCGGCGGGCTGCATCCGCATTACGTCTCCGTCGCGCAGACGATGGCGCGCTTTACAGACGAGGCTATCGCTTACCAGCTGCCGACGCTGGAGGCAGATCCGGGCGACGACGCGCTGATCGCGCGCATCAGCGACGATACCAGCTGCGTTGTCGTGCAGTACCCGGACATCATGGGCCGCATCCCCGACCTGCAGCGTATCGCAGATGCCGCGCACGAGAAGGGCGCGCTGCTGATCGTGGCGAACACCGAACCCGTCGCGCTGGGTGCGCTCGAGGCTCCCGGAAACCTGGGTGCCGACATCGTGGTTGGCGAAGGCCAGGCAATCGGCGTCGGCCTGCAATTCGGCGGGCCGTACCTGGGCCTGTTCGCCATCACCAATCCCAAGCACGTGCGCCAGATGCCCGGACGACTGTGCGGGGAGACGGTGGATGCAGACGGCAAGCGCGGCTTCGTGCTCACGCTCTCCACCCGCGAGCAGCACATCCGCCGTGAGAAGGCGACCAGCAACATCTGCACCAATTCGGGCCTGTGCGCGCTGGCCTTCTCCGTGCACATGACCTTGCTGGGCGAGAAGGGCCTTACCGCGCTCGCCGCAGAGAATCACCGCCTCGCCTGCCTCGCCGCAGACCGGCTGGACAAGGTTCCCGGCGTGCGCGTGCTCAACGATACTTTCTTCAACGAATTCACGCTGGTGCTAGACAAGGAAGCCCGGCCCTTGGTGCGCAAGCTGGCCGAGCACGGCGTTCTGGCAGGCGTCGCCCTGGGACGCCTGTTCCCGCATGGCGAAGGGCTGGACGACGGCCTGCTCGTCACCGTCACCGAAACCGTGACCGAGGACGATATCGAAACCCTTGCCAAGTCTCTCGAGGAGGCACTGTCGTGAACAAGATGAATGCAGGCGGCTGGAAGCCGGGCACCCCCGTTTCGTCCAATAACGAAGGCGAATACCCCACCGTCACGGGCAACAGGGCCCTGAAGCTGGAAGAACGGCTGATTTTCGAGCTGGGCACGCGCGAGACCTGCGGTGTCGACCTGCCCGAACCGAAGGCGGATGCGCCCAATCGCCTCGGCAAGTTTGCCCGCCAGCAGCTGATCGACCTGCCCGGCCTGTCGGAGCCCGAAACGGTTCGTCACTACACCCGCTTGTCGCGCCAGAACTATGCCATCGACCTTGGCCTGTTCCCGCTCGGCAGCTGCACCATGAAGCACAACCCGCGCCTGAACGAGAAGGTGGCGCGCATGCCCGGCTTTGCCGATGTGCATCCGCTACAGCCGGTCGATACGATCAAGGGCGCGCTGGGCGTGATCGACGAGTTGTCGCACTGGCTTATCGAACTGACCGGCATGAGTGCCGTGGCCATGAGCCCCAAGGCAGGCGCGCACGGCGAACTGTGCGGTATCCTGTGCATCCGCGCCGCGCTGGAAGCGCGCGGCGATGCGCGCAAGGTGGTGCTGGTTCCCGAAAGCGCGCACGGCACCAACCCTGCCACCGCCGCCTTTGCCGGTTACGAGGTTGAGGATATTCCCGCCGACAAGGATGGCCGCGTCGATCTGGAAGCGCTGAAGGCGCGGCTTGGCCCCGATGTGGCGGGCGTGATGATCACCAACCCCAACACCTGCGGCCTGTTCGAACGCGACATGAAGGCGATTTCGGACGCGGTACATGCAGCCGGCGGGCTGGTCTATTGCGACGGTGCCAACTTCAACGCCATCATGGGCCGCGTGCGTCCCGGTGATCTTGGCGTGGATGCCATGCACATCAACCTGCACAAAACCTTCTCCACCCCGCACGGCGGCGGCGGGCCAGGCTCCGGTCCGGTGGTCCTTTCCGAAGCGCTTGCTCCCTATGCTCCCCTGCCCTTCATCGTGAAGGACGGCGAGACCGGTGAGATCCACCTGGTGGAAGAGGAGAACGTCGGCGACGAGTTTCCCGGCAGCTTTGGCCGGATGACCGCCTTCCACGGCCAGATGGGCATGTTCACCCGCGCGCTCACCTACATCCTCAGCCATGGTGCGGATGGCTTGCGGCAGGCATCGGGCGATGCGGTGCTGAACGCCAACTACATCCTGCGCAGTCTCGACGATGTGCTGGACGCGCCATTTGGCGAGGCTGGCCATTGCATGCACGAGGCACTGTTCAGCGATAATGGATTTGCAGACGGCATGTCCACGCTGGACGTTGCCAAGGGGCTGATCGACGAGGGTTTCCACCCGATGACCATGTACTTCCCGCTGGTGGTGCACGGCGCGATGCTGGTGGAGCCGACCGAGACCGAGAGCAAGGCAACGCTCGACCAGTTCGTAATGGCCATGCGTTCGCTGGCGGAACGGGCGAAGGCCGGGGACGAGACGCTCAAGACCGCGCCCCACCATGCCCCGCGCGCACGGCTGGACGAGGCGCAGGCCGCGCGCAAGCCCGTGCTGGCCTGGCAGGGCTCCGTCGAAGGCTAGGCTTGCCTTTGCGAGCAATTTTGGCTCCATTCATCATCGCTCGCGCATTTATTGAAGGGCGTGAGCGATGATGAAGGGGGCACACATGGTGAAGCGGTTTTTCCTTGGCAGCGTTGCCGTTGCGGCGATGGCGATAGCGGCGACGGGCGTTGCCGCTGGCGAGGCCCGCGTGCCCGCCCCTGGCGCTTCGCAAGAAGCAGCGACGACCACCGTCACCGCCAAGCAGAACCGCAAGCCCGGCCTTTCCCGTGGTGGCCCCATCGCGCCGGGCGACGTACGCTTTGGCCGCCTGCAAGGCGGGCCAGACAGCTACGTGCTCGAAGGGCGGCGTGGCCAGCGTCTGCAGATCGCGCTCTCTTCCGACCAGTTCGACCCCGTGCTGACAATCACCGGTCCCGATGGGTTTGCGACGGAGAACGATGACGGGCCGGACGGTTCGCTCAACAGCCACATCGACACCCGCCTGCCCGCTGATGGCACCTATCGCATCAATGTCGCCAGCTACCAGAATAGCGGGAGCGGCAGCTACCGTCTCGCCACGCTCGACCCGTCCAACCCGGTGCCTGCAGGTATAGAGCCAAGGGTGCTCTCGCCAAACGAGACGGTGAGCGGCCTGCTGGTGCGCAGTGATCCCGTGCGCCTGTCGGGTGAAAGCGTCGATTACTATACCTTCCCCGGCCGCGAAGGGCAGCGACTGACGCTGGAGCTTGCCTCGGACGAGATAGATACCTTCCTTACCCTGTACCTGCCCGATGGCCGTACCGAGACGAACGACGACCGGCGCGGGTTCGAGGATACCAATTCCAGCCTCTCAATTACCCTGCCGGCTGATGGTACCTATGTGCTGGGTGCCAGCAGTTTCAGCGCCGGGGAGAACGGTGGCTATACCGTCCGCATGGCCGAAGCCGCGCCCGATGTGCGCACGGTGCTGCCTGCGGGCGGGCAGGCGCAGGTCTTTGCCCTCAGCGTGGGCGTTGCCGACTATGACCGGATCGGCCCGCTCAACCGTACCGACGAGGATGCCGAGCGTGTGTCCCACGCACTGCGGCAGGCGGGCGTGCTTGCACCGGCCAGCGCTACCCTGACAAACAAGCAGGCCACCCGCGCCAACTTCGAAGCCGCGCTGGCGGATCTTGCCGCGCAGGCCGGACCCGACGACACCTTGCTGATCTTTTTCTCCGGCCACGGCGAGAAGGTGGAGAACATGACCACGGAGCGCGACGGCAGCGCCGAGACCATCGAACTCTACGATGCCGCGCTGTTCGATTACGAACTGGCCGAGATGATGCAGGGCGTTTCCGCCCGCACCCTGCTGGTGATCGACGCGTGTTTTGCCGGTGGGTTCGACCAGGTGATCGATCAGGCGGACAACCGGATGGGAATCTTCAGTTCGGACGCCGATACACTGAGCCTGGTGGCGCAGGGCAACAAGTCGGGCGGCTATATCAGCCACATCTTCCGCCGCGCGCTGGAAGGGGAGGGCGACATGAATGGCGACGGCGCGATGGAGGCGGGCGAGCTGTCCGAATTCATGCGCCGCGAGTTCTACCGCGCGGTGCTGACAGAGCCGCTGGAAACCGATGCGGAGGACTTCCGCGACCACAAGGTGCCCGGCTTCCAGCACATCATCATCGACCGCGGCGGTGACGGCATGCCGTTCCAGCAGGTGCTGATGGATTTCGGCAGCGCAGACCCCGCGGCGCTGGCGCGGCGCTAGCCGACCCCTTCACCGAGCATTTGCTCACGGCTGGCTAGCCACCGGATTTTGATTGATTTGCCGACCAGGCCGGCCATGGTACCTCAATGAAGTCAACGATCCACAGGATGCTCGGCAAGAGCGGTTACGAACTGCACCGCAAGGACCGGCTGGGTTACAATTCGGCCGAGCAGGCGCTGGCCGCAATCCCGCAGGTCCGTCATGCGACGATGATTGCCGACGCGGCGCTGATTTCGCTGTGGGACATGGTGCGCCATTGCGAGCAGACCGGCCTGCAAGGCGCCTACGTGGAATGCGGCGTCTGGAAGGGCGGAGCGGCAGGCATGATCGCGCTTGCCAACCAGGCCTATGCAAAGGAACAGCGCCCGTTGCATCTGTTCGATGTGTTCGACGATATTTGCGAGCCGGATCCGGCAGTCGATGGCGAGAAAGCTATCGCCGAAGTGGCTGAATTCACCCAGGCTTCGGGCGAACTGAAGCCGGTGAAAGGCATTTACGATCGCTTTGGCGGCGCTGGCAATGCAGACGAGGTTACCGGTCTGCTATCCCGGCTTGGCTATCACGAGGCGCGGCTGCATATCGGCTGGTTCCAGGACACGCTGCCGCAGAACGAAATCGAGAAAATCGCTATCCTGCGCCTCGACGGCGACTGGTACGCCTCCACCAAGATCTGCCTCGATCACCTGTACGACAAGGTTGTTCCCGGTGGGTTCGTGGTGATCGACGATTACGGAACCTACGAAGGGTGCCGCAAGGCGGTGGACGAGTTTCTCGCCACCCAACCCCGGCCCCCTTACATCAATGCCGTGAACCAGGACGTGCGATACCTGGTCAAGCCATGACCGCCTTGGCACCTTCAGCACAGGCCTTGGGGGCGGCCACGATGCCGCCCCGCTCATGCCTGCAATAGCGCCCTCGGCTAAGCCGGTCGGCGGGCGAATATGCCGAAGCCCGCAATGATCGCATAGCAGACGATCGGGATCACCATGGCCAGCGCCAGGTTGCCGCCGGTGGCATCGGCCACCACGCCATAAAGCAGCGGCACGACCGCGCCGCCGAAGATGGCGACGTTGATGATGCCCGAACCGTCAGCCGCCAGCGGCCCCAGCTTTTCGCATGCGAGCGAGAAGATGGTAGGGAACATGATCGAGTTCATGAGGCCCACGGCCAGCAACGAGTAGGCCGCCACTTCGCCGGTGGTCTGCGTCGAGATGAGGATGAGCAGGATCGCGCCGGCGGCGTTGAAGGCCAGGATCTTGCCGGGGCTGAACATGCGCAGCGCGGCCGAACCGATGAAGCGGCCCACCATCGCCCCGCCCCAATAGAGGCCGATCATCCAGCCGATCACGCTTTCAGGCTCACCCAGCACGCGTTCGGTGGAAAGGTAGTTGATGATGATCGAACCGATCGAAACCTCGGCACCGACATACAGGAAGATGCACAGCGCGCCGTAGCTGAAGCGCGAGCGCCGAAGCAGTTCGTTGTCGTACAGCCACAGCACGGGTGCCGCTAGGATGATCAGCACGCCCAGCCAACCGCTGACCTGCAAGGCGACGAAGACGCCGACGGCGGCGAGCGCCAGCCCGATCAGATAGCGGCCCGAGGAAACGAGCTCCCCCTCGCCCATGGACTTCGCATCGTGCGGCAGGCGGTTGCGGAACATCCACACGGCTGCTGCCACCACTGCGATCAGCGCGGCAACGCCGAGATAGCCTTGCCAGATCGCCTCGCTTTCCGCCGCGCGATAGGCTTGTAAGGCCGCGCCTTCCAGCTGGTCTGCTGAAACGTCAGCCAGGCTGCCAAGGATCACGGCTGCACCCACGATGGGGAAGACCGTGGTGCCCAGCGAGTTGAACGCCTGCGCAAAGGTCAGGCGACTATGCGAGGTGCTGGGCGGTCCGAGCAGGCTGATGAGCGGGTTCGCCACAACCTGCACGATCACCACGCCGCTGGCGAGAATGAACAGGGCGCCAAGGAAGATGGCATAGGTCGCAGTCTGGCTGGCGGGAATGAAGAGCAGGCAGCCCACGATCATCGTGCACAGGCCAGCCACCGCCCCGCGCATGTAACCGATGCGCTTCACCAGCTTCGCGCCGGGAATGCCGATCAGCAGGTAGGCCGCGAAAAAGCAGAACTGGATCAGCATCGCCTCCGTATAGGAAAGCGTGAACAGCTCGCGCAGCTTCGGGATCAGAACATCGTTCAGCGAGGTGATGCCGCCGAAGATGAAGAACAGGCCGAATACGAAATATTGCAGTCCGGGAGCGTTCACCGGCGCGGTATCGTCGGTGATCGGTTTCGGATCTGTGCTGCTGGAAACATCGGGCGCAAGGGCCATGTCATTCTCCCCAAGAGCGGCCTGCATTCTCTATGACAAGTCCGCTGAATATGGTGGCTTATGGTCTTTCGCGATAACCGCGGCAATCGCGAAAGACCGTGACGGAATACGAATTCAGAAGGAGCACCCGGTCCCTTCCGGCAGGTCGGTCCGCGCCACTTCTGCGATGCGGAACGAAATGTTTCCTTCAGTCGCGAAGGTGATGCTTTCTCCCAGCGTTCCGGCGCATTCCTCGGTAATCACCATTTCGCGCCATCCCTTTTCGACTGCGTGGGCGAAATGCGGCGTCAGGTCGACCGTGGTGCCACCCGTGGAGAGCGTGACCGGAGCAGACGGCCTGCCGAGCACTTCGTAGGTAATGCGGTAGGCACCGCCGCTGTCCTCGTCCTGCGACAGGGTAAGCTGCGAACCTGCGGCCATCGTGATCTGGCGCGAGTCTTCCTGCGCGTTGCGGTCAAACCCGCGCGCGGTCACACCGCCTTCGCTGCCCAACAGGTTCGGCAGGGCACCGGCTCCGACAGCGGCAGTTACGCCTTCGCCAAGACGACCCGAGCCGAACATCTCGCGCGAGGGGCCGACCATCAGGGCAGCGCAGTCTTCCGACAAGTCGCCCAGCGAGGTGGTTTCGGAAAGCGAGCGGCCATAGCCCAAGGGGAACAGCGCGCCATCCGCACTGTTCAGGGGCTCTCCCTCGCAGGTCGCAGGCCAGGTGAACGACAGCCGCCCGGTCGCCTCGCGAGCGCCGGTAAGGATGTCGGCAACGCCTGCCCCTTCGCTGCCGGGCAGCCACGATGCCACGAAGGCATCGGCGGCGTTGAGTTCCCGGTTCATCCACATGGGACGACCGGAAAGGAAAACCGCAACGGTGGGAATGTCCTGCGCCTGAAAGCTGCGCAGCAGTTCGAGGCCTTCCTCGTCGCGGAACACCAGATCGGGGCGGTCGCCTGCGAATTCGGCATAGGGCCGCTCGCCAAACACCACCACGGCAACGTCGGGCCGCTGCGTGAAGCTGCCATCCTCAGATAGCGTGGCGCTGCCGCCGCTCCCTTCGATGGCGCTTTCAAGCCCTTCCCAGATGGATGTGGCGTTGGGGAACAGGTCGCGTTCCAGTTCGCGACCGCCCTGCCAGGTCAACGTCCAGCCACCGGCAGCCTGGCCGATGTTGTCCGCCGCGGCGCCCGCTACCAGCACATTCGCGCCGGAAGCCAGCGGCAGGACGCCGTCGTTCTTGAGGATCACCTGCGAGCGGGCCACGGCTTCGCGCGCGATGGCGCGGTGTTCCGGCGATGCGAGCAGGTCGTACCGGCCGCCGACGCCGCGTTCCGACGGGCGCTGCGCAGCGTCGCCCAGCAGTCCGGCGCGGTACTTCACGCGCAGCACGCGGGTGACGGCCTCGTCCACGCGGGACATAGGGATGGTGCCGTCCTGAACCTGCGCGACCAATGTTTCCATCAGCGCTTTCCAGTCGTCGGGCACCATGTAGATGTCGAGACCGGCCAGCAGCGACTGGGCACAATCGGTAACCGTACAGCCGGCCACCTGGCCGTGGCCGTTCCAGTCACCCACGACCAGACCGTCGAAGCCCATCTGATCGCGCAGCACGCCGGTCAGCAGGTCTTCGTTGCCGTGCATCTTGCGGCCGTTGATGGAGTTGAAGCTGGCCATCACCGCTTCCACGCCCGCCTCTATGGTGGCGGGGTAGGGATAGGCATGGATTTCCATCAGTTCGGCAAGGTCGCCGGTCACTTCGCCCTGGTCGACGCCGTTGTCGGTGCCGCCGTCGCCGAAGAAGTGCTTGGCCGTTGCGATTACCCGGCCCGTGCCGAGGAAATCGGCATTGGCGGGATTGCCCTGCAACCCCTCTACAAGGGCTGCGCCGAGCGTGGCGACCAGTTCGGGATTTTCCGAATAGCTTTCGTATGTGCGACCCCAACGATCATCCTGCGCCACCGCGACGGTGGGCGAGAAGTTCCAGTCGATGCCGGTCACCTCGATCTCGACCGCGGTGGCCTGCCCGATGCGCCGCACCAGGTCTGCATCCCCCGCCGCGCCCAGCGCGATGTTGTGCGGGAAGATGGTGGCGCCCACCACATTGGTGTGGCCGTGCACCGCGTCGGTGCCCCACATGGTCGGGACGACAGGCTCGCCGCCGGGCAGCGGCTGCACCGAGGCATCGTACATCTCGTCGGCGTAGCGCAGCCATTCGCTGGCAGGCGCATATTCGTCGCCATAGGGGCCGCCATTGCCGCCATTGAGGTAGCTGCCGAAGCGATACCGCTGCATATCCTCGGGCGTGAAGGAGTTGATCTGCGGCTGGATCAGCTGGGCGATCTTGCGCTCCAGCGACATCCGCGAAACGAAATCCGCGACCACGGCTTCTTCCGTATCCGCAACCGGTGCCGAAGCGACCCCGGTATCCGTCGTATCGGCTGGCACGGTGGCACACGCCCCCAGTCCCAGCCCCATCGCCGCAATCGCGACGCCTGCACGCAATCCTATCCCGAAACGCATCGTTATCCTCTTATATTGGGAACGTTCACAATATTCCTACACGCATTGCCTGCTTTGGCAAGCGCCTAATCCGGGCGGGGCATGGTGAACAGCAGCAGCGATGCCAAGCCCACCAGCACGGCGAGCACGACGAACAATCCCGCGAACCCGAACACCGGCACCATCGCCAGCGTGAGACCCGGCATCACCAGCGAGGGCACGGTGTTGGTGAGGTTGAACAGCCCCAGGTCGCGCCCGCGATGCTGCGGGCGGGGCAATACGCGCAGGGTCTGGGCGGTGTGCAGCGCCAGGAAGATGGAAGAAGCAAGGCCGAACAGGCCATAGGCCAGCAGCGCCAGGCGCAGGTCGGGCGCGCTCGCCATCCCCAGCAGCGCAAGTCCGGTCACGCTGGCGCAGATGGCAAGCGGCAGGATCGGGCGGTTGGCACGGTCCGCCCAGCGGCCCACCACCAGCGTTGCCGGTACGGCCAGGAACAGCACCACCCCGAATACCAGCGCGGCATGGTTGTCGCCGATCGCACCGGAGATGCTGCGCAGCCAGATGTATAGATAGGCGAACAGCGCGGCCTCGGCGATCTGCACCAGCAGCCGGGCCAGCCACATGCGCACTACGATTCGGCGCGGACGGGGGTCCTCGGCCACTTCCTGCCGGGCAACAGGCTGCATCAGTTCGGGAAAGGGTCGCGGGCGCCCGAACAGCAGCACCGGCAGAACGCACAGCGCCACCAGCGCCGCCACCACGACCAGCCGCACATCGGCAGAGGCAAGGCCCGGCAGCGTCACAAGCGCGCCCGATGCCGCACCCAGCGCCGGGGCAAACGACAGGAATCCGCCCAGCGTGCCTTTCTGCCGGTCCGGCACGAAATCGCCTGCCATTGCCGCCAGCGGGGCCAGCATCATGTTGAGCGAAACCTGCCACGCCACCAGCAGCGCCATCAGCGCGGTCAGCCCCGTCGCCATCGGCATGGACACCAGCAGCGTACAGCTGAGCAGCAGCCCCGCCGCGATCCAGCCACCCCGGTTCTGCGTCCGGTCCGACAGCCAGCCGAAGCCAATGTTGGCGAGGCTAGCGGCGATCGCTCCGACAAAGGCGCAATAGGCCAGCCAGCTGACATGCGCGCCATCGGCCATGGCTTCGACGCGCACCGGCAAAAGGATGGTGAGGAAGGGGACATAGGCCATCGCCCCGCCCGCGACGGCAAGCGCATAGAGCAGCATGAAACGCAGGGGTTGCCGGTCGCCAGCGGCGTTTGCTGCGACCGGATCGATCACGGCAATTTCGGCGGTCCCGCGACCGATGCGCGCTCCACCAGACTGCCATCGACCACCACCGGCATGGGTGGCAGTTCCTCGCCCCGCTGCGCCTTGATCAGCAGCTCGACCGCGCGCGAAACGGTCTCCGCAACGGGCTGGTCTATCGCTGTGAGCGGCGGCTGGATGAAGCGCACGACAGGCGTGTTGTCGAAGCTGATGATCGACAGGTCGCCGGGCACCTTGAGCCCCAGTTCATGCGCCACCTTGTTGACGGCCATCGCCATCTGGTCGTTGCCAGCGATGATGGCCGTGGGACGACCTCGGCGCGAGAGCAGCCTGCGCGCTGCCGCATCGCCCGAGGCGAAGCTGAAATCGCCGCGCTCGCACAGGTTGTCGGTCGACAGACCGTGATCCTTCATCGCGGCCCGCCAGCCTTCCTGGCGCCACTCACTGATGACGTATTCATCCGATCCGGCGATGAAAGCGATCCGCTGGTGGCCTTTGCCGACCAGGTACTCGGTCGCCATGCGCGCCAGCCTGTCGTCGCCCATGGTGATCGCCAGCCCGCCGTTCAGGCGCGCGCCGATCTTCACAAAGGGTATCTTGTGCTTGTCGAGCAGGGCGGTGATCAGCTTGTTCTCGCCGTGCGGCGGGGTGAGGATCACGCCATCGGGCTGGAGCGAGGCAATGATGCTCTTTAGCTCGCGCTCCACATGGTCCGAATGGGTATCGAGCAGTTCGAAGATCAGGCGATAGCCGTACTCGGCGCATTTCAGCATCCCGCCCAGCAGCATCTGGTCGATCCAGTCGCTGCCCTCGCGCGCGCGCCAGTCCTCTATCGTGCGATCGCGGTCGTTGAGAGCGAGGATCAGATAGGATCGCGATCCACTCATCCGTTGCGCGGCGATGGAGGGGACGTAGCCAAGCTTGTCGATGGACGCCTGCACCCGCTTCTTCATCTCGGGGCGGACATTGGCTTCCTTGTTGATGACGCGGCTGACCGTCTGCAGCGACACGCCCGCATCGGCGGCTACATGCTTGATAGTTACGGATTGTCGGCGGCGTGCCATTTGTCGTCAGTTCCCGCTACAGCCTTGTCCGGTAGCGGCATCGGCATCGCATTTCCAGACACGCACCCAGTCTATCTCCATCCGCTTGGGGAAACCTTCGCTGGCAACCCCGCCCAACGCCCTATCTTCGGGCAAGCGGCCACCGATTGCGAGGTTCATGATGAGGTGGAACGGCCTGTCGAATGGGGCATTGGGATCGCTGGTGGCGGTGGTAAACCAGTCGCTTGCCTGTGCCGTGGCGAAGGCCTGGCCGTCGAACGTCCATGTGAATCGGCCCTGTTCCCAGATCACCCCGTAGGTATGGAATTCATCGTCCAGCACCTGCGGCATCGAAACCTCTGTGCTGTGATACTTGTTGTCCGGCCACTGGCCGCCGAAATGCAGCGTGCCGAGGATTGAGTTCTCGCCGCCCGGCTCGCAGGTCCCGCATTCGACGCCGAGGTTCACGGCTTCGAGGATGTCGATCTCACCCGATGCCGCCCACGAGCCATAGGCGCTGTCTTCGGGCAGCATCCAGAAGGCCGGCCACACGCCCTGCCCCTGCGGAAGGCGCGCACGCATTTCGAACCGGCCATAGGTCCAGCTGGCAATCCCTTGCGTGGTGAGCTTGCCGGAGGTGAAGGGCTTGGTCGCCCGTTCGCTGGTGTCGACACCCGCCGGGCCGAAACTGGCGGGCCACGCGGGTCCGGTAAAATCTTCCTCGCGCGCGGTAATTACCAGCAGGCCGTTCTCGATGCCGATGTTTTCGGGCCGCGCGGTGTAGCACTGGCGCTCTTCGTTGCCGCCACCCCAGCAATCCTCCAGCGCGTTCCATCGCGCCGTATCCAGCGTCGCTGCGTCGAATTCGTCCGACCATGCCGGTTGCCAGCTGCCCTGCTGCACCGCAGGAGGCGCCGGCGGTGGGGGCGGAAGTGCGGTGGATGTGCTCTCCGACCCGCACGCCGACAAGGCAGCGATGGCGAGGGTGCACGCGGCGATGGCGCGCATGGGATAGGCGGTTGGGTGCATCGGCTTTTCCTTGCTCTAAGTCTCTACGGCTACAGCTTGCCCACCCGCCGCGAGAGGTAGAAAAAATGGGCCCCTGCGCAAGAGCACGCAGGAGCCCATCTGGTCATCTCATCCGGAGGAGCTCCGACTTCAGAAGTCGAAACGGACGAGGAAGGTAAAGCGGCGGTCGTTACGGAAGGCAGAGCGGGTAACCCGCGTGCCGTCGTAATCGATCACCTGGGAGGTCTGGGTTACTTCATCGAGCAGGTTCACGCCCTGCACACCGATCTTGATGGAGTCGGTGAGCTCGTAGAAGATCGACGCATCCAGTTGGCCCGTGGCTTCCTGCCAGATCGGCGAGAACGGGAAGATGTCGTCGCGCGGCGTGATCAGGAACTCGGACCGCCAGTTGTACGCCGTGCGCAGGGCCAGCGGCCCACGCTCGTAGAACAGCGTGGCGTTGAGGGTGTGCTCCGAGATACCCTGCAGCGGCTGGCCACCCACGAACGGGCTGCCGTTCAGCGGCGCGCCTGCGCCTGCCACCGAAGGCGAACCGATGCCGGAAATCAGCGGGTTCGGGAAGTCGTCACCGTTCACATAGGTGTAGGTCAACTGGCTTCCCAGGCCGCCGAGCAGGCCCGGCAGGAAGTCGTAGGTCTGCTGGTGGGCGATTTCGACGCCGTAGAGCGTGCCGCTGATATCGTTGGCCGGACCTTCGATGATCACGTCCTGCGAAATGCCGCTGGGCGAGGTGTAGTTCACCACGCCGGTACCGCGGCTGACGATCCCGGTGATGTCCTTCACGAAACCGGCAACGGTCAGCGAGCCCACGTCGTCGAAGTACCATTCGGCGGAGAGGTCGTAGTTCCACGATTCCACCGGCAGCAGGTTACGGTTGCCGGTCGAGATGCTGAGCAGCGGACCCGATTCAACGCGGCCGCTGAAGCCCAGCACGCCGCCGGCGTTGAAGAGCTGCAGGTCGGGACGCGAGATACCCTTCGATACCGCCGCACGGATCACCCAGCCCGTGCCGCTATCCAGCCGCACGTTAAACGAAGGCAGCCAGTGATCGAAAGTGATGTCACGGTCGTCGGGAATGGCTTCACCGGTGAACAGCGAGGCGAATTCCGCCAGGCGCGCGCCGGTCAGATTACAATAGAGACGCTCCTGACCCGCCGGGACCGGGGTCTGACACAGGGCCTGGATCTCTTCCACCTGCACCACGCCATCGCCGTTGCCGCCGATCGAGGGATCGTCGAACTGGTTGGCCTGCGGGAAGCCGACCAGCGCATCGGAGCTGACCTTTGTCTCGACGTAGCGAACGCCGATGTTGCCGCCCAGCGACCAGCCGCCGTCGAAATCGTGGCCGAAATCGAGGCGGGCGTAGGCTGCCTTGGTCACTTCGGCGACGCTGGAGATTTCCGGCGGGCAGAAGGGATCGCAGGCGATGATTTCGCCGCTGACGGGGTTGGTGTACTGACGATCCGCCACGCCCAGGTTAAACCGCTCCGGCGACTGCGAGAAGGTGGCGATCTCGTCCCACTGCTCCTGCACGTCACCCGTGAGGTAATCGGCGAGGAAATCGTCGCCGCCGTAAAAATATGCTTGTCCATTGGGGATAGGCGTTGCCGCCTCACCGCGCTGGAAGCCATTGCCAAACGGGTCACGCAGGTTGGAGTATTCCGGGAACTCGTCCGTGTAGGCGCCGCCCGCGATGGCGAATTCCTGATCGGGCAGTCCGGTATAGAAACGGCCCGGGGTAAAACCCGGCGCGCCCCAGTCGTACACGAGCGTGCCCGGAGCGCCCGGCTGGCAGCCCGGTCCGCCACCACCCGGACCGCAACCGCCACGGCCAGTCCACGGTGCGGACAGGTTGCCCCAGGTGCTGAAGTTGGTGTTGCGCGTGGTGCGCTCGCGGTCGGCCCAGCGTGCACCAAATGCGGCCTTGCGGAAGAACCCGTCGCTGACGTCATATTCGACATCGCCGGCCAGAGTGTACATCTCGCCATCGTTCTTCTCACGGCTGTCGAGGCCGAACCAGTAGTAGGTGTAGAAGCCGCTGGAGAAATAATCGTCCGGCGAGCCCACCGGCGCGAGGAACTGGACGTTCGGGGTTTCGCCGGTGAGGTCAAGGTCGATATCGGCCCAAGTGCTCAATGCGCCAAACACGGAATCACGCGAAAGATCGGACTGGACGACCTGGCCTTCGAAATTGAAGCGCAGGCGATCGGTCGCCTCGATGAACACGTCGATGGAGTAGTCTTCAGTTACCGTTTCGGTGTCACGCAGGAAGCGCAGCGAATCCACGGGGATGCCACCTCGGCCGAACGGCGTGGCATACGGATCGCCGACGTTGTCGGTGAGAATTCCGGTCTGGAAAAGGCCGTTCTCGTCGTAGGTAAAGCTTGTGCCGGGACGTGCCTCAGGCGAGGCGATGCCGTCGTCCATACGACCGAGAAGGGCATATTCTTCAGTGAAGAACTTTGCTTCGGACCGCAGGTATTCGGCAGTCACCAGGAAGCGGCCATCGACGCTTTCGTACTGGGCGACCCCCGAAATGGCCTCGCGGTCACGGTCCAGATCGGTGGTGCGCACCCCGGCGTACTGCGGGATGATAACCGAGCCTGCGGGCGGGAAGTTGCTCTCGTCGTAGTTCTGCACGTCGCCGAAACCGCCCGAGTTCACGTCGAACACGCGCAGGCAGCCGCCCGACAGATCGGGATTACGGTAGCACGGGTCGGCGACCTGCGAGGCGTCGGTACGGCTCTTCAGTTCGGAATGGGAATAGGACAGCTGCAGGCCGAAAGTGCCGATGGCAGTGTCGAACGTGTTCGAACCCAGGATGTTGAAGGTCGGGGACCATTCCTCGCGAAGGTCACCGTAGTTCGCCTCGATCGAGCCGGCCAGGTTCAAGCCCGGATTGTCGAGCGGCTTGCGCGTCACGAGGTTCACGAGACCCGCGATCTGGCCTTCGATCATGTCGGCGGTGGTGTTCTTGTAGACTTCGACGCGGCCAACCAGCTCGGGCGAAACGTCCTCGAAACTGAGGCTGCGGCCACCAGTGGCGGAGAAGATGTCACGACCGTTCAGTTCGGAACGGACATAGGGCAGGCCGCGGATGATGACGCCGGTTCCCTCGACCGAGAAACGGTCGGGGTCGGAGGTCTTCTCGAAACGACCGATGTTGACGCCGGGAACGCGCTGCAGCGCTTCGGTAACGGAGCGGTCGGGAAGCGCGCCGACATCTTCGGCGGTGATCACGTCGACAACGGTGTCGGCGTTTTCCTTGAAATCCTGCGCAGTCTGCAAAGAGGCGCGGAAGCCGCTGACGACGATAACGTTGTCGGGATCGGGCACTGCTTCGCCCGCTTCCTGCTCCATCTCCTGTTCAACGGTGTCCTGCGCAAGGGCAGCATTGCTGGCCAGCATGCACAAGGCGAGACCGGATACACCGGCCAGCGCGCGGGCGCGGCGACCGAAGGCTACATTTCCACTATCGATTCGAGCTGACACTGACTGCTCTCCCCTCTGATTCACCGCTGTTTTCGCGGCGATATCGCACAAAGTCCAAGGCGCCGGACTGGCGCTGCACCATTGGCATACCAAGATTGTGAGCGTTCACAATAGCAAAAAATGAACGTTCCCATTTGTCGACCCGTGGTGTAACATTTTTGCATTACTCCCTTCTCGGCCCAAGGCATCACGGCCTTTTGGACGGGTTTTGCGAAGGCGGGGGAACAGCGCTAGAGCGGGCGCAACGGGATTGGCGAGAGAGCTATGGCGATAGAGAAGATTGTGATTGTCGGCGGCGGCACCGCCGGTTGGATGGCCGCTGCGCCGCTATCGCGCATGTTACAAGGCGACAGGGAACTGTCGGTCACGCTGGTCGAATCCGAAGCCATCGGCACAGTCGGCGTGGGCGAGGCGACGATCCCGCCGTTCCGCGACTTCAATCAGGCGCTGGAAATCAGCGACCGCGAGATGCTCAGCAACGTGCAGGGCACCTTCAAGCTGGGCATCCAGTTCGAGAACTGGGGCGCGAAGGACGACAGGTACATCCATCCCTTCGGCAATTACGGCTACACCATCGGCGGCCTCTCCTTCCACCAGGTGTGGCACCATATGAAGAAGCTGGGCGACAACCGCCCGATCCAGGCGTTCAACGTGGAAACCATGGCCGCCTATTTCGGGCGCTTCATGCGTTCGGAAGACACCCAGCGCGACGACCTGCCGCCGGTCAACTACGCCTTTCATCTCGATGCCGGGCAGTATGCGAAATTCCTGCGCCGCTATGCCGAGGCACGCGGCGTGGTGCGCAAGGAGGGAAAGGTCTGCGACGTCTCGCTCGACGGGGAGAGCGGCGACGTTACCTCCATCACTCTGGAAGACGGCTCGGTGATCGAGGGCGACCTGTTCATCGACTGCTCCGGTTTTCGCGGCCTGCTGATCGAGCAGACGCTGGAAACAGGTTACGAGGACTGGACCCACTGGCTGCCGTGCAACCGCGCCGTCGCCCTGCCCTGCAACCGCGATGACGGTTCGCCGCCGCCGCCCTTCACCCGTGCCATCGCGCACGACGCGGGCTGGCAGTGGCAGGTGCCGCTGCAGCACCGCAACGGCAACGGCCACGTCTATTGCGATGCCTTCATGTCTGCCGACGAGGCGACCGACATCCTCGTGAACAACCTTGCCGGCAAACCCACCGCAGACCCCAACCACCTGCGTTTCGTCACCGGCAGGCGCAAGAAGTTCTGGAACAGGAACGTGGTGGCGCTGGGCCTCTCGGCGGGCTTCATGGAGCCGCTGGAGTCCACCTCAATCCACCTGATAAACACCGGCATCAACAAGCTGATCGCCATGCTCAGCCTGGACGGGATCACCGAGGCGACGCGCAACACCTTCAACCGGCTGACCGGCAAGGAATACGCCCGCATCCGCGACTTCCTGATCCTGCACTACAACGCCACCAAACGTGACGACACCGAGTTCTGGAACTACTGCCGCACGATGAGCGTGCCGGACAGCCTGAGCGAGAAGGTGGAGCTGTTCCGGACCAGCGGCCAGATCTTCCGTGAGGAGGACGAGCTGTTCACGGAGACCAGCTGGGCCGCGGTGATGATGGGCCAGGGCATTCCGATGCAGGGCAACATCGCCATGACGAACACGCTGGAACGCGGCAAGACGAAGAGCGAACTGGACGAGATCGAGAAATCGATCCGCTACTTCGTCCAGCACATGCCCCCGCACGCGGAATATATCGCCAAATACTGCCCCGCACCGCCAATATCGTAACTGCTGCGAAATAGCCGCGCCGATGTCATAGATCGGTCATGCAGCCTTGGCAGTTACCGGTCCGACATTCACCGGGCCGGGGCATATGGACCGCATCAGCATACTGACTACCAGCCAAGAGGCATCGCGCTTTGCGGAATTCGCGCACGGCGAGGCGACGTTCGTCTTCCGCCTGCTGCAGCCCGATGGGCCGCCCGCGCTGGTTGACGGGCGGGCCTGGGTTTTTGTCGACTGGGTGATGGATACGCTTTCCGGCCTCGAGATGGTTCGCCGCCTGCGGGCCGATCCGCGCACGCAGGACGCGCACGTCACGATGGTGCTGGAAGAAGACGATGCCGAGGATCGTCGCCGCGCCCTGAAAGCCGGCGCCGACGATTATGCCGTGGGCCCGCTGGACCGGCAGGCAATGTTAGACCGGGTGCTGGCCCTGTTCGCGCTGCGCCATTCTGCCAGCAAGCTGCAACTGCTCGAAATCGGCGATCTGCAGATCAACGTGGCGGGCGAGCAGGCGCGCTGGCGCGATGCCCAGATCGCCCTTCGCCCCAACGAATTTCGCGTGCTGCGGTTCATGGCGGAAAATCCCAACCGCGTGCTGACCCGGCAGGAACTGATTGAGGCGCTGGGCAAGGAGGGAGACCCCGATTACCTCCGCACGGTCGACGTGTGGATCAAGCGCCTTCGCCAGGGGCTGCGCAATGCCGGTGCGGATCACCTGCTGCGCACCGTGCACGGGCGCGGTTACGTGCTCGACCTTATCTGATCAGCCACTTTTCCGGACAGCGATCATAAAAAACGGCCCCTCGCGCTGGACGAGAGGCCGTTTCTCGGTCGGTTCGCCTGCGGGCTAGAAAGTCAGCGAAACCGAAGCTGCCAGGGTCGTTCCGCGATCGTAGGTGTTGATCTCCGCGCGGTTCACGCCGTCGGTCTGGAATTCCTCGTTCCGGCGATTGAAGATGTTGCGGGCTTCCAGCTTCACTTCCATGTCGTTGCCCATCAGGTCGAAACCCTGCCGCGCCACGAGGTCCACCGTCAGGCCGGGATCTTCCACGATATCGGGCAGGCCCGATGTACCGCGGCTGGTCACGCGCTGGCTTGCATAGTTCATCAGCACGGTGAACTGCTGCAAGCTCTCGGTATCCTCGAAACTCATCTGGAAGTTGACCAGATGATCGGACTGACCGGTCAGCGGAACGCCATCCACAAACAGGTTGCTGGCCGCCGTGTCGCCGCCGGGGAACAGGCGGGTGATGTCACCCTGCTGCACCGAGATTTCCGAGTTGGTGTAGGTGTAGTTCGCCAGCAGCAGCAACTGCTTTGTCTCGAAGAAGCCACCCAGGTTGTAGAGATCGAAGGTGTACTGCGTATCGGCCTCGACACCCCACAGCGTGGCGCTGGGCGCGTTGGCGAAGCTGGTGAGCTGGGCATTGTCGGAGAAGCTCGAGAAGGCCTCGATCGGGTTCTCGATATCCTTGTAAAAACCTGCCACCGAAACCTTGTCGCCGCCGCCGAAATAATATTCGCCGCGCACTTCGAAGTTGGTGAGACGGCTGTCCACCAGGAAGGGGTTGCCGTTGAACTGGCGGTTGGTTTCCGGATCGTAATAGGTCTGGAAGATCAACTCGCGGAACTGCGGGCGGGCCAGCGTCTTGGAGGCGTTGGCGCGCAGTTGCAGGTTCTCGATCGGCTCCACGGTCACGGTGGCCGCAGGCAGCCAGTAAGTGTTGTTGAGCGCCGTGGAACTCGCCGAGTTGAGCGGGGTGGTGAACACCTCCACCGGGTCAACCGTCTGCTCGGCATCCTCGTAACGGACGCCGACATCGAGCATCACGCCCAGCACCGGCTCCCAGTTCACCTTGCCATAGCCTGCATGCACCGTGAGTGCAGAGGTAAAGGCCGGGTCCGACTGGGTGGATTCGATCAGTCCGATATCGAAGAAGTCGATGATCGCATCGCCCAGCAACAGGTCCGGACGCAGCGAGCCCACGCCATCGGGGAAGCTGGTGGGCGCGTTGAACAGGAACTCGCGCCGTTCGGAGAAACGCTCGGTGTCGCTGTAGGCATAGCCCACGGTCAGCGCGAAGCTGTCGAACACCGGATAGCTGAGATCGACGCCGCCCGCCCACAGTTCTTCCTGCAGGTCGGAAAAGACCACGGAAGCATCGCCGGTCTGGCGGTCCAGCACGTTGATGAACTGGTCGCTCAGCGGGCCGTTGGCGTTGTCGCGTACATAGGTGAAGGTATATTCATACGGCGCCTCGCGGTCGGTGCGGGCATAGCCGCCGCGCAGGTCTACGCCGAGATCGCCAAATTCCAGTTCCGCCACCAGCTGCGTGTCGATCAGCTGGCGTTCGAACCATGCAGTCTGTTGCTGGACGATGGAATCGTCGTCCTGGAAATCCTCGCCAGTGGAAAGGCGGGCCAGCTTGGAGGTGTCGCGGATGAACAGGTTGGTCCAGCGGAACTGGTGGTCGCCCACTTCGAGGCCGAAGCCCAGCAGCGCGTTCACCAGCACGGAGTTGTCGGTCACCACGTCGCGGAAATCGCTGTCGAGTGTGAAGTCGGCGAGGATCGACTGCGAGGTGATATCGCGCGTGCGCCACTTGTTGCTGACAGATGCGGTCGCGACGATACCCAGCAGGCCGTCGCCAAACACGTCGAGCGAGGTACCGGCCGTGATCCCGGCGGACCAGTTGGGCTGCACGTCGCCGATCTGCTGCACCAGGATCAGGTTGGGGTTGCCCAGCTGCTTGGCGATATCAAGTTGCGTGAAAGGCGCGTCGTTGACGTTCTGCTCCGGGTCGAGCGGCACGTCGCTCATCCGGATGCCGCTGTCGAAGAAGGTCTGCAACGCGGGCGGCACGTCGCGGGTGCCATCGTCGAAGCCGAACCAGTCATAGTCGGAGCCGTAGTAGGAGAGGCCACGCTGGTAGGTGGTCTCGGTGTTGCCGCTGATCCCCGCGCTGATTTCGAGGAAGCTTTCCTCGGGCACGGCGCGGGTCGTGAGGTTGATCACGCCACCGCCGAATTCACCGGGGAAGTTGGCCGAATAGGTCTTCTGCACCAGACTGGAGGCGACCACATTGGTGGGGAAGATATCCAGCGGCACCACGCGGCTCAGCGGCTGCGGCGAAGGCAGCGGCAGGCCGTTCAGCAGCGCCAGCGAGTAGCGGTCGCCAAGACCGCGCACGTAGACGAAGCCCTGACCCTGTACCGACAGACCGGTAACGCGGCCCAGCGCGCCAGCGATGTCGCCTTCGCCGGTGCGCGCGATCTGCTCCGTCGAGAGCACGTTGACCACCTGCGTGGAATTGCGTTCCGGGTTACGGTTGATGCGCCCGGTCACGATGATCGACCCGCCCGGGATCGACACGTCGGTGTCCTGGAAATCATCCTCCTGCCCGTCAGGATCCTGGTCCAGAAGCTCGTCGCGCTCCACGTCTTCCTGCGTGGGCGACAGAGCGCTGCCGCCTGAATCCTGAGCAAAAGCCGCGCCCGGGAAAGAGAGCGCGGTGGTGAGCAAGAGCAGCCCCGCCAGCCGCTTGCCAGTGGTCATTATCGTGACTCCCCTTTGAGTCGAAAATTGAAATAGAGGCAGGAAGGGGAAGCGCGCCCGGCGTGGCCGGACATGCTCCCCCTTCCCAATAGCATCACAGGACCGGAATTTCGGTGCACTGGCCGGTGTTGTTGCCGAAGCTGACTGCTGCCGAATCGCAGGTCCAGCCCTGGGTCCAGTCGTCGCTCGGAGATACGGCACCGATGAAATCGACGGTTTCGAAGAAGCTGGACAGCGCGACGATATCGAAGATCGGCGTGTAGTTCTCTTCGCTGTTACCGTTCAGGTAGCCGTTCACGATAGTGTGCGTGTAGTCCTTGTTGTTACCCGTGCCTGCATCGAAGATGGCTTCGGCCTGGGTGGCACTGGCGCCGCCGTTGCTGCCGTTGCGGAAGTTGGTGGTGCAATCCAGCGCCACCGAGTTGAACCGCACGGTGCCCACATCGTCGAGGCCGGCATTGGCGGCGCGGATGGTTTCCTCGTCGTCGATGCGGATGCACGGGGTGGAAGTCGAAGCGTCGAAGATCACGCCGTTGTAAAGGCCGTAGTCGGCACCGCCACGGATACGCACCACCTGGTCACCGGCACGGCGCTGGATGAAGGTGAAGTTGCTGATCGTGGTGTTCTGGCGCGGGGTCTGGTCTTCCAGGCCATTGCTCGAGTCGGCTTCGATGATCGTGTCACCGATGCCCTGGCGCTGGGCGGCGATGACGAACTGCATGTTCGCCTTCACGCCGGTGTCGGTATCGAGCGAGTCGTCTTCCGCCCCCGCCACGATCAGGTTCTTGATGTTCACGATGCCGCCGAAGAACTCGACGCCGTCATCCGAGGAATTGACCGACTGGATATGGCTGAGCTCGGTGCCCGAGCCGATGCCGCCAGTGGTGAGCGACTGCAATTCGTTGTCGCCCGAGAGCACGAAGCCCGAATAGCGGATCTGCACGTAGCTCATCGAACCCGAGCTGTCGTTCGGGGTCGCGCCGCCGAAGAAGCTGGGAGCCGCAGCACCTTCGACCTGGCGTTCGCAATCCACCGAACCCGGCGCTGCCGCCGGTTCGAAGCAATCCGTTACCGGAGCGCGGCCGGAAAGGACGACGCCGCCCCACTGGCCCGACGAGTTGGCGTTGTTGAGGCCGACCACGTTATCACGGCTGGTGAAGATGATCGGACGGTCGGCGGTGCCGTTGGCATCGATCGAATTGCCGCGGGTCACATTCAGGAAAGAGGATCCGGAAGCGTAGATGATGACGCCGGGCTCGATGGTCAGCTCGACATCGGTGTCGGATGCCCCGTCGCTGGCGTCGGGAGCCGGGCCGCCGTCGGTGCCCACGTTGACCTGGCCGGGCAGACGATAGAGCAAGCCGTCGATCTGGCGCAGCGTCGACGAAACGTCGAAACGCTCCGGCGTGGCGCAGACGCGCCATTCGTCGCCGGCGCTGTTGGAAATCGTGCCTTCGTCGGTCAGGCCCTGCGGGTCGCTGATCGTCGGACAGCCCGCGGCCGGGGTGATCCGCGGGGCGGATGTCGGCGTGGGCGAAGGGGTAGGTGTCGCAGGCGGGTTGTTGATGATGACATTGCCACCGGTGCCGGGCGAAGCAATCTCCTCGGCGCCGCAGGCGGACAGGGCCAGCGCGGAGCAACCAAGGATCAAAGAGCGAGAAAGAATAGTCACAGCGTACGGTCCCCTCAAAAAACCGAGAATCGAAAAAAGAGCGAATGCGATGTCGCGAGAGGACGGCTAGGCCTGCCAAGTGACACTTTGGCGACCGTGTTACGGTTTCGTGTTACGGTTTGTCATAATCGCCGCAAAATGTTGTTTCTCAACGGCAAAAATCTTTCCACAAAGCCTGTTATTGCAGTTTTGTGACAATGTGACGCTTTTGTTGCAGTTCACGGATGATGGTCGCACAATGATCCTCAAGAGATTGGGAGAACCATCATGTTTGCATCCGCCACCCTCGCCTTCCTGCTGATTGCCCAGGCAGGCCCGTCCGCCGCGACCACCCAGCCCGACATCGAAACCCGCGATGTCGCGTACGAGACCATCGCTTCCGGCGAAGCGCGCGAGGCCATCGTCCGCCTGGAAGAAGCGCGTGCCGAGAACCCCGGCGATCCGGCCCTGCTTATCAACCTAGGCGCTGCCTACGCCGCCGTGGGTGATTATCAGCTTGCCGAGCAGGCCTATCGCGATGCCATCGCGAGCGACGACCGTTACGAACTGGAACTGGCCAGTGGGGAGTGGATCGATTCGCGTCACGCTGCTCGCCTCGCCCTGCTGTCCCTGGAAACCGCAGCCGATTAATCGGCGCGACAGACCCTGTAATATAGTGCTGAACCGGCAATGATGCCGGGCCAGCATTAAAAAAGGCCCGGAAGGCAATGGCTTTCCGGGCTTTTTCTATGGCACTATAAGCACCCGCGCACCGGCCGCACTGTCATGCCGTTGTCATTTGTTGTAAGCATTGGGCGGCTCTGGAGGCTCCGAATGATTCTGCGTACCTGCACATCCACGCTCGCGCTGGCGGCTTCCGCGCTGTGCGCCCTGCCCGCGCAGGCAGATGTGCTGGAAATCTCGCCCGAGGGAGAGGTTGCATGGATCGCCGGACCGCTGGTCAATGCGCCAGCCAGCGTGGACATGAATGCCACCACTTCGGCCATGCCGCTGGCGGAGGTTCCGCTGGAAGCGACGTCCCTCGTTCCCGACAGCGCGGTTGCCAACGCGCTGGAACATTCCGCCGCCGTACCGGAAGCCTACGCCGCGCACATCGCGCGTCTGGCGGAACGTTTCGATCTTTCTCCCGCCCTGCTGGAAGCGGTGGTGTGGCAGGAGAGCCGCTGGCGCGCCGATGCAGTATCGCCGGCGGGCGCACGCGGCCTTGCCCAACTCATGCCGGGTACCGCGCGCGACCTGGGCGTCGATCCCGACAATCCGCTCGCCAACCTGGAGGGCGGCGCACGCTACCTGCGTGAGCAGCTCGACCGGTTCGATGGCGACCTTGAAAAGGCTCTTGCCGCCTACAACGCCGGCCCCGGACGCGTGATCCGTTCAGGGGGTATTCCGCGTATTCGTGAAACACAGGTCTATGTATCCTCGATCATGGGCCGCCTTGCCGACCATTCCCGGAGTTCCGACTGACAATGCACGCTTTCTACCGCCTCGCCGCTGCTATCGCGGTGCTTCTCGCGCCATCTGCCGCCTATGCGCAGGATCCCGCCGGGTCCGGTCCGATCAACAACGCGCTCGGCTGGATGCAGAACACCCTGCTGGGCAGCGTGGCGACGGCCGTTGCCGTGATGGCCGTGGCAGCCGTGGGCTTCATGATGCTGACGGGCCGGATGAACTGGCGTTTCGGCGCTACCGTGATCCTGGGCTGCTTCATCATCTTCGGTGCCGCCTCCATCGTGGCCGGCATTCAGGGCGCGGCAGGGTAAGGGAGCGCGAACGATGCAGCTTGTCCGCCACCCCGTTCATCGCGCGCTTACGCGGCCGCAGATGTTTGCGGGCGTGACGTTCAACTACTTCATCATCAACGCGCTGGTGACGACAGAGGCTTTCCTGATTCTGAAAAGCCTGTGGATCCTGCCGATCCCCATCATCATGCACGTGATCGGCTATTTCGCCTGCCTTCGCGAACCGCGCATTTTCGACCTGTGGCTGACGAAAGTCAGCAAGTGTCCGCGGGTCCGCAATTACAGCCGCTGGGGCTGCAACAGTTACGCCGCCTAGATCGCGGCTCCCGAACCGCCGCCCGGTAGCGGGCGGCATGGAGTGAGACCATGAAGACCAAGGGGCTCAAGTGGCCCAAATTCCGAATGGGCGCCGCAGCGTGGAGCGCGAAGGAAGCGCAGGCCGGCGAACGCCTGCCCTATGCGCGGCTGGTCGATGAAAACGTCGTGCAGTTGCGCGACGGCTCGCTGATGGCTGCCATGCAGGTGCCCGGCCTGCTGTTCGAGACAGAAGATACCGATGCGCTGAACGCCCACGCGCAAACGCGCGAGGTGATGCTGCGCTCCAACCTCGATGCGCGCTTCGTGCTTTACCACCACGTCATCCGCCGCCGGGTAAGCGTGGAACTCGACGCCGCTTTCGAGGATCCGCTGTCTGCCCATATCGATGCTCGGTGGCGCGAAAAGCTGTCGAGCGGATCGCTGTTCGTGAACGACCAGTTCATCTCGCTGGTGCGCCGCCCGGCACGGGGCAAGGCGGGCCTGGCAGAGAAGGCGGGCAAGATCTTCAAGCGCCGTAACGAGGAAGAGCCGGTCGATCCCAAGGACCTGCGATCCTTGCGCGGCGCATTGCAGGCGCTGTCCGCCAGCCTGGGCGACTACGGCGCGCAGCCGCTTGGCGACTACGTCGGCCCGTCTGGCAATACCAACAACGAAGTGCTGGAATTGCTCTCCGCCCTCTACAACGGCGAGATGCGCCCGGTGCGCCGCCCCGACATCGATACAGACATCGGTCGCATGCTGCCCTACCGCCGTGCCAGTTTCGGCCTGGACGCAATGGAACTGCGGGGCAGTGGCGGGGCGGACTTCGCCTCGATCCTGAGCCTGAAGGACTATCCCGACGCCACCAGCCCGGGGCTGCTCGATGGTATCCTGCGCCTTCCCTGCGAAATGGTGGTGACCGAGAGCTTCGCGCCCGAAGAACGGCAGACCGCGCGCGAGAAGATCGACCTCGCCATCCGCCGCCTGAAAAGCGCGGACGAGGAAGCGCAGAGCGAGCGCGCCGAGATGATGGCCGCGCGTGACGAACTTGGCGCAGGCTCCGTGGCCTTTGGCGACCACCACCTCACCGTGCTGGTGCGCGAACGCAACCTGGAACGGCTGGACGATGCGACCGCATCCGTTGCCGCCAGCCTGGCCGATACCGGCGCAATCGCTGTGCGCGAGGATACCAATCTGGAGCCCGCCTTCTGGGGCCAGTTCCCCGGTAACGAGCAGTACCTCGTGCGCCGTGCGATGATCTCCACTGCCAACATGGCGAGCTTCGGCAGCTTGCACGGTTTCGCCTTGGGCCAGGCCGATGGTAACCACTGGGGCGAAGCGGTGACGCTTCTGCAGACCACCAGCTCCACCCCGTTCTTCTTCAACTTCCACAATGGCGATCTGGGCAACTTCTCGGTCATCGGGCCTTCGGGTTCGGGCAAGACCGTGGTCATGAATTTCCTCGCCGCACAGGCGCAGAAGTTCAATCCGCGCACCATCCTGTTCGACAAGGATCGCGGCGCGGAGCTGTTCATTCGCGGTATCGGCGGCAGCTACGACCGCATTCGTTCAGGTGAGCCGACCGGCTTCAACCCGCTCGCCTTGCCCGATACGCCTGCCAATCGCGGCTTTCTGCGCGACTGGCTTTCGGTGCTGCTGAAGGCAGAAGGGCCTGAAGAAAGCGCCACCATCGCCTCCGCCGTCGATGCGGCCTATTCCAACGATCCCTCGCTGCGCCGCCTTCGCTATTTCAAGGAACTGGTCTCGGGCGCGCGCCGCCCGCAGCCGGGCGACCTCGCAGATCGCCTGTCCGCATGGATCGAGGATGGCGAGAACGGCTGGCTGTTCGACAATGCCGACGACAAGCTCGATCTCTCCACCCGCGTCATGGGCTTCGACATGACCGCGCTGCTGGAAAATCCCAAGCTGCGCACGCCGGTCATGATGTACCTGTTCCACCGCATCGACGAACGGCTGGACGGCCACCCCACGATGGTGTTGATCGACGAGGGCTGGAAAGCGCTGGACGACGAGGTGTTCGCTGCCCGCATCCGCGACTGGCTGAAGACGCTGCGTAAACGCAATGCTCTTGTCGGATTTGCGACACAGTCCGCCCGCGACGCGCTGGATAGCCGCATTTCCACCGCATTGGTGGAGCAGACGGCCACCATGGTTTTCATGCCCAACGCCCGCGCCCGCGCAGAGGATTACTGCGAAGGTTTTGGCCTGACCGAGCACGAGCTTGCGCTGATCCGGTCGCTGCCCGCGCACAGCCGCTGTTTCCTTGTCCGCCAGCCCGACGCAAGCGTCGTGGTCCGCCTAGACCTGTCGGGCGCGCCCGAAGTGCTGACGATCCTTTCCGGCCGCGAAAGCAGCGTCCGCCGCCTCGACCTGCTGCGAGAAGCCGTGGGTGACGATCCCGCGCAGTGGTATCCTGCTCTCACCAACCGGCCCTGGCCTGGTTCGGGCCAGAAGCAGGATGATGACGACAGCTTCAGCTGGCAAGCCGCGGAATGAGCGTTACCAGCACACCGACCGGCGCAGGCGTCGAATGCATGCGCGCCATGGAGGGCGTGGGCGCGGGTATCGGCGCCAGCTTGCGCGGCGTGGATTGCGCCGCCAGCGAGATGGCGCAGGCCGCCTTCAACCGCCTGTTCAGCGCGGAAGGCAGCTTCGGCCCGACCCTCACCATCCTGCTGACGCTGTGGATCGCTTTCCTCGGCTTCGGCCTGATTACCGGGCGTACGCGGCTGGGTCTATCGTCCCTTACGCCCCGCATGGTCACGCTGGTGCTGGTGATTACCTTTGCCACCAGCTGGGTCGCGTTCCAGAGCGTGTTCTGGAACCTGGCCGTCGGCGCGCCCGACCAGATCGCTACTGTGCTGATGGGTACGGACGGTTCGGCCACCACCATTTTCGCGGACAAGCTGGACGTGGTCATGCTCTCCCTGATGGAAGCATCGGGCGGCGATGCCATGGCCAACGACACCTCGATCTTCTCCCCGCCGGGCCTGCTCTGGTCGGGCGGCACCATGTTGCTGCTGGGCACCGTGGGCGTTCTGGCCACCTGCAAGATCGCGCTCGCCATCCTGATGGGTCTCGGCCCCATTTTCATCGTCATGGCCCTGTTCGATGGCACGCGGGGCCTGTTCGTGGGCTGGCTGAAAGGCATCACCCTGATGGCCCTCGCCCCGCTGTTCGCGGTGCTGGGCGGTTCGCTGATGCTGGAACTGGCAATCCCTGTCCTGGCCAGCCTGATGGCGACCCCCGGCGAGATCGACGTGCGCCCCGCCATGGCCTTCTTCATGATCGGCGCGGTGCACCTGGCGCTGATGTTCATGGTGCTGAAGGTCACCACCACGATGGTAAGCGGGTGGAGCGCCTTCGGCCTTTCGCGCAGCGCCGGCGTGGACGAGCAGGGCGGTTACAACACCGCCCGTGCCGCATCCGCACCGCCGGTCGCCCCCGCCGTTACCACTACCACCGCGCGCGACCGTGCCGCGCAGTCCGCACCGCCCGCCACACGCGATATCCGCGTGACGGCCGGCACTCCCGCTGCCGCGAACGACACCGGGGGCTCCACCACCTTGCGCGAGACGAAGATCGTGCAGGCAGGCGGCGGCGCCGACCAGGGGCGCAGCGGCAGTTCCTCCCCATCTCGTGCTCGCGGCATCGGCAGCCGTTTCAAGAGCGCGCCCATCCGTTCCTCGGAGAAAATGTAATGTTTCGTGAAAGCATCGCCGCGATGCTGCTGGCATCCGCCCTTTTGGCCGCTCCCGCCGCTGCGCAGGACCCGCGCCTCGTCGAGCGTCTCTACGACCCGACGCAGGTCGTGCGGATCGAGGGGAAGGTGAACGTCCAGTCGACCATACAGTTCGGCGAAGGCGAAGTGATCGAGAACGTCGCGATCGGCGACAGCCAATCCTGGCAGGTTACGCCAAACCGGCGCGCCAACCTCTTGTTCGTGAAGCCGCTGGCTCCGCGCGCAAGCACCAACATGACCGTGGTGACCAACCGCCACACATACCTGTTCGATCTGGTTTCCAACCCTGGCATCCGCACGCCTCTGTATGTGCTGACATTCAGCTATCCTATTGAGGTGGAGCCGGTGGAGGAGGAGACGCAGGTCGCCTCAGCCAATCCGGGCGTGCAGCCCAACGCGATGGAAATGGCTGCGGCGAACGATGACTATGCCGTGCTCGACCCCACGCGGCTGAATTTCGAATGGGCCACCAGCGGCGACCGCGCCCTGCTGCCGGAGCGCATTTATGACGATGGGACCGCCACGTTCCTCGCCTGGCCAAACGGCACGCCGATGCCTGCCATATTGGTGAAAGATCACGAGGGTACGGAAGGTCCGGTAAATTTCGCCGTGCGCGGCGATACCATCGTGTTGGACGTGGTGCCGAGCGAGATCATCCTGCGGTCTGGCGACAACGCCGCCATGCTCGTGAATGAAGGACCGGTCGGTGCGGCGAATGCCGACGGCACGGCCCAGGAACAGGGTGCCTGAGCGGCACCACGGAGAATAGCGATATGAAACTTGCCATGCGCCTTCCCGAACGCAGCGCCGGTCATGCCAACGATGCCGACCCGCGCGACGATGAGACCACGGAGGTCATCGACCTTGCCAGCCGCACCTCCTACCCCGCGGTGGCCAACCGCAAGGGCAACAAGGACGCGCTGGGCCTGCTGGCGGGCGTCGGCTTTGTCGCGCTGCTGGGTGCTGCAACGCTGTGGGGCCTGAATGCCGGGCGCGGAGATGACGCCGCTGCCTCTGCCGAAGCAGCGCAGCCCGCGCCGCCGCCGCCCGCTCCCGTGGACATGGCAGCAACGCCGACGGACGGCCTGCCCAGCGCCAACGCCGGGGTCCTGCCGCAGGCCGATCCCGCTCCCTCCGCCGTGCTGGCCCGCGTACCGGAAGGCAACGCAGCCATGGGACCGGCAACCAACCCCTATTCCTCGCCCACGCTCGTCTTCGACGGCGGCACCGCGCCCGCATCCGCTGCCGCCAACGCCGCTGCTGCGGAGGCCGCTGCGGCCGGCGCGCCCAACAATGCTGTTGTCCCGGGTGGCGGTGCAGCGGGTGAATTCGCCGCACGCATCGGCGGCGTGGGTGGCGGCCCGGCCGTGGCCGTGCAGGATGTCAATCCGGCCACCACGGTGACCCAAGGCACGATGATCCCGGCAATCCTCGAAACTGCCATCAACACCGACGTGCCGGGGTTCGTACGCGCCGTGGTTAGCCAGGACGTGCGCAGCTACGATGGCAGCCGCGTGCTGATCCCGCGCTCCAGCCGTCTCGTCGGCCAGTACCAGTCCGGCCTGCAGGCGGGCCAGCGGCGCGCCTATGTGATCTGGCAACGCGTTATCCGCCCCGATGGTGTTACCGTGTCGCTGCAAAGCCCGGCCACCAGCTTCGATGGCACGGCGGGCCTGCAGGGCGATGTGAACACCCATTTCTTCAGCAGGTTCGGCAGCGCCATGCTGCTGTCGGTCATCGGCGGCCTCACCACCGTCGCCAGCGGTGGCGCGTCGGTTATCCTCGGCGGCGGGGAATCTGCCGCGAGCACGGCCTTGCAGCAGGACGGACAGCGTCCGCCCACCATTCGTGTTCGCATGGGTGAACCGATCCGCGTCTACACCGCGCGCGATCTGGACTTCACCCGCGCGCCGCAGGTCAACTGAGGCCACCGTGTCGGCGGAAATCCATCATCTGGGTGATAAGCCGGAGCGCGGAGGGGATGCGCCCACGCCCATGGCCGGACCGCCCGAAGACGCGCCGCAGGTGCCCAGTGGTTCGGTCTATCTCGATGCCTACCTGGCGCCTTTCCGCGACTGGCTGGAGCGTGACACGGTAACCGAAATTCTCGTGAATAAGCCAGGAGAGATGTGGGTGGAGGATGCCGCCACCCCGGGCATGCAGCGTGTCGAGAACGAGGCGATCGACGACAAGCTGATCCAGCGCCTAGCCGAACAGGTCGCGCGCATCAGCCACCAGGGTATCAACCGCGAACATCCGCTGCTGGGTGCGACCCTCCCGGACGGCGCGCGCATCCAGTTCTGCGGCCCGCCCGCCACGCGCAAGCACTGGGCGATGGCCGTACGCCGCCACCGCCGCCTTGATCTGCCGCTGGACGCCTACGATTCCGGGCCGCTGTCGCAGCCGAGCGAAGCGGACATGCCCGATCCGCAAGACCATCCGATCGCTTTCCTGCGTGCCGCGATCAGGGCCAAGAAGACGATCCTGATTTCGGGTGGTACCAGCACCGGCAAGACAACCTTCCTCAACGCGATGCTGGGCGAAATCCCGCGCGACGAACGCGTCGTGCTGGTGGAGGATACGCCCGAACTCAAGTTCCCCGGCGCAAACGCCGTGGGCCTCGTCGCCGTGAAGGGCGAACTGGGAGAGGCCAAGGTTACCGCCAACGAACTTCTGCAATCGGCGCTGCGCCTGCGGCCCGACCGCATCGTGCTGGGCGAACTGCGCGGCGCGGAAAGCGTATCCTTCCTGCGCGCGATCAACACCGGTCACCCCGGCAGTTTTTCCACCATCCATGCCAATTCCCTGCGCGGCGCGCTGGAACAGCTTTCGCTGATGGTGATGCAGACCGGCATCGGCCTGACCCGCAGCGACACCATTGCCTATGCCGCCAGCGTGATCGACGTGATCGTTCAGCTGAAGCGGTCGGACGGCAAGCGCGGCATCGCCGCCATTGCCCGCGCCAGCGATCTGGTGGAAACGTGGGCGTGAAGGGCATTTGCTGATCTAGCCTGCCCATTTCCGACATGACCGAGGATCGATGAGCACCGCCCCCGATATGCCCCATCCCGAAGGCACCGCCGTCAAGGACTTCGAAGAGCTTCCGGCCGAGGAACGCTATTTCAACCGCGAGATGTCGTGGCTGTCGTTCAACCAACGCGTGCTGGCCGAAGCACGCCGCAGTTCCTATCCGCTGCTGGAGCGGGTGCGTTTCCTCTCGATATCGGGCAGCAATCTCGACGAATTCATGATGATCCGCGTCGCCGGTCTTGCCGGGCAGGTGCGTAGCGGCGTTGCCGAAATGTCGCTGGATGCACGCACGCCCAAGCAACAGCTTTCGACAATCACGGAAAGGTTTCGGCAGCTGGAAGAGGGGCAGCAGGCCGCCCTCAGCGAACTGCTGCCGCTGCTGGCCGAGCAGGGTATCCACATCAAGGGCGAGGATCGCCTGGACTCCCGGTCGGACGAATGGCTGCGGCAGTATTTTCTCGATCACATCATGCCGGTGATCACGCCGCAGGCGATCGATCCGGGGCATCCCTTCCCCTTCGTCGCCAATCTGGGCATCGGCGCACTGTTCAACCTGACCCGGCGCGAGGACAGCAGCCAGCTGGTGGAAATGGTGCTGATCCCCAGCGCCCTGCCGCGCTTCGTTCGGATTCCTTCCGAGGTATCGGGTGACGAGGCGATCTACGTTGCCATCGAACGGCTGGTGGTGCGCTTTGCCGACTTGCTGTTTCCCGGGTTCGAGGTGACCGGTGACGGGGTGTTCCGCGTGCTGCGGGACAGCGATATCGAGGTTGAAGAGGAAGCCGAAGACCTCGTGCGCTATTTCCGCAGCGCCATCCAGCGCCGCCGCCGCGGTCAGGTCATCATGCTGGAAATCGACGAGGGCTTCGATCCCGAAGCGGAAGAGCTGCTACGCGACAAGCTGGGGCTGGAGCAGGCCTTCGTCACCAAGACCGGCGGCATGCTGGGCATCGTCAGGCTGGCCGAGGTGGTGGAGGAAGACCGGCCCGACCTGAAGTTTCCGCCCTTCTCCCCCCGCTATCCCGAACGTGTGATGGAGCATGACGGCGATGTCTTCGCCGCTATCTCCGAAAAGGACATGGTGATCCACCATCCCTACGAGAGCTTCGAGGTGGTGGTGGATTTCCTGCGGCAGGCGGCGAACGATCCCAATGTCGTCTCGATCAAGCAGTCGCTGTACCGCGCCGGCCAGCAATCCTCGGTTATCAACGCACTGTGCGAAGCTGCCGAGAACGGCAAGTCGGTTACTGCCGTGGTGGAGCTAAAGGCTCGCTTCGACGAGGAGCAGAACCTGAAGTGGGCAGGCGAACTGGAGCGCGCCGGCGTGCAGGTGATCTACGGTTTCATCGACTGGAAGACCCACGCCAAGATCAGCATGGTCGTACGGCAGGAGGAAGGCGGCTATCGCACCTACTGCCATTTCGGCACCGGCAATTATCATCCGGTCACCACCAAGATCTATACCGACCTCAGCTATTTCACCGCCGACCCCGCGCTGGGCCGCGATGCCGCCAAGCTGTTCAATTTCATTACCGGCTATGTCGAGCCCGACCAGCTTGAGCGCATTGCCATCTCGCCCCTGAATCTGCGCGATACCTTACTGGCCAATATCGACGCCGAAATCGCCTTCGCGCGTCAGGGCAAACCGGCCACGATCTGGTGGAAACTGAACCAGATCACCGAGAAGACCGTCATCGACAAGCTGTACGAGGCCAGCCAGGCCGGGGTGCAGGTCGTGATCGTGTGCCGTGGCATCTGCGGCCTTCGCCCCGGCGTGCCGGGTCTTTCCGACAACATCACAGTCAAGTCGATCATCGGCCGTTTCCTGGAGCACGGGCGGATCTATGCCTTCGGCAACGGCGATGCGCTGCCGAGCGACAAGGCCAAGGTCTATATCGCCAGCGCCGACGTGATGGACCGTAACCTCTACCGCCGGGTGGAAGCCATGGTGCCGATCATCAACGACACCGTTCATGACCAGGTGCTGGAACAGGTGCTGCTCGCCAACCTGCTGGATACCGAGCAAAGCTGGCTGCTGGACGGCGAAACCGGGGAGTACGAACGCGTCGAAAGCGAGCCGGGGCTTGAGGAAGACGGTTTCAACTGCCACGATTACTTCATGACCAATCCCTCCCTTTCCGGCCGCGGGGACGCGCTGAAGGAAGATCGCGTGCCGAAACTGTCGCTGCGCAAAGGAGCCGTATGACAGCGACGTTCGCCAGCCAGAGGGCGAAAAACGCCATCCGGCCGCAGCGCGCTGTCATCGATATAGGTTCAAACACTGTCCGCCTGGTTGTCTATTCGGGCCCGCAGCGTGCGCCCGATGTCTGGCTGAACGAAAAAGTCACCGCCCGCCTGGGCCGCGATCTCGCCAGTTCGGGGAAGATGCCGGAAGAGGCGATCGCACTGGCCATGCGCGGCCTTGCCCGCTTTGCGACGATCCTGAAGGACATCGAAGTAACCGACGTGCGCACAGTGGCCACGGCGGCGGTGCGCGATGCGAAGAACGGGCCGCAATTCGTGCAAATAGTGGAAGCCCTGGGCCTGAAGGTCGAAGTCCTTTCCGGGGAAGAGGAAGCGCGCATATCCGCCTGCGGGGTCATCGGCGCGTTTCCCGGTGCCGAAGGCGTCGTGGCAGACCTTGGCGGTGGCAGTCTGGAACTGGTGGCCATCGGCAATGGCGAGGCGACGCACGGCGTGAGCCTGCCCTTGGGCACACTGCGCCTGCCCGCCCTTCGCGAGAACGGTACCAAGGGGTTCAACAAGGCGATCAAGGCGGAACTCGCAAAGGCGGACTGGGCAAAAGTGCATCCCGGCCCGCTATTCATGGTGGGTGGCACCTGGCGGGCACTGGCAGCCTTTGCGATGCACAAGGCCAAGTACCCGCTTACCGATCCCCAGGCGTTCACCCTCTCGGTCGCCGAGGCGGACAAGGCTGCCCGGAAGATAGCGCGTATGGATCCGGAGAAGCTAACGGGGATTCCCGGCATTTCCTCCTCCCGGGCGGAAGGGCTGCCATGTGCTGCCGCCATGCTTCGCCCGCTGCTGCAATCGCTTAAACCCGAGGGGCTTGTATTCTCGTCGTGGGGTCTACGCGAGGGGGTGCTTTATAGCGGCTTGGCCGATGGAGCACAGAAACTCGATCCGCTGCTGGCCGCCGTTTCTCATTTTACCGAACCGCGCGGCGCGTCGCAGACAATGGCGACGCTGATCGCAGCCTGGACATCGGATGCGGCACGCTCGCGCGGCAACGGCAGCGAGCGATTGCGCCTGGCCGCTATCATGCTCAGCCTGGCGCAGTGGCGGCTCGAGCCGAACATGCGGCTGAAACATTCCACTGACTGGGCGCTGGACAAGCGCTGGCTGGGGTTGACACACAAGGGCCGGGCCATGCTTGCAGCGGCTCTGCGCGGCGCGAACGGGCAGCTGGCCCCTATGCCGGAACTGGAAGCGCTCGCCAGCGAGGAAGCTTTGCACGAGGCAACCGCATGGGGACTGGCCTTCCGCCTTTGCCGCAGGCTAGGCGCCGGATCGCGCATTTCGCTAATGTCGAGCAAGCTTACCCGTGAAGGCGACGAGCTGCGTCTGTGGCTGGAGCCGGGGCGCGCGCAACTGGTATCCGAACAGGTGGAAACGGAACTCGCCCGCCTCGCCGCGTGGCTGGGGTGCGAAGGTATCGTCGAGGCCTGAGGCCGGACAGGGCAATCCTATTGCTCCCGGTCAATTTAGTCAGCGCCAATCACTGCTAGGTTTCGCCCAGATCATTCCTTTGACTGGAGCAAAACGCATGACCGACACCGGAAAAGCCCGTCTCGAAACCCAGCTTGCGGAACTCGAAAGCCGCCTCTCCCGCATCGAACGCGACCTGGACGAGCCGCACGACCCCGATTCAAGCGAACGTGCGGTTCAGATGGAAGACGACGAAAGCCTTGAAGCACAAGCCCGTCTCGTCACGAGGGAAATTGCATCGACCAGGCGCGCGCTCGACCGGATCGACAGCGGCGAGTATGGTATTTGCGTTGAATGCGGGGAGGAAATATCGGCAGAGCGGCTGGAAGCCCGGCCCGAAGCCGCCCTGTGTATTGCCTGCGCGCGAAAAGTTTAGAACGCATTCCGCGGCTTAGCGGAAACATCGGCTGGCTTCGGGGTTTACCTTGACGAAGCATCCCGGAGGAAAGCCGGGGCACAGAAGGTATTTCGGTAATGCGCGAATTCGCCGGCCTCGGCATTGTGGCCCTCGTGGTGATTGCGACCCTCATCGCGATCTGGTGGTTTCGACGTGCGAAGAAACGTCGGCACCGCGGCAACCGGATTCCGTAAGCCCGCCGGCGGGCCGACCGCCGGTATCCAATCACCGTGCTGGCTAGAAGCCGTAGCGCAGGCCGATCCAGAACGTCTGCGGCTCTCCCAGGTCTAAAGCACCTTCGCTGTTCCGGGTCACGATCGTTTCATCCAGCAGGTTTTCCACGCGCACCACGCCGGAAAGTGCGCCGAACAGCGGTAGCTGGGCAAACAGGTCAACCGTCGTTGCGGCGGGCAACGGCTCCGTTTCCTGATCGCTTTCGTACTGGCGCCCGACATGTCGCAGGGTAGCCGCGAACAGCGCCCCATCCGCTGGCTGCCACGTCGCCGTAGCGCTGGCAGCGAACGTCGGCGTTTGCGGAGGAAGGTTGCCATCCAGCACGGATGCCGGGCCTGTCCCTTCTATTTCCGGAGCGACCAGTGAAAGCGTCGCATTCAAGCCGAAAGTCCCGAAGGCCAGCCGGGTGCCAAGTTCCAGTCCCTGCGCGTCAATGGCATCAAGGTTGCGGCGCTGGCGCAGGTTCGGCTCCAGCGTCACATTGGCGATGGCATTTTCCACCCTGTTGTCAAAGAACGTGGCCGACAGGTGCATCCAGTCGGCCGCCTGCATGTCCATGCCCAGTTCCCAGCCCTCAAGCCGCTCCGGTTCGAGCGCGGCATTGGCCTGCGTCACCACCGGGAAGACGACGAAGGGGCGGTAAAGTTCGTTGATCGTCGGCAGGCGGAAACCGCTGTAGGCAGCGCCGCGCAAGGTCAGCTTGCGGCTGATCTGAAGTCGCGCGCCCGCCCGCCAAGTCACTTCCCAGTCGGAACGGTCGGCGAAGTCTTCATCGGTAACCACGGTTCCGTCCGGTTCAACCGCGCGGTAAAAACCGTTTTCGATGGAATAGCGGTCTGCGCGCAGGCCGCCGGTCAGCGTGATCGGGCCGTACTGCCAGTCATGCTCTGCATAGAACCCCAAGTCCATGTTGCTGCCACCGGCAAAGCGGTTCTCGGTAAGATTGCCGCTGAAGGCTGAGTAGGCATCCTCGAACAGGTCGCCTTCGTTACTACGATAATCGGCACCCAGGCGCAGCGTATGGTTAGTGCCGAGCGGAGGACGCACCTCGATCTTTCCGCCATAGCCGCTCGCGGGAGTATCCTTCTGATCCAGCACGCGCACGAAGCGGGTGGAGGAAATCACCACGTTGGAGAAATTTCGCCACTGGGCATAGGCTAGCGCGTCCACCTGCCACGCTCCGCGCGAAACGACGCGCAGCGACAGGTCTTCGCCCCGGATCATGCTGTCCGCACCCTCGAAACGCAAGGTGCGATTGTCCTCGAACGCAAGACCGCGCACCTGCACTTCCAGCGCATCGCCCAGTTGCTGGACCGCGCGCCCGCTGATGGACCAGCTTTCGTAACTGGCGCGGGAAGTGGCCGGCACCCGCTCTGCTTGCGGGGTGGTAAAGAACCCCTTGCCGCGGTCAAAACGGCCACTCGCCACGGCATAGCCGCCGTCCCACTGCGGCGCGACAGTGAGGGACGACTGCGTACCGCCACGATCGTTTAGCAGCGCCTGCCCGCTGACAAGGCCGAGCGTCGCGGCGTCGGCACTGGTCAGCTCGATCGTTCCAGCCAGCGCTCCCGCGCCGAATGGACCGGAGCCGCCGCCACGGGTCACACGGATTGACGACAGACGCTCCGGCGCCAGGGCATTGAACGGCACATAGCCGAAGAACGGATCGACCATGGGCACCCCGTCGAGCAGCACGAGCGCGCGGCTCGAGGCGTTGCCCCCCAAAGCCCTGAGCGTGGCGCCCTGGGCGGTTGGGTTGGAACTGCGACTGTCGGAGCGGCGGAACTGCTGGAACCCGGCCACCGAGCCCAGCGCATCCTCCACGGTGCCCGATCCTGTCGCAATGATCTGCTGGCGGTCCAGCTCGATTACGGAATAGGCGGGTACGGACGGGGCATCCTCCAGCCCTTCCCCCAGCACGATGATCGGATCGCCGGCATTTTCCTCCTGCGCAAGGGCCGGCGCACTGCAGAGCGCCGCGGCGGTGGCGAAGAGGAGGTATTTCATCGGAAGAGCAATTCGCAACACATCGGCGGGGCACTAGCGATCCCAGGGCATCGCGTCACCCCGGCGTTTAGGCGGTGCGCGGTGACGTGCCGGGCGAAGGCAGCAGGAGCCAGGCGGATACGAGAGTGCCATTGTGAAATCCCGTGCCGCCCGCCAGAAGCGGCTCGTCCGGCTTTTTCACAAAACCTGCAAAGGTGCCGAGCCATTCCTTCCCCGCACCCACCGCCATTCGGATCGAAGGATTCCAGGCGGGATTGTCAGTAAAGCCCGAGCAGCCATGGTCGTTTCCGCGCAGCAGGAATGCCATTTCATAACCTTGCTCCACACCGGCACTGGCGAAAGCCTGGGCATCGGCATCGGTGGTGACGCCCGCAAGCCTGGGTGGCCGCTGCCGAAGCACGTCGCGCGCTGCAGTCAGCGGATCGCCCGCGACAGCAAGGGTCGGAAGTCCAGCCGCGCCGAGCGCCCTTGCGAAGGTGCGACCCGCCAAGAGATCTTCGCCATAGACGGCTGCGGGTATTCCGGCTTGCCCGCGCAGGCTCCATCCCGAAGCTGCTACCGCCGGTACACCAATGGCTGCGACAATGAGGTTGCGGCGGCTAAGTTTCATGGCTTGGAACCACGCGGCGCTGCCCACGCGAAGCTTTGCACTGGAGTAGAACCGGCCACGATCCGAAGGAGCCGGTTCAATTGACCGATTGGCTGGCTAGTCGCAAAGAGCGGCCGCCCGGCCTTGCATCGATCTGGTACTCCGCCTGGGCCTGCTGGGCGAAGGCGGCAAAAAGACGCTCCCCAATACCGGAAGAACTGTCGTCTGCCTGAGAGGTACCTACGCCGTTATCCTCGATTTCCAAACGCCAGTCGCCGTCGTTGCCATCAAAGCGGACGGAGACCTGGCCTTCACGCCCGTCGGGGAAAGCATACTTGGCGCAATTGGTCAGCGCCTCGTTCGTGAACAGACCGATCGCCACCGCTGTTTCGCGGGGCATGGTCACCCTCTCCTTGCCGACATCGACTTCCACCTTCACGTTTTCCAGGAATGCCCCGCGGGTGACCCTGTCCACCACGTCCACCAGGTAATCCTGCATCGTCACCATCGCGCCCTCTCCCTGCGTCATGGCCAGGTTCGCATAGGCGGAAGAGAACGAGTGGATGCGGGCGATCGCCTGTTCCAGCGCGGCGGCGACTTCGGGCATCTGTTCGCGGCGCTTTTGCATTTCCAGCAGGCTGGCAGCGAGGGCAAAATTGTTCTTCGTGCGGTGTTCCAGCTCCTGCTGCAACATCACGCGCCGCTCGATCTCGTGGTCGCGTTCCTGCAGCGCACTGGCGACGGCGCGGCGGAATGCTTCGGCCAGGACCAGTACAATGATTACGGCGACAGCATTGACGATGACGCGTGAGGGGGCGGTTGCCACTTCGAAACCCCAGGCGCGCACCGGAGCGAGGACGAAATACCACGCCCATAGGAAGCTGGCGAGAAAGGCAGTGACCCCGCCCTGCCAATGGGCGAACAGGGTGGCGATCAGCACCGTGGGATAGACCATGGCGAAAGGACCGGCGGTTGGCACCCACACATCCACCACCACGCGCAGGCCCACCATGGCAAGCGCGCAGCCGAGACCGAACAGGATCTTGACGAACAGGCCTATCCGCTCGCTCTTGAACTGTTTGGCAACATCGAAATTGGCAACGCGATGCATCGTGCATCAGCCTTTCCATAGCGACGCGGAAATGATCGCTCTCGCTGACCTGATACAGCCTTTGGGCCGTATTTGCGAGTCACGATTGCCGGTTTGTCAATGGGTTGGAACGAGGCGAGAGTGCTCAGTCAATGCCGCTACCGGTTCGGTATTTGTGGCAATGTCGAACAGGACGACCGCCCTTGGATGTCGACAGTGCATGCGCCGCCCGCTCTCACAGCCCCTCGAGAAAATCGGCAGTAATGCGCGGCACTTCGCTTTCTTCATCGTCGCCGGCGCCTGTTTCTTCCGGTGCCAGCGCCATATCCTGAAGCGGTTCGAGCGGATCCGCTTCGACGGGCTCTACATATTCGGCTTCGATCACGGCATTATCGCGATCATAGATGCGGATATCGTCGAACGGTCCCAGCGGCGTGTCACCATTCACCCGGATTAGTGGATAGGGATCGCCGGGAATTCCGACGTAGTTGAGCTCTGCGCGGTTTTCTTCCAGCAGGCGAAACTGCAGAACGTCGTTGCGCCTCGTCCCCTCGGGTCCGGCGAAGGTCAGCTGCACCACCCCGTCACGCTCTGCCGTTACCATCGGGCGCACGGTCTGCTCCCCGCTCATGTCACGGAAGATCACTCCGTTGCTGTCGATCGCCTCCGGCCTCGACCACGCGCCGGCCCAACTGCCATCGGCCTCTTCCTGCAAGGTGAAGACAAAGATCGTGGCCTCGTCGATACGAAAGGCCCAGTGCCCTTCCAGCGTGGCATCGTGATCGTCTGCGAGGGCAGGCTGGCCGATGAACAGGGCCGCCAGAATGATGAGGAAACGCGCAACCATCTGCCGAGCATGCCGCAACCTGCCCCCATCGGGCAAGCGAAAGGGAGAAAAAGGCACGGCAGCTTTTTGGGGTGCAAGAACGGCCCTTTCCCACTATGCGCACAGCGTGGAGCGATCGCGGCGAACCGTGGCGATTGCAGCAAGGGCCAGCGGCCCGCACCCGACCGACAAGACTGGAGCCTTGCCTGACATGGCAGAGATTATCGACGGCCGTGCAATCGCGCGCCAGATGGACGTGAAAACCAGGGCCGATGTAGAGGCTTTGGTGGCCGAGGGTCATCCCGCGCCGGGCCTCACCGTAATCCTAGTGGGCGAAGATCCGGCAAGCGAAGTCTATGTTCGCCGCAAGATCAAGGCCTGCGAGAACGTGGGAATCCGCTCCACCGAGCATCGGCTGCCCGCCGAAACATCGCAGGATGACCTGCTGGCGCTGATCGATCGCCTGAACCGGGACGACGACGTGCACGGCATCCTGTGCCAGGTGCCGCTGCCCGGCCACATCGATGCCCGCCTGGTGCTTCGCTCCATCTCTCCCGACAAGGACGTCGACGGTTTCCACCCCGTCAACGTCGGCCGTCTGTCCACTGGTACCGGGGGCATCGTGCCCTGTACTCCGCTGGGCGTGATGGAACTGCTGCGCAGCGTCATTCCCGATCTCACCGGCAAGTCCGCAGTGGTGATCGGCAAGTCCAACATCGTGGGTAAGCCGGTGGCGAACCTGTTGCTGGATGCGGAAGCCACGGTCACCGTCACGCACATTAACACCCACGGCTTGCCGGAAATCTGTCGCCAGTCCGATATCATCGTGGCCGCCGCCGGTGCGCCCGAACTTGTGCGCGGCCACTGGGTCAAGGATGGCGCGGTCATCATCGACGTGGGAATAACCCGCATGCCTGGCGAGCACGGCAAGACCCGGCTGGTGGGCGACGTGAAGTTCGACGAAGTGCAGCATGCCCGCGCGGTTACTCCCGTGCCCGGCGGGGTTGGTCCCATGACCATCGCCTGCCTGCTGGCCAACACCGTGCAGGCGGCGCGCAACCTGTTCGAGGGCAGGTCGATCATGACCGGTGACGACTACGCCGACGCCCCCGGTCGCGGCGTGCTCGCAGGGCGCTGAGCCGGGCTTGCCTTCGCGCCTTTCCTGGTGAAATGTCACCGCCATGGCAGAAAAGATCGACGGACGCGCAATTGCGCGTGAGCTGGACGCGTTAACAAAGGCAGAGATCGACGCAATGGTTGCCGCGGGCAGGGAGCGTCCCGGCCTTACCGTGGTGCTGGTGGGTGATGACCCCGCCAGCGAGGTCTACGTCACGCACAAGGTCAGGGCCTGCGAACGCGTGGGCCTGCGATCTGCCGAACACCGCTTGCCTGCTGCAACCACGCAGGATGAATTGCTCGCCCTGATCGGCAGGCTCAATGCCGACGCCCATGTCCACGGCATCCTGGTGCAGGTGCCCCTGCCCGATCACATCGACGAACGCGCCGTGATCGAGGCTATCGATCCGGCCAAGGATGTGGACGGGTTTCACCCCGTAAACGTGGGCCGCCTGTCGACCGGGACCGGCGGACTGCGGCCCTGCACGCCGCTGGGCTGCATCAAGCTGCTGCAATCGGTGGAACCCGACCTTGCCGGGATGGACGCGTTGGTGATCGGGCGCTCCAACATCGTCGGAAAGCCCGTGGCCATGATGCTGACCGCGCTCGGCTGCACGGTCACGATTGCGCACAGCAAAACTCGCGACCTGCCGGGAAAGGCGCGCGCCGCCGATATCGTGGTGGCGGCCGTGGGTATCGCCAATTTTGTGAAGGGCGACTGGATCAAGGACGGTGCCATCGTCATCGACGTGGGCATCAACCGGACGCCGGGCGAAAACGGCAAGGACAGGCTGGTGGGCGACGTTGCCTTTGACGAGGTGCAGCATGCCCGTGCCGTCACCCCCGTTCCCGGTGGCGTGGGCCCGATGACCATCGCCGTTCTGCTGGCCAACACGGTGCAGGCTGCAAAGGCACTCTCCGCCTGAACGGCTTGCGGACCAAAGCCACCCTTTGCCACCTGACGATCTGGCCCTATGAGTGAATTCAGTATCGATACGCAACCAGACAGGTCACCAATGCCGCAGCCCGAAACCGACATCTGCATCATAGGCGCGGGCATATCGGGCATTTCGATGGCCGCGCACATCGGCATGCTGTCCCCCGATCATAGCTACACCATCCTGGAACGGCGCGATCGGATCGGCGGCACGTGGGACCTGTTCCGCTATCCCGGCGTACGTTCGGATTCCGACATGCACACGCTGGGCTTCAATTTCGAGCCATGGCGGCACGAGGATGCGATCGCGGGCGGGCCCGATATCCTGGAATATCTCAACCGCATTGCCGACGAACGCGGCATTCGCGAGAACATCCGCTTCGGCCAGGAGGTGCTGTCTGCCGACTGGGATTCCATGACAGCGCGCTGGACGATCACTTCGCGAGGGGCGGATGGCGCCCAGAGCGTAATCACTGCGCGCTGGCTTCATTTCGCCAGCGGTTATTACGATTACGACAATCCCCACGACGCGCAGATCCCTGATATCGGAAGCTTCGGTGGGCAGGTGATCCACCCGCAGTTCTGGCCGGACGAGATCGACTACGCGGGAAAGAACGTGGTGGTGATCGGCTCTGGCGCGACGGCGGTGACGCTGGTGCCGGCGATGGCTGACAAGGCTCGTAGCGTCACCATGCTGCAGCGCACGCCCACTTGGATGGGGGCAGGCCCGCGGCAGGATGCTTGGAACAAGCGATTCCTGCGCTGGTTTCCGGAGAAATTCGCCTACCGCCTCACGCGCTGGAAGAACATTGCCCTGCGCAGTTACGTCTTCAGCCTCGCCCGCCGAAAGCCGCAGAAGCTGGCTGACAAATTGCGCGGTATGCTGAAGGACGAACTGGGCGCGAATTACGATCCGAAGCATTTCGAGCCGCCCTACAACCCGTGGGAGCAGCGCCTGTGCCTCGTGCCCGATAGCGACCTGTTCCACGCCATCAACGCGGGCAAGGCCGCAGTGGTTACAGACCATATTGCAGGCTTCGACGCCCATGGCATCAATCTGCAATCGGGCGAGCACCTGCCCGCCGACATGGTCGTTACCGCCACGGGTCTGCGGCTGGTGCTGGCAGGCAAGGTGGAAGTCTCTGTCGATGGTGAGCCGGTCGACTGGACCGGGCACTTCTTCTATCGCGGTGCCATGTTCTCGAACCTGCCGAACCTGTCCTTCGTTTTCGGCTACCTCAATGCCAGCTGGACCCTTCGCGCGGATTCCAACTCCCGCTACACCTGCGAGGTGCTGAACGAGATGCAAAGGCGCGGGGCCGACGTGGCGGTGGCCGAGTTGGCACCGGAGGATGAACCCGAAGCTGTGGAACCCTGGGACTACAGCTCGGGCTATCTCAACCGCGCCCGCGGCCTGATGCCGAAGGTTGCAGCCGATCGACCCTGGACACTGAAGCACAACTACCTTGAAGATCGCCGGGATTTCCGCCAGCGCCCGGTCGCCGACGGGGTCCTGCGCTTTCGCCCAGCGCCAGCCGCCTCCCAGGCAGATGAAACCCCAGACCATGAGAAGATCGCCGCCGAATGAACAAGTCCCCGGACAAGGTATGGACCGCCGGCATGGTGGTGATCGGTGACGAAATCCTGTCGGGCCGCACGGCAGACAAGAATATCGCCCAGGTCGCCAGCTGGCTGCAGGTGCAGGGCATTCGCCTGACCGAGGTGCGCGTGGTGTCGGACGACATGGGTGCGATCGGCGATGCGGTAAACGCCCTTCGCGACGCTTACGATTATGTCTTTACCACGGGCGGCATTGGCCCCACGCATGACGATATCACTGTCGATGCCGTGGCAGCGGCCTTGGGCGTACCGGTGGTGATCCACCCCGAAGCTCGCGACATGCTGGCCGCCTATTACGCCGCCAAGCCCGGTGGACTTACGGAAGCGCGGCTTCGCATGGCAAGGGTGCCAGAAGGGGCCGACCTCATTCCCAACCGCATGTCAGGCGCACCGGGTATCCGCCACGGCAACCTGTTCCTGATGGCAGGCGTGCCGCACATCACTGCTCAAATGCTGGACGGATTGACCGGCCAACTCGAAGGGGGCGCGCCGCTGCTTAGTGAAACGGTGGGCTGCTGGACTGCCGAGAGCGAGATCGCTCACATCCTTCGCGAAGTCGAAAAGGCTCACGAGGATTGCCAGATCGGCAGCTATCCGTTCTTCCGGGAAGGCCAGGTGGGGGCGAACTTCGTGATCCGATCCACCAGCCGTGATGTGCTGAACAGCGCGGTCGACACCCTCAGCGAGGCTCTGGCCGAAGAGGGGTACGACTTCACACCTGGCGGAATCTGACCCTAGCGCGTCCCGCGCTCTTCCTCGGCCCTGACAATCTCCTCGCGCACTTCGCGGGCGCTGCGTTCGGAGCGCGCGTCTTCAGCGGGGGTTGTGCGTTTGGTCTGCACGTAGCCGTAGATCAGGCCGGCGAGTAACAGCAGGGCGCCCGCACCCGCGGCGATGCGATTATCGACCCAGACTGACAGGCCGAAGATCACGGCCAGGGCAAGTACGATGGCGATGATTCTTCCAGACATCGAAAATTCCTTTCGGAAAATCAACGCAGCGTGCCGCGCAAGTTTCCGAAAAGGCCGATGCCCTCTGGCGAAGGGAAGTCCGTCAGAACTCCACGCTCTTGAACATCTGCGGTACCAGCCACCTCGATGCAAAGGTGGAGAGGTGGTTGCTGTCGCGGTAGAGGAGATGACCGCCTGCCATTAGCGGACAATCGCTTTCGCACATGACCCCGGCCGTATCGATCAGCGTTACACCGGGGCGCATGGCCAGCCGCTGCAGGATCGCGTCTACCGGCGCTTCGCGCTGGCGCACCGTGGCAAGCGGCCTCGGCTCGAACCGGACCAGTCCGCCGAAACGGGACGCGAGATAAAGCTGCGGCACATCGTGCGCCTGTTCGGGTACCCCGCCCACGATCACGACCTGGCGGCCACTGGCGGTGATGCTGTCGACCAGCCGGGTCAGGACCTCTTCTACCACCACACCGGCCCGTTCTTGCGGAATAGCCTTTCCGCTTTCGACAGACACCAGCGGATCGTGAGTGCCTGGCTCGGCTGCCCCCATGACCTGCGTCATGTGGCTTACCCAGCGCGAACTCAGGATGACGGTACGATAGGCATCGGGTCGCTCGATCAGCAGGCGCAGGGCGGCAGCGTTTTGCACCGCGCAATCCAAGTCCTCTCCATGCCTTGAGCGCCGAAAACCCGGGATCGGCGGGCAGGCGGTCGTAACTGCCGCCGCGCCTGCCACTCCGCGCTCGCGAAGCAACCGATCGAGGCCGGGCAGCAGCGAAGCCGCGTGGCTGTCTCCCCACAGCAGCACCTGCGGAACCTTGTCCGCCGCGCCGAGGCGGCACGCAGTCCTTGTCGCGCGCCAGTTTGCACGGCAGCTTTCCTCCAGCACAGTTCGCGTGGTTGCCTGCTCCACCATGTCGCGCGCGTCCGGTGCGCGCGACCAGGCTCCGTCGCTGCGGATCACCAGGTTGGCGGTGGCCACGATGGCAATGGCCGCCAACGCGCTGCCAACGAACACCGCATTGCGGCCAAGCACAGCCTGTGCGCCTCTGCGGCGTAGCGGCGCCTCGACCAGTCGCGTGCTGGCCCATGCGAGCAGCACCGATGCCGCAATGGCCAGCACCGTGGCGGTCAGTGGCGGTTCGAAGTCGGCGGTGAGATGCCGCGTCAGCACCAGCGCGGGCCAGTGCCACAGGTAGAGCGCATAGGAAATCAGTCCCACCCAGACTAGCGGTGGCAGGGAGAGGAAGCGCGTCGCAAAGGTCCCATGGACCTGCCCCGCCCAGATGAGCGCGGCCGTCCCCAGCACCGGGACCAGGGCGGCCACACCGGGGAAAGGTGTCGACCCGTCGTAGGCCGCCACCGCATATCCGATGGCGCACAGGCCCAGTCCCGCGAGGACCTCCGCTGCTCTGCGCGACAGGGTGATACGCGCTCCGCCCAGCGCCAGCATCGCACCCACGCCAAGCTCCCACGCCCGCGACTGGATCGCGTAAAAGGCGCCCGTGGGCGTCGCGTCTACCATGCGCACGCTCCACGCGAAGGACGCGAGGGTCGCCACCACGACGGCGGGCGCAAGCAGGCGGCGGTCGATGCGCCAGGCCAGCCAGAGTGCCAGCGGAACGGCGATATAGAATTGCTCCTCCACCGCCAGCGACCAGGTGTGCAGCAGCGGCTGGAACTCGGCGGCGGGGGCGAAGTAGTCGCTGCCCTCGCCGCGAAAGTGCAGGTTCGACCAGAACAGCGCCGCCGGAATGGCGGAGCGCGCAAGGTCGAGATAGGCTGGCGGGGGCAGCAGGAACCAGCCCACCGCAAAGCAAGCGGCGATCACCGCGAACAGCGGCGGCAAGATGCGCCGAACGCGCCGCTCGTAGAAGCTGGCGAGCGAGAACGAGCCCGCGTCCAGCTCGCGGGCCAGGATCCCGCAGATGAGGTAGCCGGAGATGACGAAGAAACCGTCGACCCCGACGAAGCCGCCCGCAAAACCGGGCAGGCCCGCATGGCACAGCACCACCGCCAACACGGCCACGGCTCGCAAACCGTCTATGTCACGGCGATAATCCAGCGTCATTGCCGATGCCTATTCGGCAACGGCACGCCAAAGGCAAGCAAGGCGGCGCGAAGCCGCTCGGGCAATGCCGGAGGTGCTGGCAGGGAGCCTGCGCTCTCCGCCCGTTATTCGGCAGCGTTCACGCCAGCGGGCCGCGCCACTTCGCCGCGCTCGGCATCGCGCCGGGCGACGACGAACGCATAGATCAGCCCGACCATCAGGATAATTCCGCTGCCGCCCGCGAAGACCGCGGAATCGAGTGCGACGGCCACCACGATAAGCGCGATGGCAGCGATGAAAACGCCCAGTGTTACTTTCGACATGACTTGGTCCCCTGTTAAGGCGAGCCATCGTCAAATCCCTGTGGCGCGCCTTTGGGAAAAGTTAACTACGCCAAAAGCCCTAACGAAACGCAAAGAGGCCGGAGAATCGCTTCTCCGGCTTCTTCGCTATTGATCTGTCCGGTAGGAAAGCGGTTTCGCTGCTGCGCCGCCGCTTCGCTACCTGAGCGCGGGTCAGGCGCCTTCGACTTCCGAAAGGTCGATCTTCAGGCCCGGGCCCATTGTGCTGGTCAGCGAGACCTTGCGCACATACTTGCCCTTCGCGCCGGTCGGCTTCGCCTTGACGATAGCCTGGGTCAGCGCCTCGAAGTTCTTCTTCAGGTCTGCATCGTCGAAGGAAAGCTTGCCGATGCCGGAGTGGATGATGCCCTGCTTTTCCACGCGGAATTCGACCTGGCCGCCCTTGGCGTCCTTCACGGCCTGTTCCACGTTCGGGGTGACAGTGCCCAGCTTCGGGTTCGGCATCAGGCCCTTGGGGCCGAGAACCTTACCGAGGCGACCGACGACGCCCATCATGTCCGGCGTGGCGATCACGCGGTCATAATCGAGGTTGCCGTTCTGCATGTCTTCCATCAGGTCTTCCGCGCCGACCTTGTCGGCACCGGCAGCCAGCGCCTTGTCGGCGTTGTCGCCGCGCGCGAACACGGCAACCTTCACGTCCTTGCCCGTGCCCGAAGGCAGCGACACCATGCCGCGCACCATCTGGTCGGCGTGACGCGGATCGACACCCAGGTTCATGGCGACTTCGACGGTCTCGTCGAACTTGGCCTTGTGCTCGCGCAGCGTGGCGATGGCTTCATCGACGGTGTACAGCTTCTCGTTATCGAGCTCGGCCAGCGTCTTCTGCTTCTTGGTAAGCGTTGCCATTATCTTAGCCCTCCACCACTTCGATGCCCATCGAACGGGCGGAACCGGCAATGATCTTCACGGCCTGGTCGACGTCGTTGGCGTTCAGATCGGCCATCTTCTGCTGGGCGATCTCTTCCAGCTGGCTGGTCTTGATCGAACCGATGATGTTCTTGCCCGGCTCCTTCGAACCCGACTTGATCTTCATCGCCTTCTTGATGAGGAAGCTGGCGGGCGGGCTCTTGGTGACGAAGGTGAACGAACGGTCGGCATAGACCGTGATCTTCGTCGGGATCGGAGCGCCCTTTTCCAGGTCCTGCGTGGCGGCGTTGAAGGCCTTGCAGAATTCCATGATGTTCACGCCGCGCTGACCCAGCGCAGGGCCGATCGGCGGGGAGGGGTTGGCGGCGCCGGCGGGCACCTGAAGGTTGATGTAACCTTCGATCTTCTTGGCCATGATGGCCTCCTTTTCTCACTCTTGCCTCGCGCCGGGGGCGGGAAGCTCATGTTAAGCGGTCAAGCGGTCCGTGATGACGGGCCTCCCGCGCGGATTTCCAAGCTGTCAGCTGGGAAGGCGCGCAAATAGCGAATCTCGCGCCGATTGCAAGGGTTTTGGCCAGTCGGGCCGGTGGCAACGTGGAACAGGCAACCGGGCCGATTGAGAAACCTTCAATTGCCTTTTTCAGGCTATTTCTCAATAGGTTGTGCGGAAAGAGGGCGCAAGGACTGTGACCTTTCGCCCACCGGCATTCCGAACCCGCACAATTCATCAAGAAACAGCCACTAACCATGCGTGCGACCGTGACGCGGTCACCAGCACGTAGGAAAGTCTGCACGGTAGGCTTGCGCCGGGCAAATCCTGCCCGCACAAGCCCGACAGAAACACAGGGGAGCGCATTGGATAACCAGACCGACATCGCGGCCAAGGGGCCGACACCGCCGTTGGCGGAGCTCAAACATCCGATCGGCTGGCCGCTTTTCATTGCCCAGTTCATCACCGTGGCGCTGGCCTACCTGATCGCCAGCATCCTGCCGACCCTGCCGGTGCTGATCGAAACCGTCATGGCTGCGCTGGAGAATCCAGGCGCCGAACCTGTCGAGCCGCAGCTCGGGTCCGCCCTCGTCGTCTCCACCGTCGTCGCCAGTGCGGTGGCGGGCATTCTCGTCGCATGGCTGTGGCTGCGGCGGGAGGGGCGCTGGAAGGAGGCCGTCCGGCTGGAAGCGCCTGCCAACTGGCGCTCCACCCTCGGCTGGGCCGCGCTGGGACTTGGCGGGACGCTGCTGATCTTCACGGTGGGTGCGCGGCTGGCGGAAGCCATGGGGCTTGGCGCACCGGACCCCACGTTCATCCTGGAACTGGTGACCGAAAGCCCCGCCCTGCTGGCCCTGTGGATCGTGGCGGTCGCATGGTTCGCCGCCGGTTTCGGCGAGGAAGTGCTCTATCGCGGTTTCCTGATGGACCGGCTGGAGCGGCTTTCCGGCCTGCGCGGGCGGCCCTGGGCCGTGCTGGTGATCCAGGCACTGCTGTTCGGCCTGCCGCACGCCTACCAGGGGATGGGCGGCATGATGGTGACGGCGATGGTCGGCCTGTTCCTTGGCTGGATTCGCAACCGCTGTGGCGGCAACCTGTGGGCCGCGATCATTGCCCACGCCGCGGTGGACACGGTTTCGATGAGCCTCGCCTATGCCGACAAGCTGGGCTGGATGACGGGATAGCAGTTCGCTTGCCCTATTCCTTAAACGCTCTATGCCAGTGCCTTACGAACTGGAACTGAAGGGGCTGTGGTGATGTTCGAACGCGCGAAACGGGTAGGCCAGCTGGTCACCAGCAACGTCGAGAGCCTGCTCGACAAGGCGAGCGACCCGCGCAAGATGCTGCTGCTGATGCGTAGCGAGATCGAGGACGGCCTCGTCGCCCTGCAGGGCGAACGGACCAAGGCCGCGCGCAAGGCAGAACGGCTCTCCACGAACGCGAAGGCCAAGGCCGACGGGGCGGAAGAATGGACCGCCAAGGCCAAGGTCGCGCTCGACAAGGGCCGCGAGGACCTCGCCCGGTCCGCCCTGATGGCGCGCGAGGGGGACCGCAAGCTGGCCGCGCAGCTGGAGGCTGAGGCCAGGGATGCCCGCGCCGAAGTAAGCGAGATCGAAAAGGCTATTGCCGAACTCGAAGCCAAGCGCGCCGAAACGCAGGCCAAGCTGGATGCGATGCCAGCGCCTGTAAAGGCTAGCGTTGGCGCTGCCCCGACCCGCTCCAGCAAGGCCGAAAGCCGGCTCGACAACGTGGAAGCGATGGAACGCCGGATGGACTTCAGCGCGAGCCGCGCCGAGCAGGCCTCACCGGTGGACGTCGACGCCGAAATCGCCCGGCTGCAACAGGAAAGCGCCATCGAGGCAGAACTGGCCGCGATGGCTGGCAAGGGGAAGAGGGCGAAGAGGTAGGGTCAAGGCAGCGCCTCGGCCAGCCCACGCCGGGTGAGCATTGGCCGCCCTCGCCACAGGGTTATCCCGAGAAGCCTTTCCCTTCAGGTCAGAGCCGCGTAACCTTCGTGACAGGTCTAGGCAGGTTGGTGCCTGCCGTTCTTGGCCTGAAAAATGGGGGGTGATTATGGCGGGCTCTGCGAAGGAACTGGTCGAGGGGATTTATGCTGCGTTCTCGGCTGGAGACATGGCGGCTTTCACAAATGCGCTGGCACCGGATGTCGTCTGGAACGAGGCGGAAAACTATCCCTATGCGGACGGCAATCCCTATCGAGGTGCCCAGCAAATCATGAAAGGCGTATTCGGTCGGACGGCTGAAGACTGGGACGGGTTTGCAGTCCAGATGAACGACATCGTCGACGGCGGCGACAGGGTGGTGGCGATGGGCCGCTACACCGCGACGCACAGGCAAACAGGGAACAAGCTGGACGTCCCGGCCGCCCACGTCTGGACAGTGGAGAGCGGCAAAGTCATTCGCTTTCAGCAATACATCGATACGCTGGGGACAGCCCGCGCCATGGGAAATGGCTGACAGTCCGAAAGCTTGTTGGTTGGTGGCAGGCCGTAGCCCGCCCCCGGTCTTGCCTGAACTTTACTTGACCAGTTCGACCTGCTCGAAGTCCAGTTCCACCGGCGTTGCACGGCCGAAGATGGACACGCTGACCTTGACCTTGGCCTTGTCGAAATCCAGCTCTTCCACCACGCCGTTGAAGCTGGCGAAGGGGCCTTCCAGCACCTTGACCTGGTCGCCGATTTCGTAATCGACGCTGATGTCCTTCTTGGGGGCCGACTTGGCTTCTTCCACGCCGCCGAAATAGCGCGCGGCTTCCTTTTCGGAAATCGGCTGCGGCTTGTTGTTGTTGCCCAGGAAGCCGGTCACCTTCGGGGTGTTCTTCACGAGGTGGTACACGTCGTCGGTCATGTTCAGCTTGGCCAGCACGTAGCCGGGCATGAACTTGCGTTCGGTCTGCACCTTCTTGCCGCGCTTGATCTCGGTCACGGTTTCGGTGGGGACTTCCACTTCCTCCACGCCTTCGGACAGGCCGAGGCGTTCTGCTTCGGAAAGGATCGCGTCGCGCACCTTGTTCTCGAAACCGGAATAGGCGTGGATGATATACCAGCGGGCAGCCATGAAACTCTCTCTTCTAACCTGAACCTTGGAAGTCTTTACGTACGGCGGACGGCGATCAGAGCAGCGCGAGAAGCTGCTGCACGACCCAGCCGAACACCGAATCGACGCCAAGGAAGAACAGCGACAGGATCACCACCAGGATGAACACGAAGATCGCGGTGCGCACCGTCTCTTCGCGCGTGGGCCACACCACCTTGGACGTTTCCGCACGCACCTGGCGGATGAACTCACCCGGAGAGGGCTTCTTCTTCGGGGGCGTTGCGGCTTGTTTCGGTTCTTGGGCCATGGTCGGTCCGTCGCTTGCTGATTGAAACTCGTGTCGTCTCTTCCGGGTAGGGCTCCTCGCCGCCCCGGGCTGTATGTCCGGGAGGGGCTGGCGAAGTTTCCAATGTCGGAAGACGAGGGGCTATTTAGGCGCGCCGTGCTGGCTTGGCAAGGCTTTGCAGGCGGCACTTTTCCGGCCGCCCGGTTACAAATGCAACGTGGGGGCTATGCAGGGCGGCAGAGCGCCGATAGCACTATGCGCTTATCCAAGGGACGCATGAGGGATTATAACAGGAATGGCCGTTGAAACAGAACTGACGCTGGACCAGCAACTGCTTGGTCCGGTCACCAATGTTGCCGATTTCATCTGGGGCGGAACCTGGGACGGGGCGACCATCCTGCCATTCCCGCCACTGGCAATCATCCTGCTGGGGGCGGGCCTGTGGTTCATGATCGGCCTGCGCGCCTATCCCATCACCAACCTCGTCCCGGCGGTGAAGAACCTGTTTGCCGGGCGCAAGAGCGGGGGCGATGGTGAGATTTCGCCGTTCGCCGCGCTCTCCACCGCGCTTTCCGGTCAGGTGGGCACCGGCAACCTTGCCGGCGTCGCCACGGCCATCGCGCTGGGCGGGCCGGGCGCGATTTTCTGGATGTGGGTGACGGCGCTGTTCGGCATGGCGCTGGCCTTTGCCGAGGGCTCGCTCGCGATCCGCTACCGCGAAACCGCCAGCGACGGCACCAAGCGCGGCGGCCCGATGAGCTACATCATGATGGGTCTTGGCCCGAAATGGACCTGGCTGGCGATCTTCTTCTGCATCGGCACGCTCATCAGCGGCCTGGTCACCGGCAATGCGATCCAGGCCAATGCCGTGGCAGACGGTCTGAACGAACTGTTCGGGATAGAGGAATGGCTGGGCGGTCTGATCGTCGCGATCCTCGTCTTCATCGTCATCATCGGCGGCATCAAGTCGATCGGCAACGTGGCGGAAAAGGTCGTCCCGGTGATGGCGGCGGCCTACATCGTGATGGCCATCATCGCCATCCTGCTCAACCTGCAGGACATTCCCGAAACCTTCCAGCGCATCTTCCACGGGGCATTCAACCCGCAGGCGGCCAGCGGCGGGTTCGTGGGTGCGGCGGTGATCCTCGCCATCCGTGCCGGCGTGGCGCGCGGGCTGTTCTCGAACGAGGCAGGCCAGGGCTCCACCCCGATCGCACATGCCGTGGCGCAGACCGACGATCCGCAGTTCCAGGGCCGCATGGCCATGCTGGGCACTTTCATCGACACCATCGTCATCTGCACCATGACGGCGCTGGTGATCCTGACGGTGGAAGGCAATTTTACCCATAACGGCGAGCCGGTGCTGCATGCCTGGCAGGCAGACCTCGACGGCTTTGCCGTTACCAGCGGTGCCTTTGCCGCGGCATTCCCGTTCGAGATTGCCGCGATCCCTCTCGGCACGCTGATCGCCAGTATCGCGCTACTCCTTTTCGTGTTCACCACACTGCTGACGTGGAGCTATTACGGCGAGCGGGCCATCACCTTCATCTACGACCGCTTCCCCGGTTCGAATCTGAAGGGCGAAAAGGTGCTGCACATGGCCTGGCGGGTGCTGTGGTGCGTGGGCATCTTCGTCGGCGCCAGCCGCGAGAGCGACCTGATCTGGCGCATGGGCGACATTGCCAACGCGGTGATGGTCGTGCCCAACCTGCTGGCGCTGCTGCTGCTGTCGGGCGTGGTCTTCGCCCTCGCTCGCGGCGACAAGAAGGCAGGTCCGGATTACCACGCGGATACGCCGGAAGAGCCCGAAGAGTACTAGGATAAACGCGCCCGCCTGGACGCAATTACGAAAAAGGGGCCGGAAAGCGACATGCTTTCCGGCCCCTTTCCTGTTGTCCTGAATTCGGCGCTACACGCGACCGAAGAGCCGAGCGAAAAAGCCCGGCTCTTCCATCGGCTGGATCTTGCCGTGCGACATCGAACGATAGGTTGCGTCACTGTAGAAGCGCGGGCTGCTCCAGCTATCGGGTTTGCTACTGCGAAAGATTCTGGCCATGCCGGTATCCTTTCCGTGAAAACATGGAGAGATAACCTTCCATGTCGTGCAGCGGTTCCCGCGCAACCGGTTCGGCGCGATGGATGGATAAGGTGCCAAGGTTCTACGGATATGTTCGTCCTCGCTACATGCGCAGCAAGCTGCGCCCGCTGCGGGAGGCCGTTTAGCCTTGCGGTCCGCTAGTCGCGAACCGTTTCACCGATTATTGGATGCTGAGAAAGTTTCGGTCGCGCCTAGCGACCGACAGCGCGCGAACGCGCAGCCCGCAGGTGCCCCGAAACGAAGGCGTCAGCCGAGTGGAGGGAATGGCACCGAGGATGATCGCGCGGAGGCGCGATCACCAACGAAATGGCAGGGGTGACAGGATTCGAACCCGTGGCCCTCGGTTTTGGAGACCGATGCTCTACCAGCTGAGCTACACCCCTGCAGGTTCGGTCCGCGCCTCTATAGCGAAGGCGTTGGGAACGCAAGCGACCTGATGCGTTCGATTTGCTATGGCGGACACAATGCATTCTCCGGTTCACAAGCTGATTCCCCCCGATGTGCTGCTGCTGGCCTATCGCAGCGGGGTCTTCCCCATGGCCGATTCGCGCGATGACGAGGAAGTTTTCTGGGTGGAGCCACGCCGCCGGGCGATCCTGCCGCTGGACGGTTTCCACTGTTCGCGCTCGCTCGCCAAGGTGCTGAAGCAGGGCCGGTTTCGCGTTACCGTGGATGGCGATTTCGGCGCTGTCATGGACGCCTGCGCCCAGCCCAGGAGGGAGTCGGGCCCCGATCCCGAAGCGGGCGGAGAGAGCGGCACATGGATCAGCCACACCATCGCCGCCAGTTACCGCAACCTGCACCGTCACGGCCATGCGCACTCGGTCGAGTGCTGGCTGGAAGACACCCTTGTGGGCGGCCTCTACGGTGTGGCGTTCGAACGGGTGTTCTGCGGGGAATCGATGTTCAGCCGGACGGACAATGCCAGCAAGGTGGCGCTTGCCTGGCTGGTGGCGCTGCTGAAACGGGCAGGCTTCGTGCTGCTCGACTGCCAGTTCATGACCGGCCATCTCGCATCGATGGGCGCTGTGGAGATCAGCCGCGACCAGTATCAGGACATGCTGGCTGCAGCCTGTGACAAGCAGCCGCGGTGCAGCCTGCCGCAGGCGCACGGCCTGCTGCTTCAGGAGGCTTCGGCTTCTTCTTCCTCGCCGGGGAAGCTCATCGCGCAGTCCTTCACCCAGACATCGTAGATCGGGTGTTCCACCACGTTCAGGCTGGGCGAGTTCTTGAACAGCCAGCCGGAAAACACGCGCGTGAATTCCGGGTCTTCGTCGGGATTGCGCACGTCGTTGACGAAAACCTGCACGAAGGCACCGGTTTCGGCGGGGCTTTCCCACGGCGCAGTGCGTTCGCAGGCGGCCAGCCGGATCACCACGTCATCGACGCGGGTCGATTCGCCGGGGCTCAGTTCGACATCGCGCGACAGGTTGTTCCGCTTGTTGATAAGGCCAAGGGTTGCCACGCGCTCTTCCATGGGCGTGCCGATCACCTCGATATCGCCCAGGTCCGGCAGCGGATCGCTTACCAGTTCCTCGGGCACCTCGGTGGCCTCGGTTTCGGGCTCGGGTGCGGCGTTATCGCATCCCGCCAGCACCAGCGCCGCCACGGCAAGCGCCACGAACCTCACGCGTCGGGCGTCCAGGCTTCGTAGTCGCCGGTTGCCCGGGCGCGCTTTCCGCCACGCTCAAGCGCGCCAGCGGGCAGGTAGCGGTTTGCGGAGCCGGTGGCGTTGGGCGTGTAGTCCACTTCCCAGATCTTCGGCGCGGGCAAGTGGCTCTCGGGCAGTTCGTCATAGGAGCCGTGCAGCCAGCCGTGCCATTCGCTGGGCACGCGGCTGGCATCGTTGGAGCCGTTGTAGATCACCCAGCGGCGTTCGCGCTGGCCCTGCTTGACGTTCTTGGAACGGTAGTACTCGTTGCCCTGCGCGTCGGTGCCCACATGCTCGCCGTTACGCGCCGACCATAGCGAGGTGCCGATGGTGGCACCGTTCCACCAGGTGAAAATCTTGCCAAGGAAGCTCATGGCTGGGCCATTAGCGAGTCCCGCGCAAAACGCCAACAGGTTTGCGCCGGTGCGACCACTACGGGGATACAAGCGATGGCCGGTCACCGGCTACCGCGAGACAGGGTCAGCCAGGCTGGCTCACCATTCCACCATGTCGCCCGGCCCGATACCCAGTTCCTCGGCACGGCCCTGGTTCAGTTCGAGCACGCCGATGGCGGGCCCATCAGAATAGACGCTGCTCTCGTTGTAGGGCACGCCCTCGGCAATATTCAGGATGAGATTGTCGGGGCCGATGAAGATGATATCCAGCGGCAGCACGGTATTGCGCATCCAGAACCCAAGCTGCTGGGCCGGTTCGTAGGGAAAGATCATCCCCTCGTCAGCGCCCATTTCGGTGCGGAACATCAGGCCGCGTGCCTGCGCCTCCCGCGTGTCGGCCACTTCGGACATGAACACGTGCGCGCCGCTGTCGGTGGTAACGGTGACGGGAATCACCTCCAGCCCCGATTCGGCGTGGGTCGATGGTGCCGCGCTGGTCGGCTCTGGCACCTGCTCCGCGGCCTGCGGCGAACACGCCGCAACGGTGCCGGCGATCGCCAGCGAGACCATCGCCAGCCATTTGCGGGTTGATTTCATGGTCCCCAAGTTCCGGTCTCCTCGCGGGCTTCCTCTGCCCATTGCTCTGCGGCTCGTGCGGACTCGGCATCCAGCACGGCCAGCACGTGGTCGAACGTGTGGCCTGCCCGAAGCATTGCCGCAATCTGTTTCTCGCGCTTTTCGCGGGCCAGCGGTTCGGCCCCGAATGGACCGAAGCCGCGCTTGCGCGCAAGATGCAATGCGGCGGTGCGCGCCGTGTGTTCGGCGGGGGCGACATCGTCCGCCACCGCCTCGCCGATCCCGGCCTGGCCGAGCGCCTGCTTCACCCGCCGTTCGCCGTAACCTCTGCGCAACAGGTCGTTCGCCTTGGCACGGGCATAGACCGCGTCGTCGACGTAGCCCTTCTCGACATAGCGTGCGACCATCGCGGCGATGTCCGGCCCTTCCGCGCCATCGTCCTCGCCCGCCCACCCCCGCTCGCGCAGCTTGCGCTTGAGGTAGCGTTCCAGCTTGGCAGCGCTGGTGGCGAAACGGGCGACATAGGCCAGCGCCATTTCCTCGATACTGGTCGCATCGAGCGGCCTTTTTCGCCGCGGCTCGCGTTTATAGTCTTGTGAATTGCCGTCCATTGGCCTTATTCGTGCCACACTTCCTGTCAAATGGGAAAGATTGACGCGGTGCCGATAAAAAATCGGCGCCGCGAATGCTATTCGGGAGGCGCCACAAGCGCGCGCGATAAGGGGTAACCCACAGCACATATGACCGACCTTACACCTACGCCCAACGACTGCCCGCTACCGCGCCGTCGATCGGATTTCGCTACCTTCAACGAAGCCATCGACTACGCCGCACGCAGCGAAAAGGGCATGAATTTCCATGACATGCGCGGCACGCTCGACCGTGTCTATCCCTATGCGCAGATGCGCGAGGATGCACTGGCCGACGCTTACCGGCTGGCTGCGATGGGCATCGGCAAGGATGACCGCGTCGCGCTGGTGGCTGAGACCGGGCCGGAATTTGCCGCGCTGTTCTGCGCCTGCGTCTATGCCGGTGCGTGGCCCGTGCCGCTGCCCCTGCCCACCACCTTCGGCGGCAAGGAAAGCTATATCGACCAGCTGGCAGTGCAGCTGCAAAGCTCCGATCCGAAGATCCTGCTCTACCCGCCGGAAATCGCCGAAATGGCTTCCGCCGCTGCGGAGCGTCAAGGTTGCAAGGGCGTGGACTGGGCCACTTTCAAGGACAGCGAAGCACCAACCGTAGACCTGCCCGAAGCGCAGCCGGACGATATCTGCTACTTGCAGTATTCCAGCGGCTCCACCCGTTTCCCCACCGGCGTCGCCGTGACGCACAAGGCGTTACTGCACAACCTGTTCGGCCATGCCGATTCGATGGACATCGGCTATAACGACCGGGTGGTGAGCTGGCTGCCGTGGTATCACGACATGGGCCTCGTCGGCTGCTTCCTGTCGCTGATCGCCAACCAGGTTTCCGTCGACTACCTGAAGACCGAGCACTTCGCCCGCCGCCCGCTGGCCTGGCTCGACCTCATCAGCCGCAACAAGGGCGCGACGCTCAGCTATTCGCCCACTTTCGGCTACGATATCTGCGCGCGGCGCGTGTCCAGCCAGACCAACGTGGCCGACCGGTTCGACCTGTCGCGCTGGCGCACCGCCGGCAACGGAGCCGACATGATCCGGCCCGACGTGATGCAGAATTTCGTGAATGCCTTCGCCGATGCCGGCTTCAAGGCCAGTGCCTTTACGCCCAGCTATGGCCTGGCAGAGGCGACGCTGGCCGTCACCGTGATGCCGCCAAGCGAGGGCATCCGCGTGGAACTGGTGGAGGAAGAGCGCCTGTCCGGCAGCCGCCGCGACCTGTCGCGCCCCGCCCGCTACCGCGCCATCGTGAACTGCGGCAAGCCGCTGCAGGACATGGAAGTCGAGATCCGCGGCGAAAACGGCGATGTGAAGGGCGATCACCAGATCGGCAAGGTCTGGTGCCGTGGCCCCAGCGTGATGCACTCCTACTTCCGTAACGAGGAAGCGACCGAGGAATGCCTCATCCCCGCCGAGGATGGCAAGGGATCGTGGCTGGATACAGGCGACATGGGCTACATGGGCGATGGCTATCTGTTCATTGTCGGCCGCGCCAAGGACATGATCATCATCAACGGCAAGAACCACTGGCCGCAGGATATCGAATGGGCGGTGGAGCAGCTGGCAGGCTTCAACCACGGCGACATCGCCGCCTTCTCGATAGAGACCGAGAACGGCGAGGAAGCGCCAGCCGTGCTCGTGCATTGCCGCGTGTCCGACCCGGAAGAACGCGTGAAACTGCGCGACCAGATCGCCGACAAAGTGCGCTCTGTCACCGGTATGAACTGCGTCGTGGAACTGGTGCCACCGCGCACCCTGCCGCGCACCAGCTCGGGCAAGCTAAGCCGCGCGAAGGCAAAGCGGCTGTACCTCTCGGGCGAGATCGAGCCGATAGACCTAGCGGCCTAGGGCTGGGCGGCGTAAGGTCGGCTCAACCGATCAGCAGCACGCCCAGCACGAACAGCAGCGCCAGAAGCCCTGCGGCCCACACGTAAGTGCGGATCTTGGGAATGCCCGCCCAGTACAGTGGCAGGTAGATCAGCCGTGCGGCCAGCCACACCCAGGCGGCAATCGCGGTAAGGTCGCTGGCCTTGCCCGCCACCACCACACCGCCCAGCGCGATGATCGCCAGGGGCAGCGTCTCGAGGAAATTGCCGCGCGCCCGGTCCAGTCGGCCTGCGATGTCGTTCAGCGGCTCTGTATCCTCGTCGCGCGCGCCCATGTTCCATTCGAGGCCATATTGCTTGGTCTTGTAATGGGTGGCGGCGAACACGTGGACGAGAAGCAGGACGCTGGATAGCGCCAGTACGGTCAATTCTGCGGTCATCAGTCGCTCCCTCGCGTTGCCCACTCAAGCGTTACCGGACCGTAACCGTTCCCGCGCTCCTGCACGGTGACGGCAACGTTGTGGTGCGAGAAGGCATTGCGCACGGCGGCAACGGCTTCTGCCGGACCGGTGATGGCGATGGGAACGCCCACGCGGCTCTGCGCCCAGGCTGCCAGCGCCACCGCCTGGCTGCCCTGCGGAGTGAGTGCATAGCTGTCAGGCTCCCCCTCCTCGCCTTCCACCAATTCGAACGTCGCTTGCGAAAGCGGACGCAGTGGCGGGGTGAGGCGGATGTCCCATTCCGGCTCCAGCGCGTCGATCCTGCGTTCGAGTTCGGCGTAGGCAGCCAGCGTCGCACCATCCAGCGGGCGCGCAGTCACGAGCGCGCGGCGGCGGTCGCGGTCCACCGTCACCTCGTCCTTGGGCACGCCTGCCAGCAGAGCGAGGCGGTCGGCGATATCGTCCGCCTGTTCACGCGCGGCGCGTTCCTGCGCGCGGGCTTGCGCCAGTTGTGCTTCCTCTGCCGCCTGCGCCCCGGTGCCGACGCGCAGCTGGGTGAGCGTGACATCGACCGGGCGGCCCAGACGGCGCGAAAGCAGGTCTTCGGCGCGGCCTTCCGCATCGGCGAAAATCTCGGGCGTGAAGACCGTTGCGGAAACCTGCATAGGCTCCACATCGAAACTCGGCTCCATCTGCGAAACCGTGGCACGCCCGCCGAAAACTTCCTCCACAATGTTGCTCGCCTGCCGGGTAGCCTGCGTTTCCCACACGATCTGCCGCAGCGACAGGAACAGCGGGATCGCCAGCGCGACGAAGGCGGTGAAGATCAGGATGGCCTGCCACTGCGTCTGCTTTTCCGAAAGGCTGGTGGAGAAGCCGTAGACGCGCGCCATCGCCGTTGCCGTCAGCGCGATGGCGGTAAGGTTGGTAACGAACAGGAACAGGCTGCCCCAGAACACGGTCAGGTTCATGGTCGCCAGGCCAAAGCCCACCACGGCCAGTGGCGGCATCAAGGCCGTGGCAATGGCCACGCCGACGATCGTGCCCTCTCGCCCGCGGATCATGGCATAGGCGCCCGCAACGGCGGAGAAGAAAGCCACGGCAAGGTCGAACAGGTTGGGCCGCGTGCGCGCGGCGATCTCTGTGGTGACGGTTTGCAGCGGCGACAGCATCACGATCAGCGCGCAGAACACGATGGCGAACAGCGTGCCCACGGCCAGCGACTTGCCCGACTGGCGCAGCCACTTGAAATCGCCGGTAGCGAGCGCGAAACCCACGCCCATGATCGGGTCCATCAGCGGGGAAAGCAGCATGGCCCCGATGACGACGGCAGGCGACGACAGCAGCAGGCCGAGGATGGCGATACCCGCCGACATCGACACCATCAGCAGGTAACGCGCGGAAAGCTGGCATTCGGCGCGGCGCTTCTCGATCACCGCGACCTGGTCTACCGTGCCGGTAACCTCGTGCCCCCACCAGTCACGGAAACTGCTGAGAACCTCGCGAAATCCGGTAGTCCGGCTGGCCGGTGCGGTTCCGGCCCCAGGCGACCGGGTGGCCGTATCGGCCGAAGTGGGTTCTGATTGCATTACGCACCATTATCGCGGAAACTCGCCATCGGCAAAACTTGAAACGCGTGTCTTGCATGCCTAATACAGTAGGTGAACGCCGGCACGGGCAAAGAGGGAATTGAAGGCGAATGGCCACCGAGAATACGACCAAAACCGCAACGGCAACCGCGTTCGAGCTGACGCCGCCCGACCCGGTGCCGGAAGTCAAGCCCGCCACGGCAGCGGGGCTGGTGCCGGTGAGCGAGGAGAAGAAGTCCGCGCTGCAGGAAAAGGTGGACGGCTTCGTCAACGAACTGGTCGCGCTGGATGCCAACTCGCCCGATTTCGGCAAGAAGGTGGACCAGATCACCAACATGGGCCGCAAGGAAATCATGGCTGCCAGCAGCATGTCCAACCGCTTCCTTGATCGCCCGGTTCGCGCAATGGACGCCGACAGCGGCGTGGGCACCGACCTTGCCGAACTGCGCCGCACGGTGGAAGACCTCGATCCCGGTCGCAAGGGTAAGATGACCGGGCGCAAGCTGTTCGGCATCATCCCGTTCGGCAACAAGCTGAAGAACTATTTCGACAGCTACACCTCTGCCCAGGGCCATATCCAGGCGATCCTCGCCCGCCTTTCCAGTGGGAAGGACGAGCTGCTGATGGACAATGCCGCCATCGACGTGGAGCGGCAGAAGCTGTGGGAAGCCATGGGCAACCTCGAGCAGATGATCCACATCGCCAAGACGCTGGATGCGGAGCTGGAGGAAAAGGCCGCCGAACTCGATTCCAGCGATCCGGAAAAGGCCAAGGCCATCCGCGAAACCGCGCTGTTCTACGTGCGCCAGCGCACGCAGGACCTGCTGACCCAGATGGCGGTTTCGGTGCAGGGCTACCTCGCGCTGGACCTCGTCAAGAAGAACAACGTGGAACTGGTGAAGGGCGTGGACCGCGCCAGCACCACCACCGTGGGCGCACTGCGCACCGCGGTTACCGTGGCGCAGGCCATGACCAACCAGAAACTGGTGCTGGGCCAGATCACCGCGCTGAACGAAACGACCGCGGGTATCATCGATTCGACCGGCCAGATGCTGCGCGACAACACGGCCAAGATCCACGAGCAGGCGGCCAGCAGCACTATCCCCATGGAAACGCTGCAACGCGCCTTCCAGAATATCTACGACACCATGGACGAGGTCGACAGCTTCAAGTTGCGCGCGCTCGATTCCATGAAGCAGACCGTGAACACTCTCTCGACCGAGGTGGAGAAGTCCAAGGGCTACATCGCCCGTGCCGAAGGGCAGGCACAGGCGGCCAAGCAGGTGAACGACAGCGGCCTCCTGAGTCTGGAAGGCTGAGCCACACATGGTCGATTCCACCCGCGAATCCGATGCGATCATCTCGTCGGCAAAGAAAAGCCTGCAGGTGAATCGCTACGAAGGCGGCTTCCACCGCGCTTCGGGCCGCTCCATCGGGCGCGGTTCGAAGCAGGTGAAGCTGAAGAACATGCTGAAGCGGGCAGGCTATTTCGGTGCCGCCGTGCTGGCCGTGCTCATCGCGGCGAGCGTCGCGGGCATGATCCTGAACGGCATCGGCTTTGCGGGCGTCATGGTCGCGTTCTTCGCCATCGTGGCTGCTGCCTTCATCTTCGCCAACTACCCGAAGGTAAAGGTGCCCAACCGCGCAGACCTTTCGCGCACGCAGGATGCCAAGCGGCTGGTGCAGCGCACCGAGCTGTGGCTGGAAAGCCAGCGCCCCGCCCTTCCCGCGCCCGCCGTCACGCTGGTGGACGATCTGGGTATGCAGCTGGATGCGCTTGGCAAGCAGCTGGAGCATGTCGACCCCGCCCACCCTGCGGCGCAGGAAACGCGCAAGCTGGTGGGCGAATATCTGCCCGAGACTATCGACAGCTACCGCAAGATTCCCGATCACCTGCGCCGCGAGGAACGGGCCGGATCGACGCCGGACAAGCAGCTGGTCGACAGCCTCGGCAAGATCAGCAAGGAAATCGACCACGTCACCCGGCAACTGGCCGAAGGATCGCTGGACGACCTGGCGATCAAGAACCGCTATCTCGATTACAAGTACGGCGGTGAGGATGCATCGCTTCCTCCGCCACCGAAGGACAATTGATGGACGTTGAAATTCCCCACACCCTCGGCCGCGAGGAAGTGCGTCGCCGCCTGCGTGCAAACAGCCACAGGATCGGTGACAACATTCCCGGCGGTATGGCCGATGTGCAGACCAACTGGCCGAGCGAGGACCGGATGACCATGTCGATCAATGCGATGGGCCAGATGCTGTCAGGCCACGTCGACATAGAAGACAGCAAGGTCATCTTCCACATGGTGCTGCCGCCCGCCCTGGGTTTCCTGCAGCCGATGATTGATGCCGCGATCCGCGATCAGGGTCACAAGATGCTGGAAGCCCCGAAAGACTGAGGCCGCCTGCCGGACAGGCCGGTTACAACTGGCGGTCCTTTTCCAGGAACTGTTCCGGGATGCGCAGCGCCCGCGCCGCTTCGCGCGTTTCCTGCAGGAAAGTCAGCAGCGCCCACATCAGCAGGCCGATGGCGACGATGAATGTCGCCGCCGCGACCCGGTTCAGCCCCACGTGCGCGAATTCCGCCACGAACAGCAGCACCACGGTTATGCCGATGGATATCCCCGCCAGCACCAGCCGCAGCAGCGCGCTGCCGATCAGGGCAATGCGATGATCGAGAGAGCGTATCTCGCGCACGATCACGTCGTGCTCCATGCCTTCGGTCTCTCCGTGCAGGCGCTGGACCTGACGGCTGCGATCCACCACGCGGCCAAGCCGCTGGGTAAGGGTGCCGATGATGTTGCCGATCGCCACCAGCACGAACACCGGCGCCAGCGCCAGCTGGATGGTCTGCGCGATCATGCCTTCCATCATCGGCCCGCCCCCGTCACTGGTTTGCAGCGCCCGTCAGCTTGCCCACCTTCTGCGCCCCTTCCATGGTGGTGACGAGGACTTCGTCGCCATCCACCACGATGGCGATGTCGCTGAGGCCGATGGCGCTGATGCGCGCGCCGTTGCTCTCGGCCAGCACGTTGCGGCAATCGACCAGTTCGACAGGGCCATGCGCGCGGTTGCCGTTGCCGTCGCCCTTGCGTGCATCGCGCAGGGCATGCCAGTTGCCGATGTCGGACCAGCCCATGGCAACCGGCACCATCGCCGCACGGGCGGTCTCCTCCATCACGGCGTAGTCGACCGATTCGGATTCGATCCCTGCAAAAGCGGCAGGATCGGGATGGAACTGCGCGCCCTCGGCCTTCCCTTCGCTCACCGAACGCAAAACCGAATTTGCCAGGTTCGGGCGGTGCTGCGCCAGCTCGTCCATGAAAGCGCCTGCCCGGAAGGTGAAGATGCCCCCGTTCCAGCTGTAGTCGCCCGAGGCGAGGAACTGCATCGCGCGCTCCAGATCGGGCTTTTCGACGAACTCCGCGACGGTAAAGCCGCCTTCCAGCGCTTCACCCTGGCGGATGTAGCCGAAACCGGTTTCCGGCGCCGTGGGGGTGATCCCGAAGGCCACCATGTAATCCGCCCGCGCCAGCGATGCGCCCGCCTGCACGGCGGCATGAAAGGCGGGCACGTCCGCGATGTAATGGTCGCTGGGGCAAACCAGCATCAGGGCATCGCCGGGCAGCCGCGCTGCAGCCAGTGCAATAGCCGCAGCGGTATTCTTCGCTTCCGGCTCCACGATAATGGAGGCTTCGCCGGGCAACTGCGCCGTGACATGGGGCAGGTGCGCGCTGCCCGTGACGACCGTCGGCGGGGCGAACAGCGCGGGATCGGCCGCGCGTGCCAGCGTCGCTTCGAACAGCGTTTCGTCCCCTACCAGCGGAAGGAACGGCTTCGGCATGGTCTTGCGGCTACGCGGCCACAGGCGCGTGCCGCTGCCTCCGCACAGGATTACCGGGTGTATTTCGCTCATGCAGCATTCCTCTTTCATCGGGACTGCCTATGCAAGCGCCTTGTTACATCCGGTTTGCGATCCGGGCTATTGCCGCGCGCGAAAGTCGACCCGATAGCCATATCGCGCCTCAACCGGCGTGCCATCGCGCGCGGTGGCTGGGTTGAAGCGGATGCGCTCGGTTACGAGAGGGCAGACACGCGCCGTGGTGGCAGCATCCACCTGCGTGCTGGCAACGGTGCAACCCTGCGCCCGGCCATCGGTGGTCACGGTGAAATGCACGGTGACAGACTTGCCGAAGCGTGCCGCACGGCCCCCTTCGGGCACGGGGAAATCACGCGCTTCGTTCAGTTCGCCCGACCGTACCGAGGGGCCGACCGCGACCGCGCCGCCCTGTCCGGAGCCGCTGCGTCCGCTGCCCGTGCCGTCCCCGCTGCCGCCTGCCCCGGTCCCATCGCCGCTGTCGGTCGCGCCGGAGGCATTTTCGGTGCCGGTGGAACTGGCTCGCGGTGCCGGGCTTGGGCGGGGAAGCGGCTGCGGCGGTGCGACGACCTCGCGCGCCACGGCCTCCTCTCCTGCTTCCGCCGCTGCACCTTCGTCAGGCTGGGGAGGCGAAATGCTCGGCTCGGTTTCGGGTGGCTCTTCCTCGTAAGTGGATACGGTGACCGTCACCAGCGATGTCGCCTGTTCGATAACGCGCGCGGTGAATTCGGGCGCAAGGGCGCGCGCCAGACCATAAAGCGCGGCAACGTGCAGAACCACGATCAGCACGATCAGCTTCCAGTTCAGCCGCTTGCCTTTTTCAACGTATCGGCCGGTGGCCATGCGCTCTCCTTTCGCCGGCACAATTACCAATGAACTCCGCTTTGGCCAGCCCTACCGCGAAGCGAGGTGACGACACGACGAGGTGAGGAACGGAGCGCCTGAACCATCCGTTGTTGGAGTGTAAGCAAATAAAAAGAAAGGAAATCTCATGTTTGAGAAGCTCCGCATCAAGGAACACATGGAAGTCACCGATTTCGGCGGCCAGCACGTTGGAACTGTCGATGAAGTCGATGATGACAAGATCAAGCTGACCCGCTCCGACAGCAGCGATGACATGCACCACTACATGCCAATCGATTCCGTCGACCGCATCGACGACAACCGCGTCTATCTGAAACAGGACGCCACCATCCCCGTCGGCCTCGCCTCCTAAGCGACGCGCACGGACGATTGAAGAGCCTCGCAAGCCATTCGGGCATGCGGGGCTTTTTCTTGGCGAGCTCCCTGCAACAGGTCGACAAGCGGCGCTTGCCTTCCTAGCTCCTAGGACATGACCGGATCCTATCGCTTTGCCATAGATCGCGGCGGCACCTTCACCGATGTCGTGGCACAGACGCCTGCGGGCAACATCGTCACCACCAAACTCCTCTCCAGCAATCCCGAACAGTATCCCGACGCTGCCAGCGAGGCGGTGCGGCGGCTGATGGCGGAGCACGGAGAAGGCCCCATCGCGGAACTGCGCATCGGCACCACCATCGCCACCAACGCCTTGCTGGAACGCGAAGGCGAGCGGGTGGCGCTGGCGATCACGCAAGGCCACGCCGATGCGCTGACAATCGGCAACCAGGCGCGGCCAGATATCTTCGCGCGGCACATCGTGAAGCCGGAACGGCTGGAAAGTCGCACCGTGGAAATCGCCGGGCGGGTAGGCGCGGACGGCGAAGTGCTCGTGCCGCTGGAGGAGGATGCCGCGCGGCGCGACCTGAAGGCCTTGCGAGACGACGGCTACGAAGCGCTCGCCATCGTGCTGATGCATGGCTGGCATTATCAGGACCACGAGAAGCGGCTGGACGCAATCGCACGCGAGCTGGGCTTCACGCAGGTCAGCGCCAGCCACGAGGTCAGCCCTCTTATCAAGCTGGTGCCGCGCGGCGACACCTCGGTCGCGGATGCCTATCTCTCGCCGGTGATCCGGCAATACGTTGACCAGCTGGCAGAGCGCCTGCCCGATCACGGGTCTTTACGTTTCATGCAGTCGAACGGCGGCCTTGCCGATGCGCGCGCCTTTCGCGGGAAAGACGCTGTGCTCTCGGGTCCAGCCGGCGGCGTCGTCGGCATGGTGCAGACAGCCGCGGCCCTTGGCCATGACAAGCTGATCGGGTTCGACATGGGCGGCACCAGCACGGATGTTTGCCACTATTCCGGCGAGTACGAGCGCACAGGTGACAGCGTGGTGGCGGGCATCCGCATCGCGGCCCCCATGATGCAGGTGCATACCGTGGCCGCAGGCGGCGGCTCCTTCTGCCGGTTTGACGGGCAATCGCTGCGCGTCGGCCCGGCCAGCGCGGGCGCGGACCCCGGCCCTGCCTGCTATCGCAAGGGCGGCCCCCTGACGGTAACCGATTGCAATCTGGTGCTGGGGCGCATCGATCCTGCCGAATTTCCGCAGGTATTCGGCCCCGATGGCGATCAGCCGCTCGACCCCGAAGCCTCCGCCGCCCGCATCGATGAAATCATCGCACAGCTGCCAGAGGCAATGTCGAGGGAAGACCTCGCCGAGGGCTTCCTCACCCTTGCCGTGGACGAGATGGCCAACGCCATCCGCACCATCACGACCGCGCGCGGACACGATGTGACGACCCATGCGCTGGCTTGCTTCGGCGGCGCTGGCGGACAATTCGCCTGCCGGGTGGCGGACGAACTGGGCATAGAGACGGTGCTAGTCCACCCGCTGGCCGGAATGCTTTCCGCCTATGGCATCGGCCTGGCCCCGGTGGTTTCCATGCGTGAAGCAGGCGTTGTGCGCCCCTTGACCGAGGACTTCTCCGCAGCGCTGGCCGATCTGGAAAGCCGCGTGAGCGAAGACCTGACAGCGCAGGGGATTGCGCAGGAAAACATCGAACTTATCCGTCGCATGCGCCTGCGCTTCGAAGGCAGCGACACCACGCTAGACCTCCCCTTGTCGGATGAAGCCGACGCGCGTTTCCGCGAGCAGCACCGCCGCCGGTTCGGCTGGTCGGACGAGGAGGCGCCCGTCGTCCTCGAAGCGCTCAGCGTCGAGGGGCGCGGCATGAGCGGCGGCCTTGCCGAGCAGGCCGTGGTTAAGGAGCGCGGTTCGCTCACCCCCGGCCAGTCGCTGGACGGACCGGCGATGATCCCGGACCCCGGCTCCACCACGATTGTCGAACAGGGCTGGCGCGCGACGCTGGCGGATGATGGATCGCTGATCCTGAACCGCAGTGCCCCGCGCGAGCACACGCGGGCTGCCGGAACGCAAGTCGATCCAATCCGCCTCGGCATATTCAACAACATGTTCATGGCCATTGCCGAGGAAATGGGCGTGGTGCTGGAAAGCACGGCCAGCTCGGTGAACATCAAGGAGCGGCTGGATTTCAGCTGCGCGCTCTTCACCGGTGAAGGCGAATTGATCGCCAACGCGCCGCATATCCCGGTGCATCTTGGCTCCATGTCGGCCAGCATCCGGCGCATCGTGGAAAACCGCGCGACGAGCGAGCGGGGCATCAGGCGCGGCGATGCCTACTGCCTCAACGATCCCTATGCCGGCGGCACGCACCTGCCCGATGTGACCGTAATCGTGCCGGTCTTCCTTGCTGACGACAGCACGCAGCCGGATGCCTTTGTTGCCGCGCGCGGGCACCATGCCGATATCGGCGGCACCGCGCCCGGCTCCATGCCGCCCGACAGCGCCAGCATCGCCGAGGAAGGCGTGCGGCTGGATGACGTACTGCTGGTGGACGAAGGGCGCTTCTGCGCGGAGGACCTGCGAGTCCTGCTCACCTCCGGCGAATACCCGGCGCGCAATCCGGCGCGCAACCTTTCGGACCTCAAGGCCCAGCTTGCGGCCTGCGCACGCGGGGCGGACCTGCTGGGCGATGCCGCGAGCGAGCATGGCCGCGAAGTCCTGACCGCCTACATGGGCCACGCGCTGGACCACGGCGAAGCCGCCGTGCGCGCGCTGGTGGAACGCCTGACATCCGGCAGCTTCACCTACGCAATGGACAATGGTGCCGAGGTGCATGTGGCGGTCAGTATAGACCGGGACGCGCAGACCGCCCGTTTCGACTTCACCGGCACCAGCGACCAGTTGCCGAACAACTTCAACGCACCCGCCGCCATCACCCGCGCCGCAGTCCTTTATTGCCTGCGCTGCCTGATCGACGACGATATTCCGCTCAACGACGGATGCCTGCGACCGGTGGAGATCGTGGTGCCCGAAGGCTCCATGCTTGCACCCCAGCCGCCCGCGGCGGTGGTGGCGGGCAATGTCGAGACAAGCCAGGTCGTCACCGATGCCGTGTTCGCTGCCCTGGGCGCGCTCGCCCCTTCCCAAGGTACGATGAACAACTTCACTTTCGGCGACGACACGCGGCAGTATTACGAAACCATCGCCGGTGGCTCTGGCGCAGGTGACGGGCACCACGGAACCGACGCCGTGCAGACCAACATGACCAATTCGCGCCTCACCGATCCGGAAGTGCTGGAAACCCGCCTGCCCGTCCGCGTGGAGCGCTTCGCGATCCGCACCGGTTCCGGTGGCAAGGGCAAATGGCATGGCGGCGAAGGAGTGGAGCGCGTGGTCCGCTTTCTCGAACCGATGCGCGCGCAGATTCTCGCCAACCGGCGCAAGGTGGCCCCTCGGGGCATTGCTGGCGGGGGCGACGCTTTGCCCGGCCAAACCTTTGTCGAACGGGCCGACGGCTCGGTGCTTGACCTCGGCGCGACCGGCGGTGCAGACATGGCTCCCGGCGATACGATCGTGATCCGCACGCCCGGCGGCGGAGGATATGGCGCACCATGAGACCGCTTGACGAAAAGCTCGCCAGCCGCTTCGCCCGCACCGCGCTGGGTCACGTCGGGCAGGAGTATCCCAACTCGCTGGGACACGTGATGGCCGGGCCTTTCGATACCGGCACCCCGCGCGAACTGCACCCGGCCTTCTACGGCAGCTTCGACTGGCATAGCTGCGTGCACAGCTGGTGGACACTGCTGACCGTGCGCCGCCTGTTTCCCGATATGGCCGAGGCAGGCACGATCTCCGAACTGGCGGACAAGACGTTCACGACGGACCAGCTCGCCGCGGAACTCGCCTACCTGCAAAGGCCCGAATCCCGCGGGTTCGAGCGGCCCTATGGCTGGGCCTGGCTGCTTTACCTGCATCTGGAAGCGAGCCGCCACGATTCCCGGGAATGGGCGACGCTGCTTGCGCCGCTGGCCCGGCACTTCGCTGCCGGGTTCGCCGATTACCTGCCCAAGCTTACCTACCCCATCACCACCGGTACCCACGCCAACACCGCGTTCGCGCTGACGCTGGCGCACGACTGGGCCTGTTCCTTCGATCCGGGTCTGCGCTCTTTGATCGAGGAATACGCCAAAGCGCAGTTCGGCAGTCTGGACGAATATCGCGGGTGGGACGTGGGCGGCGATTCCTTCCTGTCCCCCGTGCTGTCCGTCGCACTGCTGATGCAGCGGGTGATGCCGCCGAAGGATTTCGCCAGATGGCTGGAAACGGTCCTGCCCGAAGGCGGCTGGCTGGAAACCGCATGCGCCCCGGTTACAGTCTCGGACCCGACCGATGGCAAGATGGCCCACCTCGACGGGCTGAACCTCAGCCGTGCCTGGGCCCTGCGCCAGATTGCAGGGGGGCTAGAGACAGGATCGCGCGCCGGTTACTTGCACGACCTTGCCGAAAAGCACTTCGCCGCCTCGCTCGAAGCCATCGACGGCGACTACATGGGCTCGCACTGGCTGGCGAGCTTCGCGCTTCTCGCGCTGCTGGCGAAGTAAAGATGGTGAGCCCTGCTGGGTTCGAACCAGCGACCTACTGATTAAAAGTCATGTGTCGCCGTTTCCCATATAATACTCCCAATTGCCCTGCGTTACTATTAAACGTTGATTTATCGAATTAAATTGCCTCGCGCGCGTGAGTCGCTTACTATGCAATTCTATCGCTTGCTCCCGAGGGTGGTTGCTATGTGGTTGTTGGGATGACGTTATGACGGCCGTTGCTAAGATCACCAAGACCAAGGTGGATGAGCTCGTTGCTTATGACGATAGGCCAGTCTTTTTATGGGAAGTTGGGCTTCCCGGTTTCGGGATCAAATGCACTAGGCAGGGCACAAAAACCTACGTTGTGAAGTATCGAGTTGGTGCTGGAGGGCGATCTGCTCGGCAACGTTGGATAACGTTGGGCCGCCACGGACGGCTCACGCCAGATCAAGCACGCAAGCTTGCAAGAGAGGTGCTTGTAGCTGCTTGCAAGGGCGAAGATCCTCAGGGCGAGAAGATGAGCCAGCGAGGCGAGATGAGGCTCTCCGACCTTTGGTCGCGATACGAACGTGATCACATCCGCCAGCTGAAGCCGCAATCCCGTCGCGAATATGAACGGAAGTGGGAAAAATTACTTCGACCTTCATTCGGAGTGAAACGGGTAAGTGAAATCACTCGCAGTGACGTGGACAAGTTTCACAAGCAGCTCAGGGAAACACCTTATCAGGCAAACCGGGCTTTAGCCCTCTTGTCGCGGCTGATGAACCTTGCCGAGGTCTGGGAGTACAGGCCTACAGGCTCGAATCCCTGCCGCCATGTCGAGAAATTTAGTGAAAAAGCTCGTACCCGCTACCTCACCGCATCAGAGCTAGGGAAGCTAGGCCAGGGACTGAAGGCCCTGCCTAAGGAGGGCAAAATTTCCCGTGCCGCAGCGAACGCCATCCGACTTCTCCTTTTTACCGGCGCGCGACTGAATGAAATCTTGGCGTTAGAGTGGAGTTGGATTGACCTGAAAGCTCGAGTGATCAATCTCCCAGACAGCAAGACAGGTGCGAAGCCGATTTTCCTCAACGATGCAGCAGTATCGGTTCTTGAGGACGAGCGAAAATTTTCTTTCGATAGCAAATATGCTTTCCCTGGCGAGGGAAGCTCTGGTCGAATGGTAAATCTTAGGAAGCCTTGGACTAAGCTTTGCACATACGCAGAAATCGATGGTGTGCGATTGCATGATCTTCGGCATACCGTAGCTAGCGTAGCAGTCGGACAGGGTGCATCCCTTCCGGTCATCGGGCGGCTCCTAGGGCATAGTCAGGCACAAACGACACAACGCTACGCACACGTCGATGCTGACCCGGCACTGCTCGCTTCCGATGCGGTGGGCAAAGCCATTAGCAGCGCCTTGACTGATGGCGATAGGAGTAGCTCGACAACCTAGGCCGCGCCGGCAGATTGTGATTGCCTTCCAACTAAATCCTTACTGCCCAGACAAATAGCTGCTCCGAATCTTCACCTACGCTCACCACCCCGGTAAATTTCGGATCAGCAGCGAACTTCGCCGTGTTCAGCGACGAAAGCCGTGCTGCTGAACGTCAACCTGACAAATTGAAAAGAAGGAACCGGGGTATGGACACCACCGAACAGAGAAGCTTGGCCATGGCACAGGACCCGCAGGTCGCTGGCCGCATCGTGCGCGGCATCGCCCAAATCGAGCAAGACTACCAACTTGCCGAAGGCCACCTCAGTGACTGGATGCTGCGCGAAATCATCTCCGCCATGCGCAACACCGTCCCCGAACCGTCCGAGGTGGTCACGACAGCCTGGAGCGCGCTGATCACGTGCCCAGACTGGAAGCCCACGAAGCGCATCGGACGCGGCGATGTCTGGCTCGAGATCGTCGAACAGGCTGAAGACGAAAACGACCACACCTGGTTGGCCGCAGCGCTCAATGCCGGACCGACGGCCATGTGGCTGCAACTGAACTTCCGCGATGGGCTGGCCCACTACATGGTCAAGCTGGAAGAGAACGCCAGCCTGGTCGCCAAGCTGCGCAAAAAGGGCTTCAAAGTCGATACGAAGGCCAAAGCAATCTACCTGCCCATCGTCATCAGCGCTGACCTGTTCGCCAAGGCGGTGCAGGAGAACGATTTTGACGCTGCCATGGGACCGGTGCGCGACGCCACTGAACTCGCCATCGCCGCTAAGCCTGAAATCGACGAACTACTCAAGCAGGTCCGAGGGTGAGCCCCGTGGTGGACATCAAGGTGCCACGCGCCGAAGCTATTGCCAGGCTCAATGACCAACTCCGCAAGACCGGCACCGGCGGCACCATCGTCGTCACACGCGGGGTGCTCGCCATTCCCGGCTATGATGCCGAGCAACTCGCAGAGTGTCTTGCAGCGTACGACGAGTTCGATGCCGACAACGACCCGCATGGCGAACGGGACTTCGGCGACCTGACACTGTGGGGCACCGACCTGCTATGGAAGATCGACTACTACGATGCAGATTTGAGGTTCGGCTCGGACGACCCGGCAAACCAAGACGTCACGAGCAGAGTGCTCACCGTCATGTTGGGAGGTGAGTGGTAATTGCCGATAGCTCAAAGGCAGCTGCGACCTCGAAGCCGACGAGGTCGCAGCTGTTTTTATGGGGTCCTTTGGTCAGCGAAACCTGGCCCACACCGGACGTCCTTCGAACCGCAGGCTGAGCAACGCAAACGACATTGAAGCGACGATATCTGGCGCGACCAGCCATTCTGCTGGCAGCGTAAGGTAAGCGCTATGGGATCGATAACGGCGACGCGCTTGCAAGACTGGCAATCAACGCGAAGGTTGTAGCCGTTGCGCTTGAAGTCTCCAATATCGTCCAGCCGCTTGCTGCTCATGGCTTGCGCCTGACTGACCACACCAGGGTCGAAACGGCGGTGATGATGGCAGCAAGGGCAGCGAGAACCGTGGCGTCGAGAACTATCATGTCTATCTCCGAATCGATGGGCCGCTTGTTCCACAAATGTTCCGAGTAGGAAAATTCACTCTTTGGGGTTAGTCAGAAGCATGCTTTTGGTTGCTGCAGCTCTTGCCGTTTGTGCCCCTGGACCCCGTGATCACTGTGTCCACGATGGCGACACTGTCTGGTTCGAAGGCGAAAAGATCCGCATCGCCGACATTGATACGCCAGAGCTCAACGGAGAATGCGAATATGAGCGCGCGCTGGCAATTCAAGCGCGTGACCGGTTGGTCGTCCTCTTGAACACGGACAGCTTCGCTATCGAGCGTTCTGGCACCGACCGCTATGGCCGCACGCTGGCTGTATTGCATCGCTCCGGTCGTTCTATTGGAGCTCAGCTTGTGGCTGAAGGTCTGGCTCGCACTTGGAGCGGGAGAAGGGAGCCGTGGTGTTGAGCAAAGAATGGGGCCATCCAGAAAGCAGCAGACAACTGTCGGCTTTACAGCGTGCGCGAGAATGGTTGCTGGGCATGCTGTCTGGATTGGCGATGCTAGCCGTCGTGGTTTCTGGTGCGTTGTTTGTCGCTTCTCCAGCATCGGGACATGGCGGCAGGCTTGCGGCCGATGGCTGTCATAATGATCGCAAAACCGGCACCCGTCATTGCCACAGGGCCACTAGCGACACGAGCCCGCAAGCAGACCAGGCGCAGCGCCAACCGGACGGTTCCGTGTATTATCGGAACTGCGATGCAGCCCGCGCTGCAGGTGCTGCACCAGTAAGGCGCGGTCAGCCAGGCTACGCGCGTCACTTAGACCGAGATGGCGATGGCGTTGGGTGCGAGACTTGACGCGCGATCAGGAAATCTGGGGCAAGGCGCTGTGGGTCGAAAGGCACTACGGCGAAAATGGATGGTTCCACATCGCGCAACAACAAGACCGACTTCTCGAGCTGGGTGATTTCGATGGAATGGCACTCTGGCGTAAGGTTGGCGAACGATTTGACCAATTAAGGTCCATGCGGACAGATGCAGGGGTTCATTAGGACTCTTGTTGCGGTCGGCGAGTTCTGTCAGCAATTGCGTGATGCAACTTACAATTACCGATAGCGAAGGCAAACCTCTTGATGCCAAGATCGAGGTGGAGGGTGATGCGATTATAGTCCATAGCCGTAGTGGAGCTGGGACCAATGCCCGCAATCCCGACTACCGTCCTGCGCTCGAGGCAATTCTTATGCGCCTTGCTGCTATCGGCGCAAAACCAGCATTCTATCTTGATAGCCGTCCAGTTGCACATCTGCCGCTCGAACGACGCCGGATTGCGACGCCGGCAGAACTAACAGGCTCACCGGAGGAGAAGTTCCAGCACCTTGTGCGCGCTATGAATGCGGGGACAGATAGCCATGGCGCATGGCGCCGCATTCGCCTAATAGTGCCCGGACAGACCCAAACCGAGCTTGCCGACGCCATTGCATCTTTACCTTCTACTTCGCCCACGCGCTTGCCCGCCGCGCAATTGCGACAGGTCACTGCGAAGCATGTTGAGAAGGCGGTAGCAGACATCGCTTCGGGAAAGGTCGCGACCAATTTCTCTATGTCGCGAGATTATGACCTCATGGTGGCTGGCGGAATACGTCTCGCGCCAAAGCAAGTTTTCGGGCGCGCGCTCGAACTGGCTCTTGGGATTGAGGCGTTCCCCGAGCATTTCAGTGCTGGTCTCGGCACACCCTGCTTTCAGGCGCTCGAAGCTGCCGGCTACGCTATTGTCCCCAAACCGGAAGCATCAATTGCGCTCGCTAACCGAGAACGATCGACGGCATCTATTGATGAGGATCAACCCTCGTCCATGTTCCCTGACGAGGACCGGAAGTTTGTCGAAGGCAGCGCAAAGCGAGCAAACCATCTGCTCCGCGAACGCAACCGAGCCCTAGTTGCTGAGTTCAAGACTGCATTCCGCGCCAAGCACGGTCACTTTCACTGCGAGAACTGCAAGAACGATTGGCGAGATCAATATGGAGAAGCTATCGCCGAAGCCTGTTTCGAGGCCCACCACGCGGTCACCCAGGTCGCCGATATGTTGGAAGATCACCAAACCACCATTGCAGATTTGCAGCTACTCTGCGCGAATTGTCACCGCGCGGAACATCGAAGAATGAGGTTGAAGAAATGAGCGATCTATTCTCCGATCTTTACCGCTTTCGACAGCGCGAAAACAAAAACAATCTCGAAGACTGGCTCACCGAATGCCTCGCAGCAGTGTTACGGGAACTCAATCGAGACGAATGGCAGAAGTTTCTGATCGAAGTGACCGGTGCCGACCAATTTGCAATAGCCAAATTGCTTAGCGAGGAAATTCCGGAAGTTCGTACGCAAGTTCAAGCGGGAGGGGGCATCGGCATTCCTGATCTCGTGATTTTTCACCGCGATCAACCTTTCGTTCTCTTTGAGAACAAGGTCGCTCATTCGGTCAGTGTGCATGAGAATGACGCTGGCGAAGTTGTGAACCAATTACACCGATATGCCCGCTGGCTGGTAAAACAATCGCGGCCAGGCGCCGAGGTTCTTCATCTCGTCTTCCTTACCCATTTGACGCGCCCACCGGCGGATTTTGGAGTAATGAAGGCGTCAAATCTTTGCCCGTATGAGGGGATCGCGCGCACCACCGAAAGTTGGGGACGGATTGCCAGGACTTTAAGTCGGATAACTCGGACTGAGAAGCCTGCAAGTCTTGCCGCAGGTCTTGCTAAAGCCTTTCAGACAATGCTGGAGAACGAAAACATGGCCAACGAATTTCCCGACACGAACTCATTCGCCGCTCTTCAAATCTTTCTGAAGCAAGGAGCTGCCCTTGAAAACCTCGTAAGCAGAATGTGGGACGAAGCAGCTGGTGTGGCAAATTCTGGAAAGATGAGCGCTCGAAGGGTTGAGGCAGAATTAGATTACGGCCGTTATTCAGCATCGCGTTATGCTAATGCTATTGCATCACCTGCAACGAACAGCGCGTTCTTGATGACAGGTATTTGGTACCCTGAGGTCAAAGATGTCTGGCAAGCAGATGAGCTCGGCGGATATGAGCCGACCGACCCTCATGTCTTTTTGCTTTTCGCTGATGATAAAGATGACGTGTTCACTTCGATACACGGAGTGCCTGGGGAAGGTTGGCACAGACCAAATTCAGATTTCCTTGCCTTGCAGCCGCTGTACTCATTCAAGGGGTCGCCGGATTCTCGCGCCGCTTCAATTTTGGAATGGGTTGCTCGAGAAGCCAAACTACTGCGCCCGTTCCTTCTTGAAAACAATTTAAGTACTTGAGCATCATTGCCTTGCTCGTTCTGTTTCGGACCGACTGAGAATTGTACCCTTTTTACGGGCTGCTCTGCCACCTGAAATGTGGACCATTTTTGGATAGAGTTTTCTGCCATATGATTCCTTGGCTGGGCGAGGAGTTTTGGTATGAAGGCATCGAAGTTCACGGACGCGCAGAAGGCGTCCGTCGTGAAGCAGGGCGAAGAAGGCACTCCGGTCGCTGAGATCTGCCGCAAGGCGGGGATCAGCCAGGCGACCTACTTCAACTGGAAGAAGAAATACGCGGGGCTGATGCCGCCGGAGATGCGGCGGCTGCGTGCGCTCGAGGATGAGAACGGGCGATTGAAGAAGATCGTGGCCGATCTGACGCTTGATCGCGATGCTGCAGGACGTTATCCGCCGAAAGCTCTGAGGCCGGATCGGAAGCGCGAGCTGGTCGACGGGATGCTGGCGGACTGGGGCGTGTCGATCCGGAGGGCCTGCCGAGCTCTGTCGTTCGACACTTCCAGTTATCACTACAAGTCCCGTCGCACCGATCCGGCCTTTCTGAAAAACCGTATCAAGGAGATCTGCGAGACGCATGTCCGCTACGGCTATCGGCGGGTCTATTACATCCTGCGCCGGGACGGTTGGTGCGTGAACCTGAAGAAGGTCTGCAGGCTTTACAGGGAGTTGGGCTTGCAGCTGCGCAACAAGACGCCCAAGCGGCGGGTTAAGGCGAAGCTAAGAGAAGACCGCGCACCAGCAATCAGGCCGAACGATGTCTGGGCGATGGACTTTTTGCACGACCAGCTGGCGACGGGTCGCAAGCTGCGCATCCTGACGGTGGTCGATACGTTCTCGCGGCTCTCACCGGTAATCGATCCCCGGTTCAGCTACCGGGGCGAGAATGTGGTCGCTACGCTGGACGCGACTTGCCGGAAGATCGGCTACCCGAAGACGATACGAGTGGACAATGGCAGTGAATTTATCTCTCGGGACATGGATCTGTGGGCTTACCAGCGCGGCGTGATCCTCGACTTCTCCCGCCCTGGCAAGCGCACAGACAATGCGTTCATCGAAGCGTGCAACAGCAAGCTGCGAAGCGAGTGGCTGAACGCCCACTGGTTCCTGAACCTGCAAGACGCTTGCGAAAAGCTGGAGGCTTGGCGTAGACACTACAACGAAGAGCGACCGCACAGCGCGATCGGGAATATCCCCCCGATCATGCTGGCAAACTCAGCCGGTGAAACCAGCCCACCGGACTTGGGAAAGGCGGAAAACTCCAGATCTGAGTGGTCCAAGGTTGGGTAGCAGTGCACCCGATTTGACTTAACTATTCCCCCTCGCTTTATGGGGTTAGTGTACAATCCTAGGAGACTGGAGTTGCGGATTTTACTATTTTTTATCGGGGCGTTCTTTGTAGCAGCACCCGTTTCCGCTCAGTGGCCCCCCGCCTCTCCGCTAATCGATGGCGCTTGTTCGACAGGAGTATCGAACGCAGGGCATGTGATTGCGACCGCTATTATGGATTCAGATAAGTCGGTAGCACTTTTAATAGCCATAGGTGGAAAGCGAGAGAAAACGTTCGCCTTGTATTTCAGTGACGGAACAACTCAGGTGCTGGCTTACAATAGAAGCGACCAAAGAGTAGATTTTGATCTTTCAGAAGAGGCATTGAACGCCTTCCGAGCTAGCGACAGCTTTCGCTTGTACGAACATAACAGAGGCTGGATTACCGCGCCTCTCTCACTTTCGGGAAGTAGCCAAGCTCTTGATTCTCTCTACGAATGCGTAGAGGCTATAGCTCGCGAAGAAGCCGATACAGTGGCAAGTCAGATTGGCGATACGATTCCGCCCTTTTCTCTTCATGGAATTGAGTCCGGGATGCTAAAATCCGAAGCTATTCGGATTCTTGAGGATGCGAACTTCACGGTCTCAGACCGTACATTCCAGATTGAATCTCTAGGACCTGAAGGAGAGAGACTAGTCGTTAACTTCGAGTATTCTTCGGAAGAGAGTATTGTAGACGATTTTTTTGTCGTCATGCCGGGATCCGGTACCACCATGGATGAAAGCTTGAGGGAACTTGAGAGAAAATACGGAGATCATAGTGCAGTGCATGCTTTGGTTGGCTACAAAATCTGGTATCGCACGCAAGAAGGGCAAATCCTACGCGAGTTAGGTCAACAGAGTCTTTGTCCGGATTTCGCCGGCTCTCGCCTATCACTCCAGCCATCGGGACAAGGAACGGCGAATTCAAACCATGCGACTACAGCGACTGCCGAATCTATCATTAGATACGAGATCGCAGTGAATGACTGCTGGAGGAGTTGATGTCCGGGCAAAACAAGTCACCAGGGTGTAGGTCTCTGCAACGAATTCAAGATTTCGCTTCATTCAACTTCTCCCGGTTTCCCTGCGCCGTCGGTCAGGAAAACCTTCTACGTGAAGTTAGCAATGAATATCCTGCGCAACAAAGATGGCTATTAGGTGATCAGCTTTTAATCCTTGGACACTGACTGGGCACATGATTCACGGCCTTATCACTTCGATACTGAGCTCTAGCAGCCTAATCGCCTGAGTGATCGCGTTTGACACTTTGCAGTTATCACCGTGCAGGGCAGCTTGTGCGTCCTGCTTCAGAATAGCTAGCTTTTCGGATGGTGGAATTGGTGTAGGTTCGATCTTCAGTACTTCATCGGTTTCGCTGTTCTACTCGCTGTATAACGGATCGGCTGACGTCGAGCTCCTTCGCCACCGTTGCCAATGAGTGGCCTTCAGCTCGCAATCTCAATGCTTCTTTTTCCTGGTCATCGCTAAGCGCACGCGGCCGTCCCAACTTCTTGCCTTCTGCCTTTGCACGTTTGAGCCCGGCCTGGGTCCGCTCGACCAGCAAGTCGCGCTCAAACTCTGCCACGGCGTTGATCACCGACATGGTCATTTTGCCAGCGGCGCTCGTGAGGTCCACACCACCAAGCGCCAGGCAATGAACTCTCACTTTCTCCTCGGCCAGATGCTCGACTGTGGTTCGAACATCCATGGCGTTGCGCCCCAATCGATCCAGCTTGGTAACAATCAGCACATCGTCCCAGTCGAGCTTTTGCATCAATCGGTTGAAGCCGGGGCGCTGCATAGCAGGCACCGAGCCTGAAATTGTCTCTTCCACGGTGCGGCGAGGTTCGACCAGGAAACCAGCAGCTGCAATTTCCGCGATCTGGTTCTGGGTTGTCTGCTCGCTGGTACTGACGCGGCAGTATGCAAATATTCGCGACATGGCCTTTCTCCTCGTATCGAAAGTGTGTCACGAAACAAATTAGTGTATCGAAAAGCGTAAGCCTATATTTGGAGCAGGATGCAGCGGGCCTCTAGAGCGGCTCGAAACCGCTCCTTTCCGAGCGACCGCTTAAGAAGCAGAAAGCATCTGCGCGAAGTCCAATGTCCGCTGTGCGCCCCAGTTTCTGGCGTTCAATCAGCTCGGCTGTTCGCGGGTAAGCGGACATAAGCGTCCGACCTACCCGGTTCAAAAAAGCTCTCAATGAAGCAGGGTCTGAGCGAGACATCACTGGCCTGATGTCGGCTCACTTAACTTAATGCCTTCCTTCGTCGGCTTATAGTATAGGGTCGAGAGTTGCAGCTTTTTGGTCAGAGGCAGGCTTTGAACGAGAACTTTTCGGTCGAACCATCGACTCGGTTGATCCAAAAGCACCGTGTTCCAAAGTCCGCCGAACGAATGCTAAAGCTATCCACGCCAGCTCCAATTTTCTCTGATGCTTCAGGGTGGCGATCTAATAATAGCCTGAGGACGGTTTCATCTTCTTGCGATACTTTGTCTGCAAGATCGTACCTGTAGAGCATCTCTCTGAAAAAGTTCTGAGCATCTCCTTTCCTGGCAAAGTGATGCTTTCCAATCGTGAGGGGCTTCGCTGGCATAATCAACTCCGGCTGGGATCTTCCAATGGCACTTTCTCTAACACCTCTTTTGCGATGAGGTTTGGAATGTTCATCCCTTCGAACTCAGGCGAATACCTACGAATCCAACTGAGGCAGCCGTCTCTGTCGAGGTCATCCTGTGCAATCTTCTCATAGAGTTCGACCGCAGTCATTCGGGAGAGCCCTAGCTCCATTAGTGAAAGCAGCGTCTTGCTCGACACGCCAAATTCCAAGGCAACACCAATATCAAACTCTTCGTCGATCAGGTCAGAACGCTCAATTTCAACGAGATGATAGTTGAGGACATCGACGTAGGAAGACAGGTATTTGGGAGCCTTGAACCGCGCCGTTTGCTCAACAATTTCCAGTGTCTCACGGATGAGATTGGGTAGCCGGTATGAGCGCCCATTCCGCTTTTGATAGTCGATACGGTTTCGGATAATCGCGGCAAGAGAATACCCCTTTAGCCACTCGACAACGATCAACGAATGAAGGGGAATTAAACCAGGCGGCAGAAAGACGGGTACGACGTTCGCATTGACCCGTTCCATGATCGTTACGAAGCGATCATAAGCATCCACGCTTTCGGACGGCACGCCGCGCTCTACCAAAGGGGCGAGCTGGTAATCTCGATGGACTGCCTTTCGAGCCAAATCTGCAAGATCAAGAAGCTCTTGATCCTTTTTATCTTGCTCGTCGAGTATCGAATGGACTGAGACGTTTTCGGTATCCTTGAGGAGGGTCTTCAACTCGCTTTCGATTTCTGTGACCAGTGCTCGCGTCGGTGCAAGGTAGACTGCGACGCGGTTTTCTGATGTGCGAACGTAATTGTTGAGCCATTGCAGTATCAGGAATGTCTTTCCCGATGCGGTCTGTGCGGAGGCCGAAACCCAAGTGTCTTCTGTCGTGGCACCGGACCAAAGCTTTTGTTGAAAGTCGTTGACGGTCAACCAAGAACCATCCGTTTCGACAAGAACCGAATCCTCCATCTCGCGGCGAAGCGCTTCAAGGCGCATTGAAAAACCGAGCCGCTCATTCCTGTTTGCTTTCACAAGTTCTCGGTCTTCGGCTAACTTAGCTGCCCTATGGTTGGACAGCTTTTCTAGCAAGACGGCTCCGGCGTCCCTCACTTCGATTTCCGTCGACAGCGAGATAGCCGCGGTAGCGATGCGCAAAGCCGCCTCCTGGTGTTTCCGCGTTTGAGACTTGGCCAAAATGCTTGCAGCTAAGAGCAGGCGGTTCCAATCGCAGGTCCGCTCGCCATCTTCCCGGTCAACTTCAGTTATGTTGTCAATTTCTAATGCTACCGTGATTTGGGTAATCGCTTCGATCTCCTTCGAAAGCGCTTCATCGACTAGCCAGTCGAATAACTCCTCACTTTTCATGCTTCAGGCCCAACGCTTCTAGGAAACTCGCACGAAATCCTTCAGCGGACGGCATCGGGACACAAAGGAGCTGTATGTCGAAATGCTGCATCTTCTCCTCAAGAAGCCGCTTGGAAACATTGCCAAGCCGTGTCGCCATCTCAGCTTTTGCCGCTTTAGCAATGTCTTCAGCCACTCCCTTTTCGTCTTCTCCGGGGTAGAAATCAGCATCGAATCCGACGAGCGCCACACCGCAGTACTCAACACGGTTTGATTGAGTCGAAGTCCTATCAAAGTATTTCTTGAATGCTGCCGTCAATTCGGGATCATTCAGATCAACTTTGTCGCTCAGGAGGCATAAATCGCGCTCCCTGGATGAGCTCTCATGGTCTTCCTCAATCAAGAATGGAGCAAGTGAATTGAGGCAGTCGCGAATAGCAGCCGCCGGGTCACCATATACTTTCGATTCTCCCCAAAAGAGCTTCAACAATCCTTCGTCCGAGACACTTGCATAAACTCCATCAGCTCCATGATAATGCATACGAGAATCTGTCTTCAAATCCATTTTGCAAAGGACTTGCGGCAATCCTAAGAAGCGTTCTGCGAGGATGTAGAGGAGCATTTCTCCGCCTTCTCCGGTTTTGGAGAGATCAGTGAAAGTCGAGACAGCTTCGTGGTGAAGAGCGGTTGTGGCGCTTGAAGATTTGAACTTCGCGTCACGCTCACGTGCAGCTTCCATCCGCGATTTTGGTATCGCGTAATCCGCAACCGTGTTGCGAAGGAATTCTGCTAGTCGCTTGGGGTTGACCCGCCCATTTCCATCGATAGTCAGGCAATGACAATGAATGCGCACACTACAGCTATCAACAGTCAAATCCTTTTCGATCAGGCTCAGATGTACGTCCAATTCTTCGGGATCGCCCGCGATAATCACTTGCAGGTCATCTGGTGAGATTGTCGACAATACAGGTCTCCGCGACTCTAAGGGATAGTTACTTGTAAGGCGACCTTAGGTTGGCCTATTAGGTTGTTCTGAGGTGCACGCGAAAAAAGGAGCGCGCTATCACGGATCGAACTTTCGTCTGATGTAGGAAAATGGGCCAAGGACAATTATTACCCCCCATCCAATCAAGCGAGCAACCGCTCGCAGCCCAATCCAAGCTGCCTTCCATTGAGTTTGGGTGTGCTTGTTATCCGAGGCGAAGTTTCCTTCGGGTTGAGTGAGAAATCGTTCCCACAGCCCACCATCCCTTAATTGTTCTTGAAGTCGTGTAGAACGCAAGGCCTCTGAGTGATCAAACGCAGGGTCCAAATGATTGACCGTATACTTGTCTAGATAACCAATACGTGCTCCAGGTCCCGTCCCAGGAATCATAAATTGGGCGAACAGCACTGGCATGTCTCTGCCCCCCATATGATTGAGGACGGCTCCGATACGATCATTCTCTGCCAGAGAGGCCCAATCGAAATCTGGTCTCACTATACTGCCAACGGTAATCACTCGTCCAAACTTAAGGTCCTCGAACTCTGGGTCTTTCAAAACCTGTGTGAAGAGATGCGTGCCAAAACTATGTGCGATTATATCTGGCCTTTCGACAATGCCTCTGGCTCTTGCATAGTCAATCGCCTTCCGCATTCTCCGCCCGAATGATTTGATCTGACGTTTTTGTAACGGGCGCGAAAGCACGTCGAGCGTTGCCCAGCCGTACTTGTAGATCAATATCGGAGCCGCATACCGAAGCTTATTGGCTATTAGCCAACTGAGGTCTTCCTGCCATGTTCCTCGTGTGTTGAACCCATGAACTACAATCATCCATGGGATGTCTCGGCTTGGCTTCCCAACGATGCGGTATCGGGTAGAAACGATGGGCTCCTCGTCCTCAAGAGCGAACTCAAAGTTGCAATTCGCGCATTCACCCGCTGCCAACATGCCGTCGTCGAGGGTCTCGCCGCACTGGTGGTTCGGACAGAGAAAATGATCGATCCGCCTCATCAAACCATCGACAACTTGGCTTTCAAGAAAATCGACCAGAGGCTGGTTAGGCCACGGCTCACCTCTCACTTCCGCAAACTGCTGGGCCGAGAATTCGAGTTGGGTGCCGTCTCGTTGGCGACCCTTTATCTCATAAAGCCAGTCTTCGGCTTTAGTCATTTTCTGGAGCTGTGTTTAATCGGATGAAACGATCAATGACGAAGTGCACAAATTCCCGTTTGCATTGTGCCCATATGCGGATTCGTCCATCTTCCCCGGCAACTTCTACTGAAATCGGTTGGGCCTGGTCATCGTTTTGTCGCACTGCGAACCTGCCCTGAGCTCGCGTGAACGCTTCATCGTTCACAGCTCGACGGGCTTGTCGAACAGCCTCAACTTGGTTGATCCCACCTTCAGCACTGGTTGACTTGAGCTCAACATATCCATCGTCGACTTCCATCCGAGTTTGCCTCGTTCCATCTTGGCGGCTTGCGGTCTTGACCGCTTCGGAAAGAGAAATAATCGGCCTAGTTGCATCGCAAAGTCCAATCTCTCGAAGCGCCTGCCAGACCACTGCTTTGGCCTCAACATGATCGATATCCTTGTTTCTATGGATTAGAACTACGCAGTGATCTTCATCGAAGCGCCAGAGGAAGCGGACAACGCTCCTTTCGCGCATGAGCCGGTAGGCATCGAACCGAAAGATGTCACCATCGATCTCTCGTCGATAATCGCGAGCTCTCGCGCGAGGCCATGATTGCTTCCCGATGTGCCAGATAAGGGACACGCCTTGCTCATCGAGATCTATGCCGGACAGCGAATAGTTATCTGGAAACTCAAATCTTTTCGGCGCTTCTAACAACTCAGCAAACGGGGTCGCTCTTATGGTCGCGGGAACTGTTTCAATCGGTATAGTGGGGCTGGCAAAGACATAGAGATGCTGATTTCCCCAACCTTCAACCTCGGCCAGCCAGTCTTCAATCATCTCCTCAGTAAGGGTCCCGTTCTCGACCGCCTCCATGAGGTTGTTTGCAAAGTCTCGTTTCGTGGTCCCAATTTTGATTTGATGTTGCCGGAGTAGTTCTTTGATGAAATCGTTCCCTTGTGCGAGAACGACGGTAAGAATAACGTTCTTTAGTTCATCGATAGTCATGTTTTAGCCCGGTCTTATTCATGAGTAGGCCTCAGTCATAGCAAGTACGGAAACCTTCCAAAAGGCCTAGGAATGGCAAGAGAATCCAATCGGTGCATAGGTTGAAGTATGTAGTTGAACCATCTCCATGCGGGCCGTCAGCCAACGGTCCAGTTTCTGCCGCAACGTGAATGAATTGCGATCGGCAGCTTTCGACTTCGTAGTTTGAAGCGTGGAATGTCGGACTTGGGGTGCGAAGCTGCCGCTCGCCGATGCGCCAGAACTCGGCAGCTTTGCGCCCTAATATCGGTCATTCGAATGGTCTCAGAGCGGCCTCGAAAGCAGACGCCGATCTCGTGGTTCCTACCGGTCGATAAGCTGGCTAAAAACGAAACCTGAGAGCCAAAGAACCACGCTATCAGAGCCTGTCACCCTGGCAGTCACTTGGTTGCGCAAGTGGGCGCGCAAACTTGCAGGAATGGGCGAGTCATCCTTTTTGCCTGGGAGTAAGACCTGTCTGACGAGAGCCGCGAAGTCCCGCGCACTTTGCGAAAAAGCGAGAATGTCATGAAGGAATTTCCAGAACAGCGGCCTGAAGGCGATACCAACGCGCCGGAAGAGACGCGCGGTTTCGTATTCAACCAGACCATGCTCCGGATCAAGGATCCGAAGCGGTCCCTCCCTTTCTACCAGTATGTTCTCGGCATGACCTTGGTGAGAGCCATTCCCTTCCCGGAGATGGCTTTTACCTTGTATTTCCTTGGCTACGTTTCGCCGGAGGATGATCTTCCGGGCGATGACGACGGGCGCCTGAAATACGCATTTCGCCAGCCTGCCATGCTGGAACTCACGCATAACCACGGGACAGAGGACGAGGACGGCGAGCCCTATCACGACGGCAATGCCGATCCGCAGGGCTTCGGCCATATCGGCCTCGCCGTGCCCGATGTCGACGCGGCCTGCGCGCGGTTTGACGAGCTGGGCGTGGAATTCGTGAAGAAACCAAACGACGGCAAGATGAAGGGCCTAGCCTTCATAAAGGACCCCGATGGCTACTGGATCGAGATACTCAATCCCGCGAACAGCGCGCAAATCTGCGGATGAGCCGTCAAATCGCAACTGATCAATGAAGGATAGTGCAATGAAAACCAGATTCTCGCCTGTCGAAGGCCGCGCGGTGCAACTGGACGAGATCGAGTGGGTCCCGTTCCCCGATGCACTGAGTGCAGGTGGTATTCGTTGGAAACTGCTCAACGTCGCGCCTGAGCTGGGATCTTGGGCAGCGATCTTTGATTGCCCTGCGGGTTCTTCCTTCAACAGTCACCATCACATCGGCCCAGGCGAATATTTCTTGACCAAGGGGCGCATGGAGGTTCGCGGAGGGACTGACGATGGGGGCGAAACCGTTGCCGCCCCTGCCTACGGCTATGAAGCGACCAGCGCCTTTCACGGGAAGACCTACTTCCCTGTCGACAGCGAATTCTACATGACCTTCCTCGGGCCGCTCCAGTTCGTCGATGCGCCTGGTGGCACCACGCATGCGCTGGTGACCTGGGATGCGGTGCAGGCTGCATGGGAAGGAGCCCAATCTGCCTGAAGACCTGATCCGCGATCTTCGTGCTGCGGTCGGCCGGAAATACCTTCTCACCGACGCAAATCGCACTGGCCGCTATAGCAAGGGATACAGGGTTGGCGGCGGTGCCGTGCTGGCGGTAGTCCGCCCCGGTACACTGGTGGAGCTATGGCGCGCGGTGAAGGCCTGCGTGCATCACCACGCGATCATGATTGTCCAGGCCGCCAACACCGGGCTGACGGGCGGCTCGACTCCATATGGCGACTACGACAGGCCAGTCGTGCTGATTTCCACCACACGCATCACCGGCATCATGCCCATGATGGAGGGAAAGGAAGCTATCTGCCTAGCGGGCAGTACGCTGACCGGGCTCGAGCTGGCGATCAGACCGCTCGGCCGCGTGCCTCACTCCGTGATCGGCTCATCGTGCATCGGAGCGTCCGTGGTGGGTGGCATCTGCAACAATTCGGGCGGAGCGCTCGTTCGACGCGGTCCGGCCTTCACGCGCCGCAGCCTGTTTGCGCGCATAACTGCTGACGGCGAGCTTGAGTTGCACAACGGACTTGATCGCGATCTCGGAGAAACCCCGGAAGCTATTCTGGGCGCGCTTGATCGTGGACATACCGGAAAAGCGCAAAAGCGAACTTCGATAAGGCCAACGGGACATGGCCTTGATCCATTCAACTATGCCGATCACGTGAGGGAGGTGGCCGCCACGCCAGCGCGATACAACGCGGACCCTGCCCGATTGCATGCAGCATCGGGCTGTGCAGGAAAACTCGTCGTCTTCGCCGTGCGGGTCCCGACATATGCCGCACCCGAGCGCGAACGCAGCTTTATCGTGGGCACCAATTCGGTCGAACACCTTGCCGGCTTGCGAAGGGTCATGCTGGACAATCTGCAAACGCTGCCATCCGTCTGCGAATACATGCATCGCAGCGCCATCCAACTCGCTGCCAGCCACGGGCGCGACATCTGCCAGGCGCTGACACTTTTTGGCGCGGCGGCGATGCCTCGGGTGCTGAGCCTGCAAAAGCGGATGGATGCTATCGGACGCCGCGTGGGCCTTGGCAATCATCTGGCAGGACGGGTTTCGCAAAAGCTGTCCACGATCGGCGGTCACCCGGCGCCGGTAAATCTGCGGGAGTTCATGCAGGAAAACGAGCACGTGCTGCTGATCACTACGGACGGTAGTGGCATCGAACCTATCGAGGCGATGCTGGCCACGTATTGCGCACTCCCCGGCCTGACGTTCCGGCCCATGTCAAAAGCGGAAGCCGAAGCCGCCTTTCGCCTGCGTTTCGCGAGCGCCGGGGCTACTGTAAGGTTGCGCGATCTCTCGGGCGGGCGCTGCGAACTGGCGGCGCTCGATATCGCCTTGCCGAGAGATACCCCAGACTGGTTGCTGCACCTGCCGGAGGACCTGGAGAGCCAGGTGAAAGACCGTGCAATATACGGCCACTTCCTGTGCCACGTCTTCCACCTCGATTACGTATTGAAACCGGGTTTCAGCGCCGAATCCTTCGAAAAAGCAGTGAAGGCACTGGTCGAGGCGCGTGGTGGTCAGATGCCGGCCGAACACAATTTCGGCCACCTTTACAGGGCGCCCGATCACGTGGCGCAATTCTATCGCAAACTCGATCCGACCAATTCGCTGAACCCGGGAGTCGGCCAAACCTCGCGCGCGCAAAATTGGGCGGATTGACCGATGTCCACCGGAAGATTTTGTAAATGACGAAAACTCGAATAAGTTGAAACAATGGAGCCGGGGCCGCAACCCGGGCACCAAATGCACAGAGGACCAGTCGAATGGTCCCGGCAGGGGAGAACGACAATGCACGGCTCGATCGATCAGGTAAGCTGGTCCACCTCGGATTTTTCCTCACAGGAACGATACGACGCGTGGGTTGCAGCGCTGAATGAAACATTCGGCAGCTGGAACCCGGAGTTCCCACGGAGCACTGGGTTCTCAGCCAAGGTAAAAGCCAGTAAATTGCCCGGTCTCTCTCTAGTCGAATGCTTCTGCGATCCATGCGGGGCCAACCGCTCTCGTGCAGAAACCTCCCTTATCGAAAGCGAACAGCTGACTATCCAGCTGGTGCTGTCCGGCAAGGAGTACATGAAGCTGGGCGATCAGGAGACGACGCTGTCGCGCGGCGATGTTTTCGTATGGGACAACACCCAGCCGATGCAGTTTTCTGTCCTTGAACCATTGCACAAGATGTCGCTCGTCGTACCGCTCGACCGGTTGAAGAACTGGGTGCCAAACGGCTGGCGCGACCTTCCGCGCCACCTCAAAAGCGGGGAGCCGAACGCCGCGATGCTGGGAAGTTACGTGCGCTCTCTTTCGCAGATCGATTTCGACAAGAGTCCCATGCGCTATAACGCCCTTATCGAAGCGGCGATTGCCATCCTCGTTGCCCCGCTAGCACCGCGAATGAGCGAGAACACCCATCGCGAGGCGCAACTGGAAACGGTCAAGGCCAAGATCCAGCCGATGCTGCGCGACCCCGGCTTAGATCTAGAAACGATCGCAGCGCGCAACTGCATATCGCTTCGTTACCTGCATTGGCTGTTCGAATGTGGCGGAACCACGCCGTGGCGCTATGTCGTGCAAAAGCGCATGGAAGGCTGCAAGCGCGATCTACAAAACGCCGACCACGCGCACCGCAGCGTCACCGATATCGCTTTCTCCTGGGGCTTTTCCAATTCCGCACATTTCGGACGCAAGATAAAGGCGGCCTACGGCGTTTCGCCCACAGAGTTACGCAGAACTGCACTCGGCGCACACTGAGCCGAAGTTCGACCGCACAGGCCTTCATTACACAAATCGAACAGTTACGTTGCACTCCACGCAGAGAGCCGAGGGGACAAGCGTGCGACATTGGCTCCTGAAACAAGCATGATTTTGGGAGAGTCTCATGTTCGATCTGTCGACCAATAGTCGGGCTTCCTTGCGAGGCGGTGCATCGCTTTTCGGATTGCTGGGCGTGTTAGCCGCAAGTGGCCCCGCATTTGCACAGAGCAGCGCAGCTCAAGAGGCTGCGGCAGAGCAGACGCCCGGTGTCATCATCGTGACAGCTCGCAAGCGCGCCGAGACAGTGCTGGAGGTGCCGGAGAGCGTCACAGCATTCGGCCAGGAAACACTGGAACGCGCAAATATTGAGGACATCGACGATGTAGGCCTGGCAGTTCCCAATTTGCAACTCAGCACTCGCGCCGATGGCTTTCCGAATGTGACAGTCCGGGGCCTTGGTGGCTTTGGGAATACGCAGGGCGTCGGCTTCTATCTCGATGACGTGCAGCTGTTCGGCGATGCATCGTCGCGCTTTGGTGACATCGAGCGGATCGAGGTGCTGAAGGGACCGCAGGGCATCCTCTACGGCGGCTCCAATATCGGCGGCGCGGTGAAGTTCGTCAGCGCGCGACCCGATCCGGGCGTGTTCGAAGGGCGCATTGCCGCCCGCGCCGGGACGGATAACTATTTCGACGGCGAGCTGGAACTGAACATCCCATTGGGAGAGGACTGGGCCTTCAAGGTTTTTGCCTTCGGAGAGACCGACGACGGCTTCCTCGTCAACCCACGCACCCCGCGCCTGAACGGCCAGATAGCCGTTGCCGACGAAGACATCGGCCACCGCGAACAATACGGCGTTCGCGGTGCGTTGTTCGGAGAATTGGCTGGCGGCACGGAGATCTACTTTACCGCGCGCTACAACGAATATGACGGCCCGAATAACGCCTGGGTCCGGGAAACCGATACGAATTTCGGCTACTCCAATTTGATCGACCTCAGCTACAATCCGCGCAACGAGCGGGAAACGCTGGGCCTGACCGGGCACATCGACATTCCCATCGGTAACGTGACCTTGCAGTCGATCACCTCCTACACCGATACGTCCTCGCGCCGCGAGACCGATCTCGACATCCAGAACGAGTTCGTTCTCGATCTGGTGCGACCCGAGGAATTCGATGCCTTCACGCAGGAAATCCGGCTTTCCTCGGACAGTGGTGGGCCTTTCGAGTGGCAAGTTGGCGCCTACTATCTCGACCTGACGCGCGATCTCGATTCAAACCTGCTGATTCGCGAGGCTTTCTGTTATCTCGATCCGGGCACCTGTGCTCCGCTTGGCCAGGATGACGACGTGCTGCTGGCGGAAGTGCCTTTCGAGATAAGTCGGCGAGAGCGGGAGCAGCTGGCTGCCTTCATCAATGCCTCCTACACCTTCGGCCAGATCGAACTGAGTGGTGGCCTGCGGGTCGACAACACCCGCACCAGCCGCGCAAACCTCGATACCGGTCTTGACGGCGAGAATAAGGAGACGGTCGTCCTCGGCCGCGCATCGATCGCCTGGCAGAACCCGGATGAAACGACACTGCTCTACGCCACCTTCTCGCAAGGCTTCGAACCGGCTGATTTCTCGCTATCGAATTTAACCGGCGCCAATACGTTGCTAGGCTATGGCGAGGAAACTGCCGACCAGATCGAGATCGGTTATAAAGGTCGACTGCTCGACAACTCGCTGTTCCTGACGGTGGCGGCTTTCTACATCGCGTACAATGATCGCCAGTTCGAATTGCAGGCCGCAGACCCCCAGACCGGGGGCTTTGTCGAAGGGGTCGTCAATGTCGGCGATTCGACCCAGATGGGGGTCGAGTTCGACCTGACATGGCAACTGACCAACAACCTCACCCTCTCTGGCGGTGCGGGCTACATCGATGCCGAGTGGGACGATGGCACCTTTTCTCCTGTAACCGGCCGCGATCTATCGGGCGTACAGCCGCCCAACGTGGCCAGCTGGAGCGGCAGCGCCGCACTGGAATACGAAGGCGATATCGGGCTCAACGAATTCTTCATCCGCGGACAGGCCCGTTACAAGGGCAATAGCTCTACCAATTCCCAGTTCTTCGATGCGCCCGGCGATGAATATCCCGTGTTCGACAACCCGTCCTATTTCGTTGTCGACCTTGCGGCAGGTATCGATTTCGGATCCTTCAAAATCGGCGCGAGAGTCGAAAACCTTTTCGACGAGCGGTACTTCAACGACCTACAGGAATTTCCCAATTTCGCCGGCAGCCTGAACCCCGGCGAGCCCGGGCAAATCATTATCGGAACCCTGGGGCAGACACGCCGCTTTATTGTCTCTGCCGGTTTCGAATTCTAAAAGGGTTCCCCTCTCTGGGGTCTGCTTGCAGTTCGCGGAGTAGCATTAGCTGACCGTCCGCTACTGATGCTGTGGACGGCTCTCCATCCACCTGCGGTAGTATCGCGGGATTGAGCTGGAAGGAGACTCGAGATGAGCGAAGTGGTTACGATTGGTCTGGATATCGCGAAGTCGGTGTTCCAGGTGCATGGCGTTGGAGCAGATGGCAAGGTGCTGATCCGCCGCCGACTGACGCGAGCGAGGATGCTGCCGTTCTTCGCGACGCTGCCGCGGTGTCTCGTCGGCATCGAGGCGTGCAACAACTCGCATTACTGGGCGCGAGAGTTGACCGCACTGGGTCACGATGTGAAGCTGATGCCGGCGCAATACGTGAAGCCCTACGTCAAGCGCGGGAAGAACGACGCTGCCGATGCGGAAGCGATCTGCGAGGCGGTGACCCGGCCGACGATGCGCTTCGTCGCGGTGAAGAGCCCAGAGCAGCAGAGCCTGATGATGCTTCACCGTGTGCGGTTGATGCTGAACCGCCAACGCACCCAGATCTCGAACGCGATCCGTGCACACATCTCGGAGTTTGGAGTGGTGGCACCGGTCGGCCGACTTGGGGTCGAACGGCTGCTCGAGGTGGTCGCCGATGCAGGCGACGATCGCGTGCCGGAGGATGCGCGTCTTTGTCTGCAGATGCTGGCAGCGCAGCTTGATGTCGTGAAGCAGCAGATTCTCGAGAATGACCGACGCGTACTGGCCAGTGCACGGCGGACCGAGCTCGGCCGCCGATTGATGGAGATCCCCGGCGTGGGGCCGCTTCTCGCAAGCGCATTCGTTGCATCGGTCGCCGACCCCACAGTGTTCAAGACCGGTCGCGATCTCGCTGCATGGATCGGGCTCGTGCCCAAGCAGAACTCGTCGGGCGGTAAGGAGCGGCTCGGCAGTATAACCCGGGCGGGCAACCGATACCTGCGGCAGATGCTCGTCGTCGGGGCGATGGCGGTCATCCGCCATGCCGAGCGGCATGGCACGAAGCGACCTTGGCTAGTTCAATTGCTTGCCCGCCGGCCTGCCAAGGTCGCGGCGGTGGCGCTTGCGAACAAAAACGCCCGCATGGTCTGGGCGCTGATGACCAGTGGCGAACGCTATCGCCAGCCGCAGCCGCAGCCGATGCCGGTATAGAAGCTTCGCGCGGTCACCGCGCTGACGAAGTTGGAAAGGGCAAAGAGGAGTTGATGCACGAAGCCGGTTGAAACCGCCGGATCGGGAAAACCCATTTTGGGCCGTGGCGCTTCGAGCGCGTGCTATAGGTCGGGACCCGGTTCGCGCGAAAGGCATCATGGCCAGCGGCGCATGACACAGCCGCATTCAAAGGCCGGACACATGGCCGCCTCGACCAGCAGAATGCAAAACTTCATAAAACCCTTGCCAACGGAGGGCCGTCCACACACGGCCCA
>NZ_QXFL01000005.1 GCF_003584125.1 Aurantiacibacter zhengii
CTATTCCGTTGAAAAAGTCGCCGTTGGCTGCGTTGGTTTAGCTCCCCGGATCGAGGGCGAGTGAGGCCGCTGCCTCTCTCAGGCGGTGGCGAGGCCCGGCATGGGCCGCATCTTGGCCAGTTTCCGGAGGTTCTGGGCTGCGGCGGCGAGGTGGAACTCGTCTTTTGCTCCGTTGGGACCGCGCAGACGCAAGCGGTCCAGCTTCAGGATCCGCTTGAGGTGCGCAAAGAGCATCTCGACCTTCTTTCGCTGGCGACGTGAGACGAGATAGGCGTCACTTTTGGAGATATCGCGTGCCAGGTCGCGTGCGCCTTCGTGGACCGAGCGCACGATCTTGCGGGTCGCCGTGCGGGGTGCGCAGAGCTGCTTGAGATTGCATGCCTGACAGTCCTTCTGGCTCGCACGGTAGCGGATGAAGCCATCGGCATTGGCCAGCGGGCGCGGGGCCTTGAAGTTGCGGTTGGATGGTCTCAGCCGCTTTCCGCCAGGGCAGAGGTAACTGTCGTCCTCGGCGTCATAGGTAAAGTCGGACCGCGCAAGAGTGCCGTCGCTGCGTGCAGACTTGTCGAACACGGGGATATGGGGCTCGATACCCTTGTCCTCGACCAGCCAGGCAAGGTTCGGCGCCGAGCCATAAGCAGTGTCGGCCACCAGCTTCTCGGGCCACAAGCCAAAGCGCTCCTGCGTTCGCTCGATCATCCTTCGCTGCGCAAGCACCTCGGCCTGCCGAACCGATGTCGTCGCCTCGACATCGACGATCACCGCGTGATCGAGGTCGATCAGATAGTTGGTGGAGTAGGAGTAGAAAGCCGCATCGCGCGTCGCCGCAGTCCAGCGCGCAGCGGGATCGGTCAGGCTGACCCGCTTTGGTTCGACAGGCGTGGCTGCGCCGAAGGCTGCATCATCGAGGACCTCGAGATACTCAGCGACCGCGCGACCGGCAACTTCGGGCGGGAGGCCTTCTTCCCCCGGCACCGAACGTTGCCGGTGGACATCCGCGCGGATCAGGCTCGCATCGACCGCGAAGCCCTCTGCTCCCACCAGTCCTTCTCTCATGCAGCGCTCGACGGTCATCTCGAAGAGCTTGCGCAGCAGGTCGCTGTCGCGGAACCGGCCGTGCCGGTTCTTGGAGAAGGTGGAGTGATCGGGCACCGACCCCTCGAGATCTAGCCGGCAGAACCAGCGATAGGCGAGGTTGAGGTGCACCTCCTCGCACAAGCGGCGCTCCGAGCGTATGCCCATGCAATAGCCAATGAGGAGCATCCGGATCATTAGCTCGGGATCAACCGAAGGCCGCCCGGTCGAGCTGTAGAACGGCTTCAGGTGCTCTCGGATACCCGTCAGATCGACGAACCGGTCAACCGAACGCAGCAGGTGATCCTGCGGCACATGATCCTCAATGCGGAAGCTGTAGAACAGCGCCTCCTGCATCACCGTCCGCTCGCCCATCATCAGCAAATCTCCTGATTACGAAGATCACTGAATCAGCGGCTCGCCCTCTTCGCAAGAGGAGTTTTTCAACAGAATACACCCGGTTGTTGACCTAGCGTCCCGCCTCCTGCTTGTCGGCGTTGCCGAGCTCACCCATCGCCGCCTCGTATGAGCGCAGGCCGTTGGTAGTGATCTCGGCTGGCGAGCCGTGCTTCCTCAGCGCCTTCTTCACGAAGCGCAGTGCCGCCTTGTCGCGCGTCTTGGTGACTTAGCTCTCGAGCACCTCCCCCTCCTGGTCAACCGCTCGCCACAGGTAGTGCATCTCGCCGTTGATTCTTTACGTAGACCTCATCAAGGTGCCACTTCCCCTGGCGGAAGCCCTTCATCCGGCTCACCCGCTGGCACCGCACATCAGCGTCGAACATCGGTCCGAACCTGTTCCGCCAAATACGGGCGGTCTCGTGGCAGATGTCGATCTCGCGCTCGGAGAGCAGGTCCTCCACGTTGCGCAGGCTCAGCGGAATGCGGACGTACATCATCACGACCAAGGCGGATCATCTCGGGCGAAGAGTTGAAACATCGAAACGGGCTGACTGGTTTGCGGGACTTGGGCATTTCCGTGCCCTAGCTGATGACGCGTGTTTCGATAGCCGGTGCATTTGGTCGGAAAGTGCCCTGTCGCCACCTCAGTCCCCTCACCCGGGGACATAAATGCGGGTGGAAACATGTTTGTTGTTCGCGGCACGATGATAAAATGCGAACATGTAATCAAAGGGTGGTTTGCGGAGAGTGACGGAACCTGTTCCGAAAAACGATTTTGATGTTGTCGTCGTCGGCTCCGGCGCGGGCGGACTAACGGCCGCAATCGTCGCTGCGCAGCACGGACTTGCAACCGTCGTCATCGAGAAGACAGCGTATTTCGGCGGCACCTCGGCGATCTCCGGCGGCGGACTGTGGATCCCCGGAAATGATCACATGGCTAGCCTCGGCCTGTCCGACACCGCGGAAGACGCGGTACTTTACCTGCGCAACATCACCGGCGGTTATTTCGATGCGCGCAAGACAAAAGCATTCGTGAAAGCCGGGCGGGAGATGGTCTGCTACCTTGAGGATCGCACCGACGTGCGCTTCATGGGAGGTTTGATTCCCGACTATGAAGCAAACCAGCCCGGCGCATCGACTGGCCGCACATTATTGACCCAAAGCTTCGACGGCAAGGCGCTCGGCCGGGATTTCCAGTATCTGCGCCCCGCTCTCGGTCAGCTCGGCGTGTTCGGCGGCATGCAGATCGGTTTCGAGGACGCCGCGCATTTCATGGCGGTGCTGCGATCGCCGAAATCTTTTTTTTACGGGGCGAAAAGATTTCTGCGCTACGCTTGGGACCGAGTGCGACATGGGCGCGCCACCCGCCTTGTGAACGGCAACGCGCTGGTCGCCCGACTGCTGCTATCGGCGCGGCGGGCGGGCGTCGAACTGTGGCTAAAAACGGCGGTCACTGGTTTGCTTGAAGAACATGGCAGAATAGTGGGCGTTAGAGTTCAGAGGAACGGGCAGATATCGGAATTACGCGCGAGGCGCGGCGTTATCCTCGCCAGTGGCGGCTATGGCGCCAATCAGGCGATGCGGCGAGAGAACATGCCGATGGCGGACGCAGGATGGTCGCTGCAGCCCCCCGGCAATACCGGCGACGGAATTCGCATGGGCGAACAGGCAGGCGGATACTTCGTCCAGGAAAATATAGACAACGGCATCTGGGCGCCTATGTCGTCTATGACCGACGCATCGGGGAAAAGAATCGTCTTTTCACACATCATGCTCGATCGTCATCGCCCGGGCCTGATTGTGGTCGACAGCGAGGGAAAGCGGTTCGTCAACGAGGGCGCATCCTACCAAGCATTTTGCAAGGCCATGCACGCGCGCGGTATCGAAAGCGCATGGCTGATCGGCACCCATGCCGCCATTCGCAAGCATTCGATGGGCCTAGCGAAAGCCTCCCCCTTGCCCCTACGATCCTATCTCGCCAACGGATATCTGAAGAAGGCGGATACCATCGCGGCGCTGGCGATCCAACTCGGCATTCCACCAGAAGCGCTGACCGAGACCGTCGAGACGTTCAATCGCTATGCCGATAGCGGCATCGATGCCGATTTCCATCGAGGGGAAGATGTCTATTCGTCGTCGCAGGGCGATCCGGACCACATGCCGAACCCCAGTCTTGGTCCGCTCCGTCAAGGCCCCTTCTACGCGGTCGAACTGCGGCCGGGCGAACTGAGCACGCTTAATGGGCTCGATACTGATGCAAAGGCTCGGGTCATTCGCAAGGACGGATCTGTCATAGACGGTCTCTACGCCGTTGGTGTCGATGCAAATCCGGCGTTTCGCGGTGCGTACCCCGGCGGGGGAGCCAGCCTTGGACCGACAATGGCATTCGCCTATGTAGCGGCTCGTAATATCTCCGCGCAAAATCCCACCAGGCCGGCGAATGCCACCGGATCATGAGAAGGCCAGGTAACGTGGGAGATCATGCGCACATCCGACCCCCTCCTGGTTCGCTCTGGCGCGAACACGGCAAAACTGCCAGCAGGAGGCGCTAGGCGCCCGATGGCCATTGATGCCCTTACAGGACCACACCATGCATGATCCCACACCGCTGGACGAGATCGATCAGTTCGCTGAAGAAGCTGACGTCATCATTCTGGGCTATGGTATAGCGGGCGCCTGCGCCGCGCTTGAAGCACGACGGGCCGGCGGAGACGTTCTGGTGGTCGAACGCACGAGCGGCGCTGGCGGCGCCAGTGCGCTGTCATCCGGAATTTTTTACCTCGGCGGCGGCACCGAGGTGCAGAAAGCGGCTAACTACAAGGATACACCGGACAATATGTACCGGTCGATGATAGCTAGCATGGGGCCCGGCCAGGCCGACCTCATCCGGCGCTATTGCGACGGCAATGTAAAACACTTTGAGTGGCTGGAGGCTCAAGGTATACCGTTCGAGCGTAGCTATTATCCCGACAAGACGGTATTCCTGAACGGCACGCAGGGGCTGATGTGGTCGGGCAACGAGAAGGTCTGGCCGTTTCGAGATGCTGCGACGCCGGCCCCGCGCGGCCATCAGGTGGCGATGGAGGGCGACGCGTCAGGGGCCGCAGCCATGGAGGCGTTGGTAGCCCGGTGCAACGAGGCCGGCGTGCGCACCATCTTCGATACGACTGCAACGTCCCTGATCATCGACGAATCCGGCAAGGTGTGCGGCGTAACCGTACGCCAGTTTGGCGAGAGACGCCATTTGCACGCAAATCGCGCTGTGATTGTAGCGACCGGAGGTTACGGCCGGAATGAAAAAATGCTCGCTCGCTATTTTCCCGGCCTGCCGGACACGGCGGAGCCGATGGGGGTTCCCCATACCGATGGCTCCGGCATCAACATGGCCGCCGAGGCTGGCGGAGACGTTCGCGGCATGGATGGGCTAATCGCGACCGCATCGATCTACCCTCCGCCGCAACTGGTGAAAGGCATCATCGTCAACAGCCGTGGCAGGCGTTTCGTGGCGGAGGACGCTTATCACGGACGGACCGCATCCTTTATCATGGAGCAGCCGGACCAACGAGCGTTTCTCATCGTCGATTCCGAAATCTTCGCCTATCCCGAGATTGTGGGGGCCAACCATAGCCTGGTCGATGGGTATGAAACGACCGGAGAAATGGAACTAGGGCTCGGCTTGCCGCCTGGCTCGCTCGCCCATACGCTTGAAACCTATAACGCGCAGGCCGCACTTGGTCGCGATCCTCTGTTTGAAAAACATGCCGACTGGCTGAAACCGTTGACTTCGGCCCCTTGGGCGGCGTTCGACATCTCCTTCAATCGGTCGACCTATTACTACATCACCTTGGGGGGGCTGCGGATCGGGCCAGACGCGCGCGTGCAGCGCAGAGATGGCAAGTTCGTTGAGGGTCTTTACGCTGCTGGGGCATGCACTGCGCACCTGTCGCCGGACGGTAAGAGCTACGCGAGTGGCATGAGCCTTGGGCCCGGGTCGTTCTTCGGCCGCATCGCCGGACGTGAAGCGATGTCTACACCTGATTGATCAGCAGCCCGACAGCGGGGGCAGGCTGTCGGTCATAGCACACCCAGTCCGACGAATGAAAGGCAGCGCACTTCATCGATGAATTCTGCTCATCCGCGCCTAAAGCGGGGCTTGTCGAGCGCCGCCTGCATCGCTTCACAGCTTTCAAAACCATACCTCTCCGACGCCGTCGGTCGGCGAGTCACGGACCGTCCGGCTGCTATGTCCCTACGGCCAGTGACATTGCACATATCTGCGAGCATTGGCTCGCCCCTTTCCTCGGCATCGGATATGATGCCGGTGTTTGAGAAGGGAAAGGAGCGAACCGATGTCTATTGTGAGCCTTGGCGTTGATCTGGGCAAGAATTCCTGCAGCGTGGTTCGCGTTGACGCAGCCGGTGGGGTGGTCATACGCCGGTCGGTGCGGCGCCAGACGCTTATCCACTATGTGACGAAACTCCCGGCATGCGTAATTGCAATGGAAGCCTGCTGAAGCCGATGGGACTTTGTCGCAGCGCGTGCGCTAGTTGGTTTGCGAACTGCGTGCCGAATGGCAGGAACTCGATGCAAGGATCGAGGCGCTGAACGGCGAGTTCATAGAACTCGCGCGCAGTATTGCCGCCGCACAAAGGCTGACCTCCATCCCCGGCGTCGGGGTCTTGAACGCAACGGCCCTGATCGCGGCGGTGGGCGGCGCAAGCGGCTTCGCCAAAGCCCGGACTCCTGTGGCCTGGCTCGGTCTGGTTCCCCGGCAACATAACACTGGCGGCAAGCCTCGGTTGCTCAGCATCTCCAAACGCGGCAACAGAGATGGCTCGGTTTGTCTGAACACCTGGTTGGGCTGCGTTGCCGCCAGCTTGCACAGCAGGTAGGGATAGACCTTGTACCCCGGCGCTGGCTTCGACGCGTTTGGCCGGCGGTAGATAGCCCCGATCCGCATCCGCTTCATCAGCGTCGAGACGTGGAGCCGGCCAATCTCCACGCCCTCCTGCCGAAGCAGGTCGCGCAGCATTCGGCTGGCCGCGAACGGATAGAGCGGTGCTATCAGTCTAATCGCAACTTGTCTCCGATTGGCAGTGCTCTCCCCAACGCAGCGTCGGTTTAGGCCATGAGGTTCTGCCACTCGGCCAGTGCGGCCGAGCGGCGGGCCTTGTAGGTCTGTCTGTCGATCAGGTGGCGTTCGAGATTGAAGTGATTGTGGACGTTGGCTTAGACCGAGGCGAACTTCTGTAACGACTTCAAGCGCAGTGCCGCCTTGTCGCGCGTCTTGGTGACTTAGCTCTCGAGCACCTCCCCCTCCTGGTCAACCGCTCGCCACAGGTAGTGCATCTCGCCGTTGATTCTTTACGTAGACCTCATCAAGGTGCCACTTCCCCTGGCGGAAGCCCTTCATCCGGCTCACCCGCTGGCACCGCACATCAGCGTCGAACATCGGTCCGAACCTGTTCCGCCAAATACGGGCGGTCTCGTGGCAGATGTCGATCTCGCGCTCGGAGAGCAGGTCCTCCACGTTGCGCAGGCTCAGCGGAATGCGGACGTACATCATCACGACCAAGGCGGATCATCTCGGGCGAAGAGTTGAAACATCGAAACGGGCTGACTGGTTTGCGGGACTTGGGCATTGCCGTGCCCTAGCTGATGACGCGTGTTTCGATAGCCGGTGCATTTGGTCGGAAAGTGCCCTCTCTCCTCTTACTGCGCCGCTTTGCGGTGCAGCCACGCTGTAAGTTCGTCGTTCCAGTCTGTATCCGGTGCATATGGCTTTCGGACCTGGATCGTCCGTCCATCGCGGGCATAGGCAGCGAGGCCACGCGAGGCAGCCAGCTCGCCACCAGCATCATGATCGACGAAGAGATGGAGTTCGGTCACGCTCTCGGGCACGCTGACGATGCCGAAGCGCTCATTACCCAGGGTTGCCCAGACAGGAATTCCGGTGAGCGCATAGGCTGACATCGCGCTCTCGATACCCTCGGCAAGGCCAAGCTTGCCGGAAGCCGGAGCAAAGAGACGGACAGCAGCTGCACCAAGCGCGCCGAGTGCGCGCTTCGGCTTGTCGAAGCCAGCCTTGGCATTGCCCGACAGGAACGTGCGATGGATGGCGATCGGCCCCTCGTCGAGGCTGACAGCCGCAATCATCGCCGGCAAAAAGCGGGAGCGTCCCTTCGGACCAAGCGGCGTTCGTGGATGGAAGCGGAGCGCCGGAGATGCGGCGAGGATACCGCGGCTCTCAAGGTAAGCCTTTGCAGGACTGGCTCGCAAAGCTTGCGCTTCGCGCCAAATTCTCAGCGCTGCTGCAGAGGGTTTGCGTATCCTGGTCGGCTCGCAATGGTCGGCAGTTGCGGAACCGGAAAAAAGCGCAGGTGCCTCGAAACCGTCCCGTGCCAAGGCTGCAAGCACGTTCTGCTGATCGCATCCCGCAAAGCAATGGAAAAGGATGGCTTTTCGGCCGAGTGACACCCCGAGCGATGGCGTGCGATCGTTATGCGCGGGGCAGCAAGCCATGCCCTTTGTGCCCGACCATTTGCCGCCGCGAGATTCGCAGATGCGGCGAGCGGTCTCGGCTAGCGGATGGCTTGTCGTAACAACAGGCATAAGGGCTCCTTCGCAGGCTCCCCCATGGCCGCTGTCCTCCCCTCTCATCGATGGGCAGGACAAAGCATTTTCCTACATGATCTATTTATGTTCTATTCCGATTCGCTGCAAGCGATGGGAGTGACCGCGATGAAACTGGCTGTGCTGATTGGATCGATGGCGACTTTCGTCAGTCCTTTGGCACCTTGCGCACAAGCGCAAGAGTTCACGATGTTGGAGCATCGGTATGAGCCTCCTGAATCCGGCCCAGACCAAAGCCAATGGATTGGCGGTGAAACGCCATTGAGGGTGCAGCTTCAAGCATCCTATCGCGAAGCGCTCTACGAGCCGCTCATACGGAAAGCAGAAGCCCGGTATCGTCTGCCGCCCGGACTAATGCTGGCTCTGGTCTGGGCCGAGTCCCGGTTCAACCCGATGGCCATTAGTCCGGCTGGTGCTGCCGGCCTTGCCCAGCTGATGCCCGCAACGGCTCGCGAACTTGGCGTCAGTAATCTGCATGATCCAAACCAGAACATTGAAGGTGGCGCGCGTTATCTGCGCCAGATGTTGGACCGCTTTGGCGATGTTCATCTGGCACTTGCAGCTTACAACGCCGGTCCAGGCGCGGTGCCCCGCGCCGGTGGCATCCCCCGGAATGGGGAAACACCCGCATATGTCAGGAGCGTTCTTCGTCGATGGATGGCATACGGATCGTCATGAACAAGAATCGAAAGCGGATCAGCGGGCGACTAGAAACCTGCCTCCCGGCGTTGCCATTGTGACTGATGCTGGCGATCTCTGGGTTCATGAAGATGTAGATCTAGAAATTGATCGTTTCGGCAACGAAGTCACGACCGAGGGTGTCGCTGTCGGTCTCGACCGACGCGTGTTGATTGGCTTGGCGAAATCTAGTTTCGAAACTCAAAGTGCCAATTGAGCCAGCGCATGTTCCGCGTCGTTGCGTACCAAATGCCCATAATGTTTCTCGATCATGGCGACGCTCGTGTCCGACAGCTGAGCAACGGTCAGGATCGGCAGGCCTGCGCGCACCAAGTCGGTGATGACGCTGTGGCGCAAGGTATAAGCGGAGGTTGCCGGACGAAGACCTGCATCCTTCACGGCGTTCTTTATGGGACCTTTCCATTTATCCTTGGACCAAGGCACACCATCTGCTCGCACGAACATAGAAGCAGAGGGTAGTTTGCGCTTGCTCTGATCCGACAGAAAACCGGCGATGCTTTCAGGAACACTGATCTGTCGAGGAACACCATTCTTGTCGGCACCAATCGTAAGCGTTCTGGTCCTTTTGTCGAAGTCACTGACTTTCAGAGCGGCAAGAGCACCTGGGCGCAAAGGCAAGAGGCAGAGGCCACGGACAAATGGTTCGATGTCTTCAGCCAGCGCGGCGAGAAGTTTCTTTCGCTCGGCACGGTCTAAATAGACATCCCGACGCCGATCAGCGCCCTTGATTGGCTTCAATGCCTCTTGCCATGCGGCGTCCGTATTTGGGGCACCGGGAGAAAGAACCCGCCAAAGTGCCGCGCGAAGCGGAACCATATCACGATTAACCGTAGAGGCAGCTCGGGCCTTGAACCGAGGCTCGCCTTCTTTGCTTCGCGTGACAAGCGCTGGCGCGTTTTCGAGCCGCTTTCGCCATGCCCGCAAATGGTGCTTCCGCAGCTTATCCAACTTAACCTTGGCAATCGCGTCATCGTAGACGTGACGACGAAACACCCCTTCAGCAATAGGACCCGGCTTGTCTTCGAGATAGGCTCGACACGCATCTGCAACCGTGTCCAGCTTCTCTGACCGCAACCCTCCCGCTTCGACCAGTTCGGCGAAGGCTTCCGCATCCTTCTTTGCCGTCGCGAAGACTTCATGTCCGGACAGGGCACCATACGATCCAAGATTCTTGCGCCGGTATTTGCCTGCATCTTCATCATACGTACGGGCAAACCAAGAACCCTTCCCGCCGCGCCGGGATGGTCGATAGCCGACGTACCAGCCAGCCTGAAGCCGCTGCCAGTGAGGCTCCTTGTCTCCTCTCGGCTTCAGCTTTTCGCGCTCACCAATCTTGCTTAGATCAGGCATCTGCGGATCGCCTTTGTATGAAACGTATGAAACAAGTATGAAAAACTTGGGTGGATTGAATGAGACGAGTTTAGAAAAAACTATCTATTTTTCAAGGCTTTTTATGATCCCAGAAAATCCCAGATTGTCCGTAACCCCATCCTTCACACGGGTGGGGTCGCAAGTTCAATCCTTGCCGCGCCCACCATCTTTCCAGATGTTCCGCGAACTCGTACGCGTCTTCCAGAAAGCACCCAAAATGCACGCGCGTTAATCCAGCGCTTTTCCAGTGCGAGTTCCCCATAAAAAAGGGGCCGGAACTTTCGTCCCGGCCCCCTCTCCTGGTCCTCAGGAGATCTGGTGTTTAGCCATCCTTGCGCCTTACCAGGCGGCCTGGAACCCGGCACGTGCACCGACTTCGCCTTCGCTGAAGCCGACACCCACACCGCCGGTGAAATAGGTGCTGTCACTGATCCTGGCGGAGAAGGATGCGGACCCGGCGACCCGTTCGTTGAAGTAGCCAAAGCCGCCGGCGACGCCGAAGCTGTCCGTTGGCATCAGCACCGGGGATTCCATGGCGAGGGCAAGCGCGACGCCTTCGTTGGCCTCACGCAGGCCGCGGGTGTTCTCATCGGCGAGATCGAACAGCGTGGCAGTCTGCCCCTGCAGGTCGGCAATCGCGGAAGCGTTGGTGGCGATGTTCGCGGTGTTGGCCGCGATCAGGCCGGAATTGACACCGATGGCCGCCGTGTTGGAGCTAATGGCTGCCGTGTTTGCCATGACATCGTTGTTGCTCGCAAGGCCCGTCAGGCCAACCGTGCTGCTGAGACCAAGGGTCCCGTTGGCATCGGCGGTCACGAAGTTGATCGGCCCGGTCTGGACGCCGGTGCTGGTATCGAGGCTGGCGACAACCACCTGCCCGTCCTGCGTTGCGGTCGCTCCATTACCGATGGCGACGGAGTTGGTGCCCGAGGCGACAGCCTGGTTACCCATCGCAATCGCACCGTCGCCGCTTGCGACGGCAGCTTCACCGACAGCAACCGAGCGAACGCCGTTGGCGTTGGCGAGATGGCCCAGGGCCGTTGCCCGCTCCGCATCGGCGATAGCGCGCCAGCCGAAGGCGGTAGCGCCCGGCCCCATGGCCATAGCCTGTCCGCCGACCACCGTCGTGGATGGTCCGCTGGCAATGGTAGCCATGCCCATGTCACCGTCGCGGTTGCCGCCGATGGCGATGGAATCGCCTCCTTCGGCTACGGCAGCGTTACCGATAGCGATGGCGTTCGAGCCCGAGGCGACAGCGTCTTCACCGCCGGCGAAGCTCTGGTCGCCCGAAGCCGTGGTCTGGTGACCCACTGCGGTGCCCATCGCGCCGCTGGCAACGGCCTGCCAGCCGAGAGCCGTGGCACCTGGCGTGCTGGCGATGCTTTCGCCGCCGATTGCGACGGTGGAGTTGCCGAGCGCCTGCGCGCCGCCGGAACCGTCCACGCCGCCGCCGAGGGCAACAGCGTCGACCCCATTGGCGATTGCGCCTTCACCGATGGCCGTCGAAGCAAGGCCGGTTGCGGAAGCCAGGTGGCCCAGAGCGGTCGCACGTTCGGTGTTGGCCATAGCCTGCCAGCCGAAGGCAGAAGCTCCCGGCCCGGTGGCGACGCTTTCGCCGCCTACCGCGCTTGTCGAATTGCCACTGGCGCTGGCATTCGCGCCCACCGAAAGGGCATCGACCCCGTCGGCGAAGGCACCGTCGCCAGAACCGGCAGCGTCACCACCGATGGCGATTGCACCAACACCGCGCGCTTCGGCGTCGCCGCCAACTGCGATGCCCATTTCATCGAAGGCAACCGCGCCGTAGACGCCGCCATCGACGTTGCCGCCTACCGCGACAGAACCGCGTGCAAGTGCGCCTGCCGCTTCACCTACAGCGACTGCCGAAAAGCCATCGGCGGTGGCGAGGTGGCCGAGCGCGGTGGCGCGCTCTGCACTAGCGACCGACTGCCAGCCGAAAGCGGAGGCTCCCGGCCCGGTGGCGACGCTTTCGCCGCCCACGGCACTGGTGGAATTGCCCATCGCCATGGCCGTATCGCCGATGCTCAGCGCATCAATGCCGTTGGCAATAGATTCGTTGCCGATCGCGGTCGAGAAGTCGGTTTGCGCGTCGGCATTCTCGCCAATGGCGGTGGAGCGTACGCCCTGCGCAGTCGCCAGGTGGCCAAGCGCGGTTGCGCGTTCAGCAGAGGCCTGTGCGCGCCAGCCGTAGGCCGTTGCGCCCGGTCCACTGGCAAGGGCCTGTCCGCCAACGGCGGTTGTCGAGGGACCGGTGGCTGTCGTGGCCATGCCCATGTCGCCATCGCGGTTGCCGCCAATGGCAATGGAATCGCCACCTTCCGCGAGCGCGGCGTTACCGATGGCAATGGCATTCGTGCCCGAAGCTACGGCGTCTTCACCGCCGGCAAAGCTCTGGTCGCCCGATGCGGTGGTCTGGTGGCCGACCGCCGTGCCCATGGCGCCGGTGGCATTGGCCTGCCAGCCCAGCGCAGTCGCGCCGGGGGTGGTGGCGTTCGATTCGCCGCCGATCGCGACAGTGGAGGGGCTGTCCGCGTTGGCATCTTCGCCGCAGGCCAGGGCATCTTCGCCGTTCGCCGTGGCATTCGCCGTGGTGCTAGTCGTTCCGTCTTCGGTGAGCAGACACTCGTATCCCGTATCTCCGGAGATTTCCTGCGCGGCAGCGGGGGCGGAGATCGCCATCGTGGCGGTTCCGGCCAGCAGGGCCATACCGAACGTCTTTGTCAGGGGAGTATTCATCGTGCATTCCTCTTCGTTTCTTGGACCAGGAAACCATGGTCAAAGGCCTTGGAGGTTCGCGGGATTGATTGGACTGCGTACACTTTGCATCCCCGTTCCAGCATCGGCCATGGCCATGGCGCACATCCGCTTTCCGGATGGCAGGGGGAGCTACGACGCACCCGGCGCAGTGGATGCACCGGGTGCGAAATAAATTTTCAAGCCTCTGTTTTCACAGGGCTATTTATTAGATTTTTTTGAAGAAGCGGATCAGATGCGGGTAAGGCCGCCGATCACCAGGATATCGCTGCCGGGTGCCGCGTGCGGCGCGGTCGAGGCATCTTCGTAGGTCACCGCAAGGGATGCGCCTTCCACCAGGCTGGCCCGTTCCGCCTCTGTCAGTTCACGCTCGAACGTGCCACCTGCCGGGATCAGGCCGAGCGATTGCGGGGCGCCGCCATCGGGCACCACCCAAAGCTCTGTGGCCTGCCCCTCGGCAGGATCGAAGCCGTTCAGGCTGACGGCGATCTGGCCCGCCCGCGGATCGACGAGGCCGGAGAGGCTGAGCTCGCCGTCCTCGCTCTGCAGCTGGGCAATCAGCCTCTCGCCGGAAACGGGTGCGGCTGTCTCTACCGGTGCAACCGGCGAATTGGTGGTTGTCGGTACGACAAGCAGCGTGAGTGCCACGGCTGCTGCGGCGGCTGCGCCCATGCCTGCCCCCAGCGCCCAGCCGGAGAAGCCGCGTCGCGCAGGTTCGGGTATCGCCTCGACTGCTCCACGGGAAGGTTCGGCAAGCGCCTCTATCTTGCGCTTGATCGCAGGCCACACCGCAGCGGACGGTTCGAACTCGCCGGCTTCCTCCGCCATGCAGGCAAGGCGCAGCCGCCACCAGTCCACGCGTTCGGCAAATTCGCGGTCGGACAGGAACAGGCGCTGGGCCGTCGCAAGCTCCTCGCCTTCCAGCACGCCGAGAGCATATTCGGCCGCCAGAATGTCGGGAGAGCCGGAATCGATCGCGCTTTCGTCAGCCATGGTCGAGGCAACCCTTCAGGCTGACGAGGCCACGTCGTATCCAACTTTTCATCGTTCCCAGCGGTACTTTGAGACGGCTGGCCAGTTCGCTGTGCGTGAAGCCCCGGAAGAATGCCATGCGAATGCAGCGGCGGTGATCCTGCTGCAAGGTGTCGAGGCATTCCTTCAGGCGCTCGCTTTCCTCGGCGTCGCAAAGCATCTTGTCCGCGTCGGGGCTCTCATCGGCGATTTCCGGCAAGGCATCGTCGCCGATTTCGCCACGGCGGCCGACTTTCCGGACCGCATCGATGGCGGAGTTTCGCGCTATGGCGCAAAGCCAGGTAATGGGGCTTGCCCGCGTGCGGTCGAACCGCCCGGCGCGCGACCAGACCTTGATATAGGTTTCCTGCAGGACATCTTCCGCCGTCTCGCGATCCCGCACGACCTGAATGATCACGCCGAGCAGCTTGGCCGAAGTAAGGTCGTATACGTGCTGCAACGCCTCCTGCTTGCCATCTGCCACCGATTGCATTGCTTCTTCCAGCGCAGCGCGGCGATCCGTTCTGGAAAGTTCGTTGGCAGTTCCCATGGCGATTGGACTACCAAGTCATTTGCAAAAGAAAAGAAATAAGTTCGCCGACATTCAAGGGACTAGCGCAATTTTCCTCTTTGTGCGCCGACAGTCGTCCTGCCATCAAAGGGCAGTCGCTATCCCGGCGAGAAAGCTCGCCGTGTTCGCGCCCAGGTCTCCGATTGCATAGCCGCCTTCCATCACCACCAGGATCGGCACGCCGATGGTCGCAACAAGCTGCGCCATCTGCTCGTAGTCTTCGGTGCGCAGCAGGAATTCGGAGATGGGATCGCCGGCGAACGTGTCGGCCCCGAACGAGACCACGACCAGCTCGGGCTTCCAGGCACTCAGCCTTTCGACAACGCCCGCCAGCGCATCGCGATAGGCGTTCCACTGCGTACCGCGCGGGAGCGGGACATTGAGCGTAGTCCCCTGCCCTTCGCCAGCCCCGCATTCGTCGGCGTGTCCCCAGTAGAAGGGGTAGTCGGTCGAGGGATCGGCGTGGATCGAGGCGAAGAAAACGTCGGCGCTTTCATAGAAGATGTCCTGCGTGCCATTGCCGTGATGGTAGTCGACATCGAGAACTGCGACACGCTTCGCGCCAGAAGATAGCGCATGCCTCGCCGCGATGGCGGCGCTGTTGAGGTAGCAATAGCCGCCCATGTAATCGTGGCCCGAATGATGGCCGGGGGGCCGGCACAGGGCAAAGGTGGCCGGTTGCGTGCCGGTCAGCAGGTCTTCCAGCGCGGTGAGCGCGGTCTGCGCGGACCAGTATGCGGACTTCCAGGTATCCCTTGCGATCGGGGTCGCCGCGTCGAACGCGTGCCTGCCCATTCTGGCATCGATCCGCTCCAGCGAAAGCGCGCGTCTGCGCCGGACCGGAAAGGCGTAGGGGATCGCGTCCCCGCCTCGCCCGGTCTGCTGCCAGTCCGTCCAGGCATCCTGCAGAAATTGCAGGTATTCCGGGGCGTGGACAGCTTCCAGCGGCGCCATCCCGAAGTCGCGCGCGGGCTGGCAATCGAATAGCGCGGCAATCGATTCCGCCCGTGCCGGCACCTCTGCGTAGGGGGCCCAGGCGCCGTTGTGCAACTCGCGCTCGGGCGCATGCTCGGTTTGCCGGGGATCGAAGATGACGCGCATTAATCGGAACTCCGTTTATGTCGCGAACCCGGCATCCGCTGGGATGGTCGATGTGCCGGAACTGGCTGAAGCGCAAGGTTCGGCGCGTGATCGGCGGCAATTTCGGTGAATGTCAGATCGACGTGTCGAACCCCCACCAGCGAACCCATTTTAGCGGATACTACCGGGGCGAGCTGCGCGCCCAGGTCCGCGCTTTCCAACTGCACGATCATGTCCCCGCCCCGCCGCGTCACGGTCATCTCCGGAGCGCCCAGGTCGTGCTGCGAGAAAAAACCCAGCAACCGGCTGAGCAGCGCCGCGCTCGGTTCGCCCACGATCGTGAAGGAAGAGCAAATTGTCATGCTGCAAAAGCCGGAGTGTCTTGCGTTCGTACCGGTCGAGATCGGCCCGTCGGGCCGCCATGTCAGCGCCTGGCGGCGGCCTGCGCCTGGCGCACGATCCGCAGCACGTTCCCGCTGGTCATCTTCTCGATCTGCGCGGGCGTGTATCCTTCCTCGAGCAGCCGCCCGGTGAGGTGCGGGAGGTCGGAGATTTCCATCAACCCCTCGATCCCGCCCCCGCCGTCCCAGTCCGCGCCGAAGCAGACATGGTCGACCCCGGCCACCTCGATCACGTGCAGCAGCGCGGCGAAGAAGGTCTCGAAATCGGTGTCCCACAGCGGCTGAGTCTCGTCGAGGGCGCGCCAACGACGGACGAGTTCGGCCTGTTTCTCCTCGCTCATCGAGGCGATGTTTTCGTACTGCGTGAACAGTTCGCCGCGCTCGCCATCCAGGTTGATCTCGCTGAGAAAGATCGTCGACGCGCAAATCGCCCCGCCGCTGGCCGCCAGCCTGCGGATGCGCGCATCGTCGAGGTTGCGCGGATGGTCGTAAGCGGCACGCGGCGATGTGTGCGAAAGGATGATGGGCGTCGCGGACAGGTCGACCATCTGGTCGAACGCAGCATCCGAGGCGTGGCTGGCGTCGATGACCATGCCCAGGCGGTTCATTTCAGCAACCCATTCGCGGCCCAGGGGGCTAAGGCCGTTCCAGCGCGCTTCACCCGTGGCGGCATCGGCGAACTGGTTGGTGGCAGAATGCACCGGCCCAGCCATCCTGACGCCGCGGTCGTAGAATTCCTGCAGCAGGGAAACGCTTTCACCCAGTGGATATGAATTCTCGATGCTTTTGAAGCCGAACAGCAGGCCCTGCGCGGCCAGCGCTTCTGCCTGTTCGGCCGTGGTGACAGGGCGGATCATGTCGGGATGCAGGGCCAGCTCGCGGTCGATGGTGTCGGACCGGAGCCGCGCGAAGGCCAGGGCATCGCGGTATCCCTGGTCCATCAGTTCGCCCTGTTCGGTGTAGATCACGAAGAACCCGCCATCCAGGTTGCCCGCGGCCATGCGGCCCAGATCGACTTGGGCAATGTCGTTTTCAAGCGTATGCGCCTGAGAGAAATCCCATCCGGGCCGCCCGAAATTGAGCGGCGTGTCGAGGTGCGTATCTAGCACCAGCAGATCGCGGTGGATCGCCTCGACATCGGTTTCGACAGGCGGCGTGGTGGTGCAGGCTGCGGTTGCCAGCAGCGCGGCGACGCAGGCAAGGTACTTGCTCATGGTGTCTCTCTTACCGGACGCAGGTCCAGGTCATGATAGTTGAAACTGAAGTCGGCGATGGGGGATGCGGCGGCCATCTTTACCCGCTCCACTTGCCCCTCGGCATCCAGCTGGAAGGTCACCAGCGCAGGTTCGATGCCGCTGTCGGTGAACTGCGTGACAAAGGTATCGTACTGGTAGTGAACCAGTGGGCCCTGCATGTCGGGGGTGGTCGCGAAATCGACCCATAGCCCGCCATCACGCTCGCTGACCACAACGTCGCCATACCAAGGATCGCGGTAGGTCCCGGCATAGGCAGTTCGGGTCAGCGAAGGGCCGACATCTGCCGGATCGTCGGCAATGGCGGATACCGCAGCAATGCCGCGGGACTGCATGTCGGCGATAAAGCCGTCGAACTTGGCGGGCCAGTCGTGGAACGGCGCGTCGATATAGTGGTCCAGCAATTCGTACATCAGGCCGCGTCGAAGGGCCCCCTCCTCGGCATTGACGACGATGGCGAGGCCGACGTTCTCGTCGGGCAGGAGGGCGACCGCAGCTATCGAACCGAACACCGCACCATTGTGCCAGACAAGCCTGTGACCGCGGTAATCCTCCACTGTCCAGCCGAGCGCATAGGCGGTGTAGTCGGCGTTGGCGACGGCGAGGTCGCCCGGCCAGGTGGTGGTGGGCATCACGGTGACCGGCTGCCACATCTCGCGTGCCGTTTCCTCGCTGAACAGGCGGCCTCCACCCGGCAGCGCGCCGTGCGCCAGCTGGATCTTCAGCCATTGCGCCAGGTCGTTGGCGCTCATCGCGATGCCGCCCGCTGGCAGCGCGGCCGCGCCAAGCTGCTCGTCCTCGTCCAGCACCGACAGCGGCCCGTCGCCGCGCACCCGGCCATTCACGCGCGCATGTCCCAATGCGCGGTTGTCCTCGGCGTAGCGCATTGCATAGCTGGTGGTGGAGGATGTCATGCCGCCGCGATCGAGCACCTCGGCCTTGACGTATTCCTCCCAGGTCTGTCCCGTCACTTCCTCGATCAGCTGGCCCGCCACGATGTAGAGGATGTTGTCGTAGGCATAGGCGGAGCGGAAACTGGTTGCCGGTTCGATATAGCGCAGCCGCTCCACCGTTTCGCGGCGCGAAAGCTGGCCGCGGGGCACGTAGAGCAGGTCGCCCGCCCCCAGCGCCAGGCCGCTGCGGTGAACGAGCAGGTCGCGGATCGTGATCTCGTTGGTGACCCACGGATCGTACATGCGGAACCACGGCATGTGGTCGATCACCTTGTCGTCCCAGTCGATGACCCCGTCATCGACCAGGGTTGCCAAGGCAGCGCTGGTCAGCGCCTTTCCGGTCGATCCGGTGTAGAAGATGGTATCGGCATCGACCGGGTCGTTCGTACCCATTTCGCGCACGCCCCAGCCCCGCGACAGGGTGGTTTCCCCGTCCTCCACGATGGCAATGGCAATGCCCGGCGCGCCCGACTGCGCGCGCAGGGTCTCTACCCGTTCGACGAAACCGTCCGGCGGGTCGGCAAATGCCGGACTGGCCAGCAATGCCAGCGGAAGGGCGGCAAGGGCGATCAGGAGTCTAGACATGGGCAGTATCCGTTCGTGGGGAAATCTTGCCGCCACTCGCGGGCCTGCGCAACCGCAGGACACCGACCGTCAGCAGCGGTATGACGAAAGTGAAAAGGAAGACCAGCGCCATCAGGCGGTATCCCGAAGCGATAAGGTCGACGAGACCGATGGCTGTGGCAGCGAACATGCAGCCGACAAGTACGGCCACGGTAAGGCCGGGGCGAAACCAGCGCGGCGCCGGCTTGTCGGGGTGCCGTTTGGCATGAAGGTGGAGGGCGCGCTCGTTCAGGGCGTGGATGACGCCCACCCCGCTTTCGAGCAGGGCACCCAGCACCATGATCTGGAACACGAAGCGGAACGCGGGACTGTCGAGCCGCTGGAGGATATAGTCGGACGGCAGTGTGGCCCCCAGGATATCCGGATAGAAGGCCGTCATGGCGATCAGGAACGCGAGGGCCGGCAGCATGGCCATCGGTCCGGCGATCACGCCCGCAATTGCGGCGTTACGGCGCGAGGTAAAATGGGTGAGCAGCGGCAGGATCATCACGGCTGCCACGATGTTGTAGATGCCGTAGGTTATTCCCGACACTGGCCATTCCGGCGAAATACCGCCTGCTGCCAAAGTTTCGCCAATCGGGCCGCCGAACCGGGTTAGCGCCAGCACGAGGAACAGCGCGTAGACGGCGTAGAGGAAGCAGGAGACGACCTTGAACATCGTTTCCACTGCGGCCTCCCCCGCGCCGGCAACCAGCGCAATGACGAGTGCCAGCAGAACCGTGCCGACCCAGGGAGGAACGGGGAACAGGCTGGCGACCACCTCGCCCGCCGCCGCACCGAAAACGGCCAGCAGCAGGATGCAGAAGGCAATGAAGCAGAGTTCGAAGACGATGGCAGCCGGGCCGAGCAGCTTTTCGATGAAGGCGCGGTAATCGAAGGCCTGCATGTGAAATGCCAGGGCGAATGTAAGCGCGGCCACAATGCTCCACATGACCGTCGCCACCGCCATCGCAAGCAGCGCCCCGGTCGGCCCCTGGCTGAGAAAATACTCGGCCAGTTCGCGCCCGGTCGCATAGCCTCCGCCGATGATGACGCCTTTCAGCGCGAGCGCGGGCAGCAGGTAACGCCGGAAGAAGGTGTTGCCACCTGCGGTCGCGCCATCACTCACAGCAGGCAGTTATCGACGAGCCGGTCGAAATTCGCCTCGCCCCGCACCGGATCGGCGACAGGCAGGCCAAGGCGCTCGCTCTCGGCAGCACACAGCGCGCCCGCGTCTTCGGCAGACATGCCGGACGTGTTGAAACTTACGCCCCCGCAGCGGATCGCCGGGTTGGTTAGCCGCCCCAGGCGGATCGTTAGGTCGATCACATCCTCCACGCTTGGCAAGGCAAAGCCCTCCAGCCCGAGGATCATCGTGCGCCGGGGATCGTGACACACGACGAAGACATCGGGCTGGCTGCCGTGCAGGAGACCCAGGGAAACCGCGGCGTAGGCGGGATTGAAAAGCGACCCCTGCCCTTCGATCACGTCCCAGTGGCCAGGTGCTGCATCGGGGCTGAGTTTTTCCGCCGCCCCGGCTTCGAAATCGCTGATCACGGCATCCATTGGAATGCCGCCGCCCGCAATCATAATGCCGGTCTGGCCGGTGGCGCGAAAGTCGGCCTCCTCACCCCTCGCCACGAAAGCGCGGTGCAGCGCCAGCGCCGTGTATTTCTTGCCCAGCGCACAATCGGTGCCGACCGTCAGCAGCCGCTTGCCGCTGCGCTTGCGTCCGTTGCCGACGGTAATATCGGGAGGCGGAACGCGGACATCGATCAGGCGCCGGTCGTTGCGGCGGGCCGCCTCGGCCAGTTCGGGGAAGCTTGCCAGCCGATTGTGCAGGCCGCTGACGATATCCAGCCCCGCCTCCAGCGCGTCGACTAGCGCGGCACGCCACGCTTCGGGAATGACGCCGCCGGGATTGGCAACCCCGATCACCATCGCTTTCGCACCGGCGGCAGCGGCCTCGGCAGGGGACATCTCGGGCAGACCCGTGCTCACGCCCGTTTCGCCCAGGGCAAATTCGCCGACGCACTTGTCCGCCGCCCAGTCCGCCAGGCCGAACGCGGTCTTGGCGAAGCTGGGTTCGGTCACGTCGCCCAGGAACAGCAGATAGGGCTGCGGCAGGGACAGGTCGTCCGCTGGCTGTCGAACGGGCCTTTCGGCAATGATGGCGGAGGAGGACAAGGCTAGATCCCGGCGGTCAGCGACACACCGAAGGTGCGCGGGCGCAGCACCCCTGTGGCGATCGCGCCACCCGGATAGAGCGGGAAGCCGCCGAACACGTCGATTGCGGTGGTCGAGGTGCGACCTTGGCTGTTGCCGAGGTTCTTCACATAGAAATCCAGTGCCACCTGTCCGAAGTCCACGCCAGCCCGCAGGTCCACGACGTCGTAGCCGTCGACAAGGCGCTGGCGGCCGTTCGCGGTGCGGAACGCTTCATCGAAGCTGGCTGACTGTTCCGAGACGTGCCGCAGCGAACCGCCCACGCTCGCCTCCACCCCGCTCGAAACCTCCCAGTTGTAATCGGCGATCAGGGCCGCGCTGAATTCAGGGGTGAAAGGCAGCCTGTCGCCGTCGAAACCACCGATCTGTGTGTCGGCGGTGAGTTCGGCATCGGTGTAGGCGCCGTTCACGGTAAGGCTCAATCCCCCCACTGGCTGAGCGGTGGCCGCGAATTCGATGCCCTTGCTGCGCGCGCTGCCGCCGTTGGCGTTGAAGCCGAAGCCATCCTGGATCGCGAGGAGCTGGATGTCATCCCAGTCGATATAGAACGCCGCCACGTCGAAGCTGAGGCCGCGATCCGGCGTCTGCGCCTTGAAGCCGACTTCGTAGCTGACGACCGAATCTGAACCGTAAGTGGCAAATTCGGCAGGAGCGCCCGGGGGAAGAACGTTCGGTCCGCCGGGGCGGAAGCCCTTGGCAACGCGGGCGAAGATCGAGGCATCGGGGCTAAGCTCGAAGCGCGGCGCGACCGAATAGGTGAAGACGTCTTCTGAGGATTCGTAAGTCGGAAACTCGGCAAAACCCCCTGCCAGGATGCCGTCCGTCGTTTGCGTGGCGGACTGCTCGTTATCGCTGTAGCGGCCGCCGATATCGATATCGAAACGCTCACCGATGTGCAGCGTGACGTTGGCGAAGGCGGCGATCTCTCGGTAATCGGATACGACCTCGGCAAAGCCCGTTGCGGGAAGCCCGTCGATCGGTGTCACGGTGCCGGGGGAGGCGACGACGAAGTCCTGCTGGATCAGGCCGTCTTCCTCGGTGTAATAGGCACCGATCAGCCAATCCACCATCGAGGCCGAGCCGGCGAGGCGCAGTTCCTGCGTGAACTTCTCGGAATCGGTGCTCTGGTCCTGGAAGAAATCATTGGGCACGCCGAGAACCGCCTCGATCAGGCCGCCCAGCGCGAAGGTGTAATCGGTGCGCAAATCCTGCTTTTGCGTGGAATAGCTGGTGGAGGACGTCAGCGTGCCGAAGCCCAGGTCGAAATCGCCGGTGGCGTTGTAGACGCGGTAGTCGAGGTCGCTGAAGCTGGGCGTGTATTGCGCCTGCGTCAGCCCGTCCGGCAGGATTTCCAGCGTGTCGGGATCGGCCAGCACCAGCGACGGGGCATCGGCACGGATGTTCTGCACGATGGCGGTAAGGCGCAGGTCGATCGCCTCGGTCGGCATGAGTAGCAAGGAGGCCCGGCCGCCATAGGACTTGCTGTCGTTGATGTTCTCCTCGACATCCGACCCGGCGGTGCCGATGGAATCGATAAAACCGCCGGTGTCACGATAGACGCCCGATGCACGGAAAGCCGCCATGTCGGAAAGCGGCAGGTTAACCACGGCGTTGCCGTAATAGCTCATCTCTCCGCCATCGGTGGTTTCCAGCCCGACCCGTCCGCGTGCCTCGACACCGGCGGTGGACGGGGTGTTGGTGACGAATTTCAGCACGCCGCTGAGCGAACTTGCGCCATAGAATGTCCCCTGCGGGCCGCGCAGAACCTCGATCCGTTCGATGTCGAACGTGTCGAAATCGCCGGCCAAGACAGCGCCGTTGACGAGGCCGCTGCTCGATCCGAACGGCGTTTCATCGACATAAACGCCTACGGTGGAGGCGACCCCTTCGGTGTTGACGCCGCGGATGATCAGGCGGCCCTGTCCGGCGCGGCTCTGGTCTAGCTGCAGCCCGGGAACGTTGACCAGGTAATCCTGGAAACTGTCGGCATGCTGGTCTTCCAGCAGGCTGCCATCCACCACGGTAATCGACTGGGGCACCTCGATCAGCGTCTGCGAACGCTTTTGCGCAGTGACGATGATCGGCTCACCTGCCGATGATGGTGCGTCCTGCGCATGGCTCGGCACGGCGATCGCCATCATCGTGGCGGAAATGAGAATGGCGGTTTTTACCCTCATGGACTGTTCCCTCGATCTGGTCGCTCTCAGGGCCTGTTATTCAGATGGTCCCCGGCCACGACGCGTGAACCGTAATGTGACGACTATTGTCCTAATCAGAAAATTGTCAACCTGTTCAGGATTTTTGTTCTACGGCCAGCCCCAAATGTCCTGTGGCGCGGTAATCTTGCCGTCGGCGTAGGCCACGCCGGGTGTGCGGTCGCGCTGGAGGAACGTGGGTCCGTCGAGGTCCACGATGTCGCACAACTGCCCCAGCAGATAGGACGGTGCCATCGACAGGCTGGTGCCCATCATGTTGCCGACCATCACCCGGAGGCCGAGCGCACGGGCGCGGCGTGCGATCGCCAGCCCTTCGGTCAGGCCACCGCACTTGTCGAGCTTGATGTTGACCACGTCGAACCGGCCCGCCAGCGCTTCCGTATCGGGCAGGGTCACCGCGCTTTCGTCCGCCGCGAGAGGCAGGGGCCGGTCCAAACCGTCGAGATCGGCCTCGCATCCCCGCGGTAGCGGCTGCTCCAGCAAGGCTATGCCGAGGCCAACGATGGTGGGGAGGATTTCCTGCAGTGAAGCCAAGTCGTACCCTTGGTTGGCGTCGACCCCGATCCATGCGTCCGGTCTGGCTTGCCGAACTGCGGCGAGCCTTTCGGCGTCTAGCTGCGGTTCGCCCGTCAGCTTGAGCTTTACCGGCGCCTGGGGATCCAGTCGCATCGCCGCCTGCGCCATTACCGCCGGTTCATCAGCGCCGATCGTGATGGTTGAGCGCAGTGGCCCGGGCTGCGGCAATTCCGCCAGTTGCCAGACAGGCGTGCCCGACTGCTTGGCCTCCAGGTCCCAGAACGCGCAGTCGATTGCATTGCGGGCACCGCCGGGTGGCAGGACATCCTGCAGATCCTGGCGCGTCACACCCTCTGCGATCAGCGGGCGGACGCGTTCGGCCTCCGCCAGCATGTGATCGGCATCGTCGCCCAGGTAGTAGACCCCTGCCCCCTCCCCCTTGCCCAGGTGTCGGCCATCCGAAAGCTCTGCCACCAGCACCGTGGTTGCCTCGAACACGTGGCCGGAAATCCGGAACGGCCGCACGTAGGGAAATTGCTCCAGCCGCAATTCAAGCGACAGGCGACCTTCGCCCGACCTTCCCATCAGAAGACCAGGCCGAAGCCGTATAGGTTGAAGCGCACCGTGATCCACGCGAGGACGAGGGCCGCAAGGACCAGCAGGACCGCGCCCAGCTTCATCGTCCAGCGGCGCCCGTCCGTAAAACAGTTCCACAGGTGCCAGATGGCGAGAGCCAGCAGCCCGATCGTCGCCACGGGCGTAAGCACGCGGAGCGTTTGCAGCAGCCAGTCGAGGCTGCCGTTGAGCGAGCCGATATCGGCGGAGAAAGCCATCACCACCGAGACCCAGCCCGCGAGTGCCAGCAGCACCAGCCAGCAGAAGGTCCGCGTCAGGCGATAGGCCGTCAGGGACCGCCCGGTAAGGGCGAACCCGGCCTTGTAGTGGCGCCGCACCAGTGCACGGACCGGCCACGCCAGCGCCGCCAGCAGGACGACGGCCAGGGCGAAAATGAAGGCCGGAAACAACCAGCCGGGATCGGCCCCGAAAGGCACGGGCTCCATCACGGTGAAAGGCGATACGGTGTCGATGCTGAAACGCACGACCTCACCGTCTTCCACCTGGGCGGCAAGTCGCTCGCCCGTGTTCCGGTCACGCCAGACGAACGGCTCCACCTCCACCCAGTCGCGCGGGCCTGCGGAAAGGCCGTCAAGCGCCGGGAACAGCAGTTGCCCGTTCTCCCCTACCGAGACTTCGGCGGGGCTGAGCAGGCTGAAGACACTCATGAAATTGGTGAACGACCCGCGGCTCATCGTATAGTTGCCCGCCATCATCTGCGCGTGCTGACGCGACGTTTCGGGATCGATCGGCGTGTAGTCGGTCTCGTTCGGCATGTATCGGCTGGCGAATTGCTGCACCAGTGCGCTGCGAATGGCCTGCGGGGCGCCGCCCGTGCCGGCGCTGTTCACGGAGATGTAGATGCCGAGGTCGCTGTCCGGAAACAGCACCAGGTTGGTGTGGAAATATCCCGTGTCGCCTGCATGGGCGATGGCGCGGTTGCCGTTGATCCACTGTTCGTAGAACCCCAGCGCCATGGTGTTGAGCGGCCCGACCCCCGGTGCACGGTAATCGTGCATCATTCGGGCGGTCTCGGGTTTCAGCAGCGGCCCGCCATCGGCAAGGTGCGCCTTCATGAATTCCGCCATCGCCGCGCCGCTGGCCGACAGGCTGCCGGCCGGTGCGGGAATCACGATCTCGAACGGCTCCGCATCCCCGGTAACCGTGGCATACCCTTTCGACATCAGCGGCTGCAGCCGCTCGGGCAGCGGCTGGCGGAAAGTCGCATATTCCATACCCAGCGGGGCGAATATCCGCTGATCGATGTAATCGTCGAAATCCATGCCGCTGGTGCGTTCGACGATGCGGCCCGCAAGTGCGGTGGCATAGTTCGAATAGGCAGGTGTGGAGCCCGGCGCGAATACGCGGGCAGGCAGGGATTCCTGCGTGTAGTCGGCCATGGTCATCACGGCCTCAGGATCGCTGCTGATGAGGTTGCGTACCGCTTCCTCGAAGCCCGCGGTATGCGTCATGATCTGGCGCATCGTGATCGGCTGGCCTTCGTAGGGCGGTATCGTGAAGTCGAGATACTCGTTCACGTCGGCGTCCAGGTCGATCTTGCCCTCTTCCACCTGCTGCATGACGGCGGTCCAGGTGAACAGCTTGGAAACCGAGCCCGGGCGGAACAGGGTCGTCTCGGGATCGACCGGCTCGCGCGCTGCGACATCGGCAAAGCCGTAGCCTTTCTGAAGAACGGTGGAATCGCCCTCGACGACGACCACCACGGCACCGGCAATTTCCCCCGTCGCCAGCGCATAGGGCATGAACCCGTCCAGCCAGGCCTCGACATCGGCGCGGTCCAGCGCGACCGCTCCATCCGGCTCAGCCCCTGCGGCTCCGCCGCTTTCGACGGGGGCGAGGATGTCCACCTCGGCCGGTGCCGGGTTCTGCGGCACCTGCCCCTGCGCAGCGAGCGATCCGAACGCGAGCAAGGCGGCAAGGGCGGCTAGTTTTCTGGTCAGGCGCATCACGATTCCCTGATTTACTTGGCGAGCTGCTTGCAGCCGGCGGATAGTGCTAATAGGATGACCACCGCTGTTTTGGCGTCATGGGGACATAATGATCCTGATTAGAAAATTGTCAATCCAAGTGTCGGGGTGGTCGCCGTGACGTCTTCGTCCCCTACGCTGGGGCGGGTCATGCGCGACATCCGCAAGCGCAAGGGTTGGACGCTCAAGCAGATGAGCGCGAAATCGGGAATCCCGGTCTCGACCCTTTCCAAGGTGGAACACGACCGTCTCACGCTCACCTATGACAAGCTGCAACAGGTCAGTCGGCGGCTGGAGATCCGCATGTCGGACCTGTTCGCCGAGGATAGCGAGGACAACGCACCTCCAGTGACCGCGCGCCGCAGCATCGCCACGATGGAAAACGCGGTGCAGGTGACGACCGACAACTACGACTATCACTACCTCTGCACCGATCTGCGCAAGAAACGCATGATCCCGATCGTCACCCGCATCCGCGCCCGCAGCGCCAGCGAGTTCGGCGATCTCGTCCGCCATCACGGAGAGGAATTCATCTACGTGATGGAAGGAAAGATCGAGGTCATTTCCGAGTATTATGACCCGGTAACGCTCGAGGCAGGGGAAGGCATCTACCTCGATTCGACCATGGGGCACGCCTACGTGACGGCAGAAGGCTGCGACGAAGCCGTAGTGCTGGGCGTCTGCTCCAGCGCGGATGACGGGCTGTTGGATTCGCTGATCAACCTGCGGGACTGATCGGAAAGCCAGTCCCGTTTGGGGCGCGTCTAGTGCTCCTCCACCCAGTCGCGGGTGATGGTGCGGGTTGCCAGCAGCATCAGCACTCCGGCCACCAGGTAAAGCGGCATTACCGTCAGGATCGACGCGCGCAGCGATTCATCGCCGTAAATCGGCGCGTAGAAATCCGAGATGAGGCCAAGGACATAGATTCCGCCGCCCAGTCCGATCAGGTTGTTGATCAGCAGGAAAAGCGCGGAAGCCGTTGCTCGCGCCCGCGGTTCCACAAGGTGCTGGATGGCGGTCAGCACCGGGCCAAGCCAGACATAGGCCAACCCCTGGGGAATCAGGAACAGGATGAAAGCCATCAGCAGGCTGTCGGTCAGCACGCCCGCGGCGTAGATCGGCGCACCGGCGATAAAGGCGATGGCAGGCAGGCGCGGATACCATTTCCTGTTCGAACCCAGCCGGTCTGCCAGCGCCCCGCCTGCCAGCATCCCGCTCACCCCGCCTATCAGCAGCACCCCGCCGATAAAGAGGGCAGCGCCCCACAGGTCGATATCGAAGCTGCGCAGGAGGAAACTGGGTTTCCAGAAACCGATGCCGTAGCCCAGCATGGAACTGAATGCCGCGCCGAAGGCCATGAACCAGAATGACGGCTTTTTTGCCAGGATCCGGAACACCGTCCAAGCCGATTGCCGGGGCCGGGCCACGGTATCTGCGTCATCCTGTCTGGGCACGTCCTTCACCACCAGTTTGAACAGGGGTGCGATCACGATGCCAAGGCCTCCCATGACGAAGAAGGCAACGCGCCAGTCCACGGTGGAGGCGATCCACCCCCCGGCCATGACACCGATGGCGCTGCCGATGGGTATGCCCAGCGAATAGATGGCCAGCGCCGTGGCGCGGCGGCGCGGCGGGAAGTAGTCGCCGATAATGGCATAGCTCGGCGCAACGCCGCCCGCCTCGCCGATGCCCACCCCCACACGGGCAAGGAATATGTGCCAGAAGCTCTGCGCCATGCCGCACAGCGCGGTGAACCCGCTCCAGAATATTAGCGCGATGGTGATGACCCAGCTGCGACTGGTACGGTCCGCCACCGCGGACAGGGGCACGGCCAGCGTCGAGTAGAGCGCGGCAAAAGCCAGTCCGCCCAGCAGACCCATCTGGCTGTCCGACAAGCCGAGATCGGCCTGGATGGGAGCTGCCAGGATCGACAGCATCATCCGGTCGAGGAAATTGAAGATGTAGACCAGCAGCAGCATCGCCAGCACGAGATTGGCATTCGCCGGCAGGACGCGCCGGGGCGCGTCGACTGGTGGTGCGGCAGCTTGGGTCATGCGTGGTTTCCTCGTCCCGGTGAGTGACAAAGGGCCGGGTCTTGCGTCCCGGCCCCCGTCCGCCCGGATATGCCTGTCCCGAGAGATGGAAGGGGACGCGGCATTCCGGATCGAATCGATATCATTTGAAGCGCGGTTCCGCGGCCCAATCCATGTCCGGCAGTCCTTCGGGCACCGTGTCGGGATAGGTGGCTTCGCGCTTTTCCCTAAAGGCGGTCACGCCCTCGCGCACGTCGGCTGACCGGCCCCGCGCGGCAAACACGCGGCTGTCGACACGGTGCATGTCCATCGGGTGCGCCATCGTCTGGCCCTGCCACATCAGTTGCCGCGCCAGCGCGACGGAGACCGGGGCGGACGATGCAGTCATTTCCAGCGCCTTCTCCTTCGCTGCATCAAGCAGATCGGCAGCGGGGTGGAGCGATTGCACAAGGCCCGCGTCCAGCGCCTCCGCCGCGCCGAAGACACGGCCAGAATAGGTCCAGTCGAGAGCCTTGGGCATCCCCACCAGCCGCGGCAGGAACCAGCCCGAGCACGCTTCCGGAGTCACCCCCCGGCGGGAGAAGACGAAGCCGTAGCGCGAATCCTCTGCGGCCATGCGCCAGTCCATCGCCAGCTGCATGGTGGCACCGATACCCACCGCCGCACCGTTGGATGCGGCGATGACGGGTTTCAGGCTGCGGAAGATGCGCAGGGTCACCATGCCGCCACCATCGCGGTCTGCCCCGCCGATGTCGTCTGCACGCCCGCGCTTGTCGTAATCGAAGGTATCGCCGCCCCCGCCAAGATCCGCACCGGCACAGAAGGCACGGCCCGATCCGGTGATGACCACCGCGCGCACCGCGTCGTCGGCATCGGTAAGGTCGAACAAGGCCAGCAGGTCGGCTATCATCGCCGGATTGAAGGTGTTCATCTGGTCTGGCCGGTTGAAGGTCGCCACGGCCAGCCCGTTATCGATTTCCAGATCGAGCGTGTGGAAGTCAGCCATCGAATTCGTCTCCGTAAAGTGCCTGTGCCTCGGCCTCGTAGGCGGGATAGCTCCCCTTCAGGGAGGCGAGATTGAGCAGCATCGTGGCCGCCACGGCGTCCGTACCCGCGCGGTAGATACGATATTCGGTCCACAGCGATTCGGTCTTGCGGCTGCCGGTTCGCGCGATCACCTCGCGCTCTACCTCGTAGGTCTCGCCAACCCGCAGCGGGCCGTCATGCAGGCGGATTTCCTGGTCGGCGAACAGGCCGATGCTGGGCCTGCGCACGGCGAAAGGCTCCACATCGGCCTTGGCGTTGGCGAGGACCGAGATCATCTCGAAAGGCAGTTCGCGCGCGAACCGCTCGGCAGCCTCGGTAATGACGGCCAGCTTGTCCGCCAGGCTGAAGGGGTAGAGCGCACCCATCGGCATATCGCGGTCCATCGTTACCGGCACGCGGGACGTGCGCGTTCCAACCGGCACATCGGCCACCAGCACCGGCTGCGCGAGCGGCTCGAGACCCTCCAGCCGGGCGCGCAGGGCGCTTTGCGGGGGATCGTCGCCCACCGAGAGCGAGCCGGTCAGCACCTCGGTGCCGTCCCCCTTCTCCATGCGAATGTCGGCATAATCGGCAAGTTCGGTCGATCGGGTTGCAAGCGCACGCACCGCTTCCCCTTCGAACACGGGCGCGCGGTAGTGCACGGAAATACAGCCGGTGCGCCGCCACGCCTCGCCAAACAGCCTCCCGGCCAATGGCTCGAACTGCGAGAAGTGCGTCGGCCCCTCGATCGTGCCGCCGCTGAATCTCAGCTGCTGCGCGGTGGTATCGTCGTGGATCGAGGCGCTGCCCGAAACCGACTGCTTGCTCAGCATCTGGCGCGGTTTGCGCCAGGGGCCGGTCAGCGTGTTTCCCCCTTCCACGATGGCCTCCGCAGAGTGTGTCACGCCAGCAGGCCCGGCAAGCGCTCGCCGCTGATCTGGTGTGCCTCGGCCATGATGCGATCCACCAGTTCGCGAACGGTGGGAATGTCGTGGATCAGGCCCTGCGCCATGCCGGCCCAGTAAAGGCCGTCGTCGAGATCGCCTTCCTCCATCACGTTCTTTCCACGTGCGCCTGCCACGAGGTGCGCCACGTCCTGGAACTCGGCTTCCGGGCGCGAGAGGATGTCCACCACCTCGTCCGACACGCTGTTTTTCCCCACGCGTGCGGTGTTGTGCAGGTTGCGGAAGATGAGATTGGTATCGCGCTCCGAACTGGCGACGATCCTGTCCTTCACATTGGTGTGGATCTGGCACTCCTGCGTGGCGAGGAAGCGGGTGCCCATGTTCACGCCTTCCGCCCCGAGGGCCAGCGCCGCGACCAGCCCGCGCCCGTCGGCAATGCCGCCGCTGGCAATGATCGGAATATCCAGCGCGTCTGCTGCCGCCGGGATCAGGATCAGACCGCCGATGTCATCCTCCCCCGGATGGCCCGCGCATTCGAAGCCGTCGATGGAAATGACGTCCACCCCCATCCGCTGGGCCGACAGGGCATGGCGCACGGCGGTGCACTTGTGGATGACCTTCACGCCGTTCGCCTTGAAGTCGTCCACATGCTCCTGCGGCTTGTGTCCGGCAGTTTCGACGATGGTTATGCCCGCCTCGATAATGGCCTGCCGGTACTCGGCGTAGGGCGGCGGCTTCATGGTCGGCAGGATGGTCAGGTTCACGCCGAAGGGCTTGTCCGTGCGCTCCCTGGTGGCGGCGATTTCCTTCGTCAGGTCCTCCGGCGTGGGCTGGGTCAGCGCGGTCAGCACGCCCAGCGCACCGGCTTCCGCCACGGCGGCGACCAGCGGCGCGCGCCCGACCCACTGCATGCCTCCCATCATGACCGGATGTTCAATCCCGAACATGGCTGTGAAACGGTTCCGCATGCTTTCTCCCTGGCGCGATTCGATGGGTGCATCTTTCCCGAACACGGGAGCGCTGGCAACGGGTAGATGCAATTTTTCGAAAATAGGGAATGGACAAAAACCCCTTGCAGGGGCGTATTGCCGAATAACAAGTATGCTAGGCCATCGTAACGACGACCTTGCCCACCGCCTTGCGCTCGGCAAGTCGCCGGATAGCCTCGCCGCCCTGCTCCAGCGGGAACGTGCAGTCGATATGCGGGGTGATCGTGCCGTCCTGCCACCAGTCGAGCAGTTGCCTGACGTGGGCGGCATTGGTCTGCGGATCGCGGGCCACGAAGCCGCCCCAGAACACGCCGCGCACGTCGCAGCTTTTCAGCAGCGTCAGGTTAAGCGGCAGCTTGGGAATGCCTGCGGGAAAGCCGATGACGAGGTAGCGCCCTTCCCAGGCGATTGAGCGCAGGGCCGGTTCGCAATAGTCGCCGCCGACGGGGTCGTAGATGACATCCGCGCCGCCCGGCCCCACGGCTTCCTTGAACGAGGCGGCAAGCGCCTTGCTCGCATCCTTGTCGAACGGGGCGCGGCCATAGATCATCGTCTCATCCGCGCCGGCCGCTTTCGCCGCCTCTGCCTTGTCCTCGCTCGATACCGCCGCGATGACACGCGCGCCCATCGCCTTACCGATCTGGATGGCTGCCAGCCCCACCCCGCCTGCCGCGCCCAGCACCAGCAGCGTCTGCCCCTCGCGCAGTTCACCCCGGTCCTTCAGCGCGTGGATGGTGGTGGCATAGGTCATCAGCAGCGCCGAACCTTCGACCGGGTCGGCCCCTGCGGGGAGGAGAAAGGCGCTCCCCGCATCGATCGTCACCTGCTCTGCCAGTCCGCCAAAAGCCCTGACCGCGATCAGGCGATCGCCGACCGCCCAGCCCTCTACGCCCTCGCCCAGCCCGATCACCTCGCCTGCGAATTCCGCGCCAGGCGCGAAGGGGCGTGGCGGGCGGAGCTGGTACTTGTCCTCTATGATCAGCACATCGGGATAATTGATGGCACAGGCGAGCACGCGCACGGCGAGTTCGCCCTTGCCGGGCTGCGGAGCCTCCATTTCGGTCAGCTCAAGCGTGTCCGGGCCGCCGGGCGCGGTGGAATAGAGGGCTTTCATTGCAGTATCTCCAAGTGGTTCAGACCGGTTCGAGTAGCCGGGCACGCAGCATTGCCGCCACGTCCCGGTCGACGCCGATCGAGGCGAGAAACGCGTCGAACGACCCGTAATTGCGGTCGATAGCGGCAAGGGCAGCGTCAAGCTGGCCCGGGCGGGCGGAGCGCATCATGGCGATGGCCTCGGGCGAAAACCGTGCGCGCATGGCATCGTGCGCCCGCTCTCCGCCGTCGCGCCCGACAAACAGCGAGCGGGCGACATCGTCTTCGCTCGCGGCGATACGATCGGTCATCGCGTAATCGTCGAGCACGATCTCGCGCGGCACGCCCAGCGTGGTCAGCACCAGTGCAACCGCCACGCCGGTGCGATCCTTGCCCGCGGAACAGTGGATCACGCAGGGCGCCGCGCCTGCGGCAATTCGCCTGATGATATCGGCAAAGGCATGGCTCATCACGCGCGGCATCTGGGCGTAGAAATCCTGCATCAAGGCGCGGGCACCTTCCGCATCGGGCGGATATTCCTGGGCCATGTCCACCAGGCGCCGCTTGTGCCCCGGCGGCCAGGTGTGAACGGAAAGCTTGAGCGATTGCCATGCCGTGGGATCCGCCTCGCGCTCTCTTGAGGCGCGCAGGTCGAAGATGGTCGTGATACCTGTCGCTTCCAGCGTGGCGATATCGCCCGCGGTCAGTCGTGACAGCCGGTTGGATCGGAACAGCAGGCCCCGTTTTACGCGCAGGCCTTCACCGGCCGGGTAACCACCGAAATCGCGGAAATTGCCCGCGCCTTCCAGAGGCAGGATCCGCGCCCTGTCTTCGTCTGTCAGCATCAAGCCTGCCCGAGTATTTTGGCAGGATCGACGAACATGCCCTGCGTCAGGCAGGAAGCGTAGATGCGGATGGCATCCTTGCGGTCCATATCGATGGCCCAGTTGCGCAGATCGTAGGCGGAATTGAGCATCGCGGTGATCGTCTGGCTGGCAAGGTGCGGATTGATCAGCCGGATCGAGCCTTCCTGCATACCCTCCACCAGCGTGTTGCCAAGGCGCAGCGCTGTCCTGTCGGACCGCGCCAGCAGGTCCGTGCGTACATCGATGGGCAGGGCTTGCAGCGCGGATGTTCGCGTTAGCGGGAAATCGCCCTCGAACTGGAGGTCGATCAGGTAGTTCATCGTTGCTTCCAGCCGCTCCCACTGGCTGCCGCCGCTCTCGGCAGCGGCGCGTTGCACCGCGGAAATGCGGCGAAAGCTGCGGCGGAAACATTCGAGGATGAGGTCATCCTTGGTATCGAGGTGGTGATAGAAACTGCCCTTGGTCACCTTCAACTCGTCCACGATCCGCACGACGGAGGCGCCGCGATATCCGCTTTCGTTGATCAGACGAGTGGCAACGCCAAGGAAATTGGGCGCTGCATTCTCTCCGTCAGCCGTCGGCTCCCCATCGGCGCAGCGCGGAAGATCTGCCGGAGACCACGTGGCACCGGGCACGGCCAGCCCCAGATCGAACAGCTCGAACAGCTGCCGGTGGACGCGCGGAAACTCGTCAATCGGATAGCGCGCCAGCCACACCGGCATCCAGAATATCGTTTCCTGCAACAGGTGGGTGCGCGCCGTCATCAGCGGCTTTTGGTCGGCAGGGAAGTCTCCCCACAGTGCCCGCGTGGCCCTGAACAGTTCGACATACTGGCGCAGCAGCGGCAGGCGGATGGGATCGTCCAGCGTGCGCACTTCGGAAAGCGTGGCGATGGAAACGTCCGTTCCGCGGATCACGTCGGCGCGCAGGCGGATATGCAGTTCCAACAGGCGGCACACCCGCTCGCGCGGGGTGGGCTCCTTCGCAGCCTCGTCCACGAACTCCCGCAGCCGCTCAATCGCGCGCTCGAAGACGGCTGCGGCCAGCACGTCCTTGCGCGGGAAATAGTAGGTCACGCTCGTCGTGCTCAACTCGACCGCGTGCGAAACCGCCTGCAAGGTTGTGGCCTTTGCCCCGTGTTCGTTGATCAGCGTGGTCGCGGCATCCAGCAACGCGTCGCGTTTCTGCTCGTATCGAGCACCTCGAGGGGACCGCTCCCGCCCCCCGGTCAAGCCGCCTGTCTTGCTATCCATCACTCTTTCATGCCGCAAACGAAGCATAAGGCCAAGCAAAAGGATGCTCGGTTTGCTGTTGTGTCCACCGGTGTTTCGAACGTATGGTATCTTCAAACGCGAGGAGAGGCAGCATGACGACGGACACCGACGAGCAACGCTTTGCGGACCTTGACGGGGTTCACTTGGAGGACTGGCTGGTTCACCACGTCGACGAAAGTGGTTCACTGCGGTTCATCAGGAAGTTCCCCGGCGGGCAGTCCAATCCCACCTATCGATTGCAGTTCGGCGACAAGGATTACGTCCTGCGGCGTAAGCCCTTTGGCAAGATCCTGCCCTCTGCCCACGCGGTGGAGCGGGAGTTCCGGTTGATCAGCGCGCTGCACCCGCTGGGCGTGCCGGTCGCCGCGCCCCATGCCCTGTGCGAGGACGAGGGGGTGATCGGTTCGCCCTTCTACATCATGGGCATGGTGGAAGGGCGCACCTTCTGGGATGGCGCGCTGCCCGGTTGTGAACGGCAGGAGCGGGAGCCGATCTATCACGCGATGGTGGACGCCCTCGCCCGCCTGCACGCGGTCGATCCCGAGCAGGCGGGGCTGGGCGATTACGGCGCGCCGGGCAACTATTTCGAGCGGCAGGTAGGGCGCTGGACCAAGCAGTACCGCGCATCGCAAACCGACGAATTGCCCGCGGTGGAGCGGCTGATCGAATTCCTGCCCGCCACCGTGCCGCAGCAGGAGCGGACCAGCATCATCCACGGCGATTACCGCATCGACAATCTCATCTACGCGCCCGATGGGCCGCAGGTTCGCGCGGTTCTCGACTGGGAGCTGTCGACCCTGGGCGATCCGCTGGCGGACTTCACCTACCTGGCGATGAACTGGGCACTGCCGCGCACGGGAGAGAACGCCCAGCTCGGCGGCCTCGACCTGGAGGAGCTGGGCATTCCCTCGCTGGAAGAGGTGACGCAGCGTTATTGCGAGGCCACCGGACGCGCCAGCGTGCCCGACATGAACTGGTATTTCGCCTACAACCTCTTCCGCCTCGTCGGCATCCTGCAAGGCATCAAGAAGCGCATCATCGACGGCAATGCGTCGAGCAAGGACGCCCATGCCAAGGCCGCCATGGTGGAGCCACTGGCCACGCAGGCACTGAAATTCGCCCGCCAGGCGGGTGCCTGAAATCACTTTTCATTCAAGGAGTTAATCTATGTCGCTGTTCGACTGCACCGACAAGGTCGCGATCGTTACCGGATCCTCTCGCGGGATCGGCCGGGCCATTGCCGAAGCGCTGGCCGACCATGGCGCGCGGGTGGTGATTTCCAGCCGCAAGCAGGACGCCTGTGAGGAAGTGGCCGAAGCCATCAACGCGAAACATGGGCAGGGCCGCGCGGTCGCCATTGCCGCCAGCATTTCCGAGAAGGCAGCGCTGGAAAACCTGGTGCAGCAGACGCGCGAACAGCTTGGCCCCATCGACGTGCTGGTGTGCAATGCGGCCAGCAACCCCCATTACGGATCGCTGGACGGAATCAGCGATGACCAGTTCCGCAAGATCCTGGATAACAACGTGCTGTCCAACCACTGGCTGGTGCAGCTTGCCCTGCCCGACATGCGGGCAAGCGGCGGCGGCGCGATCATCGTCGTGTCGTCCATCGGGGGGCTGCGCGGTTCGACCACGATCGGCGCCTATAACATCTCGAAAGCCGCGGATTTCCAGCTTGTGCGCAACTACGCGGTAGAGGCGGGCAAGGACAATATCCGCGTCAATGCCATCGCCCCCGGCGTGGTGAAGACCGACTTCGCCCGCGCCCTGTGGGAAGACCCGAAGATGCACGATCGCACCGCGAAGGCGACACCGCTCAAGCGTCTGGGCGAGCCGGAGGATATCGCCGGGGCCGCAGTCTATCTCGCCAGCGATGCGGGCGCATGGATGACCGGGCAGATGATGGTGATCGACGGCGGCGTTACCATCGGTGTCGGGCAGTGAGCGCCAGCGGCAGGGGACTGCTGCACGGCAAGGTCGCCTGCATTACCGGGGCCGCTTCCGGCATCGGCAGAGCCAGCGCGATCCTGTTCGCGAGCGAGGGCGCGAAGGTGCTCGCCTTCGACCGCGCCGATGCCGTTCACGCCACGGCGGATGCCATCCGTGATGCAGGCGGAGAGGCCATCGCCCACACCGGAGACGCGGCGGAGGAAGCGGACATTGCAGGCGCAGTGGCAAGGGCTCAGGATGAATTCGGGGCGCTGCATATCTTCTTCGCCAACGCGGGCATTACCGGCAATGCGCGCGGCGGATATTTCGATAGCGATGCCGCAAACTGGATGACGGTGCTGCGGGTCAACCTTGTCGGCCCGTTCCTGGCGGTGAAGCACGCCGCGCCCGCGATCCAGGCCGCTGGTGGTGGGGCCATCGTGTGCACGGCATCCGTAGCAGGACTGCGCTCCGGCGCGGGGCCGGCGCCCTACTCCGCTTCCAAGGCGGGGGTCATCAACCTCGTGCAGACGGCGGCGCAGCAGCTTGCCGGAACAGGCGTACGGATCAATGCCGTCTGCCCCGGACTGATCGAGACGGGAATGACCGCGCCGCTCTACGAGAATGCCCGGGCCAAGGGGCTGGAAGATCGCATCGGGCTGCTCAATCCCATGGGCAGGGGTGGTGAACCCCGCGAGATAGCAAGTGTAGCCCTGTTCCTCGCCAGTGAGCAGGCAAGCTACGTCAACGGACAGGCGCTGGCAGCCGATGGCGGCCTTTCCACCTCGCATCCCGTCACACGCCCGCCGGGTTTACCGGTGAACCCCCGGTAAACCCCGGTGGCGCACTTGGTGAACCCCGATGCGCGCCTGGTGAACCCGCACGCGCCGCTGGTGAACCCCGTGCGCCCCGCCCACGGTGGCCGGAGCGGTCGGTAAGCCGAGCACCTCTAAGCGCGCTTGTCTGAAAACACGGTATGCAATAGAGCGGTGCTGCAAAAGAGTCGCGCAGCGGCTGTTTCGCCCGCTGGGCGACATCACAGACAACGGGAGAAATCATGTCCAAGATCACTACGGCCCGCGAAGACGAGGTGCTCGTCATCACCCTCGACAATCCGCCGGTAAATGCGTTCTCCACCGAAGTGCGCCAGGCGATGGCGGAGGCCGTAGACACGGCAGCGCAGGATGACGGCATTCGCGCTGTCGTCATCCGCGCGGAAGGGCGCATGTTTTCTGGCGGGGCCGACATCACCGAATTCGGCTCCGCGCCCGTCCATCCTACCCTGCCCGAACTGATCGACAGCATAGAGAACCTGGCAAAGCCGGTGGTCATCGCGCTGAACGGCACGGCGCTGGGCGGCGGCTGCGAGATCGCGCTGGGTTGCAACTACCGCATCACCGTGCCTTCCACAAAGATCGGCCTGCCCGAGGTGAAGATCGGCATCCTTCCCGGCGCAGGCGGCACACAGCGCCTCCCGCGCGTGGTGGGCGTGGAAGAGGCGCTGCCGATCATCGTTACCGGCAACCCGATCAACGCCAAGAAGGCAGAGGCCATCGGACTGGTCGACAGGATCGTGGAGCCGGACAAGCTGCGCGAGGAAGCCATGGCCTTCGCCCGCGAAGTTGCAGGCAGGGACGATCACCCCGTATCCAGCCAGCGGACGGACAGGATCAAGGATCACGATCCGGGTGTGTTCGATGCTTTCCGCGAAAAGCATGGCCGCCGTCTGAAAGGCCTGGAAGCGCCACAGAAGTGCATCGAAGCGGTGAAGCTCGCGACGGAGCTGCCTTACGAGGAAGGCATCGCGAAAGAGCGCGAGTTCTTCATGGAACTGGTCAACGGAGACCAGTCGAAGGCGCTGCGCCATGTTTTCTTTGCAGAGCGGCAGGCGAGCAAGATCGACGGACTGCCAAAGGATGTGAAGTCGCTGCCGATCCGCAAGGTCGGCATCATCGGCGCGGGCACGATGGGCGGCGGCATCGCCATGAACTTCCTCTCTGCCGGTTACGACGTGACCATGGTGGAGCGCGAGCAGGAGGCGCTCGATCGCGGCGTCGGCATCATCCGCAAGAATTACGAGGCGACCGCGCGCAAGGGCCGCATGACCGCAGAGCAGGTCGAGGGCGCGATGGGCCACCTGACCACTTCGCTCGATTACCAGGATTTCGCCGACTGCGACCTGGTGATCGAGGCGGTGTTCGAACTGATGGACATCAAGAAGGACGTGTTCGGCAAGCTGGATGCGATCTGCAAGCCCGATGCCATCATGGCCTCGAACACCAGCTATCTGGATGTGAACGAGATTGCCGCCTGCACGTCCCGGCCGGAACAGGTGGTGGGCCTGCACTTCTTCTCGCCCGCCAACATCATGCGCCTGCTGGAAGTGGTGCGCGGCGACAAGACCAGCCCGCAGGTGATGGCCACCGCGATGGATCTGGCCAAAAAGATCGGCAAGGTCGCCGTGGTATCGGGGGTGTGTCACGGCTTCATCGGCAACCGCATGCTTGCCAAGCGGCAGGAACAGGCGAGCGACCTGCTGATGGAAGGCGCGCGCCCTGCGCAGGTCGACAAGGTGCTGACCGATTTCGGCTTCCCCATGGGTCCGTTCCAGATGGCCGATCTGGCGGGGCTGGATGTCGGCTGGGATCCCGACACAACCAGCAGCGCAAACGTGCGCGAAGTGCTGTGCGAACGCGGGCGGCGCGGGCAGAAGACCGGCAAGGGCTTCTACGATTACGACGAGAACCGCCAGCGCACCCCTTCTGAAGAGGTGGACGCGGTAATCGCCGATTTCGCCGCGCAATCGGGCAAGCAGCAGCGCGATATCACTGACGAGGAAATCCGCGAACGTCTGCTCTACCCGATGGTGAATGAAGGCGCGCTGATCCTTGAGGAGGGCATTGCCCAGCGCGCCAGTGACATCGATACCGTGTGGATCAACGGCTATGGCTGGCCGCCCTACACCGGCGGACCGATGTTCTGGGCCGACACGATCGGCCTCGACACCGTGCTGGCGGGCTTGGAGAAGCATGGCATGGAGCCCAGCCAGCTGCTGCGTGACAAGGCGGCGAATGGCGAGCGGTTCAATGGCTGATTCCGCAAGGGCTGACGATCTCGAAAGCTTCCGCCAGGAAACGCGCGCCTGGCTGGAAGCGAACTGCCCGCCCGAAATGCGCACACCCATGCGCAGCGAGAAGGACGTGTGCTGGGGCGGGCGAAACTTTGTCTTCTCCAGCGACGCGCAGAAACAGTGGCTGGAGGTGATGGCGGAGCGCGGCTGGACCGTGCCGGACTGGCCCGCCGAATACGGCGGCGGCGGCTTGTCACCTGCCGAGACCAAGGTGCTGAAACAGGAGATGGCCGCGCTGGGATGCCGCGTGCCCCTGCAGAGCTTCGGCATATCCATGCTCGGCCCGGCCTTGCTCAAATACGGCACCGAGGAACAGAAGCAGGACCACCTGCCGAAGATCGTTCGCGGCGAAATCCGCTGGTGCCAGGGGTACAGCGAGCCGAACGCCGGCTCCGACCTCGCCAGCCTTGCCACCAGTGCGCAGGACAAGGGCGATCACTACCTCGTCAACGGGCAGAAGGTGTGGACCAGCTATGCCGACGAGGCGGACTGGATCTTCTGCCTGACGCGCACCGATACCTCGCAGAAGCAGGGCGGTATCACCTTCCTGCTGTTCGACATGGAATCGGAAGGCGTCTCGACCAGGCCGATCCGCCTCATCAGCGGAGCCTCGCCCTTTTGCGAAACCTTCTTCGACGATGTGAAAGTGCCCAAGGACCAGGTGCTGGGCGAGGTGAACGACGGCTGGAGCGTCGCCAAGTACCTGCTGGGTCACGAGCGGGAGATGATCTCGGGCATGGGCGGGCGCAGCCAGGGGCCTTCGCTTCCCGATTATGCGCTGGGCAAACTGGGCGTGGACGAACAGGGTCGGCTCGATGATCCGGTGCTGCGCGCGCGGATCGCCATGCACGAGGTGCGCAGCCACGCTTTCGCCGCCATGAGCGAGCGGTTCATGGACCAACTCAAGGCCGGGAAGATCCATCCCGCCCAGCCCTCGATGATGAAATACTACGGCACCGAACTGAACAAGGATCGCCACGAACTGCTGATGGCGGCAGGCGGCAGCGACGCGCTGGAATGGGAGAGCGAAGGCTCCGGCGAGGGCAAGGCCGCACGCGCGTGGCTGCGCACCAAGGCCAATTCCATCGAAGGCGGGACGAGCGAGATCCAGCTCAACATCATCGCCAAGCGTATCCTCGAACTGCCGGAGGGCTGACATGCCGCTGTTTCATGATGAAGACCAGGAAACGCTGGCCGACACCGTCGCCCCGTTCATGGCCGACCGGGCGCCCGTTTCTCACCTGCGCCAGCTTCGCGATGCCGATGACCCTGCGGGTTTCAGCCGCGATCTGTGGCGCGAATTCGGCGAAATGGGCTTTACCGGCGTGCTGGTGGACGAGGCCGATGGCGGCCTTGGCATGGGCCATGTCGAGGCGGGTATCGTGCTGGAAGAAATCGGCCGCAACCTCACCCCCTCGCCCTTCATCGGCACCGCCGTGGGCGCGGTGGAGGCCTTGCGGCTGGCCGATCCGACACTGAAGGAAGCATGGCTTCCCGGCATCGTCGCAGGCGAGACCGTGGCCGCCCTGGCGCTGGACGAAGCGGCGCGGCATCGCCCACAAAGGGTCGCGCTGAAGGCCGAGCGGCAGGGCAATGGCTTTCGGCTAACGGGTGCCAAGCAATTCGTGCCGTTCGGGCACGAGGCCGATCTGCTGATCGTTTCCGCGCGCACATCCGGTGCCACCGCAGACGAGGACGGCGTGACGCTGTTCGCCATTCCCCGCTCCCACCCCGGCATCACGGCACGGGCAGAGCGCCTTGCCGACAGCAGCCTTGCCACGCGCATCGATCTGGACGGCGTGGACGTGGATGGCAGCATGGTCATCGGCGACATCGACGACGGGCGCCGCGTGCTCGACCGGGTGCTTTCCGCCGTGCGCACGGGTGCCTCTGCCGAGATGGTGGGCGTGGCAGGCGGAGCGAGCGCGATGACGCTCGACTATATCAAGCAGCGCAAGCAGTTCGGCCGCATCATCGGCAGCTACCAGGCACTGCAGCACCGTGCCGCGCATCTCTATGCCGAGATGGAAGTCGCCCGCGCCGCCACGCTGAAGGCGCAGCAATCGCTCGACACCGGCAGCGACACCGCGACCCGCGATGCCTCCGTTGCCAAGGCGATGGCGGGCATGGCCAGCAGCCTTGCCGTGCGCGAGGCGGTGCAGATGCACGGCGGAATCGGCATGACCGACGAATACGATGTAGGGTTCTTCATGAAGCGCCAGCGCGTGCTGGCGGAGCTTTACGGCGATGCCGATTTCCATGCGGACCGGCTGGCGCGGATGGAGGGTTACTAGGGCTGGCTGCCCACCCCGCTGCTAGCTGCAAGGGGGTGGGCGAAACTCGCTCAGGCCGCCCGCATCAGCTCGATATAGCGCGCCAGGTGCTCGTCCTCGTCGCCGAGCACGTGGCCCAGCATCACCATGCGCTTGGCAAAGTGCGACAGCGGCAGTTCCCAGGTCATGCCGATGCCGCCGTGGATCTGGATGGCTTCCTCTGCCGCCAGGTTGCCGACGCGCGCCACGGTATATTTCGCCGCCGCGCCGAAGCGATCCCGCTCGGGCTTGTCGAAATGGGCCGCGGCGTTGATCGCGGCAGAGCGGGCCTGCTCGATCTCCAGCGCCAGCGTCGCCATGCGGTGCTGCAATGCCTGGAACTTGCCGATGGGTACCCCGAACTGCTTGCGGGTGCGCATGTATTCCAGCGTCTGGTCGCGCAATTCGTCCATCACCGCAACGCCTTCCCAGGAAAGCGCCACCACGCCCGCCGCCGTGGCCGCTTCGATGGTCTCGCCCGTCACGCCGGAAAGTTCGCGCGCCGAAGCGGCCGACAGGCGCAATTCGCCGCCCGATCCGCCGTCCACCAGCTTGTAGTCGACGACCTCGACACCTTTCCCGCCTCTTTCGACAAGGAACGCCCGCTCGCCATCGTCCGCCCTCGCGGTCACCACGATAAGGTCCGCCGCGCCGATATATTCGACCACGCCCTTCGCCCCGTCGAGGACCCAGCCATCGCCCGACTTGCTGGCCGTGACATCGCGGGTTTCGCCGCTCTCTGCGTCGTAGGCAGGCTCATGCGCGAAGGTCAGCACCTTCTCGCCCGCGATCACGCTTTCCAGCGTCTCGCTTTCGTCAGTAGCGGCGAGCAGGCGCCCGGCCATCAGCGTGCCGAGATAAGGCCCCGTCGCGATGGCGCGCCCGACTTCACCGAACACCGTGCCGATATCGAAGGCACTGCCGCCAAAGCCGCCCGCATCCTCCGGAAACAGCGCGCCCAGCACGCCGAGTTCGGCCAGGGTGCCCCACATCGCGCGGTCGAAACCGTGCTCTGTCTCGATCACTTTCAGCCGCTTCTCCCAGTCGAATTCCTTCGCGAAGAAGCGCTTCATCGTGTCGGCCAGCATCTGGCGATCTTCACCGATTGCAAAATCCATGGTCGTTACAGCTCCAGAATGGCCTTGGTAATGATCTCGCGCTGCACCTCGTTGGAGCCGCCGAAGATCGAAAGCTTGCGGTTGTTGAAATACTGGGAAGAGACAGGGCCGGTCCATTCGGGGCCGACGGGCGCGCCGTTATAGCCTTCGTCAAGGCTCTCCGACACAAACGGCTGCGCATAACGACCCGCCGCACGGCGCATCAGCCCGCCGATTTCCTGCCGTATCTCGGTGCCGCGGATTTTCAGCATGCTGCTTTCCGCCACCGGCGCGCCGCCCTTCCCCGCTGCATCCAGCACGCGAAGATTGGTGGTCTTCATGTTCTCGAGATCGATCTCCAGCCGTGCCAGGCGCTGGGCGAACAGCGGGTCCTCGATCAGCGGCTTGCCGCCCCGCTTCGTGGTGCGCGCAACTTCCTTCAACTGCTCCAGCGCGGCCATGCTGGCGCCGATCCCGGCGATGTTGGTGCGCTCGTAAGTCAGCAGGTACTTGGCATAGGTCCAGCCCTTGTTCTCTTCCCCGACGAGGTTTTCGACCGGCACCTTCACATCGGTGAAGAACACCTCGTTCACTTCCTCGTCACCGTCGAGCAGCTTGATCGGGCGCACCTCGATACCGGGCGTGTCCATGTCGATCAGCAGGAAGGAGATGCCCTCCTGCTTCTTGCCGCTGGAATCGGTGCGCACCAGGCAGAAAATCCAGTCCGCGTGCTGGCCCAGCGTCGTCCAGGTCTTCTGGCCGTTGACGATATAGTGGTCACCTTCACGCACCGCGCTGGTCTTCAGGCTGGCAAGGTCCGACCCTGCGCCGGGTTCCGAATAACCCTGGCACCACCAGTCCGTGCCATCCAGGATGCGCGGCAGGTAATGCTCGCACTGCTCCTGCGTCCCGTACTTGATCAGCACGGGTGCGAGCATGGAAAGGCCGAAGGGGACGACGCGCGGGGCATGGGCCTGCGCCAACTCGGTCTCGAAGATGAACTTCTGCATCACCGACCAGTCGGTGCCACCATATTTCTCCGGCCAGTGCGGTGCCAGCCAGCCCTGCTCGTTCAGGATGGCGTGCCATTCCTCCATGTCGGCCTTGGTCAGGCGTTTGCCAGTACGCACCTTGTCGGAAAGGCGCTGCGGCAGCTTCTCTTTCAGGAACGCGCGCACTTCCTCGCGGAAGGCTTCCTCTTCGGGAGTATATTCCAGGTTCATCGTGCTTCTCTCGCTCAGGCCGGATTATGAAGAAGGGATTTCGAACAGGCCGGCAGCGCCCATGCCGCCTGCCACGCACATCGATACGACGGCATAGCGCTCGCCCCGGCGGCGCGCCTCCAGCAAGGCTGCGCCGACAAGGCGAGAACCGGTCATGCCGAAGGGGTGGCCGATGGCGATGGCCCCGCCGTTGACATTCAGCCGGTCCGGATCGATGCCCAGGAAATCGCGGCAGTAAAGCGCCTGGCTGGCAAAGGCCTCGTTGATTTCCCACAGGCCGATATCGCCGACGGAAAGCCCGGCCCGGTCGAGCAGCTTGGGGATGGCAAAGATCGGGCCGATGCCCATCTCGTCCGGCCCGCAGCCCGCGGCCTGGAAGCCGCGGAAAATGCCCAGCACCTCGCGCCCCTCGGCTTCTGCCGTGGCGCGGTCCATCAGCACCTGCGCCGCCGCGCCATCCGATAGCTGGCTGGCGTTGCCCGCGGTGATGTGCTGGCCTTCCTTCACCTTCGCCCCGTCCCTGAAAACGGGCTTGAGGCCGGCCAGCGCCTCGTACGTCGTGCCGGCGCGGATGCCTTCGTCGGCTTCCAGGGTAACGGTTTCGCGCCCCGTCTCGCTGCCGTCCTTGGCGCGGATGACCTTCTCGGTGGTGAGCGGCACGATTTCCTCGGCCAGCCTGCCAGCCTCGGTCGCCTCTGCGGCGCGCTGCTGGCTCGTCGCGGCGAAGCGGTCTTGCGCCTCGCGCGAGACATCGTAGCGGTCGGCGACGATTTCTGCCGTCTCGATCATGGCCATGTAGGCATCGGGCTCATGCTCCAGCACGTTGGGAGAGCGCCAGTTGTCGCCGACGATGCCGGGCACCATCGTGAGCGAGATCGATTCGCCCCCACCCGCCAGGATCACGTCGGCATCGCCTGCCATGATGGAGCGCGCAGCCAGCGCTACCGTCGTCAGGCCAGAGGCGCACTTGCGGTCCAGCGTCATCGCCGGAACGCTCTGCGGCAACTTGCTGCCGAACACGCTCATCCGCCCGATATTGTAGAACTGCGGGCCATACTGGCTGCCGCAGCCGTAGAACACGTCCTGCACCCGCTCGGGATCGATCCCGGCGCGGTCCAGCGCGGCGTCGAAGACGTGCGACGCGAGAACGTCCGGCATGGTTGCGTTGAACGCGCCGCGGTGGGCCTTGCCGATGGGCGTGCGGGCGGTGGAAACGATGGCGGCTTCACGGGTCATCAATGGGCTCCTGCTCCGGTCGGCACTGGGCCGCGCGTGTCGCCCGGCTTGGCCTTCAGGTCGGTGTATTTGGCGAATTCATTGCGCGCGATGGCGCGGTTGTGGACCTCGTCGGGCCCGTCTGCGAAGCGCAGCGTACGGATGCTGGCCCAGGTCGCGGCAAGTTCGTGATCCGAACTCACCCCGCCCCCGCCATGTGCCTGGATGGCATCGTCGAGAATCTTGAGCGCCATGTTGGGCGCCTGCACCTTGATCATGGCGATCTCGTTCTTCGCGGCCTTGTTGCCGGCGCGGTCCATCATGTCGGCAGCCTTGAGGCACAGGAGGCGGCTCATCTCGATATCGATGCGGGCCCGCGCGACGCGCTCTTCCCAGACGGTCTGCTGGTAGATGTACTTGCCGAATGCGACACGGCTGGTGAGGCGGCGGCACATCGCCTCCAGCGCCTCTTCCGCAACGCCGATGGTGCGCATGCAGTGGTGGATGCGGCCCGGGCCAAGGCGGCCCTGCGCGATCTCGAACCCGCGCCCCTCGCCCAGCAGGATGGCATCGGCGGGCAGGCGCACGTTGTTCAGGCTGATTTCCGCATGGCCGTGCGGCGCATGGTCGTAGCCATAGACGCTCAGCATGCGCTCGATGGTGACGCCGTCTGTATCCATCGGCAGGAGGATCATCGACTGGCTGCCGTGGCGCGAGCCGTCAGGGTCCGACTTGCCCATCACGATGGCCACCTCGCAGCGCGGATCGCCCGCGCCGCTGGACCACCACTTGCGGCCGTTCAGGACCCACTCGTTGCCGTCGCGGATGATCCCGGTCTCGATATTGGTGGCATCCGACGATGCGACGTCCGGCTCCGTCATCAGGAAGGCGGAGCGGATTTCGCCGTTCATCAGCGGAGTGAGCCAGCGATCCTTCTGCTCGCGCGTGCCGTAGCGGTAGAGCACTTCCATATTGCCGGTATCGGGGGCGGAGCAGTTGAACACTTCGCTGGCCCAGTGGACGCGGCCCATCTCTTCGGCGCACAGGGCATACTCAAGGTTCGAAAGCTGCTTTCCCTCGAACTCGAACGAATCGTCCACATGGTCCTGTCCGGAGTGCGGCGGCATGAAGAGGTTCCACAGCCCTGCCTCGCGCGCCCGGGGTTTCAATTCCTCGATCACGGGGTTCGGCTGCCAGCGGTTCCCCGCCTCCTCCGCAGCCTGCGCGGCCTTCTTGTAGTCTGCTGTGCGCGGGCGAATCACCGAATCGATGAAATCCTTCACCCGGCCGCGCATGTCGCGCTGCTTTTCGCTCAATTCGAAGTCCATCGGGCGTCCTCTCTATCCCGGCACCGTTATTTCGAAGCACGTCGGAAATGCACGTTTTCGCGCCGTTTGTCTACATACGCATTTTTCAAGGTTTGCAGAATGCCTCTTGGCAAGAGCGGCAAATTTCGCGAGGCTGCGAGTCGTCAGGTACTTGCCGGAGGATCACATGAAAGCAGCTGTTTTACGCGCGGTGGGCGAACCGCTTCAGATCGAGGACGTGGCGATTTCCAAGCCCGGCCCGCACGAGGTACTGATACGCGCGGCGGCAACCGGCGTGTGCCATTCCGACCTGCATTTCATCGAAGGGCATTACCCCACTGCCCTGCCCACCGTACTTGGCCACGAATGTGCAGGCGTGGTGGAGCAGGTGGGCAGCGAGGTGCGCACCGTTGCGCCCGGCGATCATGTGGTCACCTGCCTGTCCGCCTTTTGCGGTCACTGCGAATTCTGCGTCGGCGGTCACCTGTCGCTGTGCAACGAGCCGGACACCCAGCGGCCCAAGGATGCCGAGCCGCGGCTGGGCACTGCCGATTCGTCGATGGCGCAGTTCCTCAACCTGTCGGCCTTTGCCGAGCAGTTGCTGATCCACGAGAACGCCTGCGTGAAAATCCGCAAGGACATGCCGCTGGACCGCGCCGCCCTGCTGGGCTGCGCCACGATCACCGCCTATGGCTCGGTGGTTCGCACCGCCGAAGTCAGGCCGGGACAGAGCGTGGCCGTGATCGGCTGCGGCGGGGTGGGCCTTGCCACCATCAACGCAGCGCAGATTGCGGGTGCCGGACGGATCATCGCCATCGACCGTGTGGCAGGCAAGGAACAGCTCGCCCGCGATTTCGGCGCGACCGACTTCATCGACGCGTCAGAGGGCGATGTGTGGAAGAAGGTGCTGGGCCTGACGAACGGCGGAGTGGACCATGCGTTCGAGGCGATCGGCAGGGCAGACACCGCTTCCGATGCCTTCCGCATGTTGCGCCGGCGCGGCATCGCGACCGTCATCGGCATGATCCCCGTGGGCCAGAAAATCCAGCTGAACGGATACGAGCTGTTGCAGGAAAAGCAGCTGCGCGGTTCGATGATGGGTTCGAACCAGTTCCCAGTCGACATCCCGCGCCTGGTCGATTTCTACATGGCCGGAAAGCTGAAGCTGGACGAACTGATCTCCCGCCGGATCGACCTGTCACAGGTGAACGACGCGTTCGAGGAAATGAAGGGCGGCACCATCGCCCGCTCCGTCATCACCTTCGAGTGATCGGGGTGCGCGGCTGTGCGTCAGCGAACGACCGGTTTCAGGGTACTGGCTCGAGTGGCGGAGTGGCTTAGATTGGGTGGAAAGCTGACATTATCTCTCCTAACGGTCGGTAATGACCGCCGACACAATCACACTTTGGCGACCAGTAGGTCCGGAAGAGCTAGAACTAATAAGACAAACGAGCATGAGAGCTTTTCCGCCCCGCTTGCCGGAGCAGCCAATTTTATCCGGTCACGACCGAAGAGTATGCAGTCAAGATCGCAAGAGACTGGAATGTCAGGGCGAGCGGATCAGGATTCGTCACTCAGTTCGAAGTGAAGAAGTCATACCTTGATGGTTACGACATTCAGGATGCGGGCGGGAAAGCCCACCAAGAGTATTGGATACCCGCTGAGGAACTCGATGCCTTTAATGCAGCCATCGTTGGCGAAATTGAGGTGGTTCGCAGCTTCCCCGAGTAATGTCCGCAATGGGTCGTTAGCAGAATGTCCGGTTTTGGCTCCAATCGTTGCAAAGCTGCCAGTCCGCTCCTAGGCGGGTCGTCACAGTCACCGAACGTCTGATTATGGGTGGTTAGCGGACGTTGGAGACGGCACTCTGCGGTAGCAGCTAACGGCCCCGTTGCAGATATTTGCGAGAACGAGCATTAAATAAGGATGCTCGATCGTTTCAACCTTCAACTACCCATAATCCAAGCCCCAATGGCGGGCGTATCGACGCCGATGTTGGCGGCTGCCGTTTCGGACGCTGGAGGTCTCGGTTCGATTGGCGTAGGAGCCACGGACGCGTCCAACGCACGGAGCATGGTAGCAGAAATTCGCGCGGCCACGACGCGAGCATTCAATGTGAACGTATTCGTCCATAAAAGCCCTCAGCCGGACTCTGAACGCGAGTCTGCCTGGCTGGCGACACTCGCTCCCATGTTTCGGAAGTTTGAAGTCGCCCCACCCAAAGTGCTCCGCGTGATCTATAAGAGCTTTCTCGAAGACGAAGATATGCTTCGTGCCCTGATTGATCTGCGTCCAGCGATGGTAAGCTTTCATTTCGGGATACCTTCGGCCGAGCAGACTGCTGCCTTGCGGCAAGCTGGCTGCTTCCTGGTGGCGACTGCAACAAGCCTGGATGAAGCCCAGGCAGCTAGGCGGGCGGGCATGGATGCCGTCGTCGCTCAAGGCTATGAAGCGGGCGGACATCGCGGCATGTTCGATCCCAACACACCAGACGATTGTCTTGGCACCCTGCCTCTGACCCGCCTGCTTGTCAGGCATTCGGGTCTCCCCGTTATCGCGGCAGGCGGTATCATGGATGGGCAGGGTATCAGAGCTGTGCTCGACATGGGAGCCGTTGCAGCCCAACTCGGGACAGCATTCATTGCTTGCCCGGAAAGCAGTGCCGACACGGCCTACCGCACGGCATTATTCAGCCCTGCTGCGCAACATACGATTATGACGCGCGCAATCTCGGGTCGTCCAGCGCGATGCCTACGGAACGACTTCACGGACTTCGGGCAAGAAACGCAGCGTATTCCGCCCGAATATCCAACTGCGTATGATGCGGGAAAGGCTCTGAACGCGGGGGCAAAGACTGCCGCGCACGGTGGTTTTGGAGCGCAATGGGCGGGTCAAGGCGCGCCACTTGCTCGCGCTCTGCCTGCCGCGGAATTGATCGCAGAACTCGCGAGAGAGATGCGAACATAAAGTCAGGTAACATCCCCAATTTCAGACATTGAGCCGCTGTAACAGCAACGTCCGCTAAGGGGTCGTTAGCAGACAGGCGGCTTTCGTCTCTATGCGTGGCAAAGCTGCCAGTCCGCTCTCGGGCGGATCGTCCCTTTTAGCGAGTGCCTGTTTATAAGGTGGAAAGCGGATAGTCTGCTCTCAAGAAACAACTTGTCTAGAGCTACTGTTTGATCGGATAATCCCGGAGTGGTTATTCGCAAACTCAATGGATGCGCAATCAGTCGGGCACAACCTCGATTATCATGAGGTTTGCGCGACCTCTTTCAATTTCAGCGGTCGTCATCGGACCTGTGCTACTGTTCCTAGGCTGGTATTTTCTGTCACCTCGCTTCACTATCTCACAGCTCAGTGATTGGAGCACCGCGTCGCAGGACCTGACCGCACTTTACGATCGTGCAAAGGTGCGATCGAGCTTCGAGCAGCAGATGTTGCCGCAGGTCGAGACCTATCCACCTCCTTGGACAAAACGCGTTGTGCTCGATGCGATGACCGATCCAGACGCGATCAGAGCCTTCGTCGTCGAACCTTATGGTGACTGGCAATTCGCGGCCGCTTTAGGCTTGCCCGACGAGCTTCAGACTGAGGACCCGACGGATGTGATGCCTCGATTAATGGAGACTACGGAAAATTGGGAGTTTGAGCGAAAAGGGATCGATGAATTCGTCGCCTCTCCTTCTGATCGTAGTGATCAGCAAGGCAACTCGTATAAGTTCGAGCGAGAGGGATTACGCTGGCGCCTAGTCAGCATCAAACTGACGACAAAAATTAGGTAATGACCAACCTTATGGCAGCGTCTGCCTGCAGGTCGTTAGCAGACAGGCAGCTGTCTCCCGATCAGGCAGATTGCGGTCATCACGATGAGGAGGGCAAACCGCCCCATCGCAACGGACACTACTGCGCCGACTACATCTGCCTGTTACTCACCCGGCACCCGTAAAGAGCCCGCGCAGGTCTTTCTTCAGGATCTTGCCGTTGGCGTTGCGTGGCAGCATTTCGTCGGTGAACACGATGCGCACCGGCACCTTGAAATGCGCCAGCCGCGCGGCGACCCATTGCTGCAATTCCTCCTCGCTTGCATTCTGCCCCTTGGAAAGGTGGACGACGGCGGCAGGCTCCTCCCCCAATTGCTGATGCGGCAGGCCGATCACGGCTGCATCGGTGACAGCGGGATGGGCATAAAGGACGTTTTCGACCTCGCTCGAATAGATGTTCTCGCCGCCGCGGATCACCATGTCCTTTGCCCGGTCGACGATGTAGCAGAAGCCTTCCTCGTCCAGCCGCGCCAGGTCGCCGGTGCGGACCCAGCCGTCGATGAATGTCTCTGCCGTGGCATCGGGCCTGTTCCAGTAACCTTTCGCCACCATCGGCCCGCGGGCGTAGAGTTCACCCACTTCGCCTGTAGGCAGTTCTTCGCTGCCGTCTGCGGACATGATCTTCAGGTCGGCCACGGCAACCGGCGGGCCGCAACTGTCGGGCCGGTGGAGGTAATCCTGCCCGACGTGCCCCGTCACCGTCGCCATCGTTTCGGTCATGCCCCACCCGCTTCCCGGCTGGGTTCCGAATTCCTCATGCAGGCGGCGCACCAGCTCGGGCGCGGCAGGCGCACCGCCATAGGTTATAAGCTCCAGGCTTGAGAGATCGTAATTGTCGCGCGCCGGATGGTCGAGCAGTTGCCAGGCGATCGTGGGCACCCCGCCGGTGACCTGGACGCCTTCCCGCTCGATCACGGCCATGGCCTCCTCCACGTCCCAGTGGTGCATGAAAACCATGGTGTGCCCGCTTACCAGATAGCCGACCATCGCCGCAGAGCAGGCGGTGACGTGAAACAGCGGGATCACCAGCAGCACGGTCTTGGGTTCGGGTTCGGGCGGCATCTCACCCAGACGCAGGGGTGCGAAGGCCAGGTTGTACTTGCTGGAAAGCACATTCGTGCAGATGCTGCGGTGCGAACCGAGCGCGCCCTTGGGCGAACCGGTGGTGCCGCTGGTGTAGAAGATGGTGGCATCGTCGTCGGCAGCCACGCTGACATCGGGCAGGTCGCGATCGGGCAACCCGGCCCAGGCATCACTGCTGCCGATTATGTCTTCCAGACGGCTCGCCCCTTCGAGCGGGCTTTGCGCGCGCGAGACGATGCATTTTTCCAGGCCATCGAGATTGCGGGCAGCGTCGCCGATGCGGTCCCACCGCTCCTTGTCGCAGATGAGCATCCGGCTTCCCGAATCGGACAGGCCGAAAGCCAGTTCCTCTGCCGACCACCACGCATTCAGCGGCACGCAGATCGCGCCCAGAGAGGTGATGGCGAAGAAGGCGACGGGCCACTCTGGCAGGTTGCGCATGGCCAGTGCCACCCGGTCGCCCTTCGTCACCCCGCAATCGACCAGATGCTGCGCCAGATTTGCCACCGCGCGGAACCAGGCGTCGTAGGAAATGCGCTCGCCCTCGTAGACGGTGCAGACCGCGTCGGCGTGCGCGCGCGCCGCCATCGCGATTGCCCGCAGGGACTCTGGCGCGTTCTTCCACGCGCGGATCGGACGGCCATCGATCTCCACCGTCTCCATCTCGAAGGGCTGCCCCGGTGCGGTGAGCATTGCGCGCACCTCCTCCAGACTGTGCGCCGCCCAGTCGGAGGGTGACGAGCCCCCCGCACCGTCGGAATTCGTATGGCCTGACCCGGTCTGTGACATCGTTCTCTCCTCGCTTGCAGGATGCCTTTGCCGGGGCTTTTCCGCAACCCTTGAAAATCAAAATCTGAAATCAGGGTATGATGGTATTGCGTCTGCGTAAAATAGCGATAAGGTCCTATGCGGAATGAAAGGTATGGGGAACCCGTGGGAATACCGGAACTGAAAGATCCCGCATCGCTGGGCTTCGACACTGCAAGATTGCGCAGGATCGAGGCCTTTCTGAAATCCACCTACGTGGAGCCGGGCAGGCTCCCCAATGCCGAGCTGCTGCTGGCCCGTGACGGGCAGCCATTCTATCACACGGCGCTGGGTGAACTGGGCGAAGGCCGCGGCCCCTTGCCGGGCAACGCTCTGTTCCGCATCGCTTCGATGACGAAGCCGGTCACGTCGGTCGCCTTCATGCAGCTGGTCGAGCAATGCCGGGTCGCACTGGAGGATCCGGTGGGACGCGTGATACCCGAATTCGACTCGCTCGGCGTCTATGCGGGCGGCGGCGGCCAGATTCCCTTCGCGCCGGTGCGGGCCGCCGCGCCGATCCGGTTCGTCGACCTGCTAACGCACATGTCCGGCCTCACCTACGGATTGCAGAACCGCACCAATGTGGATGCCGCATATCGCGAAGCGGGGCTTGATCTGCCCCGCAACCTGTCGGCCGATGAATATATTGCGGAGCTTGCCCGGATACCGCTGCAGCATGAACCGGGGGAGCGATGGAATTACTCGGTCGCAACAGACGTGCTGGGCGTGGCGATCGAGCGGATCACGGGCCAGTCGCTCGGTGACTATTTCCGGGAGCACATCTTCGAACCCCTGGGGATGCACGACACGTCGTTCGACTTGACCGAGGACCAGCAAGGCCGCCTTGTCGATGCCTATACCTATTCCCGCGGCGGCTCGCCGAAGCGGGTCGAGGCGGGTAACGAGAGTGCGCTATTCAAGCCGGCCTCGTTCCATAGCGGCGGCGGAGGCCTGGTCAGCACCGTTACCGACTACCACCGGTTCTGCACCATGCTGCTGGGAGGCGGCATGGCCGATGGCGTTCGCATCGTCAGCCCCAAGACGCTGGATCTGATGACGGCAAACCACCTGCCGGGCGGTGCGGACCTGACAGCGATGAGCGATGCGCTGTTCTCGGAAGCCAGCAATGCGGGAACCGGGTTCGGCCTTGGCTTTGCGGTGGTGATCGACCCTGCGCGCACCCTGGTGCCATCGAGCCGGGGCGAATTCTATTGGGGCGGTGCCTATTCCACGGCCTTCTTCGTCGATCCGCTGGAAGGGATCACGATGGTTTTCATGACCCAAGTATACCCATCCTTCATCTATCCGCTGCGGCGCCAGCTAAGGACCCTGGTCTATGCCGCGCTGGCAGAGAGCCGGGCGTGAGCGAAGTAAGCAACACTCCACCGGAAATAAGGATACCCATTCTTCAAATTACTTGCCTTACGACCCGCAGAGCCTCACAACGAAAGCAATAGATACGAGGATTGCCATACCGCCCCTTGCAAAGCGGATACCGGAAAACAGGAAACCGGGCCGCCAGGTGTGCCAAAAAATAACGATTAGTTGGGAGAGAACTATGAAATCGTCATTCCGTCAGTCCATAGCCTATGGTGCCCTAGCCGGCGCGTTACTCTGCCTTCCCGCGATGGCGGCGGCGCAGCAGCAATCCCCCACCGATCAGGACGATCTTGCCGAAGGGGGCGACGTCAACGAACCGCAGGAGCCGGCAACGCCTGAGGCGCGCACCAACACCATCGTGGTGACCGCGCAGGGCCGCAGCCAGTCGCTGGCCGACGTTCCGATCGCCGTCTCGGCCATTTCGGCGGAGATGCTGGAACAGTCCGGCACCACAGACATTCGCGAACTGAACCAGATCGCCCCGTCGCTGCTGGTGTCCTCCACCGGTAACGAGGCGAACGGTTCGGCCCGTATCCGCGGCATCGGGACCGTGGGCGACAACGCCGGCCTGGAAAGCTCGGTCGCGGTGTTCATCGACGGTGTCTATCGCTCGCGTTCGGGCAACGCCCTTTCCGAGCTCGGCCCGCTCGAGCGGGTGGAAATCCTGCGTGGTCCGCAGGGCACGCTGGGTGGTCGCAATTCCACCGCCGGCCTGATCAACATCTATACCGCTCCGCCGGAGTTCGACCTGAGCGGTTACGGCGCATTCACCTACGGCAACTATGATGCCATGCGGGTGGAAGCGGGGATCAATGTCCCGCTTGGAGAGACGGTCGCCGCACGGATCGACGGTGTCTATTTCACGCGCGACGGTTTCTACAACGACGTGACGAACGGCACCGATGTCAACGATCGCGATCGCTACCTGATCCGCGCCCAGGCGCTGTTCGAACCGACGGCAGACATCAGCTTCCGGCTGGTTGCGGACTATTCCAAGAAGGACGAGGCCTGCTGCGCCGCCACGTTCGTGCAGCCCGAGTTCGCCTCGCTTGCCAGGGTCAGCCCGGGTCTGGAGCCTTACAACCGGCCCGAGCCGGGCAGTCCGGCACTGACGAGCACGGCCAACCCCATCGTCAACATCCTGCTTGGCCTTGGACAGGATCCGCGGGCGCTTTCCCAGGACACGTTCAACCGCGACATCTATCCGACCGCCGGTCGTTCCTACCAGGGCGAGACCGAGGATTACGGCGTTTCCGGCGAACTCAACTGGGATTTCGGGAACATCACGCTCACCTCGATCACCGGTTACCGCGAATATTCGAACTTCCAGGGATCGGATACCGACTACACCACGGTAGACCTGCTCTATCGTGCGCCGGACGAATTCGGCGGGGCGCGTTATTTCGAAACCTTCACGCAGGAACTGCGCCTGAACGGCACCCTGTTCGATGACCGCTTCGACTGGCTGGTGGGCGCATATTACGCCAACGAATCCCTGCGTGTGCAGGACAACCTGCGCTTCGGCACCCAGTACGGCACGTTCGCGAACTGCCGCATTGCCCTTGCCATCAATCCGGCGCTGGCAAACCCGTCTGCAGACAACTGCTTCGGGCCCAACATTGCCGCATTGCAGCTGGCCAATGGCGGGGCAGGCGCTTTCGGGGCGGCAACCCCGCTCATCATCGCCGGTATCAACAACCTGGCCCAGGTGCGCGACGTTGGCGGCACCGGCGACATCTACAATCAGGAAAGCAACAACTTCGCGCTGTTCACGCACAATATCGTGCATATCACCGACAAGCTCGATCTGACCCTGGGCCTGCGTTACACGAACGAAACCAAGGATTTCGACGCGCAGTTCGGCAACGATAACGTGTACTGTCCGCAGAACAGGGCACTGCTTTCGCCGCTGCTGCAGGTGCCTGCGCTGGCGGGCTTGGCGGGCGGCCTCCTGTCGTTGACGTGCCAGGGCAATTCCACCTCGGAACTGGACGGCGTCATGCTGGCAGACACGCGCGACGAGGATGAACTGACCGGCACGGCCGTGCTGTCGTACCAGCCCAATGACGACCTGCTGTTCTATGCCAGCTACTCGCGCGGGTACAAGGCGGGCGGGTTCAACCTCGACCGCTCTGCGCTGGCCGTACCGGCCTTCTTCAACGTCAACGCGCTCGATCCCAGCGCGCTGCAGTTCGAAGAGGAAACGGTCGACGCTTTCGAGATCGGCATGAAGTACTCCAGCCGTCCGCTGTCGATCAGCGTGGCGGCCTTCCGGCAGGAGTTCTCGAACTTCCAGCTCAATACCTTCAACGGATCGGTGTTCCTCGTGCAGAACATCAATTCGTGCGGCACCAACCTTGGCGGGGCGGATACGGATGCTAGTGCCACCACCGGCAGCTGCAGCCCGGACGATGTCCAGCCCGGCGTCGTTGCGCAGGGCGTCGAACTGGAAACGGCGCTGTATCCGCTGCGTGATCTGACCGTCACTTTCGGGATGACCTATGCCGATACCAGCTACGAGGACAACCTGATCGGAGGCGACAGCGGCACACCGCTGGACCCCGCGCTTCGTCTGCTGCCGGGCGACAACCTGTCGAACGCGCCGGAGACGACCGTGACAAGTTCGATCAGCTGGAACCCCGAACTGGGCAATTCCGGCCTGCGCGGCCTGCTGTTCGCCAACGCGCGCGCAGTCAGCGCCTACAACACCGGCTCCGACCTTCTCTATGGCAAGGAGCAGGAAGGATTTGTCACCGTCAACGGCCGGATCGGCATTCAAGACGCGGATCGCGCGTGGTCGATCGAGGTCTGGGGTAACAACCTGCTCAACAAGGACTACTCGCAGGTGGCCTTCAACACCCCGTTCGTGGCACCGCAGCAGACCTATTCGGTTTACCTCGCAGAGCCGCGCACCTACGGGATTACCGTGCGCGCCGGCTTCTAGGCCGCTCGGCAACTGCTAAACAGGGGCCGGGGCGATTCCCCGGCCCTTGCATTTTGTAAGACCCTGCCGGAGGCCCTTATCGTGACGACCAACTTTGCCGATATCCTGGAGCTTGAAGCACAGGGAGAGCAAAGCTGGATCGGGCCCCCGGGAGCCGGCGTGGGAACGCGCCTGTTCGGCGGCCACGCGCTTGCACAGGCCCTGATGGCGGCGTGCCAAGAAGAGACCGGGGAGCGCTTAGCCCATTCGCTCCATGTCGTTTTCCTGCGGCCCGGCGATGCCGACGTGCCGGTCACCTACAAGGTTACCTCCCTTGGTGAAGGCCGCAGCTTCGCACGGCGGCGCGTCGACGCCTTCCAGCATGACGATCACGTGCTGACCATGACCGTGTCCCTGCAACTGGAGGAGGATGGTTTCCGCCATTCTGCCTCGCCGCCCGACTACGGCGACAGGCACAGTGCAGAGCGGGCGCTGGAAGAATGGCGCAAGCGCAACGACATGGACAGCATGCCGATCATCGGCAAGCTGGGCCTGCGTCCCGTCGAGGTCATTCCCCTCGCGGCGGATTCGCTGTTCGGCAACACCTCGCGCGCACCGCACTCTGCGGTCTGGATGCGTTCGCGCGACCCGCAGCCCGCCGATGCCGCGACCAGCCGCGCGCAGCTGACATACGCATCCGACATGCTTTTCCTGCGCAACGCGCTGCTGCCCCACGGCGTGCGACCGGGAGACAGCGGCATGCAGCTTGCCAGCCTGGACCACGCGATGTGGTTTCACCAGACCCCCGATTTCCGGCAGTGGCACCTCTTCGCCACGGACAGCCCATGGGCCGGCAAGGCGCGCGGGCTCAGCCGCGGGCACTTTTTCGCCGAAGACGGGACGCTGGTCGCCACGGTCGTTCAGGAGAACCTGATGCGTGTGATAGGTGGCGAGGCCAAACAGCGGCTCGACGCGCAGAACAGCGAGAGCCCCTCGTCAGCCGGATAGGCTCAGCGCGATGCCACACGCGGTTCCCGCGTAACGCCGAAGGCGCGCATATAGCCGCCCAACTGTTCCATCACCTGCCCCTCTGACAGGCCGAACTCGGCCAGGCTGTAGCGGTGGGGCTGGCGCTTCATCGCGTCGACGCTGTCCCGGTAAGCTTCCATCGCCGGCCAGGCGCGTTCTATGTCGAGGCCGAGGAAAGCGTAGATGCGCTTCATTGCCGCCCGCCAGTCGGCATCCACCGATTCGTAATGTACGTCGATCATGCGATCGGGCGCGATGCCCTTGCGGCCTTCCTGCATCCGTTCCACCTGCAGGCGCGTCTTGCGCAGCCATTCCCGGCCAACCTCGTGCGGATCGGCATGGTCGGAATAGATGCAGGTCTGGTTCCAGGCCAGCGAGGCAGAACTGGCGACCACCCGCAACGGATCGCGGTGGGTAAAGATGAAGCGGGCATCGGGAAACACGTTCAGCAGCGCATCCAGATCCAGCATGTGCTGCGGCGTCTTGAGCACCCAGGGCTTCAGTGAACTGGCCTGCTGCGACCAGCCGATCAGCCGCAACAGGCGCGCCATCTGTTCGTAGGCAGGCGTGGCATCCTGCGCCTCGCACCAGCGGCCATAGGCGGGCACGTGCCACTGCGCCTCGTGCTTCATGCCCCAGAAGGAATTGACGAACAGGCCCAGCTCCTCCTCCGGCTGCATGGGGCCGGTAGGGTGGATGGCGAGCGTGTGCGGATTGGCGAGATCGGCAACCTTGCGCGCGCGCTTTGCCAGCGTGATGCGGCGATCGTACTCCCCGTGCGTGAAGCCGGGATAGGGCACCGGGGTGATCGTTTCGAAACTGCGCATGTGATCGAACCGCCGGTCTGCCGACAGCAGCCGGTGAAGCCGCGTGGTGCCCGAACGCATCGGGCCGACGATGAAGACCGGGTTGCGCAATGGCCGGGCGAGGATTTCGGGATGCCGGGCAAACCACCGCTGCGCGCGGAGCCGGTCCACCAGCACCTTTTCGCATTGCTTCATCGCCACCCACGCGCCGGATTCGTGCAGCCGGGCCTCTTCCTCCAGCGCCGTGAGGAGAACCGACAGCGGCTTCTCGAACCAGGGATCGCCGAAATCGTCGGATCCGGCGGCCTCAACGGCGCGGTCCATGATGGTCTGCTTGTCGAAGGTCGCGGGCTGCATCAGCCCCGTTTTCATGGCCAGGCGGGTTGCGCCCTGCACCAGATCGACGAAACGGGTGCGCTGCGGGGGCTCTTCGATCGTCTTATCCAGCAAATCAGGCCCTCGTTTTCCGCCGCGCGATGCGACTGTTTCAGCGGTGCAGGCTGGCAAAGGTTCCCTCCCGATACAAACCTGCGCGCGGGCAGGCGTGTCAATGCTGGACAAGCGGCAAGGTGCCGAGGCATAGCCCGCCGCCATGCATGACCTTCGTTCGATCCGAGAGAATCCGGAAGGCTTCGACGCTGCGCTGGCAAGGCGCGGCGTGGAGCCCATGGCCGCCGACCTGCTGAAACTGGACGAGGAACGCCGCGCCCTCACCACCCGCCTGCAGGAGATGCAGAGCCGCCGCAACGAGGCATCGAAGGCGATCGGCCAGGCCATGGGCCAGGGCGACAAGGACAAGGCGGAGGCGCTCAAGGCCGAAGTGGCCGAGATCAAGCAAGCGATGCCCGCGATCGAGGAAGAGGAACGGGCGAAGGGCGAAGCGCTGAACCACGCGCTGGCGGCCATTCCGAACCTGCCCGCAGACGGCGTTCCCCTTGGCAAGGACGAAAGCGAAAACGTGGAAGTCAGCCGCTGGACTGTGCCGCGCACTTTCCCGTTCAGCCCCCGCGAACATGCCGACATGGGCCCCGCCCTTGGCATGGAATTCGAAACCGCGGTGAAGATGAGCGGCGCACGCTTCACCTTCCTCCGCGCCCAGATGGCCCGCCTGAACCGTGCGCTGGGCCAATTCATGCTGGATCACCAGACCGGCGAGAACGGCTACACCGAATGCGCCCCGCCCCTGCTGGTGCGCGACGAGGCCGTGTTCGGCACCGGGCAGTTGCCCAAATTTGCGGACGATCTGTTCAAGACGACGGACGGGCGCTGGCTCATCCCCACCGCCGAGGTTTCCCTTACCAATTCGGTGCGTGAGGAAATCATCGAGGATCTGACCTCGCCCATTCGCCTTACCGCCCTCACCCCGTGTTTCCGCAGCGAGGCGGGCGCCGCGGGCAAGGATACGCGCGGCTTCATCCGCCAGCACCAGTTCGACAAGGTGGAACTGGTCTCTATCTGCCGCCCGCAGGACGCGCACGCCGAGCACGAGCACATGGTCGAAAGCGCCGAGAGCGTTCTGCGCGCGCTGGACCTGCCGTACCGCAAGGTTCTGCTGTGCACCGGCGACATGGGTTTCGGAGCACGCAAGACCTTCGACCTGGAGGTGTGGCTGCCGGGGCAGGACGCCTACCGCGAGATAAGCTCCATCAGCTGGTGCGGCGATTTCCAGGCGCGCCGCATGAACACGCGTTACCGGCCCGAAGACGGCGCGAAGAAGACCGAGTTCGTGCACACGCTCAACGGCTCTGGCCTGGCCGTAGGCCGCACGCTGGTGGCCGTTCTGGAGAACTATCAGCAGGAAGACGGCTCGATTGCCGTGCCGGAAGTTCTCAAGCCCTATATGGGCGGGCTCGAAAAACTGGTACCCGCCTGATTCATGCGTATCCTGCTTACCAACGATGACGGCATCCACGCCCCCGGCCTTGCCGTGCTGGAAGAAATCGCCCGCGAACTCTCCGACGAGGTGTGGGTCTGTGCCCCTGCAGAGGAGCAGTCGGGCGCGGGTCATTCGCTCACGCTGCACCACCCCGTCAGGCTTCGCGAGCATGGCGAGCGGCGCTTCAGCGTCACCGGCACGCCCACGGATTCGGTGAACCTTGCGCTGCGCAAGCTGTTTGCCGATGGCAAGCCCGACCTCGTCCTTTCCGGCGTGAACGCGGGCGAGAACCTGGGCGACGACATAACCTATTCCGGCACCATTTCCGCCGCGATGGAAGCGGCGCTGGCGGGCATACCAGCCATCGGCCTAAGCCAAGCCTACCGCGAAACCCGCTTCGGCTTCGATGCGGCCCGCAAGTGGGGAGCCAAGGTCCTTGCCCCGCTGATCGATGTGCAGATGGCCAAGCGCACTCTGGTCAACGTCAACTTCCCCGCGCTGCCCGCAGACGAGGTGAAGGGCATCCGCGTGGTGCGACAGGGCTTTCACGATTACGAACGCGGTTCGCTGGCGGAAGGGACCGATCCGCGCGGCCGCAAGTACTACTGGTTCGGCCTGCAGGATGCGGAACACACGCTGGACCACGGGACCGATCTGGAAGCTATCGAAGATGGCTACGTCGCGGTTACGCCGCTCCAGCTCGACCTGACCCACCATTCCGCCATTTCCGATCTTGCGGACAGGTTCGCCTGATAGATGGCGCGCGCGCACAACAGGGAACTGCGCACAGTCGGCAAGCGCCGCTTTGCCCCTATCCGCCGCGCCGTGAACATCCCCGTATGGGGCGACCTGTTCATCCGCCTGGGGCTGGCTATTTTCCTGATCTTCATCGTGGTGATGATCCATTGGTGGGACAGGGAGGGTCTGGTCGACAACCTCGACGGCCACGTCAGTTTCCTCGACGTGATCTACTTCACGATGATCTCGATCACCACCACCGGCTTCGGCGATATTGCGCCCATCAGCGACAAGGCCCGCCTGGTCGAGGCGCTGATCGTGACGCCGGTCCGCTTTGCCGTCCTGTTCATCTTCGTGGGCACCGCCTACAATTTCCTTATCAAGCGCAGCTGGGAGAAATTCCGCATGGCCCGTATCCAGGACCAGCTTTCCGACCATGTCGTAGTCCTCGGGTTCGGTGTCTCCGGCGCTGAAGCCGTGGGCGAACTGATCGAACGCGGCACCGATCCCGCCTGCATCGTCGTGATGGACATGAACGAGGAACGGCTCGAACAGGCAGAATCGCTGGGCTGCAACGTGATCGAGGCCGATGCCTCGCGCGACGAAAACCTGGAGGCCGTGCGTATCAGCAAGGCGCAGACCGTGCTGGTTTCCGCCGGACGCGACGACGCCTCGATCCTGATCGTGCTGACCGTGCGCCATCTCGCGCCCAAGGTTCCCATCAGCGTGGTGGTGCGCGCGGCGGACAACGAACTGCTGGCGCGGCAGGCGGGCGCGGACAACGTGATCAACCCCGTGCGCTTTACCGGCCTGCTGCTGGCGGGCAGTGCGCGCGGCGCGCACATTGCCGACTATCTGGGCGACCTCGCCTCCGTCACCGGACGGGTGCAACTGGTGGAACGCGAAGTGCGGCAGGAAGAAATCGGCAAGTCGCTGAGCGAGGCGTGCTCGGGCGGCAGGGGTCTGCGCATCTACCGCAATGGCAACGCCTGTGGTTTCTGGGAGCAGGAGGCCGAATGCCTGCAGGCCGGCGACATCATCGTCGAAATCCAGCCCGCCGATATCGATGGGCCGGACGGCAACGACGCAAAGCCGAACAACTAGTCCGCAGGGCTATCCCAGCAGGATGAACACTCCGCCTGCCGCAGCCATTCCGACCACGAAATAGCTGGCATCGATCGCGAACAGTTTGCCCGGGCGCATCTGGAACAGGTAATTGATGCCGAGCGCGGGCGTCATGATCATGGCAGCAAAGCCCACGGCCATCATCATCACCACGTGCGGTGCCGGATTGGTGCGGGCGATGTTGTGGCCCAGCATCAGCACCACCACCATCTCGAACAGGAATGCCAGCAGCATGATCAGCCACGTCGGGTTCTGCCCCGCGCGCGGGCCGGCCTGCACCATGTCATCGGTAATACCGTTCATCTCGCGCCACGGCTTGCCGAACAGCGGGCCGTACCACAGCGCCCCGATCAGGAAAAAAGCCAGCGTGCCAAGCAGCACCGCCAGCAGGTTCACATCGCCCATCGTCTTGTCTCCCATACCATGACCCGCGCGCAGACTAGCCCAAAGGCGCAATCGGGTGTAGGGGGCCGCGCATCATGGCAACCCAGATCCCAGATCAGAAACGTGTCGGCATGGTCAGCCTCGGCTGTCCCAAGGCGCTGGTCGATTCCGAACGCATCCTCACCCGCCTGCGCGCCGATGGCTATGCCATGAGCCCTGACTACGAAGGCGCCGACGTGGTGCTGGTGAACACCTGCGGCTTCCTCGACTCCGCCAAGGAGGAAAGCCTCGAAGCCATCGGCGAGGCGATCAGCGAGAATGGCCGCGTCATCGTGACCGGCTGCATGGGCGACGAGGCGGACCTGATCCGCAAGCGTTTTCCGCAGGTTCTCGCCATCACCGGCGCGCACCAGTACGAGGACGTGGTGGAAGCCGTGCACGAGGCGGCTCCGCCCGGCCAAGGACCCTATATCGACCTGGTGCCGCAGCCCGATATCAAGCTGACGCCGCGCCACTACAGCTACCTCAAGATCAGCGAGGGGTGTAACCATTCCTGCGCGTTCTGCATCATCCCCACGCTACGCGGGAAGCTGGCCAGCCGCCGCATCGATGCCGTGCTGCGCGAGGCGGAAAAACTGCTGGCTGCGGGCACCAAGGAACTGCTGGTCATCAGCCAGGATACCAGCGCCTACGGCGTCGACACCCGGCATGAAGAGCGGATGTGGAAGGGCCGCGAGGTCCGCGCCCACATGACCGACCTTGCCCGTGAACTGGGCCAGATGCGCACGCCCGAAGGCGACGTGCCGTGGGTGCGCCTGCACTACGTCTATCCCTACCCGCACGTCGACCAGGTCATCCCGCTGATGGCCGAAGGACTGCTGACGCCCTATCTCGACATTCCCTTCCAGCATGCCAGCCGCAACGTGCTGAAGGCCATGAAGCGCCCGGCGAACGAGGCCAAGGTGCTCGAGCGCCTTAAATCGTGGCGCGAAATCTGTCCCGAGATCGCGGTGCGCAGCAGCTTCGTGGTCGGCTTTCCCGGAGAGACCGAGGAAGACTTCCGCTACCTGCTGGAATGGCTGGAGGAAGCCCAGCTGGACCGCGTGGGCGCGTTCCGGTTCGAGCCGGTGGAAGGCGCGGCGGCCAACGCCCTGCCCGATCCGGTGCCCGAGGCGCTGAAGGAAGAACGCTACGCCCGCGTGATGGAAGTCACCGAGCGCATCAGCGCCGCAAAGCTCGCCGCCAAGGTGGGCAAGACCATCTCCGTCATCATCGACGAGGTGGGCGAGCCCGACGAGGATGGCGACATCGGCGCGACGGGCCGGTCACAGGCCGACGCACCGGAGATCGACGGCGCGGTGTACCTGCGCAACGTGGCCGAGACCCTGAAGGCCGGGGATTTCGTGAACGTGGAAGTCGAGGATGCCGACGCGCACGACCTGTTCGGGGTCATCGCGTAGCCTCGTACCCGCAACGGGTTGCGGGCAGCTTTGCCACGGCTTCTCGTACCGGCCCTACCTGCTAGCCGTCGATACCACCTCGCCCTCGATCACCACGCCGGTGACGTGGGTCACGTATTCGAAGGGGTCGCCGTCGAACATGGCGACGTCGCCGTCCTTGCCGACTTCCAGGCTGCCCACGCGTTCGTCCATGCCGATGATGCGTGCGGCATCGATGGTGATGCTGGCAAGGGCATCTTCGGGCGCCAGGCCGTTGCCCGCGGCGAAGCCTGCTTCCCACAGCACAACGCGGGTCTTGGGCACATAGGCCTCGTACCCCGATTGCAGCGCGAACGGGATCCCTGCCTCTGCCAGCACGGCGGCGGTGGTGAAGGATGCGTTTTCCAGTTCGCCCTCGTTACGCGCCATCGTGGGGTGCAGCATCACGGAGACGCCCGCCTCGCGCAGTTCGTCCAGCAGCAGGTGCGCGTCGGCCGCGCCGTCGATCACCACCTCGATACCGAACTCGTCGGCCAGGCGCAGGGCAGACATGATGTCCTGCGCGCGGTTGGCGGTGACGAGCAGCGGACGCTCTCCCCGCACGACAGAGGCAAAAGCCTCGTTGATCAGGTCGCGGCTGGGATCGAACGCGTTATCGTCTTCGTCGTCCGCGTCGTTCTCATCGCGGTCCGTCCCGGTGCGCGCATCCACCAGCGCCTGGCGCAGCATGGCGATCTGTTTGGCACGGGTGCCGGGCGAGCTTTCGCGGTCCAGCGCCCATGCGCCGAGGTTTGCGACCACCATCGTGCCATCCTCTACCAGGGCGGCATCCACGGTGTTGCCCACGGTCTTCACCACCATGGTCTGCCCGGACACCAGCGCGCCCGGGCCGTGCCCGGTGTGCAGCGTGGTGGTGCCCAGTTCGCGCACCCATTCCACCAGCCGGTCATGCGGGTTGTAGGCGTCGATAGCGCGCAGGTGCGGCTGCACCGGGGCGGTCGTGTCTAGCTGGTCCTGATCGTCGGGCTGGTTGAGATAGCCGGTCAGGCCAACGGTGGAATGGGCATCCACCAGCCCCGGCGTGACGACGGGTGCCTCCAGCACCTGCATCCCTGCGGGAATGGCGGTGCTGGTTGCCGGGCCGACCGCGGTGATCTGGCCATCCTCGATCACGACCACGCCGTTCTCGATCACGCCCTGCGGCCCCATGGTCCACACCTGCCCGCCGCGCACGGCGATATCCTGTGCAAGGGCACTGGTGGAGAGCAGGGCTGCGGTGAAAGCGCCCGCGACGAAAGTGCCAAGGTTTGTCATTGTCCGCCCTCCAGCATGAGCGCCTCTCGTTCGAGGACGTGGGTGTTCAGTTGCGGATTGCCCGCGCCATAGCCGCCGGTCGCCATCAGCAGGTCTTCGGGATCGTCGGCATCGAACAGCAGTTCGCCCATCACCCAGGTCTGGGTGACATCGGTGTAGACCGACAGCGGATCGCCGGTCATCACGATGAAGTCGGCCATCTTGCCCGCTTCCAGGCTGCCCACGTGCTCGTCCAGTCCCAGTTGCACCGCGCCGTTGATGGTGAGCGCGCGCAGCGCCCCCTCGCGGCTCATCCCGCCGCGCACGGCAATGCCGGCCTGGCGGAACATCAGGCGCGAATCGACGATGTTGTCGTCGGAATGCAGCGAGACGAACACGCCCGCATCCTCCAGCCGGCCAACGCTTTCGATATTGGCGTTGGCAGCTTCGAGCTTGCCGCCGGGGCTGTCGACAAGGATGGCGGAGACGGGCACGCCCTCTGCCGCGATCTCGCGCGCCACGCGGTCGCTTTCCATGCCGTGCTGGATCAGCATGTTGAATCCGAACTCGCGGCGCAGGCGCAGCGCGGTCATGATGTCGTCCGCACGGTGGGTGTGGAAGTGGACGAGGCGGCTGCCGTCCAGCACCTCGCACATGGCATCCATGCCGATATCGCGCGGGGAGCGGTCGCCCCCGCAGTATTCCTGCGCGGCGACGAAATGCTGGCGCACCATCGCGGCGCTGCGTGCGCGGGTGGAGGGAAAGGCCGGGTTTTCGCGCAGCGGGTTGGTGCCGTTGGCCATTTTCATGCCGCCCATGATGTCGCCGTCGTCGTCCATCCAGGCATAGTCCTCGATAGTCGTGCCGTCGGTCAGGTGCATGTAGAAGGTCTGCCCGCTCATCAGGAAGCCGCTGCCGGGCATGATGTTGGCGGTGGTGACCCCGCCGGAGCGGGCGCGGGCGATGGAACTGTCACGCACGTTGATCGAATCGAGCGCGCGCACGTCGGGCTGGATCGCGGCGGAACTGTCCGCGCCGGAGACCTGGCCGATATGCGAGTGGGTATCGACGATGCCGGGCATGATCACCATGCCGGTGGCATCGCGTACCTCAGCCCCTGCAGGAATGGCGACATTCGCGCCCACGGCGACGATTTCGCCGTTGTGGATCACCAGCGTGCCATTCTCCACCGTGCCGGTGCCGCTGGGCCCGGTCATCGTGTGAATGGTGGCGCCGGTAAAGGCGACGGGTGTTTCCTGCGCCAGCGCGGCGGGTCCTGCCAGCAGCGCGCTGGCCGAGGCGGCAGCAAGAGCCGCCCGCTTGATCGTTCGCATCGAAAGTCCCTCTCTGTATTCGTTGCGCGTGAGACTAACGCCGATGCGGCAGCGCGCAAGCCTATTCCAAAGGCTCGCGCAGGGTTCGAAAGGTAATCGAGCGGCGGGTGTCGGCAATGGGTGCGATCGAATGCTCCCACGCCTCGCGCACCGCGCCCGACAGCATGTAGGCAGCGCGCGGTTCTAGCGGCACGGCGTGACGGACGAAGCCGCCCCCTGCCTGCCGCTGGCGCAATCGCAGCACGGCGGGCGCACCGAGAGAAAGGCCGATCACCTCGCCGTACTGCGGCCGGTCGCGGTGCCAGCCGATGCCGGCGCCCGGATCGTAACGGATCAGCAGGGCCTGTTGCAGCACAGTGGGCGACAGGCCGAACGCGGGTGCCAGCCTGTCCCGCAACGACACCAGCCAGTCCGGCAGCGGGGGCGCGGGCGTCATCTTTCCCCGTGCGTAGTCGTAGGCAGAGCCGTAATTGGCAGTCAGCCGCTTGCCGGTCCACTGGCCAAACCGGAACGGCTCCAGCGGAGCTGCGTCGATGCGCGCCGCCAGCGCCTGTTCCATTTCCGCATCGATGGCATCGGGCACCACGCGCAGGCCAGCCACCGGCATCGGGGCCGGAGCCGGAGTGTCGGAGAAGAGGTCTATCTGCTGCGCCATCAGCGCCTATATAGGATGTCATGCGACAGGATCAGCACCGCTTCACCATCCACACGCAGGGCAAGGCGCTGCACGAATTCACGCCCGAGGTGGCGCAGTGGCTGGCGGGCACCGGTATCGAGACCGGCCTGCTCACCCTCTTCTGCCGCCACACGTCTGCCAGCCTGCTGATCAACGAAAACGCCGCCAGCGCCGTCCAGCGCGACCTGCTGCGCTGGCTGGAAAGCGCCGCCCCTGAAGACGGCCGCTACGAGCATGACAGCGAGGGGCCGGACGATATGCCCGCGCACATCCGCACGATGCTGACGAGCGCCTCGCTCAGCGTGCCGGTGAGCGGCGGGCAGATGATGCTGGGGACATGGCAGGGCCTTTATCTTGCCGAACACCGCCGCGCCGCCCATGCGCGCGAGATCATTGCTCATATAATCGGAGAATAGCGAAACCGGCGGCAGTCCCGCGCGTTCGCACCTCATATGCCCATCGACATTTCCGCCAAGTTCGCGTTCCACCTGAACCAGCCTACCGACCTGCTGCTGCAGTTCGAGGCTGCTGTCATCCCCGAACAGAAGATCCTGTCTTCCGAAACGAAGCTGTCCCCCGCGATGCACACTGCCCGCGTGCCCGCGCAGGACAGCGTGGGGGAGCGGATCTGGGTCAGGGCAGAAGGCGACTACAACGTCGAATACAATGCCCGGGTCGAGGTGAACCGCCTGGTGCCGGACCTTTCGAAGCTGCACACGATGGACCCGCACGACCTGCCGGGCGAGGCGGTCGAATACGTATTCGATTCGCGCTATTGCCAGGCCGACCGTATGCACAGCTTCGTTATGGACCGGTTCGGCAAACTCGAAGGCGGAGAGAAAATTCTCGCCATGGCAGACTGGATCGGCGACAATTTCACTTACGAGGCAGGCGCATCGAACGCGACGACGACGGCGCTCGACACATTCGTGGAACGGCGCGGTATCTGCCGCGACTATGCCCACGTGATGATCTGCTTCGCCCGCGCCGCCACCATTCCGGCACGCTATGTCAGCTGCTATGCGCCGGGCGTGAATCCGCCCGATTTCCATGCGGTTGCAGAGGTGTTCCTGAAAGACCCGACGACGCCGGGCGGCGGTGCGTGGTATATCGTCGATCCGACCGACATGGCCCGGGCCGACCAGACGGCCAAGATCGGCATCGGGCGAGACGCGGCGGACGTTTCATTCCTGACTACTTTCGGTTTGTCCGACTTCAGGAATTCTGAGGTGACAGTGACCGAGAGCGACGGCTAGGGTATCCTTGTTAACGTTCACAACCCGCGCTATTGCGGCGTTTGAATGCGGATACCGGCCATAACTGCACGAGCAACGTCGGCGCGGGATCGAACAGGGACATTGGTGTTGCGCTGCAACATGGGGAAGGGATAGGAATGCATCACACGAACTCACTGCAATGCGGGGGCCTGAATTGATCCGAAAGGCACAAACGCTGATCCTGTTCGGCGCCACGGGAGACCTGTCGCGTCGGATGTTGCTGCCTTCGCTCTGCGCTCTCGATGCCGATGACCTGCTGCCGCCCGACCTGGAAATCATCGGTACCGCGCGATCCGAACTGAGCGACGGCGAGTTCCGCGATTTCGCGCGCGAGGCGATCGAGCAGTTCCTGCCGGCGGACCGCGTCGGCGGCATGGCCGAGTTCCTGAACCGGCTGCGCTACACTCAGCTGGATGTCACCACCCCCGAAGGCTACGCCGAACTGGCGGAAAAGGTGGGCGACGACCGCGACATCGCGATCTTCCTGTCGACCGCGCCCAGCCTGTTCAAACCCACGATCGAGGGGCTCGCCTCGCACGGACTGGCCGATGCTCATTCACGCATCTGCCTGGAAAAGCCGCTTGGCACAGACCTGGAAAGCAGCTGCGCCATCAACGATGCCGTCGCGGCGGCTTTCTCCGAAGAGCGGATTTTCCGCATCGATCATTACCTTGGCAAGGAGACGGTGCAGAACCTGATCGCGCTGCGCTTTGCCAATATCCTGTTCGAGCCGCTGTGGAACGCCCAGCATATCGACCATGTGCAGATCACCGTGGGGGAGACCGTGGGGCTGGAAAGCCGGGTGGACTTCTACGACGGTGCAGGCGCGCTGCGCGACATGGTGCAGAACCACATGCTGCAACTGCTCGCCCTCGTCGCGATGGAGCCGCCCAGCAGCTTCGATGCAGGGGCGGTGCGCGACGAGAAGGTGAAAGTGCTGCGCGCGCTGCGCAAGCTGAAAAGCGACGAAAGCGTCACCGGCCAGTACCGTGGCGGCGCGTCGAACGGCGAAATCGTGCCTGGCTATGACGAGGAACTCGGCAAGGACAGCGACACCGAGACTTTCGTGGCGCTGAAGGCCCACATCGACAACTGGCGCTGGCAGGGCGTGCCCTTCTACCTGCGCACCGGCAAGCGGCTGCCCGAAAGGGTGACCGAGATCATCGTCAATTTCCGCTGCGTGCCGCACTCGATCTTCCCCGATGCGCGACTGAAGCCGAACAGGCTGGTGATTGGCATCCAGCCGGAGGAAAACATCACCCTGTCGCTGATGGCCAAGGTGCCCGGTATCGAGCACGAGGGCATGACGCTGCGCGAAGTGCCGTTGGACATCCGCATGCCCGACGCCTTTACCGGCAAGCACAAGCGTATCGCCTACGAGCGCCTGCTGCTGGACCTCATCAATGGCGACCAGACGCTGTTCGTGCGCCGCGACGAGGTGGAAGCGCAGTGGAAATGGATCGACGCGATCCGCGCAGGCTGGGAAGCCGAGGGCAAGACGCCCAAGACCTATAACGCCGGAAGCTGGGGCCCCAGCGCTGCCATCGCCCTGGCCGAACGCGACGGAGTAAGCTGGCATGAGTAAGTTGCACCCCACCATCGAACGCGTGACCCAGCGGATTATCGAGAAATCGAAGGATAGCCGCCGCGCCTATCTGGACCTGATCGACCGCGAGGCCGACAACCAGCCGGAGCGCAGCCAGGTCAGCTGTTCGAATCTCGCCCATGCCTATGCCGGGGCGCTGGAGGACCAGGAGGCGCTGAAGACCAATACCGGTCCCAACATCGGTATCGTCTCGGCCTATAATGACATGCTTTCCGCCCACCAGCCCTACGGACGCTATCCCGAGCGGCTGAAGATCTACGCCCGCGAAGTGGGAGCCACAGCGCAGGTTGCCGGCGGCACGCCCGCCATGTGCGACGGGGTGACGCAGGGCGAGACGGGCATGGAACTCAGCCTGTTCAGCCGCGACGTGATCGCGCTTTCCACCGGCGTTGCCCTCTCCCACGCCATGTACGATGGCATGCTGCTGCTGGGTATCTGCGACAAGATCGTGCCCGGCCTGCTGATCGGTGCGCTGCGCTTTGGCCACCTGCCCGCCGTGTTCGTGCCCAGCGGGCCGATGCCTTCGGGCGTTTCCAACAAGGAAAAGCAGCGCGTTCGCCAGCTCTATGCAGAGGACAAGGCAACGCGGGCCGAGCTGCTGGAAAGCGAGCTTGGCTCCTACCACTCGCCCGGCACCTGCACGTTCTTTGGCACCGCCAACTCCAACCAGATGATGATGGAAATGATGGGCCTTCACGTACCCGGCGCGGCCTTTTTCCAGCCCGGCACGAAGATCCGGCAGGCGCTGGACCGCGCCGCCGTGCACCGCGTGGCGGCAATGGGCAAGGACGGCAACGACTTCCGCCCGTTGGGCCATTGCGTAGACGAGAAAGCCATCGTGAACGCCGCGGTCGGCCTGCTGGCAACCGGCGGCTCCACCAACCACGCCATCCATATTCCCGCTTTCGCCCGCGCCGCCGGTGTGCAGATCGACTGGACGGACCTTTCCGAACTGTCGAAATCCGTCCCGCTGCTGGCGCGCGTCTATCCCAACGGGTCCGGCGACACCAACCACTTCCACGAAGCGGGCGGCATGGGCTTCGTCATCAGCGAGCTGCTGGGCGCTGGTCTTGCGCACGCCGACGTGATCGGTGTGGGTGAAGAGCGCGGCATGGGGCAGTACGCACAGGAACCGTGGCTGGATGAGGATACGCTGAAATGGCGCGATACCGGCCCCAGCGGTAACGATGAAATGCTGCGCCCTGCCGCGAACCCGTTCCAGCCCGATGGCGGTATGCGACTGGTCGAAGGCAACCTGGGCCGCGCCTGTTTCAAAAGCTCCGCGGTCGAAAAGGAACGCTGGACTATCGAGGCGCCCTGCCGGGTGTTCTCGACGCAGAAGCAGGTCGCCGATGCCTTCACGGCGGGCGAATTGGACAAGGACGTGGTCGTTGTCGTGCGCTTCCAGGGGCCGCGCGCCAATGGCATGCCCGAACTTCACAAGCTGACGCCCGCGCTGGGCGTGCTGCAGGATCGCGGCTACCGCGTGGCGCTCGTCACCGATGGCCGGATGAGCGGCGCGAGCGGCAAGGTGCCAAGCGCGATCCACTGCTCGCCCGAGGCGCTGGGCGGTGGCCCGCTGTCGCTGCTGGAAGACGGCGACATCGTGAAAGTCTGCGCCGAAACCGGAGAGCTTTCGACCACGGCAGACCTGACCGCCCGCACGCCCGCGCCCGATCCGGTGCCGGACATGGGCACGGGCCGCGAACTGTTCGCCATGATGCGCAGCTCTGCCGACGAGGCAGAGAAAGGCGGCAGCGCAATGCTAGCCGTGGCAGGGCTTTGATAGCGGCCGCATCCGCAAGGTGGAGGGGATAGGACAATGGAACTCGTAACCGTAGACATCGGCGGCACGCACGCGCGCTTCGCCATCGCCACGCGGGCCGCAGACGGCACCCTGACGATGGACGAGCCGATCACGCTGCACACCGAAGACCATGCCAGCTTCCAGACCGCGTGGGAGGATTACCGCGCGCAGAAGGGCGGCACCCTTCCCGATGCTGTGGCCATGGCTATCGCCGGTCCCGTCGGCGGCGAAGTGATCCGTTTCACCAACAACCCGTGGATCATCAGGCCCGCGCTGGTGGAATCGAAACTCGGCGTTTCGCGCCACACGATCGTCAACGATTTCGAGGCGGTCGCCCATGCCGTCGCTCGCGCTGGCGAAGACGAACTGCTCCACCTTACCGGTCCGGAGGGGCCGCTGAAGCCCACCGGTCGATTATCTGTGCTCGGCCCGGGCACCGGGCTTGGCGTCGCGCATCTCTACCGCGAGGCCGATGGCACTTACCGCGTCTCGGCGACCGAGGGCGGCCATATCGATTTCGCTCCGCTCGACCCCATCGAAGACGCGATCCTCGCCCGCCTGCGCAAGCGCCACAATCGTGTGTCGGCAGAGCGCGTGGTATCGGGCCCCGCCATCGTGGACATCTACGCCACCCTCGCCGCGCTGGAAGGCCGCGCGGTGGTGGAGCAGGACGACATCGCGATCTGGAAAGCCGGGATGGACGGTTCGGACAGCCTGGCCGCTGCCGCCATAGACCGGTTCTGCCTCTCGCTGGGCGCGGTGGCTGGCGACATCGCACTGGCGCAAGGCGGCTTTTCCGGCGTGGTGATCGCCGGCGGCCTTGGCTACCGCCTGCGCGACCACTTGCCCAACTCCGGCTTCGCGGAACGCTTCCGCGCCAAGGGCCGTTTCGAAAACCTGATGGCGGGCATCCCCGTCAAGCTTATCACCCATCCCCAGCCCGGCCTCTTCGGCGCGGCTGCCGCATTCCTTCAAAGCCACGGAGACTGACTACCCATGAGCGCACCCGACAATATCGAGGAGATCATGCTCACGGCCCCGGTCATTCCGGTGCTGGTGGTGGACGATCCCGCAGAGGCCCGCCCAATGGCAGAAGCGCTGGTGGCAGGGGGCCTGAGAGTCCTTGAAGTGACCTTGCGCACCGATGCCGCGATCGAGGTGATCAAGCGCATGAACCTTGTGCCCGGTGCCATCGTCGGTGCCGGTACGGTGACGAATCAGAAAGACCTCGACGCGGCCCTTTCCGCCGGGGCGGAATTCATCGTCTCCCCCGGACTGACAGAGCCGCTGGGCCGTGCCGCGATCAAGAGCGGCGTGCCTTTCCTGCCCGGCATCGCCACTGCGGGTGAGCTGATGGCGGGCCTCGACATGGGCCTCAAGCACTTCAAGTTCTTTCCCGCCATGGCCAACGGCGGCATTCCGGCATTGAAAGCGCTGATCGCGCCGTTCGGGCAGTGCAAGTTCTGCCCCACCGGCGGCATCACGCCCGAAACCGCGCCCGACTGGCTGGCCCTGGACAACGTGCTGTGCGTCGGCGGCAGCTGGGTGGCCCCCAAGGGAGCCTCGCGCGAGGAAATCCGCAAGCTTGCAGAAGAGGCCGCGGAGATGGGGCAATGAGCGGCGTCGAAGACCTTACCCGCCGCCTGCAGGACCTGCACCAGCGCACCGTCGAGATGCCGCAGTTCAATCCGGTTTTCCAGCTGGCGCACGAGCTTTCGCGCAAGCTGGAAGCGGGCGAGATGTCGCTCGACGATTTCGAGGCGCTGATTGCCGAACTGGAAGTCGCTTCGCTGGAAGAACGCGCGGACCGGCTGGAATGCATGGTCGCCCCCATCGGTGCCGATGCCAACCGGTCCGAATTGGCAGGGACGCTGGAACGCAGCGATTTCGCCACTTTCCGCGAGCAATGGGAACGCCCCCAGCTGCACGCCGTATTCACGGCCCACCCCACCTTCCTGCTGACGCCGCAGCAGTCCGAGGCGGTCGCCTCCGCCGCCAGCAAGGGCACGGCCATCACCGCCGACTGCGTGGGCGGCGAACGCCCGCAGGTTACCCTGCCTTACGAACACGAACGCGCCATGCGCGCCATCGCCCACGCACAGGATGCGCGCGACGCCATCGTCTCGCAGCTCCTTGCCCATGCGCAGGAGCAATGGCCGGACGAGTGGCACGCGCTTTCCCCGCTGCCCTTCCGCTTCGCCACCTGGGTCGGCTACGACATGGACGGGCGAACCGACATCACCTGGTCGAATTCCATCGGCTTTCGCCTGTCCGAAAAGGCGGAGCGCCTGGCGCGCTATGTCGCCTCGCTCGAAGCCATCGATGCCGATCACGCGCTGCTGTCCGAACTTCGCCCGGCTGCGGACTACGCCGCCGAACGCGCCGAGGATTTCACCGCCGACCTGTCCGATCCCGCAGCGCTCTCCGTCGCGGCCAATCGTCTTACCGCCAGCGATCCGCGCAAGCTGCTGAGCCTGTCGCGCTATATCGATGCGCTGGAGGAAGAGGCAAAGGCTACCGATGATGGCAAGCGTGCCGTTGCGTTGAAGACCCTGGTGGCCGCGATGCGCGCCGACGGGCTGGGCATGGGCTGGATCCACTTCCGCGTGAATGCCAAGCAGTTGCACAACGCCATCCGCCGCCGGATCGACCCCGACGGCAATCTCGACCTCGCCAGCAAGGGGGCAGTGGTCCACCTCAACCGCGCCATCGAAAAGATCCAGCCGCGCCGCAGCAACTTCGGCGCGCTGGCGATAGAGGCGAGCACCGCCATCCGCCAGTTCCTTGCCATGGCGCAAATCCTGGAACACGTCGACGCCGACGCGCCGATCCGCATGCTGATTGCCGAGTGCGAGGAGCCGGCAACGGTCCTTGCCGCGCTCTACTTCGCCAAGCTGTTCGGCATCGAGGACAAGGTCGATGTCTCGCCGCTGTTCGAGACCGAGACTGCGCTGGAACATGGCGGCCGCCTGCTGGACGAGCTGCTGGCAGAACCGATCTACCAGGAATATGCGAAAAAGCGTGGCCGGGTGGCGATCCAGACGGGCTTTTCCGACGCGGGCCGGTTCGTGGGCCAGATCCCTGCCAGCCTCGCGATCGAGCGTTTGCAGGGCCGGCTGGCAGATGCCCTCGATGCGAACGGGCTCAACGACGTCGCGGCGCTGATCTTCAACACCCACGGCGAGAGCATGGGCCGCGGTGCGCACCCCACCAAGATGGCGGACCGGATGGAATGGGCCCTTTCGCCCTGGGCACGGCGCCGCTTTGCCCGCGCCGGGATCCCGCTGGAGCCGGAGGTCAGCTTTCAGGGCGGCGATGGCTACCTGTGGTTTTCCACCCCCGAGCTTGCCCGCGCCATCCTGACGCGCATCGCCGTGCTGCGGCCCGCGCAGACCGACGTCGATGTGCCCAAGGACGTGTTCTATCAGCGCACCGATCTCTCGCTCGACTTCTACCGCGCGGTGAAGGAACACCAGCGCGACCACCTGGAAAGCCGGACCTACAGCCGTGCCATCACCGCCTTCGGGCTGGGGCTGCTCAATTCCACCGGCAGCCGCGTCTCGCGCCGCCAGAGCGACCTTTCGGCAGACCGCGAGATGTCTCTGCGGCAGATCCGCGCCATTCCGCACAATGCTATTCTGCAACAGCTGGGCTATCCGGTGAACGTGATCGCCGGCATTGGCGAGGCGGCGGAAGGCAATTACGAGGAAATCGGCGCGCTGCTGGCGGAAAGCCCGCGCGGGCGCGAACTTGTGCGCCTGGTGCGCGCCGCCAATGCGCTGGCCAGCGTGAAGACCGTTGCCGCGCACGGCGAACTGTTCAATTCGGCCTACTGGGCAAGCCGTCCCTATCGCGGCACGGAGGGGCATCTAACTGCCGCCTGCGAGGCCCTGAGCGAATACCTGGTGAAGGACGACCGCGTCGGCGTGTTCCGCCGCCTCGCCAGCCGCCTGCGGGTGGACGCGATGAAGCTGCACCGCCTGCTCGACCATATTCCGGACGAGGCTCCGACCGAAAACCGCGAGGACAAGCGTCGCATGATCGGCGTGCTCCAGTCGCTGCGCCTGGCACTACTCCAAGCCATGTTCATCCGCGCCATCAGCGTGCCGGTGTTCAGCCGTGCGAACGACGTCTCCCGCGACGACGTGCTGGAAATGGTCTTCACCCTGCGCGTGGACGATGCGCTGGCGCAGTTGCGGCGGGCCTACCCCACGCATTTCCCGCGCATCGACCGCTTCGACCTGACCGAGCCGACCGACTGGCCCGATGGCAGCGACGAGGGTTACGAGGCGATCCACCGCGACTTCATCGATCCGATTGAGCGCGCGCATAACCTCAGCCTCCGCATCACGACGGCTATCGCCAACGTGTTCGGGGCGCATGGTTAAGCGCGGCTAAATCGCCCGCTGGCAGCGTTCCAATCAGGGACGCAGGCTGCGTCCGACTGGATTTTGGGCGCAAACCGGCGCAGGATGCCGCACATGAGCACGAGCTTCAAATGGATCGGCGCGCTGACGCTGGCTATTGCCGCGATGATCGGCGGAGCCATGTTGTTCACCCACGGCAGTGATGCGCAGGAAAGCGATATCGTTGCCGATGGCTCTGCTGCCGTCGATCAGGCGATAGAGTTCGTCGCGAGCGAGGTGGTGCAGGAAACCCCTGCCTACGATCCGGACGATCCCTTCGTCATCAAGCGCGTCCTGCCCATCGAAGGGCCGATCAAGTATGGCGAATGGCACTGGGACGACGAGGGCGTTCCCGACGGTCCTCTGGTCATGACGGTGGACCTGCAGGCGCGTGTGATCAGCGTCTTTCAGGGCGGATACGAAATCGGCGCGGCCGCGGCACTGCTGGGCACGCCGGAGCACCCCACGCCCACCGGCACATTCCCGATCCTGACCAAGGAACGGCACAATGTCTCCGAAAAATACGGCAACGCGCCCATGCCCTGGACCCTGCGCCTGACCTGGGACGGCGTGGCCGTGCACGGCGGCTCCAATGTCGAACTGGGCTATGCCAGCCACGGCTGTATCGGCGTGCCGGACGAATTCGCGTCGCGCCTGTTCGACACTGCGAAGGTGGGTGACGTGGTGATCATCACTGACGGGGTGATGACGGGCGTTGGCGGGAGCTTGTCGACCGAGGGCTGAAGACCAGCAGGGCAGAATTTCCTATTCCCGCTCGTCCTGAGCCTGTCGAAGGACTGCTTTGTTCTTCACGCCCGGATCTTCAAGAAAGGCAACCCTTCGACAAGCTCAGGGTAAGCGGCTTTTCGGGGATCACCCGGTTCTTCGAGGTGGTTCGGGGCGAAAGACCCAGCGCGGCGGTTGCGCTTGGCCCCATTTCCCCTCGACTGTTACCAGCACGCCGCCAACATTTCCGCCTTCGCAACGCTCGAGCTTGTCCAGCAGATCGGCAACCTGTGACCCCCTTGCTGTCCCGCCGAGCCACCCGATGATACGGTCGATAACGCGCAGGGCGATTGCCCGGTTGGGCGGGGACGAGCATTCCACCCTGTCGGAATAGCGTGTTACGTGATCGCGGACCGCAGCATTCGTCTGACTATCCAGAGCCTCGTCCGCTTCGGCCAGATGGCTGGCAGAGCGAGACAGCGCGAGCGGATCCAGCCAGTCTGCTTCGGACAGAGCTTGGCGCATTCTCACCCGGTCGAACCGGTCATCGTGATTACTGGGATCTTGAGCAACCGTGAGCCCTGCAGTCTTTATCACACCGTCCAATTCTGCCCGGCGGAAGCGAAGCAGTGGACGGATCACCGGCAACTCGTGCCCGAGCGGCCAGACGTATTCCCGCACCCCGGCCAGTCCGGAGACGCCGCTGCCACGGTTCAGGCGCATCAGCAGAGTTTCGGCTTGGTCGTCGGCATGATGGGCGGTGGCAACCACAGCAAGACCGCGCCTTTGCGCCCATAGATCAAGAGCGAAATACCGCGCCTCCCGCGCCTTCGCCTGCACGTTACCCTCCGCGATGGTCACGGTCAGCACCTCGCAAGGCACCCCGCGCTCCTCGCAGGCTGCGACCACCAGCGCGCATTCGTCCTTCGCTTCGGGACGCAGGCCGTGGTCGACAGTCCCTACTTCGAAACCGCTCGGAATAGCCTCGTGCGCCAGCAGCAGCATGGCCATGGAGTCCGGCCCGCCGCTTACGGCGAGGCCGATCTTTCCGCCATCGGGGTTCAGCCGGTCGAGCGCACTTTTGAAACGCTCGACCAGTGCGGGATTAATTGCAGTCGACGCGGCCACCGAGGTTATCGTACTGGTTCTGCAACCGCCCCACGGCCAGCGCGGCATAGGTCTCGCCGAATTCGGCGAGCGCGATGCACGCCCGGCGGGTATCGCCCAGGGTGATCATCGATTCCGCCAGGTACAGCAGGCTGTCGGGTGCGCGGGCACCTTCGGCGTCGGTCTGGTAGTTCTCGAAGAAATGCGTGGCAGCCGCGCGCGGTTCGCCTGCATCCAGGAAGGCACGCCCCAGCAGGTTACGCCCGTAGGTCGTGCGCCAGTGGTCGGGATAGCGTTCCACGAACATCGCGAGTTGCTGCTGCGCTTCGGGATAGAAGCCAGCATCCCACAGGCGGAAGCCATAGACGTATTCATCGTCGCCCTGGTCGCCCGTGGCGGGCTTGGCGATGGCCTGCACCGCTGCCACCCGTTCCGGCGTGGGAGCGGTGGCCTGGGCGGCAGTTTCTTCCACGGCGGCCAGTTCGGCAGTGCCTTCGGCCTCGCCGGGCACAGGGACGACGCCGCTGGGCCTTGGTGCCGTAGCAGCGCTGCCCATTCCCGAAGCGCTGGCGGTGCCGCGCGCTTCCATCTCGGCAAGGCGCATCTCCATCGCCGCCAGCGCATTCTCGTTCACCTCGGCTGTCGCGGTAAGCCGCGCCAGCTGACCCTCGATCGCATCAAGCCGCGCCAGCACGTCGGTCAGCGCGGATGTGGTCACCTGCGGAGTGGTATTGGGTGTGGCCGATCGTTCCGGCGTGATCTCTGGTTCGAAAAACCGGTCGTCGCCGCCGGGAAATACGGCGCGCTGCAGCGCGTTGATCTGGCTTTCGATCCGCCGCAGCCGGTCATCGCTCTGGGCCGAGGCGGGCACCGGCATGGCCACGGCCACGATCACCGCGACGATGGCGGCGCGCGTTATCGCGAATGACTGTTTCGACCTAGCAAGCATTACCGGCGATCTCCTCAAATCCATATTCGGCGCGGAACCGCGGCTCCATGCCAGTTCCTACCAAGATAGACGATTAACGTCCGCGTGAAAGCCGGAACTGGACGGCTTTCCCCCATGAATACGATCGGGCACCGGCGCACGGCCACGTGCCGCCGCTTACTGCGGTTCGGGCGATACCCCGCCGTCCTGCGGTTCCGCGGGTTCTGCACGCGGCGGCGCAGTTGCGGCGGGAGACGGGGTCGGCGTTGCCGTGGGTGCCCGGCTGGCAGTTGCCGCCGGCGTACGCGTGGCCTGCGTGGCAGTCGGCGTTGCGGAGCGTTGCGGCGTAGGCGACGGTGCGGTGGTCGCCGTCGGTCGCGATGCCGGTGCGGGTGCGGGTGCAGGCGCGGCCCGCGGCTGTATGGAAGTGACAGTCGACTCTGCGGTTTCAGGTTCCTGCGCGGCGGGCGAGCCGAGGCCGAAACCGATGGTCGTCACCCCGCCAGTTCGTGCCAGCAGCGCATCGGCCGAAATCGGCACGTCCGTCAGCGTTTCGACCTCGGTGGAAAGCTTGCGCACCGGCCGGTCGCCGATGGTTATCGCCAGCCGGTCGGGCCGTCCGGTGATGATCTGCGGATTGACCGCATCGGCGGGCACGGTGAAGGTATCGCCTTCCCGCATTGTGCCTTCCTGCAGCACGCGGCCCTCTTCATCGTAGAAGCGGACCCAGGTCTCTCCCTCGGCGGTGAATACCACCGGGCCACTGGGCTCTGCGGCTGCGGCCTCCTGCGGTTGATCCACCTGCTGCTCTGCCTGGCGTTCGGCGGCAGCCTGGGCTTCTTCCTCCCGCTGCTGTTCCACCAGCGAAGGAATTTCGGCAGCCGGTGCGAACAGCGCACGGGCAGCGAAGAAAATGCCCACGAGCAGGATGACCACGGCAAACAGCGAGAAATACAGCAGCCGTCCGCCCGGCGCGCGCGACGGGTCGCCCGGTTCGAAGGTGCGCCGCGTCTGCTGGTCGTACCGTTCGTTCGCCTCGGTCTCGTCCAGCTCCTCGCGCACCAGGCCGACAATCTCTTCCTGGTTCAGCCCCACGGTCTTGGCATAGGTGCGGGCAAAGCCCACCACGTAGGTGCGTCCCGGCATGTCTTCGAGATTGCCGGTCTCCAGGCTTTCCAGATGGCGCCGCGAGATGCGCGTTTCCGAAGCAACCTGCTCCAGCGTCAGGCCCTTGCGTTCACGCGCGGCACGCAGCTTCGCGCCAGCCGTGGCTGCGGCTTCGTTGGTATTTTCCTGCAATGTCTCTTCTTCAGAATCGGTCATGACCGCTCCAGCATAAAGGTGCTGGGTTGTTAGCGAACCCTTTGCGCTCACCACAATCGACCCGGACCAGTGAAGTCAAGCGATTGTGCAGTGCAAAAAGGCTAATCAACCTCTATTTCGCGTTCCTTGGCCCAGGCCTGCAACGCGGCGCGCATGTTTTCCGGCGGGCTGGCGAGCCAGCCCATCATGGCATCGCCTATTTCGCGGGTATCGACCTTGCGCACCAGTTCCTTGATCGGGCCCACTCCAGCGGGAGTAATCGACAGGCGGCGAATGCCGATGCCCAGCAGCGCCAGCGCTTCCAGCCGTCGCCCGCCCATTTCACCGCATACGCCAAGGTCCACCGGATAGCCCACGCAATTCTGCACCACCCGCCGAAGGAACCGCAGGATCGCGGGGCTGACCCAGTCGTACCGTTCGGCCAGCATCGGGTTCGCCCGGTCGGCAGCGAACAGGAACTGGGTCAGGTCATTGGTGCCAATCGAGATGAACGACAGCTTGGGCAGCAGCAGATCGAGCGTTTCCGCCAGCGAGGGCACTTCCAGCATCACACCGTAATTGATGACGCTGGGCAGCTTGTGCTTGCGCGACTTCAGGAAAGCCAGCTGTTGCTCGAACACCTCTTTCGCGGCGTCGAACTCCCACGGTTCGGACACCATAGGGAACATCACGTTCAACTCTCGCCCCGCGGCCCCTTCCAGCAGGGCACGGGCCTGCGCCTTCATCAGTCCTTCGCGTTCCAGCGCCAAGCGTAGCGCGCGCCAGCCCATGGCCGGGTTCTCGTCTTCCTTGGCGATCTCGCTGGAGATGTAAGGCAGTGACTTGTCGCCGCCGATATCCACCGTGCGGAAGATGACCTTCTTGCCCTTCGCCGCTTCCAGCACATCGCGGTAAAGCCGCGCCTGCCGTTCGCGCTGCGGCAGGGCGGCAGAGACGAGGAACTGGAACTCCGTGCGGTAAAGCCCGATGCCGTCCGCGCCGGTCATCGCCAGCATGCCCACATCGTCGCGGAGCCCGGCGTTCATCATCACCTGGATGCGTTCGCCATCGCGCGTGAACGGCTCCACGTCGCGCAGCTTGGCGTAGGATGCCTTCTTTTCCTTGCTGCGGGTGAAGCGCGCCTCGAACGCCTCCCGCACGCCGAAGGAAGGGCGCACGGACACGATGCCGGCATCGCCGTCCACCAGCATTTCGTCGCCCTCGCGCACCTTGCCGCGAATGTTGGACACGCGGCCGATCACGGGAATGCCCATGGCGCGCGCCACGATTACCACGTGCGCGGTGAGCGAGCCCTGTTCCAGCACGACGCCTTTCAGGCGGCGCTTGTCGTATTCCAGCAGTTCTGCCGGTCCCAGGTTCTTGGCGACCAGGATGGAATCCGCTGCCAGCCCCTTCTGCGCGGCGGTGCCAAGCTGGCCGGACACGATGCGGATCAGGCGATTGGCCAGATCTTCCAGGTCGTGCATCCGGTCCTGCAACAGGGGGTCGGAAATCTCGCGCATGCGCATGCGGGTGCGCTGCTGCACGCGTTCGATGGCCGCCTCTGCCGTCAGGCCGGAATCGATCGCCTCGTTGATGCGCCGGCTCCAGCCTTCGTCGTAGGCGAACATCTTGTAGGTCTCGAGCACCTGCTCGTGCTCTCCGCCCACGCCGAAATCGGCCTGGCTGGCCATATTGTCGATCTGCTCGCGCATGCGATCGAAGGCGAGATAGACGCGCTCGCGTTCGGCCTCGGTATCTTCGGCGACGGTCTGCTCGATGGTGATGCGCGGCTGGTGAAACACGGCCTGCCCGATGGCGAGGCCTTTCACCAGCTTCAGGCCCGTGAGCTGTTCCTGTCCCGCGTGGGCCTCCGGCAGGCGATCCAGTTCCTCGGGATCGACCAGCGCCGCATTGTTGATCAGTTCCGCCAGCACCATGGCGACGGTCTGCAGCGCCTCGATCTCCACCTCTTCGTACTTGCGCGGGTCGGCATGCTGAACGGTCAGTACGCCAATTGCCCGTTCGCGCCGCACGATGGGCACCCCGGCAAAGGAGTGGAAGCTTTCCTCGCCCGTTTCCGGGCGGTACTGGAATTCGGGGTGCGACGCTGCCTCTGCAAGGTTCAGCGTTTCGATGTTCTGGGCGATGGTGCCGGTCAGACCTTCGCCGACGCCCAGCCGGGTGACATGGACGGCGGCCTGGTTCAGGCCGCGCGTCGCGAACAGTTCCAGCATCCCCTCGCGCAGGAGGTAGATCGAGCAAACTTCGCTATCGAGCGCCTCGCCGATCGTTTCCACGACCTGGTTCAGCTTGGCCTGCGCATGGGTGCGCGATGCCATGACCTCGTGCAGGCTGGTAAGAATCTGTCTGGCGGAATGGGCGGCGGTCATCTTTCAAACCGCCTATAGCAGATTGGGAAAATTGCAAATTGCCGGCCCTGCCCCGCGTTCGTCGGTTTCTCGAAGCAAGGGCCGGCCAATCAGCCGATAGTCAGGGGCATCAATGAAGCGCGATCTCTTCCTTGAGGGCAAGTTTCTGCTTCTTGAGTGCCTGGATTCTCGCACTGTCGGGCGCGGGCCGGTTCATTTCATCGCGCAGCAAACGGTCGAGCCCTTCGTGCTTTTGCTGGAGGGCTTGGACGTGCGAAGTTTCCATGAGGCAGTCTCCTTGACAGTGTGGGCCGGAAAAAGCCCGGCCCGTGTGGTGACCCAGCACGGCAGACTGCCATTCGACTCGCGAGACAGCAGTCACCGCGCGATTGTCATGAAACCATAATAATCCTAATTCTCCAAATGGCGCGGCGACGAATTGACTTGTAGAGCCGATGGCCCGCAAATGGCTCTCACGCGGGTGGCAAGAGAAGACAGGCATGACCGAAGACGAAATGCGCAAGCGCCTTGCCTCGCTCAAGGTGGAACACCGCGACCTGGACATCGCCATAGAGGCGCTGGTGCAGGCTGGCGGGCCCGACCAGTTGCAGGTCGCCCGGCTGAAGAAACGCAAGCTGCGCCTGCGCGATCAGATCGGGCAGATCGAGGATTACCTGACGCCCGATATCATCGCCTGATTCCTTTTTTGAGCGCTCGCAGAGGGCCGTGCCGAGGCCAGAAAGCCCGCAAAGCGTACTACGCGGGGACAGGCGGGGAAAAACGCCCGAGCAAGGCTTAAATACCACGGCAAAATTTCGCATAGCGTGACGACTAGGTGGTAACACGTATTTGCACCTGCACAATAACTCGCAAAGCTTATTGTGCAGGTGCGAAGAGAATGGGCCATCATGGGCCCGGACAGGTACCGGAAATGGAGATCGCGTGACGCCAGCCAGCCTCAACCCGATGATCGTCGACAATCTCTACGAAGAGGCGCTGTCTCTCGCCGAGGAGGCTCGCGTCACGTTCGACCTCGACGATAGCCCTGGCGGCCTAAACCGCTCTGCCAGCGCGTCCCGCGTGGCCATGAGCTGCGAGGCATTGCGCACCACGACGCGCATGATGCACGCCATGGCCTGGCTGCTGAACCAGCGCGCCTTCTTCGCTGGCGAGATGAGCGAGTTCCAGTTGCGTCGCCACGGCCGCCTGCCGCCTGCCCAGCCGCAGCCGGACCGGGAGCAGATCGGTCTGTTGCCGCCCTACGTCGCCGACCTCGTGGAGCGTTCCGTCCAGTTCTACGCCCGTGTCGAGCGGCTGGATCGCGCCTGGCGCCATCAGTTCGAGCTGCAGCCCACCGCCGTCCACCGCCTGCGCCAACGTCTGGGCTACGCCTTCGCGCGCTAGACCTTCGCCAGGGCCTCGTCCCAGCGTTTCAGCCGCAGGCGTCGCACGGCATCGTCCATGGCCGGTTCGAATGTTCGCGTCGCGCCGATCATCGTCTCCGCCGCGTCCGGCAGGCTTTCCTTCATCCCGCACCCCACGGCGGCCAGCATCGCTGCGCCCAGCGCGGTCGTCTCCACGAAATCGGGCCGGGTGACCGGCAGATCCAGCAGGTCGGCAATGTCCTGCGCCATCCAGTCGTTCACCGCCATACCGCCGTCGATGCGCAGGCCGGTGCACCGCGCGCCATCGGCGGCGAAAGCGCTCGCAAGATCATATGTCTGGTGCGCCATTGCCTCCAGCGCGGCGCGGGCAATGTGCGCGCGGCCCGTGTCGAAACCGAGGCCGGAGATGATACCGCGCGCCTCCGGCCGCCAGTGCGGCGCGCCCAGGCCCGACAGCGCGGGGACGACCACGACGCCGCCGTTGTCGGAGATGGAACGCGCCAGTTCCTCGGTCTCGGCAGCGCTGCCGATCAGGCCCAGTGTATCGCGCAGATACTTTATCAGGCTTCCCGCCACGAAGACCGCGCCCTCGATGGCATAGTGGCGCTCGCCATCCAGCTGGTAAAGCACCGTGCCCAGCAACCGGTGATCCGACCACGGCAGCGTGCTGCCCGTGTTGGCTAGCACGAAGGCACCGGTGCCATAGGTCGCCTTGGTCTGGCCGGGTGAAAGGCACCCCTGCCCGATGGTGGCGGCCTGCTGGTCCCCCGCCATGCCGCAGATGGGGATGCGCCCGCCGAACAGGTCCGCGTGGGTATGCGCCAGTTCGCCCGCGCTATCGGTGATCTGCGGCAGCGCGGCGATGGGCACACCGAACAGATCGCACAGGTCCGCATCCCAGCCCGAGGCATCGAGCGCCATCAGCAGCGTGCGGCTGGCATTGCTGGCGTCGGTGATATGCGTGTTGCCGCGCGTCAGCTTCCACACCAACCAGCTTTCCACCGTGCCCAGCGCCAGCCTGGCGCCCTTGACCGCTTTCGCCACCGCCTCCTCGCTGTCGAGCAGCCAGCGCATCTTGGTGCCGGAGAAATAGGGGTCGAGCAGCAGCCCGGTGCGCTCCCGCACCATCCCCTCGTGCCCGGCATCCTTCAACTGTGCGCAAAAATCGGTCGTGCGCCGGTCCTGCCAGACAATGGCGCGGCTGAGCGGCTCGCCGGTCGTCTTGTCCCATGCCACCACCGTCTCGCGCTGGTTTGCGATACCGATGGCGGCAATCCGGTCCGCGCCGCCCGCCTGCTTTACCATCGCCTGCGCGCAGGCGAGCGTCCTGTCCCAGATTTCTGCCGCATCGTGCTCCACCCAGCCCGAGCGCGGATAGTGCTGCGTGAGGTCCGCCTGCTCCATCCCGCGCAGCGTGCCATCCTGCGCGAACAGCATGGCCCGGGTGCTGGTTGTGCCTTCATCCAATACGAGGATGGACTGGTCGATCATTGGATTTCCTCTCCTTTATCGCCATATGCACCCCATGGCGATTTCCCCGCAACCCCAAGACCCCGCAAGCTGGCCGACAGGCAGCGCCGAACAGTTGGAGCCGCTGGTGCGCCGCGTGCTGGCGCCCAATGCCTCGCCCTTCACCTACACCGGCACGCAGACATACATTGTCGGCGGTGACGAGGGGCTGGCGGTGATCGATCCCGGCCCGGCGGACGACGACCACCTGGCCGCGCTCCAGTCCGCCATCGGCGAGGCAACGGTTTGCGCGATCATGTGCACCCACACCCACCGCGACCATTCGCCTGCCGCCGCGCCGCTGGCCAAGGCGACCGGCGCACCGATCGTCGGCTGCGCGCCGCTGCACCTCCATTCCGATGCCCCGCGTGTGGACGCTCCGTTCGATCAGGATTACGCCCCCGACCGCGTGATGGAGCATGGCGAAGCGATGACGGGGCCGGGCTGGACATTGCGCGCGGTCGCCACCCCCGGTCACACCTCCAACCACCTGTGCTTCGCGTTGGAGGAAACGGGCGCGGTTTTCACCGGCGATCACGTGATGGGCTGGTCGACCAGCGTCGTCGTGCCGCCTGATGGCGACATGGCGGATTACATGGCCAGCCTGCACCTCCTCTACGAGCGCGAGCAGGACCGCATCTATTACCCCGCCCACGGCCCGGCAGTGGAGAAGCCGCGCCAGCTCGTGCGCGGCATGATCGGCCACCGCCGCCAGCGCGAGCGGCAGATCCTGCGCCTGCTGGGCGAGGAAGCGCGTTCCATCGCCGCGCTGGTGCCGGTGATGTACAAGGGCGTGCACGAGAAACTGTGGCCCGCCGCCGGGCAAAGCGTGTTCGCCCATCTCCTCGATCTGGAACGACGGGGCGAAGTCCAGCGTTCGGGGGATGTATGGCAGGCGAACTGAAACAGGACGAAAGTACGCGCATCGGCGCGGCACCCCCACCCGCGGGCCCGCCGCCTGCACGAACCGTGGCAAGAGGCGCTCCGTGGATCGTGGTCCTGCTGCTGGTGGTGGCTTTGGCCTGGCTCGCTTACGAGAAATGGGGACCGGAAGAACGCGGCGATATCGTTGCAACGTCCATGCTCGCCTTTGAAAAGCAGAACGCGCTTACCGTCTTTTCCAGTCGGTTCGATGTGGTGGCCGAAAGTGTCAGCACGCCAAGCGTGGGCCCGTTCGACGTGGATGCATTGCAATCGCGACAGGCGATGATCGTGCCCGCCACGGTGGAATACCGGCTCGACCTGTCGGAGATGGACCGCGGCGACTTTTCTTGGGATGAGGCAGGCCAGAGCCTGTCCGTTATGCTGCCCCCTCTCGAAGTCTCGCAACCCAATCTCAACGAAGCCGAAGCGCGCTATTTTACCGACGGGCTCTATGTCAGCCGCGATGCGTCCGTCTCGCTCAGCCGCAATAACTCGCGGCAGGCGGCGGAGCGGGCGAACGATTTCGCGCGCAATCCCGAGGTTATGGGCCTTGCCCGCAGCGCCGCGCGCGAAGCGGTGCGCCAGAACCTTGCCATTCCATTGCAGGTTGCCGGTTTCGGCGAAGTGGAAGTGCGGGTGCGCTTCCCCGACGAAGGCTAGCCCTCGCCCTCATCCTCCAGCACGGCAGCCATCGGTGTGGTGCGCGGCAGGGACTGGAAATCCTGCTGCTCCGCCTCCGGCACGGGCTGGCTGACAGCCATGCGCCAGATGCCGAACAGCGCGCCGCCAAGCGCGACGACGCCGATCGAACCGAACAGTCCCGGTGGCCCCAGGGTGGCCATGGCCACCGATCCCAGCATCGGCCCGCCCGCCGCGCCGACCGAATAGAGCAGCACCAGCCCGCTGCTTGCGCCTACTCGCTCGCTTTCGTCAAGGTGGTCGTTCGAATGCGCCACGCACAGCGGGTAGAGCGCGAAAGAGAAGCCCCCGAACAGCGCGCCGACCAGGAAGATTGCCGCAGGTTCCTGCACGAAGGCCAGCGCGCCGCATAGCGCTGCTGTCACGCCCATGCACACGATGATGACGCGGCGGCGGTCGAACCGGTCGGACAGGCGGCCGAGCGGATATTGCAGGACCACGCCGCCGCTGATGACGCAGGACGTGAACAGCGCAACCTGCGACAGCGGCAGTCCCATGCGCTGCACGAATACCGCGCCAAGCGCATAGAAAGCGCCCAGCATGACGCCGTTGGACAGGGTACCCACCACGCCCAGCGGCGATGCATCGTAAAGCCGTTTCAGGCTGAAGGGGGCGACCTCTTCCAGTACCGGCTGGGCGATCTTGGTCAGCACCACGGGCAGGACGGAGAGGGAGAGCAGCACGGCAGAGGCCATGAACGGCAAGGCGGGTGACTGGTCCCCCAGGTTCAGCAGGAACTGCCCCACGGCCTGCCCGGCGTAGAGCGCGATCATGTAGGCGGCCAGGATGGCGCTGCGATTGTCGGGCCGAGCCGTGCGGTTGAGCCAGCTTTCCAGGCACACGAACACCCCGCTCATCGCGAAGCCATCGGCAAAGCGCAGCACCACCCACAGGGCGGGCGTATCGATGATGGCGTAGGTCAGCGAACTGGCTGAGTAAAACGAGACGAAAGCGGCAAAGGCGCGGATATGGCCCACCCGCGCGATCAGCGGCGACACGCGCAGCGCGCCCAGCGTCAGCCCGCCGAAATAGCTGGTGGCGACAAGGCCGATCAGCAGCGCGCCCTGGCCTGCCTGCTCCAGCCGGATGGCAATCAGCGTGCTTAGGAAGCCGCTCCCCGCCATGAGGACGAAGATCGCCAGCAGCAGCGTGCGGACCGAGTTGAGCGAGCCGATCATTTTTCGCCCCTAGGCCCGATAGTGCGCCAGTTCCACCCCCTGTTCAATTACCTTTGCGGCGTGGTGGACATGCCAGGAAGCACTTCATAAGAACGCCCGATGGCACAGATCGATTTCGAGCAATTCATGGCGGTCGACATCCGCTGCGGCAGCGTGGTGGATGCCCAGCCCTTTCCCGAGGCGCGCAAGCCCGCGATCAAGCTCTGGGTCGATTTCGGGGGCGACATCGGGGTGAAGAAATCATCGGCCCAGATCACCGATCATTACACGCCCGATGCGCTGATCGGTCGCAAGGTCATGGCCGTGGTGAACTTCCCCCCGCGCCAGATCGGGCCATTCATGTCGGAGATACTGGTGCTGGGCTTTCCGGACGCCGATGGCGCGATCGTGCTGGCTGGTCCCGATAGTGGGATCGAATTGCCCAACGGGGCCCGGCTGGCGTAGGATTCTCTTGGCCTAGCCCGGAAAACCGAGGGCGGCGCGCAGGTCGCCCAGCCACGGATCGTAGGGCACCCACGCCCCCTGCCCGCTGCGGTTGATTGGCTGGCGCACCTGCTCGCTGCTGGCGGTGCGCACGGCCCGCGCCGTCTGGTGGAAGTTGAGGCAGCCCTCCTCGAACGGCAGGCCGCAATAGTCCAGCATCCTGCGGATCTGCCCCTCGGGGTCGTCCAGCACATCCTCGTGCTGCACGCGCAGCACCTTGCCCGGCAGCACCTCGTCCCAGTGCTGCATCAGGTCGACGTAGTCGGCGAAATAGCGGCCAATCTCGGTCAGGCCGTAGGTGAATTCCTGCCCTTCGGCGAACAGTTGCTTGAAACCCGAAAAACAGCAATCCATCGGCGCGCGGCGGGCATCGATGATCTTCGCATTGGGCAGGATCAGATGGATCAGGCCGATGTGGCGGAAATTGTTCGGCATCTTGTCGATGAAGAACGGCGCGCCCTGCCGGTGGATCGCGGTATTTTCGATATATTGCTGGCCGAATTTTTCGAGCTGTTCGCTCGTGAGGTCATGCAGAACTTGCGGATAGAGCGACTGCCCCGCCTTTCGACCCCGCAGCCGGTGGGCCAGCGCAAGAATGTCGGGCAGTTCCAGCGTTCCGTCGACCTGGCTATGGCTGGCGAGGATCTGCTCCAGCAGGGTAGAGCCGGCCCGCGGCAGGCCAAGGATGAAAATCGGGTCCGGCGCGTCGTGACCTGCGCCTTCGTGGCTGGCGAACAGCTCGGCCGTGCAAACCTCGCGCTGTTTTGCCAGTTCGGCGCTCATCGTATCGGCATCGTAGCGCGTCTGCGCCCGTTTTAGCGCGTTGCCACGCTCGTAATGCTGGAAGCTGTCAGCGTAATTCTCGCGGTCTTCGTGCGCCTTGCCCAAGGCGAACGACAGGTGGACGCGGTCCATGAAAGCAAGGTCCGGCCGCGCGGCCTGCTCTTCCATCCGCGCCATTTCGTCGTCGGAAAAGCGATAGGTCTTGAGGTTCGCCAGCGCATACCACGCGTCCCCGTGATCGGGCTTTGCGGAAAAGGCGGCGCGGTAACTTTCGATGGCGCGCTCGGTCTCGCCGGTGGTTTTCAGGGCGTGCCCGCGACTGGTCAGCGTAGCGGGATCGCCGGGCACTTTTGCCAGCACCTGCTCGAACAGGCTGAAGGCACGTTCGTAATCGCCCGTCTGCATCGATTCTATGGCGAGGTGTGACTGGAACAGCGGGTTGCCGGGGTCGCTCTCGTAAAGGCTCTCGGCCTCTTCGCGCGCGCGGTCGAACTTTTGGCGGCGGCGCAGCGCGTCGATGTAATCAAGGCGTACCTGCATGTTCTCCGGCTCGAAAACGCGGGCGCTTTCCAGCAGGAACTCGGCATCGTCCAGAACGCCCAGCTTGATGCCGATCTGCGCCAGCAGGCGCATCCCCTCGACGCTTTTGGGATTGGCACGGAGGTAATGGCGGCAGATTTCCTCGGCCCTCAGCACGCGGCCCTCGTGCAGGTGGTGGGTCACCGCCACCAGCTCTCGCGGCAGGCTGGCGATCCGCTGCGCCTGCGCCTGTGCGGCGCGGGCTTCCGGACCGCTTTGCAACTCGGCAAGCGCGCGCCAGCTTGCATCGAGCGCGGGATTGAAGCGCACGGCCCGCTGGAATGCGGCGACGGCCTGCGCGCTGTTTCCTTCTGCCCGCGCAAGGTGCCCCGCCTCCTGCCACGCGCGGCCGTATTCGGGCATCACCGCGTGCAGACGCGCAAGCATGTCCGACGCCTCGCCATGGCGTTTCAGGTAGCGCAGCGCCACGGCGGCCATGTACAGCGCTTCTCCATCGCCGGGTTCGGCTGCCAGCACACCTTCGGCCAGCGCCAGACCCTGCGGGAAATCGCCCGACTGCATCGCCTTTTGCGCCAGCGCCAGTTGTTCGTCGCGGTTTTCCATGCGCCTGCCCTTAACAAAGCAAAGCGGCGGAAGCGAACCCGTCGTCCGCCCCCGCCGCCTTTACGCCAGACAGTCAGTCCGGATCAGTAGTCGTAGGAGACCCGGAAGCCGACCGTGAACGGGCGGTTCGTGGTGATCCGCGCACGGTCGTTCACGAAATTGCCCGAGATCTGCGCCCGTTTGTCGAACAGGTTCTCCACGTAGGTCTCGAAGCGCCACTGGTCGGCAACCACGCCCGCGGCGAAGTCGACCACCGTGTAGGGGTCGAGCTTCAGCCTGTTGATCTCGATGATGTCGGTGAACTTCGATGCCGAATAGGTGATCTGCGGCTGGACGTAGGCTTCCAGCGTGCGCGACAGGTCCCACTCGTAGCGAATGCGGGCGTTGCCCTGGAACTCCGGCGCGAAGGCCAGCGGCTCTCCTGCCACCACGTCGTCGGTCGGCGTCAGCACTTCTGTGATCTCGGTATCGAGGATCGAGAAGGCACCGGCAAAGGTGAAGCCCGGCAGCGAATAGGGCGCGACTGTGAAGTCACCTTCCACCCCGTAGATCTCTGCATTGGCCGCGTTGTCCGAGAAGAACAGGTTGGTGATGCTGGGATCGAAGATGGTCGTCTGCAGGTTGCTGATGTCGACATAGAAGGCCGAACCGTTGAAACGCACCTGGCCGTCGACCAGGTCGAGCTTCCAGCCCAGTTCGTAGTTCTGCACCTCGTCGGTTTCCAGTTCGAACGGGACCGTGAAGCCCTGCCCGTTGGTGGCACCGCCGGGACGGTTCAGCAGGCCGGGACGGAAACCTTCCGAGTAGGTCGCGTAGATCAGCGTGTCTTCGCTGGGCGTGACCTGGAGGGAGCCCTTGTAGATGAACCCGTCCGTCGCCGCGACATCGGGTGCGCGCACCGCGTTGAACACCTGCTGCGCCTGCGCGGCGGAGAGACCCGCGTCCTGGATATCCTGCAGGCTGTCTGCCAGCGTGAAGGTCTGGCGCAGGTCGGCGTTACAGCTGCCGATGAAGGTGTATTCTCCGTCCCCGTCGTACAGGTCGTTCAGGTCGGTGCCGAAGGCGTTGGCATCCTCTGCCGCGCCAGCGTTGCAGAACGAACCGTTGGCGCTGCCTTCGAAGTCCACCTCGATATCGTAGTAGCGCGCACCCAGCGTGATGGTGAGCAGGTCGGGCACGATGTCGAAGCTGGCTTCGCCGAAGATACCGATCTGCTCGTCCGTGCGGCGGATGTCGTTGCGGAAGATCGTCGCCGCCGGGAACGGGCCCGGATCGGTGAAGAAGCCATCCTGCGGGAAGTTCGGTGCGAAGCCCCCGAACGGTGCGGCAGCGATATTGCCCGGATAGTTGAAGTCGTTGCGCTCCTTCAATTCCAGGTCGGAATAGAAGCCGCCGGCGGTGGCGCGGATGCGCCAGTCTTGGGGCGTGCTGAAGCGCAGTTCCTGGGTGAACACGGTCGTGTCGCTGTCGGACGTCACGTAGAGGTTCGGGGCCTGGCAGGTACCGCTGGGATCATTCGAACCGGGGTAGCTGACCGAACCGTCGCAGATGTAATAGGGCAGGTACTGACCGACGAACAGGTAATCGGTGTAATCGATGCGCTGCTGCGTTTCACGGTCGGTGTAGGCACCGGTGTAAACGACATCCAGCATTGCGAGACGCCCCTCGACGGTCCAGCTGGTGTTGCTGAAATCGTCTTCCAGGCGGTCGTCCTCGAAACGCTGGATTTCCAGGTCGTCGAGACCGCCAAGTTCCGGATCGGCGAAGAACACGCCGTCACTTTCCAGGCTCTGCCGCGAATGCGCGACCGTGACCGTCCAGTCGGGGGTCACTTCCCACAGGCCGGTGACGCGGAAACCCGCATAGGTGGTGTCGTTGAAATTTTCTTCGACGAGGCCCGAGTTGTCGGCATCGAGGAACGTCACGTCGGACAGGTCGGCGGTGGACTGGAAACCCGCGCGCAGATCACTGACCGGTACCCCGTTCGACCGGACGGTGCCCGCAGGACGGAAGCGCGCGCTTTCGCTGAGATTACGCGTGCCCTGCACGTTGTCGATATAGCCGCCCTGGTGATCGAGATAGGCCACGCCGCGCAGTGCGACATTGGCCGACACCGGAATGTTGAGCATGAGCTCGGTCTTGTAAGACGTGTCTCCGCTATCGGTGAAGGATACGCCTGCCTTCGCCCCGGCATCGAAACCTGCAAGGCTGGGCTTGTTGGTGATCAGCCGCACGACACCCGCTTGCGAGCTGGCGCCGAACAGCGTGCCCTGCGGCCCCGAAAGCACCTCGATACGCTCGAGATCGGCTGCGTAGACATCGAGGTTGCGGCCCGGCTGGGCAAGCGGCTGCTCGTCCAGGTACATGGCGACGTTGGGAGCCAGCCCGGCAACGCCGGCGGTGGTGAGGTTGGGCGTGGTGGAAGCAAGGCCGCGGATATAGATCGTCGACTGGCCCGGCCCGCTGCCGCCCGCCGTAACGGTGGGCAACTGCTCGAGGTAATCCTCGAAGGTATCGATGTTGAGTTCCTCGAGCCCTTCCTGCCCCAGGGCCTGCACGGAAACCGGCACGTCCTGCAGGTCTTCCGAGCGCTTGGTGGCGGTCACCACGATGGTCTGCACGCCGCCCTGGCGGGCCTGACGGGTGGGCTGGGTGGTTTCGCCGCTCGCGTCCTGTGCCGCCGCGGGCACCGCAAGAGCGATGGCAAGCGCGCCGACAGACGCGCCAGTAATATATTTGGACATTAGGGGTTCCCCTTGTTTCGGTGAACACGCCGCAGCAGGATTGCGCAGCGTGATCTGGAAATGCATGCAGCGCAGCATTCAAAGAAATGCGCGCGTGCGGTGCACGAATAGCGGGGAAGGTCCGGAGTTTCTACCGCAGTGCGGCATATTCGGGGGTTACGAAAAATAGTTGTTGCATAACGACAACAATCAAGAAACGGCTTAAGAATAAATCAAATAGAAAATCTGTTCTATTTCGTAATTCAAATCATTGGAATTTTATTCTCATCTTACGCACGTGCTTATCATAGGTATCCACACCTATAGATTTGAACGATGCCCTAAGAGTATATATGTTTCGTAATTTCTATTTCGTTTTTAACAAATGTTCTATTTGTTGGCTTCCCATTCCTCGCAGGCATCTGCAGTAGTGGGAACGCCGTAATGCTTGCGGATGATGTCGAAGACGATCGCCTTCACGATCGACGCAGCCATAAGCGCGACCACGATCGAGAACGGCAGCGCGCCGATGATCATGGTAATGCGGATCGCGTCGATCCCGCCGATGATCAGCATTGAGCCGACCATGAACGCCAGGGCCGCACCCCAGAAGAGGATGTGGCGGCGGCGCTGGCCCTCGGTCTCGCCTGCGCCGTTGATGGTGTTCACGATCAGGATCGCGCTGTCGGCGCTGGTAATGAGGTAAGTCATCAGCAAAACCACGACGAGAGCCGAGAAGGCCCATGCCATGGCAGGATCGAGCATGACCGCCAGCGTCGCATAGAGCTGATCCGAAATACCGGTTCCGATAATGGCGCCATCGGCAACGCCGCTGAGTTCCAGGTCGATTGCCGTGCCGCCCACCAGTGTCATCCAGACGAAGCACATCACAGAGGGTGCCAGCAGCACGCCCAGCACATATTCGCGGACTGTCCGCCCTCGCGAAATGCGCGCGATGAACATGCCCACGAATGGTGCAAAGGCGATCCACCAGGCCCAGTAGAACACGCTCCAGTCCAGTTGCCACTGCACCAGCGCATCACCGGTCTCGGTGCCGCCCGAAAACAGCGTCAGTGCGGTGTAGGGTAGCGTGCGGATATAATCGTAGATGCCCACGCCCAGCAGTTCGAGCCCGTAAAGCCCGGCACCCACGAAGGCGAACAGCGCCAGCAGCGCGAACGACAGGCCAAGGTTGATGTTGGAAAGCCATTTGATCCCCTTGCCCACACCAGACAGCGCGCTGAGGGTTGCGGCGCCCACCAGCACCACCAGTGAAACGATGATCGCGGTTGGTGTGGAACTGCCATCGGCATTCAGCAGCCAGTCTCCCAAACCCAGCCTGTCCAGCCCGGCCACGAATTGCTCCACACCAAGCCCCATCGTCACCGCCACGCCCAGGATCGTGGCGACCACGGCGACAATATCCACCACGTGCCCGACCCCGCCGGACATCCGTGCGCCGAAGAGCGGCGCTAGGGCCGAACGGATCGTCAGCGGCAGGTTGCGGCGATAGGCGACATAGCCGATGGCAAGGCCGACCAGGCCATAGGTTGCCCAGGCGGCCAGCCCCCAGTGCAGGAAGGTGTAGATGTAGGCAGGCCGGATGGCTTCGGCGCTCATCGGCTCTATCGTGCCACGGATGATGTCAGGGTTGTTCTGGAAATGCGCCAGCGGCTCGCCCACGGAATAGGTGAGCATGCCAATGCCGATGCCGGCACCGAACAGCATCGCGAACCAGCTGAACCGGCCGAATTCAGGCTTTTCACCCGGATTGCCGATGAGAAGGTTTCCCGTTTGCGGCAGCACCGCCAACCCCAGGGCCGTGACCATCACGGCTGCCACGAGATAGACGTACCAACCCGCAAAGGTCGAGATGATCGTGCTGTTGGCCGCAGTCAGCGTTTCGTTGGCGCTGACGGGGAAGAAGATCGCCCACATGATGATGAGCGAGACGATGATCTTGGAAGGGATCGTCACGGCGCGGCTGAAACCGTCGTAGAAGCCGCGATCGTGCGTGTTGATTGGAAGGTCCACCAGTGGCGGGGAAATCGGTGCGTCTTCACCGGGGTCCACCGGAACTGTCGGAACCTGCTGTGTCACGCGTAACCTCACTGCTTGAAAAACAACGCATTGCCCGGCGCTGAAATGCGCATGCCGGGCAGGTCGTAGGGGGTGTTGCGCGTGAGCATAGGGTTTTGCCCGTGCATTGCAAACGCGCCCGCCCCCCATGGGGCCTTGACCGGAAACCGCCGCGCAGCCAGATTTCGGATCAGGACGCCGACTCAATGGGGGATTGACGATGGCAACACAGGCACCGCCTCTTCAGGCGCGATACGGCACAACGCGTTTCTACACGGTCATGGCGTGGATCATGTCGCTCGTGATCGTGGCCGGGTTTTCGCTCAACCTCGCCATGGGGCGGTCCACCTTTGCCGTGCCCGCGGCCTACCATATCCATGCCGTGATCTTCATGAGCTGGATCGGGCTTTACCTCGCCCAGCACATGACCATGGCAAGAGGCGCGATCGGCCTTCACCGCTCGCTTGGCAGGCTCGCCTACCTGCTCGTGCCCGCGATGGTCGTTGCGGGCAGCGTAGTGATGGTGGTCGTCGCGCGGCGAACGGGCGGGCCGTTCTTCTTCGACGTCAACGAATTCCTCATCAGCAACGTGGCCACCCTGTGGTGTTTCGCGGGCCTGGCGCTCTGGTCGCTATCGCGCCGCCGCTACACCGGCTGGCACCGCCGCCTGATGCTGGTGGCGATGGCTATCCTTACGGGGCCGGGCCTTGGCCGTTTGCTGCCCCTGCCCTTGATGATCCCCAACGCATGGACGATCACCGTGGCGCTTACATTCATCTGGCCGGTCATCGGCATGATCGCGGACAAGCGACGGGACGGGCACGTGCATCCGGCATATATATGGGGCACGGCGATCTATGCGGGCACTTTCCTCGCCTCGATGCTGCTTGCCAATTCACCGCTTGGCTACGCCATAACAGAGTGGGTGATCGCGGGCACGCCGGGGGCGGAACGTCCGATGGAAGCATTCCTGCCGCCGGGTTTCGCAATGTAGGCGGAACCCCCTCGCCAGCCGGCCCGTTGGCATTATAAGAGCGACCGAACGCTATTTGACGGGACGACTTGCATGAACGACCAGACTTCCATCCCCGCCGGTATCGACCTGCGCGAAGAGATCGACCGCCTGCGCAAGGAGCGCAACGCGGTGATCCTGGCGCACTATTACCAGAAGCCCGAACTGCAGGACCTGGCCGATTTCGTGGGGGATTCGCTGGAGCTGTCGAAGAAGGCGGCGGAGACCGATGCCGACGTGATCGCTTTTTGCGGCGTGAAGTTCATGGCCGATACCGCCAAGATCCTTTCGCCCGAGAAGATCGTGGTCCTGCCCGACATGGAGGCGGGTTGCAGCCTCGAGGATTCCTGCCCGCCGGAAAAGTTTGCAGCCTTCCGTGCCAAGCACCCAGATCACATCGCGCTCACTTACATCAACTGCTCGACCGAGGTGAAAGCCCTGTCGGACGTGATCGTCACCTCGTCCAGCGCCGAGACCATCCTGGAGCAGATCCCCGAAGATCAGCCGATCATCTTCGGCCCGGACCGGCACCTTGGCGGATATCTCAACCGCAAGTTCGACCGCGAGATGCTGCTGTGGCCCGGCGTTTGCATCGTGCACGAGGCATTCAGTGAGCGGGAACTGCTGAAGCTGAAGGCGCAGCATCCCGAAGCGCCCATCGCCGCGCACCCCGAATGCCCGCCGCACATCATCGACCATGCCGATCATGTCGGCTCCACCAGTTCGATCCTGCAGTTCGCCAAGACCTTCCCCGGCGACACCCTAATCGTGGCGACGGAGCCGCATATCATTCACCAGATGGAAAAGGCGCTGCCGGAGAAGACTTTCCTCGGCGCACCGGGAGCGGACGGCAACTGCAACTGCAACATCTGCCCCTACATGGCGCTCAACACCATGGAAAAGCTGTACCTGTGCCTGCGCGACCTCGAACCGCGTATCGAGATCGAGGAAGGCCTGCGCCTGAAAGCCAAGGCCAGCCTCGACAAGATGCTGGAGATGGCCAGCGGCACCATCGGCAAGGGTGACCTTGGGCGGGTCTGACGCGTCAGGGCACCGCGTCATGCTTCGCGCGTTACCCTTTTCATGAAAGCCGAAATCCTCTGGGTGTGGCGGCGGCTGAACGCCAATTACTGGTTCTATCCCGCGCTTTTTGCCTTCACCTCGCTGGTGCTGGCCTTCATCTGCATCGCCGTGGACCGCAGCGGCTGGTTCGAATGGATCAACGACGTTACCTGGCTCGCGCCCGCCCGGCCCGAGGGTGCATCCACAATGCTGCAGGTGATCGCCGGCAGCATGATCGCGGTCGCCTCCACCGTGTTCTCCATCACCATCGTCGCGGTCAGCTATGCCAGCGGCACCTACGGTCCGCGCCTGCTCACCAATTTCATGGAAGACAAGGGCAACCAGCTTTCGCTGGCCACTTTCATCGGCACATTCGTCTTCGCGCTCACGATCCTGCGCACCGTGCGGGCGGAGGACGAGGAGGCCGCGACAGCCGCCGATGCCGCGGCCACCGCCCTTCCCGGGTTCGTGCCGCAGGTCTCGCTGCTGATCGCCTTCATCCTGATGATCATATCGGTAGCGGTGCTGGTGTTCTTCCTGAACCACGTGCCGTCCAGCATCCGCATCAACAACGTGATCAAGGATATCGGGGAGCGCCTGCTGGGCGCGGTTGCGAAGACCTATCCCGACAACGGCAATGAGGACGTGCCGGTCCATCGCCCGCGCGGCCACCCGCTGCGCGCGGCCAAGGCCGGTTACATCCAATTGATCGATTTCGGCGATCTCGACAAGCTTGCCCGCCGGTGTGACTGCGAGATCACCCTGATGGTGCGCACCGGCGACTTCGTCCACGAGGGTATCTCGATCCTGGAGGTCGCCAAGGGGTCGTGCGACGACGGGTGCATGACGGAACTGCGCCAGTGTTTCACGCAAGGCTCCAGCCGCACGCCGGAGCAGGACCCGGAGTTTTTGATCGACGAACTGGTGGAAATCGGCCTGCGCGCACTGTCGCCCGGCATCAACGATCCCTTCACCGCGGTCACTTCCCTGCACTGGCTGGGAGCGGCCACGGCTGATCTAGGGCGACGACGCCTCGTGAAAGATATCTGCGACGGCGATGCGGAAGACTGTCCGGTGCATCCGATAACGGACGATTTCAAGCACTTCGTCCAGCGCGGTTTCGGGGCGATCCGCAGCGCGGTGGCGACCAGCCCGATTGCGGCGAAAATCATGCTCGACACCCTGCGCAATGCAGCACTCACCATCGAGGGCGAGAAGCGCCGCGAACTGCTGCTGGGGGAAGCCGCACAGTTGCGTGAACAGGCCCGCCTGGCGCTGCAAGGGCCGGACCTGCGCGAAGTGGAGGATAGGTTCGATTCGGTGATGAAGGATTTCAAGCGGCGTTAGCGCGCGGTTCTGGCGGAGCCTTTGGCCCCGTCACCCGCGCCAGCACCAGCGCGCTGCCCACCAGCACGATGCCCAGCAGATCCAGCGGCACCAGCAGTTCGTCGAACGCCAGCCACCCGATCACGGCGGCAACGGCAGGCTGGGTGAGCAGGGCGATGCCGATCACCAGTGGCGGAAAGGCTTTCAGCGAATAGACCAGCAGCCCCTGCCCCACCAGCTGGCTGGAGAGGGCAAGCACCAGCACCGGCGTCCAGTCCGTAGGCCAGAAGGGTTCTCCGGAAAGTTGCGCCACGACGAACAGCACCGCCACGCTGGCGCTGCTGGATACCGCGAGCAGGCTCCAGCTACCGAAGCTGCGCCGGGCATCCTGCAACAGCAGCAGGTATCCGGCGTAAAGCAGTCCCGCCAGCAGGCAGAACAGGTCGCCCACGAAGTTGGTTGCCGATAGCTCCAGCGAGCGGCCCAGCAGTATGGCCGCCCCCGCGAAAGCGGCGGTGATCGCCTGCCATTCGCGCCCCTTCGGCAGGCGGTGCAGCATCACGAAGCCCCAGACCATCAGGATCACGCTGCCCGAATTGCCAAACAGCACCGCGTTGGCGAGCCGGGTATCGCCGATGCCGACGTGCCAGCTGGCAATGTCGAGGCCGAAGAACACGCCGCCTGCCAGCACCAGCAATACCGCCTTTCGCGGGATGCCGCCCACGCGCTCTCCCCTGACGGCAGCGATCAGGAACAGGAACGGCAAGGCCAGCGCAACGCGCCAGAAGCCCGCGCTGACAGGGCCGGTATCGGCCAGCCGAACCAGCCACGGCCCGCAGGCAAGCGCCATGTTGCCCAGCAGCAGCGCGGCAAGGGCAAAGACCCTTGCGCCAAGTGGCTGCTCGCCCCCGCTCATGATTTTCGCTATTCAGTCTCTTCGCTGGCGGAGGCGTTTTCCGCGTTTTCCCCGTCTTCGGCTTCTTCCATCAGCGGCGCCTGCGAGCGCACCTGGTCAAGCGGCAGCATTGCGTCGCTGATCGTGCCTTCCAGCACTTCGCCCGACGCCTCGCGCCCGTCGTCCTGGGTGTCGACCTCCGGTTCGTCATTGCAGGCCGAAAGCGCGAGCAGCAGCGGCGCGGCAACAGCCATGGTGCGGATGATGGACATGGGTCAGGCAGGCTCCGTTTGCGAGATGGCAGCGAGGAAATCCCCGGCGCGCGCCAGCAATGCCTCATCCCAGTCCCCGGGTGCAACCGTCTTTCCCAGCGCTGCCATGCTGGTGACACCGTATTCCGAAATACCGCAGGGCACGATGCCGGTAAAATGGGAAAGGTCGGGTGACAGGTTCACGGCGAAACCGTGCATCGTCACCCAGCGCCGCACGCGCACGCCGATGGCGCCGATCTTGGCTTCCGCGCCGCTGGCGTCGTGTGTCCATATGCCGACGCGTTCGGGAACGGCAAAGGCCTCCACCCCGAAATCGGCAAGCGTGGCGATCGCCCAGCCCTCCAACGCGTGGACGAACTGGCGCACGTCCTTCGTCCGCTTTTTGAGGTCTAGCAGTACGTAGGTGACCCGCTGGCCGGGGCCGTGATAGGTATAACGCCCGCCCCGCCCGGTATCGACCACGTCGAACCGGGGATCGACCAATTCGGCCGCGTCGGCGCTGGTGCCTGCCGTGTAAACCGGCGGGTGCTCCAGCATCCACACCAGTTCCTGCCCCTCGCCCGCGGCAAGCGCCACGTTGCGCGCCTCCTGCTCGGCCAGCGCCTCACGATAGGGCACCTGCCCCAGCGAGCGCCGCCATTCTATCGCCGGATCGGGGGAAAGCTGCATGTCATTCATGGTTGGCGATTGCGTGGCGGGTGCGAAGGCGCTTATCAAGAGGGCATTCGCGAAACAGAGGACAATATGGCGACAAAACTGGACCTTGGGCGTGCATGGAACGAGGCGATGGCACTGCTGTCGGCGAACCGCGACGTTATCCTGATCGTCGCGGCGGTTTTCTTCTTCCTGCCCAATGTCATCGCCACGCTGCTGCTGCCCGCGCAGGATGTTCTGACAGCGCAGCTGGAGGCACTGGGAGACCAGCCTGATCCCGAAGAAATGATGGGCGTGTTCGCCGACTTTTTCGGCCAGAGCTGGTGGATATACCTCGTCTTCGGTCTGGTGCAGGCGGCGGGCGTCATGGGCCTGCTGGCGCTGCTAACCGACAGCTCCCGCCCCACGGTGGGCGAAGCGCTGGGGTTCGGACTGAAAGCCCTCATCCCCTACCTCGTGGCACAGATCCTGTTCGGGATTCTGATGGTGGCCGTACCGATTCTGCTGACAGGCATCGGTGCCCTGATCAGCATTGCACTGGCGTCGCTGATGGCCTTCGTCGGTCTGATCGTGGCGGTCTATATCTGGGTCAAGTTCTCGCTGATTTCTCCGGTCATCGCCATCGAGAAGGTGATGAATCCGGTAACGGCGCTCGCCAGGTCGTGGAAGCTGACCAAGGGCAACTCCCTGCGCCTGTTCGCCTTCTTCGTGCTGCTGGTAATCTGTGCTGCGGTCCTGTGGCTGGTGGTCAGCCTGGTGCTGACGCTGTTCGGCGTGTTTGGTGAAGAGATCGGACTGTTCGCCATGGCCATCGGCAGCGGGTTGATGAGCATGGCGTTCACCACGGTCATGCTGGTGGTGCTGGCCGCAGTTCACCGGCAGCTGTCCGGAGCCGGTGGTGAACCGGTAGGGAAGACTTTCGAATAGACTGACCCGGCTGCCGCCCTCGCGGCGCCAGGATCAGAGAATTTCCTCGACCCGTTCCACCGGGCGACACAGCCGCACGCCCTTTTCGGTCTCCACCAGGGGCCGCTCGATCAGCTTCGGGTCGGCGGCCATCGCGTCAAGCACGGTGTCGTCATCGGCATCGGGCAGGCCACGCTCCTTGGCGTCTGTTCCGGAAAGACGCAGCCCTTCTGCAGGCGAGATTCCCGCATCGAAGTAGAGCTGCGCTAGCTTCGCCTTGGTCGGCGGGTTCTTGAGGTACTCGATCACCTCCACGTCCACGTCATCGCGCTCGTGCAGGATTGCCAGCGTGTTGCGCGATTTGCTGCATTTCGGGTTGTGCCAGATGGTCGCTTTCATGGGGTTTCTCCGGGAACTGGTGCAGCCACGCCCTAACCCGGCAAAATAATTCTGCAATCGAGAGATTTAGTATTGTCACTGATAATCATTCTCAATAGAGGCTGCTCTTGCAAATCAATCGCATTAAGATTCGTGAGGGAATTCATTATCCGTACCACCGCTACCCGCTTTGCCCTGCTTGCCAGTGTGGCAACCACCCTGACGGCTGTGTCCGCACCGGCCCATGCCAATTTGGGCGACGATACGCAGCGGGATTACCTGCCCGGCAACATCATCGTGACCGGGGAGCGCGAAACCTATGTGAACGAGGACGGCAGCACCGGCACCAAAACGCCGACCCCGATCATCGACGTGCCGCAGGCCGTCACCGTCATCACGGCAGACCAGCTGGAAGACCAGGGCGTTACCACTCTGAACGACGCGCTGCGCTTCGTCCCCGGGGTCAGCATGGAAACCGGTGAGGGCCACCGTGACGAGGTGTTTATCCGCGGCCAGGAGACCACCGCCGATTTCTACATCGACGGGCTGCGCGACGATGCGCAGTACTATCGCCCGCTCTACAACGTGGAACGGGTCGAAGTGCTGAAAGGCGCCAATGCGCTGATCTTCGGCCGCGGTGCGGGCGGCGGCGCGATCAACCGGGTGTCGAAAGTGGCCGAATTCGGCGCTGCCGAATACAATATGGGTGCCCAGGTCGATACCTTCGGCGCGTTTGCCCTGACCGGCGATGCCAACCTACCCGCGGGCGAGGCTATCGCTCTGCGCCTGACCGGCACTTACGAGGAATTCGACAACCACCGTGACGTGTACGAAGGTCGCTTCTTCGGCATCTCGCCCACGGTCACCGCCAACATCGGCCCCGACACCCGGCTTTACGCCTACTACACATACGACGATGACGAGCGGGTGGTCGATCGCGGCCTGCCCAGTGTCGACGGCGGCCCGCTGCGCGGCTTCGACGAGACGTTCTTCGGCGATCCCGACTACAACTTCAGCGATGTCGCCGTGCACGTGGCGCGTACCCGGCTGGAGCATGATTTCAGTGGCGCGTGGAGCCTGAATGCCAGCGTGATGTTCGCGGACTATGACAAGTTCTATTCCAACATCGTGCCCAGCGGCGTCGGAACGGGCGGCGGCACCACGCCGACCACGGTTACCCTTGCAGGCTACGAAAGCGGAACCGACCGGCAGAACCTGATCGGCCAGGTGAACCTCGTCGGGCAGTTCGACACCGGATCGCTGGGTCACACGATCCTGATCGGTGCCGAAGCGGGCTCGCAGGATACCGATTCCGTGCGCAACCAGGCCCGTTTCAACAACGGCGCTGATACCAGCGTGACCGTCGCCTTGCAGGATACCATCGCCGTGCCCGCGTTCACGCTGACGCCGCAGCGCGCCAGCACCAGCGATCTTTCCACCCTGTCGTTCTACGCGCAGGAGCAGCTGGCCATCGGCATCCTGCAACTGGTGGCAGGGGTGCGCTACGACCGCTTCGACCTCGAAAGCACGGACCTTCGCACCGGCTTTGACGGAGCGCGCGTGGACGAACGGTGGAGCCCGCGCTTCGGCGCGATCATCAAGCCGCAGGATAACCTTTCCGTCTACGCAAGCTATGCCGAAAGCTTCCTGCCGTCCGCCGGCGACCAGTTCACCGTGCTCAGCCAGCAGGACGAGGGGATCGAACCGGAAACGTTCGAGAACATCGAACTGGGCGTAAAGTGGGCGCCGCATACCGAACTGCTGCTGACCGCGGCCGTTTTCCGCCTCACCCGCTCCAACACGCCATCTGTCGATCCTGTCACCAGCCTGACGACGCTAGTGGGCGAGAGCCAGGTCGAGGGTTTCGAACTGGCGATGGTGGGCAAGCCGCTGGACAGCCTTTCACTGAGTCTGGGCTATACCTACCTCGATGGCGAGATCACCGACAGCGCCGACATGGCGGATATCGGCACCGTGCTGCAGCAGGTGCCCAGCCACCAGGTTACCGCCTGGGCGCGCTATGACCTGACGGATCGCCTCGGCCTTGGCGCGGGGGTTATCCACCAGTCCGACCAGTTCGCCAGCATGAGCAACAACGTGGAATTGCCCGGTTACACCCGCGTGGATGCAGCGGTGTTCTTCGAAGCGACCGACAGTCTTTCGCTACAGCTCAATGTCGAGAACCTGTTCGACGAGGACTATTATCCCAGCGCGCATGGCGACAACAACATCCAGCCGGGCGCCCCTCTCAATGCTTCGCTGGGCGCACGCCTGCGGTTCTGAAGCCTGACTAGTCGGAGGTGCCGCCCTGGGGATCGGCACCTTCGGCCCGCATTCCCGGAACGGCCCGCGCGGCGTCTTGCGGATCGATACCCGGTGCAGGCGCGGCGCTGATCCTTTCCCGCCTGCTGCCAACACGCGCGGCGCGTTGCACCGCGCGGACCAACCGGGGGTAGACTCCGCAACGGCACAGATTGGGAATGGCTTCGCGGATCTGTGCTTCGATCGGGTCGGGGTTGCCGCGCAGCAGGCTGGCTGCGGCTATGGCAATGCCCGGGGTGCAGAACCCGCACTGAATGGCCTGCTCCGCCACGAGGGCCTGCTGCACCGGGTGCGAGCGGTCGCGGCTCAGCCCCTCGATCGTGGTGATGAAACGCCCTTCCGCCTCGCCGATGGTAACAAGGCAACTGCGCAGCGCCTCTCCGTCCACCAGCACCATGCAGGCACCGCAGTCCCCCACGCCGCAGCCGTACTTCGTACCGGTAAGGTTCGCCGCATCGCGCAAGGCGTGGAGCAGCGGGGTGTCGGGGTCCATGTCGAAATCGACCGGACGCTCGTTCACCGTCATGGCTGTCATGGGATAGCTTTGCCTGTCAGTTGCGCGATGGAATGGATGGCCGCGCTGATCTTGCGCCTTCGAAGCGCGATGTCCAGCCTTCCACGCTGCCAAGTCACCCGTTTGTCGCCAAGGTTGATCGCACCGGCACTCCCGCTTAGGGCCATGTTGCCGCTGGACGGCTGACACCCATCTGGAGGCGCATGGCAACAGAGGCAGAAACACCGGACAATCCGCGCGCAAAGCTGGTGCGCGGATCGATCGCCGGGCACCTGGTACGCCAGACCTCGCCCGCCGTAGTGGGCGTGGCCGCGATCATGTCCGTCGGTGTGATCGATGCCTATTTCGTCGGCCAGCTTGGCGCGAACGAACTGGCCGCGATCAGTTTCATCTTTCCCGTCATAACCGCACTGCAAAGCCTTGGCGTGGGCGTGATGGTGGGGATCAACTCCGTTGTCAGCCGGGCGCTGGGCGAAGGGGACGACGAACGTGCCCTCGCCCGCGCGAACCTGGGCCTGATGCTGGGCCTTGCCGCCGGGATCGTTCTGGGCCTCTCGCTGTTCGCGCTGCGCCAGCCGCTGTTCGCCTTGATGCAGGCCGACGCGGCGATCCTGCCACTGATCGACCAGTACATGCTGCCCTATTCGCTGGGCTTCGTGCTGATGATGACCATGATGGGCGCCAACGGCGTTCTGCGCGGTCAGGGCGCGGCGAAGAGCAACACCGCCGTGCTGGTGATCTATTCCATCGTGAACTGGGTCCTCGATCCCTTGCTGATCACCGGAGCTTTCGGGATCGAGGGCTTCGGGGTAGCTGGCGCGGCATATGCTACCATAGGCGGCTGGCTGGTCGCCATCATCGCGGCATTCTGGCTGCTGGAGCGGCACGACCTTCCCTTCCGCCCATCGGCGGTAACCAAGTGCCGCGTGGGCGTGCAGTTGAAAGCGCTGACCCGCGTGGCCGGGCCTGCCGCTTTCACCAATTCGATCAACCCGGCGGGCCTTGCCATCCTGACCTCGCTGCTGGCGGCGGAGGGATCGGCGGCCGTTGCCGGTTTTGGCGCGGGCGGACGCCTGCAGAGTTTCGCCGTGGTGCCCCTGCTGGCACTGTCGGGCTCCATCGGCGCTATCGTCGGGCAGAATTGGGGCGCACGGCAGTACGACAGGGCGCGCCGCGCGCTTGTCCAGGCGGGTCTGTTCTGCCTCGGTTACGGGCTGGCTGCGGCGCTGGTGCTTTATTCGCTGCGTGGCTGGTTCGCCGGGCTGTTCAGCGACGAGGCGAAAACGCTGGAAGCCACCAGCGCCTATCTCGCGATCTCGGTCTGGGGTTATGCCGGGTACGGCGTGCTGATCGTGGTGAACGGCGCGCTCAACGCCATCGACAGGGCCAGCAATGCGCTTGCCCTGTCCATCAGCCGCGTGCTTCTGGTGATGGTGCCGTTTGCCTGGCTGCTGCGCAGTGCGCTTGGCACGCAGGCTGTCTATCTGGCCGAACTGGCGGCGAACCTGCTGGGCGGCCTTGCCGCCGCAGCCATCGCCTGGTGGGTGTTGTGGAAGCGCCCCGACGAGAAAACCGCCGGGGACGCTTGAGAAACAGTCTCAGTCCAGCGGGCGGCTGGAGCCGAAGAACAGCGCCTGGCTGATCGCCGCGCGCACCGTGTCTTCCTGGAACGGCTTGGTGATGAGGTAGGTCGGCTCGGGCCGATCACCCGTCAGCAGGCGTTCGGGATAGGCAGTGATGAAGATCACCGGCACCGACTGGATGGCGAGGATATCGTCCACCGCGTCGAGGCCCGAGGAACCGTCGGCCAGCTGGATGTCGGCAAGCACGAGACCCGGCGTCTTGTCCGCCACCACATCCTGCGCCTGCGTGCGCGTGGCAGCAGTCCCGCAGATTTCGTGGCCCAGCGATTTCACCAGGTCTTCAAGCTGCATGGAGATAAGCGGCTCGTCCTCGATGATGAGGACGCTGGTCGCGCTTTCGCGCTCGATCTCTGCGACGGCTTCACGGACGAGTTCTTCCACGTCGGATTCGCTCATGTCCATGATCTCGGCAGCTTCCTCGGCGGAGAAATCCTCCACCGTCGTCAGCAGCAGCGCCTGGCGGTTGACCGGTGTGATACGCTTCAACTGGTCCTGCGCAGCGATCTCATGGGTGCTGCCCATCGACTCGGCGCTTTCAACTTCCATGTACGCGCTCGACCAGACCTTGTTGAACGCCTTGTACAGCGGAACCCGGCCACCGCGCAGGCTGTCCGCGACGCCTTCGTCGGCGAGAGCAGCTTCCAGCGTGGCCTGGACAAATGCATCGCCGGTCGACTGCGAGCCCGTGAGAGCGCGCGCGTAGCGGCGGAGAAACGGCAGGTGTGCAGCAACTTCGGCACCAATACTCATATAAACCCTTCCCGATTGTAGGTGTCACGTGAACGCGCGCGGTGCGCTTGGGTTCCAGATGGCTTTTTCCGCGCCGATGTCCACCTCCGATTGCGCGTCACCGGAACGGCCCAGCCAAGCCCGCGAAAATTTTTTCAATTTTTTTTACGGGCCGGGGAACCGGTTTTCGAGACGGTCATTTAGTCTGTATCACCGCCGAGACCCCCCTCCCGTCCAAGCGGCTGGTGATACGATCCCAAGAGGCCTCCGATCACAGATCGGGGGCCTTTTTTTTGGGCATTTCGCGAAAGGGAATGCGACACTCACGTATCCAGTGCGCGCGGTTGCGCGGCGCGTTACGTAGCCAAAACGTGGGATTGCCTAGCGGAGCAGGCGTGAAAAGAGGCCACGCTTGCGCCCGGCGGCCATGACCTGAACCAGTTGTTCGGGATCGTAGGGCTTCTCGAAGATCGGTCCCATCTGGGCGATTTCCTTCGGAATGTCGCCGGGCGAACCGGTAGAGAATGCAATCCAGGGCCGCTTCGGGCCGAGCATGTCGACCAGTTCCGCCAGCGCCCATCCGTCGTCACGGTCGGCAAGATGGACGTCGAGCACAATCGCATCGAGCCTGTCCCCGTCCTCCAGCTGCTCCATGGTGGATTGCATGGTGTGACAGATGATCACCTCTTCGGCGCCGCCGGAAAGCAGGGCGTCTTCCAGCGACATGGCCAGCACGGCATCGTCCTCCACCAGCAAAACACGGCCAAGCTTTGGCAGCTTGCCATTCTTGCCGGAGCCGGCCTTGGAAACAGCAGTCTTGCTCATCGGACTCCGAAGGGGGACAGTGTGGGCATTGGAAGGTGTTAGCCTGCCAAGCCAACGCCGGTGCGCGCCACCAAGTTCCCCGCCAACAAACCTAAATGGTCAGAGGGTCTTGCTGTAGAGATTGTAAACCCGGTTCACCTTCGCCCCGATGGCATCGGCAATTGCCTTCATCCCCTGGTTGTCCTCCAGGATCCAGCCGATCTCGCCACGTTCTGCATCGAAGCGGCCGACGGAATAGCGGCGGATATATTCGATCATCATGAAAGCCAGCTGGCTGGCCATGCGGCTGTTCTGATACTTGGGGATCACGCCCATAAGCGGCACACGCCAGTTGAGCGAATCCGGATTGCGCAGCCACCACAGCAGCTTCAGCCAGTTGAACGGCAGCAGCTTGCCGTCGTAATCGACAAGCTTCTGGTTGATGTCCGGCCACGCGAGCATGAAGGCGGCCGGCTCTCCATCCACGAAGGCGATCATGTTCGCGCCCTGCTTGGTCAGCGGCTTCAGCTTGTTGGAGGCGTAGACCTTTTCTTTCTCCGTAAACGGAACATAGCCCCAGTTGTTGGACCACGCGGCGTTCAGGATATCCATGCAGATGGCCGCGTCCGCCTCGAAGTTCTTGGTGTCGACCATGCGCACGTGGATGCGGCTGGATTTCTCTCCCGATGCCACGATGCGATCGATCAGCGGCGGGAAACCGGCGTGGATTTGCAGATCGTAAGTCAGCAGGCGCTTCGCCACGGTATAGCCCTGCGCCTCCACCCAGCCCTGATAGGCGGCATTGTGATGGCCCATCATGATCATCGGCTGATGATCGTGACCTTCCACCAGCAGACCCGGCTCGTCCCACACGGAGAGGCTAAACGGCGCGAGAACGCGGGTCATGCCCTGTTCGCGCAGCCAGTCTTCCGCGCGCGCGATCAGCGCGGCCATCACCTGTTCGTCCGCAGCCTCCATCAGGCCCCAGTTGCCGGTTCCCGGCCCGCTGCCCTGCTCGGGCGGCTGGGCCAGCGCGAGCTCATCGTAGTGGGAGGAAATCCGGCCCACCACCTTGCCCGCGCGGCGTGCGAGGAACAGTTGTACCTTGGCGTGCTCGAAAAAAGGGTTCTTCTTTTCGTTCAGCAGTTCGCGCACTTCCATGCGCAGCGGCGGAACCCAGTTAGGATCGTCCTTGTTCAGCTCGAAGGCAATTTCTATGAATGCGTCGAGGTCGCCCTTGCCGGAAACCGGGGCAATATCTATCTGCTGGCTCACACACTTGGCCTTTCGTTCATATCGTGTTCGCTCTTGATATGCATCAAGGCCATGTCAAGCGCGCCGACATATTGGCCCGCGCATCGCACTTTTCGACAGATTGCATTATAGAGCCGCCCCATGGACGCGACGAGTAACATTCCCGAGCACGAAAGCGCCGCTGGCCCCGCGCAGCGCAGACGCGTTCACGCCCAGATTCCCGATGACAAGACGATGCTGCGTGCCGCGGCAGAACTGACGCGCGACCTCAACACCGCACGCCCGGAAATCTACTGGCCCGACATGATTGTGTCCGCCCTGCTCGGCTACGCGACGCTGGCGGGGGCGATCCTGGTGGAAAGCACCTGGCTTGCCGTGGCGCTGGGAATCGTCTCGGTTTTCGCGCTCTACCGCGCCTTGCTGTTCATTCACGAGATCAGCCACCTGCATCGCGATGCCCTGCCGGGTTTTCGCACAGGCTGGAACCTGCTGGTGGGCATTCCGCTGCTTACGCCCAGCCTGATGTACGAAAGCGTTCACACGCTGCATCACGCGCGCACGAAGTACGGCACCGTCGAAGATCCCGAATACATGCCGCTTGCACTGATGAAACCGTGGAGCCTGCCGCTGTTCGTCCTGATCGCGGCGCTTGCCCCCATTGCGCTCATCGTACGCTGGGGCATTCTCGCGCCGCTCGGACTGATCGTGCCGCCGCTGCGCCGCTTCGCGTGGGAACGGCTGTCCTCGCTTTCGATCAACCCCGCATTCCGCCGCCGTCCGCCGGAAGCGAAGGAGCGCGGCTGGTTCCTGTTCCAGCAGGTAGGCGCAAGCGCGTGGGCCATGTTCCTCATCACCACGCCGTTCTGGCTGGGCTGGCGTCCGCTGCTGATTGCCGCTGCCGTCACCGCCGCCGTGGCCGTGTTCAACCAGCTGCGCACACTGGTCGCCCATCTGTGGGAGAACGACGGAGAGGCCATGACCGTGACCGCGCAGTATCTCGACAGCGTGAACGTGCCCAGCTTCGTGGCGGGCGTGTGGGCGCCAGTGGGGCTGCGCTATCACGCGCTGCACCACCTCATCCCGTCCATGCCCTATCACTCGCTGCACGAGGCGCATAAGCGCATCTCGGCCAAGCTTGGCGACACCTCGACCTTTGCCGAGGCCAGCCATCCCGGCATGATCCCGCTGGTGAACCGGATCGCCCGCAGCACCATGGGACGGCGCGGGGCCTGACCGGCGGCAGGTGCGCCGGTCGAAACCGGCGAACTTTGCCTATTCCATCGTGTCAGGCGTCTCTTCGGTATCTTCCATGGTGCCGGTCTCGTCCATCGTATCGTCCGTCATGCCCGCTTCACTGTCGGCCGCCTCGGCATTGTATTCCTGAACCGATTCCGGCGTATCGGATGTCACGTCGAGCACGGTCTCGGCGGTGGGATCTTCGGACACTTCGGGCTCGGCATCGGCGCAGGCTGCCAAAGCCATGGCAGCGGCGAGCGGAAGGGCGGCAAACTTGATAGCTTTCATGAGGGATGCTCCTTGGTGCGTTCCTGCCATCAACGCAGCGTAAATCGCAGCGGTTCCACACGCCTTTCCCTCGCTATCTGTTCAGCGGGCAGATCATGGCACAGCGGCGCTCCCCCGGAAGCCCGGCCTCAATTGCTGCTTCCAGTCCGGCGGAAAGGCGCGCGTGATCTGCCACATCCTCTACCACGGTGAAGCCATGGCCCGCGTAAAACGGCGCATTCCAGGCGATGTCGCGAAAGGTGTGCAGCGTAATCGCGGCAAAGCCGGCATTGGCAGCGTCGATCTTCAACGCTCGCAATAGCGTGGAGCCGATGCGGCGCCGCTGAAACGCGCGGGCAACGCTGAGTTCGTGAAGATGCAGTTCACGCCCAGCCGGACGGGCGGCGGCAAAGCCGATCACATTCTCGTCAAAAGTGGCCGACAGGCTCTGGCGTTGGGCGATGATAGCGCGATATTCCGCCGCAGAGCGTGACGGCGGCATGGCGATGCCCGCCAGCGAGGGCTCTTCGGCAAGCAGCCGGGCAGCGTCTTCTTCCACCTCGGAGAACTGCTCGGCATCTCCGGGGCGTGCCAGGCGAAGGGACCATTCGGGCGCGGTCACTCTTCCGTACGCACCAGCACCGTTTCGCCCACCAGCATGAACAGGAAAAACGGTGCCCAGGCCGCCAGCAGCGGCGGGTATCCGCCAAAACTGCCCATGGCGAGCGCAGCGTTATCGACCACGAAATAGGCGAAGCCCAGCGCCATGCCAATCACCGCGCGGGCGAACAGCTGGCCGGATCTGGCAAGCCCGAAACCTGCCACCGCGCCCAGCAGCGGCATCAGCACGGCGGACAGGGGGCCGGAAATCTTGTGCCACCACTTGGCTTCCAGCTCGCCGGTGCGGCGACCAGCGCCCTGCAGCGCCTCGATACTTTCGGAAAGTTCGGCCAGCCCCTGCGCGTCGGGATCGACGCGGCGCAGTTCAATCTGGGCGATCTCGACACCGGGCGCGACAACCACGCTGCCAAGTTGCTGGGTCTGCGCGCTGGCGACGTTGAAAGCCGATGCGTCCTCCATCCGCCAGCCGGGAGAGGCGAAGGTTGCCCGCTCCGCGCTGATCTGGCGGGTTATCATACCGCCGTCGTCGCGTTCGTAGAACATCACGTCGGTCAGCGTCGTTTCCGCGCCGCGGCCGGACAGGGTCGCCCCCATCAGCACGTCGTTGCCATCGTTGAAATAGACGTTGCTGCGCGCTTCCCGGTCCTGCGGGATGGCGGCGTATTCCACGTCCTCCCACACCTTCAGCGTGGCCGTGGCACGCGTGACGATACGTTCGTTGAAGGCGAACGAGATGGCCGCCACCACCAGGCCGATCAGCAGCAGAGGAGCCAAAATCTGGTGGGCGGAAAGCCCTGCCGCCTTCATCGATATGACTTCGGAATTCTGGTTCAGCCCGGCCAGCGTGATGATCGTGGCCAACAACACCGAATAGGGCAGGAATCGCGCCACCAGCTGCGGCGCGCGCAGGGAGGCATAAAGCCAGACCTCGGCATCGCCGTTGCCGGGAACGGCCAGGATGTCTCCTGTCTTGCCCAGCATGTCCAGCGCCAGCAGCACCAGAACAAGCATGGCCAATACGGCCACGATGCGCACGGCGAACATCTTCGCCAGGTAGATCGTCAGCGTTCGCGAGGGGAAGAAATCAAGCAGCACCGGGCAGGCCCTCCCGCCGCTGCAATTCCTCTTGCTCGTGCGTGTGCAGGTCTTCGTCGGGCACCAGGCCGCGCAGCTTGTCACGCCCGATCAGTTTCCTCAGGCGGCGCGCAATCTTCGACCAGAAGCTTTCGAGGAAGCCGATGGCCTGTCCACCCGGCACGAAGGCGACCTGATAATACATCCACGCGATCACGGCGAACAGCACCGCAAACGGCCCCCATAACGCCAGGAACGGATCGATCCGTCCGATCTCCGCCACTTCGGAGCCGTATTGGTTGATCTTGTGATAGGCGACCACGATGACAATGGAGAGAAACACGCCCAGCGCCGACGTGCTGCGTTTGGGCGGCACGGCCAGCGCCACCGCCAGGAACGGCAGCATCAGCATCATCACCACCTCGACCATGCGGTAATTGAAATTGGCCTGGCTGCCGACGCGTTCTTCGGTCGTGCTCTCGGGGTTCCAGCCGATCTCCAGCAGTTCGGGCAGGACATATTCGCGTTCATCCTCGCCGCGGTCGCGGAACTGCTCGATTGCGGGCAGGTCTATCGGAAGGTCGTGCTGGCTGAAGCTGAGGACGCGGGGACTGCCGTCGGCGACATTGTGGACGATCACGCCATCCACCAGCCGCAGGATGATGGTGTTGCGATCCTCGCGGTTGGCGAGGAAGCGCCCCTCGCGCGCGGAGATCGAGAGGACCTGTCCGGAATCGTCCGCGACGCGGGCGAAAATGCCCATCAGCTGGCGCCCCTCGTCCTCGCTGGCCTCGATCCTCAGCGCCATGCGATCCTCGATCGTGTTGAATTCGCCGACCTTGATCGAGGCGCCCAGCGCGCCGGAGCGCAGTTCGAATTCCATCTCTTCATAGGCGAAGCGCGCCTGCGGCTGGATGAACCCGACGATGGCGAAATTCAGCGCCACCAGCGCAAGCGTGATGAGGAACGGCACCCGCAGCAGCCGGGTGTAGGACCATCCCACGGCGCGCATCACGTCCAGCTCGCTGGAGATGGCCAGCTTTCGAAAGGCGAACAGGATGCCCAGCATCAGCCCCAGCGGAATGGCGAGACCGGCATATTCGGGAACGAGGTTCAGCAGCATCTCGAAAACGATGCTGATCGGCCCGCCTTCCACGCTGACGAAATCGAACAGGCGCAGCATCTTTTCCAGCAGCAAAAGGCTGGCCGCCAGCACGAACACGCCGATCATCGGCACGATCACGAGCCGGAAGATGTAGCGGTCTGTTGCAGTGATGAAGCGGGACACGGAGCCAGTCTGACGCTGTGGATGGATCGGGCGGAAGGGTTAGGGTTTCCGGGCCTTAGCGACAAAACCGGGCCGGGTCATGCCCTGATGTTACGGCCAAAAGCCCGCCTCAGGCCTTTTCCAGCGTGCACTGGAGCGGGTGCTGGTTCTCGCGGGCGAAATCCATCACCTGGTTCACTTTGGTCTCGGCCACTTCGTAGGGGAATATGCCGCACACGCCCACGCCGCGCTGGTGAACGTGCAGCATCACCCGCGTGGCCTGTTCCATATCCATGCGGAAGAAACGCTTCAGCACCATCACCACGAATTCCATCGGGGTGTAATCGTCGTTCAGCATCAGCACCTTGTACTGGCTGGGCTTTTTCGGCTTGGCGCGGGTCTTGGTAGCAATGCCGACCTGCCCCTGGCCATCGCCCGCGTCGGCATCGTCGCCGCCCTCATCGGCAGCGACGACGGTCCAACCTTGGGGGGCCGAGAAGGGATCGGATTGCATCATTTCGAAGGCGAATATCGTATCGAATGGGCTGGCTGCAAGACCGCTCTTGCAGAATTTGGTCCAGCTGCCGGACTGTAGGGCTGACAGCATTCGGGCCGGACAGCCAAAGCTGTCCGGCCCGTCAACCGATCGTCCTGGGAGAGGAGGAGAGTGGACGACCAGAACTATGAAGGCGCTTAGGCGACCTTCGTCATCTTTTCCGCGGCCACGTTCACACGGGCCGACAGCGGAGCGGCGACATCGTTGGCCATCTTCATGGTGGCATCGGTCGTCTTCGAGGTCATCGATACCATCGCGTCGAAGTTGCGACGCATGATCTTGCCCTGCAGCTGGAACAGCTCGGTCGGGCTCTTGATGCTGGCCATGTCCTTGATGTCGGCAGTGGCGAGTTCGTAAGCCGTCTTCGCCTCATCGGCGAGGGTCTTGCCCATGCCCTGCATGCTTTCGGCGAAAACCTTGCCGGTCTCGACCACGGCTTCGACATTACCCTTGGCGAAATCGGTCATTTCGCCCATCGCTTCGGTGCTCTTGTCGTAGGCCGCCTGGGTGCGGGCCTGCATTTCGCTGACCGCTTCGGTCATCGATTCGGTGATCTGCTTGGAGTAGTCAAAATTTGCGGTTGCCATGATTTTTTCCTTGAGCTGGTTAACACTGGGTTCGGCCTTGGCGCTCTTGGCGGCCGGGGCCGAAGCCTTGCTTGCCTTGGGAGCGGGGGTCTTTTTCGCCACCGGCTTCTTGGCCGGTGCAGCTTTCTTGGCAGCGACCTTCTTGGCGGCTGCTTTCTTCGGTGCTGCCTTCTTGGCAGCGGCCGGAGCTTTCTTGGCAGAGGAGGCCTTCTTCGCCGGCGCCTTGTCGGCGGCCGGAGCGGTCTTTTCCTCGACCTTGGTTTCTTCGGCTTTCACTTCCGACTTTGCCGGTTCGGCAGCGGCGGTAGCCGTGTCGGCACGGTCGTCGGTCTTGGACGTTGACTCTGCCATGTTTCCTCGCTTGCGTTTCTTCGTATGAGCGAGAGGCCGTGACTATTCACGCCCTCTTGTTGCACTGCACAAATAAGGTCGCGCAGATACGAAGTCAAGGAGAAATGTTGCACTGCACCATGGCGGAAAACCGCGATTTCCTAAAGGCTTGATCGAGGCTAGCGCGTTTTTACATAGCTGCCCGGTGCGTCCTCCAGTGCCGGATTGGACCGGTTGCCCGGCTTCCGCCGTCCCGTAGCCTTCACCTTCGCGCCGTCCAGCGCATCCAGCCACCCCGCCCAGTCTGGCCACCAGCTGCCCGGATGCTCTGTCGCTCCCGCGACGAATTCCTCCAGCGACGAAAAGTCACCTTCATTGGTCCAATGCTGGTACTTATTCGCGGACGGGGGATTGACCACGCCGGCGATGTGTCCGCTGCCCGCCAGCACGAACCGGTTCGGGCCGGAGAAATGCTCCAGCGCCTGGAATACGCTTTCGGGCGGAGCGATGTGATCCTCCCGCCCGGCCTGGATATAGGTGGGGCAGGCAACCAGCCGAAGATCGATGCTGGTGCCGTCCGCGCCCAGCGCATCGGGTTCCACCAGCAGGTTGTCGCGATAGAGATCGCGCAGGTAGGCCGCATGCCACTTCGCCGGCAGGTTGGTGACATCGCCGTTCCAGTAAAGCAGGTCGAAAGCCGGATAATCCTCCCCCAGCAGGTAGTGATTGACCACGTAATTCCAGATCAGGTCGCTGCCACGCAGCATGTTGAAGGTCGCCGCGAGGTAGCGCCCGTCGAGGAAACCGCCCTTGCTGGCCTGCCGGATAAATTCCAGTTTGCCCTCGTCGATGAACAGCTTGAGCTCGCCCGCGTGTTCGAAATCCACCTGCGCGGTGAAGAAGGTGGCGCTCTTCACTTTGTCACCTTCGCCCCGCCGCCCCAGCACCGCGAGCGTCGCCGCCAAGGTAGTGCCCGCCACGCAATAGCCGATGGTGTGCACGCTGGGCACGTCCAGCCGCTCCCGCACGAAGTCGATCGCTTCGATCTGCGCCAGGATGTAGTCGTCCCAGTCGATATGGGCGAGGCTGTCGTCGGCCGATTTCCAGCTTACCATCAGCACGGAGATCCCCTGGTCCAGCGCCCAGCGCACGAAGCTCTTCTTCTCGCTCAGATCCAGGATGTAAAACCGGTTGATCCAGGGCGGGAAGATCAGCAGCGGGGTTTCAAGCACCTCGTCTGTGGTCGGCGTGTAGTGGATGATCTGGAATAGTTCGCTCTCGTAGATCACCTTGCCCGGCGTATTGGCGATATTCTCGCCCAGGACGAACTTGCTGGTATCGGTGTGGGTCAGCTGACCCTTTTCCAGATCGTGCGTCAGCCGCTCCAGCCCGCGCACCAGGTTCTCCCCGTTGGTTTCCATCGTGCGTTCCAGCACGACGGGGTTCATCAGCGGGTAGTTGGCCGGGCTCATCGCATCCAGCACGCCCTTGGTGGCAAAACGCAGGTTCTCCCGGTCTTCGGCAGAAAGGCCCTCGGCTGAATCCACGCCCTGTGAAAGCCGTTCGGCAAACAGCAGGTAAGTCTGATGTATCAGGGCGAAGACGGGCTGTTCGCGCCAGGCAGGGTCGGCAAACCGGCGATCCCTGTATGGCAGCTGGGCGCCCTCGCCAATTTCCCCGCCACCGGAGTATTGAGAAAGGACATCGTGCCACAGTTGCAGCCCGTCGGACCACAGCTTCTGCTGCGCCTCGGCATCCAGCAGCGGGTTGGCGGCAGACCATTTGCGCAGCGCGTCCATCCAGCTCGCCGGTTCGGTCAGCAGGGGCGCAGCGCGCTCTTCCTTTGGCAGGCAGAACTGCAGCCACGTTTCCTGAAATTCCATCATCGCCCGCCCCATCGCGTCGATCGCGGTGTCATCCGGCAGTGATTCGGCTGCACCGGGAGCAAACGTCTGCATCATCTGGCGGGCCGCTTCGCCCTGCATTCGCAGCATTTCGGTGAAGATGTCGGCGGCTTCGGTGCCGTTTTGGGGATCTTTGGTCATGACAAAGCTCTTATAGATGCAAATACTGCAAATGGGAGGCAAACCGGCCCCTATTGCAATGCAAGGCGCTTTGCTGCGTTGCGCTCGCCCCCCCTTTACGCCAGATAGGCCGCACAACGGCCCCGAAGAGAAGGATACGATGGACCAGCAATTCTACCGCATGAAGCGCCTCCCGCCCTATGTCATCGCTGAAGTCAATGCGATGCGAGCGGCCGCGCGTGCGGAGGGGCGCGACATCATCGACCTAGGCATGGGCAACCCGGACCAGCCGCCGCCCAAGCACGTGATCGACAAGCTGTGTGAAGTGGCGCAGAACCCCGATGCGCACGGCTATTCCCAGTCCAAGGGTATTCCCGGTCTGCGCAAGGCGCAGGCAAATTATTACGAACGCCGGTTCGGCGTCGATCTCGATCCCGACAACGAGGTGGTCGTGACGCTCGGCTCCAAGGAAGGCCTTGCTAGCCTGGCCACCGCGATTACCGCGCCCGGCGATACGATCCTGGCGCCCAATCCCAGCTACCCGATCCACACCTTCGGTTTCATCATCGCGGGCGCCTCGATCCGCTCGGTGCCGACCACGCCGGATGAAAAATACTGGGAAGCGCTGGAAGCAGCGGTGAACTTCACCGTACCGCGCCCGACCATACTCGTGGTCAACTTCCCCTCCAACCCGACGGCGGAGGTAGTGGACCTCGATTTCTACAAGAAGCTGGTCGACTGGGCCAAGTTCCACAAGGTTTGGATCCTCTCCGACCTCGCCTATTCGGAACTCTATTACGACGGTAAGCCGACCCCCTCCATCTTGCAGGTTCCCGGCGCGAAGGACGTGGCAGTGGAATTCACCAGCCTATCGAAGACATTCGGCATGGCTGGCTGGCGGATCGGCTTTGCCGTGGGCAACCAGACGCTGATCTCCGCCCTCGCCCGCGTGAAGAGCTATATCGACTACGGTGCCTTCACCCCCATCCAGGCCGCTGCCTGTGCCGCGCTGAACGGGCCGCAGGACTTCGTCGAGACAAACCGCGAGATGTATCACAAGCGGCGCGACGTGATGGTGGAAGCCTTCGGCCGCGCCGGATGGGAAATTCCGCCGCCGCCCGCCAGCATGTTCGCCTGGGCACCGCTGCCACCGGCCCTGAAGGAGATGGGCAGCCTGGAATTTTCCAAGCAACTGCTCACAAAGGCCGAAGTGGCCGTGGCGCCGGGCGTGGGCTATGGCGAGGACGGCGAAGGCTACGTGCGCATCGCCATGGTCGAGAATGAACAGCGGCTGCGGCAGGCTGCCCGCAACGTGAAGCGCTACTTCCAGGAAATGGGCGTCAACACCTCCGGCTCCTAAGTCGTCATCAACGTCCGGCGATAAACGCGTCTCCTAAGACCGATTGCGTAGTTGCGCCGACGGAAAGATGCTGCTGCGTCGCCTTGGCGGAAGCTGACACGGAGCGACAATGGCTATTTTCGGCTGGATAGCCCGCAACCGGGTGCCTCCTGCAGAATTGGACCTGCGCCGGCGTGGCTGGACCCTGTGCCACGGTAACGATGACGGCAGGACAGGGTGTCGCCACGTGCTGCTTTACGTCGGGCGCGCACTTGCACCGTCGGTGCGTCGGGCACTGGCCACAGACGACCTGCTTGTGCGGTGTGTCATGATGCTGGGTGTGGAAGGATCCTCCGAACAGGCAAAATTGCTCTCGCTGGGCTGCGCCGACGCGTTGCCGGCCACCACGGGACTGCACGAACTGGAAGCCCGCGCGCAGCGTATGACCCAGGTGTTCGACATGATGCGCCGCCGCTGCCACATCGAGCCGCTTTCGCTGGACCTGCTTCACCGCGATGCACGGCATGGCACGCGCTGGCTCGGACTGCATCCGCCCGAGTTCGCTCTTCTCTGGCGGCTGACCGAAACGCCGGGCGAACGCGTCACCCCAAAGCAGCTTATCGAAGATGTCTGGCGCATGCTCCATGAGCCGGAAACGAACAGCGTGGAAGTGCATGTCTCGCGCTTACGGGCAAAGCTGGCACTCGCAGGCTGCGAGGCGCTGGTGGCAACGGCGCCGGAAGGCGGCTACCGACTGGCCGATCCAGGATCCTTGATGCTGAAGGGTAAGGCAGCGCAGCCTGGCAAGCTTGATCGCTACCTCTACGAACCCGGCTGGGCCAAACAGGACGCCTGAACCACCGCTGCCGGGCTAGCAGTTCAGCATGCTCTTGAACCGGTCGAGAACGGTTTCATGAAGCGGCGCCTCGAAAGCGATCCCCGCGCGGCCATCTTCGGCCCAGACCAGTTCGCCCGGCAGGGCAGAAAGGCCTGGCAGAGTGACCAGCACGCGTTCCCCGGGACGAGCGGCCGATCCGTGGAAATCGACCATGCAACCGCCCGCGGAAATATCCAGAACCTGCAAGTCGATGGAGCCCCCCGTCTTCGCGCGAACCTTCACGCGCACGACATCGGCATTGTCGCGGTCCATCAATCCTGCTTTCATCTGGAAGCTGCCCTTTCGCCTGAGCCCCTACCCTAGGCGAGAGCTGTTTAGCAGAAAGTTACCAAGTTGGCCGTGACCGGGGTATTCGCGCAAAAAAGTATCCGCGCCCAATTCGCCCAAGAAAGCCCCAAGAAAGCCCCAAGAAAGCATTGCACTTGCGCATCCGGTTCGCTACTTGCCCGCGCTCCGGCCCGATGGCGGAGTGGTTACGCAGAGGACTGCAAATCCTTGCACGCCGGTTCGATTCCGGCTCGGGCCTCCACTTCCCTGCATTTCCGCGTTGCCCGATGGCAATCGTGGCACTAAGGGGCGCTGGAAGGCCGCTTTAGCTCAGTTGGTAGAGCACATCATTCGTAATGATGGGGTCACAGGTTCGAGTCCTGTAAGCGGCACCACTTCCGATCAAAGATGGGCAGCTCGTCCATGGATGAGTGCCCTCGCCGCACTTTTTCACAGCAATAGCAATTAGGCTGGGGCGCTATGGCCCGGTTGCCGCGTGGGGGCGTTCACCGTTGTGCCGGGAGTACCCATGCGCCGCTGCGCCAAGACGATGGCGTGCCAATGAAGACGCAACCATGTGATTAGCATCGTTTGACGCGTTGGCCGCAACATATTCAAAGCTTGCCGGTCATGTACTGCGCCGCGCCGCAGCCGAAACTACCATTACCAGCGGAACAGTCTTTCCTTTTCGATATGTCAGCCAGGTAACAAATCGCGATAAGCCGGAGCCCAGCGGTGCCTGGCGATAGCTTTTTCCCAACCGTCCAAAGGCGCAAGTGCTCCAAGATCGCGCTCTGCGACGTGGCATACGGCGAGCGCTATGGTGTCGGCGACTTCGGCCAGGCGGTCCGTCGGTGGGAAAAGGGCGCCTCCATCATCGTGCAGGGATAGCGAAGCCAGGCACTCGGCCGCTTCGGCGAACATGGCATCGGTGATGGTTTGCGCGCCCGATACCAGCGCCCCCAGCCCGATCCCGGGGAAGATATAGACGTTGTTGACCTGCGTGACGGTGCCATCGCGCCCCTGCGAGGGACTGCCGGTGCCGATGATGGCGCGTCCGTCCGACCAAGCCTGTACGTCAGCCGCGCTCGCTTCGGCGCGGATCGCCGGGTTGGAAAGAGGCAGGATAATGGGGCGGTCATTATGCTTCGCCATGGCCTCGACAACAGGCCTGTCGAAAGCTGCGAACTGACCGGAAGTACCGATAAGCACGGCAGGCTGCGCGCGCTGGATCGCCTCGATCAGGGATGGTGCCTGGCCTGAAGCCAACCAGTCGTCTGCTTCCGATTGCGGCCTGGCAAACAAAGCCTGGTTCAAGGTGGTCACGTTGACGTTTTCGATCAGGAGGCCATCGCGGTCGACAGCATAGAGGCGATCCAGGGCACCTTCGCGAGACAGGCCCCGGCGCTCCAGCTCGCCGAGTATCAGTCCGGCTATGCCGCACCCTGCGGCACCTGCGCCGAACAGCAAAATATTACGCTCGGCAAGATCAATCCCGGCCAGCCGCTCCGCGGCTAAAATTGCAGCGAGAGCCGTGGCGGCAGTGCCCTGTATGTCATCGTTGAAGGAAGGCAGGCGGTGCCGATAGCGGTCTAGCAGCGAAACCGCGTTAGGGCCGGCAAAGTCCTCCCACTGCAGCATGGCATGCGGCCAGCGTTCGCGAACAGCCTCCACGAACTCCTCGATGAAGTCATCGTATTCGGATCCGCGCACGCGGCGGTGCCGCCATCCGACGTAAAGCGGATTACCGAGCAGCGCTTCATTATCCGTGCCGGTATCCAGCAGGATCGGCATGGTACGCGCGGGATCGATGCCTGCGCAATCGGTGTAGAGCGACAGTTTCCCGATCGGAATGCCCATGCCGCCTGCACCCTGATCGCCAAGGCCGAGGATGCGCTCTCCATCCGTCGCGCAGATCACCTGGACCTCGTCGAACGGCAGATCGGCCAGAATTTGCTTCAGGCGTCCTTTCAGCGGATACGAGAGGAACAGGCCGCGGGCCCTGCGATATATCTCGCTGAAACGCACGCATGCCTCACCCACGGTGGGCGTGTAGACGAGCGGCAGCAGTTCGGAGCGGTGGCGCGCCAGCAGCGCATAGAAGAGCGTTTCGTTGGTATCCTGCAGGTCGCGCAGGAAAGCGTATTTCTCGAACGGGGTCGAAAACGCGCGAAGGACGGCGATGCGCCGTTCGATCTGGCCGTCCATTGTCGACACATGGCTCGGCAGCAGGCCGTGTAGTCCCAGCCGGTCGCGTTCTTCGTCGGTAAAGGCCGTGCCCTTGTTCCGCAGGGGATCGGACAGGATCGCCTTGGCGTCCAATCGGGTCGGGTTCTGCCTTGGTTGGTACATCGACCTGTTATCCATTGTACAAAAAGCGGACCGGGGGCGGGAGAAAGGGGAGGGACGCCCCCGGTCCGCTGGCCGAACTTGCGGCCGAGTTAGCGTATGACGGTTTCCGGACCCATCATCATGGTCGGCAGCCAGGTCGAGATGCTCGGGATGTAAGTAACCATAATCAGGAAGATCACCAGCACGCCCAGCCACGGCAACGCGGCCTTCACCACGGCCAGCATCGACATATTCGCGACTCCGGAGGTGACGAACAGGTTCAGCCCGACAGGTGGTGTGATCATTCCGATCTCCATGTTCACCACCATGATGATGCCCAGGTGGATGGGATCGATACCCAGCTGCATGGCAATCGGAAACACGAGCGGCGCGACGATAACGATCAGGCCGGATGGCTCCATGAACTGGCCGCCGATAAGCAGGATCAGGTTCACCACCACCAGGAACATCACCGGCCCGAGACCCCAGGCCAGCATGGCCTGCGTGATGTGCTGCGGCAGCTGTTCTTCGGTCAGCACGTGCTTCAGGATCAGCGCATTGGCGATGATAAACATCAGCGTGATCGTAATCTTGCCCGCATCATAGAGCACTTCCTGCGTGTCCTTGTGGAACCACGCGGTGAAAAGCGCTTGCGGCTTGCGAAGAAGGGAGACCGGGCGCGACGGATCATCGGCGCGGGCTGCGCCCCTTCCCGTGGCAGGGTCGTTGCCGCCAAGCACCGCGGCTCCGCCGCTCATGGCAAGGATACCGGTATCGACAGACTTCTCCGTCAGCATCACCGGCTGTCCTTCACGGCTCTGCGCTTTCAGCGGCCCCATGTCCCGGTAAATGAAGTTGGCGACCACGAAGGCGTAGACGGCGGCCATCGCAGCGGCCTCTGTCGGGGTGAACACGCCGCCCCAGATGCCGCCCAGCACCACCACAACCAGCATCAGGCCCCAGAACGCATCCGCGCCCGATTTGCCGATCTCGCGCCAGCCGGCCCATTGACCCCGCGCCAGCTTCTTCCAGCGGGCATAGGCGTAAATCGCGACCATCAGCATGCCGCCAGCGATGATGCCGGGGATGACACCCGCCAGGAACATGCGGCCCACCGACACATCGACTGTGGCGGCATAGACCACCATCACGATAGACGGCGGCAGCAAGATACCGAGCGTGCCGGCGTTACACACCACGCCGGCCCCGAATTCCTTGGGGTAGCCAACCTGCGTCATGCCCGCGATCACGATGGAGCCAACGGCAACCACTGTGGCAGGGGATGAGCCGGAGAGGGCAGCAAACAGCATGCAGGCAAACACGCCCGCAATAGCAAGGCCACCAGGCAAATGACCGACGCAGGCGACAGCAAAGCGGATGATGCGCTGCGCCACACCGCCTGTCGACATGAAGGCCGCGGCGAGGATGAAGAACGGGATGGCCAGCAAAGTGTAATGCCCGTGAAACGCATCGAACAGCGTGTTGGCAACAGAGGTAAGCGAACCATCGGAATAGATCAGCAGGAAGACGATCGAGCTCAGGCCGATCGAGATGCCCACCGGCGCACCCAGCACCAGCAGGGCGATGACCATGGCGAACAGGATAAGGACTTCAGCCATTGGTAGTCTCCTTGGCCGAGACTGCGGTGTCTTCGACATGCGCATCACGGTCTTCGAGTTCTTCGACGACTTCGTGGCTGGCGATTACCGAAGTGCGCTTGCCCTGGAGGATCTCGATGGCCGAGATCGTCCACCGGATGGTGAGCAGCACCATCGACAGGGGAAGCACGAAATACGGGATGAAGCGCGGCAGCTTCTCGTAAGGTTCGCCGCCGTTCATGAAGGCAAGCCAGCCGAAGCCGGGCATCATCGGAACGTCTTCTGTCGTAAGGAACGACAGATCGGTCACGAAGGGATACCAGTAATTCCACGAACCGATCAGGAGCAGGATCGTGTATGCAAGGCAGGCGGCAACCGCGAACAGGGCGGCGATGCGTTTGCCGGTATTGCCCAGCAGATTGACCGCGGCATCCACACCCAGGTGGGCTGTGATGGCAACGCAGTGCGCAGCCCCGATCAGCACCAGCCAGGCGAACAGATAGACGGTGGCCTCCACGGCCCACAGCACATTGGAGTTGAACACGTACCTGGCGATCACGTTGGCAAAGGTGATCATCGTCATCAGACCCAGGACCACCGCGATGAACAGACGCTCGATGCGGCCGATCAGGCTTGGCGATTCACCCATTTCATAAAACATCGGACATCATCCTCTCGTCGGGAAACGGGCCTTGCGTGGGGCCGGGGCGGCGAAGATATTGCTCGCCCCGGCTGTTCCCGATTTCTGCAAGGGACCGGCGGACCGATCAGCTCTGGTTCGCAGCCTGCGCTGCGCGAAGCGTGTCTGCCCCGACATCGGGGGTGAAACGCTGCCAAACGGGACGCAGCGCATTCACCCATTGCTCGCGCTGTTCCGGCGTCAGTTCGCGGATTTCGGTACCCGCATCCGCAACAGCCTGCCGGGCTTCTTCTTCAAGCTGGGTCACGGCATCGTTACGCTCGGTAGTGACCTCGCCCACGATCCGCGCTAGATCGCGGCGGTTCTCTTCTTCAAGGCCATTCCACCAGCGAGAGCTGGTGACGACCATGTAATCGAGCACGCCGTGATCGGTGTTGGTGATCCCGTCCTGAACCTCGTAGAATTTCTGGCCGTAGATGTTGGACCAGCTGTTTTCCTGCCCGTCGACAACACCGGTCTGCAGCGCGCCATAGACCTCGCTGAAGGACATCTTCTGCGGATTGGCTCCAAGCTGATCGAACACTGCGACGAGCACGTCAGAATTTTCGACCCGGAATTTGAGGCCGCGTGCGTCGGCTGGCTCCAGCAGGGGGCGATCGGCGGAAAGCTGCTTCATGCCGGAATGCCAGAACGACAGGCCCTGCAATCCCTTGTCCTTCATCGAATCCAGCAGTGATTGCCCGGCGGAAGAAGCCTGGAAACGGTCGACCGCATCGATATCGTCGAAGAGGAAGGGAAAATTGAAGATGCGAAGCCTGGTGGTGTAATTCTCGAACTTGGACAGGGAAGGCGCGGCCATCTGCACGTCGCCCAGCAGCATCGCCTCCAGCACCTTGTCGTCGTCATACAGCATGGAGTTCGGGAAGACTTCCATGCACATCCGACCGTCCATCTCGGTGTTGACCCGCTCCTGCAGCAAGCTGGCGGCAATACCCTTGGGGTGCTTGTCGGAGTTGGTGACGTGGCTGAACTTGATAACCTGCTCGCCCGGATCGCAACCGTCATTGTTGGCAACCTGCTCGCCTTCTGCACTGCCGGAGGGCGAGTTGGCATCGCCGTTCGAGGAAACGCCGCAGGCGGTAAGCGCGAGTGCGGCGAGGCCGACCATCGGCGTGGTGTAGAATTTGCGCATTCAGATTCTCCCAATCGCTTTTTTCTTTCGCATCGCAATGCGTGCTCCCCATGAAGAGGCGAAAACGCTTACGAGCAATCGGCACGAAGACCCTTACTCGCAATTTTTCCTGGTTTTTCGTCTCTGTGTAACGCCAGCTTCCCAAGCTGTGTGTTGACGAGGGCGGAAAGCGTAACGCCCGCACTTACGGCATGCAGTCACTCGGTCTCGTCCGTGAAATCGACGCGGTTAAGCTTGTGACGAATCATTTTCTCGTAAAGCGTCTTGCGGGAGATGCCGAGCTCTTCGTAGCTTGCCTTCAGGTTCCCGCGATGACGGATCAAGGTATCGACAATCGCGTCGCGTTCCGCCGCTTCCATGCGCGCATGCAGGCTTTCGCGTGGCGCGCTGGCACCTTCGCTGTCGTTTGGTTCTTCGATGCCAACCAGATAAAGCTCCGCCAGATTACGAAGTTCGCGCACGTTGCCGGGCCAATCCCGCTTGGCCAAAGCGCCGAGATAGTCGGCCGAGGGTCGACGATAATCGTCCATGCCGTGCCGGGCTGAAGTGATACGCAGCAGATGCTGGAACAGGATAGGAACGTCTTCCGCATGGTCCCGCAAGGCAGGCATCTCTACCGTCGCCACGGCGAAGCGGTACATCAAGTCGGCGCGAAATTCGCCGGCTTGCGCCAGGGCAGCAAGCGAGCGATTGGTCGAAGTTATGATGCGGGCATTAAGATCGATCGGCTCGTTCGAGCCCACCCGCTCGAACCGGCGGGTATCCACCAGTCTCAGCAGCTTCGTCTGCAAGGCGGGGGAAAGCGATCCGACCTCGTCCAGGTACAGCGTTCCGCCGCGCGCATGTTCCAGCTTGCCGTAACGCGCCCGGCTGGCCCCTGGAAAAGCGTCGGCCTCGTGACCGAACAGCAGATGTTCGATGTTCTCCTCTGGCAGGACTGCCAGATTGATAGCCACGAAGGGCTGGCCTGCCCGCGCCGACATGTCGTGGAGCAGCCGCGCGGCAAGATCCTTGCCGGTCCCGCTTTCACCGGTCAACAATACATCGAGGTCGGTTGCCGCGAGCATGCGAAGCCGTTCGCGTGCCTGTTGCATCACGTCCGAAGAGCCGACCATCATCCGGTCGATCGCGTCCCCGCTTCCGTTCAGCGTACCGCGCAGTTCGCGATTTTCGAGCCGCAGCTTGCGAAATTGCAGCGCGCGCGAAACGCGCTCTCGCAGGGCCTGGTTGGAAAACGGCTTCTCGAGAAAGTCGAACGCGCCCTTTTGCATGGCCGCAACCGCAAGCGGAACGTCACCATGCCCGGTGACGAGGATGACGGGCAGTGCCTCGTCGATCTCCTGAATGGCCTGCAGAAATTGGATGCCATCCATGCCGGGCATGCGGATATCTGACACGATGACACCCCGGAAATCGCGAGAGATACGCTCCAGTGCGCGTTCCGCCTTTGCAAATGCCGTCACCTCGTGACCGGCCAGCGAGAGGCTCTCGATCGTCGTCTCGCGCACGTCCTTGTCGTCATCGACGAAGATCACATCGGCCTGTGTGCTCATGAAACCCGTTCCTTCTGCGTCAGCGCAGGCATCGCGACTACGAATACGGAGCCCCCGTTCTGGCCCCGCCGATAAAGCAATTCTCCGCCAAATTCCGAGATGATCTTGGCCGATACAGACAAGCCCAGGCCCAGCCCCTTGCCGCGCGGCTTGGTCGAAAAGAACGCTTCGAATATACGCCCCTCCTGTTCCTGCGAGATGCCCGGCCCGTTGTCGGAAACCAGCACTTCTATCCTGTTCTCCACCCGCTGCGATCGGACATCGACGTGACAGGGTATGTCATGCGATGCACAAGCATCGAGAGCGTTGGCAACGAGGTTGATGAAGACCTGCGACAGGCGGTTGCGGCCACCCATGACTAACAAGTCCGCATCGATGTTGACCGCGTAGGTCGCATCTTCTTTCTGCATTCGCGGCTCCATGATGCCGAAGGCGTCCTCCAGCGGTAAGGACAGCGCGATCACGTAGGAATCGCTGCGCGGCTGGCGCGAGAAATTGAGCAGGCGCTTGGTCAGGCGCGCAATACGGTCGGACATGTCGAGGATGGTCGAGATTTTGGCGATCGCCTTGTCCTCGTCATGCCGGTCCAGATATTCGCGCGCCATTTCGGCATTGGACCGGATCGCGGTGAGCGGCTGGTTCAATTCGTGGCTGACCACCGCCGACATCTGCCCGACGGAAGCAAGCTTGGCCGCCTGCGTCAGTTCAAGGTGAGTATTGCGCAGATCCTGCTCGATCTTTTGCCGGCGTTCGATTTCCTCATGCAGATGGCGGTTTGCTTCGCGCATTTCGGCGGTGCGCCTTTCAACAGTTTCCTCCAGCTCGATGCGCATGCTGCGTTGGAGGGCCAGGCGCTCCTTATCGGCAGCACGGCGGGAAAGAAGAAGCAGGGCAAACAGTGCAATCGCGAATGTGCCGCTAGCCGCCAGCCAGCCGACAAGCGAGACATATTGCGCCGCGTCCTGCGACGAACGGAAAACGCTGAGTGTCCAGCCGTTGCGGGAATTGATCAGACGCGATTGCCGCGGCGCGAAGGCAAGTTTGCGCGCCTCTTCAGGCGTGGTCGCGAAATCCTCGATCGGGCGACCGATCGCATCGCGGCGATTGGCGACCGCGACGATGCCGTTCCTGTCTGCCACCAGAACGGTATCGCTCTGCAGTTGCAGATATTGCTCGAGCTCCGAAAGCGGTGCGACGACCACCACGATCTCGCCCTCGGCCTGCGCGCCGTCTGCCACCTCGAAGGCAAAGGCGTAACCACGTTGCCCGTTGCTCCACGTTACGAAGGACCGTCCGAGCCCGCCATTGGCCGCGGTGCGCAGCATCTGCGCGCCAAGTATCCGGGTCTCTCCTTCCGGAACGGTCGAGGAGAAAGCACCCGCCACAAGGGCACCATCCGGGCGCACGATCATAGTCGCCTGCGAAGCGGTCGCGCTGTTCCAGCGGGTAAGACGCGGCAAGATAGCCTGCGCGCCTTCGCCGTTGCGGAGGTTCGCATAGCGCAAGGCCGGGTCCTCCGCATAAATCGCGGCCAGGGCCCAGTATTGCTGCTGCCATGCCTCCAGCGAGGCGGCGTAAGTTTCGGTCGCACGCGCCAGTTCGAAGTCGAGTTCTTCCTCGGCATCGATCCTGGCCAGTTGCACCGCGATGAAGGTTACGAGAGCGACAAGGCCCGCGAGCAATGCAAGCCGCGGCAACCATCGGCCTTGTATAAACCCCACCAGCCACTTGCGTAACAATGACGATCCCCTGCCAATGGACGGCTCGGCCCCTTGCTGGGGATATAGCTCCCAAAGAAGCCGACTGTCGATTCTGCGCCGCGCGGCGGGATGGCGGAGGGAATTGGCCGTTCGGGTTCGACAACCTTGTCCGATCGGCTGCCGGCATCGGCATGGTCCAGCCAGGTGTCCCTCCGCCATTACATCAGAAGTCGTAACGTACGCCAATCTGTAACTGCGACATGCTTTCGCCACTGGAAGAAAGGGGAGCACGCAGCGGATCGTTATCAAGCGCTTCGTAGCTGACCCACATCTGCGCATCCTTCGAGAAATGGCGCACATATTCGATCTTGTAGGAATTGATGTCGCCCGACAGGTCGCACGAATCTACTGCGTAGCGGCCGTGGAACTGGTTGCCGCCGGTGCGGTAGCTGGCATAGATACCGGTGTTGCTGCGCGCTTCGCCCGAACAGTTCGGGATGGCGTCAACCCGGCCTTCGCTTGCCGCATCGCGCAGACGGATGGTGCCTGTCGATCCGGCGTAGAGGTCGAAATCGTCGGTTTGCTGGTGATGATACGCCGACAGCGTAAGGCCATTAACCGGATAGACCCAGCCGCGAACGCCCCAAAGCGTTCCATTGTTGATGCCCTGGTTGTCCTTGATAGCGGCCACCTGCAAGCTCGCGATGTCGGTCTTGTATTCGGCGCCGATCTGGAACTGGTCGAAGCTGTCTCCGTCCTGTCGTTCTGTTTGCGTCGCAGCACCCACGGTCAGATTGCCGGTGGTGTAATAGTATTGCAGCATGTCATCGTCGCGGATGGAGCCCAGCCGGACGGAGTCCAGCCCGTCGCCAAAATACGAGCTGCGAACGAAGCGGTGGAAGACTATCGTCTGCGACCCGTAATAGAGGCTGCCGTAATCGTCCGACTGCCCGCCGACATAGGCTAGTCTGAGCGTCGGATCGCCGTTCTGCTGCAAGTCGACCAGATTGTCGGAACGCAGGCCGTATTCGACCGTGCCGACCAGCGCCAGGCCTTCGCCAATTCGCTTCTTGGCGTTGATGCCCACGCGGCTGAGATAGTCGCGGCCGTTGATCGCGTCGTCGCCGGTGCCAGCATCGACATAGTCGAGACCGATGCGGAGCGAACCGTAGATGTCGACCACAAATGCATCGTCCAGCGGCACGGAGGGGCTGGCCACCTCCTCCAGCGTCTGCGAAACATCGGTGCCCGCAGAAGGGTTCTGCTGCGTGTCAGCGTCTGCGGGCAACTGCGAAGCGACGACGGCATCGGCTTGTTGCGCTGCCGCTGCCGGAGCCGCGCAGACAAAGGCCACGCCGCAGGTCACAGCCGCTGTCGCGGCATAAAGCTTTTTCATAATTCTCTCCCTCGTATTTTTGTTTTGACGAGCGGAGAGAAGGCCGACGCGCTGGCTTCCACAATTGGGAAAAGAGCCTCGACGCGCACGATGCAGCAGGTTTTCGGCGCCGGGTTACGGAAGCGTTACAGAGTGCAAGATTTGCGCGTTTCGATCACGAACCAAGCCCGCTCCAAAGATCCTGGCGAGGAGCAAGCGAGGAGGAGAACTCCCCTTCCGACGATGATGCCATCGTTGCGAATCTCTTTCACTTGAATGGTCGAGCCAACGATAAAAGCCAGCGGAGGTCAGCGCGCTCACTGCGTATGGCACACCGCCAGTGAAACGAACCTGCTACGCTGTCAGCATGGATGGATCGAAGGTTCTGTGCTTACAGTCGGTGTCGAGCAGGATGGGCCATTTTTCGAACGCTAGGTTCACGGTAGTTCGATCAGCATCTTCCCATTCTAGTGCCCATCTTCAAGCACCAAGGGACACCAGCAAAATGTCTCGGCACAGGCAGGTCGCTCACGTCCCGTCCCCTCAGGCCCATGTGCGGGACGGAAAGCGCGGTCCGCCTAGGCCAGCTTCACGACCCGTCCGGCCAGGCGATGCACTTCTGCGCTCGAATGGCTGACGAGCAGCATCGGCAACGACAGTTCGTCGCGCAGCCGCTCCATCAATGTCAGCAGGGTCTCTGCACGGTCTTCGTCCAGCGAGGCCAGCGGCTCGTCCAGCAAGAGAAAGCGCGGCGCGCAAAGCAGCGCACGACCGATCGCAACGCGGCGCGCCTCCCCTCCGGAAAGCGTGGCGGGCAAACGGTCGAGCAAATGCGAAATCTCGAGCAGGCGCGCCACCTCGTCGCGCGTTACGATGCTGGCGCCGGCCGGAGCAAGCCTTTCACCATAGGCGAGATTGGCGGCCACCCGCTTGTGCGGGAACAGGCGCGCGTCCTGAAACACGTAGCCCGCCCGGCGCTTTTCCGGCGGCAGGTCCACGCCGCCCGCTGAATCGAACAGCACTTGTCCGTCCACAACGATGCGTCCGGAGCGCGGGCGCAACAGTCCTGCAATTGCGTTGAGACTGCTGGTCTTGCCGACGCCGGATGGCCCAACCAGAGCGGTCAGCTTCGCGTCGCTGGAAAAATCCAACGTGAAGGCGTGGTCGTCCACCGCCATGTCGATCGCTATTTCAAAGAACATGCGCCCGCGCCCCCTGTGACCGGCGGACCAGCCATTCGGATGCCAGCAATGCCCCCAGCGAAAGCACGATAGCAATGACCGCGAGACGCGCCACCGCGTCTTCCGAACCCGGCACCTGCAACTGCGAATAGATCGCCAGCGGCAACGTGCGGGTTTCGCCTTCGATATTGGCGGCAAAGGTGATGGTCGCGCCGAATTCCCCAAGGCTGCGGGCAAATCCCAGCATGGCGCCTGCTGCGATACCCGGCAGGCTCAGCGGCAGCGTGATGGTGAGGAAAGCGCGCAGCGGCGTTGCCCCCAGGGTGCGGGCCGCGCCTACCAGCCGCCGGTCCACCGCTTCGATGGAAAGGCGCATGGCGCGCACCATCAGGGGCAGTGCCATGACCCCGGCGGCCACTGCCGCGCCTGTCCAGTTGAACACCAGCGTGATGCCGAAGGTATCGTACAGCCAGCCGCCGATGGCACCGCCCCTGCCCAGCAGGATCAGCAGGAGCCAGCCGGTGACGACCGGTGGCAGCACCAGCGGCAGGTGAACCAGCGCATCCAGCAGCATGCGCCCAGGGAAACGGCGGCGGGCGATGAGCCACGCGAGACCGTATGAAACCGGCAGGGTGACAAGGACGGCAACGACGCTCACCTTCAGCGAAAGCGCGACGATGGTCCATTCGGCGGCAGTCAGGCTCACGGGGCCTGCTCAACCGGGACGAAGCGATAGGTCGCCAAGATTTCCTGCGCGGCGGGCGTGGACAGGAAATCCAGAAACGCCTGCCGCCGGGGATGGGCTGCGCCCGCTACCAGTGCGGCAGGATAGTAAATCTCCGGCACGTCGCGAAAGTCGAAAGTCATGCTGGCCACGCGGGGTGATGCCTCCGCGTCGGTCCGATAGACGATGCCAAGGGCCGCCTCTCCGGATTCGACCAGTGCCAGAGCCGCCCGCACATTCTCCGCCGGGACCACGCGCGCAGCGACCGCGTCCCACAACCCCATGTTCTCGAGCGCCGCACGCGCATATCGGCCTGCGGGCACGCTTTGCGGATCGGCAAGTGCCAGTCGTCCGTCACCCAGCGCGAGCAGTCGACTTGCGATCGTGTCGTCGGGGCCGAAAGCCTTGACTGAGACCAGCGCAAGGCCATTCGCGGCCACGGTCCGCCGCGAGGCTGGCTCGATGAGAGCGCGCGTTTCGAGCCAGTCCATCCATTCCTCGTCAGCCGTAACGATCACGTCGGCCGGCGCACCCTGCGCCAGTTGCCGCGCCTGCACCTGAGTGCCGGCGAATGACAGCACCGGCGGGGCATTGCCTTGCGCGGCCCACGCGCCAGCCACTTCACCGAGAGCTTCCTGCATGCTTGCCGGGGCCAGCACGACCGGCCCGCGCGCCGGAGCATCTCCGCAAGCGGCAACGAGAGAAGCGGCAAACAGGGCAAACAGCCATTGCAGTAACTTGACGGAAAAGGTCATCGGCCTCGCTGTAATCCGGGCAGCGATGCCCGTCCACATCAGGCGTCGGTGCGCGCTTCCTCCGCGCGCTGCGCACGAATCATGAATTCGCTGGGTCGCCGTACCGGGATGAGCAATACGCAGCGCACACCCTCGGGATCGAAATCCAGTTCGACTGGATGGCGCAGTTCGTGGGCGACGATCCGTTCGATCAGGTCGGTGCCGAAACCGCGCGACCGCTCCTGCTTGACCGGCGGTCCGCCGCGCTCCAGCCACTCCACGCGCACAAGGCTTTCCGAGACCAGCCGCCAGTGCACGCTTACCTTGCCGCCCGGCTGGCTGAGCGCGCCATATTTTGCAGCATTCGTCGCGAGTTCGTGCACCGCGAGGCCAAGCGACAGGGCGTCGTTCGGTGCCAGTTCGACCTGCGGCCCGACCATCTCGACCGCGTGTTCACTGTCATCGGCATAGGGAAGCAGTTCGGCGTCGATCACCGCCTTGATCGGGGTGGAGCCCCAATCCGACTGCGTGAGAAGATCGTGCGTCGCTGACAACGCGCGGATGCGGCCATCCAAGCCTGTGGCGAATTCGTCCACGTCGGTGGCCCGGCGGCGGGTGAGTGCGATAATCGACAGCACGTTGGCAAGCGTGTTCTTAACGCGGTGGTTAAGCTCCCGGGTCAGCGAATTGCGGATAGAGGCCTGTTCCTCGAACCATGCCAGCGCGCTCTCGTCTTCCTGCGCCTGCTGCGTGAGCATGCGCACCAGCAACATCAGCAGACTGGCGACCAGCAAGCCGAAAATGAGCGTCGCCATCGAGAGGCCCGACAGCCCCCTGTCCCGAACCGTACTGACGGCCAGTCGCCAAGGGTTGTTGGCAATCGTCACAGTCTTGGTAACATCGTTGCGATTGTCGAGATCGCCATCGAACGTGCTGGCCAGCAGGGTATCTTCACCGCCCGCAGCCTCGCTATCGTAGAGGCGTACGCCGTAGGAACCGGCATCTTCGAGTTCCAGCGCGCTTTGCAGGAAATCCCCGGCATTGAACGGGGAATAGATGAAACCCTTCAGCGTACGTCCGCCCGCTCCCGGTTCGAACACCGGCATGTAGATCAGGAAACCTGGCGAGATCCCTTCCCCTTCCTGCTGCAGTACGATCGCATCGGTGGCGGTAGGGCGCGATGTCCGCTCCGCCTCCGTCATGGCGGCACGCCGGATCGGCTCGGAATACATGTCGTAGCCGAGCGCCCGGCGATTGCGTTCGGTATCGGGCTGCAAGTAGGTAACAGGGATGGCGAACGGCTGGTCGCCGCTGAAGCGGGGATGGATCTCTGCCTTGGAGGTTACTTCCTCGGCCATCCGGCTCTCGAACTCCTCGATCTGCGAGGGGCGCACTACCATCGCCCAGCCGATACCTTCGGCGCCGCGATAGTCGGCATCCAGGCGCAGTTCGGAAACGAAGCGGCGAAAATCGTCTGCCGGCACTTCGTCCATCGTGGATAGCAGCGCCGCCCCCGCCCGCAGGTAAGCACTGCTGGCGTTGGCCCGGCGTTCCAATGCCGATGCGATGGCCGTCGCGCGGGCGTTGAGCTGGGCCTGCTGCCGCTCGTGCTCGCCCCGCTCGATTGCGAATATGGAAAGAATCGTGATAGCCGCGATCAGCAGGAAGATGCCCAGCGGCATGCCGCGCGGATAGCGCATCAGCCACCGCTTCGTCCTGCTACGCCTGCTGACCTGCTGCTGCAAAATATTCCCTCGACCCAAAGGGGTTATCTCGACCCCGCAGATTGACCGTGCCGCCCGGATCGCAAAAATGCAAACAGCCGGAAGGGCGGATTAACTCTTTGGGGAACCGGATGCGCCCCGTTTCGTTCCGCAAACACACTTAAGGCAACTACGCATTGGTGAACGCACGATCTCTATCGTTCACCAACAGAGCGGAAAAATGCATGGCGACGGGAAATTTTGCACTCATGTCATCGTCTAAAGACGGAGAAAAGGCTGCCAAGGGCCTAAAGGACGACGCAGCCAGCAAGGCGCGTGATCCGGAATGGGCAAACAGCCTGAAAAAACTTTACAAGTCAGTGGTGGACGAACCACTGCCCGATTCCTTCAAGAGCCTGCTTTCGAAGCTGGATGAAGACGGGCGCAAATGAGCAACGCCAAGCCAAAGCGCGAGCTGCCTGAACGCAGCGCGGACGACAAGCGCGCCTTCAAACGGGAGCTGACAGAAGTCGTTCCGCACCTGCGCGCGTTCGCCCGCGGCCTTTGCGGTCGTCCCGACATGGCAGATGACCTCGTGCAGGAGGCCCTGCTGAAAGCCTGGGCCGCCCAGGAACGTTTCGAGCCCGGCACGTCCATGCGGGCATGGACCTTCGTGATCCTGCGCAATGCCTACCTCACCGACATGCGCCGCAACCGTTTCCGCGGCGAATATGACGAGACGGTTGCCGAACGTATCCTGACGGCCCCTGCCGGACAGGAAGAACCGCTTCACCTGTCCGACCTGCACCGCGCATTGCTGACACTTCCGCCAGAACGGCGCGAGGCGCTGCTGCTGGTGGGTGCCGGCGGCTTCTCCTACGAGGAAGCGGCCAATATCTGCGGGTGCGCGGTCGGCACGATCAAGAGCCGCGTGGGCCGTGCCCGCGCCGCGCTTTCCAGCATGATGGAAGACGGCGACATTCCGGACCGTGCGCTGACCGATCCTGCCGCGCACCGGGCCATCCTGGAGGAACTGGACGAAGTAGCCGCGGGTCGCGGTGAAGCGGCTGCCTCCAAGTAGTCGCCGCTTGATCGCGCCACTGCAAAGCGACATGCTGCGGCCAGGCAGGCAGGGAAAGACAGAAATACGCCGATGAGCCCCGAGGGTGACAGTCCAGGCAACGCGGCAGATCGCAATCCCGGTCGTCGCAGGGCGATGACCTTTGCGGCGCAGGAACTGCGGCTGATTTCAGCCCTCGTGGTCCTGCTGGCGATAGGCCTGTTCCTGGCTCTGCCGTTCGTGCTCTCCATCGGTTCGGTGGTGTTCCTGCCACTGGTGGCGGCCCTGATCCTCACCATCATCCTGTCCCCGCTGGCGGACAAGCTGGCGATGTGGCTGCCCAACTTCCTCGCCTCGATCCTGGCATTGCTGGTGTTCTTTTCCGTGCTGGCGCTTGCCTTTACGGCGGTGTTTGCCCCCGCCATCACGCTCTACGACCAGGTCCCGCGCATGACCCGGCAGGTGGGCGAGCATTTCAGCGATTTGCAAACAACCTTTGCCTGGGTAGGCGAACTGAACGACCAGCTAACTTCTCTTACGGGAGCAGCGGAAGGGCAGCAGGTAGTGCTTGCCAGCCCCAGCATGCTGGAACAGCTCGCTTTTGCCACTCCTACCGTGCTGCTCGAAACGCTGCTCACCTTCATGCTGGCGTTCTTCATGATCGAGGCGCGCATTCGCCTGCGTCGCCGCCTGTTGCTGGAACGCCAGCAAGTGGGTGCCAGCCTCAAGGCCGCGCGTGCTATTCGCGAGGTGCAGGACAGGGTGGCCGCCTACATTCTCACTGTCGGCCTCATAAACACCTGCGTCGGCGTGGTGGTGGCTCTGGGCGCCTGGGTGATGGGGCTGGACGCGCCGATCATGTGGGGCGGGCTCGCGGCGCTGCTCAACTTCATTCCCTATGTCGGCCCGTTGCTGATGGTGGTCCTGTTGGGACTGTTCGGCATCGGATCGGCGGAATCCGTGTTCGTCGGCCTGATCCCTGCGGCAGCCTATCTTGGCCTGCACACTGTCGAGGCTAACGTGATAACCCCTGCCGTGCTGGGCGCGCGCTTTACGATGAATCCGGTGCTGATCCTGCTGGCGCTATCCTATTTCGGCTGGATCTGGGGCGTGGCGGGCGCGCTGCTTTCGGTGCCTATCCTGCTGACGCTGACCGCGCTGGTCGATCACCTGGGCAGGCCCAATTTCATCGGCTTCATATTTGGAGAGCCGCTGTTCCAGACCAACGTCCTCGAACTGGGCGAACAGGACTAACTACCCCGTAGCGGGCATAAGAAAGGGGCCGCCTCCATGTCGGAAGCGGCCCCTTTTCCGTGTCGCGTAAACGCGGCGCCTGTTATCAGGCGGAGTAGATCCAGGTGCTGCCGCGCGCCAGGTTGTCGGCGGCGAAGTCCCAGTTGAGGTGTCCGTCGACCACTGCCGAGAGATAGCTCGGACGGGCGTTCTGGTGGTCGAGATAGTAGGCGTGCTCCCACAGGTCGATCACCAGCAGCGGGTTGTAATCCTGGTCGGCCAGCGTGTCGGCGTCGTGCGTGTCGACGACTTCCAGCTTACCGCCCTTTTCGGCCAGCCAGACCCAACCGCTGGCGAAGTGGCCTGCGCCCTTGGACTTCAGTTCGTCCTTCAGCTTGTCGAGCGAGCCGAAGGCTTCGTCGATCTTCGATGCGAGGTCGCCCGAGGGACCGCTGGTCGAAGGCGTCAGCGAATGCCAGTAGAACCCGTGGTTCCATACCTGTGCGGAATTGTTGAACAGGCCGCCGTCGCTGCCGCGCGATGCCGCGATCACTTCTTCCAGCGACTTGTCCGCATGGGCGGTGCCTTCGATGGCGGAGTTGGTCTTGTCGACATAGGCCTGATGGTGCTTGCCATGGTGATAGTTGAACGTTTCGGCGGTGATTGCCGGGGCAATGGCTTCCTTGTCAAAGGGAAGCGGCATCAGTGAAAAAGCCATTCGATCTGTCTCCTGTTGAATCGGTTGTCGTCTAACCAATGCGCGAGACGGCGTGTTGTTGCATATCCCGCACGAGAATTCCGCGCCTATCTGGTCTCACGCTGACCCCGTGACAAGAGGGCCGAATGGCGGCATGGCTCTGCAGCAAAGCGACACACGCAAAGAAGGACGAATATGGGACGCGAGTTTTTCGGCACCGACGGCATCCGGGGCCGCGCCAACGGCAGGAAATTGAATGCCTCCACGGCGATGAAGGTAGGCCAGGCGGCGGGCCGCCATTTCCTGCGCGGCGATCACAAGCACCGCGTGGTGATCGGCAAGGACACGCGCCTGTCGGGCTACATGATGGAGAACGCGCTGGTGGCAGGTTTCACCAGCGTAGGGATGGACGTGATCATGACCGGGCCGCTGCCCACCCCCGCCGTCGCCCTGCTGACGCGCGAGATGCGGGCCGATATCGGGGTGATGATCTCCGCCAGTCACAACCCCTACGACGACAACGGCATCAAGCTCTTCGGCCCCGACGGCTTCAAGCTGTCGGACGCGGACGAGGAAGCGATCGAGGCCGCCATGCGCGAAGAGCAGACGCTGGCCGAGGGCGATCATATCGGCCGTGCGCGGCGGATCGAGGATGCGCGCGGGCGTTATATCCACGCGGTGAAACAGTCACTGCCCGAAGACGTGCGGCTCGATGGCCTCAGGATCGTGGTCGATTGCGCCCACGGCGCGGCATACCAGGTGGCCCCGACCGCAATCTGGGAGCTGGGAGCCGAGGTGATTGCCATGGGCGTTGCTCCCAATGGCCTCAACATCAATGACGGGGTCGGCTCCACGCACTTGGAGGCCATCCAGAAGCGTGTGGTGGATGAGGGCGCTGACCTGGGTATCGCGCTGGACGGCGATGCCGACCGCCTGATCGTCATCGACGAGAAGGGCCGCGCGGTCGACGGGGACCAGATCATGGCGCTGATCGGCAGCCGCTGGGCAAAGGACGGGCGGCTGAAAGGCGGCGGCGTGGTGGCCACGGTCATGTCGAACCTCGGGCTGGAGCGGTTCCTGCAGGGCAAGGGCCTGGAGCTCGTGCGCACCAAGGTTGGCGACCGTTATGTACTGGGCGCGATGAAATCGGGCGGGTACAACGTGGGGGGCGAGCAATCGGGCCACATGATCCTGCTGGACCATGCCACCACCGGCGATGGCACCGTCGCTGCGCTGCAGGTGCTGGCCGCGCTGGTACGCTCCGGCAAACCCGCGAGCGAGGTGCTGCACCTGTTCGATCCTGTGCCGCAACTGTTGAAAAACGTGCGTTACGAAAGCGGCGATCCGCTGGAGAACAACCTCGTAAAGGACGCCATTGCCACCGCCAAGGGAGAGCTCGGTGGCAGCGGCCGACTGGTGATCCGCAAGTCCGGTACCGAGCCGCTGATACGCGTCATGGCCGAGGGCGACGATGCGGGCGAGGTCGAGCGCGTAGTGGATTCCATCTGCGACGCGGTAAAGGCCGCGGTCTGATCGCGTGAGCGCCCGCCCGCCCCGCATCCTCGTGATTGCCGGTTCCGACAGTTCGGGCGGGGCCGGGATACAAGCGGACATCAAGACCGTCACCATGCTGGGCGGCTATGCCATGACCGCCATCACCGCCGTCACCGCGCAGAATACGCGCGGCGTTACCGGTGTAGAGGCGCTGTCGCCCGATTTCGTTGCGGCGCAGATCGACGCCTGCCTCGAAGATATCGGCGCGGACGCGGTCAAGATCGGTATGCTGGGCAGCGCCGACATCGCCGAAGTCGTGGCAGACCGGCTGGAAGACCTTGGCAAGCCTATCGTGTTCGACCCCGTCATGGTCGCTACCAGCGGCAGCGTGCTGGCAGACGAGGCCACCATAGAGGTGTTCGAATGGCTGATGGATCTTGCCACCCTCACCACCCCCAACGTGCCCGAGCTTGAGGCGCTGGGAGGCGCTTCCGGAATGGCAGCACGCGGCGTCACTTACCTCGCCAAGGGCGGCGATGCCGACGGGCCGATGGTGGAGGACCGCCTCGTGCGCCCCGGCACGCAAGACGTGGTGTGGAGCGACGCGCGTATCGTCACGAAGCACACACACGGCACCGGCTGCACCCTGTCGAGCGCGATTGCCACGCATCTGGGGCACGGGCTCGACCTGGAACAGGCGATTGCCAAGGCCCGCCTGTTCGTGCGCGAGGCGCTGAAGAGCGCGCCCGGTTTCGGCTTGGGCAACGGGCCGCTGGGGCATCAGGCGGTGCGCTGATCCGCAGGCGATGTGAAACGCTGACCGAACCTATGGATATCCTTGCTTGTGCAGCAGGGGTCTGATTTCATAGGCTCCCAGCCGATCAGAAGAATTTTCGCCGGGCAACATCGCCGCCTCCACCAACTCGCGCCGGGATAGGTGTTTGCCAGATCTAGCAACGTTCTCCTCGCCGGTCCTTCTCGCGCTTTTCGCCGTTGCTGCGCTGGTTATCGCGGTGCTTGGAAGCCGGATGGCGGGGATCGCCGATACGCTGGCCGATCGCACCGGCTGGGGCGAGGCTCTCATCGGTTCGATCCTGCTCGGCGCCGGCACCAGCATCTCGGGGATCGTCGCCTCGATCAGCAGCGCTGCAGACGGGGCGCCCGAACTGAGCGTGGCCAATGCCTATGGCGGAATAGCGGCACAGACGATGTTCCTGGCGCTGGCCGACATCGCCTATCGCAAGGTGAACCTCGAACATGCCGCCGCCAGCGCGGTCAATCTGGGCCAGGCGATTACGCTGATCATTCTCACGTCCCTGCCGATCCTTGCAGTGACGGTTCCTCCGTTCGCAATCATGGGCGTCAATCCGTTGAGCCCCGTGCTTGTCCTCGTCTACCTCATCGGCCTCCACAACGCGCACTCGATCAAGCGCGAGCCGATGTGGCTTCCTCGCCAGACCGACGCTACGCGCGATGAGGAGGATGACGAGGAGAACGATCCGCACTCGACCCGTTTCCTTGCCTTCGTATTCCTTGCCCTGGTGGGCGTCGTGGGTATCTGCGGATGGGCGGTAGGCCAGGCAGGGATAGAGCTGTCGGAGCGTTACGACCTCTCGCAGGGCGTCGTCGGCGCCTTGCTGACCGCTGTCATTACCTCGCTGCCCGAACTGGTGACGACGGTCGCCGCCGTGCGCAAGGGCGCTCTCCAGCTTGCGGTCGGAGGGATCATCGGGGGCAACATGTTCGATGCCCTTTTCATCGCGGCCAGCGATGTCGCCTACCGCGACGGCAGCATCTATCACGCGATCTCGGAGCGCTCGCTATTCTGGATTGCGCTGGTCGTGCTGATGATGGCGATCCTGCTCATGGGCTTGCTGAAACGCGAGAGGCAGGGGCCAGGCGGGATAGGATGGGAATCCCTGCTGGTCCTCGCGCTCTGGATTGCGGGGGCAGGCTTGCAGGCCTGGATGGGCTGACTGCCCTTCCACCGGCCGTGCTTCAGATCTCGCAATCCATCCCGGCTGCGCCGTCGTCGTTCAGGCAGTAGAATTCACGGATCGCGTCCCAGCCTTCCTCGGCGGTTTCGCACCATGTGATCAGGTCGAGGTCCTTTTTCGAGACTGTGCCTTCCTCGGCAATCGCCTCGAAATTCACCACCCGGTTCCAGAAGTCCTTGCCGAACAGCAGGACGGGAATGCGCTTCATCTTGCCGGTCTGGATCAGCGTGAGCAGTTCGAACATCTCGTCGAAGGTCCCGAAACCGCCGGGGAACACCGCCACGGCCCGCGCGCGGATGAGGAAGTGCATCTTGCGCAGCGCGAAGTAATGGAAGTTCAGCGACAGGTACGGCGTCACGTAGGGATTGGGCGCCTGCTCGTGCGGCAGGATGATGTTCAGGCCGATGGACTCGCCGCCCGCATCGCTGGCGCCGCGGTTGGCGGCTTCCATGATCGAGGGGCCCCCGCCCGATGTGACCACGAACTGCCGCTTACCATCCTCGACGATGGATTTCTCCGTAACCATGCGGGCCAGGCGGTAGGCCTCGGCGTAGTACTTCGCCTTCTTGGCGAGGTTGTGCACTACCAGCGCCTCTTCCTCGGGCAGGTTTTCCGCCTGCTTCAGCGCGTCCTCGGTAGCTTCGGGCGGGGGGATACGGGCGGAGCCGTACATCACCAGCGTCGAACCGACCCGCGCCTCGTCCAGCACCATGGTGGGCTTCAGCAGCTCGAGCTGGAAGCGGACCGGGCGCAGTTCCTCGCGCAGCAGGAAGTCCTCGTCGCGGAAGGCAAGGCGATAGGCCGGGTGGCGCGTTTGCGGAGTAGAGTTGTCGACGGAATCGGCAAAGCCGGCTTCCATGTCGGCGTGGTAGAACTTGTGGTCCTTCAGATCGTGGTCGGCGGTGTCCGGGCTATCTGCCACGCGGTATTCCTCTCGATATCAAACAGCATCGGGAGGTAGGGCCTTGGCGGACAAATTTAAAGGCGCGATATCGATCGCAGGTTCAAGGGGCGAGCCACCAGCGGATGACCATGGCAACCGCTCCCAGCACACTGATGCTGGCAAGCCAGATCCCCGCCATCCACGCCAGCCGCTTCCACAGCGGCGCCTCTGTCTCTCCGGGCCTAGTGGTATCCTTCATCGTCCACCTTCCCGCGGAACACCCAGTAGGCCCATGCAGTGTAGCCGATGATCAGCGGCATGGTGATGGCAACGCCGATCAGCATGAACACCTGGCTGCGTTCCGGCGCGGCGGCATCCCAGATAGTGACATCGGGCGGCACCACGAATGGCCATATCGTCACGCCCAGCCCCGCCATACCAAGGAAGAACAGCAGCAGCGCCAGCCAGAACGGCTTGGAATTGCGCTCCTTCGTCACCGCCCGCAGCAGCGAGATTGCCACGATCGCAGTGAGGATAGGCACCGGCGCGGCAAAGTAGATTTCCGGCGCGGTCAGCCAGCGGGCGGCGTATTCGGCGTTCAGCAATACGTTGTAGACGCTGACCGCACCCATCAATGCCAGCGTGGCAATGCCCGCGCGCATTGCCAGCTTGCGCGCATGGGCCTGTCCCTCGCCGTCCAGCTTCCAGATTAGCCAGGTGGCGCCCAGCAGGGCGTAACCTGCCACGGTGCCAAGACCCGTGAGCAAGGTGTAGGGCGTCAGCCAGTCGAACCAACTTCCGGCGTATGCGCGGCCCGACACCTCGATGCCTTGAAGCAAGGCGCCCAGTGTCATCCCTTGCGCCATCGCCGCCACGAACGATCCGCCGGTGAAAGCGAAGTCCCAAAGGCGCCGGTGGCCAGGGTCACGCCAGCGGTATTCGAAGGCGACGCCCCGGAACACCAGGCCCAGCAGCATGGCTATGATGAGGGGGTAGGTGGCAGGCAGGATCACCGCATAGGCTAGCGGGAACGCGGCAAACAGCCCGCCGCCGCCCAGCACCAGCCAGGTCTCGTTACCGTCCCAGACAGGCGCGATGGAGTTCATCGCCCGGTCGCGCTCGCGCCCCGGATCGAAGGTGGGAAAGAGGATGCCGATCCCAAGGTCGAACCCGTCCATCACCACGTAGGCGAACACGGCGAAAGCGATGATGAAGGCCCAGATCGTCGTCAAATCGATGCTCATGGCGCTTCCTCCGGTTCGTGCCTGGTGCCAGAGAGGTCGTGCGTGGTCGCATCGGTCGGGTCCTGGGTAAGGCCAGGGGTGATGCCGGCGGTGCGGATCGGCCCCTTGTCTCCGCGCTTTGCACCCAGTTCGCCGGTGTGCGGCGGCTTGTGCATCAGGTGCAGGATATACCACACGCCCGCGCCGAACACGGCGAAGTAGACGATCACGAAAGCCAGCAGCGATGTTGCCACGGCGGGCGCGGCCAGCGGACTGGCAGCGTCGGCGGTTCGCAGCAGGCCGTAGACCACGTAAGGCTGTCGGCCGACTTCGGTGGTGATCCAGCCGCACAGCACGGCCAGGAAGCCGGATGGTCCCATGACCAGCGCGGCCCGGTGCAGCCAGGACCACTCGTACAGCTTGCCGCGCCAGCGCGCGAAGAGACTCCACACGCCCACCGCCATCATGGCCATGCCGATGGCAATCATGATGCGGAACGCCCAGAACACTAGGAACACCGGCGGCTGCTCGTCATCGGGAATGGTATCCAGCCCCTCGATCGGCGCATCCCAGTGGTGCTTGAGGATCAGGCTGGAAAGCTTTGGGATACCTACGGCGTAGTCGAGCCGCTGCTCATCGTCATTGGGAATACCGAACACGTAGAGCGGCGCGCCGTCGGGATAGCTCTTGTAGTGCCCCTCCATCGCCATGACCTTCTGCGGCTGGTGCTCCATCGTGTTGAGGCCGTGCATGTCGCCCGCCACGATCTGGATCGGCGCGACGATCGCGGCCATCCACATCGCCATTGAGAACATCTTGCGCGCGTGAAGGTTCGCCCTGTCCTTCAGCAGGTGCCAGGCACCGACGCCGCCCACCACGAAGGCGGTGGTGAGGTATGCCGCCAGCACGGTATGGACGAGGCGATAGGGGAAGCTGGGGTTGAATACGATAGCCGCCCAGCTGTCTCCCGGCATGAATTGGCCGTTCGCGCCCATTTCAAAGCCAACCGGGGTCTGCATCCAGCTGTTCACCGACAGAATCCAGAAGGCCGAGATGAAGGTGCCCACAGCCACCATCAAGGTGGCGGCGAAGTGCAGTTTCTTGCCGACCTTGTTCATGCCGAACAGCATCACGCCGAGGAAACCTGCCTCCAGGAAGAAGGCGGTCAGAACCTCGTATGCCATCAACGGCCCGATCACCGGGCCAGCCAGATCGGAAAAGACCGACCAGTTGGTGCCGAACTGGTAGCTCATCACGATGCCCGAGACGACGCCCATGGCAAAGGCGATGGCGAAAATCTTGATCCAGTATTTGAACAGGTCGAGGTAAATCTGCTTGCCGGTCTTCAGCCACAAACCTTCCAGCACCGCCAGGTAACTGGCGAGGCCGATTGAGAAAGCGGGGAAGAAGAAGTGGAAGCTCACCGTGAAGGCAAACTGGATACGGGCGAGTAACAGGGCGTCTAGGCCGTCGAACATGGTTCTTCCTTAGCGCGTTGCCGCCGCCATAGACTGTTGCGGCAGTTGCAACGAATCGCGATTGCGCACCATATGGTGCAGAAATAACAACTCAGATCATACCCCTAGCCATGTCGGCGGGTTTGCCAGGGTAGTTGCCATCGTCGCGCAGCGCCTCGGCAAAGGCGCGAGCCTGCGAGAGGTAGACCTTGCCGCTCAGCTCTTCGGGGAAGGCCGTGCGCGCCAGCCGGTCCATCACCGGGCCTTTCACCTCGGACAAGTGCAGCCGGATACCGGCATCATCCAGCCGGTGGTTGATCGCCTCCAAGCTTTCGAGGCCCGATGCGTCGATCTCGTTCACCGCGCTGCACATCAGGATGACGTGGCGCACTTTCGGGCGGTCTGCCACCTGTTCGAGCACGTATTCCTCCAGCCAGCGGGCGTTGAGAAAGGTCAGCGCCTCGTCGATGCGGATGGAGAGCACGTGGTCCGCGGTGAAGACCTTGTGCCTGTCCACATTGCGGAAATGCTCTGTTTCCGGCACGCGGCCCACGATGGCGGCATGCGGACGGCTGGCCCGCCAGAGGTAAAGCAGCAGGCCAACGGAAACACCGGCGATCACGCCCATCTCCACGCCCGCCAGCAGCGTGATGGCAATCGTGGCGACATGTGCGGCAAAGTCCGCCTTCGAATAGGTCCACAGCTGCTTCGGTGTCTTCAGGTCCACCAGTGCCAGCACCGCGACGATTATGGTCGCCGCCAGCACGGCGATCGGCAGGCTAAACAGCAGCGGGGTGAGGAAAAGGCTGGCAAGCGCGATGCCTACGGCGGTGAAGGCACCTGCGGCGGGCGTCTGCGCGCCTGCATCGAAGTTCACGACAGACCGGGCAAAGCCGCCGGTCACCGGGTAGCCGCCGGAAAAGGCGCTCGCGATGTTGGATGCGCCAAGGCCGATCAGCTCCTGGTCGGGCGAAATGCGCTGGCGACGCTTGGCGGCCAGTGTCTGCGCCACGCTGACGCTTTCGACAAAGCCGATGATAGAGATGAGCAGCGCGGGCACGAACAGTTGCCGGATCAGCGAAACATCGGTGCTCGGCACCGCGAAAGGCGGCAGTCCGGAGGGTATTTCGCCGGTGATGTTCACGCCCTTACCCTCAAGGTCGAGGGCGATCACGGCAACGATACTGACAGCCACGGCCAGCACCGGCCCTGCCTTGGCAGCAATTTCGGCAGCCTTCGGCGTCGCACCGAGGCGCACCAGCAGCGGCTTCAGCCCCTTGCGCACCCAGAACAGGAACACGACCGCGGGCACGCCAACGGCCAGTGTCCACGGGTTCGCGTTGCCGATGTTGGCGGCGAGCGAGCCGAGCATGTCGGGCCAGGTATCGCCGCCGCCTTGAATGCCCAGCACATGGCGCAATTGGCTGGTCGCGATCAGCACGCCGCTGGCGGTGATGAAGCCGCTTATAACGGGGTGTGACAGCAGGTTCGCAAGGAAGCCCATGCGCAGCACGCCCAGAACGAACAGCATCACGCCCGAAAGCGCGGCCAGCGTGATCGCTGCCTCGAGATATTCCGCCGTGCCCTGAGCCGCCACGGCGCCTACCGCGCTCGCCGTCATCAGCGAAACGACTGCTACCGGCCCGACCGCCAATGTGCGGCTGGTACCGAACACGGCATAAGCGACCAACGGCAGGATCGAGGCATACAGGCCCACCACCGGCGGCAGACCCGCCAGCAGCGCGTAGGCGAGGCTTTGCGGGATCAGCATGATGGTGACGATCACCGCTGCGACCATGTCGTTGCTCAGCGCCTCGCCATTATAGGTCCGGCCCCAGTCGAGGATGGGGAAATAGCGTTTGAGCATGACGCGCGATCAGGCCCCGCCGATTGGCTTTGCCATCCATTCACGCCCTTTCAGCATGGCGTGCCAATAGATTTGGGGAAGCACCTCCGCCTTCAGCTTCCACGCGGCGCGCGACGGTTTCGTCCCGTCCAGCACCCATTTGGGGAAGGTCGGCAGCAAGGTGCCGCCGTAACCGAACTCGGCCAGCACGATCTTGCCACGCTCCACCGTAAGTGGGCAACTGCCGTACCCGTCATAACTGCCGCTGAGCGGATTTCCTGCAAGCTGCGCCAGAGCATTCACGGCGGCGACGGGTGCCTGCTTGCGCGCGGCCGCCATCGTCTTGGCGTTGGGCGTGCTGCTGCAATCGCCCAGCGCGAAGACCTCCGGATGGTTCACGTGTTGCAGCGTGTGCTGGTCCACTTCGGCATAGCCAGCTTCGTTCGCCAGCGTGCTGGCGGCGACAACCGGGTTGCCCTTCTGCGGAGGGCAGACGTGCAGCATGTCGAAGCTTCGCTCCACTTCGCCATTTTCGGTGGCGAACCATGCCTTCTTCGCGGGGCCATCGACACGGGTGAGCGTGGAGCCGAAGTTCAGATCGATCCCGTACCGCTCCACGTATTCCATCAGCGCGGGCACATAGTCCGCCACGCCGAACAGCACGCCACCGTTGTTGTGGAATTCGACGTCGATATCGCCGAGGATTCCGCGCTTTTCCCAATCGGAGCAGGAGAGGTACATCGCCTTCTGCGGTGCGCCTGCGCACTTGATCGGCATGGCCGGCTGGGTGAACAGCGCGCGGCCCTTGCGCGTCTGCTGCACCAGTTGCCAAGTGTAGGGCGCAAGGTCGTAGCGGTAGTTCGACGTGACGCCGTTCTCGCCCAGCGTCTCTTCGAGCCCTTCGATCTCTTCCCATGCAAGGCGGTTGCCCATGGCCACCACCAGCACATCGTAGGATACGCGCCCGCCTTCGGAATATTCTACGATACGGCTTTCGGGATCGAAGCCGGTGACTGCGGCCTTCAGCCACGTCACCTCTTTGGGCATCACCGCGGCCTCGGGCCGGACGGTCTCGTCCTTCTCGAACACGCCGCCGCCCACCATGGTCCAGCCGGGCTGGTAGTAATGCTCGTCACTCGGTTCGATGATCGCGATGTCGAGGCCGGGGTGACGGTTCAGCATGGAGGCCGCAGTGGCGATCCCTGCCGATCCCCCGCCAGCAATGAGGACGGTGTGGTGGCTGTGATGGGCAGTCATGATATTCTCCGTTTCAGCCGCTTACGGCGTGGTGCAGCATCGTGCAGCGGTTGCCGGTGCGGCAATAGGCGAGCACGGGCGCGGGCATCTCGGCCAGCGCGCGGGCGAATTCGTCCTTCTGCATCTCGACCGGGTGCATGGCGTCGACGGGGATGTGACGAACCTCCATCCCCTGCGCCTGCGCCGCGGCGGCGATATCGGCGAAATCGGGCTGGCCCGGTTCTTCGTCATCGGGCCGATTGCAGATGATGGACTTGAACCCGGCCTCCGCCAGTTGCTCCACCTCTTCCGCAGTAACCTGCCCAGCGACGGAGAGTGTTTCGGAAAGTTTCGTGGGTTCCATCAGCTTTTTCCTTCGATAAGTCGCAACAGGGCCATGCCAACCAGCATGGAGACGACGAAGATCGCAGCCGCCGCGGGCTGAATCGCCAGCGCGGCAATGCCCGGACCGGGGCACAGGCCCGCGATGCCCCAGCCCACGCCGAACAGCACCGCGCCGCCGATCAGTTTCGGGGTGAGTTCGTTCTTGGTGGGGACGTGGAAACCGTCAGCAAGGATCGGGCGCGCCATGCCGGGCACCACGCGCCAGGCGATCGCCATCACCACAAGTGCGCCGCCCATCACGAAAGCCAGCGTCGGGTCCCAGTCGCCGAACAGGTCGAGGAAGCCACGCACGCGCGCAGGATCGGTCATGCCGCCGATAGTCAGGCCAGCGCCGAACAGCACACCGGAGATAAGGGAGAAGAGCGTTTTCACTTCAGCACATCCATGCCTGCGGCGTTCATCACTGCCACCGTGGCGATGCCGGCGGCCATGAAAGTGATCGTGGCCACGATGGAGCGGCCCGAAAGGCGGCTGATGCCGCACACCCCGTGGCCGCTGGTGCAACCGCTACCCAGCCTGGTGCCGAAGCCGACCAGCAGACCGGCAATGATTAGGGGGACAGGCCCGGCAAAGCTTGGCTCAAGACCGCCCTGTGCCAGCATCACCGCCAGCGCGCCTAGCGGCAGGCCGATCACGAAAGCCCACGCGCCGATACGGTCTATGCCGCTGCCACCCAGTCCCGCAGCCTTGGCCGCAATTCCGGATACACCCGCGATGCGGCCCAGCATCAGCAGCATGACCGCCGCCGCCACGCCGATCAGCGCGCCGCCGATCAGGCCATCGACCGGCGCGGCATCGGGAAAACCGGGGATCGTCATACCGCGTTCACGGGTATCTTGATGTAGGAGACCCCGTTATCCTCGGGCTCCGGCAGGCGACCGCCGCGAATGTTCACCTGCACGGACGGCATGATGAGCGTGGGCATGTCCAGCGTCCTGTCGCGGCTCGTGCGCATCTCCACGAATTCCTCTTCGGTCACGCCGTCCTTCACGTGGACGTTCTCCTCGCGCTGCCGCTTGACGGTGGTTTCCCACGCATATTCATCGCGGCCGGGCGCCTTGTAATCGTGGCACAGGAACAGGCGCGTTTCTCCCGGCAATGAGAGAAGGCGGCGGATCGACTGGAACAACTGCCGCGCATCGCCGCCGGGAAAGTCCGCCCGTGCGGTACCGAAATCGGGCATGAAGATCGTGTCGCCCACGAAGGCCGCGTCGCCGATGATGAAAGCCATGTCAGCTGGCGTATGGCCGGGTACGTGCAGGGCAATCCCCTTCAGTTCGCCCAGTGCGAATTCCTCGCCATCGGTGAAGAGGTGATCGAACTGCGATCCGTCCCGCTCGAAATCCGTGCCTGCATTGAACAGCTTGCCGAACACTTCCTGCACGCGAATGATATCCCTGCCGATCGACAGCTTGCCGCCCAGTTTTTCCTGCAAATAGGGTGCAGCGGAGATATGGTCCGCGTGAGCGTGGGTTTCGATCAGCCACGTCACTTTCAGGTCATTGGTTTCGACATATTCGATAATCAGGTCCGCCGACCCGAACGAGGTGCGGCCCGAATTGGGCGCGTAGTCTAGGACAGAATCGATGATCGCCGCCTCGCTGGTAGCGGGATCGTGTACGACGTAACTGATCGTGTTCGTCGCCTCGTCGAAGAAACCGGCGATGGTCGGACGCTTGGCCGTATCAGCCCGCGCGCGCTCGATCTGCGCCGCTGCCCGAGAGAGGGCTTCATCGTTTTGCATGAGGCAATTCCTTTATTCGATTTCGTAAAATGATAATATGTATTGCACGTAATTACGTCAAGGAGTAGGTCACTTGCATGGAATTTGAAATTGATCATCCAAAGAGCCGCCCACCACGCATCGGCGACAAGGCACCTGCCTTTTCGGCACGCGCCACCACCGGGCATGTGAACCTCACCGATTTTCGCGGGAAATGGCTGGTCCTCTTCTCGCACCCGGCGGATTTCACGCCGGTCTGCACGTCGGAGTTCGTCGCGCTGGCGCGCAAGGCCGATGATTTTGCCAGGCGCGACTGCGCGCTTATGGCGCTGTCCATCGACACCCTGTTCTCGCACTTCGCATGGCTGCGCCTGATCAGAGACCGTTTCGGCGTGGAGGTGCGCTTCCCCGTCATAGAGGACCCGACGATGGTGATCGCCGCCGCTTATGGCATGGCCAGTCCCGGCGACCCGGACACGTGGGGGGTGCGCAACACCTATTTTATCGATCCTGACGGGGTAATCCGGGCGATCACCTGCTATCCGCCCAACGTGGGCCGATCGATCCCGGAAATGCTCCGCCTGCTTGATGCATTGCAGGCTGCCGACAGGAATGCGGCCCTCACCCCGGCCGACTGGAAAAAGGGCGATGCCCTGCTCAGCCCGCCCGGCGAAGCGCTGGATGCTGTCTTCGCTGCCGAAAATCCCGGGGACTGGTTCTGGCAGGAGCGCAAGTGATGGATGACGAACCCCTGCTTGGGGCATTGAAGGCTATCGCCCACCCCTCGCGCCTGAAAATCCTCCAGGCCCTTGCGAGCGGTGAAACCAACGTAGGCGAGATCGAGGAAGCGACGCAGATCGGTCAGCCCACGCTGTCCCAGCAGCTGGCCATCCTGCGCAAGGCCGGATTGGTAGAGACCCGGCGACAGGCCAAACTGGTTTACTATTCGCTCCATGCCGAAGCGATCGGCAATGTCGCCCGCGCAATCGCCGCATTTGCCCCTGCAAGCGCCCTGCCCGATACCGAATCCGGTGCGCGCAGGCCCGCTGCGGGCGTGGCCAATTTCGCCCGCCTCCACATCTGATCGCCTCCATTATCTCCCTCGCGATTGCGGGAGCGCTTCACGTGGGCGTCCTTTTTTGCCAAGGGGTGGCGCAACGCGCTTCCCGCGCAGAACAGGACGAACGATACCATGATCCGCACCGACTGGACCCGCGAAGAGATCGCCCAGCTCTTCGACCTGCCCTTTACCGAACTGTTGTTCCGTGCCGCGACGGTCCACCGCGAACACCACAGTGCCGATCAAGTGCAATTGTGCACCCTGCTCTCGATCAAGACCGGCGGCTGCCCCGAAGATTGCGGCTACTGCTCGCAAAGCGCCCACGCCGACAGTGGAGTTGAAGCGACCAAGCTGATGGACGTGCGCCAGGTGCTGCAATCGGCCGCGCAGGCGAAGGATGCCGGCAGCCAGCGCTTCTGCATGGGCGCGGCATGGCGCAACCCCAAAGAACGCGACATGCCCAAGATCGTGGAGATCGTGAAAGGCGTGCGCGAGATGGGCATGGAAACCTGCATGACGCTGGGCATGCTGTCCCCCTCTCAGGCAGAGCAGCTGAAGGACGCAGGCCTCGATTACTACAACCACAACATCGACACAGGGCCCGAGTATTACGAGCGCGTGATCACCACGCGCAAGTACGAGGACCGGCTGACCACGCTGGAGAACGTGCGGGCCGCAGGCATCAACGTGTGCAGCGGCGGCATCGTGGGCATGGGCGAAACGCGGGAGGACCGCGTCGGCTTCGTCCACACACTGGCCACGCTGGAGCGGCATCCCGAGAGCGTGCCGGTGAACGCGCTGGTGCCGGTCAAGGGCACGCCGCTGGGTGACATGCTGGCCGACACCCCGATGGCCAAGATCGACGATATCGAATTCGTGCGCACCGTGGCCGTCGCGCGGATTGCGATGCCGATGAGCATGGTACGCCTGTCCGCAGGCCGCGAATCCATGTCGGACGCCACGCAGGCGCTGGCCTTCATGGCCGGTGCGAACTCCATCTTCACCGGCGAGAAGCTGCTCACAGCTCCCAATGCGGGCGACGATAGCGATGCCGCGCTGTTCGCCCGGCTCGGCCTCACGCCAATGCAGGGCGAGGAACCGATGCGAGCCGTCGGCGGCTGTTCGGCCGGCTGCGCCACGAAAGCAGAGGCACCCCAAGAGGTCCAGGCCGAACTCACCTGAGCCAGCCGGCAATGCTCGACCATATCCGCCATTCGCTCGAGGTGATCGCAGCGAAGCACCGCACGCGGGTGCTGCGCGCGGTGGAGATGCGTGGGCAGGGCCGACTGGTACGCGATGGGCGCGAACTGCTCGACTTTTCCAGCAACGATTACCTCGGCCTGTCGCAGCACCCGCTGCTGGTGGAGCGGTCTGCCAACTACGTGCGCCAGCACGGCGCGGGCGCGGGCGCATCGCGGCTGATTACCGGCACCAGCGCGCTGCATCTGGCCGTCGAAGAGAAAGTGGCCGCTTTCAAAGGCACCGAAACTGCGCTGCTTTTCGCCACCGGCTGGCAGGCCAATGCCGCCGCCATTCCGGCCCTGGCGAAAGCGGCAAGAGGCACCGTGATCTTCGCGGACAAGCTGGTGCACAATTCTATCCACGCCGGTTTGCGCAGCTCGAATGCCACGGTGCTGTTCTACGATCACAACGATTACGACCATCTGCATGCGCTGCTGCAGGAGCACGGCAACGCGCCCGCGCGCATGATCATCACCGAAAGCGTGTTCAGCATGGACGGCGACAGGGCAGACCTGCCGCGCCTGAATGCGCTCGCCACCCAGCATGATGCGATGCTCTACGTCGACGAGGCCCACGCCACGGGCGTTCTGGGCAGGCGCGGTGCGGGCCTGACGGCTGATGCACCGGGAGCGCAGATCGTGATGGGCACCTTCAGCAAGGCGCTGGGCGGCTTTGGCGCCTACATCGCCTGCCCCGCGGTAGTGCGCGAATACCTCGTCAACATGTGTGCCGGGCTGATCTTCACCACCGCGCCGCCCCCCGCCATGCTGGGCGCGATGGACGCCGCGCTGGACCTGGTGCGGGACATGGACGCAGAGCGCGCGCACCTGGCGGCGATGGGTGAGCGGCTGCGCGAGGGCTTGCAGGATTTGGGCTACGATACGCTCGGCTCGACGACGCAGATCATACCCCTCGTGGTGGGCGCGGAAGCCGACGCGCTGGCGCTGGGCGAGCACCTGCTGGATCGCGGCATAGCCGCCCTGCCCATTCGCCCGCCAACCGTGCCCAAGGGCACCAGCCGCATCCGTTTCGCCCTCCGCTCCACGCTGGGCGAAGACCATATAGCGCAGGTTCTGGAAGCAGTCTCCTCATGGACAAAGGCATGATCCGCACCATCGTTACCGGCACCGATACCGATGTTGGCAAGACCGTGTTCGCTGCCGGTCTCTCGCAGGCGTTGAAGGCAAGTTACTGGAAGCCCGCGCAGGCCGGGCTGGATGGCGAGACGGACAGCCAGGCCGTTGCCCGCCTAGCGCCCGAAGCGCGGGTTCTGCCCGAGGCCTATCGCCTGAACACGCCCTGCTCTCCGCACGAGGCGGCGCGGGTGGACGGGGTGGCGATCGACGACGCGGCATTGTCGCTGCCGCAGGTCGATGGTCCGCTGGTGGTGGAAGGGGCAGGCGGTGTGCTGGTGCCTTACCGTGAGGACCTGCTGGCGGCAGACCTCTTCGCGAAGTGGAACCTGCCCGCCATCGTCGTTGCCCGCACGGCGCTGGGGACCATCAGCCACACATTGCTTTCCATAGAAGCCCTGCGGGCACGCGATATCGCAGTTACGGGCGTCGCCTTCATGGGTGACGCGGAACCCGTGGCGGAAGGGGCCATCACTCGCATTGGTCAGGTCGCGCACCTCGGCCGCCTGCCGCGCCTCGATCCGCTCGACGCAGGCACGCTGGCCGCCGCCTTTGCCGCGAACATCCGAATGGACCTGCTGGCATGAGCAGAAGTCCTGTCTGGCACCCGTTCCATCAGCACGGCCTGCACGAGGACATCCCGCTCGTCACCCATGCCGACGGGGCCGTGCTGCACACGGCCGATGGCAGGCGGGTGATCGACGCCATTTCCAGCTGGTGGGTGACGACGCACGGCCACAACCACCCGCGCATCATGGCTGCGGTTCGGGAGCAGACGGAGAAGCTGGACCAGCTGATCTTTGCCGGCTGGACGCACGAGCCTGCCGAAACACTGGCCCGCGCGCTGGTGGACCTGATGCCGGACGGTTTGGACCACGTTTTCTACTCCGACAGCGGCTCTACCGCCGTCGAAGTCGCGCTGAAGATGGCGCTGGGCTACTGGCACAACCGGGGGGAGCCAAGGCACCGCATTCTGGTGCTGGAACACAGCTATCACGGCGATACCATCGGAGCGATGAGCGTGGGCGCACGCGGCGTGTTCAACTGCGCCTACGCCCCGCTGCTGTTCGACGTGGGCACGGTTCCGTTTCCCGCCGCCGAACCGCAGCTCAGCCTCGAAGCGCTGGAATCGGCCTGCAGGGCGAGCGACGTTGCCGCCTTTATCGTCGAGCCGCTGCTACTGGGCGCGGGCGGGATGCTCACCTATCCGCCCGACGTGCTGACCGAAATGCGCGCCATCTGCGCGCGCCACGGCGTGCTGTTCATCGCCGACGAAGTGATGACCGGCTGGGGCCGTACCGGCACGCTGCTGGCCTGCGAACAGGCGGGCGTCACGCCGGATATCCTGTGCCTTGCCAAGGGGCTGACAGGCGGGTCCATGCCGCTTGCCGTTACCATGGCGACAGCGCCGATATTCGATGCCCATTATTCGGCGGACCGTTCGAAACTGTTCTTCCACTCCTCCAGCTTCACGGCAAACCCCATCGCCTGCGCTGCCGCTGTCGCCAACGTGCAGATGTGGCAGGACGAGCCCGTTCTGAAACGCATCGCCACCTTGGCAGAGAGGCTGGGCGCCGTGCTGGAGAACCTCTCTTCACGGCCCGACGTTGTGAACCCGCGCCAGTGCGGCACCATGATCGCCTTCGACGTCGATGTGGGCGTTGACACCGGCTACCTCGCCGAAATCGGCCCCAGAATGCGCGCACACTTCTTTGCCAACGATGTGCTGATCCGCCCGCTGGGCAACACGGTCTACGCCATGCCGCCGTATTCGATCTCCCAAGCCGATATCGACACAGTGGAACAAGTCATGGCATCCGCCATCGATACCTGCGCAAGCCAGCCCTGAAGTTCTAAAGCGCCGCGAGCGTAACAGGGCCCAAAGCATGGCTTTAACTGGCGGAGATATCGTCTAGAACCTGCGCCAATGACCTTTCGCAAAACCTGTTTGTTGGCGGCACTCGCGCTTCTATCGGCCTGTTCCGGGGAAGAGGAGCGCCCCGACGACGAGCCAGTGACTGTTGTTGCCGACAATCCCGTGATGCTGGCCGAACAGTTGCAGGTGGAAGCGGTCGGTTCCGCGCGCGCCGCGACATCTGCCGATCTCTATCCGGAAACCGCAGGCCGTGTGGAAGCGGTTCGCTTTTCCGCCGGCGATTATGTGCGACGCGGCCAGCCGCTGCTGGTGCTCGACAGCCGTCAGCAGCGCCTCGCGGTGGAACTGGCGCAAGTGCAGGTGCAGGAAGCCTCGCAACTGCTCGCCCGCTATCGCCGGATCGAGGATACCGGCGCCATATCCGACAGTCAGATCGAGGCGGGCGAGACCGCCCTCGCCTCTGCCCGGGTAGGATTGCAGCAGGCGCAGGAATCCCTGGCCGACCGCACGGTGCGCGCACCCTTCAGCGGGCACATCGGCCTGACCGAGATCGACATCGGCGACCGGGTCGGCCCTGACACGCTGATCGCCCAGCTTGACCAGCGCAGCACGCTCTATGTCGATTTCCCTGCGCCCGAAGCGGCCTTCTCGCGCCTGACGCCGGGCACGGTGGTGGAACTCACCCCGTTCTCAGACCAGAGCCGCACGGTCGAGGCGCGCATCGTTACCGTCGACAGCACCATTGCCAGCGACCAGCGCACCTTCACGGTTCGCACGGCCATCGACAATTCGGACGACAGCCTGCGTCCCGGCATGAGCTTCCGGGTGCGCTTTTCGGGCTCCGGCGTGGTGCGACCCGCCGTGCCGGAAGAAGCCATCGTCTGGGGCGGAGAGGGTTCGTACCTGTGGCAGGTCGTGAACCGCGAGGCGCGCCGCGTGCCGCTCACCATCGCGTCGCGCCGCGATGGCATGGCGCTGGTCGATGCGGCCATCGATGAAGATGACGTGGTGATCGTTGAGGGCGTGCAGAAAGTACGCGAAGGCCAGGCCGTCGAGTTGGTGCAGCCGCTGGTCGAAGACGCGCAGGCAGTAGAACTTCGCGAAGATGCGGCCAGCGAATGAAGATTGACGAATGAAGGCCGACGTCAACGACCTGCCCCTGCTGGCGGTAAAGCGACCTTTGCTGATTGGCGTGCTCAACCTGCTGATCGTGCTGGCTGGCGTGGCCGCCTATTTCGGGGTCGAGGTGCGCGAGCTGCCCGATGTCGACCGGCCTATCGTTACCGTGTCCGCCACCCTGCCCGGCGCCGCGCCCGAAACGATGGACGCGGAAGTCACCAGCATCCTGGAAAACGCCGTGGCGCGCGTCAGCGGCGTGCGCGAGATCCGTTCGTCCAGCGAGGAGAACAACACCCGCATCCGCGTTGAGTTCAATCCCGGTACCGAGCTCGATTCCGTCTCCGCCGACGTGCGCGAGGCGGTTTCGCGCGTGTCGCGCGAACTGCCCGACCGGGTGGAGCAGGTGCGGGTAGTGAAGGCCGACAGCGATGCCCAGTCGATCCTGACGCTGGCGGTATCCAGCCGCGCTCACGATTCCTCCGAACTGACCCAGATCGTGCAGAACGATATCATCCCCGAACTCCTGACGGCGGAAGGCGTCGCCAGTATCGAGGAATTCGGTTCGCGCGAGCGGCAACTGCGCGTGGCCATCGATCCGCAGCGCCTCAACCGTTTCGGCCTGACGATTTCGGATGTTGCCGCCGCGCTGGAGCGGGCGCCGTTCGATGTGCCCGTGGGCAGTTTCCGCAGCGATGCGCAGGAATTGATCGTGCGGGCAGAGGCGAATGCCGCCAATCCCGAGCAGGTGAAGGACGTCGTAATCAGCGGTAACACCCGCGTGGGCGATGTCGCCGAAGCCTATTTCGCCCCTGCCGATGCCACCAACTTCGTGCGCCTGAACGGCGAGGAAGTCGTGGGCCTCGGCGTGATCAGGCAAGCGGGTTCCAACACCATCGAGATTTCCGACGCAGTGAATGCTTCTGTGCGGGAAGTGAACCAGAGGTTCGCCGATATCGATATCCGGGTGATCACCGACGAGGCGGAGTTCATCCAGACCTCGGTCACCGAAGTGCTCATCACGCTGGGGTTCACCATTCTCGTGGTCGTGCTGACGATGTTGCTGTTCTTCGGCGCGCTTGGCCCGACCATCATTCCCAGCACGACCATCCCCGTCGCGCTGATGGGGGTGATCGCGGGCATCTGGCTGATGGGTTTCTCCGTCAACCTGCTCACCCTGCTGGCGCTGGTGCTGGCGACGGGCCTGATCGTGGACGATGCCATCGTGGTGCTGGAAAATGCCCAGCGGTTGCAGAACAAGGGCTTTGGCAAGCGCGCTGCGGCGGTACTGGGCACGCGGCAGGTGTTCTTCGCGGTGGTGGCGACCACTGCGGTGCTGGTATCGGTTTTCGTGCCGATATCTTTCCTCCCCTCTCAGGCCGGACGGCTGTTCCGCGAATTCGGTTTCGTGCTGGCGCTGGCGGTAATTCTGTCTTCTTTCGTCGCGCTGTCTTTGGTCCCCGCGCTTGCCGCACGCATTGACCTGACCGGAAAGGACGATGGCGAGGAGGGGCGTCTCCACGCTTTCCGCGAACGGACAAACGCCTTGGGCGGGCGTCTGCGCGACCGCTATTCGCGCGGCCTGCATCGTTGCCTTGGCCGCCCGTGGCTGACACTGGGCCTGTCCGTGGTGGCTGCCGTGGGTGCAGGGCTGCTCTATACCGGGCTGGAGAACGAGCTGGTGCCCGACGAGGATCGCGGCTCCCTGCGCATCTGGGCGAGCGGCCCTGACGGGGTGGGGCTGGATTTCATGGACCGCGAGCTGGACGAGATCGAGGCCGTGCTCGATCCGCTTGTGGAGGACGGGGTGATCACGTCCACGCTCTCCATCGTCGGACGTTACGATCCCAATCTTATCGAGGTGAGCGCCGAGCTTTCCGACTGGGGCGAACGCGACCAGACCCAGACCGAGGTGGTCGAGGAACTGCGCGAACCGCTGTCTAAGATCCCGGGATCGCGCGTGAACCCCAGCGGGCGCGGCACCTTAAGCTTTGGCGGAGGCGGCAACGATGCGGTGGAGGTGGCACTCACCGGCGCGGAATACGATGGCATCTACGTGTCCGCCCGCGCGCTGGCAGACGCGATCGATGCGCAGTCGGATATCCTGTCGAACCCCGAGATTTCCTATCAACCCACCCAGCCGCAGATATCCTTGCAGATCGACCGCCGCAGCGCGGCAGATGTAGGCGTCGATCTCGATGATCTCTCGCTAACCCTGCGCGCCATGGTGGCAGGGGACGAGGTGGCCGATCTCAACGTGGGGGACCAGTCGATCCCGATCTACCTCACCGCCGAAACGGTCTCGATCAACAACCCGGAAGACCTGCGTAACCTGTATGTGCGAGGCAGAGACGGGCTGGTGCCCCTGTCCAGCGTCACCACCATCGTGGAGCAGGGGATCGCCGCCGAGCTCGATCGCACCGAGCAGCGCCGCGCCATAGAGGTGGAGGCATCCATCGCTCCCGGCGTGCCCCTGGCCGACGCAGTGGCGGAAATGGAGCGCCTCGCCAGCGAGACCGTTGCCGACGATGTCGACCTGCTGCTGCAGGGCGAGGCGCAATCGCTGGAGGAGACCGGCAACGACCTGCTGCTGACCTACCTGTTCGCGCTGGTCATCGTTCTGCTGGTGCTGGTCGCCCAGTTCGAGAGCATCACCAGTGCGCTGGTGGTGATGCTGACCGTGCCCTTCGCCCTTGCCGCCGCCGTGTTCGCGCTGTTCGTGTCTGGCACCTCGCTCAACATCTATTCGCAGATCGGCCTCGTCATGCTGATCGGCCTGATGGCGAAGAACGGCATCCTGATCGTGGAATTTGCCGACCAGCTGCGACAACAGGGGCGTGACCTGCGCGAAGCGATAGAAGAAGCTGCGACCATTCGCCTGCGCCCGATTGCCATGACGCTGGTTTCCACGGTGGTCGGCGCGTTGCCGCTGATCCTGGCGAGCGGCGCGGGTGCGGAAGCGCGCCAGTCGATCGGCTGGGTGATTTTCGGCGGCCTGGGCATAGCAGCGGTGTTCACCCTGTTCCTGACGCCGGTGCTGTACATGGGGCTGGCCCGTTTCGGTAATCCGCGCAGCGTCGACCTGCAGCGGGTGCGCGAGGAAATCGACAGCGCGGACGAAGCAGAGGCTCTGTCGGTGTCATGATGCGTCGTGTGCTGATCCCGATCTCCGGCGCGCTGGCACTGTCCGCCTGCGCCACCACCACCGTGCCCCAGGCGCCGGGCCCCGCCGATGTCGCCATGCCGGGGCAATTTGCCGCAGATTACCGTCCGCCGCTCGACACCGATGGCAACTGGTGGGAAGGCTTCGGAGACCCGCGGCTCGACGAACTGGTGGAACGGGCCCTTGCCGCCAATCTCGATATCGCCACGACCCGGGAACGTCTGGCCTCTTCCCGGGCGCTGCTGAGGGCAGCACGCGGTGATCGCCTGCCCTCTGTCGACGGTGTGGCCGATGTCGGTATCGACGCTACGTCAAACGATATCGGGGTCACGCTCTCACCGGGCGCGGTGGCGCTGTTCGATCCGGATATCTCCGGACGGCTTTCGGCGCAGATAGAGGCGGCAGCAGCGCGTGTTGCCGCCGCCGAATACCTGGTGGCAGACCGCGAGCGACTGGTCGCAGCGGAAGTTGCCCAGCAATATATCGAACTGCGCCGCACGGGAGAGCGCCTGCTGCTGCTGCGCGAATCCACGCGGCTGCAGGAACAGACGCTGCGCATCGTCACCTTGCGATTCGAGGCAGGCCTTTCTGCCAATCTCGACGTGCGCCGCGCCGCCGCCGACCTGGCGCAGACGCGCGCGCAGAGCGGGCTGCTGGAACTGCAACGGGCGCGCGCCGCGCATGCCTTGGCGGTGCTGACCGGCGATGTGCCGCGCCAGGCTCCGCCGGTGGATCAGGAATCGGGCAGCGTTCCCGCCTTTACTGCCGGCCCCGCCCTCGGCGTGCCCGCAGACCTGCTGCGTCGTCGCCCCGACCTGCTGGTGGCGGAAGCCGACCTGATGGAGGCGGCCGCGAACGTCGGCATAGAGCGCGCGGACCTGCGGCCTTCCCTCACTATCTCTGGCCAAGTGCTGCTGGGAGACGGCAGCTTCGGCGGGATCGTGTCCGACTTTCTCGGCAGCCTGGGCGCGGCGCTGGATCTGCCGATGTTCGATGGCGGGCGTAGGCGCGCAGAGATTAATGCCGCGCAGTACGAATTGCAGGCCCGCTTCCTCGAATACCGGCAGGGTGTGCTGGGCGTGATGGGGGAGGTGGAGAATGCGCTGGTCGCGATCGAGGCCTATTCCAACCGCAACGCCGATCTGGAGCAGGCAATCACCGAAAGCGAGCGCGCGTTCGAACAGTCCAACGCGCTTTACCGCGAGGGGCTGGCAAGCCTGTTCGATGTCCTCGATTCGCAGCGCCAGCTCATCAGCAGCCGCCAGGCGCTGATCGACAGCGAAGCGGCACTGGCCGCCTCGTTCGTCGATCTCTACGCGGCCGTGGGCATGCCCTCGGCAGCCAGCCGCACAGTTCGAGTCGATGTGGAAGGAATGGATGCCCCGCAAGGATTCGAACCTTGATTGACGGAGTCAGAGTCCGCTCTCTTACCGTTAGAGGACGGGGCATCAGAGAGGCGCGCCATTAACGCTGCCTCCGGATTCGGTCAACCCCAGTATCGGCTCAAGTATCGGCTCATCTAGTTGGCTTCAGGCCAGACGCGGGTGCGGCAGAACAGGGTGACGCAACCCTTTACCTCCAGCGATCCGTTGGCGCGGCGGCGCACTTCGGTGCGGTAGGTGTCACCGTCTTCGGGATTGTATACCTCGCCGCGCCATGCGCCATCATCCCAGCGCAGGTTCTGCAGGATCGTGATGCCGAGGATGGGGCGGTCCCGCAGGGCCGGATCGTCGTTATGCCTGTCGCGGTTCGATTCGCCCGGCTTGTTCTTGATGATCCGGGTGATCTCTCCGCAGCGCGCACTGCCGCAGGGGCCAACGGTAATCTCCGTATAGCCACCCGAATCGACGTAGGTGCCATCGATATTGCTCTGCGCGGCGGCGGGGGTGGCGAACAGCGCGATGGCGGCGAATGGGGCGGCGAAGGGAGCGAGTTTTTTCAAGGTCATGCTTACCAATACGCACGAACGGCGTGAATGGCTCATGAGTCCCGTGTAATTCAGGCCGAACAGCTGGCCCCGCCCAGCACGCAGAAGCGCGCGCAGTGGGGATGGTTCAGCGGCACGTCCCGGTCCGCCTCTGCCACCGTATCTCCCAGGTCGAAACCGCGATCGTAGGGCAGCAGGGTGCAGGCAACCACGCGCGGGGCAGGCTCCCCCTTGCGATGCACCACCATGCGCTGCGTGGCGCACATCACATCGTCGGGCGACTTGCCCAGAATGTCCCAGCAGCCGGTGGTGATCTCGGCGATGTCGGCCTCGTCGTCCATCTCGGGAAACAGCACCAGACGCGAGGGATCGAGGCTGTCGATGGCTATCCCTTCACGCTCGAACAGCAGGCGATAGGCGTTGCGGGCCTGCTCCTGCGTTTCGCCCGCCATGCTGCGCCCGGCAGCGGCGAGAGAGAAACCATTGTCGGAAAGCCAGCGCATCCCGTCCAGCATCGGCGCCCAGCTGCCGGGTCCGCGCTCCGCCTGGTGAACGGCCTTCGTGTGATGGTCGATGGAGACGCGGATGGTCAGCTTGTCGCCGTAGGTTTCGCGCAATCGCAGCAGTTCCGCCTCGTGACGGCGCATGGGCTTCATCGCGTTCGACAGCACCAGCACCTCGTGCCGGCGCGACAGGGCGCGTTCGATCATGGCGATGATCTCCGGGTTCATGAACGGCTCGCCGCCCGTGAAGCCGATTTCGCGCACGCCGCGCTCGGCAACCTCGTCGAGGAAGCGCGCGACATGGTCAGCCGCCATGTAGATCAGTGCATCGTTGGTCGGGCTGCTCTCAATATAACAGTTGGCGCAGGCGAGGTTGCACAGCGTGCCGGTGGCGAACCACAGGGTATCGAGCTGCGTCAGGCCAACGCTGGCGCGCGGCTCTCCCTTGGCGGTCACCTGCGGATCGGTGAACTTGGCGGGCGGCAGGCGCTCTCCCGCCACGGTGAAGGGCGATGCGCCCGCTGGCGCGTTTCTCGTTTTCGCTCGCGATGCCATCAGAATGCGCGCCTCAGCCTTGCCAGCAGGGAAACCCATTTCTTAGGCCACTTGCCGAACACGGTCGGCTCCCACGCCTTGAATGCAGCCGCTTTCACAATCTCTGCACGGGTGGGGTAGGAGATGATCGCGCCGCCCACGTCGAAAGTGCCGCTCTTGCCGGTAATCATCTGTGTGAACGGCAGCAGCAGTTCGCCCGCATTAATCCCGCAGATGGAGGCGCCCACCACTTTCTTGCCTTTGAGCATCACCTTGAGGTGGCCCTTATCGAGCCCTTCCGCAATGGCGCGTTCGTTGTGGTCGAAATGTTCGGTCACCACGGTCAGCTTGTCGCCGAATTTCTCGCGTGCCTCGCTTTCGGTCATGCCGATCTGCGCCACTTCAGGCTCTGTGTAGGTGCACCAGGGCAGTGCCCGCCAGTCCACCTTTGCAGGCAGACCGAGCGCGATTTCCAGCACCACGTTCGATCCCTCGTAACCGGAGACATGGGTGAGGCGCGGCCCGTCGCGACAATCGCCGATGGCATAAATGTGCTTGAGGCTGGTGCGGCGGCGCTCGTCGACCTTGATACCGTTGCGTGCCAATTCGATGCCGAGCTGTTCCAGCCCATAGCCAGTGGTGCGCGCTTTGCGCCCCACGGCCAGCAGCAGGTGGGAGCCGGTAATGTCTTCCCCGTCGTCGGTGGTGAGGATGATTGCGCCCTCCCCGCCCGAAACCTTCGCGGCCTTCCCTTCGACGAAGCGCACGCCCTCGGCTTCCATCATGGCTTTCACCACGGCCACGCTGTCACGGTCGTCGCGCTGCATCAGTTCGCCCGACTCGATCACGGTCACCTCGCTGCCGAGGCGGCGGAAGGCCTGCGCCATCTCCATGCCGATCACCCCGCCCCCGATGATGACGAGGTGTTCGGGCTGCTCGGTCAGGTCGAACAAATTCTCGTTGGTGAGGTACGGCACATCGGCCAGCCCCTCCACATCGGGCACCAGCGGGCCGGAGCCGGTGGCGATCACGATGCGCGGCGCGGTGAGCGTGCGGCCGCCGACCTCGACGCTTTTCGACCCGGTCAGCTTTGCCCAGTCCAGGATGACTTCGCATCCCATTTCCTCGAACCGTTCAGGGGAATCGTGCGGCTCGATATGGGCGATGGCATCGTGGATGTGCCTGTGAACGCCGCTCCATTCGACGCGCGGGGCGGCCAGCTGCACACCGGCGCGCTTTTCCTCGCGCGCTTCGGCGGCGCGTTTTGCCGCAGCGATCAGCGCCTTGGACGGGACGCAGCCGTTGTTTAGGCATTCGCCGCCCATCTTGTGGCCCTCGATCAGCGCCACCTTCAGTCCGAACAGGCCGCAACCACCTGCCGCGGTAAGACCGGCGGCCCCGCCACCGATCACGATCACGTCATGCGTGTAATCCAAGGAAATTCCCTTCACGTAACCAATTCAGGATGGCCGACGAACACCAACTCGTCCATGCATCCTTTCGGTCCCGAAGGAGAATCAGTTTCATGAACCTCGAAAATTCGCAGAACTATTACGGCAAGGTTCTGGAAGGTTCGTCCGACCTGCGCACCGATGCGTGCTGCACTTTCGAAATGCCATCCCCCAGCGTGCGTGAAGCGCTGCGCAATGTCCACGAGGAGGTGAAGGCCCGCTATTACGGCTGCGGTCTCGTGGTGCCGCAGGCGCTGGAAGGATGCCGGGTGCTCGACCTTGGATCGGGCAGCGGACAGGATGCCTACCTGCTGGCGCAACTGGTCGGGCCCAAAGGCTCCGTCACCGGCGTAGACGCCACGCCAGAACAGCTTGCCGTGGCGAACCAGCATAAGGACTGGCACGCCGAACGCTTCGGCTATGCCAATGTCGATTTCGTGGAAGGCGATATCGAGAAGTTGGACCAGCTGGGGCTGGAGCCGGAAAGCTTTGACGTGATCGTTTCCAATTGCGTCATCAACCTGGTCGCCGACAAGGAGGCCGTGTTCCGCGCGGCGCACAAGCTGCTGAAACCCGGCGGCGAAATCTATTTCTCCGACGTCTATGCCGACAAGCGCGTGCCCCGGCACCTGCTGGACGATCCGGTCCTGCACGGCGAATGCCTGTCTGGCGCGCTTTACTGGGGCGATTTCGACAGGATCGCCAAGGCCGCAGGTTTCGCCGATCCCCGCCTCGTCACCGATCGCCCACTCGGCATCAACGATGCCGAGGCGGCAGAGAAGCTGGCAGGCATCAGTTTCGTCTCCGCCACCTATCGTCTGTTCAAGCTGGATGCGCTGGAACCGCAGTGCGAGGATTATGGCCAGGCGGTGATCTACCAGGGCACCATTCCCGAACATGGCAAGGTGTTCGATCTCGATGCCCACCACGCCATAGAGGCAGGCCGCGTCTTCCCCGTGTGCGGCAACACGTGGATGATGCTGTGCGACACGCGCTTCGCGCCGCATTTCGACTTCATCGGCAATTTCTCTCGTCATTACGGCGTGTTTCCGGGCTGCGGCACCGCAGTTCCGTTCGGGCAATCGGACGCGAACCCGGCCAAGTCGGATGCAGCCTGTTGCTAAAGGTTCTGGTTACCGGTGCCGCCGGCCTGATCGGCGGAGAGGTCTGCGCCCGCCTTGTGAATCGAGGCGCGCAGGTAACTGCCCTCGTGCGCAAGACCCGCGAGGTGCGCGGCAACGACGGCGAGCCGGTTGATGGGCTGGAGATCGTGCCCGGAGATGTCACCGCGCCCATGATCGGGCTGGACCCGGCAGCGCACGATATCGACCTTGTCATCCACTGCGCCGCGAGCCTCGAATTCGATGCGCCGCGTGACGTGCTGGCGGCAGTGAATATCGAAGGTACGCGAAACGCATTGGACTTCGCCAATGCGACCGGGGCGGGCTTCATTCACGTCAGTACCGCCTACGTGTGCGGTACGCGCGAGGGGCCGATTGCCGAAGGGCCGGTCCCTGCCGATACGCAGTTCACCAACAATTACGAGGAAAGCAAGGCGCTGGCCGAAGCGGTGGTGGCGCAAAGCGGGGTGCCGTTCGCCGTGGCGCGCCCCTCCATCGTGCTAGGCGATTACGAAAGCGGCGCGATCCGCGACTTCCCCTCGCTCTGCAATGTGTTCCGCCTGATGGCGCGCGGAAAGGTGGGCGTATTCCCGGCGCTCGAGAATTCCACGCTCAACCTCGTCCCCCTATGCCACGTGGCAGAGGGCATCGCGCGGCTGGCGGAGCGGTTCGAGGAAGCGCAGGGCGGCTATTTCCACCTTGTGACGAATAGCCCCCTGCCCGCTGCCGAACTGGCGCGTGGTGTCTCGCGGGTCGATCATTTTCCCGATCCGCGCATCGTCGATTCTGCCGGGTTCGATCCAGAAGAACTGCGCCCGGCAGAGCGGCTCTTGCTGGAGCGGATGATGGCGACGTTCGGCGCCTATTTCGTTCGCGATCCGCGGTTTCTGGATGACAGGTTCCGCGCCGTGACGGATCTGGAATGCCCGGCGACGGACGACGCGTGGCTGGATCGCCTGATCGCTTACGGCATGGCCAGGGGATACCTCCCCAGCAAAGGTCGGACTAGCGAACGTCGGGGTAGTGCCGCTCAAGCCTCTGCCTAGCGCCCATGGCCCAGAGGAAGCCCACTTTCAGGTAGATCCAGTTTGCCTTCAGGCCGCCCCACTCGGCAATGCGCCTGTCCGATGTCTCGATCATGCGCGGCACCAGACGCACCCGGCCCAGCTCGGTCATGCGGATGCACAGGTCCGCTTCCTCCATCACCTTGGCCGCAGGGTCGCAGCCCCCGCTGGCGAGAAAGTCCTCGCGGCGGAAGAACATCGCGTGATCTCCGAACAGCAGGCGCCCTCCCCTGAAGAAGAGCGAGGGCCGGAAAAGGAGCGGTGCGTACCACGTCTTGGCCCAGTTGTGCGCGGTGGTGCCCCAGTGGGTTTTCTCGCCCCTTATAATCGGCGTAAAGCCGGCCAGCGCGGTCTTCCGGTCCGCCAGCACGGCCTCGATCACGCTCACCATGTCGACAGGCGGCACGGTGTCCGCATGCAGCACGCAGACATTCGTCGCGCTCGCCGCCGCCACACCTGCGTTGATCTGCGCGCCGCGACCGCGTTCGGTCTCGATCACCCGCCAGCCAGCCTCTCGTGCCAATCGGGCGGTATCGTCTTCGCTGCCGCCGTCCACCAGCAGGACTTCGGCAGGCCGGGGATCGAGCCGCGCAATGTCGGCGATCAGCTTGGGAAGCGCCTTTTCCTCGTTAAGGGTGGGCACCAGCAGGCAGGTGTCGCTCATGGCAAAAGTTCCGGCCACCGCTCCAGGTCCTCGGGCCGGTCGCAATCGCCCAGTTCTTCAAGCAATCGGTAGGCGATGCCAAATCCGTCCAGCCGCCGCTGCGTTTCGCCAAGCACGGCATCGGTGCCCCATGGCATATCGTTCAACAGGGCAGGCACAGGCTGCGTGAAGCCGAGCAGGTAATAGCCCCCGTCGCTGGCCGGGCCGATCACCACCGGCACGTCCTCCAGCGCTTGCGCCGCTGCGCGCAGGTGCTTGGCCGAAAGGCCCGGAATATCGGCACCCAGCAGGATCGCCGGGGCCTCCACCCGCGCCAGCCGCGCGCCAAGGTCGCCATCGCCCTGCTCGACCAGCGGCACATCGTCGCCAAGCCATGTGCGAAATTCTGCCGCGGGGGCGCCCGTGTAATGGACGGCGAAGGGCAGGCCGCTCTGCCGCATGGTTGCCAGCGTGCGCTCCACCAGTTGGCGGTGCACCAGCGCTGCGCCTTCGTCACCCAGCAATGGGGAGAGCCGCGTCTTGGCCTCGCCAGCGCGCGGGTATTTCGCGAAAAGGGCTATTGTCGGCGTGGTCATGACGCCCGCCTCTAACCGCTGGACGCGCAGGAAGCGAACAGTCAGTGTGCGGGGCATGGCTTCCCGACTCGCCAGACTTGCCGGCCTTACCGTGGCAGGCGCCGCCGTGGGCACGCTGCTGCTGGCAGAGCGCGCCCGCCCGCTGCGCCAGCGCACCCGCGCGCAGGTGCCGCGCATCATCCGCAATGCCGCGATGGGCGCGGCGTGCCAGGCAGTAATCATGGCCAGCGAGGCCCCGATCACACAGGCTATCGCGCAGGAAAACAAGCGCCGGGGGCGCGGGCTGCAACACCTGATCGGCGGCTGGCCCGGGCGCGTGGCGGCCTTCCTGCTGATGGATTACACCTATTACCTGTGGCACGTTGCCACGCACAAGGTGCCGTTCCTGTGGCGCTTTCACCGGGTGCACCACGTCGATCCCGATCTCGACACCAGCACCGCTGTGCGTTTCCACGCGGCAGACATGCTAGTGTCCACTCCCATGCGGATACTCCAGGTGCGCCTTTCCGGTGCCGATCCGCAAACGCACAATATCTGGCGCGGCTTCTTTTTCGGCTCCGTACTGTTCCACCATTCCAACCTGCGCCTGCCCAAAGGCGTGGACGAAGCGCTCAGCACCCTCTTAACAACGCCCCGCATGCACGGCATCCATCACAGCCAGAAGCTGGACGAGATGGATTCGAACTGGAGCAGCGGCATCAGCATCTGGGACCGGCTGCACGGCACGTTCCGCGACGATGTGCCCCAGCACAACATTCGCATCGGCGTGGACGATCCTGCGGCGCAGCGCGACATTGCCCTCCTCCCTGCGCTCGAAGCGCCTTTCACGGGCCTCACCCATCGCACCGACCCCGCGACGCCCTAGGGCGCGCGACTTGTGCCCCCTGCCCGCTTGGTATAGCCTGTAACCAGGTTCCGCCTGCGTGGGCGGTTGATAGAATAGATGAAAGATTACGAGTTATGGCGGATATCAATCCGCCGGATCGACGCGAAAAGGCCACGAACAGGGCGCCAAAGGGGGAAACAGGGCGCCGCAGACAAGCAAATGGCCAAAACAGCAGTTCCGGCGATCATAACGGCAGGATGCAGCGGGAATCCCGCGAATGGCGCCGCCCTCCTCACAAGAGCTACAAGCAGGCCTATGCCGCTATCGATCTTGGCACCAACAACTGCCGCCTGCTGATCGCCCGCCCCAATGAAGAAAACTTCGTGGTGATCGACGCGTTCAGCCGCGTGGTGCGGCTGGGCGAAGGGCTGGCACAGACCGGAGAGTTGTCCGATCGGGCCATGGACAGGGCGCTGGGTGCGCTGAAGGTCTGCGCGGAGAAGCTGCGCCGTCGCAACGTCCACCTGGCCCGCTCGGTCGCGACCGAGGCATGCCGCCGCGCCACCAATGGAGAGGCCTTCATAGACCGGGTGCGCGAAGAAACCGGCATCGTGCTCGATATCATCAGCGCGCAGGAAGAAGCGCGCCTCGCCGTGCTGGGTTGCCATATCCTGCTGGAAGACGGCATCGGCCCGGCAGTCATTTTCGATATCGGCGGCGGCTCCACCGAACTGGTGCTGATAGAGCCGGGCGCGCCGGTACCGCGCATTCTCGACTGGCAGAGTGTGCCTTGGGGCGTCGTCTCCCTGTCGGAGACGGTGGGAGACGAACCGGACGACGACGAAGGCCGCCTGGCGCGCTATACCAGGATGAAGCAGCTCGTTCTCGACAGTTTCGCCGAGTTTGCCGAACGTATCGAAGCGCACAAGGCGCCCGACCAACGCCTGCTGGGCACCAGTGGCACGGTGACGACGCTGGCCAGTGTCCATCTTGGCCTGCCGCAATACGATCGCAAGGCCGTGGACGGGCTGATCGTCCCATCGGATTCGATGCGCGATATCTCGCAGCGTCTCTCGGGCATGTCCCCGCAAGAACGCAGCCAGCTCGACTGCATCGGTTCGGACCGGGCCGATCTGGTGGTGGCCGGCTGCGCCATTCTGGAAGCGATCCTGGAAATTTGGCCGGCAGAACGGCTCGGCGTTGCGGATCGCGGCATTCGCGAGGGCATCTTGCGCAGCCTGATGGCAGCCGATGCGGAAGGAATGGAAGCGCAGGCCGCACTGCGCCGTCTCAAGCAGGCAGGATCGGCAAACTGATGGCACGCGCAGGACAGCAGGATTCGCAGCGACGGCTCAAAAGCGGGAAGAAGCGCAAGGCCAGCTCGCAGCGCTGGCTGGAGCGGCAATTGAACGACCCTTATGTGAAGCGCGCGAAGGAAGAGGATTACCGCAGCCGCGCGGCCTTCAAGCTGACCGAACTGGACGACAGGTTTGGCTTGGTGAAGGGCGCCCGGCGCGTGGTCGACCTGGGCATTGCGCCGGGTGGCTGGGCGCAAGTCGTGCGCCGCCGTGCGCCCAAGGCCGCCATTGTCGGTATCGACCTGCTGGAAACCGAACCGATCGATGGCGTGACGATCTTCCAGATGGACTTCATGGATGATGCCGCCCCCGCCGCGCTGACGGAGGCGCTCGACGGCGCGCCCGATCTCGTCATGTCGGACATGGCGGCCAATACCGTGGGACACAAGCAGACCGACCATCTGCGCACCATGGCGCTGGTGGAGGCAGCGGCGTGGTTCGCGGTGGAGGTGCTGGACAAGGGCGGCGCATTTGTCGCCAAGGGGTTTGCCGGGGGCACCGACAAGGACCTGCTGGACCTGCTGAAGAAGCACTTCAAGACTGTCAAACACGCCAAGCCACCCGCCAGCCGCAAGGGCTCCAGCGAGTGGTACGTCGTGGCTCAGGATTTCAAGGGGCGCAGCGAGTAACGCGCAGACGCGTCACCCGGCGACCGGCGATTTGATCAATCGCCGGTGTTCACCACTGTCGTGTCTTCCGAAACAGGCTGTTCGGAGCCCATCGCGCCGGCAGCTTCTGCCGGATCGACGGGAGCGCCCTCGGTCTGGCCGGGGCCCTCGCCAGCGCCGTCAAGCTCGCCTTCGACGTCCACTTCCTCTGCCGTCGGCTCCGGCAGGGCAGGACCGCCGCCGTTTTCGCGCAGGTACAGGATCACGTTGGCGCGATCTTCCGCGCTGGATAGGCCGGCAAAGCTCATCTTCGTGCCGTTGGCGAAAGCGCGCGGGCTGGTGAGCCAGGCATCCATGGCTTCGTAGTCCCAGGTGCCGCCCTTGCCGGACAGTGCGGAGGAATAGGCGAAACCGGGGGCATGCTCGCCAATACCGGTTCCCAGAACACCATAGAGGTTCGGCCCGATGCCGTTGGCTCCGCCCTGCGCGATCGAGTGACAGGCACTGCACTTGGCGAACACGCCTTCACCGGCGGCGGCAGAGCCACTGGCCAGCAGCGTGGCGAGATCGGGACCGGAGTCGGCGGCACCGCCTTCTTCCGCAGCTTCGATGACGTAGCCGTATTCCTCGACTTCGCTGGAGAACAGCTTATCGCTCACGGAGTTGAGGCCGAGGGCCACGATGCCGCTGGCAAGAACCCAGCCGAAGATGGTGTTGGTGTTGCTCATGTCGAATATTTCTGCCGGTTTGAAACTATGCGGTCGCGCTCTAGTGCGGCACGGCGCGGTTCGCAAGGGCGTATGCGCGCTTGTCGGCGGGGCGCGGTCTCGCTACCGGCAATTCCCCTATGGATTCGTATCCCGCCCCCGCGCTCGCAATGGTCGAGACAATGCACGCCGCCGCGGCGCAGGACCCGGACCGCGCCATCGCCTTCCAAGGTGCGCCGGGTGCCAACTCGCACCGTGCCATCAACGAATGGGATCCCCATGCCCTGCCGCTGCCCTGCTTCAGCTTTGCCGCCGCGATTGACGCGGTGGAGGAAGGGCGCGCCGCCTGCGCGATGATCCCCATCGAGAACTCGCAGGCTGGCCGCGTGGCGGATATCCATTTCCTGCTGCCCGAAAGCGGACTGTGCATCGTGGGCGAACATTTCCTGTCCATCGAGCATTCGCTGATGGCGACGGAGCCCGCAGGCCCGTTCAAGGGCGCTTTCAGCCATCCCCATGCGCTCAGCCAGTCGCGCCGTTACCTGCGCGACAGGGGCATCGTGCCACTTGCCCACGCCGATACCGCGGGGGCGGCTGCCCACGTTGCTGAACTGGCAGACCCCGAATTCGCCGCCATCGCACCCAATCTTGCCGCAGACCTCTACGGTCTGACAATCGTGGAAGAGAACGTGGAAGACGCGGCCGACAACACGACGCGGTTCGTGGTGCTGGCGCGCGAGGCGCTGGACCCTGCCACGCTGGATGGGCAGGAAACGATGACTACTTTCGTGTTCGAGGTGAAGAACATTCCTGCCGCCCTGTATAAGGCGATGGGCGGCTTTGCCACCAACGGCGTCAACATGACGAAGCTGGAAAGCTACCAGAAGGGCGCCAGTTTCGCGGCCACCATGTTCTACGCCGACATCATCGGCGCGCCGGGCAACCCGGCGGTGGACCGGGCGCTGGAGGAACTGGAATTTCACTGTAAGGGTGTGCGCATGTTCGGCACCTACCCGCTGGCACGGCAGCGCGGCTGATGGCGCGGCTTCCCCGAGAAGCCTTTGCCATCACGCCAGACCCGCTGGAAGCGCCAGACGTGCTTGCCTTGCTTGAGCGGCACCTTGCGGAAATGCATCGCTGTTCCCCCGCGTGCAAGGTCCATGCGCTGGATGCGACGCGGCTGAAGGAGCCGGGGGTCACATTCTTCGCCGCACGCCGCGATGGCGAACTGGCAGCGGTCGGCGCGCTGAAGAGGCTGGGTGACCGGCAGGGCGAGATCAAGTCGATGCGCGCCGCCGACGCCTATCGCGGCACAGGGGCAGGAGAGGCCATCCTGCTGCACCTTATCGACACGGCGCGCGCGCAAGGGCTTACATGGCTGGGCCTGGAGACCGGACAGCACGAAGTGTTCGAACCGGCCCACCGCCTCTACGCCAAGCACGGGTTTGCTCCGTGCGAGGCCTACGCCGACTACGTGATCGACGATTTCAGCATCTGCATGGGGCTGAGCCTCTAGCCGGACTGGCGCTGTCTGTTGCGGAAATGTTGGCGGCAACGCGTCGCGAGCGTTGCGTCGCGGGCCTGCCCGTGTATCCAAGCACTTGTGACGACGGGCCAGGGCACTGCTGCGCCGCCCACGAAGGCGGGGGATTTCGCATCGGCGTGGCGGGAGCTGCAGGCCGATGGCGACATCCAGTTCGCGCCCGTTGAAATGCCCGAAAGAGAGCCGCCGCCCGACTGGCTGACCGAACTGTTGCGCTGGCTGGGGGACCTGTTCGCTCCGGTCGGTAGCGCGCTGGTGGAAGTTTGGCCGGTGCTTCGGTGGGTTTTGCTGGCTGCAGCGATCCTGGCCCTCGCCTGGTTTCTCTTCGAGACTTTCGGCCCCGGTTTCAGGAGGCGCAAGCAAAAGGATCCGGCAGCCGAGGAATGGGCACCTGAGAGGGGAGAAGCGCTCGCCCTGCTGGAGGAAGCCGACCGGCTGGCAGCCACAGGCGACTATGACGAGGCGACGCACATGCTGCTGCGGCGATCGGTAATCCAGATTGCCGAGGCGCGTCCCGATATCGTCGAACCCAGCAGCACGGCGCGCGAACTGTCCGCCGAACCGCGCCTGCCCGAAGCCGCGCGCACCGCCTTTGCCCTGATCGCAGAGCCGGTGGAGCGCAGCCTGTTCGCCCTGCGCAAGCTGGATGAGGGCGACTGGCACGCCGCGCGCGCTGCCTATGCCGATTTCGCCCTTGCCCGGAAGTCGCTCCCCGCATGAGCCGCCGCACCAGCCCTTTCCGCCCCGGTACCGTGCTGGCCCTCCTTGCCGTGGGCAGCCTGGCCTTTGTCCTGCTGCTCTATTCGCTTGGCCAGGGCTGGACCGGCGGGGAAGACCGCGATGGCGGCAACCATGCGGCGGCCAACGGGCTGAACGGCTATTCCGGCCTGGTTACCCTGCTGGAACGTACGGGCAGCGAGGTGGCCGTGTCGCGCAATCCGGCGGACATGCACGAATACGGGCTCTTGGTGCTCACCCCTCCGCTGATGACAGATCCGGCCGAACTCGACGAAATCATCGAGCAGCGCCGGGAGCGCGCGGCTGGACCGACCTTGCTGATCCTTCCCAAGTGGATGGCCATGCCGGTGCCCGAAATGGACGGCGTGGAAAGCGAAGCGGGCTGGGTTACCCTGATGGGCTCCATGTCTCCGCCGTGGTTTTCCGAACTCGAAATGGCGGACGGGGCCGAACTGGCAATTGGCCAGACCGGCGAATGGCAGGGGCTTGGGCGTGGGGGAGACCTGCCCGACGAGACGCAGGTACAGGCGCTGCTGGCAGATACGATGTCGTCGATGCGCACATTGGTGGTGGATGGCGAGGGCGATGTCCTGGCTGCCGAACTGGTGCAGTCTCGTGACTATGCGGGGGAAGACCCGTGGCCGGTGATCGTGGTGTTCGAGCCGGATTTGATGAACAACTATGGCATGGCCGAAAGTGAACGTGCGCGGTTGGCGCTGCAACTGGTCGACGAGGCATCCGCGGGGGAAAACCTTCCCGTTCGCTTCGACCTCTCGCTGAACGGTCTCGGCGCGGCGGAGAATCTGCTCACGCTCGCTTTCCGCCCGCCCTTCCTCGCTGCGACCCTGTGCATGCTGCTGGCCGCGCTGGTAATCGGCTGGCGCGCGTTCCGGCGATTCGGCCCTGCCGTGGCGGAAGCGCCCGCCATGTCGCAGGGCAAGCGGCAACTGGCCCGCAACGGTGCTGCGCTGCTGCAGCGGGTGAAGCGCTGGCACCTGCTGAAACAACCCTATGAAGACATGGTAGGCCGGCGGGTGGCGCGGACGCTGGGCCTGCGCAATGCCGAAACCGACGCACGCGAACACGCCATCGACCGGGCGCTGGCCCGGCGCGGACATGAGGGGCCGAATTTCTCGCGCCTTGCCGCGGACCTGCGCAATGCCGAACGCCCGCGCGACATCCTGCGCGCGGCCCGGCGCCTGAGAACATTTGAAAGGACGCTGACCCAATGAGTGAAACTCCCGCGAACATGACGCTGGAACAGACTGCCGAACTGGCGGGCGCGATCCGCGCCGAGGTGGGCAAGGCCGTCGTCGGTATGGACATGGTGGTGGACCACCTGCTGATCGCCCTGATCGCGCAGGGGCACGTGTTGATGGAAGGCCCGCCGGGGACGGCCAAGACGTTCCTCGCGCAGTGCTTTGCCCATGCTACCGGCATGGAATTCGGCCGTATCCAGTTCACGCCGGACCTGCTGCCGGGCGACATCCTCGGCTCCAACCTGTTCAACTTCCAGACCAGTCAGTTCACCCTGACGCGCGGCCCCATCTTCCGCGAACTGCTGCTGGCGGACGAGATCAACCGCACGCCGCCCAAAACGCAGGCCGCGCTGCTCGAAGCTATGCAGGAACGCCGGGTAACGTTGGATGGCGAGACCCATTCGCTGTCCGACAATTTCATGGTGGTCGCGACGCAGAACCCCATCGAGAACCAGGGCGTCTACCCTCTTCCCGAAGCGCAGCTGGACCGTTTCGCCTTCAAGCTGCTGGTGCCCTATCCCAGCGTCGAGGAGGAGACCCGCATCGTCAAGCGCTTTGGCGAGCGCAGCGGACCGCAGGGTCCGACCGACTTCGGCATAGTGCATGTGGCCAATGCGGCGTCCATCTCCGCCGCGCAGGCTGCGGTGAAGCAGGTAACCCTCTCCGACGACGTGGTGAACTATTGCGTCGCCTTGGTCAGGGCCACGCGTGACAGTGCCGACATTGCCAGCGGTGCGAGCCCTCGCGCCGCCGTCATCCTGGCCAATGCCGCGCGCGCCCGCGCCGCGCTGGAAGGGCGCGCCTATGTCATTCCCGACGATGTGAAGGCACTGGCCACGGCCTGCCTGCGCCACCGGCTGCTGCTCTCCCCCGCCGCAGAGATCGAGGGCAAGCAGGTGGAGGACCTTGTCGCCGGGCTTATCGAACAGACCGAAGCGCCCCGCTGACCAGTCCATGAACCGCCTGCGCGCCCTTCTTTCCCGGCTTCCCGCCATTCCCATCGTGCCGACCGGGCGCACGTTGGTGATGCTGGCGCTGCTCGCCCCGCTGGCGGTGGTGATCGCGGCCACGGCGCCGGGTACCTGGATCGTGGCCCCGGCGGCGGCGCTGACCTTGCTGGCGCTTACCGTGATCGACGGCTGGCTGGCCGGGCGGCTGGTGCGCTTTACCTATCATGTCCCCCCCGATGCCGAAGTCGGGCAGGAATGCGCCATCCGGGTAGAAGCGGAGATCGAGCGCGATAGCGATGCCGACGCTCCCGAAGCAGCTCTGGGTTTCGATCCGCGCCTTGGCGCAGGCGGCGCGGCGAACTTTCGCCTCCAGCCGACAGGCCGTGCCGGCATTTTTGCTGGCGAAGGCAAGGCCCTGCCGGTGCGCCGCGGCCCCGGCGAACTGCACGACCTGTGGCTGCGTTGGCGCGGACCGCTGGGGCTGGGAGCGCGGCAGGTTCACTCCCCCCTCGATGCGCGGATCCGGGTGTGGCCCGACCTCTCCCCCGTCCGGTCTCCCGTTTTGCAGGCCTTCCTGCGCGACAGCCAGTTCGGTCTGGTTGCACGGCGCATCCGCGGCGAGGGCACCCAGTTCGAGGCGCTGAGCGAATACGAACCGGGCATGGATCGCCGCCGCATCGACTGGAAGGCCAGCGCTCGCCACACCGCGCTCTACGCCCGCGAGAACGAGGCGGAGCGCGACAACCAGATCGTTTTCGCGTTCGATTGCGGGCAGTCGATGATCGAGCCGGTGGACGGTCTGCCCCGGCTTGACCGCGCGGTATCCGCCGCCCTGATGGCCGCCTACGTCGCGCTGAAAGGGGGCGACAAGGTGAGCCTGTTCGGCTTTGCCGACCAGCCGCAGCTGATGACCCCCTTCGTCACCGACACGCGCGCCTTTCACCGGCTGCAAAGCGCGGCGGGCGATCTCGACTACACCGCGCGCGAGCCGAATTTCACGCTGGCACTGGCAACGCTGACGGCGCGGCTGAAGCGGCGCAGCCTGATCGTGCTGTTTTCCGACTTTTCGGACCCGACCTCTGCCGAATTGATGGTGGAAAGCGTGCAGCGCCTAGTGCGCCACCACCTCGTGATATTCGTCACCATGGTGGACACCGAACTGGAAGAACTCACCACGACCGAGCCCGAAACGCTGGGCGACGTGGCCGTGGCGGTGAACGCCGATGCGCTGGCACGGCAGCGGCAACTGGTGTTGCAGCGACTGAAACGGCTGGGCGTCAACGTGATAGAGGCACCGCACCAGACGATCGGCTACCGCCTGATCGACCTCTACCTCGAAACCAAGCGCACGGAGGCGATCGGCTGATGGTGCTGGCACTGTTCAGGAAGGCCGAGATTGAGCCGCCCGCCGATATCGAAGCCGCCAGCCTGCGGTCCGACCGGTTCCGGCTGGAGCGGGAAGTGGACTGGAAGCGGCTGGACCAGATCGTAACCGCGCTGGAAAAGAACAGCCCGCGCCGGATCAGCGACAAGGACCTGCTGGAACTGCCGGTGCTTTACCGCAAGGCCGCGTCCAGCCTGGCGGTGGCGCGCGAGACCTCTCTGGATGCCGCCACGCTCGCCTACCTGGAATCGCTGGTGCGGCGCGCCTGGTTCCAGGTCTATGGCCCGCGCATCGGCCTGTTCGGCTGGCTGCGCCGATTCCTGGGCGGGGGCTGGAGCGCGGCGGTGCGTGCCATCTGGCTGGATATCTGCATCGCCCTTGCGGTGATGGTGGCAGGCACGATCGTGGGCTGGCTGCTGGTCGATCAGGACGAGCGCTGGTATTATTCATTGGTGCCCGGCGCCATGGCCGATGGCCGCGCGCCCGGTGCCGATCCCGACATGCTGAGAGAGACCCTGGGAACGGCGGAAAATGCGGACGGACTGGGCGTGTTTGCCGCCTACCTGTTTTCCAACAATACCGGCGTATGCATCATGGCCTTCGCGCTCGGCTTTGCCTTCGGCGTGCCCACCCTGCTGCTGCTGGTCTATAACCTCTCGCTGCTGGGCGCGATGGTCTGGGTTTTCCAGGAAGCGGGCCTCGGCCTCGATTTCGCAGCTTGGCTCAGCGTGCACGGTACCACCGAACTGGGCGCGATCATGCTGGCCGGCGCGGCGGGCCTGCATGTCGGGCGCACGATGGCATTTCCCGGCGATCGCTCGATCCTTGCCGCGATGCAGAGCGCGGGCGTTCGCGCGGCGCAGGTGATGGCCGGCTGCACCATCATGCTGATCGTGGCGGGCCTGCTGGAAGGATATGCCAGGCAACTGGTGGGAGACACGCCGTCGCGCCTCGCCATCGGCGGGACCATGCTGACGCTGTGGATCGTCTATTTCGCGGCCATGCCTGCACCCAGGGAGCGCGAAACATGACCACGACTTCTCCCGCAACCCGGCTGGGTGATGGCGCGTCCAAACGCGCCCGCACGCTGGTGACGCCGGAAGGGCTCGCCCTGCCGCTGACCGTCGGCAGCAAAGGCGCGCGGGCCGGTGCGCTGATCCTCGACCTGGTGATCCTGCTGGTGGGCACGATCATCGTATTCGTCGCCCTCTACGCCATCGGCTTCGGCCTGTTCGACCTGGAGGCAAGCGAAGCCAACCCGGTCATGCAGGTCGTGATGATCGTGGTGATCCTGTTCGGCTTCCTTGCGCGATACGGCTATTTCCTGTGGTTCGAGCTGGGTCCGCGCGCGGCCACGCCGGGAAAGCGGCTGGTGGGCCTGCGCGTCGCGGCAAGGGACGGCGGGCGGCTGACAGCGGAAATGGTGATCGCCCGCAACCTGGTGCGCGACGCGGAAGTGTTCCTGCCCGCTTTCTTCCTGCTGGGCGGCGGCCAGGAGGCTGGCATCGCCGGCTGGGCCGCCTTCATCTGGCTGGCGGTGTTCGTGCTGTTCCCCTTCTTCAACCGGGATGCGCTGCGTGCAGGAGACCTGGTGGCAGGAACCTGGGTGGTGGAAGCAAGCCGCCTGAAACTGAAGGATGCTATGTCCCTCGCCCCCGACCGCGCGGACACCTATCGCTTTGGCGAGGCGGAACTGGCGGTCTACGGCGAACACGAATTGCAGGTGCTGGAAAAGGTGCTGCGCGAAGACAGGCCGCAGGCGCTTCGCGAAGTGGCGGAGGCTATTACCGGCAAGATCGGCTGGCAGCTGGGCGAAGGGGACGAGCGCGAATTCCTGGAGGCGTTCTACGCCGCGCTGCGCGGCCATCTTGAGGGCAACATGCGCTTTGGCAAACGCAAGCGGGACAAGTTCTCGTGACGCTGCTGCGCGATGCCACGCCCGATGATGCCGAGGCGCTCGCCCGCCTGGGGCGCGAGAGCTTCTGTCACGCTTTCGAGGATCTCTATCGGCCACAGGACCTGCGGCAATTCCTGGAAGAAACCTATTCGGCGCGGGCCATTGCGCAGGAAATCGCCGACCCCGGCATTCGCCACCAGTTGACGCAGGATGCGCCCGGCAGCCCGCTAAGCGCCTTTATCAAGGTGAGGTACGCCAGCCCCTACACCGAGTATTCGGACGCCGCGAACCCGCTGTGCCTTGGCCAGCTCTACACCGATCCCGCCCGCACGGGCGAAGGGCTTGGCGCTGTTCTGGTGGATTGGTGCCTGGACCTTGCGCGCGGGCGCGGCTGCGACGCCGTGCAGCTCTCGGTCTACAGCGAGAACTACGGTGCGCAGCGGTTCTACCAGCGCTATGGCTTTGGCAAGATTGCCGATATCGTATTCTGGGTGGGCGAACAGCGCGACGCTGAATTCCTCTACGAATTGCGCCTCTAGCTGCTGCAATAGCAATCTGGGTTAAGAGGCCCTTAGGGCTTTTCCGCCATACCTTTGGCGATGGGAATAGTAGCACCGATCTTGCCCGCCTTCGACGAGGCTTCCGCCCGCCCGCTGGCCGATGAACTCGTCACCGATCCGGGTATCGATCGCATCCTGGCATCGGTGCGCGGACATCTCGGCGTCGAGATCGCCTTCGTCTCCCGCTATGTCGAGGATGACCAGCGCGAACTCACCCATGTCAGTTCCGACCTCGATTTGCCGATGGGCCCCGGCTTTCGCGAACATCGCGAGGAGAGCTATTGCTGGCACATCCTCAATGGCCGCCTGCCCGAACTGATTCAGGATCCGGCCGACCACCCGCTGACGCAGAAGCTGGCGATTACCGATTTCCTGCCCGTGGGCTGCCACATCAACACCCCCCTGCGGCTTGCCGATGGCACCGTCTGGGGCAGTTTCTGCGCGCTGGGGCGCACGCCCGATCGCAGCTTGAACGCGCGTGACCTGAATATCCTGAAAAGCTTTGCCGGTCTGGTGGGCGAGCGCATCGAGGCCTCGCTGGAAGAAGACATCATGCTGCGCCAGGCGCGCCGCCGGGTGGAGGCCATGCTGGATGGCCACGCCGTGACCATTTTCCAGCAGCCGATCCACGACCTTGCCAACGGCAGGCCCGTGGGCGTGGAATGTCTTGCCCGCTTCCCCGACCTGACGAAGCGCGGGCCGCAGGCCTGGTTCGACGATGCTGAACGCACCGGCCTTGGCAACCAGCTGGAAATGACCGCTGTGCGCTGCGCCCTGGAAACCGTGGGCACGGTGCCCGACGGCATTTACGCCGCCATCAATGCCTCGCCTGCCACCATCATTTCGGGCGAGCTGCGCAAGGTGCTGGAACAGTCGGGTGCCCGCGATCTGGTGATCGAGGTTACCGAGCACCAGCAAGTCGCGGATTTCGGGGCACTGGCGCGCGAGATTGCCGCGCTCAAGCCGTTCGCCCGCATCGCGATCGACGATGTCGGCACCGGCTATTCCGGTCTCCGCCACCTGATCGAGCTGCAGCCCGACGTGCTCAAGATGGACATGATTCTCACGCGCGAGTGCGACACCGATCCGGCACGCCGGGCCATCGCCGCTGCCATGGTGCAGTTCTCGCGCGATATCGGCGCAAAGCTGGTCGCCGAGGGGATCGAGACCGAAGGCGAGCGCGCGGTGATGCAAGATCTGGGCGTCGATCATGGCCAAGGCTACCTGTTCGCCCGTCCGTTGCCGGTCGTGGCCGCGCAGCAGCACTTGCTGGGCGTCGCGCTGGGCGAATAGGGGCGCCTAGCCCTCCCCGCGCAGTTCCCTTTGCTGCTGGCGGGTCATTTCCTGGGCCGCGTAGATATTCCCGCCCTCGATCTGCACGTCCATGCGCTTGCGGTCGTTTTCCCGGTAGGTGCCTTCCGCATCCTCGATCTCGCGCTCGCTCAGCCCGATGTTCTCCAGCGCCATGCGGGCAACCGCGATGGCACTTTCGTAAACTTCGCGCATGACATATTCCGCCTTGCTGTTCGCCAGCGCGATCACGCTCTTGCGGTCGAACCCGCGCACGTAGATCGTTGCCTTGGGAAAGGCCTCTGCCACGGCATCGATAAATTCGCGCTCGGGCACCTCGTCCATGCAGAACATGATCAGCTGCACTTCGGCCGCGCCCGCCTGACGCAGCAGGTCCATCCGCGTGCCGTCGCCGAAATAGACCTTGCTGCCGAATTCTTCCGCCGTGTCGATCTGGGCGCTGTTCCGGTCGATCAGGGTCACCGACAGCCCGCCCGCCAGCAGCGTCTGCGCCACGGTCTGGCCGAAGCGGCCGAAGCCCACCACCAGTGCGCTGGCACCTTCGTCGCGGGGTTCCTCGCGCGATTGTTCTGCGCCCTTCGGCTCCTGCCGGATCCTGCGGGTCGCGATCATCAGGAACGGCGTTGCCGCCATCGAGAGCGTGACGATAGCACCGAACAGGCTGGACTGGTCCATCGAGATCAGCCCGCCCTGCACCGCCTGGGTATAGAGCACGAAGGCGAACTCGCCGCCCTGGCTCAGTAGCAGGCCAAGCGCCAGCGCCGCGCGCCAGCGCATTTTCATGACCAGCCCCAGCCCCATGATGATGGCTGTCTTCAGCGCGATCAGCAGCACCGCGAAGCCGAGCACGAACAGCGGGTTCTCGGCAATCACGCCAAGGTCCAGCATCATCCCCACGGCCACGAAGAACAGGCCCAGCAGGATGGCGCGGAACGGCTCGATATCGGCTTCCAGCTCGTGCCGGTAACGGGTGTCGGCCAGCATGACGCCTGCAATGAACGCACCAAGCGCGGCAGACAGGCCCAGCGCTTCCATCACCACGGCGCTCGCCAGCACGGTGAACAGCGCGGCCACGATGAACAGCTCCCGCTCACCAAGCGTGCCGATCAGGCTGAACAGCGGGCGGATCAGCAGGCGGCCCGCGGCGACAAGACCCAGCACGGCTGCCAGCGTCAGCAGGCCCAGCATCCAGCCCGACGGCCCGTCTTCGCCGCCAGTGCCCAGCGCCGCGACGATGGTGATGAGGGGAATGATGGAGAGGTCCTGGAACAGCAGGATGGCAAAAGCCCGTTCGCCAAACGGCGTACGCAGGCGTCCGCCCGCCTGCAGCATCGGCAGCACCTGCGCGGTGGAGGACAGGCCAAGCGGCAAGCCGATCGCCAGCGCGGCGGCGTAGGGGTAGCCGAGCAGCGCCAGCACCGTGGCGCTAACCGCCAGGCCGCAGGCCGTGACCTGCGCCAGTCCCAAGCCGAAGATCGCGCCCTTCATTCGCCAGAGCCGCGCCGGCGACAGTTCCAGTCCGACCACGAACAGCAGCATGACGATGCCCAGTTCGGCGACCTCGGCCATTTCCTGCGCATTGCCGACGAGGCCCAGCACATGCGGCCCCAGTACGGCGCCCGCCACGAGATAGCCCAGCGTCGCGCCAAGGCCCGCGCGGCGGAAAGCCAGAACGGCCACCATGGCAAAGCCCAGCATCAGCATGGCATCGCGCAGCAGCAGTCCGGCCGAGTGCTCTTCCATCATTCAACTCCAGCCAATGCCGATCACGCGGCTGCGGTCACAGCCATTTCCACTTCCAGAACAATGCCAGCTGCACCAGCAGGATGGTGCAGCACAGGCCGACCACGATCCAGAATGCGTTGCCGTCTTCCACCCCCGGCATCCCGCCGACATTGATGCCCAGCAGTCCGGTGATGAAACCGAGCGGAAGGAAGATGCCCGCCACGATGGTGAGGAGGTAGGTCGCCTGTTCGTTGCGCGCAATGGAGCGACTGCGAACATCGTCCATCAGCACCACGGCGCTTTCCTTACTGATGTCGAGATCGTCGAGATAGCGCCGCAGCCGGTCGATGGACTCGGCAATCTCGCGCCGGTCGTGATCCTCGAACCACGGCGGGGCATAGCGCGAGATCGCCTCCAGCGCCTCGTGCATGGGGCCCATGTGGCGCTTCAGCCCCAGGCAGTTGCGGCGGATCACGGCGATCTTCTCCAGCATCTCCTCCGCCTCGCCGTCCTGCTCCTGCTCCTCCAGCGCATCGATATGTTCGTTCATGTCGACGATGGAGCGGTTCATCCGGTTGATCATCGCTTCCGTCAGTTCGGTGATGAGAGCGCCTGCGTCGGTGGGTCCGGCCTCCCGCCGGTCGATCATGGCCAGCACCCGGCGCGGGGTCTGCAGGGGCAGGCGGCGCAGGGTGATCAGGCGGCTGCCGTCGCACCACAGCTGCATGGAAAGCATGTCTTCGGGTTCGGCACCGGGATTGAAGTTGATGCCGCGCAGCGTGGCCACCAAGGTGTTACCTTCGCGAAAGGCACGCGGGCGGGTGCGGTCGCTGACCAGCAGTTCGCGCGTGGGTTCGGGAATGTCGAGCGCTTCCAGCCATTCCATCACGCCCGGGCGGTTGCGGCACAGGTGAACCCACAGCACCTCTCCCGGGCGGGACGGCGTCCAGTGCCGCGCCTCTTCCCATTCGAGCGGCCTGCCCGCGCCAACCCCGTCCAGCACACGGGCGAACAGCAGGGGGTGATCTTCGGGGCAATCGGGTGCCGGTTTTTCTTCGATTTCGTCCATCGCCCGTTGTCATGCCGCAAATGGCTGCGCCTGTCATTGCCCCTTCATGCAAGGCGGCCTATATCCGTGTCCATGTCCGCAGACGCCATTTCCAAGGTTCGCCCCTGGCGCATGATAGAGCGCCGCCAGTCCCGCCAGATCATGGTCGGCCACGTGCCGGTCGGCGGCGATGCGCCGATCACCGTGCAGACGATGACGAACACGCCGACGGAGGACGTGGGCGCGACCATCGACCAGATACGCCGTTGCGAGGATGCGGGCGCGGACATCATCCGCGTGTCCTGCCCCACGGCGGAATCGACCGCGAACTTCGACCAGATCACCAAGGCGGCGAACGTGCCGATCGTGGCCGACATCCATTTCCACTACAAGCGCGCGCTGGAAGCCGCCGACAAGGGCGCGGCCTGCCTGCGTATCAATCCCGGCAACATCGGTTCGTCGGAGCGGGTGGCGGAGGTTGTTCGCGCGGCGAAGGCCAACGGCTGCGCGATCCGTATCGGGGTAAACGCAGGTAGCCTCGAGAAGGACCTGCTCGAGAAATACGGCGAGCCGTGCCCGGAGGCGCTGATCGAAAGCGCGCTGGACCATATCAAGCTGCTGCAGGACCACGATTTCCACGAATACAAGGTCGCGGTGAAAGCCAGCGACGTGTTCCTGGCCGTCGCCGCCTACCACGGCCTTGCCGAAGCGGTGGATTGCCCGCTGCACCTGGGCATTACCGAGGCCGGCGGGCTGATCGGCGGCACGGTGAAAAGCTCCATCGGCATCGGCAGCCTGCTGTGGGCGGGCATCGGTGACACCATCCGCGTCTCGCTTTCGGCGGAGCCGGAACAGGAAGTGCGCGTGGGCTTCGAAATGCTGAAAGCGCTGGGCCTGCGCACCCGCGGCGTTCGCGTAGTCTCCTGTCCCTCGTGCTCGCGCCAGGGTTTCGACGTGATCCGCACGGTGGAGGCGCTGGAAGCACGGCTGGAGCATATCAAGACGCCGATGAGCCTCTCGGTCCTCGGCTGCGTGGTGAACGGCCCGGGCGAAGCGCGCGAAACCGACATCGGCATCACCGGCGGCGGCGCGGGCAAGCACATGGTCTACCTCTCCGGCGTGACCGACCACCACGTGCAGAGCGACGACATGCTCGATCACATCGTGAAACTGGTGGAAGAAAAGGCCGCGCAGATCGAAGCGGGCACGGCCACGGCCTTCGATCCCCATGCAGAGGCCGCCGAATGATCCGCACACGCGGGCTGGCAGCTCTGACCGCGCTGGGATTGCTGGGCGCTTGCGCATCGACCGGGACGCACGAGATCGCCGGTCCGGCGGCCATCAGCCATCCGGAAGGCGCGGTGTTCGATCCTTCCCTCGATGCCCATGCAGCCGTGGATGCCGCGCTGGAAAGCGCCCGCACTAACAACACCAGGGTGTTGCTGGTGATGGGCGCCAACTGGTGCCACGACAGCCGCGCGCTGACGAGCTACCTGATGGAGCCAGAACTCGCCGACCTGCTCGAAGCAAGCTATGAGGTCGTCTATATCGACGTCGGTCTGCCGCAGACCGGCGATGGCTTCAATCTCGACATCGCCGAACGCTTCGGCGTCACATCCGAAGGCACGCCCAACGTGCTGGTGCTGGATGCCGACGGCGGATTGCTCAATTCGCAGGAGGACGCGACAAGCTGGCGCAATTCCGCCAGCCGCACCTCGTCAGACGTTCTTGCCACGCTGCAAGGCTGGGCCGCCTCTTGATCGACGCGGATCATCTTGCCCGCATCCCGGCCCGAGACAAGGACGGGCTGCTGCACGCCTTCATCGAATGTCCCAAGGGCAATGGTCACAAAATCGACCTCGACAAGGAACTGGGGCTTTTCCGCTGGGCGCTGGAATTGCCTGAAGGCGTGACATTCCCAGCCAATTTCGGTTTCATTCCGGCGACCATGGCCGACGATGGCGATGCGCTGGACGTGCTGGTTTTGAGCGGCGGGGCGCTGCCTTCGGGCACGCTGGTTGCCGTTCGGCCCGTCGCAGTGCTGCGGATGGAGCAGGAAGAAAACGGCGAAATGGTCCGCAACGACAGGCTGGTGGGCGTACCCCCGCTCAGCCAGAGTTTCGGGAAGGTGGAAAAGCTGGCGGACTTGCGCGAGACGATGCTGTGGGAACTCGGCACCTTTTTCCGCACCTACAACAGGATGATCGGGCGCACGATCAACATTCTCGATCCCGGTGACGAGAAGGATGCGCAAGACCTGGCCGAGAAGGCCATCGCCATGAAGAAAAACGCCAACACCGGCTGATCGTTCGCTTGCTCCACGTTGTCCATCACGCCGATTACATGGCCCCGCGCCCGGAACGCGGCACCTTCAAGTTCGACAAGTACTTCCTCGTGATGGAGGAACTTCGCGCAAGCAAGGCCCCCATTACCGAACACGCCCCCGATCCCATGCCGCGCGAGTGGCTTGAAGCGGTGCATTGCCCCGACTACGTGGAACACGTGTTCACCAGCACCGTACCGCGCGAGAAGGAGCGGCGAATCGGCTTTCCCGTCACCCCGCACATCGCCAGCCGCGTGCGCCACACCAACGGCGGCACCTGGCTGGCCGCGCAACTGGCGATGGAGCACGGCTATGCCGCAAACAGCGCGGCGGGCAGCCACCATGCGCTGCACGATACCGGGGCTGGTTACTGCGTGTTCAACGACCTTGCCGTTGCCAGCAACCGCCTGATTGCAGAAGGGGATGCGAGCCGCGTGCTGATCGTCGACCTCGACGTGCACCAGGGCGACGGCACGGCCAGCCTTACCGCACTGCGCGATGACGTGTTCACCCTGTCGATCCATGCCGAGAAGAACTTTCCCGCGCGCAAGGCCCGCTCCAACCGCGATGTCGGCCTGCCCGATGGACTGGACGATGATGGTTACATGGAAGTGCTGGACCGCGAACTGCCGCCGCTGATCGAGAAGTTCGCGCCCGACATCGTGCTCTATCAGGCGGGCGTGGACCCGCACGGGGACGACAAGCTGGGGCGGCTTGCGCTGACCGACGACGGCCTCGAACGGCGAGACCGGTTCGTGATCGCGCAGGCCCGCCGGCGCGGCCTGCCCGTCGCCAGTGCCCTTGGCGGAGGCTACGGAGCGGACCAGCGCGCCGTCGCCCGCAGGCACGCCGCATCCATGCTGGCGATGGCGGACGAGGACCGCCTTTACTCCGTGGCAAGACCTGGCGGTTAGAATGGCGCGCATATGGACATGCGCCTGCCCCTTGCCTGCGTGATGATAGTCGGCCTCGCCGTCGGTTTCGCCCTGCCGGTGATGGAAGCGGACAAGGATCTTGCAGGCGCGGAAGATCAGGCGGGCGAGAGCGCGATCACGCTTGGCGCCGCGCAACAGATCGGCCAGCAGGGCTGGGCGCAGGAGGTCATGCTCGAACGCGAACCCGACGGCCACTTCTATGCCGATGTCTTCGTGGAAGGCGTGCCTTCCAGGATGCTGGTGGATACCGGCGCCAGCGTGGTGGCGCTGACAGGCGAGGATGCGCTCGCCATGGGCCTGTACTGGGACGAGAACGATGTCGCTGCCGTGGCGCAGGGGGCAAGCGGCGCGGTCTATGGCGTGAACACCGTGGTGCCGCGCATGCGCCTTGGCGATTTCGAGGCGAGCGACGTGCGCGCCGTCATCATTCCCGAAGGGCTCGGCATATCGCTGTTGGGCCAGTCGTTCCTCGAGACCATCGACAATGTGCGCATCGCCGATGATCGCATGGTGCTGGAGAACTAGCCGATGGACCTGTGCCGATGAACATGGGCAGCCTTCTGCCACGCCGCTGGCGCTCCAAGCTGGAAGCCACCCGCCATGCGGAGGCGATCAGCGGTGTGCTGGATACAGCGCCGATTACCCCGAGGCAGGATGGCGTCGTCCTGTTTTCCATGATCGGCACCGCCGTGCTGCTGCCTTACCTGGTGGCGGTGAAATCGCTGTGGCACCACCTGGGCCGGGGCCGCATTGCAATCCTGGACGACGGCACGCTGACCGCGCAGGACCGCGCGATTCTGGCGCATCATTGCGGCGATCCGCAGATCATGCGCATCACCGATGTGAAGCTTGGCGAGTTTCCTGCAGGCGGCACTTGGGAACGGCTGCTGACCATCCTCGACAACCGGGCGGGAGAGTACTGGATCCAGCTCGACAGCGACACGGTGACCATCGGCCCGGTGCCGGAAATTGCCGATGCCATCGGCCGCAATCGCAGTTTCCTGTTCCTGGGCGGCAGCGATGCCGAGGTAGGGCCACTGCCGCTGGATGAATTTCGCCAGCGCTTCTATCCTGCGGGGCCGGCAGAGGGGCATGTGCAGGCGCGCATCGAAAGCCGGCTCGACACCATCGATCCGGGGCGCGGCTGGAAATATGCGCGCGGATGCTCGGGCTTCGCGGGGTTTGCCGCCACCGGCAACGGGCGGCCCCTCGCGTCCGCCTTCCTGACGGAAATGAAGCGCATCATCGGCGAGGAGGATGTCACCATCTGGGGCACCGAGCAGGTGACCAGCAACTTCCACCTCTCCAATGAGGCGGAACCGGTGGTGCTGCCCTACGCGCGCTACATGAATTACTGGAACGAGGCGTGGGGCGATGACACGCGTTTCATCCATTTCGTCGGTACCCACCGGCACGACAACGGCGCCTATATCGCCGCGAGCTGCGATGCGATCGAGCGACTGAAGGGCTAGGCATCAGCCTCGCATATGGACAAGGTTCATCATTGCTGCGTTATAGCGGTCCCATGAACCGCCGCGATCTCCTGACCACGACGCTTGCCGCCGGTGCCGCTCTGGCAGCCTCCCCTGCCCGCGTCTTCGCACAGGCCGCACCAGATCCGCGGACCCGCCGCCTGCTGGAGATTGCCAGCGAGCAGGTCGCACGCGCCAGGGCGCACCTGTGGCGGCGCGACGTGGTGGGCATCGCCGATTTCGGCCTGCATTCCAGCTGGCCGCGTTTCCACTTCGTGAACCTCGAAAACGGCACGGCAGACAGCGTGCTGGTAAGCCACGGCAGCGGCTCCGACCCCGAGCACGATGGCTGGCTCAACGGTTACTCCAACCTGCACAACAGCTGGGCAACCAGCCGCGGCGCCTACATCACCTGGGAATGGTACGAGGGGCGCTACGGCACCTCCGTGCGTCTGGGCGGGTTGGACGAGACGAATTCCAACGCCTTCCCCCGCGCCATCGTGATGCACGCCGCGGACTACGCCACGCCCGCCCATGTCGAACGCTGGGGGCGGCTGGGCCGCTCCAACGGTTGCTTCGCTTTCGGGCCGGAGGTGTTTCCGCGGGCCCTGACCCGGTTGATGGGCGGTCGCCTGCTATTTGCCGACAGCCTGGGCATCGGCCCCGACGGCCAGACCGTCGACGCGCCGCCGCAGGAAACGCCCGACTTCGCGGCCATTGCTGCCGAGAACGACGCGCGCGATGCGCTGCAGGCTCCGGCACAGGATGAACCGGGCGAACTACCCGCCGACGACTGACTGCGCGTCAGATGATCGAGTTGAGATCGTCGACGACCTCGATCACTTCCTCGTCCGTTTCGCGTGCGCGGTTACCCACGCGCGGGGCATCCAGCGCCGCCAGCACCGGCGCATCGCGGTCGTAGATGTCGTTGAACTGGCGCAGGTTTCCATCCACGTCCACGCCGTAGGTGAAGTAGGTGATGTAGACCGGCATCGTCCGCTCTACCGGCACGCGGGTGTATTCGCCGCCGCGGGATATCGCCACGGCCTCGTCGCGCGTCGCACCGCCACCTAGGATTGCCACGGTCATCGCCAGTTCCAGTGCGCGTTCCACGCGGATGCAACCATGGCTACGCGCGCGGTTGTCGCTGTTGAACAGGTTGCGCGCCGGGGTATCGTGCAGAAAGATCGCGTGCGGGTTGGGCATGTCGAGCTTCATCATGCCGAGCGAATTGCCCGGACCCGGCTGCTGCACCACCGTCACGAAGCCGTTGGCCCCGCGCGTGGCGCGGTAACCGTTGTTGCGCGCCCAGGTTGGGTTGTTGAGCACCCGGTTGCCCAGACCCTCACCCACCACGATGCTCTGCGGCACGGTCCAGGTCGGGTTGAACACCACGCCTTCCACGGTTTCCATCAACTGCGGCGTGGCCGTGCGGCCCGGTGCGCCCACGATGGTGCGATAGGTGCGGATGATCTGTCCGTTCACCATCAGGCGAAGCTGGTATTCGGGCACGTTGGTAAGCAGGTACTGCCCGCCAAGATCACGCGGCAGCCAGCGCCAGCGATCCATGTTGGCGAGGATCAGGCGGCGCTCCTGCGTATCACCGTCGTCCGCTGCGGCTAGGGCCTCGCGCAGCGCCTCGTAGTCCTCGTGCGTGGGCGCGAGCGATGCGATCACGCCAGCCACATCGCCGCTTTCCAGCGCGTCTGCCATCAGCTTGCCCGTGGGGAGAAGATCGGCATCGGGGTCGACCACGAACCACTGCCGCCGCGCTTCCATCGGCGTGCGCCCGTCCCGCAGGTCCTCCACCAGCCAGGTGAAGACGCCGCTGGCGCGCGCATCCAGCGCGGCGCTTTCTCCCCGCTCGATCTCTGCGCGCAGCAGGTCGGGGCGATAGTCGGCCGGATCGAGGCCTTCGGCACCGATCGCTTCCACCACCGCCGCCAGGGCCATGGCATTGTCGACGCTCCAGCGCTGTACACGCGCCAGGCGCGGGTCCTGCTGCACGACCTCGCGGGTCTCCGCGCCGGGCGTGGAGGTAACCGGTGCGGCATCGTCCTGCTGCAGCGGATCCTGCGCAAACAGGGTCTGCGCCGCTGCCGGCGAGGTCGCCAGCATCGTCGCCAGACCAAGACTGCCAAATTGCGCCAGCCGCATTCGAATCGCACCTTTGTTTACCATGTTATCCCTGTAATTCTGCCGTTTGGCTGCCCTTCGATCAAGCAATCGCGGTTAGCAAGGCCTGAACGAGTGCCCGGCAATCACGGGGTGACGCGGTACGTCGCCGATTCTAGAGGCAATGCATGACCCCCTCTCGCCACCACCTGCTGCCGTTCCTTGCAGCCCTAGTCGGCGTCGGGTTCCTTGCCCTGATGGACGCGCAGATGAAAAGCGCATCGCTGGTGATCGGGGTCTTTACCGCTTCGCTGCTGCGCTCTTCCCTCGCCGCCCTTTTCATCGCGCCCGTCTGGTTGGTGCGCAAGACCGCGTGGCCCACCCGCCCGGTGATGCGGTTGCATGTCGAGCGCGGGGTGATTTCCGCCTTCATGGGCCTCACCTTCTTCTACGCGCTGACCAAGCTGCCGCTGGCTGAAGCGATAGCCATCAGTTTCGTCGCGCCGCTGCTGGCTCTCTACTTCGCGCACCTGTTCCTGGGGGAGCAGATCAGTCGCGGCGCGATCGGCGCATCGGTGCTGGGGCTGGCCGGGACCCTGGTCATCGTGGGCGGAAGGCTGGGCCGCACGCAGGTGGAGGACGAGGTGCTGCTCGGCCTCGCCTCGCTGCTGGTGTCGGCCACGCTCTATGCCTACAATTTCGTCGTGATCCGCAGGCAGTCGCAGGTGGCAGGCCCGGTCGAGGTGGCGACATTTCATTCGGGCATCAGCGCCCTGGTGCAACTGCTGGCGGCACCGTTCCTGTTCGTACTGCCGCACGGCGAAGTGATGCTGACTATAGCCGGCGCTGCGGCACTGACCGTGGGCGGTTCGATGGCGATTGCCTGGGCCTATGCCCGGGCAGAAGCGCAGGTGCTGGTGCCAGTGGAATATACAGGTTTCGGCTGGGCGGCGCTGTTCGGCTGGCTGTTCTTCCGAGAGGCCGTGACCCTGCCCACCATCGCGGGCGTCGCGCTGATCCTGCTCGCCTGCTGGATCGCCGCGCCAAAGGCCAGGCGCACGGCCAGCACAGAAGCCGCCAACCTCTAGGTCGCTACGGCGGGATCGGGAATCAGTCCGACGGCGCGTCTGCCGTCACGATCTCGTGCTCGGGCTCGTCATCGAACCAGCCGGCGCTCTGCCAGATCAGGCCCGCCGCTGCACCGATGAAGGCCGCCAGCACCAGCGCCACCAGCATGATGAAGACACCCAAAGGAGTCCTTCGTTTTCCTGGACTTCCAACAGGCATAGACCTTCACCTTCTCTTCGTATCTTCACGGAACAACCCGCTGCGATGCCGCGTTGCATCATAGCCCACTTGACCAATTGCGTTCAAACGCGCAGGTCGCCCCCGAACAGGCCCTTCCTCGCAAGTATGGGGCCGATCCGCAACACTACAGAGGACCAATCGCCCATGACCCAGGTCGGCTCCAACTCGCTCGGCACCCGCAAGACACTCGATGTAAACGGCAAGACCTATGCCTATTATTCGCTGGCCGCGGCGAGCGAGAAGGTGGGCGATGTCAGCCGCCTGCCGTTCAGCCTGAAGGTGCTGCTGGAGAACATGCTGCGGTTCGAGGACGAGGGCTTCACGGTGGGCGAGGAACACGTTCGTGCCATCGCCGACTGGCAGAAGAACCCGGTCACCGGTAACGAGATTCAGTACCGCCCGGCTCGCGTGCTGCTGCAGGACTTCACCGGCGTCCCCTGCGTGGTCGACCTTGCCGCGATGCGCGATGCCATCGGCAAGCTGGGCGGCGATACCGCCAAGATCAACCCGCAGGTTCCCGTGAACCTGGTGATCGACCACTCCGTGATGGTCGACGAATTCGGCACACCCAGGGCGTTCGAGGCGAACAAGGCGCTGGAATACCAGCGCAATGCGGAGCGTTACGACTTCCTCAAGTGGGGTGCCAAGAGCCTGAAGAATTTCTACGCCGTGCCGCCTGGCACCGGCATCTGCCATCAGGTGAACCTGGAACACATCGCCAAGGGCGTGTGGTCCAGTGAAGACCAGAACGGCGAAATGGTCGCCTACCCTGACACCTGCGTCGGCACCGACAGCCACACCACCATGATCAACGGCCTTGGCGTTCTTGGCTGGGGCGTCGGCGGGATCGAGGCCGAGGCAGCGATGCTCGGCCAGCCGATTTCCATGCTGATCCCCGAAGTCGTGGGCTTCCGCCTCGATGGCGAGATGGCCGAAGGCGTGACCGCCACCGACCTCGTGCTGACCTGCGTCCAGATGCTGCGCGAACACGGCGTTGTCGGTCGCTTCGTCGAGTTCTACGGCCCCGGTGTTTCCAACCTGACGCTGGCCGACCGCGCCACCATCGCCAACATGGCCCCCGAATACGGCGCGACCTGCGGCATCTTCGGCATCGACGACAAGACGATGGAATACCTGCGCCTGACGGGCCGCAGCGAGGAAGACATTGCGCTGGTCGAAGCCTATGCCAAGGAACAGGGCATGTGGTTCGATCCGGCAGCGGAGCCGGTCTTCTCCAGCACCCTGCAGCTCGACATGAACGCCGTGGTGCCCAGCCTCGCCGGCCCCAAGCGCCCGCAGGACAAGATTGCCCTGCCGCTGGTGGACGAGAACTTCAACGGCGACCTCAAGAGCGTCTACAAGAAAGATGCGCCCGTGCGTGTGGACGTGGAAGGTGCCGGACATGACGTGGGCGATGGCGACGTGGTGATCGCCGCCATCACCAGCTGCACAAACACCTCCAACCCCGACGTGATGATCGCCGCGGGCCTCGTCGCCAAGAAGGCGCATGCAAAGGGCCTGAAGCCCAAGCCGTGGGTGAAGACCAGCCTCGCCCCCGGTTCGCAGGTGGTCACCGATTATCTCGTGAAAAGCGGCCTGCAGGACGATCTCAACGCCATCGGCTTCGACCTTGTCGGCTATGGCTGCACCACCTGCATCGGCAATTCCGGCCCGCTGGCCCCGCCGATCAGCAAGGCCGTGAACGAGAACGACCTCGTTGCTGCCTCCGTGCTGTCGGGCAACCGCAACTTCGAAGGCCGCATCTCTCCCGACGTGCGCGCCAACTTCCTTGCCAGCCCGCCGCTGGTGGTGGCCTATGCCCTGAAGGGCACCGTCACCGAAGACATCACCGAGACCCCGATCGGGCAGGATCAGGACGGCAACGACGTGATGCTTGCCGACATCTGGCCGACCAACGAGGAAGTGCGCCAGCACCGCGTTGCCAACATCGACCGGCAGATGTTCGAAACCCGCTATGCCGACGTCTACAAGGGTGACGAGGACTGGCAGGCGATCGAAGTCGAAGCTTCCGATACCTACAGCTGGAACCCGTCCTCCACCTACGTCGCCAACCCGCCCTATTTCGAAGGCATGGGCATGGAGCCTGCGCCGGTCGAGGATATCGTCGGCGCCAAGCCGCTGGCCGTGCTGGGCGATTCCGTCACCACCGACCACATCAGCCCGGCCGGCTCGATCAAGGAAGACAGCCCCGCCGGCGAATACCTGGTGAACCACCAGGTCGCGAAGAAGGACTTCAACTCCTACGGCTCGCGCCGCGGCAACCACGACGTGATGATGCGCGGCACCTTTGCCAACATCCGCATCCGCAACGAAATGGTCCCCGGCGTTGAAGGTGGCTACACCACCTACAAGGGCGAGCAGATGGCGATCTACGACGCCGCGATGAAGCACAAGGCCGACGGCACGCCGCTGGTCGTCGTCGCGGGCAAGGAATACGGCACCGGCTCCAGCCGCGACTGGGCGGCCAAGGGCACCATCCTGCTGGGCGTGCGTGCCGTGATCGTGGAAAGCTACGAGCGTATTCACCGCTCCAACCTCATCGGCATGGGCGTGCTGCCCCTGCAGTTCAAGGAAGGCGACACGCGCGAAACGCTGGGCCTGACCGGCGAAAGCAGCTTCACGATCAAGGGTCTCGACAACCTCAGCGCGCGCCAGGACGTGGAAGTGGAAGTCACCCGCGAGGATGGCACCACCTTCACCTTCACCGCGCTGTGCCGCATCGATACCGCCAACGAGATGGAGTACTATCGCAACGGCGGTATCCTGCACTACGTGCTGCGCAAGCTGGCCGCTGCCTGATGTGGCACGCCGCGCTGGCAGTGGTATCGGCAACCGGGGCAGGCCTTGCGGCATGTGCCCCGGTTCCGGCCACCAGCAGCGCGGCTGCCTCCGCGTTCGCGGCGGTGGAGACCCTGCCCGCGGGCGAACTCGCGGCCCTCATGGCCGCTGGCGACGTGGTCGTCATCGACGTCCGCACACCCGCCGAATTTGCCGAGAGCCGACTTCCCGGTGCGCTGAACGCGCCGCTCGGCACGTTCGACCCGGCCAGCATTCCCATCGAGGCCGAACGTGAGACGATCCTCTACTGCGGCAGCAGCCGCCGTTCCGGCATCGCGGCCACTGCCCTGTCCGAATATCTGGGCACGACCGTCCGCCATCTCGAGGGCGGTATCCAGGCGTGGAACGATGCCGGACTGGAAACGATTTCCGGCACCCCGGCGCAGTAACGACGAACAGAGGCAGTCGCGCGGTGGCTTTCCAGCCACGGGGTGCATCACCGCCAGCGCACTGGCTATGCTTGAGCTATGCAAGCATTTCGCGCCCATCCTGCCTTGGCCGGTGTCGATCCGATGGCCGATCCGGCAAAGCTTGCCGCTATTGGCCAGCATGTAAAAGCCCGGCTCGACACCAATCCGCAAGCGCAGCCGCTGGGCGGTGAGGATGCGGACATCTACCTGCTACCCGAATTCCTTTCGCGCGCGGAATGCAAGCGCCTGCTTCGCACCGTCGATACCCGTATCGGCCCCTCGGAACTGTTCGCAGGCACCCATGCCGACGGCTTCCGTACCAGTTCCACCCACTATTTCGACCGCGATGACGAGGCGACGCGCGAGCTTGAACAGCGCATGGATTCGGTGCTTGGCATGGATCACAGCCACGCCGAAGTGCCGCAGGGCCAGCGCTATCGCACCGGGCAGCAGTTCCGCCATCACTACGACTATTTCACCACGGACCAGCCTTACTGGCAGCAGGAGCGGAAACGCGGAGGCCAGCGAAGCTGGACGGCGATGATTTTCCTCAACGAACCCGGCGACGGCGGCGAGACCGACTTTCCCGACCTGCGCCTGTCGGTAAGGCCGCAGCGCGGGGCCATGCTGACATGGAACAACATGGGGCGCGACGGTCTGCCCAATCCTGCCACGCTGCATGCGGGAATGCCCGTGACGCAGGGCGACAAGTACATCGTCACCCAGTGGTATCGGCAGGAGGCCTGGAGCCTGGAACTGCGCTGAGCCGCGAACGAGAAAAGGCGGCTTCGCCCCCGAAACCGCCTTCTCCCCTGTTGGCTTCGCGCGAACTTACGCGGCGACAGCCTCGTTCGTGTCGCCGTTCTTGCGGCGCCGGCGCCAGAACACCGCGCCTGCGGCCGCGCCGAACAGCACCAGCATTCCGGGCGCGGGAACCTGCGTGCCGCTGGTAGTGGGCGGACCGCCCGAGGTCCCGCCGCTCGAACCGCTCGTGGAACTGCTCGTGGACGTCGAACCCGACGTGCTCGAGGAGGTCGATGTGGACGTCGAGGTGCTGCTCGAAGTCGAACTGCTGCCGGACGTCGAGCTGGTGACATTGCCGGAGGTGGAGCTGGTGCTGGTCACGCCGCCGGTGGTGCTGGTGACACCGCCGGTGCTGGTGGTCGTGGTGGTCGAAACGCCGCCGGTCGAACCGCCAGTGGTCGAGCCGCTGGTCGTGCTGCCCCCCGTCGTGGTCGAACCGCCGGTCGTGGTGGTGCTGCCGCCGCTGGAGGTGGTGTTGCCCCCGGTCGAGGTCGTGCTCGTCACGTTGCCGGACGTCGTGGTCGACGAGGTCGCGCCAGACGAGGTCGAGGTGGTCGAAGCCCCGCTGGTCGTGCTGCCGGTGGTGCTGCCGCCGCTGGTGCTGGACGTGGTCGAACCGCTGGAGCCCGAACCCGATCCGCCGTAGCTGCTGCTGCCGTGGCCGGGCTTGCCGCTCGAACCATTGCTGCCACCGCTGCTGGAACTGCTGCTGCCGCTGGTCGAGGAAGAGCCGCTGGTGCTGCCCCCGGTCGACGAACTGGTGCTGGAGCTGCCCGAGCTGGAGCTGGACCCGCTGGTGGAACTGGTGACGTTGCCCGACGAGGACGACGTGCTGGTCACCCCGCCGGTCGTGCTGGTCACCCCGCCGGTGGATGACGAGGTCGTGCTGGTCACGCCGCCCGTGCTGGTGCTGGTGGACGAGCCGCCAGTCGAGCTGGTGCTGCTGACATTGCCCGAACTGGTGCTGGTGGACGAGCCGCCAGTGGTGCTGGTGACACCGCCGGTGCTGGTGGAGGTCGAACCGCCCGAAGTCGAAGTCGAACCGCCGGATGTCGAGGTGGACGAGCCGGTGGTCGAGTTGTCGATATCGATGATGATCCCGCTGGAGCCTTCGCCCCCGGTCGTGGTCGTCGTGCTCATGTCGACAACGGCGCTGCCGCCGCCGCCCGAGCCGCCGAAGAACCCGCCGAAGAAGCCTCCACCGAAACCGCCGCCAAAGCCGCCGGTGCTGCCGCCGATGATGATGGGCTGGCCACCGCCGCTGCCACCGATCGGGGCGCTGGGAAGCGGTGGAAGGGGAAGCGGCGCGCCCATGGCGACGACCTCTTCCTCGCAGCATTCGGTTTCGATCACGCGGCGCAGGCGCATCTGCTCCCGCGGACGCGGCGGAATGGTGCGGCGCGCGGTGGGCTCTCCCTTGGCGTAGGCAAGTTCGACCTCGCCCTCTTCCGCGTCCTTGTCCGACTTGTAGGCAACCTGTGCCGACTGCGGCTCGGCGACATGCACCGCGCCCCCGCCAACGACAGCCCCGCCAGCGGCGGCGGCGGTCAGCTTTGCAATGGCCATACGTACCGACATGCGTAATCTCTCTCAGCTTCGCCGGAGGACGGCTTTCGGTGCCCGAACGACACCTCTTGCCTTTTCCGGTTGCTGTCAGAGAGACGCGCAAATCGCGTATCGGCAATGGGGTTAACCATGGATTCGGGCTGCGCGAGCCAGAAAAATCGCGATATTTCCGGCCTTCGCGGCGCTGTGTCCCGTTATGGAACCGAATGAGGACACCACATGGTTAGCGCGGGGTTAGGAACGGGCCTTAGCCTTCGTCCTCGAACAGCCCGCCCTGTGCGCCGCGGCCCGATTCGCCCACACCTCTTACAGGGGCGGACATTCCCAGGTGCAGCCAGCCGCCATCGTTGAGGCACCGCCCGCGCGCGGTCCGCGCGATCAGGCCGAGCTGGATGAGATAGGGCTCGATCACCTCCTCCACCGTGTCGCGCGGTTCGGAGAGGCCCGCTGCCAGCGTTTCGACGCCCACCGGCCCCCCTTTATAGGTGGTGGCGATCATGGTGAGGTAACGCCGGTCCATCGCATCGAGGCCGAGATTGTCGATCTCCAGCCGGGTCAGCGCCTCGTCCGCGATCGTGGCGGTGACGGTAGTGGCGCCCTTCACCTGCGCAAAGTCGCGCACGCGGCGCATCAGGCGCCCGGCCACGCGCGGCGTGCCACGCGAACGCCGCGCAATCTCGCGCGCGCCGGTGGGGTCTATGTCCATACCCAGCAGGTTGGCGCCGCGCGTGACGACGCGCATCAGTTCGTCCTCGGTATAGAAAACCAGCCGCACGGGAATGCCGAACCGGTCGCGCAAGGGGGTGGTGAGCAGCCCCTGCCGCGTGGTCGCGCCCACAAGGGTAAAGGGCGGCAGGTCGATCCGCACGCTGCGCGCCGATGGCCCCTCCCCGATGATGATATCGAGCGCGCGGTCCTCCATCGCCGGGTAGAGCACTTCCTCCACGACGGGATTGAGGCGGTGGATCTCGTCGATGAAGAGCACGTCGTTGGGTTCGAGATTGGTCAGCAGCGCGGCAAGATCGCCCGCTTTGGCGATCACCGGCCCGCTGGTGGCGCGGAAACCGACGCCCAGTTCTTTGGCGACGATCTGCGCGAGCGTGGTCTTGCCAAGGCCGGGCGGACCGAAGAACAGCACATGGTCCATCGCCTCGCCCCGGCCCTTCGCCGCCTCGATAAACACGCGCAGGTTATCGCGCGCGGCTTCCTGCCCGACGAATTCGGTGAGCGATTTCGGGCGCAGCGCGGCGTCCGGGTCTTCCGGCTGGCGATCTGGGGAGTGGATGGGTTGGTCAGTCACCAGTCTTTCTCGTCTTTCTCATCGGTTTCGCAGAAAGCCATTTGAAGAGCACCGCCAACCCAAGCGCCGCCCCTCTCCTCGCATTTAGCCACCTTTTCTTGAAGGCTATCCGCACGTTCTTTGAACATCCAAACTATCGCAGCCACTACCAAGAACAGGATTCCCCAAAATTTTAGCGTCGGGTTTAATTTCAGATCGCCTTTTATTCCCCGGACAAAGATCATCCAACACTCATCAAAACGGGTTCACCGTATAACCGCGCTGCTGCAACAGCGCATGTGCAGTCATCGCGGACAGCGCCATTTCCACGCCGGGGATTAGGTCTTCGTTCGACACGCCTATCCCTGCCGCGCTCTGGCCGCAGACGATGAAGCGTACGCCCGCATCCAGCATTGCTCTCACGTGGTCGCCGCCGAGGTTGGCATCGCCTTCCAGATCGCGCGCGGCCCATGCTGCGTCGGTCAGCAAGTCCTGCACCGCGCGGCCGTGGACCACCACCGCCACGTCAATCCGTTCAGGGCTCACGCCATTGGCCGTGTGCATGTTGATGAAGCGCGCTGCGCTTTCGAAGCCGCGGTTGAAGCGGCCATCCTCGGCAGCGGCGGCAACGTCGAAGCTGTGTCGCAGTGCGAGGTCGGCAGGCAGCGGCTCCGTCTGCTCTACGTTCGCATGAGGGCCGAAGTCCTCGAACACCGGGCCTGTGGTGAAGGTGGAGGCATCCTGCGCGGTGGCGGGGGCGGCCAGCAATCCGACCGCGAACAGGCAAAGCAATTTCTTCATGACCAAGTCTCCTATCCCGCCGCTTTCTTCAGCGCCACGCGGATGAGGTCGCCTTCCGCCGCGCCCTCACCCAGTTCTTCCTGAGCCCGCGCCACGGCCTGTGCCGCAACGGCAGGCTTGAAGCCGAGGTTCTGCAAGGCGCTGACCGCATCGGCGCTCGCGCCGCCTGCTGGCATCACCGTCGCGCCGGCCATGCTTCCTCCCGGCAAGGCTCCGGCCTTGTCCTTCAGTTCATTGACGATGCGTCCCGCCAGTTTCGGCCCCACGCCGTTCGCGCGCGCCACGCTGGCGGCGTCGCCAGCCGCGCAGGCATCGCGCAGTTCGCCTGTGGAAAGGGCGGAGAGGATCGCCAAGCCGACTTTGGAGCCGACGCCCTGCACGCTCGTCAGCAGGCGGAACCAGTCGCGTTCGCTGCTTTCGGCAAAGCCCAGCAGGCGCATGTCGTTCTCGCTCACCTGCAAGTCCGTGTGGACGGTGCAGGCATCGCCCACCGTGCCCAGCGCGCTCAGCGTCCGCGCCGAGCAGTGGACGAGGTAGCCCACGCCCTGCACATCGACGATGGCCCAGTCCTCGCCGGTTTCGTCCAGACGTCCCGATAGCTTTGCAATCATAGAATTCTTGTCACGCTACCACTTCGTTGCTTGAGCGCGTGGTTTGGCGGACAGAACGGGAACAGTCCAGTGCCCCCGGCCCATTTCCCCCGTTCGTCTCGGCGCGTCCGTCTCGACACCGGAGCAAGTTGCGCTAAGAGGCCGACATGAGCTGGAACACTTTCGGACGCGTCTTTCGCTTTACCACCTGGGGGGAAAGCCACGGCCCCGCGCTGGGCGTGGTGGTGGACGGGTGCCCGCCGGGCATCGCCCTGTCGGAGATCGACATCCAGCCGTACCTCGACGCGCGAAAGCCCGGCCAGTCTAAATATACCACCCAGCGGCGCGAGGCGGACGAGGTTCGCATCCTGTCCGGCGTGTTCGAAGGCAGGACCACGGGAACCCCGATCAGCCTGATGATCGAGAACACCGATCAAAGGTCGAAGGACTATTCCGAAGTCGCCAAGGCTTACCGCCCCGGCCATGCGGATTACACCTACGATGCGAAATACGGCTTCCGCGACTATCGCGGCGGCGGACGTTCCAGCGCGCGGGAAACCGCGGCGCGCGTAGCGGCGGGCGCGATTGCACGGCTTGTCATTCCGGAAGTTTCGATCACCGCCTGGGTCGAGCAGATCGGCGACGTGGCGCTGGACTACGCGCGGTTCGACAGGGACGCGATCCGCAACAACCCGTTCTTCTGCCCCGACCCCGAAACGGTGACGCGGTGGGAAGATCTGGTCGACAGCGCCCGCAAGTCCGGATCATCGCTCGGCGCGCTAGTAACGGCGCATGCGGAGGGCGTGCCCGCCGGATGGGGCGCACCGATCTATGCCAAGCTCGACAGCGAACTCGCTGCCGCGATGATGACGATCAATGCCACCAAGGGGGTGGAAATCGGCGACGGCTTTGCCGCCGTCACCAACACCGGCGAAACCAACGCCGATCCGATGCGCCCCGGCGCGGACGGCGGTGTAGAGTTCCAGGCCAACCATGCTGGCGGCATCGCGGGCGGCATCTCTACCGGCCAGCCGGTCACCTGCCGCGTGGCGTTCAAGCCGACCAGTTCGATCCTGACGCCGGTGGACACGATCACCAGCGAAGGTGAGGCGACGCAGATCCAGACCAAGGGTCGGCATGACCCCTGCGTCGGCATTCGCGGCGTGCCGGTGGTGGAGGCAATGATGGCGCTGGTGCTGGCGGACCAGAAGCTGCTGCACCGCGCCCAGTGCGGGTGAGATAGACTTGGCAAGGCCGTCCGCGCGCCCTACGTCGCGCTGATCCATGCTGCAGGCCCTTTTCCAACCTGAATTTGCCATGCTGCTGACCGGCCTGCTGCTGGTGCTGACGGTATTTGCAGGCCTGCTGACATCGCGCATCGGGTTTCCCGCCATCGTGGGCTTCCTGGGCCTCGGCATCCTTGCAGGTGTGGAGGGGCCGGGCGGGATCGTGTTCGACGATTACCTGCTGACGCAGGGTGTAGGCATGGTGTGCCTTGCCTTCATCCTGTTTTCCGGCGGGCTGGATACCAACTGGCGTGCGGTGCGCCAGATGCTTGGCCCGGCACTGGTGCTGGCCACGGTCGGCGTCGGCATCACTGCGGGCGTGGTGGCGCTGGCGGCGATCTGGCTGCTGAATTTCGCGCCACTGCAGGCGTTCCTGCTAGGGGCGGTCGTCGCTTCGACTGACGCGGCAGCGGTGTTCTCGGTACTGCGGTCGAGCGACCTTGACCTGCGGGACGACGTGCCCGCCCTTCTGGAACTGGAATCGGGCTCCAACGATCCGATGGCGATCTTCCTTGTCACGGCCCTGCTGGCCCTCACCGCCGCCGCCGATCCGCAGCCGCTGGCGCTGCTTCCCGATTTCGCCCAGCAGATGATCGTGGGGGCGCTTGTCGGTCTCGCAATCGGCTTCCTGCTTCCCGAGATGCTGAAGCGCATGGGTCTGAGACAGGGCGGTCTCGCATTCGTGGTGTCCATCGCGGCGGCGTTGCTGGCCTTCGGCGCTGCAAGCCTGCTGGGCGGCAATGGCTTCCTCGCCGTCTACGTGGCGGGCGTGTTCGCGGGGACGCGGGCCTTTGCGGCAAAGCCCATCGTGCGCACGTTCCAGGATGGGCTCGCGTGGCTGGCGCAGGTGGTGATGTTCCTGACGCTGGGGCTCCTCCTCACTCCTTCCAACCTGCTGCCCATCATGGGAGCAGGGCTGGCGGTCACGGTGGTGCTGATCCTCATCGCGCGGCCGCTGGCAGTGTTCGCCTGCCTGCTCCCCTTCCGCCGGTTCAGCGCGCGCACGATGCTGTTCGTGTCATGGGCCGGATTGCGCGGAGCGGTGCCGATCGTACTTGCCATCTTCCCTATCGTGGCGGGCGTGGAAGGGGCCTTCGCGATCTTCAACGTCGTGTTTTTCGTAGTGCTGGTATCCAGCGTTGTGCAGGGTCCGAGTATAAACCGCGTCGCAAAGTGGCTGCACATCGGAGAGACACCGCAAGGCAGGACCGACCAGCCGTGATGCAAAATTAGCAACACCTGTTGCAGTTTCCGAAACTTGCGTTCTTGTGATCGATTATTCCGATCTTCGCAATCGCACAAAATCGCTTTTTTGCGCCGCACCAATGCCTATCTGGACCATTGAGTTCACACACGCAAACTAGCGAAAGAGGATTATTCAATGGGTATCATTGGCAGCCAGATCAAACCGTTCAAGGCCACCGCATTCCAGGCCGGCAAGGACTTCTTCGACGTTACCGACGAAGACCTGCAGGGCAAGTGGAGCGTGTTCTTCTTCTACCCCGCAGACTTCACCTTCGTCTGCCCGACGGAACTGGAAGACATGGGCGAGAAGTACGACATGCTCCAGCAGATGGGCGTGGAAGTCTATGCCGTGTCGACCGACACGCATTTCAGCCACAAGGCCTGGCACGACACGTCCGAGAAGATCGGCAAGCTGAGGTTCCCGTTCCTGGGCGACCAGCTTCACACGCTTTCCAAGAACTTCGACGTTCTGCGTGAGGAAATGGGCCTGGCCGACCGTGCCACCTTCGTGGTCGATCCCGATGGCGTGATCCAGATCATGGAAATCACCTGCGAGGGCGTTGGCCGCAATGCCAACGAACTGACCCGCAAGATCAAGGCCGCACAGTACGTTCGCGAGAACCCCGGCCAGGTCTGCCCGGCCGCGTGGGAAGAAGGCAGCGACACGCTGGCTCCCTCTCTCGATCTCGTCGGCAAGATCTAAACCGCAAGCCATTGCGGGCAGGTCGGTCCCCCCGCCTGCCCGCGTCCTTCCCGATGCCTCTGGCTCGGGTCGCGATGAGGCCCGGAGCACTCCCCCCCCTCCCCCCCGCTCCGGGCCTCCACGTTTTTCCATCCCCACCAGAAGGAGACCACCATGCTCGATGCGACCATGACGCAGCAGCTCAAGGCCTATCTTGAGAACTTGCGCGAACCCATCGAACTCGTCGCCTCGCTGGGCGATGACGACAAGAGCCGCCAGACCCGCGAGCTGCTGGAAGAGATTTCCGCGCTCAGTGAAAAGGTCTCGGCGAGCTTCGACGGCGACGACGCCCGCAAGCCCAGCTTCATCATCCGCCGCGCCAGCGATGCCACCAAATGGGTCCGCTTTGCCGGCCTGCCGATGGGGCACGAATTCACCTCGCTGGTGCTGGCCCTGCTGTGGGCCGGTGGCCACCCGCCCAAGGTGGAACAGGAGGTGATCGACCAGATTGCCGCGCTGGAGGAAGATCTCGAATTCGAGATGTATTTCTCCCTCTCCTGCCACAATTGCCCGGACGTGGTGCAGGCGCTCACCCTGATGGCGCTGGTTAACCCGCGGATCACGGCAACGCTGATCGAAGGCGGCACCTTCAAGGATGAAGTGGACGGCCGCGACGTGATGGCCGTGCCCGCCACTTTCCTGAACGGCGAGCCGTTCTACAACGGCAAGATGAGCCTGGAAGAAGTGCTGGCCAAGGTCGACACCGGCGCCAGCGACAAGGCCGCGGCCAAGCTTTCTGCCAAGGACCCGTTCGAGGTGCTGGTGGTGGGCGGCGGCCCCGGCGGCGTGGCGGCATCCATCTACACGGCGCGCAAGGGCTTTCGCACCGGCATCGCGGCCGAACGCTTCGGCGGGCAGTTGAACGACACGCTGGGTATCGAGAACCTGCCGGGCACCGAATATACCGAAGGCCCCAAGCTCACCACCAACCTGGAACAGCAGGTAAAGGCGCAGGACGCCATCGACCTGATGAACCTTGCCACGGCCAGCAAACTGGTGCCTGCAACCCAGCCGGGCGGCATGCACGAGGTGCACATGGAAAACGGCGCGGTGCTGAAGGCCCGCAGCCTGATCCTTTCCACGGGTGCTCGCTGGCGCGCGCTCGGCGTGCCGGGTGAACAGGACTATCGCAACAAGGGCGTGGCCTACTGCCCGCACTGCGACGGTCCGCTGTTCAAGGGCAAAAGCGTTGCGGTGATCGGCGGCGGCAACTCCGGCGTGGAAGCCGCGATCGACCTTGCCGGCATCGTCGGCCATGTCACGCTGGTGGAATTCGACAAGGAACTGCGCGCCGACAAGGTGCTGCAGGACAAGCTTCGCTCCATGAGCAATGTCGATATCCTGGTGAACGCGCAGACCACCGAAATCACTGGCGACGGCAACCGCGTGAACGGCCTTGTCTACAAGGATCGCGCTTCGGGTGACGAACACACCGTCGAACTGGAAGGCGTGTTCGTGCAGATCGGCCTTGTCCCCAACACCGAGTGGCTCAAGGACAGCGACATCGAATTGTCGAAGCATGGCGAGATCGTGATCGACGGCAAGGGCGCGACCAACCTGCCGGGCGTATTTGCTGCAGGCGACTGCACCACCGTCCCATACAAGCAGATCGTGGTCGCCATGGGCGCAGGCTCCAAGGCCGCGCTGTCGGCCTTCGACTACCTGATCCGCAACGAGGCGGTGGAAGAACTGGTCGCCGCCTGATCGACCGATTTTCCGACACGACCCGGACCCGCCGCTGCACCTCCATGCAGCGGCGGGTTCTTTCGTATCGGCGCGCGAAAAAAACGCCTCGCCTCCTGAACGCATTAGGCGATCAATAACTTCCAACTTATCGATTGGACGAATTACCGGATCCAGCGCATTCTCTCATCATTGAAGATTCGACTATCTGCGAGAGGAGAGAATAATGGACGCTAAGACTGGTTCGATTTCAGGCGGTTGCCCCTTCCACGGGGACGGTGGGACGCGCGGCCTGCTGGGCCGCACCAACCGCGACTGGTGGCCCGACCAGCTGGAACTGGGCATCCTGAAGGAAGACGGCCGCCGCGCCGATCCGCACGATCCCGATTTCGACTATGCGGAAGCTTTCAACACCGTCGATTACAACGCGCTGAAAGCCGACATCAAGGCGCTGATGACAGACAGCCAGGACTGGTGGCCCGCAGACTATGGGCATTACGGCCCGTTCTTCATCCGCATGGCATGGCACGCGGCGGGCACCTATCGCACCGGCGACGGTCGCGGCGGTGCCTCCAGCGGGCAACAGCGCTTCGCCCCGCTCAATTCCTGGCCCGATAACGGCAACCTCGACAAGGCGCGTCGCCTGCTCTGGCCGATCAAGCAAAAGTACGGCAAGAACGTGAGCTGGGCCGACCTGTTCGTGCTGACCGGCAATGTCGCCATCGAAAGCATGGGCGGTCCGGTGTTCGGCTTCGGCGGCGGCCGTGCCGACGTGTACGAGCCTGAGATGGTCTACTGGGGCACCGAAGAGGAGTGGGTGGACGAAGGCGTGGAAACGCGCATCCTGCCCGATGAAGGCAAGGCGCTGGAAAACCCGCTCGCGGCGATCCAGATGGGCCTCATCTACGTCAATCCGGAAGGCCCCGGCGGCAACCCGCACGATGCGGAAGGGATGGCCCGCGACATGCGCGAAACTTTTGCCCGCATGGCCATGAACGACGAGGAGACCGTTGCGCTGACGGCAGGCGGCCACGCCTTTGGCAAGTGCCACGGGGCAAAGCCTTCCGAAACGTTCGGCAAAGCGCCCGAAGGCAGCAACCTGCACAGCATGGGCTTTGGCTGGCTGACCGACCCCGAGGAAATCGGCAAGGGTCATATCACCACCAGCGGTATCGAAGGCGCGTGGACGCCCAACCCCACCCAGTGGGGCGGCGACTATTTCCGCCTGCTGTTCAAGTACGACTACGAACTGACCGAAAGCCCCGCCGGGGCCAAGCAGTGGACGCCCGTCAATCCCGATCCGGAAGACATGGCGCCCGATGCGCGCGATCCTTCCAAGAAAGTGCCCACCATCATGACGACGGCGGACATGGCGCTGAAGCGTGACCCGGAATATCGCAAGATTTCCGAGCGCTTCCTGAACGACCAGGCGGCGCTGGACGATGCCTTTGCCCGCGCGTGGTTCAAGCTGACCCACCGCGACATGGGTCCGAAGGTCCGTTACATGGGCCCGGAAGTGCCGGAAGAAGACCTGATCTGGCAGGATCCCACTCCCGCCGGCACGCAGCCTTCGGACAGTGATGTGTCGTCCTTCAAGTCCAAGGTTCTGGATAGCGGCCTGACCGTTGCCGAACTGGTGAAGGCGGCCTGGGCGTCTGCCTCGACCTATCGCAATTCGGACCATCGCGGCGGTGCCAACGGGGCCCGCGTGCGGCTTGCCCCGCAAAAGGACTGGGCCGTCAACGATCCGGAGGAGCTGTCCAAGGTCCTCAGCAAGCTGGACGAGATCCGCGGCAACCTGTCGATGGCCGATGCCATCGTGCTGGCCGGCGCTGCGGCGATCGAGAAGGCGGCGAAGGATGGCGGCCACTCGGTCAGCATCGATGTGACGACGGGCCGCGGTGACGCGGGCGAGGAGCACACCGATGCCGAAAGCTTCGAACCGCTCGAGCCATTCGCCGACGGTTTCCGCAACTACTTGAAGACCAAGTCGCAGGTGAAGACGGAGGAAATGCTGATCGACCGGGCGCACCTGCTGGGCCTGTCGATCCCGGAAATGACTGCCCTTGTCGGCGGGATGCGGGCGCTGGGCGCGGTCAGCAAGCATGCCAGGCACGGCAACGCCATCGGCGTGCTGACCGATCGGCCCGGAGTGCTTTCCAACGACTTCTTCACCAACCTCCTTACCATGGACACCAGGTGGGACGTGGTGGACGAGAGCGGCGACGAGGAATTCGTCGGCAAGGACCGCAAGACTGGCGAGGAAAAGTGGCACGCCACGCGTACCGACCTTGTCTTCGGCTCCAACTCGCAACTGCGCGCCGTTGCCGAAGTCTTTGCCGAGAACGGCGGCGAGGCGAAGTTCGTCGAGACCTTCGTTTCCGCCTGGACCAAGGTGATGGACGCGGACCGCTTCGACATCCGCTGCGCCAGGTACCACAAGTAACACAAGCCCCTCGAGGCTCGCAGGAAAGGCCCCCGGCAGCGATGCCGGGGGCCTTTTTCGTCCGCAGCGTTTTCCGTCGGTCCGAATTTCAGGGCAACTGCCGGGCTTTGCGTGGAACCACGCGCCCTGCCCGCCCGTAGCAGAAGGATACCCCCCAAGGAGAATCCCGATGGCCGACCGCAAGAGCGCACTCCCTACGACGACCGACGCCGGCATTGCCGTGCAGAGTGACGAACATTCCCTTACCGTCGGCTCGGACGGGCCGATCGTGCTGCACGATCACTACCTGATCGAGCAGATGGCCAACTTCAATCGGGAGCGGATTGCGGAGCGCCAGCCCCACGCGAAGGGAAGCGGCGCTTTCGGCTATTTCGAAACGACCAAGGACGTCAGCAAATATACCAAGGCCAAGGTTTTCCAGCCCGGCGCGAAGGTGGACGTGGCGATGCGATTTTCCACCGTGGCGGGCGAGCGCGGCAGCCCCGATACCTGGCGCGATCCGCGCGGCTTTTCGGTGAAGTTCTACACCGAGGACGGCAATTTCGACATGGTCGGCAACAACACGCCGATCTTCTTCATCCGCGACCCGCTGAAATTCCAGCACTTCATCCGCAGCCAGAAGCGACGCGCCGACAACGGCCTGCGCGATCATGACATGATGTGGGATTTCTGGACTCTCAGCCCTGAAAGCACGCACCAGGTCGCCTACCTGATGGGCGATCGCGGCGTGCCGAAGAACTGGCGCGAGATGAACGGCTATTCCAGCCACACCTACATGCTGATCAACGAGGACGGCGAGAAATTCTGGGTGAAGTTCCACTTCCATACCGATGTCGGCGATGAAAGCGGCAACGCCCATTTCACGCAGGACGAGGCTGTCGAGATGGCCGGCAAGGACAGCGACTATCATCGCCGCGACCTGTTCAACGCCATCCACGAAGGCAACCCGCCCAGCTGGACCTTGAAGTGGCAGATTATGCCGTACGAGGATGCGAAGACCTATCGCATCAATCCGTTCGACCTGACGAAGACCTGGCCGCACGAGGACTATCCGCTGATCGAGGTCGGGAAACTGGTGCTGGACAAGAACCCGGTCGATTGGGATACCCAGATCGAGCAGCTGGCGTTCGAGCCCAACAACATGGTGCCCGGCATCGGCCTGTCGCCCGACAAGATGCTGCTGGCGCGCGGCTTTGCCTATGCGGATGCCCACCGCGCACGCTTGGGCGTCAATTACAAGCAGATCCCGGTCAATAAGCCGCAGTGCCCGGTGCACAGCTATTCGCGTGCAGGGCATATGCGCACCGAGAACGCGGTCGACCCGGTCTATGCGCCCAATTCCTATGGCGGTGCCACCGCCTATCCGGACACCGGCGGCGAGGCCGGCCTGTGGCACGCCGATGGCGACATGGTGCGCCGCGCCTACGAATTGCGCGAGGACGACGATGACGTGAGCCAGGCCCGGGCCCTGATCCTCGAGGTGTTCGACGATGACGCGCGCGACCGCTTCGTCTCGAACGTTTCCGGCCACTTGGCGGACGGCGTTTCCGAGCCCGTTCTGCAACGTGCCATCGCCTACTGGCGCGCGGTGGACGATGGCATCGCCGACCGTATCGAGAAGAAGGTACGCGACATGATCGGCGGGAAAAGCAAGGCACCCGGCATGGCCAGCGCCGAAAGCATTAGCGGCCCCTCGCGCCTGCGCGAAGCGGCGGAGTAATCTGCCCGAGAGCGCGGTTGGATCAGATCCAGCCGCGCTCCTTCAGCAGCGATACGTTCGCCCGGCTCACCGGAGCCTCCAGCCCGTTATCGAGCACGAGACGCACATTGCGCCCGTCGCGCTTCACGTCGGCCACCGCGCCGCGCGCGACCCACCAGCTGCGGTGGACCTGCTCGCCTGCGATCCCATCCAGTTCCGCCACTGCGTCGCGCATGCGCATCAGCACCAGTTCGTTGCCCAGCGCGGTATGGGCGCGGACGTAGTGATCCTCCATCTCGAGCGCCAGCAGGTCCGTACCAACGGCGGCAGGCAGACGGTCCAGGAAACGAGGCTGGGGCGCTGCGGCAGGTGCAAGTTCGGGTAGAGGCGCTGGCGCCGGGGGCTCTACCGCCGCCCCGTTCTGCGACGTGGCGGGCAAGAGGTTGAACATTAGCGTAACGACCGCACCCACGACGCACACCGCCAGATAATGCGTCAGCGCAACCTCCAGCGAAGGCACCCGCACACGGCCGCCACCGGCGTTTACCACCCATACCAGGATGGACATGGGGATCGAGGCGATGAAGACGCTGGCGGTCCACATGACCCATGAGGGGAAGGCAAGTTTCGGCCCCCACCGAACCACCAGCGCACCGATAGGCTTGTAGAAAAGGTAACCCGCGAGCGCCAGGACCACCCAGTAGGCAATGCGCATGGGCAGGGACATGTAGCCGGTGCCCAGGGGCGCGAGGAAGCCAAGCACCACCCCGATGGCGGCCAGAACCGCCAGATCGATGATGATCTGGCGCGCCACCATCGCCCTGCCTGTTTGCCCGCTATCGCCCATGGGGATGGGAAACTAGCGCCCATTCGCGGTTCGTAAAGTGGCAAAACCCCGCAATTGCGCGCATTTTGCGAAAGGGCCGCACCGTTTGCGAAGATCGCGTTGTTCGCGAACGGCGGCGCGGCACAAGGGTCTCGACGCAATCCAACGGAGACCTCGAATGACCGCTGCAACCATGACCCTGACCTCCACCGCCAAGGCATCCGTTGCCAAGCCCGGCTTCGATATCGGCCCGGTGGCGCGCACGCTGGTCAGCATCGCCTGTTTCACGATGTGCTTCTTCTGCGTGATCGCCCTGGGCCGGGCAGCGCTGGGCATGGTGGACAACCTGCATCACTACGCCAAGCTGCCGGTCATCATCCACGTCGCTACGGTGCTGCCCGCAATCCCTCTGGGCGGTTACCTGCTGCTGGCCCGCAAGGGCACTGCACAGCACAAGATGCTCGGCAAGGTGTGGCTGGTCCTGATGCTGGTGACGGCGACCAGCGCCATCTTCATCCAGTCGAGCGGCGGCTTCAGCTTCATACATATTTTCGTGCCGATCACCTTCCACGCAGCGTGGAAAACCGTGGCGACCGCCCGCAAGGGGGATATCGCCGGGCACAAGAAGCACCTCGTATTCACCTATCTGACCGCCCTCATGATCCCCGGCATTGTTGCCTTCGCCATCCCCGGGCGGCTGATGAACGCCATGCTGCTGGGCTGATACCTCAGGGCTTCAACGACGCCGCCGCAGCACCAGGTAAAGCGCACCCTCGCCCCCGTGGCGGCGGTGCGCGTTCCTGATGGCAGCGATATCGGAGGCATGCGATCCCGCCGCCAGCCAGTCGAGGATCTTGGCGCGGATTGCGCCCCGCTTTTCCCCGCGATCGGCAGCCTGCACGGGGCGAGGCTTGCCCGTTACCACCAGCACCAGCCGCGCGCCCATGGCCTTCGCCTGCAACAGTCCGCTGTCGAGCCGGTGATAAGCCTGGTCCAGCGTGTGCCCGTGCAGGTCCAGAGTGAAATCGGGGTGCATGTCGGTGCGCGAGAGGCGCCGCTCCCAGTGCGAATCGAGGCCGGGGGAAGTGGTGGGCGAAGGGGCTGGCGAGGGAGCCGGTCTGGTCGGCTGCAAGGGCACCTTCGTTTTGCGGGCTGGCAGTTTCTTGGGCGCAGAGACTGTCGATGGCGTTGCCGGCGCGGCTTCGATGGCAGCCTTCACCGGCTGGCGGTGCAACGGCTTTACCGTCGATGCCACCTTGTTCCACAGCGCGCTTTCCTCTGGCGTCAGGCCGCGCGGTGCGCGGCTCACGGCCTCTCTCTCAGGCCCAGCCTGCGCGCAGAGGCCTTGGGCAAGAGGACAACCGCTTGCCCGCGCCCGCTCATGCCCCCGGCAATTTCACGCGCGCGATCGCCCGCGCCCCAGAAAGTGTCGAAGCGGTTCGCGCCCTTGATCGCTCCGCCGGTGTCCTGCGCCACCCACAGCCCGTCCGCCTCGTCCCGGTCGAGATCGAGGAACACCGGCGCGCCGTAGGGCACGAAATTGGGGTCTACCGCTACCGAGTTTTCCGCCGTTACCGGCACGCCGATGGAGCCGAGCGGCCCGATCTGCGCATTCGGCCCGTCCAGCACGCGGAAGAACACCCAGCTTTCGTTTTCGCGCATCAAGGCGCGGCCCGCTGCGGGGTTTTCGCGGATGTATTGCATGATGCCCTGCATCGAACCCGCATACTGTCCCGGTCCGTTGCCCAGCAGACCGCGTTCACGCATCAGCCCGCCGATACCGGTGTAGGCATGGCCGTTCTGCCCGGCGTAACCGATGCGAACCACTTCGCCATCGGGACCGATAAGCTGGCCGCTGCCCTGTATCTGCAGGAAGAACAATTCGACCGGGTCTGCCGCCCAGCCTATTTCCAGTCCGCGCCCCGCAAGAGCGCCATCCTCGATCTGGGCGCGGGTGAAATATTCCACGCAGCGTCCATCCGGCAGGCGGCGAGAAAGCGGCGCACGCCCCTCGCGCTCGGTCTCGGGCGTGCCCTCGCGCCAGCAACGCTCCAGGTCGGCAGGCACGCCGTAGACCGGCTGGTCGAAACCGGGGCGGCGGGTGCGGCTGCCTGCGATCTGCGGTTCGAAATAACCCGTGGCGTAGCCCTGACCATCGCCAACGACGACCGGAGTGAAGTTCTCGGTAAAGAAGCGGCGCGCATCGTTGCGCGGCCAGTTCGCGGCGGCATCGCAGGGCGCGGCCCAGTCCTGCGCCTGGGTAAGGCCGGAAACATCCTCGCGCCGCTGCGGCACCTGGCAGCTGGCAACGAAGGCATTGAGCGCGTTGCTGGCATCGACGCTGCGGATTGGCAGGCTGGCCAAGGAGGGACCCGCGGAAACGCCGAGGATCGCGGCGCTGGGCGCAACTGGCGTTGGCTGCTCGCCTGCCCCTTCGGGTATGATTCGCGAGCAGCTCGCAAGAAGCGCGAGCATGGCGATGCAGGAAAGGAGGCGCGCCTGTGTCACGCGCCGGCCGCTATCAGCCCTGGTCGGTCTCGTCGAGGAGCCACTGCGGATCGTCGCTGCGAATGTCACGGCTGAAGGTCCAGATGTCGCGGCTTTCCACGGCATCGTCCAGCGATCCGGCCACTACGTTGTCATCCTTGTCATAGCTGACGCTGGCAATGTCGGAAACGAAGCGCACCGCGATGCGGGCGATCTTGCCATCCAGTTCGGCGGAATAGACGGTCACGTCCTCAACCCGGATCAGGCGGTTGTCCATCCTGATGCCGGCCTCTTCACGTTCGTCGATGACGGCAGCGAAGCTCTCATACACGTCGTCGTCGCACAGTTCCTTCAGCTCTTCCTTGTCGCCGCGCCAGAAGGCCTCCAGCACTACTTCGTAGGCACCCTTCGCGCCTTCGAGGAAGCCGAGAAGTTCGAAATTGCGATCCGCGGTCGATATCTCGCGCAGACCACGCTCCACGGCGGGCGGGAACCCGGCAAGGGTGCGTTCGGTCTGCGGGCTTTCGACGTTCGGCTGCGCGACCTGGCGGGGCTGCGACTGTTCGTCGCCCCGCTCGAACCGGTTGGTAGGGATGATCTCTTCCTCATGCTCCGCCCGGCGGCCCAGCACCGAATAGAGGCGCATGCCGAGAAAGGCGGCAATCATGGCGAGGATGACGATTTCTACGATCACGCAATTTTCCCATTCTGCCCGCGTTATTCAAGCGTTGCGGACTGTAACGCCTATTGTGGCCGAGATAGGCATCAATATCAAATGAACAACACCGGCTTAAGTATCCCTGAAGCGCCGGTGCAACAGTTCGTCGCGCCATTGCGGGCGGCAGCAAGGGGTGATAGGCGCGCGCAGATTTCTTCTCGCGCGGATTTCCCGTCCGCGCCCAAACAGCAGCGAAAGATACCCGATCATGGCCGACGAAGGCGACGTTCTCCAGAATCTCGACCCCGCACCCGCATCCAATGGCGATGACAACGCGCCCGTGGCAGGCGTCATCACGCAGTATGTAAAAGATCTCTCGGTCGAGAATCCCAACGCGCCCGCCGCATATCGCTGGCAGGACCAGCCGAAGATGGACGTGCAGTTCAACATCAGCGCAAAAGCCGCCAGCGATGACGTGACCGAGGTGGAACTGCGCATCACGGTAACGGCGAAGATGGAGCAGGGCACCGCCTACATCATCGATCTTGCCTATTGCGGCCTGGTAGGTCTTCGCAACATGAACGACGCGCAGGGCCACGCCTTCATCTATGCCGAAGCGCCGCGGATGCTGTTCCCGTTTGCCCGCCGCGTGGTTTCCGATGCGATTCGCGATGCGGGCTTCGCCCCGCTGATGCTGGACCCGATCGATTTCAGTGGCCTGTATATCCAGCGCATGCAGCAGCAGCGGGCGGCGGAAGAACAGGGTGGCGGCGCGGCGGCTTCCGATTCGCCTGCCGGCTTCGAAGGCTGAGGACATCCGTGAAGGCGGGCGGTAACACATGAGCCTGCTCAGAAACGTCGGTACCATCGGCTCGCTCACCATGGTGAGCCGGGTGGCGGGCATGGCGCGCGAGATGATCTTCTCGCGCGTGCTCGGCGCGAATGGCGTGACAGACGCCTGGTTCCAGGCTTTCATCATTCCCAACGTCTTTCGGCGCCTGTTCGCCGAAGGCGCGTTTTCTGCCGCCTTCGTGCCGATGTTTTCCAAGCGCCTGCACGGTGAAGGCGGCATCGACGATGCGCGCAGCTTCTCCAACGATGTGCTGAGCGTGTTCCTGCCGGTGCTGATCGGCCTTTGCGCGGTGATGATGCTGGCGATGCCGCTAGTCATCGGAATACTGGGCGATGGCGACGCCGATCGGGCGCAATTCGCGATGGAGGTGGCCTTCGCGCGGATCATGTTCCCCTACATCGTGCTGGTCAGCCTGGTGACGCTGTTCACCGGGATGCTGAACTCGGTCAGCCGCTTCGCGCCAGGCGCAAGCTTTCCGATCATCCTCAACGTGGTGCTGATCGCCAGTCTGCTGGGCGGCGACTACGCGCGTGAGAATTTCGGTGCGACGCTGGAACAGATCGCCTACGCGCAGGCTTGGGCGGTTACGACGGGCGGCGTGATCCAGCTCGCCTGGCTCTATTACTGGACCCGCGTCGAGGGTTTTCGCCCGAAGCTGCTGTGGCCGCGCATCACGCCCGAGGTGAAGCGCCTTTCCATCATCGCCCTGCCCGCGGCGATCGGCGGCGGAGCCTACCAGATCAACACGCTGGTGCAGCTCTACTTCCTGAACCAGCTGGAAAGTGGCTCGGTCAGTTACATGAACTATGCCGACCGGCTGAACCAGCTACCGCTCGGCATCATCGGGATCGCCCTGTCCACCGCCATCCTGCCGACGCTGTCCAAGTTCGTCGGCGCGAAGAACCGCGAAGGGACGGACCGCATCCAGTCCGACGCGATCGAGCTCGCCATGCTGCTGACCATCCCCGCCGCCGTGGCGCTGGCGATCTGCGCAGTGCCGTTCGTGACGATGATCTTCCAGGGCGGCCGGTTCGATGCCGCCGATGCTGCGATGACCGGCAACGTGCTGGCCGCGCTGGTGCTGGGCCTGCCCGCCTACGTCCTGGTGAAAGTGCTGGTCCCCAATTTCTACGCCCGGTCGGACACGCGCACGCCAGTCTATGCCGCCTTTATCTCGCTGTTCGTGTTCGTGGCGCTGAACGTAGCAGTGCTGACCGAATACGGCGTTGTCGGCGTGGCCTTTGCCAGCGTGATCGGCGCGTGGATCAACGTGGGCTTCCTTTACGTCGTGCTGGTGAGGCGCGACTATTACACCATTCCCCTGGCGCTGGTGGGGCGGATTGCCCGCCAGCTGGTCGCCGCCGCCGCGATGGGCGCTGCCTTGTGGTTCGCGCGCGACCTGCTAACCGGCTGGTTCGATGCCGGCCTGCTGGCGCGGCTGGGCGCGCTGTTGGCGCTCGTGCTGTGTTCGGCGGTCGTCTACTTCGGCGTCGCCTTCGCGGTCGGCGCGATAGACCGCCAGCGCATCGCTGCACTTACGAAGAAAAGAGAGCCAGAAGCACCATGATCGTCGTATCGGGAATCCAGCCCACCGGGAACCTGCACCTTGGCAATTACCTTGGCGCAATCCGCAACTGGGTGAAGATGCAGAACGACATGGGCAATGATGACAGGTGCCTGTTCTTCCTGGCAGACCTTCACGCGATCAGCCAGCCGCACGATCCGGCCCAGTTGAAAGCGAACACGCTGGAAATGGCCGCCGCGCTGGTGGCATGCGGCCTCGACCCGGCGCGCTGCGTGCTGTTCAACCAGGCGCAGGTACCTGCTCATGCGGAACTGCAATGGCTGTTGATGGGCACAGCGCGTATGGGCTGGCTTAACCGCATGACGCAGTGGAAGGACAAGGCCGGCAAGAACCGCGAGGGTCAGTCCGTCGCGCTGTTCGGCTACCCCGTGCTGCAGGCTGCCGACGTGCTGCTGTACCAGGCCACTCACGTGCCCGTGGGCGAAGACCAGAAGCAGCACCTGGAGCTGGCACGCGACATCGCGCAGAAGTTCAACAACGATTTCGCTTCTGAAGATCAGCCGGTCTTCACCCTGCCGGAGCCATTCATTCCGCCCGCCGCGGCCCGCATCATGAGCCTGCGCGACGGTTCGAAGAAGATGTCCAAGTCCGACTCCTCGGACATGAGCCGCATCGCCCTCACCGACGATGCCGATACCATGGCGCAGAAGGTGAAGAAGGCGAAGACCGATCCCGAACCGCTGCCCGGCGATGTCGAAGGACTGGCCGGACGGCCCGAAGCGCTCAACCTCGTCACCATCTACGCAGCTCTTGCGCAAACCACGCCGGAGGCGGTGCTGGCGCAGCACGGTGGACAGGGCTTCGGCCAATTCAAGCCGGTGCTGGCCGAAAAGATGGTCGAGGTGCTTGGCCCGATTCGCGATCGCTTCGTGGAGCTGCGGCAAGACCGCGAGGAACTGGACGCCATTCTGGCGCGCGGTGCCTCGCGGGCGCGGGATCTCGCCTCCCACACGCTCGACCACGCATATAGTGCGCTGGGTCTGGTGCGCGGCTGAAAAGCCCCATTTCGCGGCAATCTCACTGAAATTGCAGGGGTTTTGGGTGAATACGGTTAAACCGTGGTTCACTCTGCCCTTGCTATTGCACCAATCATCGCAGAAATTCCTGCGCGCTGGAGCTGAGGAGCCTCGCGCGCTTCCACGTTGATTGAGAGAGTCGCCATGATGAAATCCCTGTTCTCCCTGAAAGGCGCAAAGTTGGCCGCCGTGCCCGCGATCGCGCTGGGCCTGGCCGCCTGCGCCACCCCGTTCCGCGCCGATGTATCGCGCTTCGAAAGCCAGCTGCCCGCACCGCAGGGCCAGAGCTTCTTCGTGGTCGCAGATGATCCCGCTCTGGCGGGTGGGCTGGAGTTCTCGCTCTATGCCGACCACGTCGAGGACGAGATGGCCCAGCTTGGCTATGTCCAGGCCTCGTCGCCGGAAGAGGCCACCTTGCTGGTGCGCTTCGACTATGGCGTCGACAATGGCCGTGAACGCATCCAGTCCAGCGGCTTTGGCTATGGCTACCGCGATCCGTTCTTCAGCCCGTGGCGCAGCTATGCGCGTCCGGTAGTGTTCCGCGATCGTCGCGGTAACACCCGCGTGGCCTACGTACGAGATCGGAATTGGGGCTACGGCTGGCACGATTCGTTCTTCGGCGGGCCGGATGTCTCCAGCTACACTGTCTACACCAGCGGCATCGATCTGAAGATCGACAATGCGGCAACGGGGGAACGCCTGTTCGAAGGCAAGGCCGAAGCGGCCTCGCGTTCCGACCAGTTGCAGTACCTCGTTCCCAACCTGGTAGAGGCGATGTTCACCGACTTCCCCGGCAATTCGGGCGAGACCGTGCGTATCTCCATCGCCCCGGAAGACCAGCCGGTGCGCCGCGAGCGCTAAGCACCGACATCCGGTGATTTCATTGAAGGCGGGTTGCAGCGATGCAGCCCGCCTTTTTCGTGTCCGCAGCTTTCAGGCCCGGCGCACCGCCAGCGCCACGCAGCTGACGAACACCGCCGCCTCCAGCGCCGAACTGGCCAGCAGCGCGAGGGGGCCAAACTGCCCCTCACCCAGCATGGCACCCATGGCGTCGATCCCAAGCCGACGCTCGGCCACGGTGCTATCCAGCAGCGCCAGGCTGCCCGCCATCAACCGCCCGCCGGACAGGGCAACCAGCATTCCGCCAGCCCCGCCCAGCACGGCAGCGGCAGCACCGCCGCGCCAGCCCTGAAAGCGCCGGGCCAGCGCACATCCGCCACCGGCCAGCATGCCGACGAGCGCACCTTCCAGAATGCCGGTAACAGGGCCGATGCCCACGCCTGCTAGCACCTGGAAAAGGTCCAGCCCCACCAGTCGACCGATGGCACCGACCACAAGGCCGCCTATGCCCCCGCCTGCCACCAGTATTACCGGGCGAAGTACGCCGGGTCCGCTGGCAAGCCCCATGCCGATCCCCACCCCGGCGCCGCCCAGCACGCCCACGGCTATGCAGAGTGCCAGCAGGGTCAGCACCAGCCCGCTGCCGCCGCTGGCCGATCCTGCCAGCAGTATCCCGTAAAGCAGTCCGCCGATCACGCCAGCACCGGCGCCGCCGATGGTGGCGGCCGCAGCGATCCGCCCGCCGCGCGAAAGGCCGCCTGCCGCCGGATCCGGCCGGGCCGTGTCCCGCCTCTCACGATCATCCACCAATTCGCCGACGAAGCGGTATCCGTGCTTCGGCACAGTGGCGATGTAGCGGGGCGAGGCTGCATCATCGCCCAGCGCGCGGCGCAGGGTGCGGATGCACTGGGTCAGCGCTTCGTCCGTCACCGGGATGCCCCGCCACACCTCGTCCATGAAGCGATCCTTGGTCACCAGGTCGCCGCGCGCCTGCACCAGCATGGCAAGGGCATCGAAATAGCGGCTGCCGATATCGATCTCCTCATCGCCGCGCAGCAGACGGCGATTCGCGCGGTCGAGCGCGAAGCAGTCGAAGTGCAGGATTGATGGATCGGTTGCCATGGCCGCCAATTCCTATGCCAGCAAATGGGCCAGCGGAAGCTTTTCAACCATTGCTCATGAATTGCTCATGCCGCTCACCCCACTGGAAATGCATGGTTTGGCCATCCTTACTGACGGAGAATCGACCATGCCCGACACCCTTCCCTTTTACCGCCGCCTGGCCGGATGGCGCATCGCCGGATGGAGCGCTGCCGCCGCGTTACTGGCGCTGCCCGCCATCGCCATGCAACTCACAAACGAGGTCGACTGGACCGGCAGCGATTTCGTATTCGCTGCTGCCTTGCTGCTGGTGACAGGCCTCGCGGCTGAGGGAGGGCTGCGGCTCGCGCGGAGTTGGCCGCACCTCATCGGCTTTGCGATCGCCACCTTCGCCGCGTTCTTCACCGTGTGGAGCAACCTTGCGGTCGGCATCATCGGCGCAGAGGGAGAACCGATCAACCTCGGCTTCTTTGCCGTGCTTGCCGTGGGCATCGTGGCCGCCGCCATCACCCGCTTCCGCCCTGCGGCCCTGTCGGCGATTACCGGGGCGATGGCAGTGAGCCAGTTCGCGCTGGGCCTGGCAGCGACGCGTGCCATGCCCGGCCATTCGGTGGAATGGGGCATACTGGCGTTCTTCGCGATCCTGTGGCTTTCCGCCTCGCTCGCCTTTCGCCGCCACGCGGCGCAGGTGGTTTAAAGCGAACCGTGCCCGCCCGTGGAACCAAAGCCGCCTTCGCCGCGTGCGGTGGCGTCCAGATCCTCAACCTCGTCCCACGCGGCCAGCGTGACCGGGGCCAGCACCAGCTGGGCGATCCGGTCCCCGCGCTGGATCGGGAAGTTGTCGTCCGACAGGTTGACCAGGATGACCTTCAGTTCGCCGCGATAATCGCTGTCGATAGTGCCCGGCGCATTGGGTACGGAAATGCCGTGCTTCAGCGCCAGGCCCGACCGCGGGCGCACCTGGATTTCGTATCCGGGCGGGATGGCCACGGCAAAGCCGGTGCCAACGGCATGGCGCGATCCGGGACGCAGGACGATGTTCTCCGCTGCCACCACATCCATGCCTGCCGCGCCGCCCGTGGCGTAGGCCGGCAGGTCCAGCCCGTGCCCGTGCGGCAGGCGCTTCAGTTTGACAGGTATCGTATCAGGCATCGACGCTGAGTTTCTCGGCAATTTCCTGGATCAGCCGGGTGGCCACATCCTGCTTGGTCATGGGATCCCAATGCTCGACCTTGCCTTCCTTGACGAGGTGCACCTGGTTGTTGTCCCCACCCATGACATCGCCGGAGACATCGTTGGCCACGATCCAGTCGCAGCCCTTGCTCTTGCGCTTTTTGCGGGCGTTATCGACCACGTCGTTGGTTTCCGCGGCAAAGCCGATCAGCAGTTCGGGCCGCTTGGGATTGGCGGCAACGCTGGCGAGAATGTCAGGGTTTTCCGCCAGCACCAGCGCAGGGGGAGCGGCCCCGCGCTTCTTGATCTTGATGTCGTTGTATTCCTTCGTACGCCAGTCGGCGACAGCGGCAGCCATGATCGCGGCATCCACCGGCAGCGACTCGCGCACGGCGCGGGCCATTTCCTCGGCGCTTTCCACGTCGATGCGGTCCACGCCCAGCGGCGTGCGCAAATGCACCGGCCCTGTGACGAGCGTGACCCTCGCACCCGCTGCAGCAGCGGCGGCGGCAATGGCAAAGCCCTGCTTTCCGCTCGAACGGTTGGCCAGATAGCGCACCGGGTCGATCGGTTCGTGCGTGGGCCCGGCGGTGACGAGCACATGCTTGCCGTAGAGAGGGCGGTGCTCGATATCCTGTTCGAAGCCCGGCTGGCCTGCCAAGGGATCGAACGTGTCGATCGGATCGAGTTCGGGCGACTGAACCTGGCCCGGTTCCAGCGGATTGACCAATGAACCTACTGGCGCAGCCGCTTCTTCCCCTTCGAACGGCTGCGGCGCTTCCTGCCGCGCGTTCACCTCGTGGTTGATCGCCTCGCGGTCGGTTGGCGGGGCGGCTTTTGCCTTGCCTTTGGTCGCTATCAGATGTTCGACGCCGGTATAGTCTGGCTCTTCCGGCAGGTCGGATCCTGTCCAGGCGACTTCGCCCTCCAGTTCCTCGTAACCTTCCTCGTCGTCGTAGGTGACTTCGTCGTCCTCGATCCGGCGCGGGGTGGAGCGCGGGATGATGCTGGCGAGCATTCCGGCAAGACCGCCGGGCTTGTCGCTACCGAAGTCGCTGTCGTCCTCGTAATCTTCCTCTTCCGCGCCCGCTTCGACGGCGCGCAGATAATCCTCGATATCCTGCCCCGCGATGCCGGGATCGAGGCCCAGCATATCGGCGATCTCCAGCCAGACCATCTCGGGTTCGGGCAGGCGGCCGGGGCCGAATTCGCCGCAGGCCATTGCGCCTTCATCGGGTGTCATCACCCGGACACCGCTCTCGCGCAGCATTGCTATGTTGCGCTGCGTGGCGGGATGTTCCCACATCTTCACGTTCATCGCGGGAACGGTAAGGACGGGTTTGTCGGTGGCGAGGATCAGCGTGGTGGCCAGATCGTCGGCAATGCCGGCATTCATCTTGGCCATCAGGTCCGCCGTTGCCGGGCAGACGACCACAAGGTCCGCCTCGCGCGAAAGCTGGATGTGGCCGATCTCGGCCTCGTTCTTCAGGTCCCACAGCGAGGTGTGGACCTGGTTGCCCGACAGCGCAGCCAGCGCCATGGGCGTGACGAATTGCGCGCCGCCGTTGGTCAGCACGCAGTTGGTCTCTCCCCCGCCCTTCGCAATCAGACGGACAAGCTCGCACGACTTGTAGGCAGCGATACCGCCGCCCACCACCAGCAGGATTCTAGGACTGGTCGACTGTCCCTCCTGTTCCAAAACATCAATCCGCTGCTCAAGCATCGGTTCTCAAGGCCCGCTAATAGTCCAAGCGTGGGCTTTCGCAAATCTTGGTTAAGGTTGCCTTTCCTTTGCGCGATAAGCTTTTCCGGCAAGTTCTCCCAGCGCGCGCGGCGCAAAGGCAAGGCCCGCGACGTAGGCGGGCAGGGTCAATTGCACCCAGTAGAAATTCTCCGGCCGGGCGAACAGCGCCATCGCGGCAAAGAAGCCTGCAAACCACAGCGCGGCGAACAGGCCCACGCGCCCACCCAAGCCCAGCCAGCCGACGAACGGCAGGATTGCAAGGGGTGCCGCCAGGGCGACGGGCAGGACCAGCAGGGGCGTGAGCCGCGACAGCGCCATCAGCGGGAGGGCAAGGCCCGCCATGGCGTCCCACCCCTGCGAAGCCGGATCGCCGAGCGCGCGGCGCATTTCCACGTAGTGGTAGTGCAGCCCCATCATAGCCGCTAACACCGCCAGCACAGCCGTCAGCGCGGCGACCTCGCGCCAGCGCTTTTCCATCACGGCGAAAGCCAGCCAGAGCAGGACGAAGGCGACCGCCAGCTCGCGCACGGCAATCGCCAGGCCCGCGGCCAGCAGACTGGGCCACCAGCGTTCTGGCGAATACATGACGAAAGCCAGGGTCAGCAGCAGGCCTGCCAGCAATTCGTGGATCAGTCCCGCCTGCGGCACAGCCAGCGCCGCTCCGCCCAGGGCCAGCAGCACCAGCGCGCCAAGGCGCTCTGCCATGGGCATTGTGCCCGGCAGCTTCTGGTGCAGCATCAGGATCGCACCAAGCAACAGCACTGCGCCCAGCATCCGTACCCCGTCCACCCCGATCGCCCGGTGAAGCCATGCCAGTGTCGGCAGGCGCACGGTGACGAAGGGGCGCGTCGGGTAATTTCCGGCGCGTTGTTCCTCCATGGCGACAGCGTAATAGGGCTCGCCCGCGATCACACGCTCGGAGATGCGCGAATAGAGCGCGAGATCGCCCTGCGATCTGTCCGCCCGATGATCAGCCTTCGCCTCCACCCGCGCGGCTTCCGCCTCGCCCACCGGTGCAACGGCCACCGCGCTCCACGCCATCAACGCTGCCAGCAGCGCGAGCACGGCCAGCGCACCCCAACGCGGCAGGCGCGCCAGCGGGCGGCCCAGGCTGTTCCACCAGATAAGCGGATTGGTCATGGTCTTGATCTGGACCGGGACGGGGACAGGCTCAATGCTTGCGGCCATCTATCCCCGATCAGTTTCGCGCTAGCCGATGATTCCGGCCAGCATCGCGCCCCACACGGCAGCCCCGCCCACCACGGCAGCGGCGATATAGCCCGGCCAGCCGCGCTGCCCAGCCTCTGCCCGGCGGCGGCGGCGCTCCCATAGCAGTTCCACTTCGGGAAGCGGCGGCTGTTCCGGCGCACCGCCCTTGGCGGGATAGCGGTCCTCTATGCGGCGCACGAGCTCCGGCAGGCGGATCAGCGTGTCGATGTCGGCCCGGATGCGGTCGGCAATCGCCGCCTCGGGACCCAGTTCGTCGCGAATCCAGCTGCGCACGTAGGGCGCGGATACGTCCCACATGTTGATCTGCGGATCGAGCTGGGTGGCGATGCCTTCCACCATCACCATGGTCTTTTGCAGCAGCAACAGGTGCGGCTGCGTTTGCATGTCGAAATCGCGGGTGATGGCGAACAGGCCGTCCAGCATCTGGCCAACCGAAAGTTCGCTCACCGGCTTGCCGCGCATGGGTTCGCCCACGGCGCGCAGCGCGGTCGCGAATTCGTCGACCGAGTGATAGCTGGGCACATACTGCGCCTCGAAATGGATCTCGGCCACGCGCTTGTAGTTGCCCGTAATCAGGCCGTAGAGAATTTCCGCCAGCCACTGCCGCGCGCGCCGGTCTATCCGGCCCATTATGCCGAAATCGATGGCGACGATGGTGCCGTCGGCTTTCACGAACAGATTGCCCTGGTGCATGTCGGCGTGGAAGAACCCGCCGCTGATCGCCTGGGTCAGGAAAGCCAGTACCAGCCGCCGGGCAAGGTCGGGCAGGTCATGACCGGCTTCCGCCAGGGCGGTCATGTTGCTGATCTTGACCCCGTCGACCCATTCGATAGTGAGCACGCGGCCATTGGTGCGGTCCCAGTCGATGGCGGGTATCGCGTAGCCATCAAAGCCCCTCATCGCGTCGGCCAGTTCGGATGCGCTGGCCGCCTCACGCCGGAAATCCAGCTCCGAATTGCTCCACCGCTTGAAATTGGCGATGGTGAGCCGCGGTCGCAGGCGGCGCGCCTCGCCGCCCATCGCCTCGAGATGCGCGGCTGCCCATTCGTAAGTGGCGATGTCCTGTTCGAACTTCTCGCGAATTCCTGGACGCAGCACCTTGATGGCGACGGTGCGCCCCTCGGTCGTCACACCCTTGTGCACCTGCGCAATGGACGCAGCGCCCACCGGCTCGGGATCGACTTCGACGAAAAGGTCTTCCAGCGGACGTTCGAAACTGTCCTCGATCTGCTTGCGGATTGCGGCGAAGGGCACCGGAGGCAAGCTGTCCTGCAGGCTCAGCAGGTTCTTTGCCGCTTCGTCACCCACCAGATCAGGCCGCGTCGCCAGCGTCTGCCCCAGCTTGATCGCGGCGGGGCCGATCTCGCGGAACGCGCCCGCGTAATCGGGCTCGCGCGGCTGGATTGTGCCGAAACGGGCGGTACGGCACAGCCGCTTTACAGGAGCCGGCGTGTTGGGATCGCGCTCGATCCCCCGCAACGCGCCGTGCCGCGCAAGAATTCGGCCCCATTTGAGGAGCCGCCAGATATGCGTCGAGGGACGGGTCACGCGGTCAGACTTTCCATCCCGAATGGATGTTCACCGCGCCGCCCAGGATTCTTTCCACCCGTGTGCGCACGAAACCGGCGTCGCGGATCATCGCCTCGAACTCGGGCGGCCTGGGGAAGCGGCGGATCGATTCGGCAAGATACCGGTAACTGTCCTCGTCCCCGGCGATGGCCTTGCCGATCTTGGGCATCAGCTTGTGCGAATAGGCATCGTAGACTTCCTTGAAGCCCGGCCATTCGGTGGTGCTGAATTCCATGCAGTAGAACCGTCCGCCGTATTTCAGCACGCGATGCGCTTCCGCCAGCGCCTTATTGATATGGGTCACGTTCCGGATGCCGAAGACGATGGTGTAGGCATCGAACTGCCTGTCCGGATAGGTCAGCGTCTCGGCGTTCTGGCATGACCATGACAGGCCATCGATGCCGCGTTCCATCGCGCGCTCGATACCCACGTCCAGCATGTCCTGGTTTATATCGGCCACCACCACCTCGGCGCCCTTGGCAGCCATGCGGAAGGCGATGTCGCCAGTGCCGCCTGCCATGTCGAGGATCGCCTCGCCCGGCTGCGGCTTTACGCGCCGCACGAACTGGTCCTTCCACAGACGGTGCATCCCGCCCGACATGGCATCGTTCATGATGTCGTACTTGCGTGCGACGTTGGAGAAGACCGCGCCCACGCGCTGGGTCTTTTCTTCCGGGGCGACATCTTCGTAGCCGAAGGAGACGGTGTCGGGTGTTGGCTCGCTCATGCCGCTGCACTTAGGGGCAATTGCCCGCGGCGCAAAGGGTGTTAAAGGGTCAGGCCATGCCGGAACTTCCCGAGGTAGAGACAACCGTGCGCGGCCTGGCGCGCTTTCTCGATGGCGCGCGGATAGAGCGCGTCACGCTGGGGCGGCCCGACATGCGCTTCCCTTTCCCCGCGGGCCTTGGCCAGGCGCTGACGGGCGCGCGGGTGACCGGGCTTGGCCGCCGCGCCAAGTACGGCCTGATCGGCACGGATCGCGGCCACACTGTGATCTTCCATCTGGGAATGAGCGGGCGCTGGCGGATCGACCCAGATCTGCCCGACAAACACGATCACCTGCTGCTGGAAACCGCCGACCACCGCTTTGCCCTGAACGACCCGCGCCGCTTCGGCTATGTCGACCTAGTGGATACAGGCGCGCTGGATGCATGGCCCGCTTTCGCCGCGATGGGGCCGGAGCCGCTGGGAGACGCGCTTACCGTCGATCACCTGCGCGCCGCCATGAAGGGGCGCAAACAGGCGATCAAGCTGCTGCTGCTGGACCAGCACGTGGTGGCGGGCCTTGGCAATATCTACGTGTGCGAGGCGCTGCACCGGGCGCATATCCATCCGCGCAAGGCAGGCGGGCGCGTGTTCCGCCCGGCGCTGGAGCGGCTGGTGCCGGCGATCAAGGACGTGCTGGAGCAATCGATTCGCGACGGTGGTTCCACCCTGCGAGACTACGCCGCGCCTTCGGGCGAGCTGGGCTATTTCGCCACGCGGTTCCTTGTTTACGGCCGCGAAGGCGAGCCTTGTATCTCCTGCGGCGAAGGCCATATCAGGCGCATAGTACAGGGCGGTCGCAGCACCTGGTTCTGTCCTGCTTGCCAGAAGTAGGAGAATCCTTGACCTTTTGTCTCGGACACACTAGTTGCGCCGCTTTCCGGCGGGATTACCGTCGACTCAGCTTTACCTAGCACAGGATTCAAACGGGCGGTTTCGCTGCTCGAAACAAGGACAGACATGGCCAACACGCTGCAAGCCAAGAAGCGCATCCGTCGCAACAACACCCGGGCCGCCATCAACGGTGCCCGCAAGAGCCGCATCCGTGGCTTCATCAAGAAGGTCGAGACAGCCGTCACCGAAGGCGACAAGGCTGCCGCACAGGAAGCGCTGAAGGTTGCCCAGCCGGAAATCGCCAAGGGCGTTTCCAAGGGCGTGCTGCACAAGAACACCGCCGCTCGCAAGATGAGCCGACTGAGCAAGCGCGTCTCCGCTCTCTGATTCGCTTTTCTCGTACCCGAGTCGGGTGCGATTGACGGCGATTTGCGGAACGAAATCGGAACAGATTTCAGCAGGGGCTGGTGGTTTTTCCACCGGCCCTTTTTGCATGTGCGAGAGAAGCTGAGCCCGGCTGCGCGTAAACGTAAGGAATCTCGCGATTCGCGGGATTGTCACAAAACTATCGTTGTTTTTCCGATGGATGAACGCAAGTCCGCGGACTCCCGACCTGTCAATGACCATTTTTTGAAAATATTTCAGGGGATGGTCTTGAGGTTCCCCGGCAGTCCTTCATAACAGACTTCCGGTCGCGACGATTACCGTCGCAGCCATCAACAACCGAGTTATCAACGGGGGCATCGGTGCGCGCAACCTGCGTTCACCGGACGGGGGAGTTTTGTCACCGGTTTCGGTATCGATTTGTGACGTCGGGCAGGCCGGCATTCGGGTTTGTGGGATTTGGAAAAAAATGATTCGGATGGGACCGCATAGCGGGCGCAACAACAGTGCGAAGAACGAGGGTTCAGAAAACAATATGGAAGAGCAGGAAGCGATCGATCTCGCAGCGGACTGGGCTGACATTAGCCAGGGCCTGCGAAAGGATCTCGGGCACCAGCTCTTCACGCAGTGGATCAAGCCGATCCAGCTGGGCAAGCTGGATCACGAAACCGGCACGCTGGATCTGTTCCTGCCCACGGAATTTTCCGCCAGCTGGGTAGAAGACCGCTATCACGACCGCCTGTCGCTAGCGTGGAAGATCGCCAGCAGCGAAGTGCGCCACATCGCCATCAAGGTGCACCCCGGCCGCCGCAAGATCGCCGACCTTGACCTGCGCGGCCACGACGGCTTCGGCCACCGCGCCGCCAACGACGCCAGCTTGGCGATGGAATCGATCGGCGACGACGGCTTTACCGCCAGCGTGGGCCTCGATCCCAGCCAGACCTTCGCCTCCTTCGTGACCGGCAGCACCAACGTGCTCGCCAAGAACGCGGCGGAACGCATGGCGAAGGCGGAGAAGCCGCAGTTCAGCCCGCTCTACCTGAAAGCCGCCACCGGCCAGGGTAAGACGCACCTGCTGCACGCCATCGGCCACTCCTACCTGCAGACGCACCCGCGGGCCCGTATCTTCTACTGCAGCGCAGAGCGGTTCATGGTGGAGTTCGTGCAGGCGCTGAAATCGAACGAGATGATCGAGTTCAAGGCGCGGCTGCGTGGTTTCGATCTGCTGCTGGTGGACGATATCCAGTTCATCATCGGCAAGGCCTCCGCGCAGGAAGAACTGCTCTACACGATTGACGCGCTGCTGGCCGAGGGCAAGCGGCTGGTCTTTGCCGCCGACCGCGCGCCGCAGGCGCTGGACGGTGTCGAACCGCGCCTCCTCTCGCGCCTTTCGATGGGCCTCGTCGCCGACATCCAGCCCGCCGATATCGAGCTGCGCCGCGCGATTCTCGAATCGAAACTGACCAAGTTCGCCCCGCTGGAAGTGCCCGGCGACGTGATCGACTTCCTCGCCCGCACCGTGTCGCGGAACGTGCGCGAACTGGTGGGCGGCCTCAACAAGCTGATCGCCTACGCCCAGCTGACCGGCCAGGAAGTATCGCTCCAGCTCGCCGAAGAGCAGCTGACCGATATCCTGTCGGCCAATCGCCGCCGCATCACCATCGACGAGATCCAGCGCACAGTGTGCCAGTTCTACCGCATCGACCGTGCCGAGATGTCTTCCAAGCGCCGCGCCCGCGCCGTGGTTCGTCCGCGCCAGGTGGCCATGTATCTCGCCAAGGTACTCACCCCGCGCAGCTACCCCGAGATCGGTCGCAAGTTCGGTGGCCGCGATCACTCGACCGTGATCCATGCCGTGCGCCTGATCGAGGACCTGCGCCAGCGCGATGCCGACATGGACGGCGACGTGCGCAGCCTGCTGCGCCAGCTCGAAAGCTGAGCCGCGCACAATAGGTGAAGCGATGACGGGATATATCGAAGCCGACACAGACGCCGCTGCCGCGATCATGGAACGCGGCAGCGAGGGACCTGTCGTCCTGCTCAACCTGCTGCGCTTCCGCGAGATGGCGGACTATTCGCATGCCCCGCAGCATGCGCCCGATCAGCCGATCAGCGGGGCGCAGGCTTATCAGGCATACATGCAGGCAACGCGGCCAATGATCGAACGGGCCGGAGCGAAGCTGTCATTCATCGGCCAGCCGATGGAAACGTTGATCGGTCCGCAGGATGAAAAATGGGACCTGATGCTGCTGGTCGAATATCCTTCGATCGAGGCATTCTTTACCCATACCCAGAGCGCCGATACGCGCGACACGATCCATCACCGGCAAGCCGCACTGGCTGACAGCCGGCTGATACCGGTCGTTCCCGGCAGGCCCGGCTAGCCACATCCGCCCTTCGGCGACATAGCCTTTGCGGCGCCATTCGTGCTGACCTATGGCGGCGTAATGAGCGATACGCCCCACCCCCTCACCGAAGAACGGCTGGACCGGTTTGCCCGCCACATAGTGCTGCCCGAAGTCGGCGGCGCCGGGCAGGCGGCGATCTCTCGCGCGCATGTAGTGCTGGTGGGACTTGGCGGCATTGGCGCACCCGCGCTGCAATACCTTGCCGGGGCCGGCGTGGGGCAACTGACCCTGATCGATGACGACAAGGTCTCGGCCAGCAACCTGCAACGCCAGACCATCTACACTACCCGCGATATCGGCCACGGCAAGGCGGTATCCGCGCGCCGCTGGCTTGCGAACTTCGACGATAAGCTGAGTGTCGCGATCCATGACCGCCGGATAACGCCCGATAACGTGGGCGCGCTGATCGAGGGCGTGGACCTGGTGATCGATGGTACCGATAACTTCGCCACCCGCCTCGCCGTGTCCGACGCATGCGTTGCGGCGGGCGTGCCGTTGCTGTCTGCCGCCGTAGGGCGCTTTCAGGGACAGGTCGGTGCCTTTGCCGGACACCGGGCGGACCAGCCGTGTTACCGCTGCTTCGTTGGCGATGCCTTCGACGCTGAGGATTGCGACACCTGCGCGGAGGACGGCGTCCTTGGCGCGATGGTCGGCTGGGTCGGCACATTCGCCGCGATGCAGGCCATTCGCCTGCTCGTGAGCGCCACCGGCGGAATGGGCGACCCTCAGTTCGGCAAGCTGCACCTGATGGATGGCCTTAAGCCCGGCATGCGCATGCTCACGATCGCCAAGGACCCCGCCTGCAGCGCATGCGGCTAGACCAGATTTGACTTTGCCGTCCTGCAGGCAGACAGTTTTGCCACTGAGGGACGGCTTTGTTGTTGGTCGCAGGGTCGCCCGCCCCTTTGTCGCGCACGCCATGGTGGCGTGCGCCGATTACCAACGGGGGAATCTCATGAAAAAACTTATGCTTGGCAGTCTCGCTGCCGCATTGGCGCTGGCAACCGTGTCGGCTCCTGCCTCGGCACAGCTTAGCGAGTACGAAGATTACGAATATTCCGACTCGGTGGTGGAATTGACCACCGTGCGCGTCGATCCCGGCCAGCTGGATACGTACCTGGAGGGTCTGCGGCAGACCTGGGTCGCCAGCAACGAAGTTGCCAAGCAGCTCGGCCATATCGAGGACTATGGCATCTACGCCAACATGGCACCGAGCAGCGGCGACTTCCACCTGCTGCTGGTGATCGAGTTCCCAGGCGAGAACATGCAGCCCTCTCGCGAACGTTACGACGCGTTCATGGATGCCTGGGGCGAGGCGAACATGCAGAACTCGAACGAGACCGTGGTGAACATCTACAACGAGATCCGCGAAATCCAGGGCGTGTACCTGACCCGCGAGATCATGATGAAGATGGATTGATCGTTGTGCCGCCGGGCCAGCGGCCCGGCGGTACTTTTCAGGCCTGCGGAACGGGCGATTGCCTGTTTAGCGCTTCCGCCAGCCATGCGGGCTATCATCCGCTATCGAGCCTCGTGACCTCGAGATTAAGGCTGCCGCCACTTCCTCTGGTTGTACGCGTTCTGCATGGCCTCGCGCGTTTCGGGATCGGGGCGGCAAACCGTGCTGTTACCGTCCCGCTCGCAAATCCGGCCCAATCGGTCTCTTCCTTCCTCGATCTCCGGAAACAGGATGTCGTACATCTTGTAGGAGACAAGCAGCGTCGGTACCGCCACGGCAATCGCCAGCCATACGAACCCGCCGTTTATTGCTGCCCGGGCCGGTCTGGATTCTGAAAGGCTGTTCCGCATCGCTCGCGCGCTGGAAATAGCAGAGGCAACCGCGAAACCGGCCAGCAGGAACGGCGCTGCCACCAGCAGGACCAGTGTATACAGGAAGCTGTGGCCCGTGGTCGTGCAGTCATCGCAGACAAACCAGAAATACGCTGCATAGGCATAGGGCAGCAGCAACAGCAGACCCAGTATTGTCAGCACGCGCGTCATGGCGGCTACCATGCTGCGTGATGGTTAAGATCAGGTTCTAGGCGCGCAGGACCTCGGCTACCCATGCGGGCACGAGTTCGCTCGCCGCGCCCAGCCGGGTCTCATCGAAATTGCGACTGCCAAGACTCTCTTCGAGGTTCAGTTCCAGCGTCCGTGCGCCGTTCGCAGCGGCCTGCTGGACGAACCCGGCTGCAGGATAGACCGCTCCGGAAGTGCCGATGGAAACGAACAGGTCCGCGCGCGCCAGCGCATCGAAGATGCGGTCCATCTGGTAAGGCATTTCCCCAAACCACACGATGTCGGGCCGCATAGCTGCCTCACCGCAGGACGGGCAGGCAGGACCGTGGCTCAGGGGCTCCTCCCACCGGTGCCGGGCATCGCAGGCGCGGCACCACGCCGACAGTCCCTCCCCGTGCATGTGCAGCACGCGCCGCGCGCCGCCGCGTTCGTGCAGGTCGTCGATATTCTGGGTGACGAGCAGGAAGTCGCCGCTCCACTCCCGATCCAGCCGTCCCAGCGCTTCGTGCGCGGGATTGGGCTGGGCGGCGCTGATCTGCGCGCGCCGCTCATCGTAAAAGCGCTGGACCAGCGCTGGATCGCGGGCGAACCCTTCGGGCGTGGCGACCTCTTCTACGGGGTGGTTTTCCCATAGCCCGTCCTCGGCGCGAAAGGTCTTCAGCCCGCTTTCGGCGGATATTCCCGCGCCCGTCAGGATCACGATATTGCGGATGCCAGTCATGACGCGCATGAAGCACACAAAGAACAGGAGTATCAATGGCACGTATCGGGATCATCGGCAGCGAGGGGCGCATGGGACAGGCCATCGCGCAGGTGCTGGCAGAGGGCGAGCATGAATGCGCGGGCGGCGTAGACAAGGGCCAGAACCCTGCCCAGCTGGCGCAGGAATGCGATGCGCTGGTGGACTTTTCCGCTCCCGTCGCTCTGGCCGAAAATCTCTCCGCTGCGCAGGCTGCGGGCATCCCGATGCTGATCGGCACGACGGGCCTTGGCGAAAGGGAACATGGCGCCATCGATGCCGCCGCACGCAGCATTCCCATACTGCAAACCGGCAATACTTCGCTGGGGGTTACTCTGCTAGCGCACCTTGTTCACGAGGCCGCCGCGCGGCTCGGCCCGGACTGGGATATCGAGGTGCTGGAAATGCATCACCGGATGAAAGTGGATGCGCCATCGGGCACCGCGCTGCTGCTGGGCGAAGCGGCAGCGGATGCGCGCGGGATCGCCCTGGCCGACAACAGCGAAAGCGGGCGCGACGGACATACGGGCCAGCGGGCCAAGGGTGCCATCGGCTTTGCCGCGCTGCGCGGCGGCACGGTGGCTGGCGAACACTCGGTGATCTTTGCCGGAGAGCAGGAGCGCATCACGCTCAGCCACTCGGCAGAAAATCGCATGATCTTCGCACGCGGCGCGGTAAAGGGTGCTGCCTGGCTGATTGGCATGGCTCCGGGCCGTTACGGCATGAAGGATGTGCTCGGGCTGGCCTGACAGCCCGCATCGGGGAGGGAGTGACATGACGGCAAGCAGGGTCGAGGCGGAAACCCGTGCGTGGATCGACACGCTGAGTTCGCAGGAACTGGCGCTGGCGCGCGATTACACTACCGGCAACCACTGGCTGATCCTGGCAGGGCTGTTCGTGTCCGCCATCGTCACGTGGATCATCGTGCGCAGCGGGGTGCTGGACAAGGTGGCGGCAAAACTGGGCAGGCGAGGTTTTGCGCTGCGCACCTTCCTGGTGGCGGTCGCCTATCTCGTCGTCAGCTCGCTGCTGGCTCTGCCCTTCACTATCTACACTGACTGGTGGCGCGAAACGCAGTACCATCGCACCAGCCAGTCGCTGGCGGACTTCCTGGCGCAGGGCGGCATTTCGCTGCTTCTCTCCGCGCTTATCGGCGGCCTGTTCCTGCTGGGTGTCTACGCCCTGATCCGCAAGGCGGGGCGCTGGTGGTGGGCCTGGGCCGGCGCGCTGGTGGCCGCAGGCATTTCCTTCATGCTGCTGCTGAGCCCGGTGCTGATCGAACCGCTGTTCAACGATTACCAGCCCATTCCCGAAGGCGAAGTGCGCGATGCCGTGCTGGTGCTGGCCGCAGAAGCCGGCGTGCCGGAGGACCGCGTGTTCATGTACGACGGATCTCGCCAGTCTAACAATTTCACCGCCAATGTCTCGGGCGTGGGCAGCAATGCCCGCATCGCCATATCGGACGTGGCGATGGACGAGGCATCGCTGGACGAGGTGAAGGCCGTCACCGGACACGAGATCGGCCACTATGTGCTGGGCCACGTCTGGCGCTCCATCGCCGTGATCAGCCTGCTGGCGGTGGCGATTTTCTGGCTGACGGCGCGGCTGTATCCGTGGTTTGCGCGGCTGTTCGGCACCGATGCGGAACTGGCCGACCCGCGCGGGCTGCCCGTATTCTCATTCGTCATCGGATTGCTGTTCGTTCTCGCCCAGCCGATCACCAACACCATGACGCGCATGGGCGAAAGCGAGGCGGACGCCTATTCGCTGACTCACGTCGGCCTGCCCGATGCCCTGTCCGGCGCGCTGATAAAGACCGCCGAATATCGCTATCCACTGGCGGGACCGGTGGAGGAAGCGCTGTTCTACACCCACCCCACCGTGAAGAGCCGCGTGCGCGCCGCGATGGCGTGGAAGGTGGCACAGGAGACGAAGCCATGAGCGGCACGCTGGCCAGCCAGTGCAACTGGCAGGAGGAAGGCGGCGGAGAGGCCGCGGCAGCACGGTGCCTCGATTTCCTGACAGAGGTTGGCATCCCGGTGCGGCTGCGCGCTGCGGAGGAACTGGACCAGCTGATCGACGGGCTAGCCATTCGCGACGGTGCGCTGGTCGTCGATCCCGATGTCACGATCTGGCCGGGAGACCTGCTGCACGAGGCGGGCCATATCGCCGTGATGCCCGCCGATATTCGTCCCAACCTGGGGGAGATCGAGGCCAACCGCGACGAGGAACTGATGGCAATCGCATGGTCTTACGCCGCGGCTAAGGTGTGTGACATCGGCCTGCGCCAGCTGTTCCACCCGGCCGGCTATCGCGGACGCAGCGAATTTGCCGCTTCCACCTACGCCATCGGCGGCTTTGCCGGTTCCGACGGGCTTGCCGCCCATGGGATGACCGTGATCGACCTGCCCACCGCCCTGGCGCAGGGCGTGGGCACCTATCCCAACATGCTGCGCTGGCTGCGCTAGACTGTTGGCCTGCACACCCCTTTGCGGCTAGCCAGCAGCGCATGACGAAAGACCAGATCTTCGAATTCTTCCGCCGCCTGGCAGAGGACAATCCCGCACCCGAAACAGAGCTGGAATATGGCAATGCCTACCAGCTTGTCGTTGCCGTGGCCCTATCGGCGCAAGCCACCGATGTCGGCGTGAACAAGGCGACCCGCGCGCTGTTCGCCAAGGTCGAAACGCCCGCGCAGATGCTGGACCTCGGCGAGGACAGCCTGATCCAGCACATCAAGACCATCGGCCTGTTCAACTCCAAGGCGAAGAACGTGATCGCGCTAAGCCAGTTGCTGGTGGACGAATACGGCGGAGAGGTACCAAGCACGCGCGAAGACCTTGTCCGGCTGCCGGGCGTGGGCCGCAAGACGGCGAACGTGGTGCTCAACTGCTGGTTCGGGCAAGAAACCTTCGCGGTCGACACCCATATCCTGCGGGTCGGCAATCGCACAGGCCTTGCCAAGGGCAAGACGCCCGAACAGGTGGAGGCCAAACTGGAAAAGCGCGTGCCGCAACCGTTCCGCCTCCACGCCCATCACTGGTTGATCCTGCACGGGCGCTACGTCTGCAAGGCGCGCACGCCTGAATGCTGGCGCTGCCCGGTGGTGGACCTGTGCAGTTTCCGCAAGAAGGTGCTTGAAAAGCCGAAGGGGCGTTAAAGCGTTTCCGCCTCGCGCACGTATCCGAATTCACCCTCGCCTGCCCAGTTGCGGCCATCGGGATAACGCAGTTCCACACCCGAAAGATCGGCGGGATCTGCCAGAAGCATGTTCACGCCCATCATGGTGTTGCCGTGGACTGCGACCGCAGCCTCGGTCAGCACGAAATGCGTAGTCGCCCCGCACTTGATGCAGGAATGCACCTCCGCTGCGGGGCTTTCCTTGTCGGAGCGCCTGAAGCCTGTCGTTGCTCCTGCAATCTCGACCTGGTCGGGATGAAAATAGCTCCACCGCGCGCCGGATTTGGCGCACAGGGTGCAGTTGCACGCGTGAACGAACTCCGGCTTTTGCGAAAGCGCGATGGACACTTCGCCGCACAGGCAATCGAAAGTCATCAGCGCCTCCTACACATCGTCTGCCGAGATCATTTCCGCGCGATCGATGTCGCCGGTCAGGCTGGCCACGGTAGTTGCCACGGCGGCATCCCCGGAAACGTTGGTGGTGGTGCGCATCATGTCCATGATCCGGTCCACGCCAGCCACGAAGGCAATCGTTTCCAGCGGCACGCCAACCGCGCCGAATACCAGCGCCATCATGATCAGGCCCGCGCCCGGAATGCCCGCCGCGCCCACGGCACCCAGCGTGCCGAGGATCGAGATCATGAAGTAGTCGCCCCACGACAGGTCCACGCCGAAGATCTGCGCACCGAACAAGGTGGCAAGGCCCAGGTACATCGCCGTGCCGTTCATATTGATCGTTGCGCCCAGCGAAATGACGAAACTGGCGACCGAGTTGCTGATGCCCAGGTTCCGCTCGGCGCAGCGCAGGGTGACTGGCAGCGTCGCATTGGAACTGGCGGTGGAGTAGCTGACCGCGATGGCATCGACGATGCCACGGAAGAAATCGCGCACTGGCAGGCGGGCGATGAACTTGATCATGCCCGAATAGATTACCCCGATAATCAGCAGGCAGCCAAGGTAGTTGAGGAACACCAGCTTGCCCAATGCGGCCAGCGCTTCCAGCCCCAGCGTGCCCGCTACCCAGGCCATCAGCGCGAAGACGCCAAAGGGGGTGAGTTCCATCACCACCATCGTAACCTTTTGCATGACGACAGAGCCGCTGTCGAAAATCTTGAGCACCGGCTCGCCGTCTTCCTTCGCCATGAGGATGCCGATACCCAGCAGCAGCGAGAAGATGATCAGCGGCAGGACATTCACATCCGCCATTACCTGCACGGGGCTTTGCGGCACCATGCCCAGCAGCATTTCGCGCCAGGTCGTCTCATTGGGTTCGGGTATCGCACCCATCTCGATAGAGGAGGTGTCGACCCCGGCGCCCGGCGCGACCACCGTGCCAAGGAACAGCCCCAGCCACACCGCCAGCTGGCCGGTCACCACGAACAGCAGCAGCGCGCGCCATCCGATGCGGCCCAGCTTGCGAATGTCGCCGATGGAGGCAACGCCCGCGACCAGGCTGAAGAAGATCAGCGGCACCACCAGCATCTTGATGAAGGCGACGAAGATATCGCCGATGATCTTGATGCTTTCCGCCCCCGGTCCCCACAACCGGCCCAGGATGATGCCAAGGATCAGGGCAGCGATAACCCGCTGCCACAGCGGAATGGCTAACCAGCGTTTCATGAAAGCGATTTCTCCTTGGCCGATAGGGCGGCCAGCGCGACCCGGCGGTAGATTGCAGTCAACGTGGCAAGGTCGTCAACCGCCACGGCCTCGTCGGTCTTGTGCATGGTGGCGTTGACCAGCCCGAACTCGATGACCGGGCACAGGTCTTTCAGGAAGCGCGCGTCGGATGTGCCGCCGGTGGTGGAGCGTTCGGGATCGATACCCGTCTCCGCCTTCACCGCGTCGGCAATCATTTGCGAGAACGCGCCGGGCGGCGTCAGGAACGGTTCCCCGCTGATGACAGGGCGCGCGGTGCCGCCGTGCTTTTCGGCGATGGCGATGACTTTATCTGACAGCGATGCGCCCGAATGCAGGTCGTTGAAGCGGATGGAAATCCGCGCCGTGGCCTTGCCGGGGATGACATTGTGCGCGCGGTTGGGAACGTCGAATTCGGTGATTTCAAGGTTGCTGGGTTGGAACCAGTCGGTCCCTTCATCCAGCACCAGCGCGTCCAGCTCGGCTAGGATGGCGACCATTGTCGGCATCGGGTTGTCGGCCAGGTGCGGATAGGCAACGTGGCCTTGCGTGCCAGTAACTTCCAGCCAGATGTTGACTGAGCCGCGCCGACCGATCTTCATCATGTCGCCCAGCCGGTTCACGCTGGTGGGCTCCCCCACCAAGCACAGATCGGGAATATCGCCGCGCGCCCTCATCCGGTCGATCAGCGCACGCGTGCCATGCAGCGCGGGGCCTTCCTCGTCCCCGGTGATGATGAAGCTGAGCGTGCCCGCTTCTGCCGGGATTTCGGCGACGGCGGCGACCATGCAAGCGATGGAGCCCTTCATGTCGACGGCACCGCGCCCATAGAGCAGGTCTCCACCCGGCTCGTTGCGCACCTCCGGGGCGAAGGGCCCGCTGGACCAGCCATCGCCGGGCGGCACCACGTCGACATGGCCGGCAAAGGCAAAGTGCGGCGAACCTGCGGGACCGCGCCGAATGGCAAAGAGGTTTTCGACAGGCTCTTCGTCGGTGCCTTCCGGGCCATCGCCACGGGTGAAACGATCCACCTCGAAACCAAGGTCGGCGAGCATTTCTTGCAGCATGTCGAACACCGGGCCGCGCGCGGGCGTCACGCTTTTGCACGCGATCAGGTGTCGGGCATTGGCAAGCGGGTCGTTGCTCACGAGCTGGTGCCCACCTCGAACTGCGAAATGGTCCATTCCTCAGCCATCGCGGCCTCTACCCATTGCTGCATCCAGTCATGTTCCCACAGGGCCTGCATGTAGGCCTGCGCGAAACCCGGCACTCCGATGCCGTAGGTGAGGAAGCGGCTGACGATCGGTGCATAAAAGATATCCGCTGCACTGAAGGTACCGAAAAGGAAAGGTCCGCCCTTGCCGAAGCGCGCGCGCGCTTCGGCCCACAGACCGAGGATGCGCACGATGTTGCCCTTGCATTCGTCGGACAGGTCCACGTCCACGCGAGCGCGGATGTTCATCGGGCAATTGCGCCGCAGCGGCAGGTAGGAAGAATGCATTTCCGCCACCATGGCCCGCGCCATGCCGCGCGCGGCATCGTTCTTCGGCCAGAAACGGTCGCGCCCGACCTTGTCTGCCAGGTATTCGAGGATGGCCAGGCTGTCCCACACGACGACATCGCCGTCCCACAGCACCGGCACCTTTCCGGCAGATGGCTGGAAATCGCCATCCTGCGCCTTCATCGCCTGCCAGTCGTCGCCATCGATATGGACCGTCAGCTCCTCGAACGAGAGCCCGCTCTGCTTTGCGGCAAGCCAGCCGCGCAGCGACCAGCTGGAATAATTCTTGTTACCGATGATGAGCTTCATGTGTGGCGCGGTTCCCTGTTTGACGCGAGGCCTAACCGTTCAGGCTGATACTGTCGAGCATGAACAACCGCGCCGTGCCGGTAAGAACTTGCTGAACGAGCGTTCACCTTATTGCCGGTTTGTTAACCATCCTCTGGCACGAGACGAGATGCCGCAGAATGCGCTGGCGAAACGAAAGGTAAAGAGTGGTCGGCAAGGCCCCTGCAACCAAACGCGAAGCCAACTGGCTCGAAAGGGTTCGCCATGTCGCGATGGCGGGCCTGATCGCGCTCGTGCTGCACACGCTGACAGTATTCGTACCGCTCGACCAACTGGGCTGGGTAATCCAGTCGCGCGCAGCCTCGCAGCCTGCTTCCGGCGACATTGTCTTCGTCGGCACCAGGACCGATCTCGCCGATCCCGATCAGCCCGCGGGGCGGCGGCAACTGGCCGACCTTGTCGACAGGCTGGATGCCGCAGGGGCAAAGGCGGTGTATATCGACCTGCCATTCGAACGCGCCTCCGACCCGGCCGCCGATCGAAGCCTCAACGAAAGTCTTCGCGCCTTCGCAGGCGAAAGTTACATGGTGCTGCCGATCCGGACGGGCCTCGACGGCGACCCCATACTTGTCAGCAACGCGCCGGAAGTCGGTGCCGGAATTCCCGAAGTCGCCGCCGACAACTGGATGAACTTCCTCGGCTTTACATGGGACCTTCCCTACCAGGTGTCTTCGGGCGAGCGCGCCCTGCCCAATGTTGCTGCTCAACTTGCTGGCGATGTCGAGATCGAGGGGGACAGGTTCCCTATCAGCTATGTCTTCTCGCGTTCCTCCATCCCCACATACCGTTTCGCCGACCTGCAGCGCGCCGGCGCGGATCTTGACCAGTTTTCCGGCAAGACCGTCGTCATCGGGGACGCAGGGCTGGAACAGTCGGCCGGGCGCAAGATCCCGGGCCACGTTGCGGTTCCGCAGTCGATCATCTCGATCTACGGGGCAGAAACGCTGAAGGCCGGGCACACGCAATTCATCAACGGATTGCTGGTCCTCATTGCGGTCTTTGCCGCCTTGCTGTTGGCAAGCACCTGCACGAGGCAAACAATCCGCTACGCTGCATATGCCGCAATTGCCTGTGCAATCCCCATCAGTCTCCTGGCCGCAGCCTTTGCCGCGACGCGGGTGAGCGTTGCCGATTCGCTGGTCTTGCTGGCCGTCTTCGCGTTTTACCGGATGCGAACGTCGATGCGGCGCAAGCTGCGACTGGTCGATTCGGACACAAACCTGCCGACATTTGCCGCACTGGAGGCCGACAAGAGCATAGCCGAAAACGTTCCTGCAATCATCGTAGCTAGGATCCACAGGTTCGAGGAAGTGCGTCGCAGCCTCCCGCTCGACCTGCATGCCGAATACCTGCTGGCCATCACCGGACGACTGAATGCCGCCACGCAGGAGGCTACGATCTACATCGGACAGGGCCACCTTCTGGGCTGGACGATGGCCGAAAAGGACCCCGCTCTCCTGCGCGAGCACCTGGAAGGCCTGCGGGCACTGTTCGCATCGCCCCTGGTGGTTGGCGAGCAGCAGGTCGATGTCGGCATTACCTTTGGCATCGACATCACCCCCAGCCCCAACGTGGCGCGGCGCTTGGCCGCAGCGGTGGCTGTCGCGGAAAAGACCAACGAGACTTTCGAACCGATTGCGATCGCCGATTCCGCATCGCAGGAAGACCTTATCTGGAATATTTCGCTGCAAGCGCGGATCGATGCAGCGCTCAGCAATGGCGAGATCTATCTGGCGTTCCAGCCCAAGGTCATGGTGCAATCAGGGGAGATCGTCGGGGCTGAAGCGCTGGTACGCTGGAAGGACCCGGTCAAGGGCCACATCCCCCCAGACTACTTCATTCGCCAGTGCGAAACTGCCGGACGCATGAGCCAATTGACCCGGTTCGTGCTGGAAGAAGCCTGCAAGGCCGGCAATGCCTTCGAGCGCGAGGGGCTGCATCTGCCGATCGCGGTAAACATTTCCGCCACGCTGCTGCACGAGCGCTCCATCGTCGCCATGGTTTCGGATGTCCTTGACCGGCATTGCTACGATCCGCGTCGCCTGACGCTGGAAATCACCGAGACCTTCCGCATTTCGAACCTCGATCTCGCAGCCGAGATCCTCGGCGAGTTGAAGGCACTGGGTACGAAAATCTCGATGGACGATTTCGGGGTGGGTGCCGCAAGCCTCGAAGCGCTTCTGAAACTGCCTTTCTCCGAGCTCAAGATCGACCGGATGTTCATCGCGCCGATGGTCGGCGACACCAAGGCGCAGGGCATTGTGAAGAACATCCTCCAGATGGGCCGCGACCTGCGAATCATCGTTGTTGCGGAGGGGGTCGAGGACGCCGGAACGTTAACCTTGTTGCGTGATTCGGGCTGCATCGTGGCCCAGGGCTTCGCCATTTCCCGACCCGTCAGATTCGAGAAAATCCTGCAATATCATAAGGCTAAGGAAATCGGAGCGTTAAAAAACATAGTTTAGACTTTACAAAGATTGTTGGTTAATGCACGAACCTCCTGACGCAACAGGAGATTTGCCATGGGTCGTAGTATCTGGGACTGGCTTTTCGGCGGTCGTAACTGATCCGAAAGTCAGACATGAATCAAAAAAGGCGCCCTCACCGGCGCCTTTTTTTATGTCTGAAATCAGGTGCCCTGCGAGCGGTTCGCTCGCGCCCGGACTACTCCCGAATGTCGCTCAGGATAGCCGCGCGCAATTCTTCCAGGCCCATGCCCTTTTCAGAACTGGTGACGTGCATCTGCGGATAGGCTGCGGGGTGCTTGCGAACCTCTTCCTCGACCTTGCTCCGCACCGCCTCCAGTTCGCTGGCCTTCACCTTGTCGGCCTTGGTCAGCACGATGCGATAGCCCACCGCTGCCTCGTCCAGCATGGTCATCATCTCGCGGTCGGTGTCCTTCAGTCCGTGGCGGCTGTCGACCAGCACCATGGTGCGCTTGAGCGGCACCCGGCCGCGCAGGAAAGTGCGCACCAGCTTGCGCCAATTGTCCACCACCTTCAGCGGCGCCTTGGCAAAGCCATAGCCCGGCATGTCGACGAGCCGGAACTGGGTGGGATCGCCTACCTCGAAGAAGTTCAGTTCCTGCGTGCGGCCCGGCGTTACCGAGGTACGCGCAATCGCCTTCCTCTGCACCAGCGCATTGATCAGCGAGCTCTTGCCGACGTTGGAGCGCCCGGCAAAAGCGATCTCCGGATAGTCGGGATCGGGCAGGTGCTTCAGCTGCGGAGCGGACAGCAGGAATTCCACCCGCCCGGAGAACAGCTTACTCGCCTCCTTCGCCAGATGTTGCTCTTCGGGGGTCACTCCGCTGCCTTCTTTCGCTCGGCTTCGCGCGCCTTCTCCTCGCGCTCCTTCGCCATCTGTGCCTTCAGTTCCGGGTTGCGTGCGTAGAGGTATCTCTGCTGCGCCAGCGTCAGCACGTTGTTGCTGATCCAGTAAAGCAGCAGACCCGCCGCAAACGGTGCCATCACGAACATCAGGATCCACGGCATCAGCATGAAGATCTGTTGCTGCATCGGATCCATGGCGGCCGGGTTCAGCTTGAATTGCAGCCACATGGTAATGCCCAACAGCACGGCCAGCACGCCGATAGCGAGGAAACCGGGAGGATCGAACGGCAACAGGCCGAACAGGTTCAGGACCGTGGCGGGATCGGGCGCGGAAAGGTCGCGGATCCAGCCGAAAAACGGCTCGTGCCGCATCTCGATTGCCAGCAGCAGCGTCTTGTACAAGGCAAAGAAAATGGGGATCTGGATGAAGATCGGCAGGCAGCCCGCCAGCGGATTGACCTTCTCTTCCTTGTACAGCTTGGCCATTTCCTGCTGCAGTTGCTGCTTGTCGTCCTTGTAGCGTTCCTGCAGCGCTTTCATCTTGGGCTGCACGGCGCGCATCTGCGCCATCGAATGGAACTGCTTCTGCGCCACCGGGAACAGGATCAGGCGAATGATCAGCGTCAGGCAGATGATCGCCAGTCCGAAATTGCCCACCAGCCCGAACAGGAAGATCAGCACCTGCCACATGGGCCAGGCGATGAAACGGAACCAGCCCCAGTCGATGGCGAGGCCGAACCGCTCGACGCCCTGATCCTGGTACATGTCCAGAACCGAACTTTCCTTGGCGCCCGCGAACAGGCGGGTCGTGCGGGAGACGGTCTCGCCCGCCGGGACGGTGACGGCATCGTAGATCAGGTCGGCGCGGTAGATGTCGCCATTGGTCTGACGAAAGGTGCCCTCAGCAGCGCTGGCATCATCCGCCACCAGCGCGCTCATCCAGTAGATATCGGTGAAGCCCAGCCATTGGGTCCTGCCGGCCAGTTCGACCGGGCCTTCCTCGGCCACCTCGTCGTAGTCCCAGTCGAAGTTCACTTCGCCGTCGCCCTCGGCGATGGGGCCGGAGTGCACGTTCCATGTGGACTTGCTGGCGGTTGCGCTGGTGCGGTTCACGAAAGCATAGGGACGCAAAGCAATGGAACCATCGGCCGTGTTCGTGACGCTCTGGGTCACATCGAACATGTAATGCGCGTCCACCCGGAATGTGAGGCGGAAGGTCTGGCCCTGGCCGTTGTCCCACTGCAGCACGACCGGCGAATCCTGCGACAGCGTGCCGCCCTGGACCACCTGCCACGGCGTCTGTGCGTCGGGAACGGAAACCCCTTCGCCCACCCAGCCGAACTGGACAAACTGCTGCGCGTCGGTGCCGGCAGGGGCAAACAGGCGAATCGGACCGCTATCCTCTTCCACCGTCTGGCGGTGGGTCTTGAGCAGGATATCGTCCACGCGGGCGCCCACCGGGTTGATCGACCCGGCGATTTCCGGCGCATCGATGACGACGCGCCCGGTCGAGGCCAATTCGGTGTCGAGATCGCGCACCACCGGCGCATCGGTCTCGATCGAACCTTCGGCGCGCACCACTGGCGCATCCTCGCGGCTGGCCATGTTGGCAGGCACGTCCTCTTCCGGATCCGGATAATAGGTCCGCATCACGAAATCGAAGCCGAACAGCAAGACCGCGCTCAGCACGACGGCGATGATAAGATTACGCTGGTTGTCCAAGTGATTTTCCGTCGCGTCTAATCGTTAAGCGGTGCATCGGGCCCACCGCGATCAGGAACAGGGTCGTAACCGTGTCCCCCCCAAGGTTGGCAGCGCAATATACGCTTGATGGCCAACCATCCACCCCTGATTGCACCATGTTTTTCCAGCGCCTCTATCGCGTACTGGCTGCACGATGGCTGGTAGCGGCAGGTGGGTGGCAGAATGCGGCTGGGACCAAGCTGCCAACCGCGCGCGATCAGGATGAAAACGCGCTTCACCGCGGGTTCTTCTTGTTGCCGCGCCGGGGGCGACGGGCCGGGTCACCCTTGCCATCCCGCGCCGCGTCAAGAGCGTAGACGAGTTCCTGGCCCATCCGCGCAAAGTCGCGCTCCACGCCGCCCTCGCGCCCGATCAGCACGTGATCGTGGTCCGCCAGCCCGTGCTCGGCCAGCGCGACGCGGAGCAATTCGCGGAAGCGCCGCTTCATCCGGTTGCGCACAACGGCATTGCCGATCTTCTTGGTGACGGTGATTCCATAACGCACGCCACGCCCATCGTTCGGACGCGTCAGCAGCACGAAGCCCGGCCGCGCATTGCGAAGCCCGCGATTCGCCGCAAGAAAATCGGCGCGCTTGGTGAGGACCGTGGGCGTCATGGTGTATTAGATAGGGATAACACCCGCTCTCGGGAAGATAGCAGGCACGAAAACGGGCTCCAAAAGGAGCCCGCAAGGCCGAATGGCCGCCCGCAGCGGGCGCAGCTTGCCTGCGCGCCTAGCGAGGACGCTCGCCCGGAGGGGCGAGCGGAAAGCGAATCAAGCAGACAGTTTCTTGCGACCGCGACGACGGCGGTTACGCAGGACCTTGCGGCCACCAACGGTAGCCTTGCGGGCGAAGAAGCCGTGGCGACGGGCACGCACGAGGTTGCTCGGCTGGAAAGTGCGCTTCATGGTACAAACCTTCAGATATCAGAACAAAAACGGCCGCCAATCGAGAGGCGGCCTCACATGCTGCGGGCGCTTACTGAAGGACTGGCTCGAAGTCAAGATAGGCGAGTCCGGAACTCGCCCCGTCTTCCGCCTGCCCTGCCACCATGTCGCCCATCCATTCACGCATCTCGCGGCCGGTCAGCCACCGTGCATCCTCGAACGGCACCGAATTGGTCATGGCATAGAAGCGGCGCGCCTGCACCTCGTCCATACCCATTTCCATGTAATAGTCGAGGTAGCGCCGGTGTTCCGGCGCATCGGCGGGATAGTCCTCGGCCCCGCGGCCCCAGTCGTCCAGCCAGCCGTGCACGGCAAATTCGCTGCCCGGTGCAATCTCGCGCGTGGCCCCGGCAAGAAACAGCTCGACCGCACCAGACCGCACCGAACCGCCCTCGCCCGCGCGAGTTGCAATGCCGCGCGCGCGGATCGCCCGGCCCAGTGCCAGGTTGGCGCGGTCGTCATGCGTGCCGGGTGCTTCGACAAATTCCAGCGTGTCGATCTGCGGGAAAACACGCAAGGCCGCCTCGAACCAGGCGGGCGAGGACGCATCGGTGATATCCACCAGTGCCACGGTTCGCTCGTCGACCACGCGGAACGGGCCGAAGGTTGCAATCGCCTCTGCTTCCGTGCGTTGCTGCAAGGGAGAGACGTAGCGCGAAGCGGTCGTCTCCGCGGTCACCCATTCCTCCACAACCGTCATGCGCTGCGCGGCGGCGGGTACCGAACCGAGGACAGCGAGAGAGGCAAGAAGGGATAGCGCGCGTTTCATCCCCGCCAATCTGACGATCCCGCCCTGCTTATTTGCCAACGGAAAAGGTTGCGAACGGGTTAACGACATGTCCCCTCGACATGTCGGCGAAGAGCGCTATCACGTTGCGAAATTAAGGATTTTTGAGTGGTCGCATTAGTTCAGACGGTTGCCTACCTTGGCCTAGACGCGCGCAAGGTGGAGGTGCAGTGCCAACTCGCCGCCGGGATGCCGCGCTTCACCGTGGTGGGGCTGCCAGACAAGGCCGTGGCCGAAAGTCGTGAACGGGTACAGTCGGCGCTTGCGGCCATGGGCCTGTCGCTGCCGCCCAAGCGCATTACCATCAACCTGTCCCCCGCAGACCTTCCCAAGGAAGGCAGCCATTACGACCTGCCTATCGCGCTCGCCCTGCTGGGTGCGATGGGCGTGGTGGACGCCGAGGAACTGAGCGAATGGCTGGCAGTGGGGGAACTGTCGCTGGACGGGCGCGTGGTGCCTTCCCCCGGTGTCCTGCTGGCCGCGCTTCACGCCAGCGAGAGCGACCTGGGCTTGATCTGCCCCGCCGCGCAGGGGCCGGAAGCGCGCTGGGCCAGCGGCGTGCGGGTGTGTGCGGCGCCGAACCTGGTGGACCTGCTGGCCCACCTTTCAGGAAAGTCCGAACTCCCGGAGCCGCAGCCAGGCGAAGTGGAAAGCGACCGTCACGGGCCGGACCTCAAGCAGGTCAAGGGCCAGGAAACCGCCAAGCGCGCGCTGGAGATCGCGGCGGCTGGCGGTCACAACCTCCTCAGATAAGATACCCCTACACTCTAATCGAAAGAATCGATAATCCGCCATGATGGATTGCGTCATCTATATGCGCTGGTCGAGCGCTGAGCAGAGCAAGGGTTCCAGTCTGGAGCGCCAGCGCGAAGATTGCCGTCGGCATGCAACAGAAGCAGGTTGGCGGGTCGTAGACGAGCTCGTTGACGACGGTATCAGTGCTTTCAAGGGGCAGCACACGACGTCTGGAGCTCTCGGTCGCTTCGTGCAAGATGTAGAAGACGGGCGCTTTCCTGACGGGGTAGTCCTCCTTTGTGAGAAGCTCGACCGCTTGTCGCGACAGGAGCCCGGGCGGGTCTTCATGTGGATGATGAACCTCACCGAGGCCGGCGTCATGGTGGCCACGGTTGATGGTGGTCGTCGTTACTCCCAAGGCAATTTCGACATGGCCTCGATCATTGAGGTCGTGGTGAAAGCCCAGCTCAGTCATGAAGAGTCCGAGAAGAAGAGCCAGCGGCTCAGTTCGGCCTGGGCGGTGAAACGACGCCGGCTCAATAGCGGCGAGAAATTCGTGATGACGCGCCGCGCACCCGCGTGGCTGCAGGTCGTGGGCAACCCTGCGACCTTCATACCGATCCCCGAACGCGCGGCGGTCGTCCGCCGGATCTTCGAGGAAACGGTTGCTGGTTACGGGAAACACCACATCGCCCGTAACCTCAATCTCGAAAATGTGCCCACCTTCGGTCGGGCAGATGGCTGGCATGCCTCCTCCATCCAGAAGGTGCTTCGGAACCCCGCGGTGATTGGCGAACTCCACCCGGCCCGAAAGGCGCGCGGGGCAAAGCGCACGATGACGGGCGACATCGTGGAGGACTACTATCCGGCGGTGGTCGACGCCGATCTCCATCGACGGGCTTTAACGGCGATCGCCGAGCGATCGCGCAAGTTCACCGGTCGGGGCCGAAAACTGGTCAACCTCTTTTCGGGACTTGCTACATGCGGCAGTTGCGGAAACAAGATGACCTTTCGGAGCAAGGGACGCAAGCAGCGTGCGGACGGCACCTGGGTCAGCGAAGATTACCTTATATGCGACGGCTATCAGCGCGGCAAAGGCTGTACCAACGGCGTCCACTTCAATTACGCGGTCTGGGAGGAAGGAATACTTGATCCCATCATCTTCGAGGCTCTTTCAGGAGACCGTTCAGGTTCACATTCAGAAGTTCGTGACTTGGAAATAGAGATTGCAACGCTTGAAAGGACCTGGGAGATCGCCAAAGCGCGTTCGGACTCGGCACTACGCATCGCAGTAGACACCGGTCGACCCGAAGCTCAGGCCATCTGGACCGACCTCGTGGCAGAAAGCGATGTCGCAATGTCCGCCCTCGACGAAGCACGGGGACGACTACAACTGCTTGCGCATGCACCTAGTCTGGAGGAACAGTGGGCCAGGATCCATCAGCTACGTTCACAACTTGACCACGAGAACGAGACGTTGAGATTCGATGCCCGATCCAAGGTCATGTCAGCAGTCCATGCCTTGGTGAACCGCCTCGTTTTCTACGGCCCCTCACCCATGGGTGTCGATATGGTCATCGCTTATGAGAGATCGGTCTCAATTTACTACCATGATCTTCTTGGCGGAACCGAATGGTCAATGTGCCGCCTGAATGCAGAACATTATCTAAACATCGAGGACGAAGCTGCAGAAGATTGAGCGAAATCACTTCTTGCCGAGTGAGCGGAAAGTGGTGCCTCGCCCAACTCGCGATATGGCCATGCGATACATGTCACAGCGGCGAACGATCGAAACCGAACGTGCAATCGTTCAGGCTACGGCGCTGGCTCCCTTAGGATGGTCCAGTAATGGGTATCGCCTGGGCCCCAGGTCGGCGATGACCTTCTCTAGGCTGAGAGTAGCGTCAGCAGTATCTTCACCGAAAATTCCCACGATCCAGCATGGAAGAGGGTAGTCGACACCAGACAGGGTCGCGCGGACCTGAACATCGGCAAACATCGCCTCGTCATCGTAATAGACGGCGTGGTTTATTTCTCCCTTGTAAGGCCCTTCGGCCCAGACGGTATCCTCGTCCATCCAAAAGTCTTCTTCGCCATCGTAGGCGGTAACCGTTCCATCCACATCAACCTTAATCGCACGCATTAGCCGATCCATTCAATTTCAATGAAGGAGCGGGCTTATCGAATCACAGTGGTAAATATTTCACGCACGCCATCAGCAGCTTCACCGCACTGATTTCTAACGAAATGATAATCAGATTCGGCCAAACGTTATGCGCATGAAGGCTTCAGCTACACATTCGCTCCTGCTCACATGCCAGGCTCCCGAACAAGCCTTGCGAGAGTTTGGGGACGCCATTTCCAGAGGTCGTATTTCCGGAACCGCGACGGTTACCTACCTAGACACAGGCCAAGAGGGCGAGAACGCGAGGATAAAGCAATACTGGCGGCGCATCGAGCAGGAAGCTCAGCAAGCGTCCGTATGGACCTTTGGGGCAGCGACCTTACCAGGCCAGCACGAGAAGCGGGCTGTAAAACTGACCGATCTCGAGTTCGATGACGAAGCCGTTGAAAAGTTCGTCGAGGAACGCAGGCCAGCGAAGCCTAAACGAGGCAGGAAACGTATCCAGGATGAATGGACCCCGTTCTGGATCGCCGCGGCGCAGTTGGCGAAGGCCGGAAGGCTAAATCCCGGGCATTTCCCCACGCAGAAGTCACTCTACGAACGACTTCACGTGATGATGGGAGCGACTTTGGACGAACAGACAATCAAGCCGCTTTCAGCAATCCTTTACAGACAGGTTGTTGAGCCCACCGCTTCTCAGCTCGAAGATCTGGTGGCCGAAACCGACTAAAACGAATTGTGCATCATTTGCGCACCTTCCTCCCCTCCAGACATTCAGCTCACCCGCCAAATGGGCGTCAATTCCCTCTCCGTTCGCGAATCATTCCGATCGCGGCAACGGAGAAAAAGGCATGAAATCCAATTCCCTATCCGGGGCAATCCGGCGCCTCTTCGACGCCCATGCCCTTCTTGATACGCGGCCAGCAAGCGACCGGCTGCCGCCAAGAGAAATCCTGCGATCCCAAGAGAGGCTCCTCACGAGCGGTGGGGAGACTGGGGAATGAACGCGCCGTCCCTGCAAGCGATCGCCCATATCCTCGGCGGAGAGGTACGTGGTACACGGGCCTGCTTCCCCACTCCCGGACATAGCGAGAAAGATAGAGGCAGTTGGGCCAGCATCGTGCCCGATGCCCCTGACGGGGTGTTGATCCATTCCGCAAATGGCGGTGACCCGATAGCTATAAAGAACATACTGCGCGACGCAGGCGTTCTTCCTCCTCCGGGCGCGCGATCCGGAGGCGTGCCCTGGAATCCCCCGGCGCGGGAAAATAGAGTGACCGCCAAGCCTGCTGTGTATCTCGGGGACGGTCAGCGGCTCGCTGCCACTTTCGAATACGTCGATGAAACTGGCGTGACGCTGTACCGAAAGCATCGCATCGAACCCGGGGAAAACGGGAAACCGAAATGCTTCAGCTATGATCATGTCGATGAAAGCGGGAAATGGACAAGCGGGGCCGGTGAAAGGCGTGTTCCGTATAGACTGCCTGATCTGCTGGCGGCTTCCGCGGACGCTCCTCTTTACATGACCGAAGGTGAGGCGAAAGCCGACAAGCTGGCGGGTTGGGGTCTGCTCGCGACTTCTTTCAAGGACTGGAAAGCTGACGAGTTCGGGCAGATTATCAGCGGGCGCCGGATTTACATCTTGCCTGACAACGATAAAGCTGGCCGCGCCCAGTGTGATAACGTCTGCCAAAAGATACAGCGAGCCGGCGGCGAGACTATCGTCGTCGAACTGCCGGGGCTTCCAGAAGGGGGAGACATTCTAGACTGGGAAGGGACCGCAGATGACCTTCAGACACTGGTCCGCAATCTCGCGAAGCAAGGGACCATACCGACGCTCGATCTCGTCACCCTTGCTGAATGCAGAGCCAAACCCAAGGAGTTCGCCATTGCTCCGCTTGCACCTGCTGGTGAGGTCACATTCTTCACCGGTAAGGGTTCGGTAGGCAAAAGTTTATTGGGTCAGCAGCTTGCGACCGCTGCAGCGCTGGGCAGCGGGACGCTTGGTTTGACTCCGCCCGTCATGAACACGCTTTACATTACCTGCGAGGACGACGCTAATGAGCTTCACTGGCGTCAGGAACACATCTGCGAATCCTTGGGCCTGCCAATGGCAAGCCTGGCGCACAAATTGCACCTCGCGTCCTTACGCGGAGAGTTGCACAACGAACTGGCCACTTTCTCGGTCGAAGGCGCTATAAAGCCCACTGCGGCGTATGATCGACTTCGCGCGACCTTGATCGAGACAGGCGCGGGCATAGTCTTTCTCGACAACGTCGCCCACCTCTTCCCCGGTAATGAGAACGACCGCCACCAGGTCGCCTCATTCGTCAACTTGCTCAACCGTCTGGCTGGCGAAACGAACGCGGCCATAGTCTTGCTGGGACACCCCAACAAAATCGGTGACAGCTATTCCGGTTCAACCGCGTGGCTCAACCAGGTGCGGTCGCACTTCTTCGTCGAACATGACCATGATACCGACATGAGAACGCTGACCATATCGAAGGCGAACTATACGCGGAACGGTTACCAGGTCCGCTTCTTCTGGCGGAATGGAGCATTCGTCGGTGAATGCGAGATGGAACCGCGCGACGCCAACGACCTGATGCAATCGCAGCGGGTGGTCAAGGACAGCCTTCTCTTCCTCGACTGCCTTCGGCAGATTACGCGCGAAGGAAGAATTGTCTCCGATCGGTCCTGCAAGACTTACGCGCCGCACGTTTTCGCAGACATGCCCGAAGCGAAGGGGATAAAAAAAGCACGCCTTGAAAAGGCGATGAGCCTGCTTTTTCGTCAGGGTAAGATCGAACGCGCCGAACTCGCTAGGGGCTCCGACCGCCATCGCAAGTTCGGCCTGCGGGAAACGGTCTGCCATGGAGAAGATTAGGTGCGGCACACACCTGCGGGGAATGGCACCGATAAGTGAATAACTGCTTGTTTTTATTGCGGGCAACTGCGGAGAACACACACACCATATATAAATATATGTACGAGCGCGGCTCTCATGAGGCTCCGCGCTCGTACTTTATCTTACTGATGTTACGAAGGGGTCCTATCAGAGCGCGCTATATACGCTTTCCCGAGAGCGCCAGTCGATCCCCTCGGGTCGGTGGGCAACTGGATATCTTCTCTTCTATCACGAAGTCGGCGCTCCGACCCGTTCAAGAAGCTTATCGAATGCAGCGGGACCATGACGATCGATGTACTTCTCGGCAAAAAGCGCGAAACCCGGATGTTGGTAGAGAAATCCCCACAACTGGATCATCGTTTCGCTGTTCGTGCAGTAGCGTTGCCAAGGTATTTCCTCAGGTTGGTTTTCTTTTACGACCGATAAAATTACCCGGCTGTTCTTCCCTTCTCCTTCAGGAAAAAATATCGCTCGTGGCATCGAGCCTGGCGGGGCGATCTGGGTAGGATCAATAGGTTTGCTCATTCACAAATTATAGGATGAATACCCTGGTGGCCAAAGCGCTTCGGCCCTTTGATCAGAGAAAAGAGACGACGAATGGACCTGCGCTCGTCGGAGAGCCGACCAAGCTCGATACGCCGCCAGGAGACTTCGGCGCTTCATCGGCGAAGAGGTTGCGAATAACCACCATAGCCAAGCGGCTTGCGCTTCCAGGCCAACATAGCGCAGTCGCTGGATAGGGGTCACCATGTTCGCCGGCAGCTGGCCCATGTTGCCCATCCCCGCTGCAATCACGAACTCGCTGTGCGGGATGATCATGCGCGTAACCGTTATGAGGCCCAGGCGCGGGACAAAGTCCAAGTCACGTACGAAGGCTGTCTCGAGGTTTTCGCCCCGCTGGTCCGCATCCTGCGGCGCAGCAGCATAAATCAGCGTTTTCGTGTCTGGTGTGAGCAACTTGCCGATCCTGTCGCGCATGCGTAGCGGCTCGTAACCCGCGCCGTACCCGTGGGAATTTGTGGTGAACTTCGCTCCGCCCATCAGGTCCCGGGTGACTATGAAAGCGCCAAACCCGAATGGGGCTGGCGGTTCGTAGGCTCGCGGTGGAAGAAGGAGCGAGAGAACCATCACGCGCGCGGGCATGACCGATCGATAGGGATTTCGCATGTGAAGTCCTGAAACTGGGGCAGTGGGCGGACATGCCGATAAGCTGCCGCCCACTGCAGAATTGTATTGGCGTGAGGTCAGGGGGGGCCCTCAGCGGGCTTCCATCACCTCGTCTGCGAACCGTAAGCGCAGGATATGCTCGGTGAAGGCCTGCGCCCCGTCCTTGATCGCGAGCTGCGTCCAGGCTTCCCAGCGGTCGAGCCGCTGGACCAGCCACGCGAACAGGCGATCGCGCGCGTATTCGTCGGCGAAGGTCATGGTCCACAGCACCCGGCCCAGCGGGATGTTTGCGCCTTCCGGTGCACCGACAAGCCTGATCCCCGGTCGGCGAGCGATCACCTCTCGCTTGAACCGGCCCGGCAGGCTTTCCGCGAAGGCTTCGTTGACCTTCACGATACGCTCGCGCTCCTCGCGGGTATCTCCGCCATCGAGGCCTCGCCACGGCGCGATTGTCGGGAGACCGATGGGGACAGTGGCCGCCTCGGCGCCGCGCGTGCTGGCGAGCGCTACAAGGATGGCGCGGCCTTCGGGTGTCAGGCCTCCGGTCAGGCCTTCGGCGAGCTCTTGCCCCTCGAGCCAGGCTCCGTAGTTCCGCGCGACGTCCCATGAGCCGGAGAACAGATCGTTCACCTTTTCCTCGATGTAGACCACGCGCCGGTCGATGGCTGCAAGCACGGCGAGCAGGAATTCGGTCATGGCGGTGAACTCGAAATTCGAGCCGCGCGCCATGCCGAGCCTACCGCACCAGATGTACTCGCGCAGCGAGGGCCACCGTCGCCCATATTCATCAACAAGATGCGGATAATCGTCCGGGTCCGCGATGCACCAGTAGCCCCAAGGCAGGTTCGGGTTGCGGCGCTGTTTGTAAGGGATGTTCTGCTGGTCCATGATCAGCGTCCTCCCGGCTTGCCGAGCCGCAGCGGGCTCGCTGGCAGAACAGGGTCGGTACCGACGGCGCTGCCATCCTCGATCGCCTTAAGCTGGCGGGCCAGCTTTGTGGTTTCCGCGTACATGAAGTCGATGCTGCGGTAGACCTCTCCCTCCTCGCTCGCGAGGACAGGCTTCGAACCCGAAGGCACATGGTCGCCGGGCTTGTCAGCCAAGAAGCCGAACCACCATGCGTCATCCATGGTCTGATCTTCGGCAGTCGGGGTGTCGCGTTGCGCCGCTCGATGTCCGGTGTGGGCATGGCAGACACGCACGGCTTCGTCCTCATTGCGCGAGCACGCTTGGGCATAATCGATACCGCCGTGCGGGCTCAGTCCGGCCGCCGCCGGGATAGCATCTTCGCGGTGGGCATAGAATGGGTGGCCGGGGCCGACGGCCACGAACCCTCCCCACACACCAGACGGCTGCCGCAAAAGGATGCAATCGAGGCCAGTCTCGGCATCACGCCAGGCGATCTTGTCAAACGGCTCATCCGTCCACGGGCCGCGACCTCGCGGGTGCCGGTCCTTGATGACATAAAGCTGCTCGGGACGAACTTCGTGCGCGCCAATCGCAACGCGCTCGGGCAGCTTGGCAAGATTGGTGTTCCTGGCAGACGCAACAGCGCGACTGGTGGTATTCTTCTTCCGGGGCATTTCAGATTCCTTTCGGGCATAAAAAATGCCGCGCATCCTTCCCGGATAGGCGGCTATCGTTCGATCCGCTCAGCGGCAGATTAGCTGTGGCGTGATGGGTGTGTTTCGAGGCCAGCGCCTGCCTCGTGCTGCGCGTTGCTACATCCTGCTTTTCCTCCCTTCTTTCCGGTCCGCTATTCCCGTCTTCAGCAAGACAGTTTTGTGTTCCTCACGCAGCGCAGCGGTAGACTGTGCCGCGTAGCCTGCCGGCAGCCTTCTGCCCTCTCGCCCATGGAGCAAAACTGCGCCGGACGAACTCGCTGGTGCCGTTCGATGCGAGCGCTGCTTCGGCGATCGCGAGTGCAGCGGCGTGTTGGTCGCAATCGATCTCGCGATGCGCGGCGAGGTGCCGTATCGTGAGAACCGCCGTCGTCAGCACATCGGCGAGCACCTGGTCGCACACGGTCGGCCAATTGCCGGCCTCGCAGTGCTTGCCGATCTCTTGGGACGGCGTTGGCTTGGCCGGGACACCGACTGCCGCTGCAAGTTCAGGCAGATGCCCTCTGCCACCGTGTAGCCTGCGTGACGCGAGCGATCGAACAGAAACTCCAGATCGAAGATTATCCAGCGGCGCGAAGTTCCAGTGTGTCCATCGCGCTTTCGCGACAGGAACATCTGCGCTTCGTGTTCGAGTTTGCGGGACAGGCGCTCGAGTTCGCTGCCCAGTGGTACGATATTGTTCATGATTGTTTTCCTTGTCGCGCACAGGTGCTCGCCGAGAGGCGCCCCGCGCATTCTCATTCAGAGTGTGGATGGAAGGACTGGAGCGATCAGCGATGGCGTTCGCTGGCGGTGAGGGTGCGCGTGGTCATCGCCGGAAGACCGCTGCGATATCCCCAGGCCTGCTCGTGCTCGACCTTCTCGGGCGGCAGTTCGATCTGCCAGAAGGGACCATCGGGATTCCACCGGTAACCCCGCGCTTTGAGTATCTCCTTCTTCGCGTACGGTGCGCGCTGGGCCTGCACCATCACCGTTGGCGTGTCGGCAGCTTCGATCAGTCGCTGAAGATGGGTGCGGACCGGACCTCCGCCGGGATCGCGCTGGCGGTGCCGAAGAAGCCAGTACAAGGCCCAGACATCGGCGGCTGCGCGGTGTGCGTCGGAGAACCATCCTGCATGCGCAAGAAGCGCCGATTGTGAGCGCCCTTCGAAGCCGAGTTTCAGCCAATCGATTTCGTTGCACGAACAGGCCCAGGCCTTGCCTGCAAGATCGGGATAGCGGCGCTCGATGAACCCTGCATCAAACCTGGCGTTCTGCGCGACGATCAAGTCGGCGCGGTCGAGCAAACCGGACGCAAATCTGTCGTTGATCGCCTTACCCTTCAGGTGCTGCGCACCCAGCCCGGTTACCAGCGTGATGCGCGGATCGAGTTCGCGGCCCGGATCCTGAAGCCAGCTGAATGGTCCCAAGTGCCCGATGACTTCGCCGTCGTCGTCGACAAAACACAGCATGATCGCGAGCTCGATGATGACATCGTTCTCGGCCGAGAGGCCGGTGGTTTCAGTGTCCAGAATCGCAACGCACCTGCCATCGGGCACAGGCCCCATATGCGGCATCGAAGGAAAGGGTGTCGGGACGCGTCGCAGAACGCGGTAGTCGTCGAAGCGGCCGAGTTCTGCAGCCAGCCCCTCAGCGTCTGGCGACAGGTGGTCGGTATTAATCATTTCAGGTCTCCGGTCTTGTCGAAACCGGCGAGGCGCGGGACGCGCTCTTCGCATCCCTTTTCCATTCACCAGCCGGTTTCACCGGCATTCCCGATCGATGAGATTTGAAAGATAAAGGCCCGCAGCTGCCAGCAATGGGTCCGCCCCCCAAGATGTCGGTGACATCGCCCCAGGCCGCGACAGGCCGCACTCGAAGGAGGCTTGCAAGAGCCGACGTGCGAGCGCCAGCGAGCATCTTATCGGGCGAACGCGAGTTCGGACGATGTCAGCAAAATGGTCCGCTCCGCAGGTGCGTCCCATTTTGCGGTATTGCGCCTAAAAAACGAGAAAGGGTAAAAACGGCAAGTCGGTCCGTTTGCCATGAGAATGGGCTTTATTCGGGTGACTGCTAGCGCTGCCGTCTCGGCGGCAGGCTTTGTCGCAATTGCCAAGCGGCGGACGAATTGCTAAAGACAGTCCGCTGTCGCATTTTCCCAATGTTGCGACAAAAAAATGTCCGACCGCTTTGGCCCGCCGAATCCGCATCCTACAATGCGGAAGCCATGGACAATGCACCCTTCAATATCCTGATGATCGAAATGCTTCGGCGTGCGTCCGATGCATTCCCGGAGACAAAGGCGCAGCTCGACGCCTATCTGGAAATGAAGGCGAAGACGGAAGAGCGTGGCGGGGACGGCAAGCTTACCTCCGCCGCCCGCAAGGCGCGCGAGACTTTGCGCAACCCCCTGCTCGTCCAGATGCCGCTCAATCGTACGTCTCGCCAGCACGAGAAAGCCACCCGCAAGCGCAAGGCCACGGCGGAGAAATCGATCGCCGAAGCCCTGCTAAAGTTCGTCGATTATGACCAGTACCAGGTCGAACTGGACATCCTGAACGAAGACAATCCCGCCACCGATGCGGACGTGCCGCCGAGCCGCGAGCGCACCGATCAGGACAGGCTCGATGCGATGGCACGCCCCTTCATCGAAGGCCTTGTAGAGCGTGGAATTGCGCCCTCGACCATTGGCCGGCTCACCGATCTTCCGAAAGATCTGATCACAAGATTGATTGCAGATCTGCGCGACGATCCAGACTTTCAGAACCCTGAAAACCTGTGGGTGCAGATGATGCGGGCAGGCATTCTGGATGCCTTCGCAGGCAGCATGACACCAGAAGAAGCGGCCGCAATCGACTATGCCAAACACACGCTGAAGGACGATCCGCGAGCAGCGGAATTTGGTCAGAAGGCGCGTGAAGACTGCGGTCTTCCGGCAGGGTTCAGCACCACCTTCCTCGAAGGCCTTTATCACCTGCGGACCTGTCTTGCCGAGGTCTCCGAAGGCCAGGCACGGGCCTATGCGCGGGCCCACCGATTGGTCCATGACCGCGATGTCGGCCTGCTCGGAAAAGTACTTGGGCTGACCGAGCAAGGCGATCTCGACCGGCTACAGACGGTCGTGCATTTCGTGACCCGGCGCGGGGCCTATGAGACCCACGATACAGCGCTCGAAATCCAGCTTGTCGCAGTCAGAAACGCGTTCGAGCGCCTCGGAGCACATGACCGTTCGACCGATGACTGGGCGCGTGATGTACCAAAAATGATCTCCTCTCTGGCGGAAGATTTCGCCGATACAGTCCCTGGTTCCGAAGCATTCGAGATGCTGCTCGCCAGCGGCTTTCGTCTCTCCGCTACCTACGAAGAAGTGGCGCATCTCGCCGAGCGTCGCAGGGAGGAAGAACGCCATGACATCTTCCTCGACGAGATACGTGTCGCATGCAGCGCGGCGCAGCGCTTCAAGGTCGAAGGGCACACGGTACATCTCGAGTGGGACGAGGGCTTCGAGGAGATCGATGCGAAAGCATGGGACCAGGCAAGCTGGGAGGCCCATCATGGACCGCTGTTTGGTGATTGCGAGAGCGATGATGACCCGGCTGATGAGCTGACCAGCATTGCGCGCGAAGTAGGGACTGGGGATGGAACCGTGAGTGCCGGTTCGGCCGGCATGGCTAGTGACACCCCGCCTCTGGCGGACGAGAAGGCCGATCCGACGTCCACATCCGGCGATGCTGAGACCCCGTCTCCTGGCAGTGCAAGTCTGCCCGTGATCACCGCATCGCAGGCCCCTGCCAGTCTCTCGCTGTTCGAATTCGAACGGGATGGGAAGACCAATGACGCGCCTCATGAAGAGGCATCCAGGCCCCGGGCCCAAGAGAAATCGGCAGCGCAAAAACCGCTCCCGATGACCCGTCCGACCATCGACAAACTGACCGACGAGGACTTCAGATGAGCAACGATCTCCTGCCCGGCGACGGGTTCCACGCACGGCTGCAGCACATGCTCCAGACCCGGCCCGCCAGAGAAAGGCTGGTTCTCCCGGCCTCCTACAACAAGCACACGAACATGGCGCCCACCTTCATCATCGCACGGGTCGATGGGGGCGTTGGAGCCAGCATGTTTGCTCTTCTGCTCTCGCACTATCTCAAGGAACAGCCGCTCGTCATCCAGGTGGGCGGTATGAAGAGCTGGGCCTATCGCGAACTGCCCGAGAACCACTTCATCCATGTCAAACCCATCGACGTGGAAGGTGACAGGGAAGACGTTCTGGCAGCATCCATCGACAGCAGGCTGAGGCACGGCGAACGCATCGCCATCATCGAATACGAGCAGGCTTTGCCTGCAGAAGCCATCGGCGCGGCAAACTTCATCGCTAACAAGCTGGAGGGTTTCTCCATGCTCTTCCTCATCGCCGACAAGAACGACGTGAAGTTCAAGCTGCTCGAGACTGCCGATAATCTCGAAGTCCAGCGCGTTGTCGGACTGCGCAAGTACGGCCTCGGGCAGCGGCCCGACGATCCGCTGCTGCAGATCCCTGGTGTACCGGGCTTCATCGCTGCAAGGTTGCAATCGCAGCCCTCGAGCTTTGCCTACCAGCTCAGGGCTTCCGAACAGCCGGTGGCCACCATGCGGTTTGAAGAAAGGCTGGACGCCTTCTTCGAAGAGATCGAACGGAGGATGCGGTGAACACGGTCGACGAACTTTGGGAAACGCTGTTCGATCGCGAGATGACTGCTTCCGAGCGCCGCGTGATGGAGAATATCGCACGTTGCTCGAACGGCGATGAGAGCACGCTTATCGCCAGCGCCGTCACGGTTCACTGCCTGTACTCGACCTTGATCATGGATCCGGACAGTCCTGTCAGACTGACGGCCAAGGTCGGCAAGGTACTCGCAGAACTAGAGGCTCACACTGCCCGGATGACCCGGCTCGTGGACAAGGCAACTTCGATAACGGGCTGCCTCAAGGACGACGCTCTTGAGACGCACAAGGCATTGGCCGCGGCGGAGGATTTTGCCAGATGGCAGCGCAATAACCGAGTTACAGTGTTCGAGCGCAACAAGGCTCCCGATGCCAGCGAGTACTCGGTATCGCTCGATATCGTCCGCATTTTTTGTGCTGCTTGCGTTGCCTCTTCGATCTTCGGCGGGTTGATCGCTTTCGGTATCGGATTGATGGTCATCGGCGGGCATTAGCGATTACGAGAGCTTGTAGGAGACGCCGAGCCTAAAATGAAAGCAACCGACACGCTCATGCTGTGAAGTAATGCTTCCGTGTATCGTAAGCGCGGTCCGGACCCACCCTTGCACAGTCGACGGAGAGCGCCGAGTTTCCGCGCCCCGATCTGCGGAAGGAGCATTGGGGCTTTGACGATGTCATGTGACGATACTCGCACTAGCGCTATTCAGTGATCTGAGGTCTTTACTGGTGCTGGTAGATGCCTGCACTGGCTGCAGAGGAAAAGGCGTCGACTGTCGCCGAGAGCTATTGGGGCACGGATCGGTGAATGCGGTCGACCGCCGCCATAGCCATGATAATATAGGGCTGAACGGCAATATCGCGAATTTGAGAGCTTTCGGACGTTTCCATCGCCGATGAAGCCGGTTGATCAGTTTTCCAGAAGGTGCAGCGCCTGATTTACACCAGACGATAGCCGCCTCACCGATCCGCCACCCTCCTCCAGCGTGACCAGTCGAACGTTTCCTGGACGGCTGCGCCTCGCTCTGCAGCGATTGGCGGAAAGGCCCCGACAAGCTCGAGAAAGGTCGATCTTTTCGCCTTCCGGCGATTATAACGGAACTGGATCTCTGCGAGAAAACGCCAAAGATTATGGGGGGCGATCCGGTTGTAGAGACGCAGGGTACGCTTCAAAACACTCCAGTAAACCTCGATCGGATTATTCGTCAGACCGGCAAAGTTGTGAAACGCACGTGCGTGGTTGATGGGTATATGCTCCCAGCCCCCGCTAGCAAGTGAACTGTAGGCGAGATGACAGTCGGTCACGATGATCGAATCTGGGCGCACTAAGGCGTTGATGGCTGCTGTGATGGAGGCCAAGCTCCTATCCGCGATCAAACCGCTTACGACTTCCCCCTCGCATTCGATGCCAAGGACAATGTGGGGCGTCTGTCTGACTCCGCTCGTGACGTGCCTGATCAGGGCTTCATCAATATGAACTAGCTTACCCGGCCCACCGACCTGACGACATGGCTCGAATGCCGCCATGTGCGCCCTGATAGCATTGGACATGCGGTGCGAACTCTTGACGCCTATTCCGAGATGACGCCGAAGAAAACTCGCTCGCATGCCCGTCGAAGAATTTGCAAACAGCAGAAGCGCGTAAAACCAGGCCATGAGAGAGAGATTTGACCGGTAGAACATCGTGCCTTGCAGGACGGAGACATGCCTTCGGCAGCGATGCAGGTACTTCTTTGTCCCCCTGATGGGAGCCCAGCCCCCAACCTCGCCGCAGTTGGGGCACGGTGAATGGTCTCCGAAGCGGACGTTAAAGACATGCTCGAGGCAGGCTTGCTCGTCGGGGAAACGCTCGAAAAATTCCATGACACTGGTGCCCGCGAAAGTCATGCCGGAGAGCCCGCAGCCACATCTGAGCGTGATGACCAGACCTCGAGTTCACGGCAATGATCGGGGGTCAAATGCGGAAAAGCGCTGACAATATCGATGAAGATTTCCTGTGATCGCCAACGGCGATTGAAGCTGAACTCGAGTTCCTTGAGGTACTTCCACAGGTTGGTGTAATCTACGCGCCTGTAAACATCATGCATCGGGCGCTTGGCATAGTTTAGAAAGCCGCGAATGGAGTTCGTCTTCGTCGAAGGATCGAGAAATTCATCCACGAGTTCCGCGCCGGACCGCCGGGTACCGAATTCGGTTAGCACCGCATGGGTATAGGAACAGGTTGTCACCGGGATAGCCCCGTGAGCAAGCTTGTCGGCAATGATCTTTTTCAGGACATGGCGGCGCGCTCGTCCAATCAGGGTAGATTGCACTGTGTGGCGATCTCCGACGAGCACCGCTTTGGCTGAGCCACGGACAGGGTACCCTGTGGTCCGCATACCGGCGAGATATTCGATGCGTATCTCGACCGGTTTCCCCTGTTCTCCGACGCGCTCTTTGTAGTCGAGGGCGGCCATGTGCAAACGAATACGATCTGCCATGCGGTAAGCAGCCTTGTGGCTCACCCCCAGGTGGCGACCTAGGAAATTCGTGGGAATGCCGGAGGCCGAATTGGCATAATGCAGCATGGCGTAGAACCACAGCTGCAGCGGGATGTTCGAGCGCTCGAAGATCGTCCCGCTGAGCGGCCAGATGCCCTGCCCGCAAGGATGCTGAAAGCGCTTCGTTCCTGCGATGCGGTACCAGAGGCTCGGCTTCAAACATCGCTTGCAGATGGGGTTATCGCCAAAGCGTGTCCTGAAGATGTGTGCGAGGCACGCTTCATTGTCGGGGAACGCTGCATGGAAGGTTTGGATGCTCGTCCCCCGGTAACTCGAGCGCTCGCACCTGTATTCGGATGGTTCATAGCCAAGGTCGAACAGCGCAGCCATGAAACGGAAGGAGCACTGCGGGGGCGCAGAGGTCAAGTAGTCATCGGTCTGTTCGCAGAAGATGGAGTAGCAACCGCATCCATCTCACGCCGCGCCAATCAATAGGTCTTCACCGCCAGCAGTTTCAGTTCTCGAAACGATCTCTAGGCGCTCTCGCTATGCTTCCCAGTTAGCTGTAGCGGCATCGGAAGATTGAGGTGTGAGGTTGACCCGCTTACTGATCAGTTCGGCGAGTGAGTTAAACTAATCCCCGGTTGTCGCTCAGGCCGCCTGCTTGATCTCCAGATCGGCCGATAGGCCTCGACCGGGTATTTCCCCGCTAGGCCAGTGCGAACGCTGGGTGCTGTAAGAGGTGACTCACCGGCAAATTATCCGACGTAGGAACTCGCAAGACTGGCGCCTGTGAAGCCGCCTTCGGCTTAACAAGGATAAATTCGACAATCTGAAAGATCGACCTGCGGATTTGTTCTGGCACTAGTGGAAATCGCCCAGCATAGGCAGACCAGCCCGGAGACATGCTGCGAGAGCCATGATAGTAACGCAACACCTTGACAGCGTAGGCGTATCGTACCGCGAGGCCAAGCGCGCGATCGAAACTTGGACAGGCGCAAGCCAGGAACTGCTCCACGTCCATGCCGGATTACTCATTTTCGTGGCAGCATCACTGATACTGAGAAGGAAGTTCCGATCACCGATCCCGCTGGCGCTGGTCACGGCGTTCGCAGTGCTTAACGAATTGGTCGACTGGCTGTATGGTCCTTCGACAGGTGCTTTTGAGCCAATCCGGGATATTGCCAACACGGTGTTCTGGCCGTGCGTAGTGTTCTTGTTAGCGCGCCGCTGGCGCTAGCGACCAGGTGCTGCGATACGGTCGTAAAACCATCGTATCGGGCATGCGCCAAGGTGGTCGGCACTTCTGGGCCTCCGGTGAGAACGATGGCCTCGGAGAATGTCACCAAGGAGGATTGCTTTCGGCTTACAGCGACCCGGTGCTTGGGATCCTACGCGCCGGCGATTGACTCTTCAGAAGCGCCGAAGGTGTTGGCTGCCATCCGGTGGTTCGAAGCGGCCCCTGTAGATGAACTGGAGCCGTTTTCGACGCTATGCCGCGTTGGACAAACGGGTACCCTTTTCCAATACTACGGCGCTCTTCGGGATTGCCAGTTCAATGTACCTGGTTTCGCCTTCTTGGCTATCGAGGCTTTCGATCGTCAGATGCTCGAGCATGTTGCCGGTCCGTAGAAGCCTCGACAGCGGCTGGCCGCACAATCCGTGACGAACCGTCTCGGGAAGCGATACCGAATCTGCAAGCACGAATGTGTCACCGCGCAGCTCCCATGAGCTGCTGCCGTCACGCATGTCAGCCATGAGCGTGCCGTCCTGAAGGTGAACAGTTGCGACCGTATACTTTGCATCGTCGCGCTCGTCGTAGATGTCCATCCAGTGCGTGCCATTTAGCACCTCCAGTACCTTCTCGACCGTCAGATCGTAATAGTCGAGTAGGTGCTTAGCCGTTTCCTCTATGAACAAGTCACAACCCGCTTCCAACTTTTCCGCCAATGCGGCGAGCCGACGCTCGTGCATCTCTGCGGCCCTCTCCAGATTTTGAAGGAGAGACCGCACATTATGTCCGGTACGGCGAGTTCTGGATTCGACGAGGTCGAACTCGAGCATTGATAGCTCGGCCGAGAAGCGTGGCTTTTCGGAGCAATCCATCAGCGCGGCGACTTCGTGAATAATAAAACCTTCTGGCCATTCGTACTGTGAAATCTCGCTGAAAACCTCGTTCGCCTGGATCACGATTTCATCCCGGCGCGACAGATAGGTTGTCGCAGCTTGGGCAAGGCGCTCAGCAACCTCCTCGGGCGGAAGTTTCGGGTCCCTTCGCTGTAGCCCGAAGTGAAAGGCTCCATTTTGCCCAGCGGCCGTATTGGATGATCCGATATGCAGGAAGTGGAAGTAATCGTCGTCGGCACGTGCTGGCACCATTTGCAGGGGTCTCAGATCATCACATCCTTGCTCTGATAGTCTAAAGTTCGCGAGCTCGATGACTTCAGCGACATAGGCATTACGCTCTACCTGTCCGTAGGTCGGATCCTCGAGCCTTACATCTCCGTGTACGATCCTGTATTTACCGTATTGAGCTTCTGACATCTTTTCCTCCTTAACAGGTGACGAGACCCATCAAATTTCGAAAAAGAGTTATCGGTTACAATCCTTTAAGCTTCACTACTTCGCGGGTCAGATTGACATAAAATGCGGAACCCCGGGCGCGTCTTTCGTGCGCGCGACAGCAGTACGCGGCCAACCAATCGCGCAATTCTCGCGCGCCGGAGCGACCATGCTTTTAAGATCATGGAGAGGCTCGAGAAGACCATGGCAGTAGTTGGAGCCGATGCGCAGCGTGCCCTGCTCGACGGCAATCGCGCCTTTGCACCGCCGGATCGCCGCATTATTTTGGCGGTGATTCGGCGATGAAACGATCGGGCCGGAAGCTCGAACAAGTTCATACTGCCGTCACCATGGGCGAGCTCTGGCGCTGGGATCTGGCCAAGCCCGAAGTCCGGATGTCTTGGTTGCGCAATATCGTGTCGTAGTCTGCTGGGAACTGGTCCTGAGCAATTAAAGCTGCGGAAAGCAGCTATCGGCCTCCAGATCGGCGGCCATACTCGGCATGAAACCACCCATCACCGAATTGAAATCGTGCGTGATCGTGATGCGGCTCGAATCAGGAAATCCGTTGCAGTCCGCATCGGCTGTGGCGGTCACGTCTGCCGCCACGATCGCGATCCCGTAGGAGGCCGCGCGGTCGACAGCGAAATCCTGTTGCTCCGTTTCGGTTTCGCACTCCAGACTGACCGACATGCACCGCGCTGTTGCGAAAGCCACCTCATCCAGCGTGTTCTTGGTCCACACGATCCGGCTGCCCTCGATCGTGCCGAATACCAGCGTCAGGAATGCCGGCGCGAGCAGGGCGAACTCGATGGTCGACACCCCTCGCGCGTCGTCGCGAAGTCTTCGTATGAAGCTCATTGCAGCCGCACCGTGGCTTGCTGCGTCACCGATGTGTCGGACAGCAGGCCAGCTGGCAAGACGACGGGATTGAACCCTTGGTCCGCTTCGATCGTCAGATAATAGCCGGCTGTCGATCCCCCGGTAACATCAGGACCGGTGCAGATGTTGCCGCAGGCGGCTGCGACATAGGTTCCATCGGTTTTCAGGCACGCGCACGTGCGGTTCAGGTTCGTGCAGCTGTTGGCCACGCCGTTGCAGGACATGGCAACCGTTATGGCCTGGTTATCGGCAATACTGCGGACATAATTCGGCAGAACACCGAAGTTGACGTTGTCCGCTTCCTCGAAGGACGCAACGGCAGATGCCGCAACGGCTTCGTTGACCTTGCCACGCTCGATGAAGAACATTCCGAAATCAAGCGCCACCATGACGATCATGAAGAACCCGGTGACCCAGAGGGCGAACTCCACAGTGGCCACGCCATCTTCGTTGCGCCGTATGGTCGAAAGAGAGAAACTGCGCATGGGATCTATCCTATCAGCCTGACTCTTGTGTTGTTGCCGCCACCACCGAGGTCTTCCATCATCGTGCAGGCAGAGCCGGTCGCGGCGCCACCGTTGACGCGGATCGTGTTGGCAATGAGAGTCATGCACTTCGTTGTGCTGGTGCTGTTGCCACCAGCCATTTTGACCTGCGCATTGGGCAGATGCAGTGTTCCGGCGAACGAACTCAGGCTTCCGCCCGTCCAGTTTGCATCGTCATCGTTCTCGGTCGTCAGCAGCAGTTCCGAAATGAAACCGCCGGCCTGCGTGTAGTTCGCTGCTTCGAGCTTCGTCTTTGCCCCGCCAGCAAGCTTGATCGTGCCTGCCAGAACGAAGGTGACATTGATGCCCGCCATGTCGAAACCGGAGACGCTCTCGCCTTCGAGAACGCTACCGTAAGTTTCGCCCGTCAACCCCGAGGTGTAGGGCCAGGTGGTGCCCCCGGTGCCGTTTTCGAAATCGCCGTTGATTGTGTAGCGGCCTGCACCGAAAAGCACGGAACCCGCGATCTTCATATCGCCGTTGATGTAATGATTTGGCGTTCGGCCAAAAGCAAGGCGGCTGCCGCCCGCTGTATCGATATCGCCATTGGCGCTGAATTGCCCGTCGCCCATGAAGAACCGCGCGCTGCCGCTGAGAAAGATGGCGCGATTGCCGTTCCCGGGGCCCACGATGATGTCACCATCGCCAATGGCCAGTTCGCTGTTTCCGCTGATGCGGATGCCGTCGGCAACAACGAAATCACCTGCACCAAGGCGCGCAGTGCCGCCGCCCCCGATATCGAGTCCGCCGAAATAGTGGTTGCCGTCTCCGACGAGGAGGTGCTGGCCACCGCCCAGGCTGACGTCCGCATTGATCAGCACATCGCCATCACCCTTGCGGTTGGTGCCCTGGAAGCGGACCTGGCCACTTCCGATCCAGAGCGCACCGTTGCCAAATGTGACGCCGTTCGAACCGCTGTCGAAGCCGCCGTTCACATAGACATCGCTGTCGCCGAAATTGACATTCGAACCACCGCCAATGGAAACGCCCTGGCGCACCCGGATGATCGAGCCGTTCTCGAACGTCACGTTGATTCCGCCTGCGACCTCGAACTTCCTGATATTGTAGACCCCGGCAGGGACGATGTAATTGCCGCTGGTCCCCTGCCGGTAAGCTGAAACCGCGCTGCTGGGGTTCCAGGTGAACTTCCAGTCACTGCCGTTGGGGGTCGACGGGTCGCTCAGCGCCGGCGGGCTGCTGAAATTGCCGAGCAGTGCCATCGCGGCAACGCGATCGGGATTATTCGCCCAAGGGTCTGAAAGAGGGGTCGCCTCGTTGATCCAATCCTTTGGCGGAGGGACGGCGTTGTTCCAGCCCGGCTTGTTGAAACTGCCTGCAAACCGCAGGGTTGCTGCGTCGAGTTCGCCGTGGTTCACGTAGATGTCACTGCTGCCAGAGATGATATCGGCGCCGCGGATCAGCTGGCCCTTGTTCTCGATCTCGCCAATCGCCGCGATCGAGCAGTTCGGTGCGTCGATCGAGGCGCCGCCGGTTACCGAAATGGCCGCCTTTCCACCGTCGAGAGCGAGGTAGCAGGGTGCCGCAAAACTGGTGCCGCCCGAAAGGCTTGCCATGGATTCTGCAGCCACGTCGAAGGAACCCGACAGTCCGAGAACGCTCGCAAGGGTGTAAGGCACCAGTTCGTTTACGGTGACGCGCACGGATTGGTCGCCGGCGTTGGGCAAATCGTTGACGAGCGTTGCGACAACAGTCGCACCGACCAGACCATTTGCAACCGCTACATCGCGAGCCGTTGGGGTCAGGATCGCGGCATCGCTGGTGTTCTGGAAAGCAATCGCCGCGGCCAGCGCGCCCAGGTCAGCAGCACGCTGGTTGATGATGCGCTGCTGGTATCCGCGGTTCAGGTCGACGGCCAGTCCGGCGGACCCGATAAGAACGGGAAGAGCTAGAGTGGCAAGCGTCGTGACGCCGCCCTGCGTACAAGCGATGAGCTTGCCGAGGAACTGTCTGATCTTGTTACTCGCGCGCATTCTGACGCCTTTT
>NZ_QXFL01000006.1 GCF_003584125.1 Aurantiacibacter zhengii
TTGTGTTCCTGGCTCGTGCCGGGAAGGAAGCCGGGCACGTCCACGAAGGTGACGATCGGGATGCTGAACGCATCGCAGAAGCGCACGAAGCGCGCCGCCTTGCGGCTGGCGTCGATGTCGAGCACGCCGGCGAGCACCATCGGCTGGTTGGCGACGAAGCCCACGGGCTTGCCCTCGATCCGGCCAAAGCCTGTGATGATGTTCGCGCCGTGCTTTGGCTGGATCTCGAAGAAGTTGCCGTCGTCGACAACCTTACGGATCAGTTCGTGCATGTCGTAGGGCATGTTGGAACTGGCGGGGATCAGCGTGTCGAGGCTGTCCTCGCGCCGGTCCCACGGATCGTCGGTCGGCAGGTGCGGCAGCGGGTCGCGGTTGCTCTCCGGCACGAAGCCGATCAGTTCGCGCGCGGCCAGCAGCGCCTCGATATCGTTCTCGAGAGCAAGGTCGGCAACGCTCGTCTTGGTCGTGTGCACCACCGCGCCGCCGAGGTCTTCCTGCGTGACTTCCTCGTTGGTGACGGTCTTCACCACCTCGGGCCCGGTCACGAACATGTAGGAGCTGTCCTTCACCATGAAGATGAAGTCTGTCATGGCCGGTGAGTACACCGCCCCGCCCGCGCACGGCCCCATGATCAGGCTGAGCTGCGGGATGACGCCCGATGCCAGCACGTTCTTCTGGAACACCTCGGCATAGCCGCCAAGGCTGGCCACGCCTTCCTGGATGCGCGCCCCGCCGCTGTCATTGAGCCCGATCACCGGCGCGCCGACCTTCATGGCATTGTCCATCACCTTGCAGATCTTCTCCGCGTGACGCTTGCTGAGAGAGCCGCCGAACACGGTGAAATCCTGGCTGAAGACATAGACCAGCCGCCCGTTGATCGTGCCGCTGCCGGTCACGACACCGTCGCCCGGTATCTTCTGGTCCTGCATGCCGAAATCGACGCAGTCGTGCTCGACGTAGGTGTCGAGTTCCTCGAAGCTGCCTTCGTCCAGCAGCACGTCCAGCCGCTCGCGCGCGGTCAGCTTTCCCTTCGCATGCTGCGCATCGATACGCTTCTGGCCACCACCCATCCGGGCGGCTTCACGGCGACGTTCCATCTCGGCTATATTGGCGGACAAATCGGCTCTCCTAAACTTTGGAAAAGCCGTTGCACGGGAAAGGGTTTCGGTCAAACCCCTCCCCCCGGCCACGACCCCGACCCCGACCCCGACCTCCGCCTTCCGTCATCACGCCTAGCGCATCAGCACAAGTTCTTCGGCCATGGTCGGGTGAATCGCTGTTGTCGCGTCGAAATCGGCCTTCGTCAGCCCGGCCTTTACCGCGATGGCGGCGGCCTGCATCATCTCCGGCGCATCGGGAGCGATCATGTGTATGCCCACGATCCGACCGTTCTCTCCGTCGCAGATCATCTTGATCAGGCTGCGCTCGTTACGACCGGCCAGCACGTTTTTCATCGGGCGAAAATCGCTGAGATAAACCTTCACGCTGCCCAGCTTGTTCTTCGCCTCCCCCTCGGTCATGCCGACGGCGGCGATGGGCGGGTGGCTGAAGACCGCACTGGGAATGCAGCTGTGGTCAACCGCCACCGGGTCGCCCTTGCCGAAAACACTGTCGGCGAAGGCCTGCCCTTCGCGGATCGCGATGGGGGTCAGTTGCACGCGGTCGGTCACATCGCCCACGGCATAGATGTGATCGACATTGGTCTTGCTAAAACGGTCGACCTTGATCTCGCCGATCTCGCCCAGTTCGACGCCCGCCGCGTCGAGGCCCAGATCCTTCGTGTTCGGCACGCGTCCCACGGCGAACATCACCAGGTCGGCCCTCTCCTCGTCGGAATCGGAAAGCTTCACGAAATAGCCGCCCTCGTCACACGGCTTGATGTATTCGAACGTGGTGTTGAAGCGGAACTTGATCCCCTTCATCGTCGAGATCTGCAGCAACCGGTCACGAACGCCCTCATCATAGGAGCGCAGAAGGCGGTCGCCGCGATTGACGACGTGAACGTCGCAGCCGAATTCGTTGAAAATGCCTGCAAACTCGTTGGCGATATAGCCGCCGCCCGCGATGAGGATTTTCTTCGGCAATTCGTCCAGGTGAAACGCCTCGTTCGAACTGATGGCATGTTCCGCGCCCTGGCACTCCGGCATGCGCGGGTGCGCGCCGGTGGCGATCAGAATGTAGCGCGCGGTGTGCTTCGTACCGTCCGCCAGCGTGACCTCATGCGGGCCGGTGATCGTGGCGCGCTGCTTGAAAATCGCGACATCGTGGTTTTCCAGCGTGTCCGTATACGCACCTTCGAGCCGGTCGACATCGGCCAGCACGTTGTCGCGCAGCACCTTCCAGTCGAATTTCTTGCCCTCGATCTCCCAGCCGAATTTCTGGCAGTCTTCCAGATCCTCCGCAAAATGCGCGCCGTAGACGAGCATCTTCTTGGGCACGCAGCCACGAATGACGCAGGTGCCACCCACGCGGTGTTCCTCCGCAATCGCCACTTTCGCGCCGTGTGCCGCCGAAACGCGGCTGGCGCGCACCCCGCCGGAGCCTGCACCGATGGTGAAGAGGTCGTAGTCGTATTCGGACATTGGCGGGGAAAACTCCTGCTGGTGGCAATTCTGGTACGGTCCATGACCATACGTTCGCCAACGGGCAAGGGTTTCAAATCACCTGCCAGACTGACGCCGGTCAGCTTTCCAGGAACAGCGCGTGATCGCGCAGCATCTGCCACACCCGCCCATCGTGCAGCGCGACAACAGACTCCGCCTGTATTCCGCCGACGGATTTCAGGACCCGGCTGATGCTTTCCTTGTGATGACCTGCGCCCACGGGAATGGAAAGCAAAGCATCGGGCGACTGCGTAAGCCGCTCGTCGAACAGCAAGGCGGTATCCAGTGCGTTGAAATCGAAGCCGAGAAACACCAGGCGCCGCGCGTTTGCCAACCCGCCGTAGAGCGCGGCGCGCATGTGCCGGTCGGCGAGGAATTCGGAAGCTGTGCGAATACCCTCAGCCTGTTTGAGCAGGTTTTTCAGTTCCACCTCGCCCCAACCCGCGACGGCTTCGTCGCCAGCCTGCCAGGCGAGCTTCCCTGCCCGGCCATAGGGATGGACAACGCGCAGCTTCTCCGCGCAGATGGCCTGGGCCTCCGTCAGGCTCATTCCGAAGCCGAGATGCAGCGCCCAAGGCATATAGTGCTCGATAGAGCGATCGGCGTTGAAATTGACGATGTGCAGGTGTTCGAAGCATTGTTCGGCCTTGGCCCGCGTAACGCCGTCCACCACCATCCGGCTGAGTTCGTAAAGCCAGTTCTCGGTACCGCGCAGCGGCATGTCGCCGGGATCGCGCGGCTCTGCGCCCATCGGGGAATGCTCTTCGGCGCGCAGCGTGTAGTAGGCCAGAGCCAGCTTTCCGGCGGCCAGCACGTGCTTGTCTTCGCCGTGCTGCTGCAACAGTGCGTGCATCGAACTGGAAAGGCGGGAGCCTGCGCGAATGCGCATGGCGGCATCGCGCAGTTCCGCGTTCTTCCCCTTCACCTTGCTGAAAAGCGTATCGAAATCCTGCATCTCGCGCGATTGCAGTTCGGTACCCAGGCGCTGGAAATCGTAGCCTTGCGCAATGCGGTTGAGCATCTCTCGCTGGCCGAGCAGTTCTATTTCGACCGCGGCGCCTGCGCCCACGACAATTGCGGTCTTCGTTCTTATCATCGTCAGCCTAACCCATTGCGCGCTCTGGAACGAAACCGTCCTAGAGCGCGCATGGTTAAGAATAGGCTATCTCGGGCAATCAGCTCTGCGAAGAGCCCTGCGAGCGACCACGACCGCCGCCGCGACGCTGCCCGCCGCCCTGCTTGGGGCCACCACGATGGCGGTTCGGGCCGCCACGGTTCCCGCCGCTGCGGCCACGGGGCTTGTCGCTGCGCTTGCCCATGCGTTCGGCAGAGGCACCGCGCGGCTTCGGGTTCACCCGCTGGCGCTGCTGCTTGGGAGCAGGCTTGGTCGGGCCGACACCTTCCACCACGGCACGGAAATTGTCCGGCAGGGGCAGACGTTCGAACGAAGCATCGGTCTGCTTGTTGATGTCCTTCAGGTAAGCACGTTCGTCCTCGGCACAGAAGGCGATGGCCACCCCGTCGGCACCCGCACGCGCGGTACGGCCGATACGGTGGACGTATTGCTCCGGCACGTTCGGCAGCTCGTAGTTGATCACGTGGCTGACGCCCGGAATGTCGATACCGCGCGCGGCAACGTCGGTCGCGATCAAAATCGGAACTTTGGCCGACTTGAACTCGCTCAACGCGCGTTCGCGCTGGGGCTGGCTCTTGTTGCCGTGGATGGCGTTGGAGGGAATATTGACCTGCGAAAGCTTCTTCACGAGGCGATCAGCACCGTGCTTGGTGCGGGTGAAGATCAACACGCGCTCGAACTTGCCGGGCACTTCGTGCTTTTCCGACAGGATCAGCTCTAGCAGCGCCTGCTTCTCGTCCTGCTGCACCATGAAGAGGTACTGGTCGATCCGCTCTGCCGTGCTGGCTGCCGGAGTGACCGAGACCTGCGCAGGGTTCTTGCAGTAGCCGGAAACCAGTTCCTTGATCTGCTTGGGCATCGTGGCGCTGAAGAAAAGCGTCTGACGCTCTGCCGGGGCGAGTTCACGAATGCGGCGCAGCGCATGGATGAAGCCGAGGTCGAGCATCTGGTCAGCTTCGTCGAGCACGAGGATTTCCAGCCCATCGAGGTTGAAGGCCTTCTGGTCGATCAGGTCGAGCAGGCGGCCCGGCGTTGCAACCAGGATATCACAGCCGCGGTGCAGCTTGTTGCGATCCTTGTTCACCGAGGTGCCGCCGACGATGGAGTGGACCTTGAGGCCCGCAAGCGCGCCATAGTCCTTGGCGCTCTGGGCGATCTGGCCTGCCAGTTCGCGCGTCGGCGCGAGGACCAGCATGCGGCAGGACTTGAACGGGATCTGGTTGTCGGCCTTGCGCAGGTTATCGATGCTGGGAAGCATGAAAGCAGCGGTCTTGCCCGTACCCGTTTGCGCAATGCCGAGGAGGTCCCGGCCTTCCAGCACGGGCGGGATGGCCTGCGCCTGGATGGGAGTGGGTGTCTTGTAGCCCTGCATGTCGAGGGCCTGCATCACAGGCTGCGACAGCCCGAGATCGGAAAACTGGATAGTCATTATAGGTGTTTAACTCGCATAATAATGCGACTGGCACGCAGCCGAAAGGGCGCGCGCCATCGCGGGGTTTGAAAACCACCCGCGTGAAAAGGGAAGTCTTGGGGAAAGGACCGAAGGGCTGCCGGGGGGAACATGTCTCGTTCACCGCTTCACGCTGGCGCGCGCTTCGATTGGGGGCATGTGGTGCGTTGCAGCACCAATGTCAAAGGAAATCGCTGCGAAAGATTAATGCGCTGGCGTGAAAGGCCTGTTCAACTGGACGATCTTCCAGTTCAGGATCGCCGCGAAGCTGACCCAGACGAGGTAGGGCACGATCAGCCAACTCGCCAGCTCGTCCCATTGGCGCAGGAACACCGTTAGCGAGAGGACCGAAAGCCAAAGGAACGGCACCTCTATCAAGGCCCAGTCAGGGCGCTTTACCGTGAAGAACAGCGGCGACCAAAGGAAGTGGAACACGCCGTTGACGACGTAGAGACCGATCAGGAAGGATGTCTCCCCGGCCGCTTCTGCCGCAGGCCAGCAGCGCACGAACGCCCATGCGGCAAGGCCCAGGATCACGGTCCACGCGGGCCCGAAAAGCCAGTCGGGCGGCTGCCAGCTGGGTTTGCGCAAATTTCGGTACCATTCCCCGATCTTGGTCAGCAGTCCGCCGCCCAGGCCCAGGATGACCGCCCAGGCAACGGCGAAGATGATGGGGAATGTCATCGCCCGGTTCTACACGGCATTTGCGCAACCTCCAACTGGCGAACTGTCGTGCTCATCCGGGGATAGTCATGGTGAAACGCGTCTCGCCATTTTCGGAAGCCACGTCGATCTCTCCTCCGTGCGCGCTGACGATCTGGGAGACGATATACAGCCCCAGCCCGAGTCCCTGCTTGCTTTCATCGGGGGTGCCCCGGAAGAACGGCTGGAACAGGTTTGCACGGCCCTGTTCGGAAATCTGGCCACCGGCATTGCGCACCGCGATGACGAAATGCTCCGGCTGGGTTCGATACTCGACCGTTACCGGACGGGACATGTCGCCATGGGTCACCGCGTTGGCCAGCAGGTTGGACAGGGATTGCTGTATCCGCGGCGCATCGCAGCGCACCACGCGATCGGCATCGCTGATGAAATTGACCTCGGCGGTGGGCTTGCCGATGGCAATCTCCTCGCAGACCTGTTGCAGCAAGGCGCCCATGTCGTCCTGCACCGCCATGTCCAGTCCGATGCCGTCACCCAGCCGGACGCGGGCGAAATCCATCATGTTGCTGATCAACTCGTCCATCCGCGTCACGCTGCGGCGCATCTGCTCCAGCACCGGCACAAGGTCTTCCTGCGAACTGCGCCGTTGGATGATGGAGATGCCGGAATCGAGCCCGGCGAGCGGGTTGCGAAGATCGTGACCCAGCACGGCGAGAAACTGCTCGCGCAGCTCCGCTTCCTCGCCCTGCTGTTCTACCAGGGCCGATCGCTCGAAATCGCGGGTGATGTCGCGGGCGGAACAAAAATACCTGCCTTCCGCTTCGGGCACAGCCACCCATGACAGCCGGTGATAGGTTTCGTCCTTGGCGCGATAACGGTTCTCGAAACCGAGCACCGGCTCCCCGCTCGTAAGCCGCGCAAAGGCAGCCTCAGAACTGTACACATCGTCCGGGTGCAGAAAGGCGCTGAACGGTTTGCCGATCATCTCTTCCAACGACCAGCCCAGCGTATCCTCCCACGCCGGATTTACATGCGCGAAGGTGCCATCGGCATGAAAATAGCACAGCATGTCCGGCGATACATGCCAGGTGCGTGTGGAAAGCTGGTCGAGTTGGTCCATCGTGCCCGAGGAATCCTGTGCTTCATGCTAAAGCGATCATGCTTAGACATTTCCGGCCGAATAGCCAAATGCCTGCCAACAATCGCAAAAGAACAGTATATATTGGCCGACAGCAAGAAGGCTGTCGGCCAATCATCATGCGTCAAAAGTTCGCGTTATTCACCGGTCAGGCGGTGCGACCGGAGTTGCGTGCATCCTGAAATTCTTCCTGCGAGAGATAGCTGTCGCCATCGTCATCGAAGTAGAAGAATGTCTGCCCGGCCTCGTTGATCTGATCCTGCGTCAGATGCGGGGCGAGCGCATCGTTGGGCTCGGGCGGATTGGGATTGGTCGGCAGCGCCCAGATAGCGTATTCGGCCACGGACAGCTGGCCGTCACCGTTACGGTCGAGGTAGCTGAAGGTCATCTGGCTGCGTGTGGGCATGGAATTGCCTTGGCTGGAACCGGAAGAACCGGCCATCGCATCGCCACCGTCCATGGAAGTTCCACCAGACATGGTATCACCCTCGGACATGCTGTCGCTTTCCATCGATTCCGAACCGGACATCGAACCCGAGGTTGCATTGCCGTCCATCGAACTATCGGACATCGCGCCTGAATCCCTGCCGGACTGCATGGATGCCATGTTGGCATCGTATTCGTCGCTAACCGCCTGGCGGTCCATCGCGTCGTAATTGGCCTGCTGGTCTTCGCTCAGTTCACCGCCCACGGGATAGGCTTCGTCCTCGTCCACGATTTCATCGATATCGTCGACCGGCGTGTTCTCTACGTCTTCGGAATTGCATGCCGCAAGGCCGAGCGCGGCTGCGGAAACCATGGTGGTCATCAGGAGCTTTTTCATAGGTTCTTCCTTCCACTTGTTACGTACCCGCAACGCGTGATCGGACTAACCTTTCCGAAAAAGTCCCTACTTTCCCGTTGGATCGCGGCTAATCCAGGCCAGCAACTTTCAGCAGCGCCTCGGTGCTGGCGTCGAATTTCTCTCCGCCTTTTTCGATCTTCTTGGCGATTTCCTTGCCCAGTTCCACCCCGAACTGGTCGAAGGGATTGATGTCCAGCATCACTGCCGACGCGAACACCCGGTGTTCGTGGAAGGCGACGAGCGCGCCAAACGTGGCGGCATCCAGATCATCGCACAGGATCGTGGCGGAGGGACGGTTGCCCGGATAATTGCGGTGCGGATCGTCCGATGCGCGGCCGCTCATCAGCGCGGCCCCTTGCGCGAAGCAGTTCATCAGCAGGATGTGATGATGCGCTGCGTCCAGCAAGTCGCCCGGTTCGATGCTGGCGATGAAGTCTATCGGCACGAGGTGAGTGCCCTGGTGCAGCAACTGGAAAACCGCGTGCTGGGCATCGGTGCCCACCCCGCCCCAGGTGATCGGCGCGGTCGGTCCGCTCGGCTCGCCGTCTACTGTCACGCTCTTGCCGTTCGATTCCATCTCCAGTTGCTGAAGATAGTCCGGCAGCAGGCGCAGGCGTTCGTCATAGGCGAACACGGCGCGGGTCTGGCAGCCGCGCAGGCGAAGGTAGAAAAGGTCGGAGAAGGCCGCGCGCAGTGGCAGGTTGTCGCGTCCATCGGTATCGCGGAAATGCCGGTCCATCGCGGCAGCCCCGGCCAGCATGGCCTGGAAATTGTCCCAGCCGATGGAAATTGCGATGGGAAAGCCGATGGAGGACCACAGCGAGTATCGCCCGCCCACGCTTTCGGCAAACGGCAGGATGCGCGTTTCGTCCACGCCCCATTCCACCGCCCGCTCGGGGTAGGCGGTAAGCGCGATGACCCGGCCTGTGGGATCGTCCACGCCGTTGTCGGCCAGCCATTTCAGCGCCGAGTGCGCGTTGGTCATCGTCTCGATGGTGGTGAAGGTCTTGGATGCAACGGCCAGCAGCGTGGTCTGCGGGTCGCACATGGCAAAGGCTTCTTCCAGCGCGACGCCGTCGATGTTGGAAACGACATGGACGTCCACCTTCGGATCGTCGCGGCCCAGTGCATCGACGGCCAGCGCCGGTCCCAGTGCACTGCCACCAATGCCGACGTGGATCAGATGCTTCACCTCGCCCATCGCGCCATCGTGAATGGCCTCCACCAGCAGCTTCATCCGTTCGCGCAGAGCCTCGGCCTCTTCCACGCTGGCGTCCTCGCCGACGCCGCGAAGGGCGGAATGTTCTGCCGCGCGGTTTTCGGTGGGATTCACCACCTCGCCGCCGAACATGCGGTCGCGCATCTCGTTGAAGTTCGATGCCTTCGCCAAGGCCTCGAACTCGCCGAGCAGCTCATCGGTCAGGTGGGTCTTCGACCAGTCGAAGCGGACGCCGACCTCGCCCAGTTCGATGCGGGTGGAAAGCTTGTCCACCCGGCCAGGGTCTTCGGCAAAAAGCTCTTCCAGCGTAGGATCGGGATGCAGCGCCAGGGCTTTCCAGGCTTCGTCGCGGGTCATGCTCTCGGGGCGTGTCACTGGGTGCGATTCCTTTCCTACCGATTTAGCCCATCGCTAGGCCACTGGGTCATGAATGAAAACCGCCAATCTGGGGGAATTTGTGCAATTGCGAAAGGGTGTGTGACGCCTCCGGGACTTTCGCCTCTGAACAGTGTTCCAGGTGTTCCACATTCCACGACGCCGGTCGACGACAAGCGCCCTTTTGCAAGCAGGTGCTTGACGCGGGAGCGCTCTCGCAACAAGACCGCCGCCGATGACTGAAAACGTAACTCCGCGCGAAGTGGTGGAGCCCGAAGCGGCCAAGCCCGAGGAAAAGGAAGACTGGAAAAGCTTCGGCTGGTTCCTGGTCAAGCTGGTGATCGTGGTGCTGGTATTCCGCACCTTCGTGTTCACCAGCTTCAACATCCCGTCCGAAAGCATGATGCCGCGCCTGCTGGTGGGCGATTACCTGTTCGCCGCCAAGTGGCCCTATGGCTACTCGCGCTATTCGCTGCCGTTCGACGTGGACGTGGGCGACGGCCGCGTGTTCGCCAGCCTGCCCGAGCACGGCGATGTGGCGATCTTCAAGCATCCCATCGACCATACCGACTATATCAAGCGGGTTATCGGCCTGCCGGGCGACACCGTGCAGATGGTCGATGGCCAACTGGTGCTCAACGGAAATCCCGTGCCGAAGGAACGGGTCGAGGATTTCGTGGTGGATCTTCCTGCCGGGGAACGCTGCTATTCCGGTCGCTTCGCCTTCCGCGCCGAAGACGGCACGCCCGCCTGCCGCTACCCCCAGTTCCGCGAAACCCTGCCGAACGGCGTCAGCTACAACGTGCTCGATCTGGGCGTGGTCGCGGTGGATAATACAGCGCCAGTCATCGTGCCCGAAGACCACGTCTTCATGATGGGCGACAACCGCGACAACTCGCAGGACAGCCGCCGCGCATCGGTTTCCGGCGGTTGGGTGGGCCTCGTGCCGACCGAAAACCTCGTTGCCGAAGCCAGCTTCATGTACTGGTCGTGGGGCAATGGCGTACGCTGGGGCCGGATCTTCGAAGGCATATGAGCACGCTGGAGCCTGAAACCCGGGCATGGCTGGAAGGCCACGGCTTCTCCGTGCGGAAAGAGGAACTATGGCACGAGGCGCTCACCCACGGCAGCACCGGCGAAACAAAGGATTATGACCGGCTGGAATTCCTAGGCGACCGGGTCCTGGGCCTAACCATCGCTGACTGGCTGTATGACCACTCGAACAGTGCCGAGGGCAAGCTGGCACAGCGCCTGAATGCCCTTGTCAGCAAGCGGGCCTGCGCCAACCGGGCCCGCGCGATCGGCACCAGCGACCATGTGCGGATGGGCAAGCAGGCCAGGGAAGACGGCGCGCAGGACAGCGACAACGTGCTGGGCGACATCATGGAATCGCTGATCGGCGCGAACTTCCTGGAGGCCGGATTCGATGCAACGCGGGACCTTATCCGCGACCTGTGGCGCGAGGTGTTCGACGGCGAGACAGGACGCCGCAAGCATCCCAAGAGCGCGCTGCAGGAATGGGCCGCGGGCAACCAGCGCCGCCCGCCGGAATATTCGGTCACGGGCACGTCGGGCCCCGACCACGCCCGGCGCTTCACCGTCCAGGTGAGCGTGCACAAGGTCGGCGCCGTGGAAGCCACCGCCGGCGGCAAGCGCGAGGCCGAAACAGAAGCCGCAAGGCTCTTCATGGAGAAATACGGATGAGCCAAGGGGAACAGAAATGCGGCCTGGTGGCCGTGATCGGCGCACCCAACGCGGGCAAGTCCACGCTGGTAAACCAGCTTGTGGGCCAGAAGGTCGCCATTACCAGCGCCAAGGCGCAGACCACCCGCGCACGTCTGCTGGGCATTGCCCTGCACGGCGATGTGCAGATGATCCTGGTCGACACGCCCGGCATTTTCGAGCCCAAGCGCAGGCTTGACCGCGCCATGGTAAGTGCCGCGTGGGAGGGCGCGGTGGAAGCCGATGCCGTGCTGCTGGTGGTCGACCCGGTCAAGCAGCGTCGCCATGAACTGATGCCGCTGGTCGAACAGTTGAAGGACCGCAAGGAGCGTAAGATTCTGGTACTCAACAAGGTGGACGTCTCGAAGAAGGAGCCCTTGCTGGAACTGGCGCAGGAACTGACGCAGCTCGCCGATTTCAGCGAGGTCTATTTCGTGTCCGCCCTCACCGGCGACGGGGTGCCCGAACTGAAGGATACGCTGGCAGGCCTGATGCCCGAAGGGCCGTGGCACTACCCGGAGGACCAGGTCTCCGACGCCAGCGAGCGCCTCCTTGCCGCTGAAGTGACGCGCGAGCAGCTTTATCAGCAACTGCACGAAGAACTGCCCTACGACGCCGCCGTGCGTCCCGAAAGCTATACCCAGCGTCCCGATGGCAGCGTGGAGGTGCGCCAGCAGATCGTCATCGCTCGCGACAGCCAGAAACCGATCGTGCTGGGCAAGCAGGGCAACCGCATCAAGGCCATCGGCGAGGCGGCTCGCAAGGAACTGAGCGCAATGCTGGGCGTGAAAGTCCACCTCTTCCTCCATGTGAAAGTGGACGAGAAGTGGGCGGAGAACCGCGAGGTTTACGAAGAGATCGGGCTCGACTGGGTCAAGTGAGGCTGTTCGGGAGAAAGCTAAGGCGGAAGGAAGAAAAGCCCCATTTCCGCTTTTACCCCGGCGCCTACGCAGAGGGAGGTCCGCTTGTTGCCTCTGCGAAGCCTTGCGATTGCTGCGGCCAGCCTTGTGTATGGGAATACACCGGCAACATTTATGCCAGCACCGATGCCACCGTCTGTGCAGGATGCATCGCGGCTGGTTATCTCGGGCAGATTTTCAAGGATGGCTATTCGCTCGACGATATCGAGCTGGAAACAGAGGTTGGCCAAGCGCTTTCCAGCGAGCTTTTCGAACGCACCCCGGGCGTAGCCTGTTTCGACCCGTTCGAATGGCCTGTGGCGGACGACGCACCGATGGCTTTCATCGGCTATGGCGCGGATTTTGAAAAGGATTCCGAGGCGGTTCGGGCTACCACGTCTGCCTTTTCCAAGTTGGGTTGGGACGACCAGACCGGGCCCAGCGATTATGCCCTGCTATTCCGCCCCTTGGGCGGTGGCCCGATGCGTGCGGTGATCGATCTCGACTGAAAAGGCCGTTACCTGTTCGCCGGATTGTCCCGCTGCGAAAAGCGCACCATGCTTGCCAGCGCGGCCACCACGGCCAGCGCGCAGCTTACGTAAAGCGGGGCCGGACCGGTGCCCAGGCCTGCGGCAAGCAGGATGCCGATCGCGACCGCGCCCATCGTCTGGCCGAAGAGGCGCGACGTCGATAGCAGGCCACCCGCAGCAGCCGCACGGTCTCGCGGGGCGCGGCCGATCAACAGGCGCGAATTCGGGCTGAAGAACAGGCCGAATCCCACGGCAGTTAGGCTGAGGCGCCATGCAATGTTCCATGCTCCGGGCTGGTCGGGCATGGTCGCCAGCAGCAGCAGGCCGACGATCGCAATCGCCATGCCGGTAACCCCCAGCTTGGTAGGCGCCACCTTGTCAGAGGCAATTCCCGCAATTGGCGAGACCACCAGCATGGTGAGCGGGAACGGCAGCAAAAGCAGGCCGACCATCTGCGGTTCGTAGCCCATCGCGTTCTCGAACCGGAATGGCAGGCCCAGCATCAGGGCCCCGGCAGAAACGAAGCTGGCAAACCCGGCCAGCGCGGAAAGGCCGATCACCGGTTTCGCCAGCAGGTCTACCGGGAACACGGGTGCCTCGCGGCGCCGCTCCCGCTGGATCAGGGCCAGCAGCGCGACGACGCCCAGTGCGAAGGCGGCGATGCCCCAGCCCAGTGCGTCGTGCGTGCCCAGCTGGATACCACCGACCAGCAGCAGCATCGTGAGCGCGCTCAGCACACCGCTGCGCCATTTGGAGGGTTGATCGCGCGGCTCGGGTTCCGGCAGCGCGCGGCCCAGCAGAAGCGAGATAACCGCCATCGGGGCCGCGGCCACGAATACCGTCTGCCAGGGCAGGTTGCCGACGATGTAGCCGCCTACTGTGGGTGCCAGCGCGGCAGAACTGGCCACGATCACGCTGTTGATCCCCATGCCGGTGCCCAGCCTGCTGGCCGGATAGATCTGTCGCAACATGGCCGCAGACACGCTCAGCGCCATGGCGGCGCCGATCGCCTGAAGGGCGCGCAGCAGCAGCAACACGGTAAAGCTGTCGACGAAGAAGCAGGCAGCAGACGCCACCATGAAGACGCCCTGCCCGGCTTGGTATAGGGTTCGATGGCCCAGCCTGTCACCAAGGGAAGAGAACGGCAGCAGCAGCATCACCAGCACGAGCTGGTAGATGGTCACCACATTGGTCACGGCGGCTTCGCCCACGTTCAGGTCGCGGGCGATGGTGGGAAGCGCGACATTCGCGATATTGCTGTCGATCACCAGCAGCGATGTGCCGAAACTGATGGCCGCAATCGCCCACAGGCGGCGGGGCTTTGGCAGACCGGCATGGTCGTCCGGAATTGTCTCGACACGCGGGTTATCGGTAAAGGTGCCGTGCTGCTGCATCGCCATGATGTGCGATCGACATGCAGATTGTGCAAGTGCAGCATTTGCCCGAACGGGCAGTCTCAGCGTTTCTTGGCGATCGCGATCTTGTTTTTCTTGGCGAAATCTCGCGTAGATTCCTCGCTACGGCCAAGGGATTTGGCAATCTGCTTCAGCCCCTGCCCCTTGCCGGCGAGGAGTTTCAGCTTGCCCGCTTCCTCGCCGTTCCAGGGCTGCTTGTGCCGTTCGAATTGCTCCTTCGCCATCAGCTTTCCTCCGCGGCCTTGGCCGGAGCCTTCTTCTTAGCCGGAGCCTTCTTCTTGGCCGGAGCCTTCTTGGCCGGAGCCTTCTTCTTCGCAGCGGTCTTCTTAGCAGATGCTTTCTTCGCAGGAGCCTTGCGCTTCTTCTTCGCCGGACCCTTTGCCGCCTTGGCAGCAATCAGTTCGAGAGCCTGCTCCAGCGTCAGCGCGTCCTTGTCCGTATCCTTGGGGATGGTCGCGTTGGTGGTGCCGTCGGTAACGTAGGCGCCATAGCGGCCGTCCATCAGCTTTATCTCGTCCCCGGCGTCGTTCTTGCCAAAGACCTTCAGCGGTTCGCGGCTGCCACGCCCGCCACCCTTGCGGTTGGCCGACTGCGCCAGCAGGTCGACGGCGCGGTTCATGCCGATCTCGAAAATCTCGGCGGTGTTCTGCAATTTGCCGTAGGTGCCTTCGTGGCGAACTGCCGGGCCATAGCGCCACAGACCCGCCTCGATATCCTTGCCGGTATCGGGATGCTGGCCGATTACGCGCGGCAGGGCGAGCAGCTTCAGCGCCCATTCCAGGTCGAAATCGTCGATGTCCTTGGGGATCGAGGCCCGCTTGGCATCCTTGCCTTCGCCCAGCTGAACATATGGGCCGAACCGACCGGTGCGGCGTTCCACCGGTAGCCCGGTTTCGGGGTCTTCGCCCATCGCGCCATCGTTGCTGCCATCCTCGCCGCCCGGCTGGCCGAACTTGCGACGGAAGCTGCATTCCGGATAGTTCACGCAGCCGATGAATGCACCGTAGCGGCCCCCGCGAAGGTGCAGTTCACCCCCTTCGCGGCCTTGCTCGGCACACAGCGGGCACCAGCGCGGGTTATGGCCGTCCTCACGCTCAGGGAAGAGGAAATCTTCAAGGAAGGTATCCAGCACCTCGGTTACTTCCGAAGGCTGGCGTTCCATCACTTCGTCGCTCTTCGGCTTGAAGTCGCGCCAGAAATTCTCGAGCAGCGTCTTGTACTGAGAGCGGCCGCCGGAAACCTCGTCCAGCTCGTCTTCCATCTCCGCCGTAAAATCGTAGGCCACGTAGCGAGGGAAGAACCGTTCCAGAAACGCTGTCAGAAGCCTGCCCGAATCCTCTGCGAAGAAACGGTTTTTCTCCATGCGAACGTAATCGCGGTCGCGCAGTGTCTGGATCGTGGAGGCATATGTGGATGGTCGCCCAATGCCCAGCTCCTCCAGTCGCTTCACAAGGCTCGCTTCGCTGAAACGCGGGGGTGGCTGTGTGAAATGCTGCGTAGCCTCGACTGCCTTCTTCGCCGGGCTGTCGCCTTTGCGCAGCACGGGCAACAGGTTGTCATCGTCCTCTTCCGACTTCTCGTCAAAACTTTCAGAATAGACTGCCAGGAAGCCGGGAAATTTCACCACTTGGCCGGTGGCGCGAAGCTCGTGCGCGCCGGTCGCTTCGCGCATTGTAATGCTGGTGCGTTCAAGCTGAGCGGTTGCCATCTGGCTGGCCATCGCGCGCTTGAAAATGAGGTCATACAGCTTGGCCTCATCACCCGAACCTGCGCGATCCTTGCTGAAATTGGTGGGTCGGATGGCCTCGTGCGCTTCCTGCGCGTTCTTCGCCTTGGTGGAATAGAAGCGCGGCTTTTCCGGGCGGTACTCGTCCGAAAACCGCTCCGCAATCGCGTCGCGGCAAGCCATGATCGCGCTCATGTCCATCTGGACGCCGTCGGTACGCATGTAGGTGATCGCGCCCGCTTCGTAGAGGTTCTGCGCGCACCGCATCGTATGACTGGCGGAAAAGCCCAGCTTGCGCGCCGCTTCCTGTTGCAGTGTGGAAGTGGTGAACGGCGGCGCGGGGTTGCGCTTCACCGGCTTGGTCTCGACCTCCTCGACCTTGAAATTGCCGTTCTCGACGGCGGCCTTGGCAGCATCGGCGGTGCCTTTGTCGCCGATCGAAAGGCGCTCCAGCTTCTTGCCGTCGTAGCGGACGAGGCGCGCGTCGAAAGCGGTGCCGTCTTCTTCCATCTTGGCGACGACGGACCAGTATTCGTCCGCCCTGAACACCTCGATCTCGCGCTCCCGCTCACAGATCAGGCGCAGCGCAACGGACTGCACGCGGCCCGCTGACTTCGCACCCGGCAACTTGCGCCAGAGCACGGGGGAAAGCGTAAAGCCGAACAGGTAATCCAGCGCGCGGCGGCCGAGGTAAGCGTCGATCAGGTCCTGGTCGAGCTCGCGCGGCTTCTTCATCGCCTCGGTCACGGCGGACTTGGTGATGGCGTTGAAGGTCACGCGCTCCACGTTGGTGGGCAGCGCCTTGCGCTTCTTCAGCAGGTCCATCACGTGCCAGCTGATCGCCTCGCCTTCGCGGTCAGGGTCGGTCGCGAGGATCAGTCGGTCCGCGTTCTTGGCGGCATCGGCAATCGCCTTTACCTGCGCACGGTTGCGCTGATCAGCATAGACTTCCCAGTCCATCGCGAAGTCTTCCTCGGGACGCACGGAGCCATCCTTCGGCGGCAGGTCGCGCACGTGGCCGTAGGAAGCGAGGACCTTGAAGTCCTTGCCGAGGTATTTCTCGATGGTTTTCGCCTTCGCGGGCGACTCAACGATGACAAGCTGCATTGTAAATTCTTTATCCTGATGTCTGGCACGAAACGGCGAGCCTTACGTGTACGTACGCGCGAAGGTGGTGGCGCTATGCCGGATTCGTCAAGCGACCTTTCGCATCTTCAGCCACGCTGCTGCGAACAGAATGGCGAACAACAGATCCACCGCGCCGCCCAGTGCCATGTCATCCGCCGCCTGGCCCTGCGACCAGAAGGCGAGCGCGGGAACGCCGAAGCTGACTTTCTCGAACACTGTCAGCGGCAGGAACGCGGCGTAGCGCAGCGGGTCTCGCGCGATGACGAGGAACACACCCTGGAACACCAGCGCGATCCCGGCGAAGGCAAAATACAGCAACCGATGCGGATCGGGCGCATCGGTAAAGTAGAGGGCGGGCACGGCAAGGAAGCCGTAGATCGCAGCGATGATGTAGACCCGGCGGGCGAACGTGACAGACGGGTGCGGTTTCTCAGGCAAGGCTTACTCTCCCCCCGGCATGGCGTTCCAGCCGCCCGGCAATCTCCAGTTCCAGCAGCGCCATCTGCACAGCGCCCGGCGTGGTGCCGGTTTGGCGGACAAGTTCATCCACCGCGACAGGGGCGCTGGAAAGGATGGCGGCAATATCGTCGGCCGGCAGATCCTCGTCTGCATCGGTGAAAGCGTAGTCGTATCCGGTCTCGCGAACACTGGAACGCGGTTGGCCATCGAAGCCGGACAGCAGTTCCACCACGTCCTGCGGGGACTGTACCAGCACAGCGCCCTCGCGGATGAGCTGGTTGCAGCCGTGGGACCGGGCATCGGCAGGGTGGCCGGGGATGGCCATGACTTCGCGGCCCGCCTCGCCCGCCAGCCGTGCGGTGATGAGCGAGCCGGACTTCGGCGCGGCCTCCACCACCAGCGTGCCAACCGCGAGGCCTGCAATAATGCGGTTGCGCTTTGGAAATTGCTGGCCGCGCGGCTCCGTGCCGGGCGGTTCCTCTGCGATCAGCAGCGCCTCGCTGGCGATCTGCTCCTGCAATTTCGCATGCTGCGGGGGGTAGGCAATGTCGATGCCGCTGGCGATCACGCCAATTGTGTGCGGAAATGCCCCCTCGTGGCTGGCCCCGTCGATGCCCTTGGCAAGGCCCGAGACGACCACGAACCCTTCCGCTGCCAATTCCCGCGCAAAGTCTCGCGCCAGCTTCACCGCCGCGGCAGAGGCGTTGCGTGCGCCGACCATCGCGACACAGGGGCGCGACGCCAGCGAAAGATCGCCGCGCATGGTGACGATTGGCGGTGCACCGTCCAGCGCTGCCAGATTGGCTGGATAGTCCGGCTGGTCATGGAACAGGTAACGCGCGCCTGCCTTGCGTGCGGCTTGCACTTCTTTTTCGATCCTGTCGCGCGGGGCGGCTTTGTAGTTACGCTTCGCACCGCGAGCGGCGAGGTCCGGCAAAGCCTCCACAGCATCGCGCGCGTTGCCGAAGCGTTTCAGCAACTGGGCATAGCTGACCGGACCGATATTGGCCGAGCGCAGCAAGCGGATACGGGCAAATGCCTCGTCCTGGGTCAGCGAGGGCGCAGTCACGACTTGCTGCCGACCTTCGGCTCCTCTCCGCGCATCAGGCGGCCGATGTTGGCGCGGTGCAGCCAGACGATCAGCACGGCGACAATAACCAGGACCGGGACGAAGTGCACATAGCCCAAGAGCCCGGCCGCCAATGCAGCAGCCACGACCGCACTCATCCCGGCGACAGAAGAGATGCGGAATATCGCCAGCGTCGCGATCCACACCGCGGCATAGGCCAGACCGATGGGCCACCCCAGGCCGAAACTGACGCCTGCGTTCGTGGCAACCCCCTTGCCTCCCTTAAAGCCGAGCCAAACTGGGAAGCAATGGCCCAGCACCGCGCCCAGGGCTGCAAGGGGCACCGCGCCCCACGCGGCTTCCGGCATGGCAGCGGGCTGATCGAACAGCGCCCTAGCCAGCAGTACCGGCACCAGTCCCTTGGCAAGGTCCAGCAGCAAGGTTGCGGCTGCCAGCTTCTTGGAGCCCGTCCGCAGCACATTGGTTGCGCCGATGTTGCCGCTGCCGATCGAACGGATATCCCCCTTTCCGCCCGCCTTGGCCAGCAACAGGCCGAAGGGGATGGAGCCGAAGGCATATCCCAGCAGTAATCCCAGACTCTGGTCCATCAATGCCCCATAACCGTTCGCCCCATGCTTGTCGAAGGGCTGCCTTTTCCTCTAGTTGGGCGCGTAAGTGAAGTACCGCGCCGCGACAAGCATGTCCTGAGCTTGTGAATGGATCCAGCCCGAACGGAGTTTGTCTTGGACGTGCAACCTGCCTCCCCCATCCTGCTGTTCGATTCCGGTTTTGGCGGCTTGACGGTCCTTGCCGAACTGCAAAAACAGTTGCCCCACGCTCCGGTGATCTATGCCGCCGACCTTGCCGGAATACCCTACGGCCCGAAGACGGAAGCCGAAGTCGCCGCGCGCGTCGCCGGCCTACTGGGGCGCCTTGCCGAAAGGTTCCACCCGCGCCTGATCTGCATTGCCTGCAACACCGCCAGCACCATCGCGCTGGGCATGGTTCGCGATGTGCTGGAAACGCCCATCGTCGGCACAGTGCCCGCTATCAAGCCTGCTGCCGCGATGACGCAGACCGGCACCATCGGCCTGCTGGGTACGGCGGCCACGATCCGCCAGGCCTATGTCGACAATCTCGAGGCGGAATTCGCCCAGGGCAAGCTGCTGCTGCGCCATGCCGCGCCCGAACTGGTAGAAGCGGCGGAACTGAAACTGCGCGGCGGAACGCCCGACCCCGCCATCTTCACCCGCGCAGCTGAAGGGCTGCGCGGTCAGCCCGGCGGGGACGCTACCGACACCGTGGTACTTGCCTGCACGCACTTCCCGCTGGTGCAGGACGAACTGGCCGCCGCATTCGAAAACAAAGTGCACTTTATTGATGGAGCGCAAGGAATCGCCCGTCGCATCGCCTACCTGACGCAGGGCCAGTCATTCGACCGGCAGGACGATAACTTTGCGATTGTGACGGGTAATGAACAAGATAGCGCGCCTCTTCTCGGCGGTCTCAGACGGTACGGAATCGGGAGAATTCAGCCACTTTAATGCGAATCGGTCGCAAACTTCGTGCTTCAAAATCCAGTCGGGATTGACTAAATCCGCCCCCAGAGACGGCCGCGATTCCAACAGCGGTGCAGCTTGGACAGGTACGCTGAACTATAACCAGATCTTCGACCAGGCCATCGACCGCCTGCATTCCGAGGGGCGTTACCGCGTCTTTATCGACATCCTGCGCAATAAGGGTGCCTTCCCCAACGCGCGCTGTTTTGCCGGACACAACGGCCCGAAGCCGATCACGGTGTGGTGCTCCAACGACTACCTCGCCATGGGTCAGCATCCCAAGGTTGTCGCCGCCATGGAAGAGGCGCTGCACGATGTCGGCGCGGGTTCGGGCGGCACGCGCAACATCGGTGGCAACACCCACTATCACATCCAGCTGGAGCAGGAACTTGCTGACCTGCACGGCAAGGAAGCCGCGCTGCTGTTCACCAGCGGATACGTGTCCAACGATGCGACGCTGTCCACGCTGGCCAAGCTGCTGCCGGACTGCATCATTTTCTCCGATGAATTGAACCACGCCAGCATGATCGCCGGCATTCGCAACTCTGGCTGCGAGAAGCGTGTTTTCCGCCACAACGATGTCGAGCATCTGGAACAGCTGCTAGCCGCGGAAAATCCCGAGACGCCCAAATTGATCGCGTTCGAGAGCGTCTATTCGATGGATGGCGACGTGGCACCGATCCATGCGATCTGCGACCTGGCCGAGAAATACAACGCCCTCACCTATATCGACGAAGTCCACGCCGTGGGCATGTACGGAGAGCGTGGCGGCGGCATTTCGGAGCGGGACAATGCCGCGCACCGCATTGACCTGATCGAGGGCACGCTGGGCAAGGCATTCGGCGTGATGGGTGGCTATGTCGCTGCCAGCAAGCGAGTAATCGATTGCATCCGCTCTTATGCGCCCGGCTTCATCTTCACCACTTCGCTCAGCCCCGTTCTGGTCGCTGGCGTGCTCGCCTCCGTCCGCCATCTGAAGCAAAGCAGCGTGGAGCGCGAAGGCCAGCAGGCTGCCGCAGCCATGCTGAAGGAAAAGCTGCGGGCAAAGGGCCTCCCGGTGATGGATTCCACCACTCACATCGTACCGCTGATGGTGGGCGATCCGGTGCGCGCCAAGAAGATCAGCGATATCCTGCTGGCGGAATACGGCGTCTACGTACAGCCGATCAACTTCCCCACAGTGCCGCGCGGCACGGAGCGCCTGCGCTTCACCCCCGGCCCTGCCCACTCCGCCGCGATGATGGACGAACTGGCCGATGCGCTGTTGGAAATCTGGGACCGGCTGGACCTGGAACTGCGCGAAGCGGCTTGATCGCCTGCCCGTCTGCGGGCGCGAACGCGGCATGAATTAGGGCCATATTTACCATTGCACGCCAAAGCTGATGCGAGGCCGGACTATCGGCCCTGCATGATGCGTGATGGAGTGAGATGGCGGTTACGAGCCTCCTTAAGGGTTTTGCCGGAGGACGGGAGAAAGGCAGCGAAGCCCTGCGCCGAGAGGTGCTGGACGACTTCGAACAGGCCGGCATCGGCTGGATCTGGGCCAGCGATGCAGACGGTCGCCTGATCTACCTTTCCGACAAGGCCATCGAGTGCTTGGGCCGCGATGCGCGCGATCTGCTGGGGCAGCCGCTCGTTGCGCTGTTCGAGATCGACCGCGACAACCCCGAAGAAAAGTCCGATCGCCCGCTGAACTTCCAGCTTTCGGCTCACAACAGGCTCTCGGACCTCGTGGTGCGCTTCACCGGAAATAGCGAGAAACCACGATGGTGGGCCCTCTCCGGCCATCCGAAAGTGGGCCCGGACGGCTCTTTCCAGGGTTATCGTGGCAGCGCCAAGGACATCACCGTTGCCTTTCAGCGCAAGCTGGAAGATTCGCGCATGGCCGAATACGATGCGCTGACCGGCCTCGCCAACCGTCATCGCATGGATCGTCGGCTGGATTCCACGCTCGGTGCGTACAGGACTGCCAAGCGCGCCTGTGCGCTGATGCTGCTCGATCTCGACAAGTTCAAATACGTCAACGACACCATGGGCCATCCAGCTGGCGACGACCTGCTCCGCCAGGTCGGCGACCGCCTGCGGGCCGTCATCGCCAACCGCGGCGAAATCGGTCGCCTGGGCGGTGACGAATTCCAGGTCATCCTCCCCGACATGGACGATCGCGGCGATCTGGGGGAACTCGCCGACAAGATCATCCAGATGCTCTCGTCACCATATCAGGTGGATGGAAAGCGGGCGATCATCGGTTGCTCCGTCGGCATTTCCATTGCGCCCTACGACGGGCTGGAGCGCGACGAACTCACCCGCTCCGCCGACCTCGCGCTTTACGCCGCGAAGAATGGCGGGCGCGGCATGTACCGCTTCTATTCGGCGGAACTGAAGGACGTCGAGCAGGAACGCCAGATCATGCTGGACGACCTGCGGGAGGCGCTGGAGAATGACCAGCTGAAGCTGCATTACCAGCCCGTAGTTCGCACCAAGGACAACGCTATCGTCGGTTTCGAGGCATTGATGCGGTGGGAACATCCCGAAAAGGGCAATATTCCGCCGATGCACTTCATTCCTGTCGCCGAAGATTCGGACATGATCAACCGCATTGGCGAATGGGCCATCCGCCGCGCCTGCGAAGATGCGATGCAATGGCCGGAAGCTGTGCGTGTTGCGGTGAATGTTTCTGCCAAGCAGTTCGCCAACAAGGGCTTTGTAACGGTCGTCACGCAGGCGCTGGCCGAAACCGGTATCGATCCAGACCGCCTGGAGCTTGAACTCACAGAAACCGTCTTCGTGGGCGATCTGGAGACCACCGAAAAGACCTTTAACGCGCTGAAGCAGCTTGGCGTCCGCCTGGCGCTCGATGATTTCGGTACAGGCTATTCGTCGCTCAGCTACCTGCGCTCTGCTCCCTTCGACAAGCTGAAGGTCGACAAGAGCTTCGTCGATAGCTGCACCCAGAAAGACCAGAACAGCGCCAAGATCATCTCCGCCATCATCGGTCTTTCGGATGCGCTGGGCATGGATGTTACGGTGGAAGGTGTCGAGGCGTTCGACCAGTTCGACCTCGTGACGATGAAGGGTGCGAAATACATTCAGGGGTGGATCTATTCCAAGGCGCGCCCGCAGGAAGAAATCCTCCAGGAAATCGCCAGCGGCGGATACAAGATTGAGCCCAGTGGCCCCGATACCTATCGCCCGGAACGCCGCAGCGTGTTCCGCCGCATAGGTGTGATCCACGAAGACCATCGCTACGAGGCGGTGATGCGCGACCTGAGCAAGACCGGCAGCCGTATCGAAGGCTTGGTCGGCGTGCCCGTGGGCTCGGGGCTGGTGCTGGACCTTGGCGGCGGACAACTCGTCGTATGCAAGGTACGCCGCAGCCAGGATGCGACGATCGGCGTAGAGTTCGAGACACCGCTGATCAGCGACGGATCCGGCGGCCTGTGCACCCGGCACCGCGTATCGCCCTACGTGCTGGCTGCTGCCGGGATGCCGCTTACATCCCTGCCCCCGGGCAACTATCCCAATTCGATGCTGGGCGACGGCCCCAGAAGCCAGCCGCAATTCATGCAGGTAACCGTGCAGCGAGGCTGATCGGTTCGCGCCGGGATTACACCGTCGTTTGAAAAGAGAAAATCGATGGTGAGCCCGCTCAGCGCAGGCTCACCACGTTGTCGCTGCTGCGCGGATCGGGCCGGTCACCGCGGTAGAGGCTGTGCATCGGCTCGTCTGCCACCTGCACGGCCTCGCTCGCGCCGAAACCGTTGAAGCTGGTCTTCATCGCCGCGCCATAGGCGCCCAGCATGCCGATCTCGATATAGTCGCCGGCCTGGATATCCTCGGGCAGCATGAAGGGGCCCTTCATGAAGTCCGCATCGTCGCAGGTCGGTCCGTAGAAAGAGAACTCTGCAAGCGGGTTGCGCAGATCGTCTTCCAGGGCCGCAACGGGGAAACGCCACGCCACGTGAGCCGCATCGAACAGGGCGCCATAGGCACCATCGTTGATGTACAGCTCGTCCCCGCGACGCTTTTCCACCTTAACGATAATCGAGGAATATTCCGCGCACAGCGCCCGGCCCGGCTCTGCCCAAAGCTCCGCCGAATAGGAAATCGGCAGGGCCTCAAAATGCTGGTGGATCAACTGGAAGTAGTCCTCCAGCGCAGGCGGATCGAGATCGGGATAGATGCTGGGGAAACCACCGCCGACATCGATAATGTCCACGGTGACGGCAGCTTCGACGATGGCGGCGCGCACACGCTCCAGCGCCTGTACATAGGCGAACGGCGTCATCGCCTGGCTACCCACGTGGAAGCAGATACCCAGCGCATCGCAGTGCTGGCGGGTCGCCTGCAGCAGCGGCGCGGCATCGACCAAATCGACCCCGAACTTGGCAGCCAGCGACAGCTCCGAATGTTCGGAGGATACGCGCAGACGCACCAGCAGGTTAAGGTCACTCGCGGCCTTGCCGCTCTCATCCGTGGTCGCCTCGACGATCTTCGCCAACTCGTCCAGCGTGTCGAGGCTGTAGGTCTTCACCCCATGCTCGAAATAGGCCTCGCGCACCGCACGCTTCGTCTTCACGGGGTGCATGAAGCACAGCGTGGCTTCAGGCAGGGTGTCGCGCACCATGCGCACTTCGGCGATGGAGGCGACGTCATAGTGCGTCACACCCGCGTCCCACAGGATGCGGATGAGATCGGGAGATGGATTCGCCTTCACGGCATACATCGCCTTGCCCGGAAACTTCTGGGTGAAGAATCGGGCCGCGCGCGATGCTGCGTGCGGACGCAGAAGTGTCACGGGTTCATCCGGCTCGAGAGCGCGGACTACAGCCTTGGCATCAGGATACTGGAGCAATTCAAGGGACCCCCTAACGACGTTACCGACAAGAAGCTGCCTTGCGGTGGGAATCCCTTGGGGCAGCGGAAGCGCGCATTTAAGCCCGATAGGGTGAATTGCAAGTGAATTCAGACAGACCGTTCCCTAGTGCGATCTCAACTTTCGAATTGCACGTTGGGAACCTTGTCCACCACGCCCTTTTCGCTGTCGTCCAGCCGATGAAAATCGGCCTGCTGGAAGCCCATCGCGCTGGCGAAGAGTACGGCGGGGAAGCTTTCGCGGCCGGTGTTGTAACGCGAAACGGCAGCGTTCAGTGCGCGGCGGGACGCGGCCAGCTTGTCTTCCACGTCCGCCAGTTCGCGCTGCAATTCCTGGAAGTTGGCGCTTGCCTTCAGGTCGGGATAGGCCTCGCCCAGCGCCAGCAACCGGTCCAGCGCCATGCGCAGTTGCGCCTCGTCGCCCGAATTGATCGAACCCTGCGCCGCCGTGTTGCGCGCGGTAATCACTTGCTCGAGCGTGTCCTGCTCATGCCCCGCATAACCCTTCACCGTGTTGACGAGATTGGGGATCAGGTCGTGCCGCTGGCGCAATTGTGCATCGATATCGGCGACGCCCTGATTCACGTTCTGACGCAATGCCACCAGTCGGTTGTAGATGCCCACCAGCACCAGCAGCAAAAGCACGATGACGACGATTGCGAGTATCAATTCCATGATGTCCCCCTAACCTACCCTTGTTAAAGAGTTGTGTGCCATGGAACGGGCCAAACGCAACGGGATTCGGGCGAGCGGGGGAAACAGATGATCGAACGGCCGGACGTAAACGATCTTATGGCTGGCGGCCTCGGTCAGTTCCTTCACGGCCAGATCGCGGTGCGAGAGGACGCCAAGGCGAGCACGCGAAACCGTTACTTCATCTGCGCGGTTGTGGCCCTTCCCATACTGGGATTCGTATGGTTCGCGCCGCTGGGTGACGTCCGCTTTTTCATAACCGCCGTCATCACCATGGGCGCCCTGTGGTGGAGCCGCATCCCGATCAACAAGGCGAAGAAGCAGACCAAGTCGGGCATAAACGCCGCCATCGCGCAGGCGCTGGGGCTGGATTACCAGCACGATTGCGACGCCGGTCACGGCTTTGCACGCGCCAGGGCGCACAAGATGTTACCGAGCTTCGACCGGAGCAATTTCGAGGACCTCTGGCAGGGTGAAATGGCCGGCAAGCCCTTCACGCTCCACGAAGCGCACCTGGAGGAGCGTCGCGGCAGCGGGAAGAACAGGCACTGGGTCACGGTATTTCGCGGTCCGGTAATCACGATCGGCTTTTCCCGGCAGTTCCATGCGACAACGCTAGTGGAGCGTGCGGGTCGTCACACCAAGCTGCTGTTTTTCGGAGAGAAGGACAGGCTGAAAGTCGATGGTCAGGTTCTGGACAAGGCCGACATGGTTCATCCCGATTTCGAAGATGCCTTCACGGTGTTCACCAGCGACCAGACCGAGGCGCGATACCTCGTGCATCCAACCTATATCGAGCGGCTGATTGCGCTGGAGAATGCCTTTCGCGGCAAGGACATCAAGACACTGTTCAAGGACGGCGAACTGACCATCGTGCTGAAGAGCGAGAACATGTTCGAAAGCGGTTCGCTGGATCACAACCGTGATCGGGAGATGGTGGAAACCTGCGTCAGCCAGTTCATGGCCATGGCCGACCTGTGCGCGCAGTTGAACGAGGTAGAGCGCTAGCTGCCAAGCTTGCGCGCGAACACATGGCTGACGGTGTTGAATCCTTCGCGTTCGAAAAAGCGATGGGCCGCCTCGTTGGCCACCCCGCTCTCGAGAAACACCCATTCGATACCACGCTGGCGGATGCGTTCCAGCGCGAGTGCGAGTAACTCGCTCCCGACACCCTTCCCGCGCAGCTGCGGGGCGACGGCCATGTCCTCGATCACGGCAAATTCGCGCCGCGCCGATGATTCCCAGGCAATGACCAGGAATGCGCAAACTGTTCCTTCGGCATCACGCCCCACCAGCATGTCGCGGTCATCTGGCTCGGCGAAGTCGGCCGCGTAAAGCTCTGCAAGGTTATCCGCCCAGCGTTGCCCGTCCGGACTGAGGCCGGTCTGGATTTCGCCATGACTTATGTAGTCGGTGGACAGCCGGACGACCGAAGCGGCGAAAGTTGCTGCGTCGCGAGCGTCGGTCGCATCGTTCCAACGCCAATCCATCCCGTTTTCGGATCGAGCCATCATGCCTTGTCCGCGATCATGTCAATATCGGTTTGTGGAGAGCTGAGCTTGTGACGCCGACGGTAGAAGCGGTGCGCCAGTCGATCATCCGATGATGACTGATCAGATTGTGCAAGCCACTCGCCGATCATCGCGCAAGGCACCACCCAGGCGACGTGACGGTAGAACGCGTCCCGCGCTGCCTGAAGCTTTTCCTTGATATCATCCGGGTGATCATTCTCTTCCGATCCAGAATTGTAATTCCGCAGGCCGTAGTGTTCGAAAAGCGCTATCCCGCCATCGAAAATGCGCTGGAGTTCGCGTGTGTAGTTGTCGTGATAGTTATCCTGCCAATTTTCGCGGAAATAGCGCACTTCGAGAGCCTCGAAGAACCATGCGACCCAGCTCGCATAGATTTCCGGGGCGATGATCTTGGCTTTCCGGAACCTGCTCGCAACCTCGAACAGGTTGAGGCACTGGAAATAATACTGGTCGACCTGCTCCGCGAGCATGCCCGTGTTCAGTCTCTTTGGATTGCTGCCGGTCAGGGACCACTGGATGGCATAGGCATATTCCGCCCGGAAACGGAAGGTATCGATGGAGGCGATTTCCAGTTGCAGGTAAGCCTGGGAGCGCTCGACCCGCAAGGCCCGCATCGCTGCGGGCCTGCTGACCAGAAGATAGCCAACGATACCCGAAACCAGGCCAAGCAATATGCCGATGACTGCGATCGAACCGTCAGTCATCGGCTCATTGAAGGCAAGCTCCCAAAAGCTTTCCATTGGCGCCCCCCTTGGCGAGTCTTAGCTCTGTTCGAACAGCTTCGCCCAGCGGCGCTTGTCGCGGTTTTTCCAGTGTTCGCGGTGGTAGGCATCACTGGCCAGCAGAGGGATGACCGAACCGGCTTCGGCGAACACCATTTGCTCGATCCCGGTGTTGACCTTGCCCCAGCTTGCCGCTTCCTGAAGCGTGGAAGAAGAGCATGCACCGTCGCGCACGTCGGCTACTGTGATCTGCACGGCATACTTGTGGACCGACACGTCTTCGTGCCCGAGGATTTCGGCGCAAACGACGGTATCCTGGATGAAGTTCTTCGGCACGCCGCCGCCGACCATCAGCAGGCCGGACTCCCCGGCCTCGATCTTGATCTGGGTCAGTTCGCGGAAATCGGCGATAGCGTCGATCATCATGTAGCCCTCGCCTTTCTCCATCTGGTCGACCTGGTGCTTCACAAGGCCGAACCCGGCGGAACTGTCGACGAAAGCGGGGCAGAAAATCGGCACGTCATGCTCATAAGCCAGCTTGACGAGGCTGTTCTCCTTCTTGCCATGCTCGCACAGATATTTGCCCATTTCGCGGATAAATTCGCGGCTCGAATAGCCCCGGTGTTCCAGCGAGTTGGCGATCTTGTTGATCGTGAAGTCGCAGTCCTGCAATTGCTCTTCATCGATGTAGGTATCGTAGATCCGGTCGATATAGAGGCTGCGCAGCGTATCGTCGTCGGGCACTTCCAGCGCCTGGTAATGCTTGTGGCCCAGACCTTCGAAGAAATCCATGTCGACGATTGTCGCGCCTGTCGCCACCACGCAGTCCACCATGTTGGAACGGACCAGTTCGGCATAGGCATCCATGCAGCCGCCCGCGCTGGTGGAACCGGCGATGACGAGGAAGATGGTACAATCCTTGTCTTCCAGCATCTGGTTGTAGATGCCCGTGGCGTTCGCAAGATCGCGGCTGGTGAAGCTCATCTTCTTCATCGAATCGATGATGGGACGGGCGTCGAAACTGGTGATGTCGATATGTTCGACCTGGGTGGAAAGCAGTTCCTTCTTGCGCGTATCGTTGATCTTGCTGTCGCTCATTCTTTTAAATTCTCCTGTCCGTACACCCCCCGATAACGGGAGATAGGGTGCGTCGGTTCCGCAGACGCGCGGCGCGCGCCATTAGGTGCTGGCGTCGTTTTGGTAAAGCCGTAATAACGCGGCGATGAGCGAAGCACAGCCACAAAGAATGCCCACCCGCGAAGGGGTCCTTCAAGCCGCCGCGAAGATGGCCGCGATCCTGCCTTCAACCCCGTTGATTCCACTCGAGATTGGCAATTCACTGGTCTGGATAAAGGCGGAATGCCTGCAACCCGTAGGGGCCTTCAAGATACGCGGAGCTTGGCACAGGCTGAGCGCGCTGGACGAGGCCGAACGCGCAGCCGGCGTTGTCGCGGTATCGAGTGGCAACCACGCACAGGGCGTGGCCTGGGCCGCGAAACGGTTGGGGATAGAGGCAACCATAGTGATGCCGCAGGATGCCCCACCCATCAAACTCGGCCGCACGCGCGAACTCGGCGCTCAGGTTGTCACCTACGACCGGATGACCGAGAACCGGGAGGAGATCGCGCAAGCGCTTGCAGCGCAAAAGGGCGCGGCTTACGTCCATGCCTTCGCCGACCCTTGGGTGATCGAGGGACAGGGCAGCGCCGGGGTGGAAGTACTGGAGCAGTTGGCCGCCCAAGGTGCTGCGCAGCCAACCCGCATCCTCGCGTGTTGCGGCGGTGGTGGCCTTTCTGCCGGCCTCGCACTCGCCTGCCCCGAAGCGCTGGTAGTGCCGGTGGAGCCCGAGGGCTGGGACGACGTGTGCCGCTCGATCGAAACGGGCGAAATCCAGTCGGTTAAGCCCTCTCCCCCGGCCACCGCCTGCGACGCGTTGCAGACCTTCCAGACGGGTGCGATCAACTTCGCCGTGTTGAAGGAGCTATGCCAGTATGGCCTGCGGGTGTCGGAGGACGAGGTGCGGGAAGCGCAGCGCTTTGCCTTTACCCACCTGCGCCTTGTACTGGAGCCGGGCGGCGCGGTGGCGCTGGCGGCGGCAATATCGGGTAAGGCCGACCTCGATGGCACGACCGTTATCATCCTGTCGGGCGGGAACGTGGACCCGCAGCAGTTCGCGCAAATCCTGTCGTAGATATCACCTTCGCCGAATTGCGTTTCAATTGACAATCTAATTAGTGCCGCACAGTCTTCGAACCGGAGACAGGGAGAGGCTTTACGATGAATACCCAGATACTCGCACCCGCTGCCGTCCTGATCGTCTGGTCGATCGTGATGCTGGTATGGATGGCCCTCACCCGGTTCCCTGCGATGGCCAGGATGGGCAAAGGCGGCGGTGGCGGCGCAGGGCTCGGCAAGGCGAAGCCCGGCGCGCGCGGGCAGGACCTGGAAGGCCGCATCCCGGACGAGGTTAACTGGAAAGCGCACAATTATACGCACCTGATGGAACAGCCGACGCTGTTCTACGCGGTTGTCGTCATCCTCGCGATTGCAGGTTCCGCGCATGACACGGTGATAGCCGCATGGGTCTATACCGGGCTGCGAATTGTCCACTCGCTGTGGCAGGCGCTGGTGAACACGCTTCCGGTACGCTTTACGCTGTTCGTATTATCGACCCTTGCCCTCGCCTACCTCGCGGTACGCGCCCTGTTCGCCACGATCTAACGTCTGCGGGGCTTTCGCGGTCTCAGGCAGCGTCCTCGGCGAGGTCGCTGATGAAGTTCTCTGTCCAGCGTTGCACGTTCTCTTCGCGCACGCTGACGATCAGCTTTTCGTAGCGCGCCTTGCGCTCTTCCAGCGGCATATCCAGCGCCAGGCGAATGTTGTGGGCGATATCATCCGAACTGTGCGGGTTGATGAGCAAAGCGCCCTGCCCGTCGCAATCGAGCTGCTGGGCTGCCCCGGCGAAGCGTGACAGGATGAGCACGCCGGGATCGTCGGGGTCCTGGGCAGCAATATATTCCTTGGCGACCAGGTTCATGCCGTCTCTCAGCGGTGTAACCAGCGCGATCTTGGCCGCGCGGTAGAAGCCGAACAGCTCTTCCTGCGGATAGCCCTTGTTGACGTAGCGGACGGGCACAACGTCTACATCGGAACGCGCTCCGTTGATCTGTCCCGCCTTCTGTTCCAGCGTCTCGCGGATCTTCTGATAGCTGCCGATATCCTCCCGACTGGGCGGTGCGATCTGAATGAAGACAAGGTCACGCACGCGGTCGGGGTGCCGGTCGAAAAAGCGGGAAATACCGTCGAGCCTTTCCGGCAGGCCCTTGGAATAGTCGAGGCGATCGACCCCGATCATCGCGGTGCGATGCCGCGTGGAGGAAAGCAGTCGCTGGCCCGCCTGACGGGCTTCGCCGGTATTGCCCTTCGCGATGAAGAATTCGTAGTCGATGCCGATGGGATAGGCGCGCGCCAGGGTCGTGCGACCGTCCAGCGTGATTTCGCCGGTTTCGTAATCGACCTCGGCGCCCAGTTCCTTCCAGCAATAGTGCAGGAAGCTGTCCAGCCAGGTGTCGCACTGGAAGCCAAGCAAGTCGTAGTGCAACAGCGCCTTCACCAGCCGCTCGTGATAGGGCAGCGAAACGAACAGGTTTGTCGGCGGCCACGGCGTGTGCAGGAAAAAGCCCATCCGGTTGTCCACGCCCATGGAGCGCAGCCGCTCACCCAGCGGCATCAGATGATAATCGTGGACCCAGACCACATCGCCCTTGTCGATCAGGGGCAGTACGCTGTCGGCGAAACGCTCGTTGACGCGCTCGTAACCCTTGCCGAATTCACGTTCGTATTGGGTCAGGTCTATGCGGTAATGCAGCAGCGGCCATAGCGTGGAATTGGCGTAGCCGTTGTAATATTCCTCGATATCCTGATGCTCGAGGTCAATCGTCGCCGTGGTTACGCCGTCGGACGATTTTACGTAGTTGATCGATCCGCTGAATTCGTCGCATTCCTGTCCGGACCAGCCGAACCAGATGCCGCCGTTCGCTTTCAGTGCGGCATTCAACGCCCCCGCAAGTCCGCCCTGTGCCCCAGCGACCCCGCGTGCCTTGGGAACGGCGACACGGTTCGAGATGACAACAAGACGCGGCATTCAAGCCTCCTAACGTACGGTATTCCAGCTTTTCGAAAGCAACGAGGCGCAATTGATTATACCAACCAGCGAGTAGGTTTGCGGGAAGTTCCCCCACAGTTCGCCCGTTTCGAAGTCCATGTCTTCCGAAAGCAGGCCCGAGCCGGTCCGATGGTCCAGCATGGCGCAGAATAGCGTACGCGCCTCGTCCTTGCGATCCATCAGCGCCAGCGCCTCGATCAGCCAGAAAGTGCAGATGTTGAACGCCGTTTCGGGGGCCCCGAAATCATCCTCCGCCGCATAGCGAAGCATGTGCTCGCCGCGTCGCAGGTCGCGCTCGATCATCTCGAAGGTAGAAAGGAACTTGCCGTCGGCCGGATCGATGAAGCGCAATTCCAGGAGTTGCAGAAGGCTTGCATCAAGGTAGTCGCTTTCGAAGCTGGCACCGTAGTGACCACCCTCTCCGTTGCCCTTCCAAGCCTTGTCCTCGATGGTCGCCGCGATCGTGTTGGCGCGGTCGCGCCAGAAGCTTTCGCGGTCTTCCTTGCCCAGATAGTGCGCCGCGGTCGCGAGGCGGTCGCAGGCCGCCCAGCTCATTACGGCGGAATATGTGTGGACCTCCTGCCGAGTGCGGAATTCCCACAGGCCTGCGTCGGGCTGGTCGTGCATCTTCCACGCCATTTCGCCAACCTGTTCCAGGCTTTCGAAATCGCGGTCGTCCGCCATGCGCAGCAGCCGCTTGTCCAGGAACCCCTGCACCGTCGGCAACACAATCTGGCCATAGCAGTCGTGCTGCACCTGCTTGTAGGCGGCATTGCCCACGCGCACCGGCCCCATGTCGCGATAGCCCGCCAGCCAGCTGGCCGTCGTCTCGTTCAGCTCGGCCACGCCCATTACGGAGTAAAGGGGCTGGATCTGCCCGCCCTTGGCCGAATCCACGATATTGCGCAGATACCCCAGGTATTTCTCCAGCACGTCCAGCGCGCCCAGCCGGTTCAGCGCCTGCACCGTGTAATAGGAATCGCGGATCCAGCAGTAGCGATAGTCCCAGTTTCGCTCGCTGTGCGGAGCCTCCGGTATCGAGGTGGTGAGCGCGGCGACAATCGCGCCGGTTTCCTCGTGTTGGCACAGTTTCAGCGTGATGGCGGCGCGGATGACTTCCTGTTGCCACTCGAAGGGCGTCGCAAGGCTGCGGGACCAATTCTGCCAATAGCTGCGCGTCGATTGCTCCATGCGGCGCACCTGTTCGCGCAGGTTGCCGACAAACGGCTCGTCCGGGCCGAGGAAGAAATGCGTGTCTTCCTCGATGCGGAAGGTTCGCCCGTCCTGGATGTAGCCAACCGCCGCATCGGTGGACAGCCGCAGCGCCTGCCCCTGCGTAAGATAGCGGATGTGGTTGGTACCGCTGGTCGTCTCCGCGACCTCGGCGCCGTAATTCTTCATCGGCTTCAGCACGACCTTGATGCGAGGGTTGCCCGCGACAGGCCGCACGATGCGGGCGTAGGCGACCGGCCGGTACATGCGGCCCGACCGTTCGAAGCGCGGGCAGAAGTCCAGCACTTCCACCATGCTACCGTCTTTCGATTCAAGCCGCGTGAGCAGGATCGGCGTGTTGCGGATATATTCCTGGTAAGAGGAGACCTGGCCTTCCAGTTCGAACCGCCAGACGCCTACGTCCTGCGAATCGCCGTTCAGCAGGGCGCAGAAAGTCGGATCGCCGTCTACTCGGGGGACACAACCCCAGACTATTCCGCCACGGTTGTCGATAAGGCCGGAAACCTGGCAGTTGCCGATGGGCCAGAGGTCGAGATCGCTTTGATGTGCTGTCACAGCCCCAACCAATGGTGCACCGCAGCAGGGGTTGCAAGGCCGTATTTGGCGCAGGTGGGCTCGCGATCGCCCACGATCACGCCAAAACCGCCCATGTCATGTGCGGCCCGCATGCCATCCTCGTCGGTAATGTCATCGCCTACGAATACGGGCATGGTTCCAGCAAACGGCGCGCAGTCCATGAAGGCGCGCAGGGCCGATCCTTTATTCGCCCCGCGCCCCACCAGTTCAATCACGCACTTGCCGCGCTTGATGTCGAGATCGCCCTCCTTCGCCACCCGCTCCGCAAAGGCCAGGCCCTTGTCCTCCAGCGAGGGATCGGAGCGGTAATGGAGCGCCGCGCCGTGAGGCTTGTCCTCCAGCGCGAAGCCGGTTTCCTGCGCGAATTCGGCAACTTCGGCCAGCAGCTTCGGCGGCAAGCCCTCGGGCACCTTGCCGATGTTGATGCCATCGGCGCCGCGACAATCGCTGCCGTGTGATCCGGCGCACGCCAGTTTCACCGGCCCGAGATGCTTTTCCAGATCGGAAATGGCTCGCCCGCTTACCAGCGCGAGTCGCCCTTCCATTCGGTCGGCAAGCGCGTGCAGGCTGCGGGCAAGATGATCGGGAACGTCGATCCCGTCCGGTGTCGGGGCAAGGTCGACAAGCGTCCCGTCGAAGTCGAGGAACAGCGACACAGGCCGGTCAGCCTGAAGCGCAGAAATATCGGGCGGAGAGGGCAAGGATGTCATCGCTGCCGGTCTAACAAGGGGGTTTTACATTACAAGGGCAAGGACACGGCGTAAAATTTCACAAGCCAAAAGCATAATCCTTCCCTATGGGGGCCGCGAGTGCGCAAACTGACTTGCGCCTGCGCTCCATTCTCCAAGAGACATTTCGCCGCCCGCAGCGATCTGGCGCACCTCTACTCTATCGACAGGCCGTGCCATGAATTTCCCTCCCCTACCCCCCAGCCTGGAAGCTGCCCTCACCGAGAAGGGCTATTCCTCTGCCACGCAGGTTCAGGCCGAAGTCCTTGATGCAAAGGCAGACGGACGCGATCTCGTCGTGTCCGCCCAGACCGGCTCTGGCAAGACCATCGCCTTCGGCCTTGCCATGGCCGGCGAATTGCTGGGCGACAGCGAGCGGATGCCCTTTGCCGAGGGACCTCTTGCCCTCGTGATCGCGCCAACGCGCGAACTCGCCTTGCAGGTCAGCCGGGAACTGGGTTGGCTCTATGCCAAGGCCGGCGGCCGCATCGCCACATGCGTAGGCGGTATGAACCCGCAGGCAGAGCGCAAGGCCCTCCGCTCTGGCGCGCACATCGTCGTCGGCACGCCGGGCCGCTTGCGCGATCACCTGGAACGCGGCGCGCTTGACCTGTCGGGCCTGAAGGCCGTCGTCCTCGACGAGGCGGACGAGATGCTCGACATGGGCTTTCGCGAGGAGCTGGAGGAGATTCTCGATGCGACCCCGGAAGGGCGCCGCACGTTGCTGTTCTCTGCCACCATGCCAAAGCCGATCGAAGCGTTGGCCCGCCGTTACCAGCGCGACGCGCTGCGTATCGCGACGATCAACGACAGTCGCGGGCACGGTGACATCTCCTACCAGTGCGTAACCGTATCGCCGCCCGAAGTAGAGAACGCCGCCGTCAACCTGCTGCGCTATCACGAGGCGGACACCGCGATCCTGTTCTGCGCCACGCGCGAGAAGGTGCGCCACCTGCATGCCACGTTGCAGGAACGCGGCTTTGCCGTCGTGGCGCTTTCGGGCGAACATTCGCAGTCTGAACGCAATCAGGCGCTGCAGGCCCTGCGCGACAGGCGCGCCCGCGTGTGCGTAGCCACCGATGTCGCCGCGCGCGGGATCGACCTCCCCTCGCTCAGCCTTGTCATCCATGTCGAGATTCCGCGCGATGCGGAAACCTTGCAGCATCGCTCCGGCCGCACAGGCCGCGCCGGGAAGAAGGGCACCGCCGTGCTGATCGTTCCGTTCTCGCGTCGCAAGCGGGTCGAATCGATGCTGCGCGGCGCCAAGGTATCGGCCGAATGGATTGACGCGCCTGACCGGGATGCCATCAAGGCCAAGGATCGCGAACGCCTGCTGGAAACGCTGTTGCAGCCGGTCGAGGTCGATGACGGGGATCGCGAACTGGCCGAACGCCTGCTGGCAGAGCGCACCCCTGCGGAAATTGCCGCGATGCTGGTGCAGGCCCACCGCGCCAGGATGCCCGAGCCGGAAGACCTGATCGCCAATACGCCAGAGGCGCGTCGCGAGGCGCAGAAGGAACGGCATCGTCCCGGTTTCGAGGACACCGTATGGTTCCGCATGGACCTTGGCCGTCGCCAGAACGCCGATCCACGCTGGATCCTGCCCCTGCTATGCCGCCGCGGTCACATCACCCGCAACGAGATCGGCGCAATCCGCATCGGACCGGACGAAACCTTCTTCCAGATCCCGCGCCCGATCGCCGACAAGTTTGCCGAGGCCGCCGCACGTTCCGCGCAGGCCGAGAGCGATGACGAGCCGGTGAACATAGAGCGCTCCGAAACCGGACCACGCGAAGTTGCCCGCACCAATCGCAACCGTCGGCCCGGGCGCGACAATGCGGGGCCGCCAAAGGTGAAGGCAAAGCCCGCTTTCAAGAAGTTCGACAAGAACAAGGAAAGGAAGCCGCGTCCGGCGAACAAGGCAGGCAAGCCGCACCGGGGCGCGAAACCTTCGCCCAAGGGCAAGCGCGACTGAACGCGGGTCGCTGCGAACTTCCAATTGAAGAGCGGCACCTAACCAACAGACAAATAGATGCAACAAATGGGGCGATGCCTGCGTTGATGAAAGAACGCTCGAGCAAGAGCACCCTTTCAACACCAGACCCACAGGTGTCCTCCATGAACATTCTTGTCGCCGGCTCTACCGGAAACACCGGCCTCCGCCTTACCCGCCAGCTCGCCGAAGCCGGCCTTAACCCGATCGCCATGCACCGATCTTCATCGGATACGTCTCGCCTGCCGGCCGATGTCGCGAAGAGAGAAGCAGACCTGACCCAGCTGGGCGACGAAGTCTGCCGCGACGCGGACATCGTAGTCTTCGCCGCCGGATCGGGCGGCGACACGAGCGAAGAGATGACCGACAAGGTCGACAGGGATGGCGCGAAAAGGCTGATCGATATTGCCTCCAGCAGCGGCGTGAACCACTTCGTGATGCTGAGCTCGGTTGGCGCCGGAGACCCTGATCCCGAATCCGACCTCGCCCATTACCTGCAGGCAAAGCATGAAGCCGACGAGCACCTCAAGGCATCGGGATTGTCATACACGATCGTGCGCCCCGTGGCGCTGACGGACGAAGACGGCTCTCGCGATGTCCGCCTTGGCGATGACGTCGACCCGAGCGGGAAAGCAGCGCGCGGAGACGTCGCCGCGATACTCGCCCGCGCGGCAACCGACAGTTCGCTTGCGGGCAAGGTATTCCTGATGGAAAGCCTGGGCTGACCAGCTTTCCGCAAGTCTCAGCCCGACGAAGCGCGGTTCTATGGATCGTCCAGGAATGGTAGCGGAGGAGGGAAATATAGGGAGCGTATAACATGCTGATTTACCTAATCAACTTTTTGAATCACCTTGCAAATACCCCCATCAATACCCCCAGAATCGGACAGATGAGATAAAGCGCCTTTGGCAAACGATGACATGTAATTCGTAGTGACAGGTGAAAGGAGCGTCGGCCGTTTTCGGGCCGATCAGAAGGCGAAACGCCAGGTCATGAACCATCCGCCCGATCGTACAGCGAGGACATGTCATGGTCTGGCATGGACGGCATATTGTGGCCCGCATGCGGATCGGGTGTGTCGCTAGGCTTCGCATTCATCGGCGGGGGAGTGGCCGCAGGTGACGGCGCTACTACCGGAGTGCTCGCCGGTCGGTCTGGTTGCCTACCGGCAGTCACAGCTTCATCCGACCGGTTCGTGTTGGCCTCTCCAGCGGGAGAGGCAGCGTTGTCTCTTTCGCCTTCGCCAGGACCTGTGCTCTCGGTCGGCGGGGCCGTATACAGTGGCAAGGCTTCAGCTTCTGATGAAGTGTCCTGCGTCTGATCACATGCAGCGAGCCCTAGCCCCAGTGCCGCCGCAGCAAGGGGGGCAACAAACCCGTTCCGATTCGATCTGCGCATCATTCTATCCTTCAAAGCCAGGAGATACCAAGATGATTGGCACCGTGCGCAAGCTCGCCGCCCAGAAATCCCTGCACCAGCACTAGAGCGGCCATGGCAAAGATTGCGGCGCGAAGCGCGGTCCGGCTCGCGGAAGCACGGCTCGCCAGATAGGCCATCGCCAGACCGAGGACCGCGATCAGCATCCCGTTCCATCGATGGACCTGCATGACGGCATCGCCGCCGAACCAAAGGCCGGTGTGGATCCATCCGAACAGGACTGCGACGACTGCGCCGATTGCTCCGCCGTGGACGAGTACGCGCACCGCGCTCTCAAGCCCTGCATCTTTCCGGCGCATGACGAACAACTCGGTGGCAGCAGCCATGAGAAACAGGGCGATCGGGAAGTGGATGGTCGCCGGATGCAGTTTTTTCAGGGCGGCGATGACGCCGGAATCGCCCTCATCAGCATGGCCACCAGCCTCGTCATGGCCTCCACTTGCTTCGTCGTGCGCGGCTGAGGGCTCGCCGACCGCTCCGCCGTCGCCCATCTGCGCCATGGCCGCCTGGTCATGCGCATCGCCATTCGCGGCGGCAGGCGCGGCGCTCGTCTCTTCGCCATGCTTTTCGTCGCCATGAGCCTGAACTGGTCCGACGAAGAGCAAGCTGGCAGCTACAATAGCCATGAATTGCATTCGTTTCATTCTCTACGGGTTCCGGTCTTGGCGATGGTCGTGCGACCTATTGTGTCTGTAATGCTCTGCGAACCCTCATCTCTTGCCGTGATGGAGCGCGGTGATCCTCGGCGCGTGAGGGTCCAAATTTAACTCATGAGGGGGTTGGGTCTCTTGCCAATATCAGAGCCTTGTTAAGAGGGCGGCCAGCTTTAAGCACGAGCAAGAGCCCGGCTACCATCTCCTAACCGTCTTGCGCCATGTTCTGGTGAGCCGCCATCTGCTTCATCATATCGTGCATCATCATCATGCGCTGGTGACAGGCCGCCATCATATCGGCGTTGTCCCCCTGCATCATGCCCGCCATGTGTTCCTGCATCGCTGTGCGGTGCTCGGCCATCAGCCTTTGGCGTTCGGCAGGATCGCTCGCCGCGTGGGCCTGCTGCATCAGCGCGCGCATTTCAGCCATCTTCTCGCGATGGGCAGCCATAGCGTCGGAATCCTGCATCGTGTGGCCAGCGTGATCCTGCTGCTGTGCCACAGCCTGAGCTCCGTGCTCATGCTGTTCCTGGGCCGTCGCCGGAGTGGCTGTCAGGCCAGTGGCGAGAATGAGAGCTAGAGCTGTCCGTTTCACAATCGATTTCCTTTCGTCGGTCATGCGATGGGTGCTGTGCGCATTCATTCTCTTTACGCAGCCAACATCTGTTCCCCTCAAACAATTTCCGCGCCCACCGGAGACGGCTGAGCCGATGGCACAGCCGGTTGCAGGAATGGTGTTTTTCGGTCACCCTTTTTGACCGAAGCCGGTCGAGATGAATGGGACAGATCATGGTGACAACAGAGCCGTCGGAGAAGCAGTCGTGAGCACGGTCAATGAGGACGGCAGCTGGGACATTCCGGAGCCCGATCATGCCGAGCTGGTGCAAATGCGCATTCGCCTCATAACTCTCGAGAACATAGTTCTCGGCCTTTTGTCCGGGGCCAGCGATGAACAGATCGACCAGATCAGAAAGCGTGCGGACATGATCGAACCACGCCCCGAGGCGAGCCGGCATCCGCTTACCGAACTGGCAGCAGGTGACATGCGTAAGTTTCTCGAACGCGCTGCTCGCATGGCCGAGGCGGAGGGCCGCGAAAACCATGACTGATCCAGGCTTTGGGGCAGCAAAGGCGCTATGCAGGACGTGGAAATCCGGCCCGCCGCTATTTCCTTGCGCACATCATTCCGGCGTATCCGCAGCATGACTAGAACTCATTGGCTCATCTTTGTTTGCGGGAGCCTGATCGCGTTCGTCTGGGAGATTTTCCAGATGCCGTTTTTCAAGCCGGGAAATCTCGAGCCTTATGAGCAGACCATTCGCTGCGGCATTGCAAGCCTAGGCGATGGCGTGATCCTGCTAACAGCTTATAGCCTTGCTGCATTGCGCGGCGGGCGCGCGTGGCTCTGGCAAGCCGCCAAAATGCCCTATGCGATCTATTTCGGCTTCGGGCTTGTCGTCGCCATCGCCGTCGAAATGATCGCCACATCGCTTCCGGCAGAAAGCTTCGTGAGCTGGCGCTACAGCGAGTTGATGCCGCACGAGCCAGTGACGGGGTTGGCGCTGATCCCGATCGCGATGTGGACGATCGTGCCTGCGCTCACGATCCTTCTGGTCCGCTTTGCCCGAGCCGAACCTGATTAAACTGGGAGCGGCTTCAGGGTGCGTTCGGCACATGTTTCGCCCGCCGCCTGATTCTGGGAAACCGGTTCGCAAGCAGGACAAAGCCCGAAACCGCGATAATCGTCCCGCCGATCCCGAACAATAGCAGCCACCAGCTGTTGATGCGGTCGCGCTGCGTCCAGTCCATGATATGCAGCCCCCAGACAAAATCGAACAGGCGCCAGGTGTCGCTGCGGGCAGCGAGCACCGAGCCACTCGATGCATCGATGTAGACGCGGGTATTGTCCTCATCGCCGTAGGTGATCTGCCACGCCGGAAACGGACCCCGGAATTCGGTCCCGACAGCATCTTCGATGAGGCGCGTGGTCGCTATGGTGGTTGGTGGCCCGGTCCAGGCATAGCGAGCGATGGCCTGTGCGCTTGCAGCGGGAAGAGGCGAAAGGAGAATGCCGCTGTCCGGGTCGCGGAGCGTGACGCTTCCATCGTCCCGGCGGACCTCGGTTACGGCCCTGCCGCCGACCGCGCGCGTCGCAAGGGAAACCACCCCCTCGCTGCTATCGAGCCAATGGGGCATGACAGCATCAGCGGGCAGGACCTCCGGCGCGCGCGAAACGACATGTTCGGACCGAACCTCTTCGATGTCGAGAAACGACATCAGCGCCCCGGTGATCATCCACAGGAGCACTTGGACGCCGACAAAGATCGCCAGCCATTTGTGAAGCTTGCTGCCCAGCACATGAAGACGCAGCTTGAAAGAGCGTGTCGCCAATCGGTGTTCCCCCGATCAGATCAGTTGTTACGCGGTGCGCGTGACGATGAATGGTACTGAACGATCTTCCAGCCATCTGCATCATGGGCGAGGACCGAGGTCGCAACCCCTTCGCGGTCGATTACGCGACCGTCGGCCAGTTCGATCCGATAGGTGTACGTTTCGCGGCCATACGCCATATGTCCCATCCGGGTGACTGCGAGCGTCGGTTCGCCGAAGGTGAAGCTGGTTATTGCATCGAGTTCCGGTCCCAGGTGATGCTCCATGTAATGCGTGAAGCTGCCTTCCGCCTTGCCGTTTTCGTAAATGAAGGATTCCTGGGCAAACAGCGCAGCCATGGCCTCTGCATCGCGCGACGTCAGGGCATCGCGATATGATGTCAGAATTGCTTCTGCCCCAGCAACGTCATCGTTCATCGCAGCCATATGCTCGGCATGGTTCATGCCCTGCTCCGTATGATCCATCGGCGTTGATACCGAATGTTCCGAATGCGCCGAATGGTCCATGGATTGTGCCAGGGCGGGAGTGCCCCCTGCAGCCAAGGCCAGGGCGACCGCGCTTAGAGATAGTCTCGTTCTCATTGTATATTTCCTTCACTTAAAACCAGAATCGCAAGCCCACGACGTAATTCATCACGCTGGGGTCTTCCCCTGCGGCGCGGGCAAAATCGGCGCCCTCACCGATCCGCCACTCCTGGGAGACGCCGACATAGGGCGCGAATTCGCGTGCGAACTCGTAGCGAAGACGCAGACCTGCCTCGATCCGGTCGAGGCCAGCGCCAATGCCGAGTTCGGGAATATCCTGAGCCGAAAGAGCGATTTCGGCTCGCGGCTGGAGGATCAGCCGCTGCGTGATGCGCTGATCAAGCTCGCCCTCAAAGCGCGCCGTTACATCGCCCTTGCTCGATACGAACGCCGCGACGTCGATCTCGAACTGGTAAGGGGCAATGCCCTGGACACCGATGACCGCATGGGTGCGCTCGGGCCCCGTCAGATCCTGACGGACACCGGCTTGGAAATCGAAGAAGGGTGCGATGGCGCGGCTCCAGAGCGCCTGGACCTCGGCGCCCTCGACGGGCTCACCGAAGCTGCCTTCACCCTCGGATTTGAACCAGAACTTGTCGATATCACCGCCATAATATCCCTGGATATCCCAAAGATATCCATCAGCTCCTTCGCGTGCGCGATACTCAAGGCGGTCGCCCTGAAACCAGAAGCGCATCCCGCCGTCGGTCTCACGGACAAGTTCGCGCCGCGCTTCGTTCATGGCTTCCTCGCCCCAGATCGCAACCGCCGCGCGCGCGGGACCGCTCCCAGCTTCGGGAGGAGGCGGCAGCAGCGGGATATCGTCGTTCGAGCCCATCTGCATCGCCGAATGGTCCATGCCCTGCATGTCCTGCGATCCCATCTGCCCATGGTTCATCTGGCTGTGATCCATCTGCCCATGGTCCATCGACGAGCTGCTGGCTTCCGCCTGCCCCATGTCGCCGCGGTTCATTTGCGAATGATCCATCGCGCCTTCGTCAGGCCTGCCCTGCGGCATCGAACCATGATCCATCGTCGAATGGTCCATCGCAACTTCAGGCTGGGCAGCGGGGCCGCAAGCCCCCTCTGCTACCGGATGCCCCATCGCGCGATGGCGCTCGGCTGCCGCCTCGCACTTTGTTTTGGCGTCAGCCTGCGCCTCGGCGCTCTGCTGCGGTTCCACTGGCGAGTGACCCGCATGCTGCGCCGCGGCGGGGGAGGCGAGAACCGAACCCGCGGCGGCCGAGGCAAGCAGGCTGATGATAGATATCTTCATGCGCCCTCTCCGGCAGGATTGGCAACCGTGACGATCTGAAACATCCCGGCATGCATGTGATAGAGAAGGTGGCAGTGGAAGGCCCAGTCGCCCGGCTCGTCCGCCGTCAGGTCGAACTGCGCGCTGCCACCCGGTTGCAGGATAACCGTGTGCTTCAGTGGTTGACGGTTTGGAGGTGCACCGTTGACCAGCTCGAAGAAGTGTCCGTGCAGATGGATCGGGTGTGCCATCATCGTGTCATTGATCAGCTTTACCCGCACGCGTTCATTATAGGCAAAGCGGATCGGCTCCTCGGAGACGGCGGAGAATTTCTTGCCGTCGAACGACCACATGTAGCGTTCCATGTTCCCGGTAAGATGGATTTCCATCCGGCGCGAAGGGCTTCGCGAGTCCTTGTTTGGTGTCAGCGCGCGCAGCTTGCGATAGTCGAGGGTACGGTGCGGGACATCGGCAAGGCCAATCCCGGGATCGCCCATCCGGTCGACCGGGTTCATCGACACCATGTCGATGCCCGGTCCGACCTTCACATCGGGAGGCAATAGCGAGGTATCGCGCATCTGCATGCCTCCCGCCATGCCAGCCATTCCGGTCATCTCCGCCGAACCGCCATCCATACCGGACATCCCGTCCGCGCCAGCCGCTCCGCTCGATCCGTGATCCATTCCGGCCATCCCGCCAGCGCCATGGTCCATGCCGGCCATACCAGCATCGCCGCCGGAGCCATGGTCCATACCGCTCATGCCCATATCGGCCATAGTGAGCAGCGGGGGATCGCGCAGCGGCGGGATGGCCGCACGCGCGCCGGGCGTGCTCGCCAGCGTTGCGATGCCCATACCTGACCGATCCATCGACTCCGCCATCAGCGTGTAAGCCTGCTGCTCACCCGGCGTCACCACGACGTCGTAGGTTTCCGCGACGCCGATCTGGAACTCGTCCACTTCGACCGGCTCGACGTTCTGCCCGTCGGCTTGAACCACGGTCATCGGCAGGCCGGGAATGCGAATATTGAAAAATGTCATGGCGCCGGCATTGATGAACCGAAGCCGCACACGCTCGCCCGGACGGAAAAGATATTCCAGATTGTCGAGCGGTCCATGACCGTTCAGCAGATATGTATAAGTTGCGCTCGACACATCGAGGATGTCGGTTGGCATCATGCGCATTCTGGCCCACATCCGGCGATCCTCGCCCGAGAGCGGATAGTCGTCGGTCCAGGTATTCTGGTTGTAGTTGAAGTAGCCTTCGCCCTTCTTGAGCTTGTCGAATATCGTGTGGGGCGACATTTCGCTGAACTCGCTCAGCACCACGATATATTCGCGGTCGGCCTGCACCGGATCGGGACCTGCGGGATCGACCACGATCGGACCATAATGACCGGCCTGTTCCTGCAGCCCGCTATGCGAATGCCACCAATAGGTGCCTGCCTGCCGCACGGGAAATTCCGCTGTGAAGGTCTCGCCCGGCTTCACGCCGGGAAAACTTACGCCCGGCACGCCATCGAGCTGGAACGGCACGAGCAGGCCATGCCAGTGGATCGAGGTGTCTTCCTCAAGCTGGTTATGGACGTTGAGGCGGACGGTGGTCCCTTCGCGCAGGCGAAGGAGTGGCCCAGGGATGCTGCCATTGACGGCAATCGCGCCGCCACGCCTGTTGCCGGTGGAGAAAGCCGAGCGCGCAACCGTCAGATCGATATTCGGTCCGGTCGCCTCATCGATACCTCGCCGGGCGGCCCCGGAGAGCAGATCTCCGCCTCGCGCCCAAGCGGGAACGGCACCGCCCAGGCCAAGCAGGCCCAGCCCGCTGGCACTTGTTCCAAGAAATTTTCGGCGATTGACGGCAGGCATAGGGGGCTCCTGAGAAGGCATATACCGTCACTTACGCGGCCACCTGCGCTACCCCTCAAAGTTTTCGAACCGCTCCTTCAGCCGGTTGCGCGCACGATAGATGCGCGTCTCGACAGCTTTCTCCGTGGTGCCGAGCAGCTCGGCAGCCTCGGCCTGGCTGTATCCCTCGACAGTGACCAGCACGAGCGCCTCTTGCAGCCGCACCGGCAAGCGCCCGATTTCGGCCTGGACCAGCCGCAGCTGTTCGCGGGCTCCGGCAACATTTTCGGGATTGGGGGCATCGTCGGCAACGGCGTCGGCTTCCCGCCCGTCCGGCAAACTAAGGAAGCCCGCAACTTTCCTCCGGCGGAGCCTGTCGCGGCACCGGTTGAGAACGATTGTCGTCAAATAAGGACCGATGGGCTTGCTCGGATCGAGGCGATGCCGTGTCAGCCAGACCGAAGCGAGACTGTCCTGGACGACATCTTGGGCCCGCGAGGGTGAACCCAGCATACGCGTGGCGAGCGCAATCAACCTAGCGATCTCATGCTCGACCAGAGCTGTGAACGCCCGCTTGTCACCGGCTATCGCCCGCCCGATCAGAGCTTCGTTCGAAGTGTCATCCACCACTGCCAAGGCTGATCAGTCACGCGGATCGCGCGTGAGGGCCGCGGACACTTTCCGGTCGAACTGAAGCTGCTGATCGGGATCGAGAATTTCCCGCATGTCGAAGACGTGGCGCACGGTCGCTTTTTGCAAATCGCCCATGCGCGCATGCACCTCGTCGATCGCGGCACTGACTTCGGGCCCGTATTCGTGCTCGGTTTCCATTGCCTGGGCGAGCTGGGCGTTGGCTGCGCGCGCAGAGGCTTCGAGCCTTGCCTGTTCTACCGCGAAACGCGCTTCGAGCGCGTCGAGCCGCTGCTCCTGATCAGCCGTGAGCGAGAGTTCATCGTGCACGAACTGGTGCAGGCTACCCTCGGCATCGTTGTTGGACCAGCGATCGGCGGCAAGCGCTCCGAGGCATCCGGCGAGCGCCGCCAGCAGGACCGCGAGGACAAGGTGAAACTTCTTCAACGCCTATGACCCCACATGAAGCAAAGCAGCGGGCGACAGGGATTCTCCGCCAACGAGGCTCTCGCCAACAATTTCTGTAGGAGCGCCATATTCGGACGGCCATCCGCTGGTCCCTGCGCCTGCCGCCAGGCCGACGACAAACAGACCGGCGAACAAGGCCATTCTGCGTCGCTGATCGGCAATTTCGCCAAGCTGTCCTGCGCGCTGCCAGACGCCGTTCATGAAGTCGGGCGGCACGTCGCCAGCCTCCTGCGACGCCATCGTGCCGAGCATCGCATCGAGTGTCTGATTATCACGCATCCCTTGCTCCTGTCGGTTGCACGGTTCCTATACGCGACACTTCGCGCAAACCCTCAAGATAATTTGAGGGCAAGAAGCAATTGATGCGTAAAGGCATTGAGTCAAAAGCACGCGTCGTTTGTCGGCGCAGAATTTGGGCGGACACATTCTGGCAAAGTCATTCTGCTCGGCGCGGCCTCAGGAAAGGCAAATGTAAATGAGTTTCATCAATCCATCAAAACCGTTCAGTCGTTCGCTGGCGGCTTCGCTCCTCCTCGCCCTTGCAGCCTGCTCGAATGCGGCCCAGGCCGCGACATACACGATGTACCGCGACGCAGGGTGCGGGTGCTGTCTTAACTGGGCCGGTCACGTAGAACACGGGCTCGAAGCGGAGGTCGCCTCGGTCGACTCCGACGACATGGCTGCACTAAAGACAGCCAGGGGTGTACCGCAGGATCTGTGGTCGTGCCACACGATGGAAGTCGATGGCTATATCATCGAAGGCCACGTGCCGGCCGATGCCGTCGCGAAGCTATTACGCGAACGCCCCGAAGGAGTGGCAGGCCTGGCCGTGCCCGGAATGCCGCTTGGCTCGCCCGGGATGGAACTCGGGGACCAGGTGCAGCCCTATGATGTCATCGCCTTCGGCCCAGGCGGGCGGAGCGTGTTCGCATCCTACCCGTGAATATGGGCAGCCCTTTTTGCGCCAACTCTGACGGAGGACCATCATGTCGGACTATTCGGTCAAAACCTCAATTTTCATATGGGGCTGGACACTCAGCCTCTTCCTGCTTTTCAGCTACCTGATCTGCATCGGTTTCGGCCTGCTCGCGCCCGAACAGGCGCACATGCACGAAGCGTGGGCGCCGCTGCTTCCCGGTTTCGAGTGGCTGACCCTCTCGGGCTTTCTGGCAGGCGCTCTTGGAAGTTTTTTGTATGGTTGGTATATTGCTTTAATCGCGGTGCCGCTTTTCCGATATTTTCAGAAGCGTTTCAGTCGATAGACAGAGCTTGTCGCGGTAACTTGGTCCAAGAGGGGCAAGGCCTCGTCTGGCTCATTTCGATCGCATATTATTACTGGAGCTAGAGCCATTCCCAGAACTCCGTCCCAAGGAGAGAGGCGATCCCTGTTAGTTCACGTCGCCATCGGCGCTGTTCTGGGTGTAGTGATTCTTCACCCGCTCACGACGCTCGTCTTTTGGTACGAGTTTGGTGCCTTGGCCTTTGCCGACCAAGACAGCGCACTCAGCTTCATAATCGACCGGACTCTCTCCGCGTTTGCGTTCGAAATGTTTGCAATGAGCTTGATATATGCCGCGATCGGCGGCGCGATCGGACTGGGTTTTGGAGTGTATCATGTTCGGCTCGTGCACGAGCGGTCCAGAGTTCGCTTTCTGGAACGCGAACTCAATGAAGAACTTCCATTACTAATAGCTCGCGGCGAAAGCGAGCAGCTGGAATTCAAATCTTCCTTCCGTTGGGACAGGCGTCAGGAGAAAGTCAACCGCAGCTTGCAGCAAGTCATCGTCAAAACCCTGGCGGGGTTCCTCAACCAAGAGGGCGGCACTCTCCTTATCGGTGTCGAAGATGATGGCAGCATCGCGGGCATCGAGGCGGACATGCAAACGCTTAAGCCCGCCAACCAGGATGGCTTCGAACGTTTATTGATGGACACAGCAAAAGAGGGTCTTGGAGGACACGCGTGTGCTCTGATCCATTGTAGGTTCCACAAACTCGAGGAAAAGATCGTTTGCCGAGTTATTGTGGAGAAGAGCTTGGAGCCGATCTATTTTTCCGAAGGGAGCGTGGCCCGGTTCATGCTGCGAGCAGGCAATAGCACGCGTGAGCTCGATGTGCGCGAAGCTCAGGCTTATCTCCAGCATCGCGGGAAAGTGAGCATCTAACCGCTGGTCTGTGGGACAGCACGCGTGTTCGGAGCGCTTTGTCGATCGGCTCAGTTCCTGCAAATTTATGATGCGGTTGGGGCTTCGCCCCGCCACATACTCAAAAATATTGAGGGATGAGCCCCGACCGAACGTACTGTCCGGCATGATCTTTCTTGAACGGGAGACCATCGACAGGGGAAAGTCTTGCAAGACCATGAGCACGAGAATCAAAGCGAAACAGCTGGCTCGATAACCCTGCTGGGCGGCGTGGCGATGGGAACCGGCGTCATGATCGGTGCCGGCATATTCGCGCTGACCGGGCAGATCGCCGAGCTTGCCGGTCCGCTCTTCCCCTTATCCTTCATCGCTGGCGCGCTGGTAACCTCGCTGGCGGCGTACAGCTATATCAAGATGTCGAACAAATGGCCGTCTTCGGGCGGCATCGCGATGATCTTGCAGAAAGCATACGGACCCGGCGTGATCGCCGCCTCTGCCTCGCTCCTAATGGCGCTGTCGATGGTGATTAACGAGAGCCTCGTGGCCCGCACCTTTGCCACTTACGCGCTGCGCCCGTTCGGCCTCGAAAGCAGCGGGTGGCTCGTTTCTCTCGCAGCGCTTGCCGTCATCATTTTCGCCTATCTCGTCAATGCAGCGGGCAACAGGTCGGTAAGCGGCTTCTCGCTTATCATGTCCGCCATCAAGATCGGCGGCATCGCGCTGTTCGCAGTCGCCGCGATCTTGGCCAGCGGTTTTTCATCAGGCGCATTTTCGCAGCCCGTCTCGCTGACCAATGCAGAAGCCCTGCTCGCCTCGGTTGCTTTCTCGATCCTCGCCTTCAAGGGCTTCACCACGATTACCAATAGCGGCGGCGAAATCGTCGACCCGCACAAGAATGTCGGCCGGACGATCATGATCTCGATCGCGGTCTGTATCGTGATCTATCTGCTTGTCGCAGTGGCGGTGGGTTCGAGCCTGAGCATATCCGAGATCGTCGAGGCGCGCGATTATTCGCTCGCAGCAGCGGCGCGTCCGGCGCTGGGAGAACTGGGCTTCTATTTCACCGTCGCGATCGCGATCGCCGCAACGACTTCGGGCGTGATCGCGAGCGTATTTGCCGTGTCGCGCATGCTTGCGATGCTGACCGACATGAAGATGATCCCGCACAGCCATTTCGGCATGAGCGGCGGGATACGCAGCCACATGCTGGTCTATACGGTGGTCATTGCCGGGACGCTTGCCGTCCTGTTCGATCTGTCGCGGATCGCCTCGCTGGGCGCCTTCTTCTACCTCGTCATGGATATGCTGGTGCACTGGGGCGTCCTGCGTCACCTGCGCAAGGAAGTCGGCGCGCGAGCATCAATACTTCTTACAGCACTCGCGGCAGATGGCGTGGTCCTCGCAGCCTTTACCGCGGCCAAATTGCGCAGCGATCCTGCCGTTGTCGCCTATGCGGCGATCGGCATCGTCGCGGTGTTCGTGGGGGAATGGATCTACCTCTCGCGCAATTCCGAAGCGCCCGCTTCTCACAAAGATGATCGGTCAGGAGAGAAGAGTTGATGGCACCTTCTTCAACCAGCTTTGCCGCTTTTACGCCGGGCTTTTTCGAAACCGTTTCCCGAAAACCTGAGTTGACGAAGCGAAACGTCAAGAAAAACAGATGGAGCGATTCATGACGACCCGAACAGCGGCGGTCTACCGCATGGTGATGGAGGACCATGTCTGTCCCTATGGCATCAAGACGGTCGATCTTGTCAAGCGGCAAGGCTTCGAGGTCGACGATCATCACCTGACCAGCAGGGAGGAAACCGATGCGTTCAAGGACAAGTACGACGTCGAGACCACCCCGCAGACCTTTATCGAAGGCAAGCGCATTGGCGGCTATGACGATGTCCGCGAATTCTTCGGCAAGAGCCGCTCGCAGCCTGAGGAAGGCGAAACCAGCTATCAGCCGGTCATTGCGATTTTCGCGGTCGCGCTGCTGCTCGCGCTAGGGCTGAGCTGGGCGTTTTTTGACGACCTCTTCACTGTCCGGGCCGCAGAATGGTTCGTGAGCCTGTCGATGACCCTGCTCGCCGTTCAGAAGCTTCAGGACGTGCGCAGTTTCTCGACGATGTTCCTCAACTACGACCTGCTCGCACGGCGCTGGGTGCCCTATGGCTTCGTCTACCCGTTCGGCGAAGCCGCTGCCGGCATTCTCATGACCGCGGGCGCGCTGACCTGGCTCTCGGCCCCGCTGGCATTGTTCATCGGCACAGTCGGCGCTGTCAGCGTCTTCAAGGCTGTCTACATCGACAAGCGCGAGCTTAAATGCGCCTGCGTGGGCGGCAGCAGCAATGTGCCGCTCGGCTTTGTCTCGCTGACCGAAAATCTGTTCATGATCGGAATGGGTCTGTGGATGGGCGCGAAGCTTCTCGCATGATCACCGCGCTCCTTCTCTCCGTCTTTCTGTTCCTCTCGGCTGTCGCTTCGCACCTTGCCATTCTGGGTGTCGGTCACCGGCTTCTCGACCGGCGCCGCGATACGCAGGCAAAGCTTGCCGTTTCGCTGATCGTGCTCGCGTCGCATTTCCTCGTGGCGATCCTTTTTGCCGCAGGTTTCTGGCTGGGCGCGCAATGGGGCCTGGGAGGTTTCGACAAGGCGCCTTCCATGGACTGGATGGACTACTTCTATTTCTCGCTCATCAACGTGACCACACTGGGCCTGGGCGACATTTATCCGACCGAGCACCTGAGAGTCCTGGCCGGCGTCGAGGCCCTCACCGGCTTCGCTCTCATCAGCTGCTCGGCGCAGCTATTCTGGACCATGATGCACAAAGGAGAAAAAGCATGACTGAAAAGACGACCCACTCGGACAAGGGAGGGGGCGGCAGCTACTGGCGATTCATGGCCATGGTGTCGACCTCGACCGTGATCATGTTCTTCCTGATGTATGCCAACACCTTTACCGTCGATGATCTTTTCTGGAGCGAAACGCGCTTCTGGATGATGTTTGTCATGGGCGCGATGATGATGGTTGTCATGCTGCTCTTCATGTGGGGCATGTACAAGGACCGGACCAAGAACTTCATTATTCTGGGCGTCGGCGCCTTCGTGTTCGCCCTCGCGCTGTGGCTGGTGCGCAGCCAGACCACCGTCGACGATACCGAATATATGGCAGCGATGATCCCGCACCACTCGATCGCGATCATGACCAGCGAACGCGCGAGCCTGAAGGATCCTCGCGTGCGCGAACTCGCTCAGGCCATCATCGTCGCCCAGCGCCGCGAAATCGCCGAGATGAAATATCTCATCGACGATATCGAGCAGAACGGTCCTCGGACCGAAGAACGCCTGCCCGAGGAGATGCAGCCATGAACAAGATAGCTTTCACGGCGCTCATCGCGCTACCGCTTGCCGCCTGCAATTCGAACACCGCTCCGGGCAACGACCGCGAAGCCCAGCTCGACCCGCCTGCCACTGCCGCGCCGATCGAGGATGCGGCCAGTGCACTGGCAAATGTTGACTCAGGCCTGATGCTTCCCGGGACCATGAATGACGCGGATCTTGCTGCTCTGGGCGCAGGACAGGCCTGCCAGTTCCGCCTGACCGAAGTGGCCTTTCCCTCATTTGTCTATGACGGCGACGGGGGCGGAGCAATCAAGATCAATGGCAAATTGATCCCCGTCACTGCCGATGGCCCCGGCAGCTATTCGAACGGTGAGCTTCGGATCAGAACCCGCATGCTGGATGATGAAGGCGATGCGAGCCTGCAGATGCAGGAGATGATCGTGGCAGCGCCAAGAGCCAAGGATGAGTTTGGCTTTTGGGGCTATACCACCTGTCCAGCCGAGGGAGCCTGATACTGGCAGGGCGCATGGGCGGGCCGTCGGTTACCCCATGCGCCCGCGCCTCCGCCCTTCGTCGCCCTCACCAGTTTTAACAGGAACAAGCAGATGACCGATACGAGGCCCATCGCTGTCTTCGGCGCAGGCGGGAAGACCGGCACCGAGCTACTGAGGCATGCCCTTGCCCGGGACATACCGATCCGCGCCTTCGAACACACGGTGCCCGGACCAGACGAGCGGGTGGGCGACTTCGAATATATCGAATGCGATGTGCTGTCGGACGATTTCGCTGGCGATCTCGATGGCTGCCGCGCGGTTATCTCGACCCTCGGTGTCGCTTTTGGTCCGGGCAATGCGATCGATCCACCGCCGCTTTATACCGATGGCACGCGCAACCTGCTCGGGGCGATGGCACAGACGAAGATCGACCGCATTGCCGTGATCTCCGCTGCCTTTGTCGAACATCAGTCGAGCGTCCCGGCCTGGTTTGAGCTCACCGCCAAGCCTGCATTGTTCAATATACTCGAGCAGATGCGCGCCATGGAAGCGATGCTCAGCGACGCCCAAGGTATCAAATGGACGGCCGCACGGCCGGGCTGGCTGCTGGATGAGCCTTACACCGGCGATGCCGTCATTACGGACGAACGCTTGGCAGAAGGCTGTTTCCGCTGCCGTCATGCTGATCTAGCGGCGAGCCTGCTTGAATTCGTGTGCGAAGATACCTGGATCAACGCAAAGCCTGCCATCGGCAGGCCCGAAGCCGAACGTTTCGAAAGTCCTGCCGCCATCAAGGCCGAACTCGGGATCGATTAAACGTCGTAACATTTTTCAATCTGTAACGAGCCCGAACGTTACAGACTTTGAGCAACAGACAAGGAAGTCGCATGTTTCTGGAGAAAATCAAAACCCCCGGTCTCTCACACCTTTCCTACATCATCGGCTCGGGCGGAAAGGCAGCGGTCATCGATCCGCGCCGGGACTGCGAGGTCTATGTCGAAAAGGCCCGGGCCGAAGGGCTGGAGATAACGCATATCTTCGAAACCCATCGCAATGAGGATCTGCTCAGCGGCTCGCCGATCTTGGCCAATTTGACAGGAGCCACGGTCTATCACGGGCCCAACGCGGCAGGCGAAGTCATCTTTGCCAGGACCGCGCGCGAAGGCGATTGTTTCGAGCTGGGTCAATTGAAGATCGAAGTGCTTGAAACACCTGGACACACCGACGATCATCTCGCTTTCGTCATCCATGACAGCGAATATTCCGAGGGGCCGGTCGGCGTCTTTACCGGCGATGCCCTGTTCGTCGGCGATGTCGGGCGCACCGATTTCTATCCCGAGCGCAAGGAAGAAGTCGCGGGCCTTCTATTCGACTCCCTGCAGAAACTTTGCGGCCTCGGCGATCAGGCGATTATCTACCCGGCGCATGGTGCGGGCTCGGTCTGCGGGTCGGGAATGGCGGACCGGGAATTCTCGACAATCGGCCACGAGCGGCGCAACAACCCGCGCCTGCGCATCTCCGACCGCGACGAGTTCATCGAGGCGAAGGTAGCAGAGCACCACTACCAGCCGCCCTATTTCCGGCTGATGGAGCGGCTCAACCTTGCAGGGTCCGATGCCGCGCCGCGCGTCATGCGGCCAAGGCGTCTGGGGCTGGAAGACCTTAGCGAGAGCGGCGCCGATCACCTGGTCGATGTGCGCGAGCCGCTCGCCTACGCTGCCGGCCATCTGCCGGGTGCCATGTGCCTTCCGGTTGGAATGATACCGGCCTTTGCCGGATGGTTCCTCGGTGAAGGCGACAGGATCGCCCTCATTGCTTCCGAGGAAGGCCAGCTAGCCCAGGCCATGGCCCATCTGGTGCGCATCGGTCTCGATAATGTTGTGGGCGGCTATGTCGGCGTGGTTCCAGCCGCCGCACAGGGCAAAGCGATGCGCAGCATTCCCATGATTGGCACCGAGGAAGTCGCGCGCAGGCTCGATCAAGACAGCGGCGAGTGGACCTTGCTCGACGTGCGCGACGCGGACGAACGGCAAGAAGCAAGCATCGACGGCTCAGGACATATCTATGTCGGTGAGCTCAACACGCGGTGGGAAGAGCTCGACCGCGACCGCCACTACACGCTGATGTGCGCGAGCGGCATGCGGGCGAGCGTTGCGGCGGGTTGGCTGGCCAGCAAGGGTTTCGAGCACCTCGATATCTATCTGGGCTCTATGGGGGCTTGGACAAACGCCTCCGGCTGAAGCGCCAAAATCTTGAAAAGCAAGCCAAAATCTTTTGCGAGATTTTGCTCGTATGTGGTAGGTGAGCTTGCTCTTCGCTCAACGAGCAGCGCGACCGGGCGCTTTATCCATCGAGTGACTTCCTGGTCCTCGAACGAAGACGAATGCCAGCGCCCCCAGGATAGCGATATTTTTGAGCAAAGGACCTGTGTGACCTGGGGCGATATGGATCGCAAGAGTTATCGGAACGAGGGTAAGAAATAACGCGGTGCATGAGAGCCGGGTCATCCACCCCAAGGCCAGTGATGTTCCTGCACCGATGAAAACCAAGCCAGACAGCCACAAAAGAATGGACGCATCTCCAATTAGAGCAACGTGATCTTTCCATGGCGACAATGCCATCCGGCCCAGCATATATTCATGCGCAAGAAAATGCCCCAATCCGCCTATGATGAATATGAGGCTCAAACAGAGGCGGAAGACCGGATCGATCAATCGCACTTTTGCGGCCCATGTCGCTAGGCTGTTTTCCATATTCCGGATCATAGAGTTCTTTCCCCCTCAGGTTGATACGTCGATGGCAGACTTATTGGGTGCGCGGACCAGTTTCTTCGGGAGGCGTCTGTGGTTCACCCAAAACGTTGACCGGCAGTTTCAGATAGATCGTACCGTTTCCTTCTGCGCGAGGCATATTCCCTCCGCGAATGTTGACCTGGATTGATGGCAGGATGAGGCGCGGCATACCCAGCTGGTTGTCGCGCTCCTCACGCATGGCTACAAATGCATTCTCGTCGACCCCGGCATGGATATGAATGTTGCTGTGCTTTTGTTCTTTCACCGTCGTTTCCCATTGGTGCTGCGAGCGGCCCTCCGGCAGGTAGTCGTGGCACATAAACAGCCGCGTCTCCTCCGGTAGCTCGAAAATCCGGCGAATAGAGCGATAGAGCGTGCGTGCATCGCCGCCGGGAAAATCGGCCCGCGCCGTGCCGTAATCGGGCATGAACAGCGTATCGCCGACAAAGGCGGCGTCTCCGATAACATAGGTCATGCACGCGGGCGTATGTCCCGGCGTATGGAGTGCCTGGGCCGATATGGCGCCTAGGTCAAAGCTGTCATTATCGGCAAACAAATGGTCGAACTGGCGTCCATCGCGTGGCAGGTCCACTCCGGCATTGAATATCGGCCCGAAGGTGTTCTGCGTGACGGTGATCTCGCTACCAATAGCAAGTTTGCCGCCTAGTGCGCGGCGGATGTAGGGTGCGGCGGAAAGGTGATCGGCATGGACATGGGTTTCCAGGATCCACTCGCACTTGAAATCCATTTGCCGGACGAATTCGATCACTTTATCGGCGGACTTAGTCGCCGTTCGCGCCGCTGCGGCATCGAAATCGAGCACCGGATCGATCACCGCGCACGCCTTGGTTGCAGGATCGGACACGACATAGGTCACGGTGTTCGTGTTCGTGTCGAAAAATGCCTCTATGTCGGGTTTCATCGAATAGTCTTTTCGTATGCTGGTTGAGAGCGGTTCTGCGTAGGTCAGTCCTGCGCCCGGTCGACGTAATTACGGACGAAGTTTTCCAGCGCCGGTTCGTCGCACACGAAGCCCATATCCGCCGCCTTCTGTAGGGTCGCATCGCCGCTCATTCCCTGCTGCGACGCCAGATGCATTATTGTGAAGGCTCCTGCGCGCTTGCCCGAGGCGCAATGGACCAGCACCGGCTTCGGAAGCGCTTCGACACTGGCCCTGAACTCATCGACGAGCTCGTCCGATATGGTGCCGCCCGCCACCGGCAAGTGACAATATTCAAGGCCGAGCGATGCCACCACTTCACCTTCGCGGTCCGGGGCGAGAGGCTGATCCGCCTCATCCTGGCAGCGCAGGTTGACGACCGCCTTGTAACCATCCTCCGCCAATGCGCGCAGGTCGCCCTCGGAAGGCGGAGCGGTCGAGACGGCGAATCTGCCATTGAGGATCTTGATTTGGGTCATAAGGCATCATCCTGGTTCAGGTTCAAAGGTCCGGGTCCGCGATTGCGCGGCAGCAGATTACGATTGACTTTATATTCATACCTTCGCATATATGCAAGTATGAAAGCCGAAGATATTCGCGATCAAGCCGAAAAGGCGGTGGCATTGCTCAAGGCGCTGGGCAGCCACAACCGCCTGATGATCGCCTGCCAATTGGTTGAAGGCGAGCGCAGCGTGGGCGAGCTGGCCGAACTGCTGGAACTTCGGGAAACCGTGGTTTCGCAGCATCTGGCGCTTATGCGGAAGGATGGCCTGGTCGCAGCGCGGCGCGATGGCCGCACGATCCATTATTCGCTTTGCGGCGATGCGCCGCGCCGGGTGCTGGAAACGCTCTACGCCATCTATTGCAGCTCCGCCGACGATACGACCGGTCCAGCAGACGGCCATTGAACAGGCTTTCAGTTATGTTGGACAATCCCGGATGATGGATATCGGCGTCATCGTGGCGCTCCTATCGCTTACCTCGGGCCTCCTCGTGGGCTTTTCGCTTGGACTACTCGGCGGTGGGGGATCGATCCTCGCAGTGCCGTTGCTTGTGTATGTCGTCGGTGTTCACGACACCCATGTCGCTATCGCCACGTCCGCTGCTGCGGTGGCGGCCAGCGCCTTGGCAAACTTATTGTTCCATGCGCGAGGCGGCAATGTGAAGTGGCGCTGCGCAGGCCTATTCGCAGCATTCGGCGTTGTCGGAGCTGCCGCCGGATCAAGCCTGGGAAAAATTACATCGGGCGATCTGCTTTTGGGCCTGTTCGGTCTGGTGATGATTGTCGTCGGCCTCTCGATGCTGCGCGAGAAATCGGGCGGATCCGACCCGGATGTCCAGCTCACCCGAGCCACGGCGCTGCGCCTCACCCCGCGCCTCGCGTTCGGAGGATTGCTGGTAGGCGGACTGTCCGGTTTCTTCGGTATCGGCGGGGGCTTTCTGGTGGTGCCGGGTCTGGTTGCCGCGACGGCCATGCCGATTCTCAACGCGATCGGCTCCTCGCTGGTCTCTGTAGCCGCTTTCGGTACGACCACAGCCGCCAATTACGCCCTCGACGGACTCGTCGATTGGGAGATTGCCGCGTTTTTCATCGGCGGCGGCGGTATAGGCGGCTGGCTGGGTACTCGCGCATCGAACCTGTTGGCTAAGCGCAAACGAGCGCTGAACTTTATATTCGCGGCGGTCATCATCCTCGTTGGCATCTTCATAAGCGGCCAATGGGCGATAACAGCCATAACGTGATCGCTGCCTTTTCGAACCGAATTGTCCGAAGGATCAACACTGCTGTTCACCGGGCGAAGCTCAAGCCGCGCAGACGCAGGGCGTTGCCGATCACAGACACCGAAGACAAGCTCATCGCCGCTGCCGCGATCATCGGGCTGAGTAGCACTCCGAAGAATGGAAACAGTACGCCTGCTGCGACCGGAATGCCGAGCGTATTGTAAGCGAAGGCGAAAAACAGGTTCTGCCGGATGTTGCGCATCGTTCCGCGCGACAGCACGGTGGCCTGCACCACTCCTGTCAAATCACCACGAACCAGTGTGACCCCGGCGCTTTCGATCGCCACATCGGTACCAGTGCCCATGGCAATACCAACATCGGCGGCAGCCAGCGCAGGAGCATCGTTGATCCCGTCCCCGGCCATGCCGACCCGGCGACCTTGCGCTTTCAGCTCTTCGATCTTGCGGTGCTTGTCTTCGGGCGAGACATTGGCGTGTACCTCGTCGATACCCATTTCGCGCGCGACCGCTTCGGCAGTGCCGCGGCTGTCGCCCGTGAGCATAACGACCCGGATATCGCGCTTGTGCAGAGCCGCAATGGCCGCTGCACTGGTAGGCTTGATCGGATCGGCCACCGCGATGAGCCCTGCCGGACGGCCATCGAACGCAACGAACATCACCGTCTGACCCTGCTTGCGGCCATTTTCGGCCGAGCCGAGCCAGGCCTCGTCATCGATCCCGACGCGCCGCATCATCTTTTCGTTGCCGATCGCAACCCGGCCCCCCTGGACATTGGCTTCAACACCTTCCCCGGTCGTCGAAGCGAGATCCGTGGCATTGGCGGGCGAGACGCCGCGCGCTTTTGCGCCTTCGACGATGGCATGGGCCAGCGGATGCTCGCTGCCCATTTCGACACCTGCAACCGCTGCCAGGAATTCAGTTTCGTCGATGCCGTCTGCAGGCTTCACCGCCACCAGATCGGGCTTGCCTATCGTCAACGTGCCGGTCTTGTCGACCACCAGCGTATCGATCTTCTCGAGTGTCTCCAGCGCTTCGGCATTGCGGATCAGGATGCCGTGCTGGGCACCCTTGCCTGTGCCTGTCATGATCGACATCGGCGTAGCGAGGCCAAGCGCGCAGGGACAAGCGATGATCAGGACCGCAATGGCATTGACCAATGCGTAGGCAAGCGCAGGGGCGGGACCCCAGATTGCCCAGACCACGAAGGTGGCGATGGCGATCACAACCACCGCAGGCACAAACCAGCCAGCCACCTGATCGGCGAGCCGCTGGATCGGTGCGCGGCTGCGCTGCGCGTCGGCCACCATCTGGACGATCTTGGACAGCATCGTGTCCTTGCCCACGCCGGTTGCGCGCATGACGAACCCTCCAGTCTGGTTGACCGTGCCGCCGATGACAATGTCGCCAGCCTGTTTGGCGACCGGAAGCGGTTCGCCGCTGATCATGGATTCATCGATCGCGCTCGATCCCTCCTCGATTTCGCCATCGACGGGAACCTTGTCGCCGGGTCGAACGCGCAGACGATCGCCTGTGGTTAGCTGATCGAGCGGCACCTCGCGCTCGTCGCCTGAGCCAAAGATCTTGACCGCGCTGGGCGGTGCCAGCTCGAGCAGTGCGCGCAAGGCGCTCGAGGTCGAACCCCTGGCCTTGAGCTCGAGGACCTGTCCGAGCAGAACGAGCGTCGTGATGACCGCTGCCGCCTCGAAATAGACCCCGACCCGTCCCGAATGGTCGCGGAACGCTGCAGGGAACAGATCGGGCGCGACCGTCGCCACGACGCTAAAAAGATAGGCGATGGCCACGCCGAACCCGATCAGGGTGAACATGTTGAGATTGCGCGTCTTGAGCGACTGGATGGCCCGAACGAAGAACGGCCAGGCGCCCCATAGAACCACCGGGGTTGCGAGCGCAAATTGCGCCCACTGCGCCCAGGCCGGTTCTATCAGACGGTCGAAACTGAGCCCCGGTGCCATGTCGCTCATCGCATAGACGAACAGAGGCAGCGTGAGCAGCGCGCTCCACCAGAACCTACGCAGCATGTCGACCAGTTCGGGGTCGGGGCCATCGCCCAGCGAAACGGTTTCCGGTTCGAGCGCCATGCCGCAAATCGGGCATGAACCCGGCCCGGGCTGGCGGATTTCAGGGTGCATCGGACAGGTGTAGATCGTGCCTTCGGGCACATCCTCGACCGCGTCGAGATGCGCGCCCGAGAGATAGAGCTCGGGATCGGTGACGAACTTGTCGTGACAGCGCGGCGAACAGAAATAGTGTGTCGCGCCCTCATGCGTCGCGATATGCTGAGCCCCGTCGATTGCAACGCTCATGCCGCATACCGGGTCGATCGCGGTACCCTCGATCACACTCTGGTCCTTGCTCATCGCCTGTCCTTCCTAGCTCTTCACGACTACGAACTGCCCCATCATGCCTGCATCCTCGTGTTCGAGAATGTGGCAGTGATACATGTAGGGCAGGTCTGGGTCGGTGTGTTCTTCAAAACGCAGGAGAAGGCGTACCTGCTCGCGCGGGTTGACGATCACGGTATCCTTCAAACTGGTTTCCAATGGTGGGGGCGCTCGGCCATCGCGGTCGATCACACGAAACTGGACGTTATGGATATGAAACGGGTGGGCCATCATCGAAGCGTTGGCGATCTCCCAGATTTCCCATTGGCCGACTGGCACACGTTCGTTGATCACATTCATGTCCATCGCAGCACCGTTAATGGACATTCCGCCGCCCATCATGCCCATGTCGAGAACGAAACGCCGGGTTCGGACGGCTGACGACGGGTCGGTTGGAGCAAGCGATGCCAGTTGTGTCGGCACCCTGATGCGCTGGGCCGAACTTGCCGGCCTGATATCGAGGATTTGAAACACGTCTGCGGAAGCATCGCCGCTATCGCCGCGCCCCATCATCCCGCCGCCCATCATTCCGCGTCCGCCCATCATGCCCATGGCGTTTTCGGGACTGCTGGCAAGAAGGCGAAGCGGGCGTCCTTCCGAGAGATCGATAATTACCTGCGCGCGCTCCCCCGGGGCGAGCCTGACCGAGCGGACGATGTGCGAACGATCGAGCAAGCCGCCATCGCTCGCGATCAGTTGCATCGAACGATCACCTTCGAGCGAAAAATCGTAAAGGCGGGCGTTCGATCCATTGAGGATGCGCAGCCGCAATTGGCCTGTCTGTGCGTCGAACACAGCGTTTTCAGTGCCGTTGACGAATATCCGGCTCCCGCGCACGCCCATCATCCGCGCGTGCATACTCAGCGGGTACACCAAGCGGCCGGATCCATCGATCACGCGGTCCTGCACGATCAGCGGAATGTCGTCGACGCCATAGTCGCTCGGCAAGTCGAGGCGCTCTTCCTCGTCGTCGCGAACATAGATCGGTGCGGCGAGCCCGGCATAGACCTGCGGCCCGGCTCCGCGCTCCAAGTGTGAATGATACCAGTAGAGCGAAGCCCGCTGGCGAACTTGGAAAGAAGGCCTCCAGCGTTCGCCGGGACGGATCAACTGATGCGGTCCGCCATCGGCTGCGGCAGGAAGTTCGAAACCATGCCAATGGACCGTAGCGCCTTCGGCCAGCTTGTTGTCGATATGGAACTGCACCCACTCGCCCCGGCGCATTTCCAGCGTCGGTCCCAGATAGGGTGCGTCGATGCCGATGGTGGGCGAAGCAACACCGGTGACGAATTCCTTCTGGCCTGGGGTCAAAGACAAGCGGAAAACCCGTGCGCCCTGCTCAATCTCGCCACGCTGCAAGGGCGGTATAGCGAGCAAATTGGATCCGTCAGTGCTGTCCAGCATCGATGCGTCTTGCGCTTTGCATCCCGCAAGCGGGAACGCGGCAAAGCCTGCAGCAGCAAAACCAGCGCTTTTGATCAGTGTGCGGCGGTCCACGGGGAATGCCTGGGTTATGCGGGGTGTCCGGATCATGCTCCTCCTGTTTCGCGATGGGCGGCACCAGATTTGCCTGGCACCGCCCAACCGATTTACTCCTTCGTGATCGACGTGATCACACTGCCTTCAGAACCAGTACGAAATTCAAAGGCAATGCCCTCACCGACGCTTACTTCGCTGCGCAGTTGCTCATCGGCTTCGAACGCCATGGTCATTGCCGGCCATTCGATTGCGGGAACCGGGCCGTGGTCGACGGTGATCGTACCCGCTTCGGCGTCGATGGCGGTGACGGTGCCTTGCGCACTCGCGGACTGCATTGCGTTGCCGGTATCCGCCATCGGCATATCCTGGCCGTCCATCATCATTGCATCTTCAGCCATCGGCATGTCCTCCATCTCGGCAGTGTCCTGGCCAGAATCGCAGGCTGCCAGCGCCAGCGGCGCGGCCAATAGGGTTATGAGGGTTGTGTGACGCATTCTTCTTCTCCTTGGGGTTGGGTTGGCCGTTCCGGCCGGGGACGACGCAGCAACAGATAGGCTGCGGGAAGCACGAACATGGACAGGAGCGGCGCGGTGATCATCCCGCCGATCATCGGCGCGGCGATGCGGCTCATCACTTCGGAGCCAGCCCCAGTGCCGATCAGGATCGGAAACAGGCCGGCGAGGATGACCGCGACGGTCATTGCCTTGGGCCGGACGCGCAACAATGCCCCTTCACGGATGGCGGCGGAGACTTCCTCCGCATCCGGGTCCTCACCGCGCCGCTCCAGCGCAGCTTTCAGATAGATCAGCATGATGACGCCAAATTCGGCTGACACCCCGGCCAGCGCGATGAAGCCGACGGCGGTCGCGACCGACTGGTTGTATCCCATCAGGTAAAGCAGCCAGAAGCCGCCTGTCAGCGCGAACGGCAAGGTGCCCATGATGAGCAGCGCCTCGTCGAACCGGCGGAAGATCAGGTAAAGCAGCAGGAATATGATCGCGAGCGTAGCCGGAACGACGATCTGCAGACGTTCGTAGGCCCGCGTGAGATATTCAAACTGCCCGGCATAGGACAGGCTGACGCCCGGAGGCAGATCGACCTCGGCCGCGATAACCTCCTGCAGATCGCCAACCACAGAAGACAGATCGCGCCCGCGCACATCGATATAGACATAGCTTGTGGGACGGCCCTGTTCGCTCTTGAGCATGGGCGGGCCGCTGGTCACACGCACCTGCGCAACGGTACCAAGCGTGATCTGCTGACCAGACGGGGTCAGCACCGGCAGATTGCGCAGCTCGTCGACACTGTCGCGGATCTCGCGCGGATAGCGAACATTGATCGGGTATCTTGCGAGGCCTTCGACTGTACGGGCCACATTGGCACCGCCAATTGCGCCGGAGACGATCTGCTGCACGTCGGCGATGTTGAGACCGTAGCGGGCCGCTTCCAGCCGGTCGATATCGACATCGACATAGCGGCCTCCCGACAGCCTTTCAGCCAGCGCAGAACTGACGCCGGGAATGTTCTTTGCCGCCTGTTCGATCTGGAGCGCGACGCGTTCCAGCTCGCCGAGATCTTCGCCCGAAACCTTGACCCCGATCGGGCTCTTGATCCCGGTTGCGAGCATGTCGATCCGGTTGCGGATCGGCGGCACCCAGACATTGGCAAGGCCAGGCACCTGCACGGCGCGGTCCAGTTCCTCGACCAGCATATCCGGTGTCATGCCCTCGCGCCACTCATCGCGTGGTTTGAAGCGGATGGTCGTCTCGAACATTGTGAGAGGGGCGGGATCGGTGGCGGTATCGGCGCGCCCGGCCTTGCCGAACACGGTTTCGACTTCCGGTACGGTCATGATCAGCCGGTCGGTGCGCTGTAGCAGCGCTGACGCCTCTCCGGGAGACAATCCAGGCAGGGCGCTGGGCATGTAGAGCAGGTCGCCTTCGTCGAGCGGCGGCAGGAATTCGCCGCCAAGCCGCGAGAAGGGAACGAGCGTGGTCAGGAAGACCAGCCCAGCGATGACCAAAGCGGTCTTCGGGCGGCGCATCACCCAGTCTAGCCCGGGCCGATAGGCCCGGGTCAGCACGCGATTGACCGGGTTGCTGTCCTCTGCCGGAATCTTTCCGCGCACCAGCCATCCCATCAGCACCGGAACCAGAGTGATCGACAGGATCGCAGCAGCCGCCATGGCATAGGTCTTGGTAAAGGCCAGCGGTGCGAACAGCCGTCCCTCCTGCGCCTGCAAGGTGAACACCGGCAGAAACGACAAGGTGATGATCAGCAGGCTGAAAAACAGCGCCGGGCCGACTTCCTTCGAGGCATCCGCGACGATCCGCCAGCGCTCCTGGACGGACAGAACCGTGTCAGGGTTCTCCTCGGCCCAGCGCTCCAGATGCTTGTGGGCGTTCTCGATCATCACCACCGCAGCATCGACCATCGCGCCGACCGCGATGGCGATCCCGCCAAGAGACATGATGTTCGCGTTTACGCCCTGAAAGCGCATCACGATGAAGGCCGCGAGCACGCCGAGCGGAAGGGTGACGACCGCGACGAGTGCCGAGCGCGCGTGCCACAGGAACAGCAGGCACACCAGGGCAACGACAATGAATTCCTCGATGAGCTTGGAGGTCAGGTTTTCGACCGAAGCATCGATCAATTGCGAACGGTCGTAGGTGGTGACGATCTCGACCCCTTCGGGCAGGCTTGCCTGCAATTGTTCGAGCTTCGCTTCGACCGCCGCAATTGCGCTGCGCGCATCGGCGCCCTGGCGCAGAATGACGATACCGCCGGCAACCTCGCCTTCGCCGTTGAGTTCCGCAATGCCGCGCCGCAGCTCCGGGCCGATCTGGATATTGGCCACATCGTCCAGCGTTACCGGAGTGCCGCCCGCTTCGGCGCGCAAGGGTATGCTGCGAAAATCCGCCAGCGTGCCGAGATAGCCCGAGGCACGGACCATATATTCGGCCTCGCCCATTTCGACGATAGAGCCCCCGGTTTCCTGATTGCCTGCCTGCACCGCGCGGACCACTTGCGCGTGCGTCACGCCCAGCGAAGCCATGCGATAGGGGTCGAGCACGATCTGGTACTGCTTGACCATGCCGCCCACGCTGGCGACTTCGGCGATGCCGGGAATGGTTTTCAGCTCGTAGCGCAGGAACCAGTCCTGCAGGCTCCTGAGCCCGGCCAAGTCGTGACCGCCGCTGCGGTCGACCAGCGCATATTCGTAGATCCAGCCCACCCCGGTTGCATCAGGGCCGAGTGTGCTCTGAACCCCGTCGGGCAAGCGGTTCTGGACCTGGTTCAGATACTCCAGAACGCGAGAGCGCGCCCAGTAGAGGTCGGTCCCGTCCTCGAAGATCACATAGACGTAGCTGTCTCCGAAAAAGGAATAGCCGCGCACGGTCTTGGCACCGGGGACCGACAGCATGGTCGTGGCCATCGGATAGGTCACCTGGTCCTCGACGATACGGGGCGCCTGACCTGGATAGTTCGAGCGGATCACCACCTGTACATCGGAAAGGTCCGGCAGGGCATCGACGGGCGTCGTCCGTACCGCCCAGAAACCGGCCAGCGCCAACCCGATCGCTGCCAGCACCACGAAAAAGCGGTTGGCGATCGAGCTATCGATGATGCGCGCGATCATTGGCCGATTTTCCGGATCGAGACGATGCGCGGCCCCGTACTGGCTTGCACAAATGTGAAGGAGACCCGGTCGCCGCGCGCAAAACCGCGCAGCTGTTCCGGTCCTTCGCTGGCAAAGGGCATGGTCATTGCCGGCCATTCGAGCGCAGGCACCGGACCGTGGCGCAAGGTCACGCTGTTGGCGTTTATGCGCTCGATCGTCCCGGTCGCGCGATAAGTCTGCGGTTCATCTGCATCGTCCGACCCTCGGTCTTCGCTCGCACCGGATGGTGCCTGATCGACGGGACGCACGTCGATGCCCGCAAGGCTGGCTTCGGAATCGAGCAGGAACTGGCCCGAGGTGACCACTCTCTCTCCTGCAGCCAGCCCGGCAAGGACTTCGGTCCGTCCGTTCGCTTCGCGGCCGATACGGATTTCGGCGGGCCGATAGCCGCCACCTCCCTGCGCGATCATCGCCAGGGTCCGCTCGCCGGTGCGAATGACAGCTTCCGAAGGGACCAGCAGCGCTTCGCGCCGTTCAGGCGCGAGCATCACTTGGGCAAACATTCCCGGCTTGAGCCGCAGGCCCGGATTGGGCATCGCTGCCCGCACGGTTATCGTGCGGCTCGCATCTTGCGCGCTCGGCAGAATGGCGATGATGCGTCCGGCAAACCGTTCGCCGGGAAAGGCAGTGAGCGTGGCGCTCACCGGCTGCCCGACACGCGCGTTGCCAGCCAGTGCCTCGGGTACCGCCGCCTCGAGCCAGATCGGACTGTACCCGCTGATCTCGGCCAGCGATTGGCCCGCCGCCACGGTCATGCCCGGCCTTACTGCGAGCGACGTGATCGCGCCCGATTGCGGTGCTGTGACGGTGATGATCGTTTGCGGTCTTCCGCTTCGGGTGACCGAGGCGATCATCGAGTCCGGCATGCCAAGCAGCCGCAGGCGCTCGCGGGCGGCCCGGGTCAACGCTTCGTCGCCGGTTGCGGCAACAGCAAGATACTCGTTTTGTGCGCCGCCCCATTCGGGCACAAGAATGTCGACGATCGGAGCGCCTCTGGCAATCAGGTCCTGCGGTGCATGGCCGTAGGTCCGCTGAACATAGCCGCCGGCGCGCGGCTGAACGATCGCCATCTCGCTGCCGTTATATGCGAGCGTGCCGGTGACGCTGATTTCAGGCTCCAGCACGCCATATTCCGCTTCAGCAGTCCGGATCCCGAAATTCTGGACGAGCGTCGAATCGATACTCACACCCCCGGCGCCCTGCGCGTCGCCGCCCGCGCATTTGGGGACCAGCTGCATGTCCATGAAAGGAGATTTGCCCGGCTCGTCGAAGCGCTGGTCAGGGACCATCGGATCGTACCAATAGAGCACGTCCTCGCAGCCCGTATCTGTCGCTGCATCGCCGCCGCTCTCGCTGCCGAGCATTGAGAGACCGTAGCCCGCCAACAGACTGACCAGAGCAATACCAAGTCCAGCCGCATACATGCGCTGGCGCGGTGTGAATCGTTCGAGCGCGGAGTTCATGGCCTGCTCTCCCCGTAGGTCAGTCGCAGCCTCACCGCCGCCTCGACAGCTGCCTGTTCGCGCTCGAGTATCTCCAGTTCGAGCAGCGCGAGCGCGGATTTCGCCGCAATCACATCGACGAGATCGGCACGCCCGGCCGCGAAACTCGCTGTATCGAGGTCCGCGCGGTCGCGCGCCAGCGGAAGAAGCTCGTCACGCGCGCGTCCCCATTGCCGCACTGTGCTGCGCCAGGTTGCCAGATCAGCTTCGAAACCGGCAACCAACGCGCGCCTGCGATCCTCGCGCTCGGCCGATGCGGCAGCGGCTTCGGCTTCGGCAGCGGCAATGCGCGGATTCTGCCGCCGGTCGGTAAAGATCGGCAGTGTAATGGACCCCATGATCGACACCGCATCGCCGAAATCAGGATTGCGGCGACCATAGGTGACGCTCACCCCGAAATCGGGTCGTTTCTCGGCGCGTGCGAGCGCGACACCGGCTTCGGCCCGGCCTCGTTCGGCATCGGCCAGCAGGATTTCGGGATTGCTTTCGAGCTCGAACCGCAGCTGCTCCTCATCGAGGACAGCCGATGGCGCGGCTCCCAAAGCAACCGGATCTGCGAGCGGTATATATCGGGAAATCTGCGCTTGCGCAGTCTCGCGCTCGGCTTCGATAGCGGTAATCGCGTCTTCAATTCCGAGTAGCTCGCGCCGGATTGCCAGGCTCTCCGCCGGGCGGGCCGACCCCGAAGCAACTGCACTGTTGGCAACCGGAACGAATGCTCTCAGGTCGTCCAGCGCAGCCTGGGCAAGATCAAGCCGCGCTTGCGCATAATGGAGCCGGACCCAGGCCGTGCCCGCATCGGCGAGAAGAATACGCTCGGCCATGCCAAGGCGTGCCTCGGCGAGCCGCACTTCCGAACTGGCAACGCCGAACCTCGCCCGTCGACGGGCGAGATTTGGGATTTCCTGCTCGATACCGATTGCGATCTGCGTGGGGAGTTGCCGGTCTGGGTCGAACGCGGCAGGTCCGGTCACAGGAAGGTTCATGATACCTGCGCGTACGCGCGGATCGGGAAGCTCATCCGCCGCTTCCGCTGCCTCGCGCCGCGATTGTACACGCAGCGCGCCAGCTTCCAGAACGGGTTGTTCGCCTCGTGCTACCGCCAGTATTTCCTCGTATCCGACAGACTGTGCTTGGGCAGTCTGCGCGGCGAGCAGGGCCGAAAACGGCACCCAGCCAATGCGCCAATCCATAATTCTTACTCTTTCAAAGCGAGCTGACCGGGAAGGGCCACGGCGCACGCGGGCGAGCAACCGGGCGCTGGGCCTGTTTATCCGTCAAGCTCGCAAGCGGCGCGATGCACCGCCCGGGAAATGCTAGATGGTGAGCTGGGGTTGTGGAGGTGGCGATTCCGGCGGTAGCGGCTGGCTCTCGAGCCTGCTGGCACTCGCGGAAAGGTACTGAGGCGCAACAAAAAGCGATTCTGTTTGCGCAAGTCCCGCAGCGGTGAGCGCCAGCGGCGGGAGACAATTCATAGCAACAAGACAATCGAGTGTCATCTCGCGGCAAGGCCCGTGCTGATCGACCTTGTCCTTATCGGCGATCACCTGCCCGGGCATTGGGTGATTGGGCATGCCTTGCACCATTTCAGCGCAATCAGTCGTTCCGGCCACTTCAATCTGCGGAACAGCTGCCTGTGCTGCGACCTGCACAAACAGGCCGAAGCTGAAGCAGATCAAAGTAAGAGCACGAATATACGTCACCGGTTTGGGATAGTCCGAACGCATACGACGTGCAAGTCGGTTATCAGGCTGAAGACAAAGGCCAGATTTATGTTTTCGCTTCAGCAAACCCGAAGCCCAAACCTATTGCCCAAATTTGCCTAACAGCAACCTGACTTTGACGCTTCCTCGGTGGGTTCCGATACCTCACGCACCAGATCGCCGGTCTCTTTTTCGTTCGCATGCCGAGCAATGTCGGCTTGTGAAACGATGCCGCAACATTTGCCACTCTCGTCCACAACAGGAAGCCGCCGAACTTTGTTGTCCTCCATTTTGCTGCGACAATCATCGACACTCGTGTCGGGTGTCACAGTAATCGGAGAGCTTGTCATCACGTCTTCTACCGACGTGTCAGAAGACTTGCCGTCTGCAACGCAGCGACAAGCAATGTCACGATCGGTAATCACACCGACAAGTGTGCCGGAATCATCTACAACCGGAATTTCGCCGCAGTCGTTTTTCACCATGAGATTAGCGGCCTCCCGTACACTGGTCGAAGGATTGCAGCATGCAGGATTCGAGGTCATCACATTCTTGGCTTCCATGATATGTCTCCAATTTCTATTAAATACCTGAATATTTGCGTACCATTGCAACGGCGAGGCGCCGGATAATGTTCCTCTCGCATTTCCGGATGAAATCGATATGGACGAACGGGCACGGTCATGCCGAACGAAAGCTGTAGAATGGCATTCGCCACCTCATGGAAGGCGCTAGCATCTGAATAGGCCTTACCCAGAAGCCCAGGAATACAGAAGTATGGGTCCGCCGAGAGGCGTGAGGCACAGGCACCGGCCCGCTTCATTGCTCTTCACAGTCTCCGCTGCGATAGCCGCCCTAATGCAAATGTCTGCCCGCTTTATGAAGAATTCGCGGCCATCTCTCGTCTCAGTCTTCATGATGTTGAAGATCGGGTAGCAGCGATAAGTCACTGCTCTTTCAATAGACCGTGTGCGGGACAATCATCGAACGCTCCTATCGATCTGATCGAAAACCACCCTCTGGCCAATTCCAGACGGCCATTTTTTCAAAGCTCATATCCGCCATCGTGTAGGCGATCCCGCCGACACCAAGGCCGGAGCGGCTCAGGCCTGCAAAGGGCATCCAGTCCACGCGGAATGCCGTATGGTCGTTCACCATCACAGCCGATCCAGCCAGAGAGCCGATGCTATGATTGGCGATTGACAGCCGATCGGTGAATACAGCGGCCTGAAAGGCGTAAGGCAGGGCATTGGCCTGCTCGATAGCCAGGTCGATATCGTCATAGCCATACACGCAGATCACGGGGCCGAAGATTTCTTGCCGGGACACATTGGCACTTTCGGGAGGATCGAGAATGACGGTCGGAGAGAAAAGAGTGTCACTCAGACGGCTTCCCCCGCACACCAGGGTGCCGCCTGCTGCGATGGCATCATCGACCCAGCGTTCGACGCGGTCGACTTCCTCCGTCCGGATCAAGGGGCCGCATTGGGTTTCAGCAACGGCGGGATCGCCCACGACGAGCTTTTCGGCAGCTCGCCCTAGGTCATTGGCGAAGTCTTTCAATTCTGCAGCAGGGACGAATACGCGCTGTACGGAAACGCAGACCTGACCCGAATGATAGAACCCGCCTTTGAGCAACGAGGCGATCACTGCTGCGCGCTCCACGCCGCTGTCCACGATTACCGGCGCCGCACCGCCGTGCTCGAGAGCAATGCGGGTTCCCGGCGCCAGCTTCGAGCGAAGCATCCAGCCGATTTTCGCAGAACCGATGAATGAGAAGAACGCCGTGCGCGAATCGGTTACCATTCTTTCGGCGATGTCGTTGCCGCAAGGTGCGAACCGGCACCAGGCCTCAGGCAGGCCGGCTTCATGGAGAATGCTCACGAAGCTCTGGCATGACAGAGGTGTTTCCAGCGCAGGCTTGATAAGAACGGGGCACCCGGCTGCTACCGCCGGTCCAACCTGATGGACGATCAGGTTGAGGGGGTGATTGAATGCCGAGATCGCCACGACAGGACCGATCGGCTCGCGGAATGTATACGCCGTCCTACCCGCACCCGCTTCTGTCAGGTCCATGGGGATCTCGTGGCCCCCGCCATCGCTCAGCGCCTGAACGCACAAGTCGACGCTATTGATCGCGCGACCGGCTTCCACCCGCGCATCGACCAGGGGCTTGCCGCCCTCCCTGACGATCTGGAGAGCCAGTTCTTCGGCTCGTTCGCGCATGATATCCGCCGTTCGCCGGAGGATGGCGATACGCTCATGCACAGCAAGCCAGCAACTGCGTTCGCGGTGGAGCAACTGCGCTTCATTCAGCCATTCATCGATTTGAGCCCAGTCGACAAGCGCCACTTCTGCAATCGGCGAGCGGTCGAAGGGATTGTGAACGATCGTTTTCATAGCTCGCACACCTTCGCGCCGAGTTCGTCGATCAGCACTTTCTTGTTTTCGGAATAGTCGACGGGCAGGTCGACAAGGTGCACGCCGCCAGCCTCGAATGCGGCGTTCAGGACCGAAACCAGATCCGCGCTTCGCTCGACACGGTGGCCGGTCGCTCCATAGCTCTTGGCATAAGTGACAAAGTCGGGATTGGAAAAGGTCAGGCCGTAGTCCGGAAAGCCGAGCTGGCCCTGCTTCCACCGGATCATGCCGTATGCCGCGTCGTTCAGGATGAGCACGACGAGGTTCAGGCCAAGCCTGACGGCCGTTTCCAGTTCCTGCGAGTTCATCATGAACCCGCCATCGCCGCACACCGCGAGAACCCTGCGCCCGGGCGTGAGAATCGCCGCCATCATGGCGGATGGAAGGCCCGCGCCCATCGTCGCCAATGCATTGTCGAGCAGAATGGTGCCAGGCTCATGAGCGATGTAGTTTCTAGCGAACCAGATCTTGTAGATGCCGTTGTCGAGCGCGACGATATCATCGCGTGCCATTACGCTGCGAACGTCGGCAACGACGCGTTGGGGAACCATTGGAAAACGGTCGTCGTCGCTGGTTTCGGAAATGTGCGAAGCAATCTCGTGATGCAGGGCGGTGTAGTAGCTGCGATCACACTGCAAGTTGCCATCCAAACGGTTTCCCAGCCGCTCGACCGAACCGGCAATGTCACCGATGACTTCCAGCTGCGGGAAATAGACCTGATCGACTTCGGCCGCCTTGTAATTGATATGAATGACAGTCTGACCGTCCGGCTCCATGAAGAATGGCGGCTTCTCCACCACGTCGTGACCGATATTGACGATCAGATCGGCCTTCTCGATCGCGCAGTGAACATAATCGTCCGAAGATAGGGCCGCGGTGCCCAGATAGAGTTCGCTATCTTCGTCGACCACGCCCTTGCCCATCTGGGTGTCGAAAAAGGGAAAACCGGTATCGGACACGAATTTCCGCAGCGCCTTCGAAGCGCGGCGGCGGTTTGCTCCGGCTCCGATTAGCAGCAGTGGCCGCTCAGCCGCGATGATCCGCTCGGCCGCTTCGTCGAGCGCCGCATCTCCGGCGACCGCATAACGCCTTTGATGCGGCGGTATGACCGGTTCGATCGTTTCCTCTTCAGCAATATCTTCCGGAAGCTCGAGCAGCACAGCGCCCGGTCTTTCTTCCTGAGCAAGTCGGAAACCTTCGCGAACGAGCGAGGGGATGCGATTGCCGTTCACGATCTGGGTCGAAGCCTTGCATAGCGGAGTAAACAGCGAAACAACGTCGACAATTTGGAACTGCGCCTGTTTCGATGTCTTTATCGGTTTCTGCCCGGTGATGATGATGAGCGGAAAGGCCCCGAGCGCGGCATAGGCCGCCGGAGTTGTCAGGTTCGTCGCACCAGGCCCGAGAGTTGCGAGGCAAACCCCCGCCTTGCCGGTCAGACGGCCATAGGTCGCCGCCATAAAGCCCGCACCTTGCTCATGGCGCGTCAATACCAATTCGATTGAGGACGTGCGCAGGGATTCCAGCAGGTCGAGGTTTTCTTCGCCGGGAACGGCAAAGATGTATTCCACCTTTTCAGCCTCTAATGCAGCGATAAACAAGTCAGAGGCTTTCATTTTCGATATTCCCTTTTCAGAAGCATGAATGCCCTACGGCAATGCTTTCTCACTACAACCGCAAAGAGAGTCACAGACGCAAGGAGCCTCGCCTCATTCGCACCATGCCGTTCAGCGAATGTTCTGAAATGCGCGTAGCCGCAAAAAGTATCCTAAAAACATGACCTTTGGATTTGGCAAGAAGGTAGGGACTCCGTTTCTTGACATTCCCACCGCCGCAGTATGAGTCCGCGATCCACCTCGTGTGCCCCCACGCGAAACCGGTGCAATTTGCGACATCGGCGAAAATGTTTTGCTTGCCCATCAAGGCATGGCGGAGACAGATATTTTCCCGCGCTGGGATCACGTGCCGATGACATTCGGATGCCTGAATGGCTGGGCCAGTGATCGGCGGGACAGTTGACCTCTCTGCATTGACATGATCGATGAGTACCGGGCCCAGACCTGATTTCTATCGTCCAGAGAATCAGAGATATCTGCCGATCATCCAAGGAACCAATATGTACCGAAGTCTTGGTCTTTCGATCGCCGTCGCAGTCTTCGCGAGCGATCTCATTTCAAAATGGCTTATTGTGAATGTGGTCATGGACCCTGCCCGCGTGATAGATGTTTTTCCATTCTTCAATCTGGTGCTCGGATATAATCGCGGTGTTACATTCGGCCTCCTGAGTTCCGGCAATCCAATCGCGCCCTATTTGCTGTCCGGGTTCGCGCTTCTTGTCGTGGGCGTTCTGGCCAGATGGCTCTGGCGCAGTACCGTACGCCTCGAATCCGCCGCGATAGGTTCGATCATTGGCGGTGCATTGGGTAACGTTGCCGACCGACTGGCGGACGGAGCGGTCACCGATTTTCTCGACTTCTATGTCGGCGGCTATCACTGGCCGGCGTTCAATCTCGCGGATGTCGGAATAGTCCTTGGAGTGGCATTGTTTCTCGTTACCTGGTGGTCCGGAGAAACGCAGCGCGACGATGGCACCGCGCCGAAAGTGTAGATTCTGCGCTTTTGCCAAGGCAATCTTCAGGCGGATTTTCTAGCAAGCCCGCCGATGATGCCGCAGTCGGTGGCAGTGCCCCCATCGCAGGCCCGTGCCAGGCCGATCAGTTCCTGTCTCATCGCCTGCAGCTGTTCGATCTGCTCTTCCACCCGGCGCAAATGATTTCGTGCCAAAGTCGCAGCGTCCTTGCAATCCCGGTTTGGTGCGTCCGACACTTCGAGCAGCGAGCGAACTTCGGACACCGAAAAGCCCAAACCCCGAGCCCGCCGGATGAATGCGAGCCGTTCGACATCGGCGTCTGCGTAAATCCTTCGTCCCGACTGGGAGCGCGGAGCGGGCTTCAGAAGACCGATCTCTTCATAATAGCGAACGGTGTTGACTTTGGTCCCGGTCGCGCGGGCAATTTTTCCTATCTGCATTCTTTAATCCTCGATGATGGCCATCGCAGGGTGTGTGTCTCCGCGACGCAATCGCACATCGGCCGTCAGACTTTCTGCGAAAGGTGCGCAGAAAGTCCTTGATCCTCCAGTAACTGGAGATTGTAAAGCTCAAAAATCATGAGTTTAGATGATTCGGAAGACTGTGGTTGCACCGGCGACCCCGAGAGGGCGGTTGACGATCCGCAATACCGCCGCGCGCTTTGGATCGTGATTATCCTCAATGTCGGTTTCGGCATGATCGAGCTGGCCGCCGGGTTTTTAGCCGCGAGCCAGGCGCTCAAAGCCGACGCGCTGGATTTCCTTGGCGATGGCTCGATCACCTTCATCGGACTGCTTGCGCTCGGATGGACGGCATCGACGCGTGCTCGGGTGGCGCTCGCGCAAGGTTTGTTTCTGGCGGCGCTTGGTGTGAGTGTGATCGGCGCGGCGATCTGGCGCATGTTCGATATGGTGCAGCCGGAAGCCGGCATCATGGGCTGGGTGGGTTTTGTCGCCCTGCTTATCAACCTTGCCGCCGTTTTTGTGCTCGCTCGCTTTCGCAAAGGAGGCGATGCTCAAGCGCGCGCGATATGGCTATTTTCACGCAACGATGCCCTGGCCAATGTCGCGGTCATCGTCGCAGCCGGTTTGGTTTATTGGTTGGGAAGCGCATGGCCTGATATCATCGTGGCCGCTGCGATTGCGTTTTTGTTCCTCCATTCGGCTCTCGAAATTATCCGCCATGCGCGCAGCGATATGAAAACGCAGCAGATTGCATGATGAAATATTTGGCGCGCCTGTCCGGCATTTGCCTGGCCCTTCTGTTGTCGTTCGGCAGCGCGCAAGCGTTGGCGGCAGAACCCAACACGATCTGGCGCCTGCTCGATTACATGGCGGTAGATTATGCAGCTGCCGTCGAGGACGGCGAAGTCGTCAACGAAGTCGAATATGAGGAAATGGTCGAATTCGCCGGTACGGTACGATCGGGTATTGCGGAATTGCCTGAACGCCCCGGTCGCGTTCGGCTAGAGGCAAACGCGAAGCAACTTGAAGCCGATATCCTCTCGATGGCCCCCGTTGATCAAGTTGCCACGGCAGCCAGAAAGCTCGCTGCGGATCTCCTAGCCATCTATCCGATCACGCTCTCGCCTTCGAGGGCGCCCGATCTTGAGCGCGGAAGACTGCTGTACCAGGAGACTTGTGCCAGTTGCCACGGGGTGTCAGGAAACGGTCGCGGGCCGGCGTCTGCGGGCCTTGATCCACCGCCGATCGCATTTACCGACGTCGATCGCGCGCGTCAGCGCAGCATTATGGGTCTCTATCAGGTTATCGACCAAGGGATCGATGGCACCGCCATGCCCGGTTTCTCGCAGCTCTCCTCCGACGATCGTTGGGCCCTGGCCTTCTATTCGGGATCCGTCGCCTTTGAGGCGGTCGACGAAGGGGCGCGTCTATGGAAGTCAGATTCCGAACTACGCAAACGCTTTCCCGATCTTGCCGCTCTCACGAAGATCACGCCGGACGAACTGGCAGGAGAGATCGGGCAAGTGCGCGCGGACGCGCTCATGGCCTATCTTCGGGCCAACCCGTCGGCGATCGCCGATGCAGCGGGGCCTCTTGGCATCACACGTACCCGGCTCGCAGAAGCTGAACGCGCCCACGCGAACGGGAATATTTCCCGGGCCAAGGAGCTCGCACTGTCGGCATATTTGGACGGGTTCGAACCCGTCGAACCGATATTGGCGACACGCAATCCGGATCTTCTGGTGCGTATCGAGAGCGGGATGATGGACTTGCGTGCAGCCATCGACGCAGATCTGCCGACCTCTGCGATAAGCGAACGGATCCGGGCCATCGAGGGTTTGCTCGTACAGGCTGAAAATGTCCTTGCGCCGGAATCTGCGACGGGCTGGTCAACCTTCGTGGCATCTTTCGCGATCCTCCTCCGCGAGGGTCTGGAGGCATTGCTGATCGTGATCGCCATGATCGCTTTCGTGAGGAAGGCGGGACAGGATCGGGCATTGCGATTTGTTCATGGCGGGTGGACCGGTGCGCTGGTGGCAGGCGCGCTTACTTGGCTTGCGGCGACCTATCTTCTCGACATCAGCGGTGCCGGCCGGGAATCGATCGAGGCATTCGGTTCGCTGATTGCAGCGCTGGTCCTTCTGTCGGTTGGCGTCTGGATGCACGGAAAATCACAGGCAGACAATTGGCAGCGCTATATCCGCGACAAGCTTGGCAAGGCGCTTTCGCGCGGATCGCTCTGGTTCCTGTTCGGGATCGTATTCCTTGTCGTCTATAGAGAGGTCTTCGAAACCATCCTCTTTTACGCTGCGCTGTCCGCTCAGGGAAGTACGGGCTATCTGCTGGCGGGCGCTGCCACGGCCGGTTTGCTCCTTGTCGTCATCGCCTGGCTGCTGCTGCGCTACAGCCGGACGCTGCCGATCGGAAAGTTCTTTGCCTACAGTTCGGTGCTCATCGCCCTGCTTGCGATTGTCCTGATTGGCAAAGGGATCGCGGGCTTGCAGGAAGCGGGTGTGATCGGAATTGCGCCGATAGCCGGCGGTCCGCGACTAAGTATGCTTGGAGTTTATCCGACGTTCCAAGTGATTGGCGCTCAACTTGCAATGGCATCCGTACTTTTACTTGGTTTCTGGATTAATCACACCCGAGCATCAAACAATGACCGGTCACGCGATGCAGTGTGATATTATATCTTTCTATTACGGCGTTTGTGTCGACCCAGGTCGGTACATGAATAGCGCATTTGTTCGTTCTTATGCATTGAGCTGCGCGACGGCTTCGGAATTCGAAGAGAATATCGACTTGTGCCATGTGATTGGTCCTGCTAGCGGGGCCAAAGTGTCATGACCCTCCGTATGCCCCTTCTTGCCTTGAAGCCGTTTTTCGCCATGCTGATTCTCTTCGGCCTGGTGTTCAGCGTAAGCGTGGACGCGGCGGTATGCGGGCCTGAAATTGGCGAACTTACAAGTGTCGAAGCTGCAAGTAGCGAGACTGGTCAAGACTTGCCGGACAGCCCGAATGAGCAGCATGGCATCTGCGCCCACGGCCATTGCCATCATGGAGTCCAATTTGCAGGCAATGCGGATATCGGGGCCGGTGAGCGTTCATCCGGTGCACAGCATTTCTTCGAACCCGTCGGCCTGACTGCAGTCCAGCAAGCGATTTTGACGCCCCCTCCTCGAATCTGACGTCCAGTATTGCCGCCGCAATGTCGGCGCGCATTCGGCATGTCAGTAGAGGAAAAATCAATTCATGTTTGCCATTATTTGGCGAGGCGCCCTTTTTGCAGGGCTGAGCCTCGCAGTACTGCCCGGTGCGGTGCGTGCACAAGAACGCGCGGTGTTGACGCTCGACGAAGCTCTCGCGCGTGCGGGTGTGGACGAAAGCGCGCAGGTGCAATCAGACAATCCGCGTTTGATCGGGCCGCAGGCCGAAACGGACGCGGCACGCGCGCTTATCGATCAGGCACGGCTTCGGCCAAATCCTGAGCTTGCCTTTGAAGCGGAGAACATCGCAGGAAGCGGTGCCTTTTCAGGGCTGCAAGCAACCGAATATACGCTGTCTTTGAGTCAGCGCCTCGAGCTAGGCGGCAAGCGGGGCGCACGCATTCGCTCGGCCGAGGCCGAGGCGCGCGTGGCAATGCTTTCTGGAGAATTGTCGGTCGCTGAGCTGAGTCGCATGGTGCGCGAACGCTACATCGAGGCGGTCGCTTCAGCTGCGCGACTGGAACTTGCCCGCGACGTAGTCGAACGCAATCGCGAACTCGCGCGTATAGCTGGCCTGCTTGTCGAAGTTGGCCGCGAGCCGCCGCTGCGCTCGCTTCGTGCAGAAGCGGCCCTTGCTGAAGCCGAGGCGGAGTTTGAAGCCGCGCGAGCTTCAGAGATAGCGGCGCGGAGCGCGTTGGTGGCGCTCTGGGGTGAAACGTCCCCTCCCCCGGACGTGCCATCGGCGTTTCCCGGGATCGAACCTCCTGCGATGCTTCTTGCATCGCCTTCTGCTTTGCGTCTCCAAGTCGCGCGTGCCGAACGCGAGGCGGCGGACGCTGCGATCGACAGGGAGCGCTCTTTGGGTGTTCCCGATCCGGCCATCTCCGCCGGTGTCAGGCGGTTCGAGGAAAGCAGGGATCAGGCCTTCCTAGTGGGCGTCTCGATTCCCCTTCCTTTCCGCAATCGCAATCAGGGTAACATCGCCGCTGCCGAGGCCCGCTTCCGCGCGGCCTCCGCACGCGAGGCTGTCGCCCGCGCGGATTTCGAACTCGAAGTAACCCAGGCGCGCGGCCGCTTTCTCGCCGCCGAGGCTCGTGTAGAGACTCTGTCCCAAACCTCCCTGCCTCAAGCGGAAGAAGCCTTGCGCCTCGTCCGGATTGGGTATCGCAACGGCAGGTTCCCGCTGATCGAGGTTCTGGCTGCGGCCGAAGCCCGCGATGCAATCCGAGAAGCCTTGATCCAAGCCCAGGAAGATCGCGGTCGCCTGGCGGCGCAGTTGATCTGGCTTGGCGCCCAATGAGGAAAATACCCATGAACCGTAAGCGTTTGGCCGTACTGATCGGCCTGATCATTCTTGTTTTTGCGGCTGCTGTAATGCTGTGGCCGGACAACGGCGCAGAACCGCACAGCGAAGAGGAAACCGAAGAAAGCGATCTCCCGGAAGGACTGGTCCTACTCGGCGAAGAGCAGATTCGAAGCTCCGAAATCATGGTCGAGACCGTTGGTGAGGGCTCGGCGGTAGAGCTAGTGTTCCCAGCCACAATCGCCGCTAGCCCCACAGGCAGCGCGCGGATCGATGCGCGAGCGGCGGGCGTGGTGCGGAGCGTTCAAAAAACGCTGGGTGATTACGTCCGGCAGGGTGAAACCATTGCGCGTATCGAAAGTGCGGAAGCGGCAGCTTTGGCATCGCAATTGAGCGCGGCGCGCGCGCGCGTCAACGAATTGTCAGCCGCCTATGAGCGCGAACGCCGGCTTTTCGAAGCCAATGTTACGGCGCGGCAGGATCTCGAAGCGGTGCGCGCCAATCTCCAGGTCGCCCAGTCAGAACTGTCCCGCGCGCAGGCAGCGGTTGCGGCAGCGGGCGTGAGTGGCGACGGTCGGTCTTTGGCGGTTACCAGCCCTCTTGCAGGACGGGTAACGGCGGCGCCTATTGTCCTTGGTTCGTTTGTCGATGCGGGAGAGGAACTCTACCAAATCGTGAATCCTAATGCGATGCAGATCGAAGTCGCGCTCCCCTCTGCAGAAGCGAGCCGTATTCAGCCAGGCGATGAAGCCACGCTGGAACTTGCAGAAAACCGCGAGATCGGAGCGCGGGTCCGCTCCGTCACGCCATCGCTCGATCCTGAGAGCCGCAGCGCGACGGCAGTCCTTTCGCTCACGCGGTCCATCCCCGGTCTTCAACCAGGTGCCTTCCTGCAAGCGCGCATCCGACCTTCGGGCGAGGTCGACACGGGCCGCATGTCGGTGCCCGAAAGCGCGGTGCAGTCACTCGACGGCCAGGAAGTGGTTTTCGTGCGCACGCGCCGCGGCTTCCAGACCCGTCCGGTGGTGACCGGCGCACGTTCCGCAGGCCGCGTGGTGATCGAATCCGGTCTCGAAGCGAACTGGCGGATCGCAACCGAGAATGCCTTCCTGCTCAAAGCCGAACTCGAAAAAGAGGAAGCCGAACATGGACACTGATCGCATGCAGGAAACGGAGCACTCGCACCGCCACGGCCTGATCGGCATGATCCTCGACATGGCCGTGCGTTTTCGCTGGGCCATGGTCGTTTTGACGATCGGTGTCGCCATCTATGGCGTGATGAACCTTCTTCGGCTTCCCATTGACGCCGTACCCGACATTACGAACGTTCAGGTGCAGATCAATACCGAAGCGCCCGCCCTTTCCCCCTCCCAGGTCGAAACGCAGGTAACCTATCCGGTGGAAACCGGTCTCGCCGGGATCGATGGTCTGGAAATGACCCGTTCGATTTCGCGCAACGGGTTCAGCCAGGTTACTGCAATCTTCGAAGAAGGTACTGACATCTATTTCGCGCGGCAGCAGGTCAATGAGCGCCTGACGCCGATCACCGCTTCGCTGCCCGAAGGAGCAGAACCGGTAATGGGACCTATCTCGACCGGTCTGGGCGAAGTGCTCATGTATACGATCGAGTTCGAGCATCCGGGGGGCAAGGAAGCACCGAAGGGCAATGCGGTCGGTTGGCAGTCCGACGGAAGCTTCGTTACCGAACGCGGTGACAGGCTGGATAGCGATGTCGCTAAGGCTGCTTATCTGCGTACCATTCAGGACTGGGTGGTCGCTCCACTCATGCGGTCGGTCGATGGCGTCGCCGGTGTCGATTCCATCGGGGGTTTCCGAAAGCAATATCTCGTACAGCCCGATCCTGCTCGCATGACAGGCTACGGGCTTTCATTCGATGAGGTGATCGATGCGCTGGAAGCCGCCAACCTTGCCGAAGGCGCGAATTTCGTCGAGCGATCAGGAGAAGCCCTGCTGGCTCGTGTCGATGCACGGCTCGGCAGTGTCCAGGACATCGAGCAAGCAGTCATATCTACACGTGGAGGCGTTCCCATTCGCGTGGGAGATGTCGCAACGGTCAGCATTGGCGGTGATCTCAGAACCGGGGCTGCATCGCTGAATGGCGACGAGGCTGTGGTTGGTACCGTCCTCATGCGGGCAGGAGAAAACAGCCGCACTGTTTCAGCCCAGGCCGCTGAGAGGCTTGACGAAGTCCGCGCCTCCCTGCCACAAGGTGTGGTAGCCGAAATCGTCTACAATCGTTCGTCTCTCGTCGATGCAACGATCGCGACCGTCGAGAAGAATCTCGTCGAGGGTGCGCTGCTGGTCATAGCCATCCTGTTCCTTTTGCTCGGCAACATACGGGCCGCAATTATCGCCGCTCTGGTTATCCCTTTTTCGATGCTGATGGCATCGATCGGCATGAACCGGCTCGGAGTGTCAGGCAATCTGATGAGTCTGGGCGCGCTTGACTTCGGTCTGATCGTCGATGGGGCCGTGATTATCGTCGAGAATAGTGTGGCACGTCTTGCGGCCAGACAGGAGCATGAGGGCCGGCTCCTGACACTTGGCGAACGGCTGACGGAAACGCGGCTTGCCGCGCAGGAGATGATCAAGCCGACTGTCTATGGTCAGGCGATTATCCTTCTGGTGTTCGCACCGTTGCTGACCTTCACCGGAGTCGAGGGCAAGACGTTCTCGCCGATGGCCATCACGGTCATGCTGGCGCTCGCGTCGGCATTCGTACTCTCGCTGACTTTCGTCCCGGCGATGATCGCGATCCTGCTGAACAAAAAACTGACGGAGAAGGAAGTCAAACCGATCCGGATCGCCAAGGAACGCTATGGGCCTCTTGTCCGCAAAGCCATCGCCCGCCCTTGGCCGGTGATCGGGGCCGGTGCCGGCATTTTTGCCGTTGCTGCTCTGGTGTTCAGTTTCCTTGGCAGCGAGTTTACACCGCAGCTCGACGAGCGCGATATCGCGGTGCAATCATTGCGAATCCCTTCCACATCTCTCGAGCGGTCTCTGGCGATGCAGCGGCGAGTAGAAGATCGATTGGAGGAATTTCCGCAAGTGCAGCTGGTATTCTCACGTACCGGTACTGCGGAAGTGGCCAGCGACCCGATGCCGCCCAACGCCTCCGATGCGTATGTGATCCTGAAGCCGCGCGATGAATGGCCTGACCCGGATCTTTCGAAAGATGATCTGGTGGCAGAAATGGAGAGTGCTCTGGGAGGCCTGGTTGGCAATCTCTATGAGTTCAGCCAACCAATCGAACTTCGCTTCAACGAACTGATCGCTGGCGTGCGCGGCGATGTCGCGGTCAAGATCTACGGCGACGACCTGACCGCCATGACCTCGGCAGCGAACGAGGTCGCCGGGATTTTGCGCGAGGTCGAGGGAGCTGCGGATGTTAAAGTCCAGCAGGTCACCGGTTTCCCAACGCTTGATATTGCCTTCGATCGTCCAACGATCGCTCGATATGGGCTGAAGGTCGAAGACGTCGCTCAATCCGTCGCAATTGCTTTGGGCGGGCGGCCTGCCGGGCTGGTCTTTGAAGGCGATCGAAGGTTCGAGGTCGTCGTTCGGCTTTCGGATGCGACACGCGATGATTTCGATCAGCTTGGTGCATTGCCGGTGCTGCTTCCGAACGGAGCGACCATACCGCTGCGCTCGGTCGCCGAATTCCGGGTTGTGGATGGCCTTGCCGAAGTCCGCCGTGAACAGGGACGCAGGCTGGTGATCGTTTCCTCCAACGTGCGCGAGCGCGATCTTGGCTCCTTCGTTGAGGAAGCGAGGGCGAATGTCGAGGCGCAGGTCGAATTGCCCGCTGCAGCCTTCATCGAGTGGGGCGGCCAGTACCAGAACCTTCAGGCTGCGCAGGAACGGTTGCAGATCGTTATCCCGATCGCTTTCGCGGTTATTCTCCTGTTGCTCTATATGGCAGTCGGAGGCTGGGTTCCCGCTCTGGCTGTTTTCAGCGCGATCCCGCTCGCCCTCGCTGGCGGCATCTTCTCGCTGGCTCTGCGCGGAATGCCGTTTTCGGTTTCGGCGGCAGTCGGGTTCATCGCCCTCTCGGGCGTGGCGACCCTCAACGGTCTCGTGATGGTGACTGCAATACGCCAGCGTCTGGACAAGGGGATGGCGCTCGATGAGGCCATCGTGGAAGGCGGACTGGCGCGCTTGCGTCCAGTATTGATGACGGCTCTGGTCGCGTCGCTCGGGTTTGTCCCCATGGCGATCGCGACCGGCACTGGAGCGGAGGTTCAACGGCCTCTGGCAACGGTGGTCATTGGCGGTCTGATCACCGCCACTGCGCTCACCTTGTTCGTCCTTCCCGCGATCCTGAAGCTCGTCTTCGCCACCAGAAAGGATGACCGGACGTGGCGTCAACGCTGGTGGGACCGCCTGCGCCGCAACGTCACTCCCGAGGAACGGCAAGAGCTGCAAGAGGTTACGTGAATGGAGAGCATCAATGATTAGTAGCCAGCTCAGTGTGACTCTTGCCGGCGCCCTGATACTTTCAAGTGTTCCAGCATCGGCGCAGGATCAGAGCACGCTTGTTCCGATCGCCGGTGTCTGGAGCCTTGGTGAAACGCGGTCTTGTGATAGCGGACCGGCCTGGGTGTTTTTCGCAGATGGCTATTATGCCGAAGTGCAGCTTCCGGACGGTGGCCCCGCCGCCGTCGGAATTTGGCGAGACGAGGGCGATGCCATCGCTTACACCCACGCGCACATGCCATTTGAAGGTCATGAACGGCCGATGCGGGTTCGTCATCTTACCATCGAAGAGCGCACCGCCGAAAAACTGACAACCCGCAATTATCGCGGTGTCACGCGCACGTTTCACCGCTGTCCAGCGAATTCGCTGAAAGTGCCGGCAGGTCAGGACGCACATTGACGCTTTCGTTACGCAATATGCGGGCTTCGCTAGTCCCTATTCGGGTTTCGCGAACCTGCAAGCTTACGGGTCTGCGGCACCGGGAGCGGTCAATTTCCAATGGGAAGCAATAGGCAATGACGCGAACCATCGAACTCGAAGTCTCACCGCTCCTTCCCGACATCCCGAGCGAAACCGATCATTGCATCGCGCGCTTGCAGTCTTTGCTCAGCTCGCGGATCGGCGTGCACGAGGTCACGATATTGCCCGGCGAGAAAGATGCATCCGCCCGACTAGCGATATCATACGATGCCGATCGCCTGACTGTCGCCCGCATCAAGGAGTTGGCCCATGTGGCCGGAGCGGAAATCTCCGAACGCTACGGACACGTTGTCTGGCAAGCCGATGGCATCAATTCCACCCGCCGTGCCCAAACGGTCGCGGACCTGCTGGCCAGCAAACCCGGTATCCTCGAAGCAAATGCTGATGCGAGCGGGAGGTTCATCGCCGAGTACGACCGTCAGCTAACCGATGAGCCTAGGATTGCTGGCGAGCTCAAGAACCTCGGCGTGTCGGTTCTGGCGGGCGATGTCGCCAGGAACGCCGAGCACTCTTCCAAAGACCATGATCACGATGATGAAGATCGTGCCGGGCACAGTCATGGTGGCATTTTCGGCGCGAACACCGAACTCTATTTCTCGCTCGCCTCGGGCGTATTTCTCGCGACCGGGTTCGGGATTGAGAAGCTATGGTCTGGGCATCCAGGATGGCTGCCATTCGCATGCTATCTCGCGGCGTATTTCTTTGGCGGATTCTTTACCGTCCGAGAGGCGTGGGACAATTTGCGCCTGCGCCGGTTTGAAATCGACAGCCTCATGCTTGTCGCCGCTGCGGGCGCCGCCTTTCTCGGGGAATGGGCCGAAGGCGCGCTATTGCTGTTCCTGTTCAGTTTCGGCCACGCGCTCGAACACTACGCGATGGGCCGCGCCAAGAGGGCGATCGAGGCGCTCGCCGAGCTCGCGCCGGAAACGGCACGAGTAAAACGTGGAGATGACGTCGTTGAGGTTCCGGTCGAGGAGCTTGCGCTAGGCGACGTCGTAATCGTGCGTCCGAACGAACGCCTTCCGGCTGACGGCTTCATCTTGGACGGCGTCAGTGCCATCAATCAGGCTCCGGTGACCGGGGAAAGCGTGCCGGTCGACAAGAGCGCGGTTTCGAATATCGCTTCTGCGCGCGCAAATCCTGACAATCTTGCGGATGACAATCGCGTCTTCGCAGGGACGATCAACGGATCGGGCGCGCTCGAAGTGGAAGTGACCCGGCGATCGAGTGACACGACCCTCGCCAAGGTCGTCCAAATGGTGAGCGAAGCCGAGGCTCAGCAATCTCCTACCCAGCGCTTCACGCAGCGCTTTGAGCGAATTTTTGTGCCTGCCGTGCTCGCTTTGGCCGGCCTGCTCCTTTTCGCCTGGGTTGTCATCGACGAGCCGTTCCGCGACAGTTTTTACCGGGCGATGGCGGTGCTTGTGGCTGCCAGCCCCTGCGCTTTGGCGATCGCGACCCCGAGCGCGGTCTTGTCCGGAGTAGCCAGAGCAGCACGCAGCGGCATTCTGGTAAAGGGCGGCGCGCCGCTCGAGGATCTCGGCGCGCTCAAGGCCATCGCGTTCGACAAGACCGGTACTCTTACCGAAGGCGAGCCCCGCATGACCGATGTCCAACCCGCGCAGGGTGTATCTGAAAACGAACTGCTTGCGATTGCCTCGGCGGCTGAAAATCTGAGCGATCATCCCCTAGCACAGGCGATTGTTAGGGACGGCAAGCAGCGGCTTGGCGATGAGGCACTGCCCGAAGCTACAAGTCTTGAAAGCTTCACAGGCAAGGGGATCACCGCGCTTGTCGGCGGTGAGCGGGTGTGGATCGGAAAGCTCGAAATGTTCGGGCAAGACGGGGTCCCTCAGCTCGGTGCCGAACTGTCGGATGCTATCGAGTCCATGCGCGAGCGCGGGCGGACGACGATGGGCGTTCGCTCGGAAACGCGCGATCTTGGAGCGATCGGTTTGCTCGACACGCCGCGGGCGGCAGCAAAGGCGACGCTCGAAGCGTTGCGCGGCCTCGGGATCACCCGAATGATCATGATCTCGGGCGACGACCAAAGAGTGGCCGATGCGGTTGGAAAGGAAGTCGGCCTCGACGAGGCCTGGGGCAATCTCATGCCCGACGACAAGGTCAAGGCCATCCGCAAGCTTGCCGGCCAGGACAAGGTTGCGATGGTCGGAGACGGGGTTAATGACGCTCCGGCCATGGCGAACGCAACGGTCGGAATAGCAATGGGGGCTGCCGGCTCGGACGTTGCATTGGAGACAGCCGATGTCGCGCTGATGGCCGATGATCTCGCCCGACTGCCTTTCGCCGTCGATCTGAGCCGACAAACCCGGTCAATCATCCGGCAGAACATGATCGTCAGTCTCGGAATTGTTGTCGTGCTCATCCCGGCAACCATTTTCGGTCTCGGGATAGGCCCCGCTGTCGCGGTTCACGAGGGATCAACGCTAATCGTGGTCGCCAATGCGCTTCGCCTTCTGGCGTATAAAGAGAAGGGCAGCACAAAAGACATAGCAGAGAAGCCAGTATGAGCTGCAACGATGACTTCGATCTGGATTCGGCGGACAAGCGACGCACATTGTGGATCGTATTGTGGCTCAACGTCGCAATCGCGGTTGGTTTCTTTGTCGTTGCCTATTTTGCGGACTCGAACGCGCTCTTGGCCAACGGGCTCGACAATTCGTCGGACGCGCTTGTCTACGCTCTCAGTCTCCTTGCGCTGAGTCGACCGCGCTCCTGGAAGCGAGGCGCAGCGCGCTTTTCTGGCGTCATGCTTTTGATCTTTGCCGGCGGAGTGATTGCTGATGCCGTCAGGCGGTTTGTTGAAGGTTCTGAGCCGGGTGGCATCCTGATGATCGCGATGGCTGCCGTCGCGGGCATAGTGAACCTCTATTGCCTTCGCCTGTTGCAAAAGATGCAGAACAAGGACGTCAACATGCGGGCCGCCACCACATTCAGCTTCAATGACTTCATTTCGAACGGCGGGATTATCATCGCTGGCGTCATCGTTATGATCACAGGCGCGAACTGGCCGGACCTTGTGGTCGGCATCGCTGTGGCTGGCATAGCTCTTTACGGCGGGATCGATATCCTGCGCGACGCGCACAGTGACAAGCACGACGAGGCGGGAACGGTTCATGGCGAAACACGGGAATGAGCCTCGTCCACGAGATATTTGTAACTGAGGATTTGTCGGCGATCCTGACCTTGGCGATGCTGGCAAGCCTCGGCCTGGGTGCTGGCGTTGTCTGGGAAGAAAAGCACGGGCCTACCCCGAACGAAAATGGGTTCGCGGCGGCCGTCCACTCTGGCGCCCTTGCCGCACTTGCGCTTGTTTTGACCGGTCCTGCAGTTGGACAAGCAAGGGGTGACTTCATAGACGCAGCCCTGCTCCCCGCTGGCGGGACTCTCTATCTTCTGGCGGTGCTGATCGGAGGCTGGGCTTCGCATCGCGACTCAGTTGGAACCCTGTCCGACGCCGTGGGAAGACGCGGGCCGAAGATGACCATTGCGCTTCAAGGCGGTATTGCGCTGGGGTTTGGTGGCATCGCTCTGGGTGCAGCAGCAGCCGTGTCTGTCTTCGCCGGTTTCGCAGCAACACTAGGGGTTGGAATCACCTTTTTCCTGGTGGGGCGAAAGACAACAGCCGGATTTCGCGACAGCGCGATGAAACGCATGGATCGTCTAGCGATCCATGTTTTTCTGTCACTCGCCTTTGTTGCCGCAGCGGTAGCCGGGTTTTGGCTTCTCCACGGCATGAGCGAAACAGCGGACGCGCGGTTGGCAATTCTACTCGCAGGATACTTTCTTGTCTGGTCGGTTCATTTTTTGCTGCAAATCCCGGGCAGACTGGGAGGTTTGAATTTGGCAGCACTCGCGGCCTTCATCTCCGGGCTTGCGATGTTCGGAATGATTGCAGTCGGATTTAACGCCGCGATCGGAGCAATCGATAATTCCGATGCGATCCTTCAGCATCCGGATACCGCCGGCAACAAAATCGCAAATAGCGGAGAAAAGTGATGGCGCACTCGCACGATCAAGCTGGCCACAGTCACGGCGAGGAAAACCTTAGCGATCGTCAGCTGATCCTCGCGGTCGCGATCAATGTCCTCCTGACCCTTGCCCAGATTGTCGGCGGCATCCTTTCAGGGTCACTGGCGCTTATCGCGGATGCATTGCACAACTTCAGCGATGCGGCCTCTCTTGGTCTTGCGTGGTTTGCGCGACGCATAGGCCGGCGTCCGGCGGACAAGCTGATGACCTTCGGCTACGCCCAGGGAGAAGTGGTCGCCGCACTCATCAATCTGACGACCTTGCTGATCATCGGATTCTATCTGATCGTTGAGGCGATCAACCGTTTCGCCGCGCCGCAGCCGGTCGAAGGCTGGACCGTGATCTGGGTTGCCGGGATCGCACTTGTCATCGATCTCGTCACCGCATTCATTGTCTATCGCGGCGCGCATGACAGCATTAACATGAAGGCTGCCTTCCTTCATAACGTTTCGGACGCGCTGGCCTCGATCGGTGTGATCGTCGCCGGAGTGCTAATTATTCTATACGATCTCGTCGTCGCCGATCTCATCATCACTCTCATCATCGCGGCCTATGTCATCTGGCAGGGCGCGACGCTCCTACCGCGAACCGTTCGTCTGCTGATGGGAGCAGTGCCGGACGAGGTGGAATTTGATCAGATGGTTGAAAACCTGCGCGCGCTTGGCGGCGTGCAGGATATTCACCACGTCCATGTCTGGAATCTGGGAGAACATCACCGGGCGCTCGAAGCCCATCTCACTCTTGTTGATTACTCCCAAACAGCATTCGAGGGAGTCAAGCGACGCGCGCGGGCGATGCTGGAAAAGGATTTCGGCATCGCACATGTCACTTTCGAGCCCTGCCTCGCTACGGACTGCGATGATGCGCTGATCCCTGCCCACCCGGCACCCAACAACGGGAAAAACACGGTCGGTGATTAAGCTTTCGCTGGCCTGTTCCTGCCCGGCCGTTCGCAGACCCTGAGCCCTCATCGCGCGCCGGTCGCGGACGGTATTGCAGTCCAGAACCGATGCACCGCGAGCCGCCCTCACCCAATATGGGCATAAAAGCCTACTACTGCTATTGCGAATACGTCTCAATAGCAGTAGTAGGCTGGTAAATGTCTCGAAAGGATTCTTCACATGTATCGCGCTACCGCCTCGCTCATAGCAATTGCACTGGCCGCCCCTGCTTACGCCAATGAAAAAGACCCGACCGATGAGCGGCAATCGCAGGACGGGATAGCAAACCCAAGCGAATCGATTATCGTGATTGGCGGTCGCATCGATGCGTATGAAGTGGCCGGTGCGGCGGACCTAATCGATGGCGAGGAACTGAGCGAATTCGAGCATGGTGACGTCAACCGTGTCCTGCGCCAGGTGCCGGGGGTCAACATTCAGGAAGAGGACGGTTTCGGGCTATTCCCGAATATTGGCTTGCGCGGCGCGCCGGTCGAACGGTCGAGCAACATCACCTTGATGGAAGATGGCGTTCTCATTGCCCCTGCCCCCTACGCCGCTCCGGCCGCGTATTACTTTCCCGCGATCGGTCGAATGGACGCAGTCGAAGTGATCAAGGGCGCGGGCTCGGTACGCTATGGTCCTCGCACGATCGGCGGGGCCATCAATTTCCGATCGACTCCGATACCGACCGAGAGCCTGGCTGGCGAAGCTTCCGGCCAGCTTGGTTCTCGCGGCTATTATCAGGGTCATGGCTGGATTGGCGCTAGTGCCGACAATTTCGGGGCGATGGTAGAAAGCTATCAGCAAGGCAGTGACGGGTTCAAGACGATAGATGGGCTTCCCGGCGCCGAGACCGGTTTTCAACGTCAGGACTATCGCGCCCGCTTCGCCGTCCACACCAACCCAGATTCGCCGGTCGATGCTCGCCTCGAGTTCGCCTATGGTCGATCCGAACTTGAGGCGAACGAAACCTATTTGGGCCTCGCCGACGCGGATTTCGCGAGCGATCCGTACCGGCGCTATTCGGCCAGCCAACGCGACGTTTTCACGGGCGAGCACGATCAATATCGGCTCACCGGCACCCTCCGGTTGCCCGACGACACGCAGTTCGCGGTTACCCTATATCGCAACGATTTCACACGAAGTTGGTCGAAGCTACAGGACATCGATTTCGATGGTGATGGCAGCTTTGATGCCATCCAACCCGTTTTCGATGCTCCCTCCTCAAACGAGAGAGGCCTCGCAATCCTGCGAGGCGCAGACAGCGCTGAAGGTGCCCTTCGCATTCGCAACAACAACCGCGTCTATCGGAGCGAAGGCGTCCAGCTTTCGTTCGAAAGACCTTTCGAGACCGGCGAGGTCAGGCACAACCTGGCTGCGTCGCTCCGGTATCACGAGGATGAAGAAGACCGGTTGCAGAATGAGGAATTCTATACGCAAACGGATGGAGATCTCGTTTTCGTCCGGCAGACGGCTCCGGGCGCTCAAGCCAATCGCGAGGCGAAGGCGAAGGCGATCGCTTTCTATCTGGAGAACCGGATCGAGATCGGCGGGCTTACTCTGACACCCGGCATTCGGTACGAAGGCATCGACCTTACTCGACTGGACTATGATCGAGCCGACCCCGCTCGTCTCGATGGACCTGCGCGCATACGCAAGACCAACGTTGACGAATGGCTTCCCGCACTCGGTGCAACCTATGCACTGGGAGACGTGCTGTTGATTGCAGGCGCTTCGCGCGGTTTTTCTCCCCCCGGGCCCGGAAATCCGGAGGCACGAGCCGAGAAAAGCTGGAACTATGAATTTGGTGGGCGTTTTCGGAATGGCGCCATTCAAGCTTCCGCGATTGCGTTTTATTCCGACTATTCCAATCTGCTCGGAAACTGCACACAATCCGTGGGGTGTAGCGTCGGGGATATTGGCGACCAGTTCAATGCTGGGGCCGTCTCCGTGAAGGGGTTGGAGCTGGCAGCTTCGACGGAGCATCAAGTGGGTAGGGAAATTTCTATTCCCTTCTCGGTGGTTTACACGCTCACCGACGCGCAATTCGAAAGCAGTTTCGAGAGTGCGTTCTTCGGTTCCGTGTCCCAGGGCGACGCACTCCCCTACATCGCTCGCCACCAATTCTATGCCGAAACGGGGCTCGCATTTGGACCGGCATCCTTGCTCGTGAGCGCCAATTACACATCGCAAGTACGCACCGAAGCAGGTAGCGGGGATATTTCGCCCGATGAGCGTATTGACGAAAGGATTGTCTTTGATCTCGCCGGCCGGTTTGCGCTGACGGAAGGTCTCTCTTTGTTTGCCAGAGTGGATAATCTGTTCGACAATGCTTATGCTGTAGCGCGTCGGCCTTCGGGTTTGAGACCGGGGGCTCCCCGGCGCTTCGTAGCAGGCGCTAGCGTGCGCTTCTGAGTATCTACGCCGGCCGATGATCGCGCAATCTTGTAGGAGGCGGGAGCGCCAGTGAGCATTTCCGCCTCACTAAATGCAGGTGAGGTCGAGACTCACGCAATCGATTGCGCCGACATTCGACGTGCCGCAGGCCACACACCCGCCAAAATATGAGGACGGCGGACACCTCCCCCAGAATAAATAGGAGTTTTGACATGACCCTCTCCATTGGCTCGACAGCTCCCGATTTCACAGCGGAAACGACCCAAGGCACCATCACCTTCCATGATTGGATGGGCGACAATTGGGCTATCCTGTTTTCTCATCCAAAGGCATTTACCCCGGTTTGTACGACCGAGCTGGGTTACATGGCCGGTCTCGGCGAGGAATTTGCCAAACGCGACACCAAGATTCTCGGCCTGTCGGTCGACAGCAGCCAAGACAATCGCGACTGGCTACCCGATATCGAGGCGGTCAGCGGCAATAAAGTCGATTACCCGGTGGTCGGCGACAGCGACCTGAAGGTGGCCAAACTCTACAATATGTTGCCCGCCGAGGAGACTGGCAGTGCGGAGCAAAGAACCGCAGCCGACAATGCTACCGTTCGCGCCGTCTATATCGTTGGCCCGGACAAAAAAATCCGTGCGATGCTACTCTATCCGATGAGCAGCGGACGCAATTTCGAAGAAGTGCTCCGATTGCTCGATTCAGTCCAGCTCACCGAAAGTAAAGGCGTGGCAACCCCGGTCAATTGGCAGAGTGGGGATGACGTCATCATTCCACCGTCTGTTTCCGATAAAGAAGCGAAAGCGCGCTTCCCGCAAGGTTTCACAACGCTGCGCCCCTATCTGCGCACGGTTAAAATCGACTGACCAGCGCAAGCGGATGTGGTGTATTTGGGCTCGAACTCAACAGGGGAACCCGCATGAAGCTAGACAAAAGCAGTCACGCAACTGCGGCTTCTGCCGCATTACGATTTGGCACCGACGAATTCGTAAGCGCATCCTGCCAGAAACTCGCGGAAATGGAGTTCGTTCAGCTCTCGGCGGGCTGGTAGCCACGGGCGGAATTCTTCGTATTCGCGCGAGACGCCGAACGGTTTCGTAGCGAATATTCCGATTTCAATCAGCCATCGCGGCCAGCGCTCGGGGTGCTTCAGGCCAAGCAGGGCCATCCGGCCACCCGTCGGGAGAGCAGCTGAGGCGCGCTCGATGATCGCGGCGTAGTCAGGTGGCATTTCCAGTCGAAAGGTGCTGATGACTGCGCTGGTCTCGCTCGGAAAGCGGAAGGCGGCTACGTCTGACTGCACAAATTCGACATTGCTAGCTCGCAGGCGCTTCGCTCGTCGACGGGCTTGGTCGAGCATGCCTTGCGAAAGGTCGACCAGCGTCACCTTGCCGCTTGGTCCTACTCTCTCAAGCAGAAACGCGAGGTTTGCGCCGGTGACAGCACATAGATCGATCACATGGTCACCGGCCTTGAGTTCAAGCCGGTTAACCAGATCGCGTCGCCAGCGACCAAGACCGGCCCACCGAAACCCCGACACCAATCGGTCATAGATTCCCGCGTTCTTGTCGTAGAGACGTTCAACCTGTTCGTTGGATAGAATTGCCATGGCGCGTGCTAGCGAACCTCGTCCGAAGAGATGGTGAAAACCTCCGCGAGGTCGTCCGGGTATGGCATTGGCGCGAATGCGCTCACGTTTGCGCGTCCGGTATTGCCCCAGGGGAGCCGTCCGGTGAGATTACCAAGGGGAGCGAGCGCAAGACGTATGACCTGCCCCAGAACTTCGCGGCCATCGCGGGTTTCAACTGCATAGCCCAGCATCGTCATATGTGAACGAAGGTGCGGCCCGAAGAAGCCCTGGCCCAGAATATGTTCCCGCTCGAGCGCGGTCCAAGCCAAAGCCCGGTCACCAGACTGCCTGGCGGCACGGAAAACGCGCCGCTCAGCTTCGATAAGTTCAATAATGTCCTTCTTTGCCACAGGATTTTACCGTTCTGCTTGCATCTTCGAATCGTCTTATGCACCTTGTAGTGGCTACAAGGTCAAGCATTGCGAGAAACCCATGAAGATTGGTGCCCTGGCGCGGAAGACCGGCACGACCGCCGAAACGATCCGCTACTACGAACGGACCGGATTGCTGGAGGAACCACCACGCACCGCCGGAAACTACCGGGACTATGGCCCGACCGAATTGGCCAGATTGCGGTTTATCCGCCGCGCACGCGACCTCGGCTTCACCATGGCGGAGGTGCGCCAATTGCTTTCTTTGTCGGATGATCCATCGCAATCGTGCGAAGCCGTGGACTCTATTGCCAGCCTCCACCTACGCGAAGTGGATCGGAAGCTTGGTGACTTGCGAAAACTGCGAACCGAACTGCGCCATATGGTCGACGACTGCCAGCACGGAGCGGTTGGCGAATGCCGGATAATCGAAGTGCTTTCCGGCTAGCGGGACAGCGCGCGTTTATTCGAGCGGTGACGGGACGCAAACCATGATCATCTCGAAATTCGGGGCGTGTTCTGACATATCTCGTCGGTGCGTTCGACAACAGAACCGATCCAGTCATCGATCTCGGCTTCGACCCAAACCGTGCAACGGGGACCGAGCGAACGCGACTTTGGAAAACGGCCTTCGCGCATCCGCTGATAGATTGCCGTTCGGCGCAGGCCCACGCGCGCCATGACCTCGGGAAGACGAATGAGCCGGTCTGGCGTTGGCTCGACAGGAACGGCTTCCGCGTCCGTTTCGAGACCAGTCGTCATTTCAGAGAGCGAAGCTTTGTTCATCCTGCCGCTCCAGTTGCGCGAGGTGATCCGACAGGAGACCGGCGGTGCGGTGAGCGGTCCCCTTTGCCCAGCGCGGTCTCACATCGAGCAGCCTCTCGCCCAGCGCTTGATCCAAAGCAGACGGCAACTCGCTTATGAAGGTTTCAAGAAATTCCAGCACGCCGCTATTCTGCCAATCCTTGCTACGCTGCGAGTACCCCGCGAGTGCCAGCATCAGGGAGGTGCGCGGCGCGTGACCGCTCGCGTCAAGGATGGCCAGCGCCTCAAGCAGTGTGGCTGACCTTGTCCCGGCGAGGATGCGTCGGAGCGCGTCCTTGTTGATATTCGTCTGTGCGGCAATCGTCCGCCGGGACTTGCCACTTTCGTCCACGGCATGGTCGAGGAAAGCGGCGACTCCTCGCGATAGTTCTCCCCATTTGTCGTTTGTGTTTCGCGCCATTGTTCCTGCTTCCGGTGATCTTTAGCGAATCACCAACAGGCTAGGCGACGCGTCAAACTGTAGGAAAGGAAAAAGAACAAATAAGGAACTTGTAGGAAACTGGCTCATCGTCACACGATTTGATTCGCGCAGAGTCCGGTCCCTCGATCTCAGATTTCGGTATGGGTGGCGCAATGATCGGTATTCTTGGCCGCAATGTCTGCACCGGTCGCGCAAAGCCCGGTCAGATTGCCCAGAATCGACGATTTCTCTTGGTCGGAATGCCGCGTGCGGCAGTTTCCGTTTTCCTACACCCTGCCTTCCAATCGAGGAAAGAACATACAGCGAACGCATCGCTGCCAATGTTCGAAACGGAGTTCCTCGATGAACAATGCAATCACCCTTCCCCGCCCATCCGTCAAAGGCATTCGTGCCCGCGACTATATTCTTCCGGCCGCGATTGCGGTCGCCTGCGCCGGTGCCGCCTATGCCGGTGCCGACACGACCTTTGATCCGGCGCTGCAGAAGTTCACTGACTTCCTCGAAGGTTCGGGCGGCAAGATCATCACCGTCCTCAGCCTTGCCGGCGGTTTGATCGCGCTCGCCTCGGGCCGCTTCGCCCTTGGGCAGGTCGCGGTCCCGGTCGGTGTCGGAATTGGCGTCGGCACAGGCGTGCCGATCGTCACCTCGGTCGTGACCGCAACCATTTGATCGCGGTCTAACGACGGGAGGGCGGCATGGCCGACAGATACCTCGTTCCACGGCGGCTCGACGACCCGGAGCTCATCGGCTTCTGGACCATCGACGAGTTTGCGGGACTGCTCGTCCCCTTCGCGTGGGGCATCCTTTCGCAGCACATCATCATCGGCACCGGCCTATCGGTCATGACCTGGTTCGCCCTTCGAAAGGCGAAGGCATCAGGCGCAGGGTCGAAACTGGTCCATGCTGCCTACTGGTATCTGCCGGGGAGCTTCCTCGGGCTGAAAGCCACGCCGCCCTCCCACTGCCGCCTGCTCGCAGGCTGAGGGAGGACCCAAGTGAAACACGAATTCGCCTATGAGGAAGCGCAGCGTCACCTCAAACAGCGCAACCGCTTCGCCGCGCTGTCAGCCGTGCTGGGCCTTACCAGCCTGCTGGCGGTCGGCGCGGCGGCGACGCGCGAGGAAAGCGTCATTTTGGTGCCTGTCACGACCGAGCGCCTGACGCTCGGGAGCGGCGGTACCGATGCGCACTACCTCGAACTCGTAACCCGCGACACCGCGCTCATGCTGCTCAATCGCGCACCCGAGAGCCTCGACTACTGGATGGAACAGGTCCTCAAGGTGGCAGATCCGTCAGCGCACGGGAGCCTCAAGGCCGAGCTCGTCAAGATCGTCGACGAGCAGCGCGGTTCGGACATCAGCCAGGCCTTCGTCATCTCGCGGATGGAGGTCGACGCGCAGGCGCTCACCGCTGTCGTCACCGGCACGCTCAAGACCTTCGTCGGTGCGCAGGTGATCGCAAGCCAAGAGCGCAGCTTCGAATTCAGCTGGAACCGCCGCGGCCTCAGTCTCGGCCTCACCGGCTTCCGCCAGCTCCCAACCGAAAACGAGGAGGAGAACCCATGACACTCCTATCCCGCCCCTTCCCCGCCGCGCTGACCAGCGTTGCGCTGGCAATCGCCACGGCCGCCTACGCTTCACCGGCACATGCCGACCAGTTCGTCGAGGCCGCTGATGGCGCCGCGATCGACTGCGTGCTCGCGCGCGGCGCGCTGACCCGTATCGCCCTCATCGAGGACGGTTTCGCCAATGTCTCGAAGATGGCGAGCGGTTTTCCCTACAACGATTTCGAGGTGACCCACGAGCCGGTGCGCGGCGACATCTATGTCTCGGTGCCGCTGCAATATGCGAGCGCCAAGGTCAGCTTCTTCGCGACGAGCAGCGCGGGCTATGTCTACAAGTTCACCTGCCGCGTCGAAGGCGAGGAAGCGAGCCAGCTCTTCGTCACCAATCCCGCGCTCGCCAAATCCCAGGCGAGTGAATGGGAAGGCGCAGCAGTGACGCGCGACGAGGCCGCGATCCGGCTGATCGAAGCGATGGCCAGCGATGGGGTCCTGCCGGGCTTCCGCGCCCGTGCCGAACTTTCGCGACCACGCCACACCGACAGCCTCGAAGTGCAGCAGGTCGCGGAATACGAAGGCGCCGAACTGATCGGCCAAGCCTTTACTCTCCGTAATCTTGGCCCGGCACTCGTCGACCTTGCCGGTGAGCGCGAGGCGCCCGCCGGGGCGCTGGCCTTTGCCTATGGCCGCAACTCCCTCGAGCCCGGCGAGAGCACGCAAGCCTTCCTTGTCTTTACCAAGGGAGGGCTCAAATAATGGCCGATACCGACACAAGCTATACGCCCGCGGCAGCGCCAAAGGACGAGACGCGCGGCGAAGCCCGGCGCGATCTCAACCGCACGGTCGCGCAGCGCCAGAAGCTGTTGCTTGCCGGGATCGGCGGCGTGGCGCTCATCGCCGGTTCGATGTTCATCTTCGGCGGCGAGGATGAAGCGAGCGCCGACGGCGCGGGCGCAACCACGATCGAGACCGGCGCGCTGGTCAATCGCAATCTCTCGCAGCGCGAATTCGTCGCCACTTACGGCAACCGCCTCGATGCGCAGGGCAAGGCGATCAAGGACCTGCAGGAGACCCAGCTTCCCAGGGCTTCGATCGAGCAGGAGCTCGAAACGCTGCGGGGCGAGAACGCGCGGATGCTGAGCGACGGGCAAGCTGCGATCGATGCGATCTCGGCGGAGAACGCTGCCTTGCGCTCGGAACTCGAAACCGTCCGCACCAATCCCCCAGTTGCGCCGGTGGCCGCAGTCGATCCGCGGGCTCCGGGCTTCGCTCCCGGACCGCTCGAGCCACCCAGCGAACCCAAGGCAAGCCTGCTGAGCTTCTCAAACGACAAGCCGGGCACCGCCAAGGCCAAGGCAACCGAAAGCGCGCCGGCGCTGCTGCTCGAGGCAAGCCGCGATTACCTGCCGCCCAACAGCTATGCACCTGCCACCGTAATCGTCGGGGTCGACGCCTCGACCGGGGTCACCAGCCAGAGCGATCCGCTGCCCGTGGTGCTGCGGATCACCGGTCCGGCGCGCTCGGTGCTGCAGGGCAACAAGCTCCTCACCACCGATCTCACCGGCTGCCTCGTCAACGGCGCGGCGCGAGGCGATCTCTCGGCCGAGAAGGTTTACGTCAAGCTCGTGCGCATGACCTGTGCGCAGCCCGGCGGACGCTTCGCGGTGAGCGAAGTGAAGGGATTCATCGCCTTCGCCGGCAAGTCGGGCGTGCGCGGCAATGTCGTCAGCCGCGAAGGCAGCCTCGTCAGCCAGGCGCTGCTCGCCGGAATCGTCGGCGGCTTCGGCCGCGGCTTCTCGGCCAATGCCAACGGCATCTTTGCGCAGCCTGTCGGCAGCGACGGCAAGCGCGACGCGCTCTCGCCGACCGACATCCTCGCAGGCGGCCTGGGCCAGGGCGCGGGCGAAGCCGCCGACACCGTCAGCAAATACCTCATCGAACGCGCAGAACAGTACCAACCCGTCGTCGAGATGCCGACCGGCATCGCAGTCGAGATCGTCTTTCTCGACGGCGTCCATGTCAGGAGCACACCCCAATGAACTACTCGAACCAGCGGCCCGGCCTCAAGGCGCGCGCCGCGCACATATCGCTCGCCGCCGCCAGCGCAGCAGCCCTCCTTACAAGCGGCGTCGCGATCGTAACCGCCATGCCCGCGCAGGCCGCGATCACGCGAGATGTGGTTGAAGCGCTCAAGCTTCGTCTGCCCAGAACGCCGATCGACGCGCTCGATTGCACGACATTCGCGCCATGGTGCGAGGTCGTCTCGGGAGAGACGCTGTTCTACATCGACGAAGCGGCACGCTACCTCTTCGTCGGGCGGCTCTACGACATGGAGGAGCGGCGCGACGTGACTGCCGCGCGCCTGCTCGAACTCAACCCCGACCTGCTCGCCGCCGGCGCAGCCCGCCACGCCGGCGAGGACACTGGAGGGCGCCATGACGTTGCCGAAACCCGCGACAGGCAGGTCGCGACGCATGTCGATCTCAAAGCCCTTCCCAAGGAAGGCGCGATCCTGTGGGGCAATCCCAAGGGGCCGAAGCTGGTTGTCTTCTCGGATTTCCAGTGCGGCTACTGTAAGCGGCTCGGCAACCTCGCCGATCACTACCGCACCGCCGATCCGATCGCGCGCCGCTTCTTTGCCCAGGACCTCCAGATCGCGTTTCTCATCGCAGCCGGCGGTCTCGCCCTGCTGCGCCTGCCGGCCTTCCTGCGCCGCCTCGACCGCCGCCTCTCCGAAGGATCTTCTCGCCATGGATAAACTCAACCTCCCGCTGCGCCTGCTTGGCCCGAAACTGCTTGCCGTAGCCTTGCTCGTTGCTGCGCTCTTGTGGGGCGCGTGGCTTACCCAGCAGGTCACCAGCGCCCCCAAGCAGCGGATCGTCACGGTCCGGCTTGCCGAGACCATCGGCACCTTCGTCGAGGAGGCCGCGCGCGCCGATGCCGATCCGGCGGTCGTCCAGGCGGCAAGCCTCGCCTATCTCAAGGCCGCCGAAAGCGCCGTTGCCGACATGGGCCATGACGGCCGCGTGGTGCTGGTTGCCGAGGCCGTGCTCGCGGGCGCTGCCGACGACGCAACCTCCGAACTCGAGCAGCGCATTGCGGACAAGCTCGCCGGGGAGAAGCAGCCATGAGCCTGACCCGCACGATCCGCCGTTCGCTGCTGCTCTCGGGCCTCGTCCTGCTGCCGCTCGCCTGGGCGCCGCTCGATGCCTTCAGCAAGGACCACGCGTTCCTCATCAATGCGAGCCCGAGCCTGCCCAACTGGGCGTTCTGGCTCGACAAGCACGCGCCGATCGAACGCGGCAGCCTGATCTTCTTCGAGCCGCCGCAAAGCGAGCTGCTCGAAAGGCATTTCGGAAAAGGACCGCAGATGTTCGGCAAGCGCGTGCTTGGCATGCCGGGCGATGTCGTGCGCCACGAGGGCGATGCGGTCTTCATCAACGGGAAGCAGGTCGCGAGCCTGCTCGAGGTCACCCGCCTTGGCGTGCCGCTTACGCGCGGTCCCGAAGGCGCAATACCGGAAGGTTGCTACTACACCGGAACCGACCATCCGCGCGGGCTCGACAGCCGCTACGGCGCAATCGGGTACGTGTGTCGCGGGCAGATCCTCGGCAGCGGGAGGGCAAGGATGACGAGGCAGGCAAGTTCGTGCCGTTCTCGGGCGACGCGTCCTCGACGCTCGTAAGCGCGCTCCTAGACGGGACGCAGGGCCAGACCGTGCGCGTTTTTCGCTGCGACGAGACCGATCTTTGCCTCAATCCCACCTTCGAGCAGATGAGCCTATCGAATGCGAAGGCCATACGCCCACGTGTGGCGCTGCTTATCGGCAATATGGTTGATGCAATCCGCACCGACACCGCGATCGGCAATGCCGAAAAGGAACTGCTGCAGGTTGCCTCGGTGCCGCTCTACAAGATCCTTACCGTCCAGGCCGCCTATGGGCGCGGAATGCCGACCGACGACCGTGACACGCTCGCTGAGATCGCTAGCATCGACCTGCTCTATGCCATCCTCGACCGGATCGTCTCGGAAGCCGGTCGCTCGATGGCAAGCTTCATCGCCGCCGACGAAGCCAAGCTCGCAATCTGGCGTGGCCAGGTCGCCGAGGTGCGCTCTGGCCTCGTCCAGCGGCAGGCAACCGGACAGGCCAAGGTCTCCGCGATCATGCAGATCATCGAGAAGACCGCGATGATCGAGAACGCGCTTGCCGCCTCGATGTCGCCTTCGATGTCCGCCGCGCTCGACTGGTCGCGCGGACTCCAGTCGCGCTCGATCGTCCCCTGAGGCGGGCACCATGGTCGAGATCTTCACCACCGGCGGCGGCGAATACATCGTCAATGTCTTGAACGCCGTCGCCGCGTGGACCGGGGCCGGTGGCTACAAGAGCCTGATCCAGGTGGCATTGGTCATGGGGATGGCGCTTGCGGTCATTGTCGTCGCGTTCAACCAGGACTGGCGCGCCTGGCTCAACTGGTTCCTCGGCGCGACGCTCATCTACATGTGCCTGATGGTGCCGCGCATGGATGTGCAGGTCACCGACCGCGTCAATCCGAGCCTTGCACCGGCCACGGTCGCCAATGTCCCGCTGGGCCTAGCGCTCATGGCAAGCTTTACCAGCCAGGCGGGCGACTATCTAACCCGTTCCGCAGAGCTCGTCTTCGGCCTTCCCGACGATCTCAACTATTCGAAGAACGGCATGATTTATGGCGCTCGTCTGCTTGAGGCGACACGCTCGCTGCGCATTGCCGATCCGGAATTTGCCGCCAATTTCGATGAGCATATCCGGCAATGCGTGTTTTACGACCTGCTCCTAGGCCGCTACTCGATGAAAGAGCTGTCAGAGAGCAACGATATCTGGGCGACGATTGCGCCCGGCAGTGCCGCGCGTGCACAGCGCTTCGTAACCCGGCAGGCGGATGATAGCGTCACGGCCACGATCATCACCTGCCGCGAAGCATACACTGCGCTCTCCAGCCAATGGGCCGGGCTTATCGATGAGATGACGCAGGTCGCCGGGCGCCAGCTCTACCCCCGGGAGACCGAAGCGCTCGCGACGGCCAAGCTCATTGCCGACCTGCCGATTGCCTATCAGTACCTCACAGGAGTCTCGAAGGATGCAAGCAGCATCTTCCGCCAGGTTCTGACCATCAACGCCATGAACCAGGCGATGCATGGCTTCGCCGGAGCAAGCGGCGCATCGAGCGTCGATGTGTTCGCGCAGACCCGCGCCGATATCCAGACCGAACGGACCTATTCCTCGATCGCGCATAACGCGATGAAGTGGGTCCCGATCCTCAATGTCGTCCTGACGGTCGTATTCTACGCGCTCTTTCCGGTGCTCTTCCCGCTGTTCCTGATGCCCAAGACCGGACCGATCGCACTCAGAGGATACGTCACGGGCTTCTTCTATCTGGCAGCCTGGGGGCCGCTGTTCGTCATCCTGCACATGATCCTGATGCTCAAGGGCGCGAGCGATGTGGCGGCAGCGGGCGGCGCAACCGGTCTCAGCCTCGCGACCTTCTCCGGCATGACCGACGTCAACAACGATATCGGGATCCTGGCCGGTTATCTCGTTGCATCGATACCGTTCCTTGCAGGCGGCGTCGCCAGGGGCGCGCTCGCAATATCGGGCCAGGCAACGAGCTACCTCAATCCGAGCCAGAACGCGGCAGAAGAGGCGGCGCGCGAAGCGAGCACCGGCAATGTTTCGCTCGGCAATTCCAGCCTTGAGAACTCGAACGTGTTTTCGCGCCAGTTTGCGCAAGCCAGCCTCGCGCCCAACATTGGCTACGGCGCCGCGCAGACGCGAGCCACGGGCGAAAACGGCACCCAGACCACCGGCTTCGCTCAAGCCGAATTCGCCACCGTGCCGACCTCGAGCTATCCGTTTACCCCGACACTCGGGCAGGACTTCTCGAGCCGGCTTGCGACCATGGCTAGCCAGAGCCGCGGCCAGAGCGAGACATTCTCGAACCTTGCCCAGCAATCAACGAGTTCGGCTGTCACCCGCTTCAGCGAGTTGCGCGATGCCTACACCCGCTCGCGCTCGAACGAGAGCGTCAGTGGCACGTCAACGAGCGACAGCATCGGCAGCGCCTTCAGCGAAGTCGACAACGCCTCGAAGACACTCCAGCAGCAATTCGGGCTTTCGCGCCGCGCGGCCGATGACATCACCGTATCCTGGTTCTTGAACGGGGATGGCGCTCTAGGACTGAAGGGAGAAAAAGGCGCTGGCTCGGCGAGCATAGGTGTTAAGGGAGGACGCAACCAGAGCTGGACCGATAGCGATATCGGGATCGCTTCAGAAGACCGCTCGCGCATCATGGGAGCGCTGCGCCAGATCTCGGACAGCGCCGACGAGTTCATCCGCCGCTTCCTGCTGCACTGCCTGCCGCGCGGGTTCCACCGCATCCGCCACTACGGCCTGCTCGCCGCCAGCACCCGCAAAGCCCATCTCGAACGCGCCCGTCAGCTGCTAGCGATCGCACCGCCGGCGACGGACGAGCCCTCCATCGAACCGCCCGATCCGCGTCCGGCATGCCCTTGCTGCGGCGGGCGCATGGTCGTCATCGAGACGTTCCAGCGCTGCCACCTGCCGCGCGGTCCGCCATACCCGATCGTCCCATCCGGGATGCCCACGCCGTGATCCGGCACGGCCCGACACCCTCGCGCCCCGCCGCAGCCACGCTTCCGGCGACAAGGACGTCTGCATATCGTCCGTCCAAGAGCGGTCGTCCCATCGCCAAAATCGGACGGACGCGCTTCCCACGGCTGCTGTGTCACCGCAAAATCGGACAGGCTGCTCTCAGGCACGTCCGCTTATCGGCACCGTCAGCAGACGCCCGGACAAACCCGAAATCGAAATCCCCATAGCTCATCGCGTGCGGCCCGCGGGTTCGGGCACCGTCGACTTTCCGACGCCTCACGGCGTCCGAAACTCTAAACGTCAGCGGTCAGTCCGCTTTTTGGGTTTGGGATCGCAATAGCAGACCTTCCGCAACGACCGTAATATCAGCCGTTTGATAGGGTCGGGATGGTCACTAGAATTCAATTAAAGATCGTAACGCAAAATTTCATGTGGATCGAATGCAGGCGGGGTCCGCGAAAATAAGCTTATTCGGAGCCGGCTGAGACGCTTTCACTGTCTAGGAAAACAGCGCGCTGATCAGCGAATGCTCGTTGATATGCCGGGCGGGCTTCGCCGCGGGCAACGTATGCGGCTATGGTCGGGAACTCATCGAACAAATATTGGCCGGCATCCTCAAGCCTTCGAACGACCATGACCATCATCAGGTCGCCAACGGTGAAGCTGTCTTCCAGCCATTCCGCATCGCCAAGCCAGTCGGAAAGTTCCTGCAATCGCATTCGTACGTTGTCATCCAAAATGTTCAAGCGCTCGCCGAACCACGGCTTATCACGTTCCAGTAACATGAAGGCTTCCCGCTCAACAATCGGAGGCTCCACGGTGTTCAGCGCGGCAAACAGCCACATGATCGCACGTTCCCTTGCGTTCGCGTCAGGTGGCAAGAGACCGCGATACTTGCAGGCAATATGTTGAACGATAGCTCCGGATTCGAACAAGACGAGGTCGTCCTGTTCGAACGCTGGAATTTTGCCGAAAGGGTGTATTACGAGATAGGAAGACGTTTTGAGTTCGTCAAATGAGAGCAAACGCACGGAATAGCTCTCTCCGACCTCCTCCAGCGCCCAGCGCACCCGCATGTCGCGCGCGTGACCTTCGCCCTTATCTGGCGAGTTCGCGAACGCTGTAATCGTGATCGAAGCATTGGCGTTCGTCATCATTGAGCACCCTTCATTCAGCGGTTGTTGGAGTGGTTTGCTTGCTCGAGAGTTACCAAGCAAGAACCCACCCCGTCTCTACGGAATCTCGCGTCGCGCTCACGCCATCGAAAACCAATCAAGTGGGGCGCATCATTGCCCATCGAGCAGTCCCACCGTATTGCCTTCTGGGTCGGCGAACTCCGCGAAGCGAAGAGTGTCGAACCCTTCGACTCTCACCGGGTCCGGAACATCGATACCCGCCTTCCGCAGCCGGGCGATCTCCGCGTCGACATCGGCGACATGTAGCGTGACGGTGACTGGCTCGCCTTTCACATTGTCGAGCACCTGAAACAGGACTCCTTCGCGCAGGTCCCATTCATGGCAACTCGGCATCGGTTCACGATCCCACTGGCGGCCTAGCAGATCGCTCCACCATTCCGACTGCGCGGCGAAGTCCTTCGCGTTCAAACTCAGGAAGACATGATCGACTTGCATTTCCTTCTCCTCTTGCGGTCTCCCGATATGCGACGGTTCAGTCGCTTCCGGCGAGCGATGCATCCCAACCCATGTCTTCGGGGCCATGTCGCTCGAAATCGGCGCATTGCTCGGCGATCGCGGCCCGGTAGGCGGGGCGTTCGAAGCAGCGATCCCGCCAGGCGGCGAGATTGTCGTGCGCCTCGACCAAATCGGTGTGCCCGACGATCTTCATGACCGAGGCCATCGTGAGGTCCGCGATCGTGAAATCGTCGCCGACCAACCATTGTCTGGCGCCGAGCGCGTCGGACAGCTTCGCAAGCTGCTCGCGAGCGGGCTCGAGCGCAAAAGCGCGGTAGCCCTTCGCCACCGCCTCATCCTCGATGAAGAAGTCGGCGGCGGCGATCTCGGCCAGATATATCTCGACCGAGTTGAGCGCGGCGAAGAGCCAGCATCTGGCGAGCGCGCGGTCGGATTCATCGGTGGGCAGAAGCTTGCCCGACCGTTCGGCGATGTCGAGCAGGATTGCGCCGGTCTCGAACAGCGTCGGCCGTCCGTCTTCGCGAAGGACCGGCACCTGCCCGAACGGCTGCTCCGCTCTATATGCGTCGCTCTTCTGGACCGCGGGATCGATCAGCTCGACCTCGTACTCCCATCCGACTTCCTTCAGCGCCCAGCGCAGCCGGTGATCGCGCACCTGACCCTGGGCGAACGGCACGACCCATTTGAACGCGGTGATCGTGATCACGACGCGTTGTCCGCGAGGAAGTGGTCGAGCTTGGCGAGCAGTTCGCGCCAGCCCTCGGCATGGCTGTCGCGTTCCTCGGCATCCGCGAACGGAGCTTGCGTGAGCGTCAGCTTCGTGCCGCTTCCGTCCGGTTCGAAACTGACCCGCATCTCCGTGTCGGTCGCATCGGGTTCTTCCCAGCGGAATGTGAACACGAGAAGGCGCGGAGGCTCGATGGTCAGATACCGGCCACCGTGCGGCAGTTCCTTCCCGTCCTCGCCCACCATGACCGCGCGCCATTCGCCGCCCTCGCGGACATCAGCATTGAACGAGGTAGTCTTGAACTCCTTGGGACCCCACCAGCGCACCATTTCCGCCGGGTTGATCCAGGCCTCGAAAACCTCCTGCGGCGGGGCGTCGAGCCGATGCTCGAGTTTGAGAGGCGTCTGCTTATCCTTGTCCATCGTTGTCTTTGCCCTTGCTGCGAAGATGCGTATCGAGACGGTCCAGACTCTCGGCCCAGAACTTGCGATTACGCGCGATCCAGGCTTCCGCTTCGGCCAGCGGCGCCACAACGAGGCGGCGGGGGCGACGCGCTCCCTCACGTCGTCGCTCAACGAGTCCGGCGCGCTCGAGAACGAGCAGATGCTTGGAAACGGCGGCAAGGGTCTGATCGAATGGCGCCGCGAGATCGCCTACGGCCGCCTCCCCTTCGCGCAGTTTCGCGAGTATCGCCCGGCGCGTCGGGTCTGCCAGCGCGGCAAACGTCTGACTGAGAGTATCGCTATGCATGCGACCTTCAACCAATCGGTTGAATATTCGTTCCGCGCCAAGCAGATGACAACCACGGCCGAAAATCTCAAGTAGCAGAGATCTGGCTTCCGCCCTAGTCTCCAACATCTGTAGGCCGCAAGCAGACCCTCGAAAGCGGTCACTATAGCGGCCCAGCAGCTACGACCGCTTTCGGGATCCAAAGCGGATCGAGCTAACGACTGGGTTTGGGGCCCGAAGCGGCTTGTCCGTTTTTGGGAACGGTGCGCCGGAAGCCGACGTGCTGGAAAAGACCCCATGGCGGGCAATCGGAACTCAGTCGCCAACGTTGGAAAGTTCGCGTTCGAATTCCTCGGTAAGACGTTTCGATTCTTCAGGCCGACCGTGAAATGCAGCAGGCGTGTTATGAAACATCTCCACCATCCATCGGCTTCGATCGGTCTTGGATGCAACCAATGTCTGAATTGCGTTCCGGTCGGATTTAATGTGGTTTTCGTCTGGCGGCACAATGCCAGCCACTGCACGGAGCAGTGCCGTATCTTCCCCCACTAACCTGACTTCGCGTACTTTTCCGATAAAGCGAGCCGTAGGATGATCTGAAAAAATCGGTCGTAAGTGGGCTTCGATTTCGTCTGGTCCGTTTGCAGTGCTCCCATCAAAAGGCCACTTGATCACCTTCCGGCGAGAAAAGTGAAGCCATACCATGAGCATCGCGAGAGTTCCATTTGCCGAGCAGGTCAAAATAGAGGTTGCGGACGAATTCTAGCTCATTCGACATTAGCCGCTCCAATTGTTTCGCCCCGATCGTTCCAATTCAAGTTCAGCAGGTCAGGTTCCCACCCTAATATCGCACGCTCAGCCCTTTTCGTTTCATAAGCGGACGAGCTGCTACCGCGGCAATCTGACTAAATACGGTCCAGCCGCCAATGACCTATCGCGGACAAAGAACTGTAGCAATGTCAGAAGGTCGGCTAAGGAGCTTCGTCTTCGATCCGCTCAGCGCTCGGCAATTCTTGATCCAGTGACTGACGATAGCGGACGCAACCCCGCATGAATTGAGGCCACTGGGGCACTTTGATGTCCGATCGCATTGGCTCTGGAAGCAGTCCCCACAGCGCGGGGTGGTGCCAGCACAACTGATGCCCGCTGCTGTCCCGATGCTCGCGTATTCCTTGGCGTAAGCGCCGCACTTCGTTTTCAAGCTCCTCCCGAGTCATGCCTTGAAGATCGTCGTCCATACCGACAAAACTTGTTCGTCAAGCCGACGGTTCCGAATGCCAGCTTTCCACATCCGAGACACTCACGCTGGGACGGCGTGCTCCTGAAAGCTGCCACCCATTCAGTCTTGGTTTGAAAGTCGAAAATGGGACCGCTTGCAGACTGTACGCTTTGGGTCTGAAAATGCGGAAAGCCGCCGTTCGGCTCACGACCCCACTGCAATCTTTCATCTTCGGTCGCAGTAGCCTTCAAAGACTCAGACGAACTGCGTTCTTCCTCGAAGGCATGGAACCGGGCCGACCGCTCGCGGCTTGATATCCGGTATTGTCGTTGAACGCGTAGGAAGCGAAGGGATCATCAATGCACCCCATTACAGTTGTCCTCACAGAAGGTTATTCTGATTGGGAAATTGCACCCCTGTGCGGTGCTGGCCGCGCCTTTTACCGAGCGGAACTCCGGTTTGTATCTCCCAAGGGGGGCGCTCTTAAGTCCGCCGCAGGTTTGTCTATTGCCGAGACTGGAAGGTTCGAAGCACCGGACGATGGCGTCGTCGTCGTTTGCGGGGGACCCGCTTTCGAGGCTGACGATGGCTTGGACATTGGCCAAAAGTTGAGACAATCGCGTGAGTCAGGTTGCGTCATCGCTGGCATCTGCGGTGGAACGATCGCTCTTGCCCGTGCCAGTATGCTCGATGATGTCAACCACACGTCTAATGGGCCAGATTATCTCAAGAACTACGTTGAAGCGTATTCGGGCACAGGAAGGTACGTCGATGAGCCGAGGGCCGTTCGCGACAAGGACATTATCACTGCTCCTGCCCCTGCCCCGGCGAGCTTCGCACGTGAAGTCCTTGTGGCAGCGGGACTCGATCCTCAGAAGGCAGAAGAGTTGGAAAACATGCTCGGCGCAGAGCATTCGAACTAGGAGAATGGCCGAGCGCGAAGAAGGCAATGCGCGACCGACAACCAACAACGGTTGGAAGACATGCAGTCGCGGCCACAAATATCGCGATCCTAATCCCTGCCCGAAGTGCTGGCCGGCTGGCGCGGCCCGTGTGCGATTGAAAGCATCGGTCCTGAGACTTCAATTCGCTCGGTGTCTGACCTGGATCGTCCCCAATTGGGCCGCTACCTGCCCGTCTGCTTGCGTTTAAATTCGTCTGATAGCTGCCATTCCGCTTCCCCCCAAAGCGGACCTAGAGTTTTGGCCAGAGGCACCGCTAGGATACTCAACTTTCCTAGCAATGATTACGGAACTCCAAAGCGCTCAAAATTACCACGCCTTGATATTCGTCATCCGCGCTTACTACCGGCAGCCATTGATGCCGCCCAACTCTCATGGCGGCCTGAATCGTAGAAATACCATCAGTTACGAAAGCGACATCGGGATCGGTTGTCATGTAATCTTCGACATGGGCTAGAAACCAGTCGTCACCGTCGGCGATTCCACGGTAAACGATATCTTCACAAGCGATGACGCCTTTGAGTTGTCGCCCTTCTACAACTGGAAGAGCGTGAAGACGATGGTCCCGCATCAGCCGAGCCGCTTGCTCAACCAAAGCTAAAGGAGAAACCTTCGGAAAATCGACTTCGGTTTGTGCTTTTGAAATCATTGTTGATCTCGTGGGCGACTTCACCCGTCCAATGGCTCCTTCTTAATACAAAGAGATATCTCCCTCAACCGGATGAGCATCCACGGAGAAGGCCAATTTCTCTTCATATTTGAGATCCTACTCTCGCGATGTTAAACAGGTGCCTGCAGCTGGGTCGCGACAATCAAAAAGGGTTTGGCAAAAGCTTTTCAACCCAGAAAGTGCCGACGATGCCGCAATACTTACTCGAATTCGATGATGATGACCTCGGGCAGCGCAAGCGATTGGAGTTTACAGCTGAAAATCCAGCAGCCGCCCTTTCGCTTCTCAAAGACGAGGGGGCATTTCGACATGTGAAACTTTGGGAAGGCGACAGGCTGTTAGGTAATGTGATGAGGGATGGACAAGGCGTTTGGCACCTTGACGAGACTTCTCTCGGTTAGGCTGGCGGCCCCTCGCCGAACTTAATCGTGTTCGTCTGCTTGTCTGAAGAGGGAAGACATAGGAGTTGCCTGCAGCCCCCGCCCCACATTGCACCTTAGCGAGCTATCCTTGCGTTTTTCGCTCCTCGTCTTGCACCACATGGATCGTGCGGGTCGGGAATGCTATCGCCATGCCAGCGCTCTCGAGGCGATCCAGCATTTCGAGCAGAAGCTCCTGCCTGACCAGTCGACTTTCCGCATAGTCAGCGACGGTGATGTAGGCCCACACTTCAATATCGAGCGAACTTGCTCCGAATTCTGCAAATCGGGCGCGGGCATCCTCATCGTCCACCAGCTCATGGTTGCGCAGCACCTTTTCGATGATTCCGACCGCTTCGCGCAGCTTTGCTGCCGACAATCCATATTCAAGGCCGATTGTCGGATTGAATAGGAAGCGGTCGCGCTTGGCGTAGTTCTCTATCTCGCGAGACGCGAAGTCTCCATTTGGGATGGTGACCAACGTTCGATCGAGGGTGCGAACGCGCGTAGACCGCATCCCTACGTCTTCAACGGTGCCGACTACGCTACCGACCCGGCAAAAGTCTCCCACTTGCACGGGCTTGTCGGCGATGACGGAAATGCTTCCGACGAGATTTTCGACAGTTTTCTGCGCCCCTAATGCCAGTGCCAAACCGCCGAGACCTAGCGCTGCAACACCTGTCGTCATATCGAATCCTAGGGTGTCGAGAACAGCTAGGACAGCGATCACAAGAAGTAGCACCTTGGCACTCCGCCGAACCAAAGTGATCACCGAGATAGCCTGGCGCCGCTCGCGTCGTCTCATTCGGGCCGTGATTACCCGCGCTGCGGCATCCACCAGTCTGATCGCGAGCCAGACCAGCCCCAACCAACCGAGGATTCCGATGTAGCGAAGAAGGAACTGCCGCGCGACGATCGAAGCTTCAACGCTGCCAGCCCAAAGGTGAAAAGCGACAACGGCGAGGATCAGACTGATTGGGGGAAGAGCTGCGCTAGCCAAGCGGTAAGGCAAGCTTTTTTCACGATCCGAAACGACAGTTCTTATGATGGCCAGGACCGTTTTCGAGATCAGCCAGAATACCACTAGGCTGCCAGCGGCTATGCCTATCAGAAGGGCCCAATCCTGCACGGGCGCGCCGGCCAAAATGAGATCTTTATCATTCGAAGAATCGGTGGGGTCTTCGATGCGCGTTTTGATTTCCTGGAGTTGTTCGATCGTCTCCGATGAGACGCGCCAAATCGAAGTTCCATCCGGCCCTTGGCTCTGCGAGAGCAAAATCGGGGCATCCTCCTCGTCACTGAGAGTACCTACGCGCTCCATGTCGATCGGAAGCTGATCGTCAATCCGGCCTGACGGCTCGTCGGAAAGCGCACCGAAGGGTAACAGGCTGCCTCCGGCGTCAAGCGCTGCTTGCAGCTGTCGAGACAGCTCCGCCCCTCGTACGGCGGAATCATCCTGTGCCCCCTCGTCAGGCAAGTCAAAATAGTTGGCTGCAAGAGAATAATTCTGATCTCCGAGCGCGTTCAGCAGTCGGGTCACAGCATCCTGAGGTGTCTCTCGCTCAAAGGGATCGGGCGAATCCGCGCGTTCTGATAGTTCTTCCGGTGCCGCAGGGGGTACCAACTGCGCAGAGGCAGGAATTGAAGACAATACGACAAACCCAAGCAGAACTCTGAGCATTTTGGCAAGCGAGAGAATGCTGAACATGTGTCCTTTCACCAGAAGATTGGACCGTTAAATCGACGATGGCACAGAGCGGATTTGCGGAAGCATCAATTGATTTGCAACGGGCAGTAGTGGAATGCGATCCTTCTCCTTCATCCAGATCAAGGGCCCAAAGGTACAGCACACCGTATGAATTCGGGAGCCGGGAGTCTGCAAATCGAGGCGTGCATTCAGACGGTGTCGTGGGAAACGCGCAAAGGGAAGTCGGTACCTACCATCGAGAATCCACTTTCATTGGAACGGAACTCTTGCAACCGAACGCGCATTCAATGTTTGCTTCTGCAAAACCACAGAACGAGGAAAGTTAATTGCCTGAATGGCTACCCTATTGTGGTGAAGGACCATCTCCGGATGGCTGGCTGGTGCGATGGAACCTTGCGCCGGAATTGCTCGCTGCGTTGATTGCACTCGCAATCGGAATGTACATGTACCGCGGCGCGCTACGTAGAGGACCCGCAATCGCGGCATTTGCTTGTTTTTTCTTGATCTACGTCAGCCCATTCTGCGCGCTCGGATCGGCGCTTTTCACAATACGGATAGTCCACGATGTTATTCTGGCTGCCGTCTTGGCTCCCCTCGTGATGGTGGCGGTGCGGCTCGATCGTGCCGAAACTCCCGGGTCATTGGTGATGTGGACCGCCGTCCATGCCCTCACATTCTGGCTCTGGCATGCCCCTCCATTTTATGAAGCGGCCATGAGCAGCGATGCAATCTTCTGGGTCATGCAGTTCTGCATAGTAGGAACGGCCGCCATTTGGTGGTCCAAAGTTGTGCGGTCGCCTGCCCACGCTGCAGCCACAGCATTGCTTGCGACCATGGTAGCGATGGGCGCTCTCGGCGCTCTGCTGACTTTTGCAGGCCGCGCTTTCTACGCTCCCCACTGGCTCACCACACAGGCGTGGGGTCTCTCACCAATCGAGGACCAACAAATCGCGGGTATCATTATGTGGGCACCTGCGAGTCTCGTTTACCTCTTGGCTGCGCTAGTCATTATTTACCGCTCGCTAGCTAGCGATAGGGCATCCGCATGAAGTTGCATCGGCTCGTTCGCAGTTGGGCACTGAGCTACACCGAGAACCGCAAGTATTCACCGATTGGGGTGTGGTTCCATTGGATAATGGCGGGACTGGTGCTGTTCCAACTGGGCTCCGGTTGGCTGATGTCGCGCTACCCCGTCGGTGGTAGCAAGCTCGCAACCTATGAACTGCACAGTGAGCTTGGACTGTCGATACTGCTGCTGGCGCTACTTCGTTTCGGATGGCGGCTGTTCATTCCCGATCCGGTCAACGATGCCGATGCACCTGGCTGGCAGAGTACTGCCGCGCATATCACACAGAAGCTCTTTTACGCACTCTTCGCCCTATTGCCTTTAAGCGGATGGGCCATGTGGTCGGCCATCCAGCCAGTAGAACCGCTGCGCATCGCAGGGCTGGTTTCGATACCCCCAATGCCGTTCCACACTTTATCGCCCGCTTGGCAATTTCAGGTACTCGACTGGGCGGAGAGTTTGCATGTGCTGGGCGTGATCGGTTTGGCCCTGTTGGTACCGCTGCATGTCGGCGCTGCGCTGAAGCACCATTTCTGGGATCGAGACGATGTCGTCAGGGGCATCCTGCCGGAGATACGCGACGACGAGACTGCCCCGGACCATAAGCAATATACTCCGCGAGCGGGATGATTTCCTCCTCGCGAAGCTTGGCCGCGGCATCGTGCATGACATTGAGAGCATCGCCGTACCGTTCACCGCTCCGCCAGCGCCGTAACTGCTCGGCGTGATAGGATGCACTTTGGCCAAGAAGCGAAGGATTGCCGGCGCCGTCACCGTCCCCCGCATCACCGTGACATGATGCGCAGGATACGAGATCACGTTCAGGGAGACCTTGATGATAGATCGCTGGGGCATTGCCAAAGCTGCACTGCCCATTGATGGCCGCCGATCCAGCCGCTTCAACCGTGGGCGTCGGCAAGGCGGCGTAGTAGTCGGAAACTGCGAGGCGCTCCTCACTGTCGAGCCGCCCCGCGAGCCAACTCATTTGTGGATGCCTGCGCTGCCCGTCGGCATAGAAATTCAGCTGACGAACCAGATAACCTGGATTCATTGCTGCGATCCGCGGTACCAAGGCACCATCGCCGCCACCGTCCAGGCCGTGGCAGGTGTGGCACGCAGCTTGCGGACCAGCGTCGCCCCCGGACAGAGCGATCAGTTCACCCGTTGCATCGAAAGGATCGTCGACTGGAGCAGGGCTGCACGATGCAAGAGGCGCGGCAAGCGCTGCGACAGACAGACCAAGGCGGAAATGCATCGTGTCCCGGGAACGAAGAGAACGATTGCCCGGTTCCCATTGGAATGGGGCCAGCGGAGCATCGTGACCGGCTTTGGAAGACAACCATGGCGATCATGGCACTGATAACCTGTGGTCCGCTCGCAGCTTGCAAGGACCCGGTCGAGACAAGACGCGAACCGGTAGACGATGCGAAGGAGCGTGGGCTCGCGGCCATCAAGCGCGCGGGATGCGGTTCTTGCCATGAGATTCCCGGCTTGGATTGGCCCGCTGGTCGGCTCGGCCCTTCGCTCAAAGGGTTCGACGATGTCGGGCTGATCGCCGGAGCACTGCCCAATCGGCCAGATGTATTGGCAGCCTTTATCCGCAATGCACCCTCGGCAAAACCGGGATCGACTATGCCGCGCATGCCTGTCACCGAGGGTGAGGCAGAGGATATCGCAGCGTATTTATACGGGTTGGATCATGATTGAAGCTCTTTGGGGATGGCCGCCACCGGTGCTCGATCCGGCCGGGCCATATTCGCAGCAGGTGACGGTACTTGCCTGGGCGCTGTTCGGTCTTGGTTTTTTCGTTACCGCGATTGTAGTTGCAGCGCTCTGGATAGCGATCAAGGGACCCGCCGGATGGAAAGCCAAGCTGGGCGGCGAACGCGCGGTTTGGATCGGAGGCGTTGCGTTTCCCGGAGTGGTGCTGACTGCGCTCCTCATATGGGGCCTAACACTCACTGCCAATCTGACCGAGCCGATCCGCGGAGACGAAATGCGCATTCGTGTAACCGGCGAAATGTGGTGGTTCAGAGTGCAGTATCTCGATCAATCGGGAGCGGTGGTGATGGAAGATGCCAATGAAATCCACATCCCTGTAGATCAGCCGGTCGTGCTCGAACTCGAGTCCGCAGATGTGATTCATAGTTTTTGGGTTCCGCACCTCTCGGGCAAGAAAGACATGATTCCCGGCCGCAGAACCTTGCTCAGGATTGAAGCTGATCGCGCGGGCGAATTCGGCGGGGTATGCGCGGAGTATTGCGGCGGGCAGCACGCCCTTATGGGTTTTGTCGCCATTGCGCATGAGGAGAGCGATTACCGCCGATGGCGCGCTGCGCGTATCGATCGGCTTGCGTTGGTCGGCGATGACGAACCAGCGCAAGAGGAGCAGCAACTCGCTAAGACCGAGCGTTCCGGCATGGCTTCGACGACTTCCTCTGCGAGAGCTTCAATTGAAGACGCTGGCCTGGTCTCCGGCCGCGATCTGTTCATGGAAAGTGGTTGCGCGGCCTGCCATCGGATAGCAGGAACTGAGGCCAATGGACTTGCCGGTCCCGACCTTACTCATGTTGGCTCTCGCCGAACGCTTGGCGCTGGTATCCTTCCCAACCATCGTGGAACGTTGATCGGCTGGATCGGCGACAGCCAATCGATCAAGCCGGGCAATCGCATGCCAAGCTACGACATGCTGAGCGCCGAAGAGCTTGAAGCAATAGCTACGTGGCTCGAGCAGCAGAAATGAAGTCCGAGACGGGTTTCGACTACGCGCTTTACAAGCGCTTTCCTGCGGAAAAGCGCCCGGACAGCGAAGTCGAGGAACTGGCCGAAATATGGAAGGCACCGAAGGGCTGGGCCCGGCTGACCGCGGTAAACAACAATTACGTCGGCTTCTGGTATGTAGTCACTGCTTTTGGTTTCTTCCTTGCAGCTGGCGTCCTCGCTCTCGGCATGCGCGTGCAGCTCGCTGCTCCGATGCAGGATTTTCTCGGCGTCGACACCTACAACCAGTTTTTTACGATGCACGGAACGGTGATGATGTTCCTGTTCGCTGTGCCGATGGTAGAAGCGATCGGAATCATGCTGCTGCCCCAGATGCTGGCCGCGCGTGACCTACCATTTCCTCGCCTCTCCGCTTTTGCCTTCTGGGCCTATTTCGTTGGCGGGACGATGTTCTTTCTCTCCTTGTTCGTCGGTCTCGCGCCCGATGGCGGGTGGTTCATGTATCCCCCGCTTACGAGCATCGCGTTCAGCCCCGGCATAAATACCGATTTCTGGTTACTCGGAATTGGTTTCATCGAGATTTCAGCCATCGCAGGAGCGATAGAGATCATTGTGGGCGTGCTGCGAACACGTGCCCCGGGAATGACACTCGACAAGATGCCGATGTTCGCCTGGGCAATGCTCGTCTTTGCGGTGATGATCGTGGTGGCTTTCCCCAGCGTCATCCTATGCACGATGTTGCTGGAGATCGAGCGAGCGTTCAACTGGCCCTTCTTCGATGCCTTAAGGGGCGGTGATCCCATGCTTTGGCAGCACCTATTCTGGTTCTTCGGCCATCCCGAAGTCTATATCATTTTCATCCCAGCGGCCGGGCTGATGAGCATGATGGTCGCCGCAGTGGCCAAGGTTCCGCTGGTTGGTTACCGGCTCAATGTGCTGGCACTGGTGGCAACCGGCTTCATCAGCTTCGGTGTTTGGGCGCATCACATGTTTACCACCGATATGCCTCGCGTCTCGGCAGGGTATTTCTCTGCCGCTAGCATGGCAGTAAGCCTGCCGGCCGGTATCCAGGTGTTCTGCTGGATCGCAACGCTGGCAAGCGGCAAGATCAAGTGGACCACACCCGCTTTGTTTGTAGTCGGGAGCGTGGTGATCTTCACCATGGGCGGTCTGACGGGTGTAATGGTCGGCATGGTGCCGTTCGACTGGCAGGCGCACGACACCTATTTCATCGTCGCCCACCTGCATTACGTCCTTATGGGCGGAATGGTCTTTCCGATGTTTGCCGCATTCTATCACTGGCACGGTATGACAAGTAGCGGGGCGCTGTCCGAGAAGCTTGGCAAATGGGTGTTTTGGCTGATGTTCGCCGGGCTCCACATCACGTTTTTCCCGATGCACCTCACCGGGCTTATGGGCATGCCGCGGCGAGTCTATACCTATTTGCCCGGACGCGACCTCGATCTGCTCAACCTCGTCTCGACGATCGGTGCCTTTGTGATGGCGGCGGGTATCCTCCTGTTCCTTTTCGATGTTGCGCGCAGGTTCCGTTTTACGGTCCATGACGACGCTGGGAACCTTTACGGAGGCGGAACCCTCGAATGGCTGCCGACTGGGCTATACTCCACACGTTCGATCCCGCTCGTAACTTCGCGCGAACCTCTGTGGGATCGACCGCAGATTTCCAAAGAAGTCGAGGAGGGCCGTTATTTCCTGCCCAATTCGGCAACCGGCCAGCGAGAGACGCTGATCACCTCCACTGTGATGGCCGAGCCCCAGTATGTCCAGTTGATGCCCGGACCTTCACCTTGGCCGCTGTCGGCAGCAATATTCACGGCGCTGTTTTTCCTCTCTCTGACCGTTCAGGCATACCCCTTTTCAATTTTTTGCGGGATGGTAGCGGTGCTCAGCACGCTGCGCTGGCTGTGGGAAACTGACCGTCCCATCAAGCAGGAAATGGCCGATATCGGGGGAGGTATTGAGGTGCCCATCGCGATCACAGGCTCCAAGAGTCATGGCTGGTGGGCGCTGAACACGCTCATGGTCGTAATTGGCATGATCGGTTTCATGGCGATCTTCGCTTATCTCTATCTCTATGGTATCAACCCGGAGGTCTGGAGTGCGCCGCCGCCGCTTGGCGAAACAGCATTGATTGTGGGCATCGAAGCGCTGGCTGTGCTCGCCGCGTGGGGTGGGAGGCGCGTTCTCGCGAGCAAGGAAGGGCGTCTAGCCGAAGACTTGCCCTGGATGCTCGAAGCTCTCGCCGCAGCGCTACTGGTGGGCGCTCTCTATCTGGATGTCTCTGGGTGGCTCGCTACTGGACTTGCGCCGACCGCGAACGGCATGGGCGCTACAGTCTTCATGCTTTCGGTCCTTCAGGGTCAGGTGGTCTTGGTCGCCGTAATAATGGCTGCCTACCTCGCATTTCGCGAGGCACGAGGAATCATGACAACACCCACCAATGTCACCATGGACGTCGTTGCACGCTTCATCATGTTCTGCGCGCTTCAAGGCATTGTCTTCACTACATTGCCGCGGGTATTCCCCGGTGTTTGAACGGCGCGAAGACGAGAGCGGCGATGCGATCGATCGCCCTGCAATCTACCGCACGCTGGTTTTCGCTTTTTGTGTTTGGTCGGCTCATTTTCTTGTGAGCTACGGCGCGGTGCTAATTTTTCCCGGTAAGCCGATCGCCCAATTCCTCGCGGTGGGTGCGGGAATTGCCGGCCTGGCGGCGCTGGCTTGGAAGGGTAAACAATTACCTCGCCCACGTCCTCCCGTTGCACTTGGCGCACTGGGTTTGGCTGTCGCTGCCGTAGCTTTCGGCACTTTTCCTGCATTTATCGGTTAGTTTGCAATGTCATGTTTGGCAAAGGAGATGGCCGCATGGACCGAACCGTCAATAGTTCTCGATCATTCGCCCATCCGCTGCACGCAATCCTGCTGGCCTTTCCAGTGGCCTTATACCCTGCGGCGCTGCTGACAGACATCACCTATCTCAACACTGCCCAGATCCAATGGACCAACTTTTCGTCTTGGTTGATCGCCGGAGCTGACCTTTTTGCGGGTCTGGTAGTGGCCTGGGCGCTGATCGGCCTGTTCTCTGGGCGAGCGCGTCACTCACAGGGGCGAGGCATACTTTACCTCATTGTGGTCGCAGTGATGTTCATCTTGGGCGTGGTGAACGCGTTCCAGCATGCGCGAGACGGCTGGCATTCAGTCGGAACAGTGGGGCTAGTGCTTTCCATTCTCTGCACATTGCTCGCCTTCGGCGCGGCGTTCATTGCTAATGGAAATACCTATTCGGTGGAGGATCGCACATGAGCCGGCTAGCCATTCTCACAGCACCATTGATCCTTATCCTGACCGGATGTCAGGGAAATAGCGATCCCGATCTCGACCAGACCGGCGAGCGTCCTGAACTGCCCGAACAGAACGACGCTCTCGTTCCGGCAATGGAGATACCGACGCCCCAGGGATGGGGCGATGACCTGCCTACGGTCCCCGAAGGTTATACGATTTCGGCTATCGCCAAGGACCTCAAAATCCCGCGACAGGTGCTCGTGCTTCCGAACGGCGATATTCTCGTTGCCGAGGGATCTGGCGGTAATGCGCCCAAGTTGCGGCCCAAGGACATCATAGCAAGATGGATCAAGCAGCGCGGCAAGAGTTCCGTCGAGGGCGGCGATCGCATCACCCTGTTACGCGACAGGGACGGCGACGGGCAAACCGACCTGCAAACGACCTTTATCGAAGGCCTTGATGCGCCTTATGGTTTGGCCTTCGTTGACAACACGCTTTACGTGGCGAACCAAGACAATCTGGTGAGTTTTCCCTACACCGAAGGGGCGATCCGCATTACAGAGCCGGGGAGGGAACTGACCAAGCTCCCTGCCAAAATCAACCACCACTGGACCAAGGCGATGACGGCCAGCCCGGACGGTTCGAAGCTCTATGTCGGTATCGGCTCCAACAGCAACGTGGGTGAGCGCGGGATGGATGTCGAAGAAGACCGCGCCGTCATTTGGGAAATAGACCGCGAAACGGGTGCGAGCCGGATTTTCGCTTCTGGTCTGCGCAATCCAACAGCGCTTGCATTCGACCCTTGGAACGAGCGCCTCTGGGCCGTCGTCAATGAACGCGACGAATTGGGACCACAACTCGTTCCGGACTACCTGACTTCGGTGCGCGAGGGAGGCTTCTACGGCTGGCCTTACAGCTATTACGGCGGGAACGTCGATCCGCGGATCAAGCCGGCCCGTCCGGACTTGGTAAGGCAAGCGATCGTACCAGACTATGCGCTTGGGTCACATGTCGCGGCTCTGGGCGTCGATTTCGCGAGTGATGGCGGCCTGGGCGGACAGTTTAGCGTAGGCGCGTTTGTCGGCCAGCACGGAAGCTGGAACCGTGCAGACCCTTCTGGCTACAAGGTTGTCTTCGTTCCTTTCACTGGAGGGCGCCCCAGAGGCGAACCGGTAGACCTTGTCACGGGCTTTCTCAAAGATGGCCATGCGCGCGGTCGTCCGGTAGGCGTGACATACGATGCGGAACGCCGAGTACTCCTGGTTGCTGACGACGTTTCGAACACCGTTTGGCGGATTGCCCCCAAGGTCGCGTCGCGTGGGTCTCCGACTACCCAAGCCAGATAGTGGTAATTAGTGGGTTCGATTTAATGCTGGCTCGACCTTCCCTGGGCGCCATCCATTTATCTCGCTCATATTCGTCTGCAGCTAGGTAGTCTTGGCGCTGGGCTTTCTAAGGAATTGTTCTTCTTAGACGGCGCAAGCGTCGAAGAAGCTTCGAACGTTCTCATCTTCGCTTTCCGACGGGATCACGATCGTTTCTTCTCCATAGCGAACTTTGAGCGACGCTCCCCGCCGATACGCCCGTATCGGAGCGCTTGCCGGGTCAGTCTGGACCTGGACGGTCGTGCCGAGCTGCGTCGAGCGCCGTTCGATTGAGAGTTGCAGTTCAGCTTCGCCAGCGGCGAGCGTAAGAGTGTCCGGCCGTTGCGATACAATGCCAGCCGGACGGTTGAAGTAAACCAGCAAAGTCTCACCCATGCCTCCGGCCGGGCACCGAAGATTGACGGCGATGTTATCTGTATTGGCAACACCGTAACTCAACGTAGGACCCCGATCTCCCGGGTTGAAGAAAAAGCCCATCTCACCTTCCAAAACGGGGCTCTGCCTATCTTCATCCCTCCCAGGATTGTCCGAAGTTGGGCGAATGTCCGCTTCCTCTTTAGTTTCCGCAGCTCCCATATTCGGCTCGACGTTGGCCTCATCTGCTTCGCCACACGACGAGACAAGGAGCATAGCTCCCGCGGCAGAAGTAATCACCGAGCGTTTCATGCAGTCTCACTTCTAGTCAAGATGATATGAGCCTCAGCCGGCGCACGCCGGCTAAGGCTTATTTCGGCAACCGTACCAATTACCAATAAGGGCTAACCGTCCAGTGCGAATAGACTCTTGTCTGATACTCGCGATCAAGCTGTCGATCGCGATCGGCTTCACCATAAGTCGGAGCGCCCCGCAATTGTTCCTCGGTAACGTCGAGCTTATACCCGCCGAGTTCCGTATCGTATTCTAGCTTTTCCCACGGAAGACTGTGAAGCTCACCGCCCATGCCCAGGAAGGCGCCGACAGATACTTCTACATCGCGCGCTTCTCCAGTTATTTTGTCGATCATGATGCGGCGAACCGATCCGATCTTATCGCCGTTTGTGCCATAGATCGATGTGCCTTCGACGCGGTCACTGCCTATAACGGATTGCTCACTCATTCTTTCGTCTAACATGCTCCTTCTCCTGTAAATTAGAGAGTGTTTAAGGAGCTATCGCGTTCATTCTAGAGGATAACTCCTCGATAGGTAAACGAGTGAGCGCAGAGATCGTGCCATTCTGCCTTCGGTAATGCCGAATGTCCGAAATCCGGCGGGCCGGCCATCTTCAGCTCAACAGACATCGAGGCAAGAATTGGCATTCGGAACTGCGCCCGCTGCCTAATCGTTCGATCGATATGAGCGGTGACAGCTGCAGCCTTAATAGTGACACATAGGAAAAAGTGATGTCGACAAAGACCACGAAAGCCGACGTGGTTAGCCCGAACGTCGAAGAATTGCGCAGACAGGAAAGGGCGGCGTTCGATGACCCGAGCGGAAATTTCATCGCATCGGATCGTGTTGAAGGCACCAGAGTTTACCGTCCGGACGGGGAGCGCATTGGCCGGATCAATCACTTCATGGTCAACAAGCGATCGGGCAAGGCCGAATTTGCTGTAATGAGTTTCGGTGGTTTCCTTGGGCTAGGTGATGAGCTCCGGCCGGTACCATGGGACGCTCTGGAATATAGCAATGATTTGGGAGGATATGTCGTATCTGCAGATGATGACACCTTCCGGAACAGCCCGTTTATCGAGGGGGGAACTGCTCCGGACTGGGATAGCTCCTATGCACAGGCCCTATATGGCTACTGGCGCGTTCCGTTTTGATTGCATATCTATCTGTTAAATTTCGAAATAGAGTTTCCCGAGTGAGCGTCGGCGTCTTGCGTCAATCTAGTAGCGAGACTGCTATTGGTAGCGAGGTAAGCGCTATGGGATGTGGCAATTTCGAAACCTATCGAACCGTCATCTGTTGAACGATTACAGAGCAAGCGAGGAGCTGCCTTCTGGCGGACGATAGCGGCAAATCCAAACCCCTTGTGCTGATAACTGGCGCTACGGGCAATCTTGGTCGGACCCTGACCGAGGCTTTTGCCGCAGACTACCGGGTTGTTGGGCTTGATCGCGATGCCGACGACGGATTGGCGGTCGAGCTTGTCGAAGTTGACATTACTTCGTCCCAATCTGTTCGGCTCGCCCTAGATGTAATCGGCAAGGAATGCGGGCGTGAGATCGCTGCGGTGATCCATCTCGTCGCTTTCTTCGATTTTTCGGGCAAGCCCAGCCCGCTTTATGACCAAGTCAATCTAGAGGGCACGCGCAATCTGCTCAGCGCGCTATCGGACTTTCAAGTCGAGCGCTTCGTCTATGCTAGCACCATGCTGGTCCATGCGCCGAAAGACCCCGGACAGCGTATCGACGAAACGACACCGCAGGATCCACAATGGGCCTATCCGGAATCGAAGACGAAGGTGGAAAGCCTGATACGCGACGAAGCGCAGATGCCCTATGCCATCCTGCGCCTGGCGGGCGTGTACGACGAGGAGTCGGCTGTTCCCACACTGTCGCATCAGATCGCTCGGATTTACGAGCGCGAACTCGAGGCGCATCTCTACTCTGGGCCGCTGAATGCCGGACAGGCCATGTTGCATCGCAAGGACATGGTGGATGCTTTCAGGCGAGTCGTCGAGCGTCGCAAGAGCCTCCCCATAGATGCGGAGATCCTGATCGGCGAACGTTTCGCGGTCGGTTACGACGACTTGCAGGACCGCATCGGACAGCTGATCCACGGCGAGGCGGAGTGGACGACGATCAAGGTTCCCGCATCTCTTGCCAAGGTCGGCGCTGAAATTCAGAACCGAGCCGAGCCGTTAGTCCCCGACAGTATCGACCAGGGGGAAAAACCTTTCATCCAGCCGTACATGATCGATATGGCAGACGATCATTACGCGCTCGACATCAGTCGCGCTGAAGGTTGGCTCGACTGGATTCCAGCCCACCGACTGGAGGACTCATTGCCGGCGATCATCGCCAGACTCAAGGCGGATCCCATTGCATGGTACGAGCGCAACGGTATCACCCCCCCGCCGTGGCTCGAGGGGGCAGAAAAGCAGGGCGTCGACCCGGAAGAGTTACGTGCCGAAGTAGAAGATCGGCGCATAGTCCAGCATCGCTCTTCGCGCTGGGCACATTTCGTTAACATCGCACTGGGCCTCTGGCTTGTCACCCAGCCACCTCTCATCGGAATCGACAATCCGTTCTACGCATGGGCCGAGGTCGGTCTCGGCGTGGCACTGCTCGTCGCTGCAACGCTGTCGCTAAGTTGGAAATTGGGCTGGGCTCGTTGGCTATCCGCAGGGATTGGCATGCTCGTGATGGCCCTGCCGATGCTGTTCGTGACCCCTAATGCGGCGGCCTATCTCTCCGACACGCTGGTCGGCGCGCTCATTTTTGGATTCGCGGTTGGTACACCACCCGAAGTTGGTCCGGGTATTCTAGCCCGCAAGCCTGCCCCAGAAGTCCCTCCCGGTTGGAGCTTCAATCCTTCGGCTTGGACACAGCGCTTGCCGATAATCCTGCTCGCCATCGTTGGATTGCTGTTCAGCCGTTACCTCGCAGCCTATCAGATGGGACATCTCGATAGCGTCTGGGAGCCGTTCTTCGCCGGAAGCGTATCCGATCCGCAGAATGGGACCGAGGAGATCATTACCTCAAGCGTGAGTGAGGCCTGGCCCGTGCCGGACGCAGCGCTCGGCGCTTACACCTACATGCTCGAGATTCTCACCGGCATCGTCGGCAGCCGTGCACGCTGGCGAACAATGCCTTGGTTGGTACTGTTGTTCGGCCTGATGATCGTCCCTCTGGGCATCGTCTCGATCGGCTTCATCATCATCCAGCCCATCGTTATCGGAACATGGAGCACGCTCGCACTGATTGGCGCCGCTGCTATGCTGATACAGATTCCCTATTCGCTCGACGAACTGGCTGCCAGCCTGTCCTTTCTCAACCGGCGGCGCAAGGCGGGCGCGAGCCTGCTGCGCGTAATTCTGTTCGGCGATGGTGACGAAGGATCGGCGATGAGCGAACCTCACCGCGAGTTCGAGCGACGGCCCGGGGCGATCCTCAGGGCGATGTGGGGCGGCGCAGTTGCCCTGCCATGGAATCTGTGGTTGGCGGGCGCAATCGGCCTCTCCTTCATGTTCTCGCGGCTGACGCTCGGAGCGGAAGGATCCTTGGCAAACGCCGATCATCTGCTCGGCGCAATGGTCGTTACGGTGCTTGCCGTTGCGGCGGCCGAGGTCACCCGTACGGCGCGCCTCCTGCTTGTTCCTTTGGGGCTTGCGATCGCAGCCACGCCTTTCTTGTTTGAAGCAACCTTCGCACATATTGCGGTAAGCATCGTGGGCGGGTTCGCCATTTCCACGCTGGCATTCCGCCGCGGGAAGATCAACGAAACATACGGTTCGCTCGACCGGCTGATCCGCTGATGGGAGGCTCGCTCGATCTGGATACGGTGCTGCTGCTGGCGCTGCTTCCTGCGATAGGAAATCTCCTTGGTGTCGCACTGGCCGAATGGCGCAAGCCGCCTGCCTGGCTCACAGGCGCCTCGCTCCACATGGCGGCAGGGCTTGCCACTGGCGTTGCCGCGATCGAACTGGTCCCCCGATCTTTGGCTCGGGGCGAGACATGTATCGTCGCCGTCGCAATCATCGTTGGAGCGCTGTTTTCAGTATTGCTCGTATCGCTTTCGCGCCGACTCCGTGGCGGTTCAAGCGGTGGCGATCAACTGCTCTGGGGTGCCTATACGGCAGTGGTGATCGATCTATTCACGGACGGGCTCATGACCGGTGGCGGCAGCGCGGTGACCGCTAGCCTGGGCATGCTGCTTGCCGCTTCGCAAGTGCTTGGAAATCTGCCGGGCGGATTTGCGATTACGGCAGGTTTTCGCGAGGCGGGCGTGCCACGTCGAACCCGGCTGATGGCCGTATTGTCCTTCCCGCTCGCGCCGATCGCAGGGGGAGTGGCCGGTTTCCTGCTTCTCGACGGCGCCAGCGATGCTACGACCGGTTTCGTGCTGGCGCTGTTCGCCGGACTGTTGCTGACCGCGACGATCGAGGATTTGATACCCGAGGCGGATGCGCCTGGCACCTCGCGCAAGCTTTCGAGTCCTGCTTTCGCAGGAGGGTTCGTGCTGCTTCTGCTCATGTCGTCCTATCTGGGGAATTGAGCGATGTCGCAGGTCTCCAGCCTCGGCTTGCCTATTCTGGTGCTTCTGTTCCTCGCCGGTGCAGCGTTGGTCTGGGCCGCAGGAACGCGGTTGGCGCGCTATGCCGACGAGATTTCCGAACGTAGCGGAATTGGGCAGGCGATTGTCGGCGTTCTTCTACTCGGAGCAGTCACTTCGCTTCCTGAAATCTCGACCACCACGGTAGCCACACTGACCGGCAATCCCTCAATGGCGGTCAATAATTTGCTCGGCGGGATTGCATTCCAGGTGGTGGTGATTGCGCTTGCGGACCTGTTCATCGGCAGGGATGCCCTTACAAGCATGGTGCCGGGCACCCGAACCATACTCAATGCACTGGTCAGCATCGTCCTTTTGGTGATTGCTACCATCGGCGTGATGATCGGGGACTGGGAACTGCCGCTCGTCGGAGTCGGGTTCTTCCCGATCCTGATTGCGGCCACCTATATCGTATGCCTTCGCCAGTTAAACCGCGAAGTTTCCGTCGATGCGTGGATACCAGCCGAATCGAGCGAAACCGGACACGAGGAGATTTCCAGGCTTTCGATGTCGAATACGCACCTCGCGTTGGCGACACTTGGCTCCGCGATTGCGATATTCGCCGGAGGGACGATGGCCACGCTCGGGGCGGAAGGGCTAGCCGAGCAGACAGGGATCGAAACCGGCATCGTCGGGCTGACATTGTTGGCTTTCGCGACCTCGCTTCCAGAACTCAGCACCGCCATTGCAGCGGTCCGTCTACGACGCGCCGAACTTGCAATCGGAGATATCCTCGGGGGCAATATGTTCGACGTGGTGCTGATCCTGCTGATCGATCTGCTCGACACAGGGCCGCCGGTGCTGGAGCAGGTCGATCGCGCATCGATGACAGCGGCGCTGATCGGCGTGCTGCTCACCGCCCTAATCCTTATCGGATTGGTCGAACGCCGCGACAAATCAAAGCTGCGCATGGGCTATGACAGCATTGCCGTACTGGTTGTCTATGCTGTCGGCATGGCGGCAATCCTTGCAGGAGTGTCCGCAGGCTAGGCCATTGGTGCGAGTAGGAGAAGAAGCCGTACGACGATATCCATCGTGACATTGATTGAAGTCCAAAGCGGCGCGCACGCGCCGGAAAAAGCGGAGATAACCTGCCATCACCACGTTGATCGTCCGGCATCGCCGATATTGTTAAGCTACAGTCCGAACGGAAAGGTTTCTGGCGTGCCTTGGTGATCTTCATGCGGCATGAGCGGCTCGAGCGCATTCGTTGTGTCTAACCAGCAATAGGCATCGAATTGGCGCGGTAGCACAGCTTCGCTATAATGGCTCCACCGCTCGGTCTCAGGTCGATAGATGACGCCGATGAATCGCTCAAGCCGCGGCTCGGACAGGCGTTGCGAGAGGGCGGGATGGGAATTGAAGTCGAGGAGCAAACGCGGGACCCCGCAATCGTGAAACAGCCGTTCATAACTGTCCCGGCGCGAGGGGATCACTGACTTCACTTGTCGACCTCCGTCCCAGTCACTGGCTGCGCTCACGGTCCCGGTATGGGTACCGAAGCCGATCAGAGCGACCTCATCGCCCCAGCGTTCGCGCGCGAGCTGCCCCAGATTGTGCTCGCCGCGCACCGCGCCCATGTCGGTGGCGCGGGCATCGCCGATATGGCTGTTATGAGCCCAGACGATCGCCTTGCTGTCTCGTCCACCTTGTTCGAGCAGGTGTTCCAGCGTGTCGGCCATATGGCTGTCGCGAAGGTTCCAGCTCTCCGCGCCGCCGTAATACATGATTCGGTAATAGCGCTCGGCAGAGGCGACGAGGCGTGCATTCATGGCGGCCGAAAAGCTTCCGCCATCGTTTTCAAGAGCCTGATTGAGAAGCTCACGGCATTGTCTGACAACTTCCTCCTCGCATTCGGCAAAGCCTTTACGCAGAGCCATCTTTCCGTAGATAGCGGGATCGGACTGCCAGGGGTTGAGGCAGCCATACCGTTCACGTGCAACAGCGGCAGCTTCGGGATCGTTCTCGTCAAGATAGGCGAGGATCGCTTCGATCGAGCCAGATATATTGTAAATGTCGAGGCCATAGAAGCCTGCGCGGCGGCCTTCCGGGAGAGTTTCGTTTATTCGGCGCAGATTGTCCAGGAACGGCGGCATGACGGTGTTGCGCCACATCCAGGTCGGGAAGCGCTGGAAGGGCAGATTTGCAGCATCCGGCTGCTTCTGTCCTATGATGAAGCGGTGATAGGCGGCCGCATCGGGCCAGTCGCCTTCTACCGCGACGATGGTGAAGCCGTGCCGTTCGACAAGACGCCGCGTGATTGCCGCGCGGGCGGCGTAGAATTCGTGCGTGCCATGGCTGCATTCACCCAGCATGACAACGCGCTTGTCTGCGTAAGCATCGAAATGCGCGGCAAAGCTATCGCCGTCGATCTCGGGCAGAGGTTCGCACGCCCTGGCGATGGCTTCCGGGAGGCTTGCGCTACTCATGCTGCGATGATCACTGGCCGAACGCGAACCGTCCTCGGCAACGACACCTTCCAACAGAGGTACGAAGCGCACCATTGAGATATCCCGGCTGGTCCACTCGTCCTCGCCCGTGCGCGTCACGGCCATGAGTTGCTGCATGTCCTCATCGCCGACTGGTATTACGAGCCTCCCGCCGATAGCGAGTTGCCGCTTGAGGGTTTCGGGGACTGTCTCTAAACGGGCCGCAACCAGGATCGCATCGAATGGTGCTGCATGACGCAGGCCCTTGAGACCATCTCCGACGATAATCTCGCAATTTTCATAGCCGAGCCTGTCGATCCTCTCTGCAGCTTGACGCGCCAACACTTCGTAACGTTCGATTGCATGAACGCGATCCACGATGCGCGAGAGGACCGCAGCGGCATATCCCGATCCCGCACCGACCTCGAGTACCCGGTCGCCTGTACTTACTTCCGCCGCGTCGAACATGCATGCGACGATAAAAGGCTGACTGATTGTCTGTTCGGAAGAAATTGGAAGCGCGGTGTCCTCATAGGTAAATTCTTCCATTCCCTCATCGACGAAGATCTCTCTCGGAACCTCGGCAAATGCGGACAAAATAGCCTCGTCGCGAATACCTCGCGCGGCGATCTGGCTCTGGACCATTCGCTTACGATCCGAGGCGCGGGCTCGGGTATTCGACCATGACCTCAGCAGAGTTGAGGTTACAACCGACGAAGGGCGCGCTTTCAACCCAACTGCAATCTACTTGGGCAAGCCAGACGGCAGCACAGCTTATATCGATAGAAGCTTCAAGGAAGCCTTGTATGAGCCACTCATCCGGCAAGCTGAAGCGCGATATCAATTGCCGCCTCGACTGCTTCAGGCCCTGATTTGGCAGGAATCGCGGTTCAACCCGATGGCAATCAGTCCGGCTGGCGCCGCTGGGCTCGCTCAACTCATGCCGGGAACGGCAAGAGAACTTGGTGTCAGCAATCGCCACGATCCGGCTGAGAACATCGATGGCGGCGCGCGGTATCTGAAGCAGATGCTAGAGCGCTTCGGTGCGATCCATCTCGCGCTGGCCGCATACAATGCTGGACCCGGCGCTGTGTCGCGAGCCGGCGGGATACCGACAAATCGGGAAACACCTGGATATGTGAAGAGCGTTATCGACCGATGGATGGCATACAGTTCGATATGACTACGAATCGGAAAAGGATCAGCGGACGGCTCGAGCACCTTCCTCGGGGAGCTGTAATTGTAACCGTTGCCGGAGATCATTGGGTTCTCGAAGACTACGAACCCTCAAACGAAGACTTTGGATTTGAGGTTACCGCAGAGGGTATCGTTGTCGGGTTCGACCGCCTTCGCGTCGAATGGCTGGGGCAGGTGCCCGCCTAGGAGCAGGTCACGCGGCTCTCAAAACTGCAATGTTTCGCGCTTTGCCGCCGATGGAATCGAGGAAGTCTGCCCAATCCTGCAGCATTGCACGCCGAGGAGCGAGATATTCGGCAGCATTGTATGCTCCGCGAACTTCGTTCTCTTCGCTGTGTGCCAATTGCAGTTCGACCCAGTCTTCATGATATCTGCGGATCCACATCGGTGGTTCGCCGACCTCGACCAGCTGCTCATTCGCCCAGGTGCTCGCCAGACCCCTGAAGCCGTGAACAGTTTGTCGCCCGTGGTAACCGAGCCGATAGAGGCCATAGATCATCGTATTCTCGGAAAGCGGCATCTTGGGCTTCTGGCCTGGAAAGACGTATTCGCCTTCGGACTTGCTGATCATATCTTGAGCAAGAGAAGCGGCTTGTCGCGACAAAGGCACGATATGCTCGCGGCCCATTTTCATCCGATCAGCGCCAATGCGCCAAACTGGTGAATCTCCGACTAGACCTTCAAACTCGTGCTTCTTGGCGAACCGGAGTTCCTTGGTCCGGACCCATGTAAGAAGAGCAAAGGTCAATGCCGCCCGCGTAATTTCGGATCGTCTCTCACCCTCTTCCTGGTATCGCTCCATCTTGATGATGAGTTCGGGTAGCTGTGCCAGAGGCAGCTTCGCCATATGCTTGACCCGAGGACGTGGCTTCAAAGCCCCCCGAAGATGCGCCGTTGGATCGGAATCGCAAAGTCCGCTGGCAATCGCGAACTGGAATACCTGACCAATACATTGCTTGGCCCGTCGACTGATGTCGAGCGCGCCGCGCTCCTCGATCTTCCGAATGACCTTCAGGACTTCTGGTGGAGTTATCTCATGCATCATGAGCTCGCCTAAGACAGGAAGCACGTCCTGCTCCATCCGCGACCACACGCGCTTCGCATGGGCGGGATTGAGACTACTTGCTCTGTTCTCATGCCACATGGTGGCAATCGCCCTGAAGGTCTTAGCCTCTTCGAAGTCCCGACCCGGTTTGTGAACCATCGGGTCCCTGCCTTCGGCCAGCACACCCTTGGCAGCTCTCTTGAGTTCTCTTGCGGCCGCTATTCCGACTTCGGGGTAGGCACCGAAAGAAAGCAGCTTCTCTTTCCCGTGGTACCGGTATTTCAGCCGCCAGAGCTTCGAGCCGTTCTTTTGCACGAGGAGGAATAATCCCTCCCCATCCGCAAGCTTGTATGGACGCTCAGCCGCCTTCGCTTTTTTGATCTGAATCTCACTCAAGGCCATTGGGGGTATCGCTCCTTTTCGCTACCCCCGGAAAATACCCCCAAAATACCCCCACACCAAATCCGGCTTCAAGCGAATGCATGCGCACGCAGGCGGACGCGAATCACTCACATCATTCTGTTTTAATTGAGTTTTACGGATGCATGCGGAAGCAAGCGAACCCATGCGGATTCGAGATTGGTAGCGGAGGAGGGACTCGAACCCCCGACACGCGGATTATGATTCCGCTGCTCTAACCACCTGAGCTACTCCGCCATCCGGCTGGCCTGCGGACACCGAACGGGCGGCAGGCGAGGCGCGCATTTAGGTCTGCTTTTGCCTGCGGTCAACCTGCCAATTTGCCTGCGCGCAAATCAACGTACCAGAGGCCGCGGCAGCGGCAATCATGTCCGCTTGTTGCCGCGAAAAGCAAACTTCCCTGCCGCCTCCCACGGGCCACCGCGGTAGTAGTGGTAGGCCAGACCGGTGAAAGCGAAATCGCGCGGCTCGACACGCGGCAGCAACTCCGCCTGCAGCGCCTTGGCCTCCTAGATGCTTACCTTGTTCTGCACGGTGACATGCAGGCGCGGCTTGTGTTCGTCCTGCGGGGTCAGCATTCCGTGGAACCGGTCCGCCAGCTGCCGCCACAGCTCGATCATGCGCTCGCTCTCTAGCTGCAAGGCGGTGCCCTTCCCCAGCTTCATCACGCCGACAAGGCGTGCGGGCACCGGCGGGTTGTCGCGCACGAGTTCCTTCAGGCAGTCGCGCAGTTCGCTCTCGCAGCTGGGCGGAAGGGCGTGGAACAGCGTGACATGCGCCTTCAGGTAATTGCGTTCTGGCGGGAAATGATCCTGCCTCAACTGGTTGGCCCAGCTGAACAGGTCCGGCGGCATTTCCGCAGTGACGATCAGCGGAGCAGGACCGTCCGCAAAGGCCTGTCCCGGACCCTGATCCGGGATCACATTTCCCCCCGCTCGCGGCGCAGGGCGAACCAGCGTTCGACCGCCTCGTTATGCTCCTGCAGGGTATCGTTGAACTCGTGCCCGCCGCTGCCGTCGGCGACCATGAAGATCGCATCTGTTTCCGCCGGGTTCAGCACCGCCTCTATGCTGGCGCGGCCCGGATTGGTGATCGGCCCGGCGGGAAGGCCAGCCATTTGGTAGGTGTTGTAATCGTTGATGTCGGCGATCTCGGACTGGCGGATGCGGCGACCCAGCGGGCGCCCGCGCGTGATCGGATAGATGATCGTCGGATCGGCCTGCAGGAAGATACCCTGCCGGATGCGGTTGGAATAGAGCCCTGCAACCATGCGCCGTTCCTCGGGCACCCCGGTCTCTTTCTCCACGATGGAGGCGAGAGTGACCGCCTCTTCCGGCGTCTTCGCCACAGTGCGATCCGTCCGGCGGGGCCACAGTTCGGCAATCGCCTCATCCATTGCGCGTTGCATCCGGGCGAGTACCGCCACGCGTTCTTCACCGCGCTCGAAATCGTAACTTTCTGGAAGGACGCTGCCTTCCTCGGGCACGGGGATATCGCCCTCCAGTAAAGGTTCAGCCATCAGGATGTCATGCACGATGGCCGACGGCGTGCCTTCGGGAATGGTGACGAAGCGGCGGATCACCTCGCCATGCTGCAGGTGATCAAGGACCCCGGCGTTGCTCATGCCAGGCGTAAGCAGGAACTCGCCAGCCTTGATTGGATCGCTGCTACCCAACACTTTGGCGCGCAGCAGGAAGCCGTTGGCAGAGCCGATAAGGCCCTCTTCCTCCAGTTTTCCGGCAACGGAGGTAAGCGTCGCCCCGGAAGGGACGATGAAGGCTGTTTCTTCGTCGATCTCCGCCCCGCCGTACCAGCCGAGTGCGAACCAGCCGCCAACGGCCGCGACCGCCAGAATTCCCAGCGCGACGACAGCCGCCAGCAGCTTTTTCATATCAGTCCTCGACGGCTTTCATCACCAGCGACGCATTGGTGCCGCCAAAGCCGAAGCTGTTGTTGAGCACGGCCTTCACTTCGCGCTTCTTCGCCTCGAGAGGGACGAGATCGGCCCCTTCGGTGCCATCGTCGGGGTTGTGCAGGTTGAGCGTAGGCGGAACGACCTGGTCGCGCATTGCGAGGATGCAGAAGATGCTCTCCACCGCACCAGCGCCGCCCAGCAGGTGGCCGATGGCGCTCTTCGTGCTGCTCATGGAGGCACCGCCAAGATCGTCGCCCAGCACGCGCTTTACCGCGGCGAGTTCGATAGTGTCCGCCATCGTCGACGTACCGTGAGCGTTGACGTAGTCGATTTCCGATCCGTCCATCCCGGCCTTGCGCAGCGCCATGCGCATGGCGTTTTCGGCACCCTTGCCTTCGGGGTGCGGCGCGGTGACGTGATAGGCATCGCCCGAAAGGCCATAACCGACGACTTCGGCGTAGATCTTGGCACCGCGCGCCTTTGCGTGCTCGTATTCTTCCAGCACGACAACGCCCGCGCCCTCGCCCATTACAAAGCCATCGCGGTCCTTGTCGTAAGGGCGGCTCGCCTCGGTAGGACGATCATTCATCGAGCAGTTGAGCGCGCGCGCCTGTGCGAAACCGGCAACGCCCAGTGGGTTGATCGTGCCTTCCGCGCCGCCTGCCAGCATGATGTCGGCATCGTCGTCCTTGATCATGCGCGCGGCATCGCCGATCGAGTGCGCCCCGGTGGAGCATGCCGTCACCACGGCGTGGTTCGGGCCCATCAGGCCGTACTTGATGCTCACCTGACCGCTGATCAGGTTGATCAGGCGACCGTGGACGAAATGCGGCGAGACACGGCCCGGACCGCGCTCGTGCAAGTTGACCGATTCGAGTTCAATTCCCGGCAGGCCGCCGATACCCGAACCGATGGAGCAACCCGCGCGCAGCTTCGTTTCCTCGTCCATTTCGGTAAGACCGGCATCTTCCAGTGCTTGGCCCGCGGCGTCGATGCCGTAGATGATGAACGGGTCGACTTGGCGCTGCACCTTGCCATCCACGCGCTTGTTCGCATCGAAGCCCCAAGGATGATCCGCAGGCTTCACCTCGCCCGCGATGGTGCATTTCTGCCCCTCGGTATCGAAGCGGGTGATCGTGCCGATCCCACTCTCGCCTGCAATCAGGTTTTTCCAGGTGGTTTCAACGTCACCACCCAGCGGGGTAACAAGGCCAAGTCCGGTAACGACGACACGCCGCATATTCATCTCTCCAATCAAGAAAGGCCCAGCCTTTCGGGCCGAGCCTTCCAACCCCGTCCGCGTCCGGGGAGACCATTCGCGAACGAGGCCAGTGGTCGCTTACGAAGTATGTTCTTCGATGTACTTGTTGGCGTCGCCGACCGTGTTGATCTTCTCGGCGGCATCGTCCGGGATTTCCACGCCGAACTCTTCCTCGAACGCCATGACCAGCTCGACGATGTCGAGGCTGTCGGCACCCAGATCGTCAATGAAGCTGGCGTCCGGAGTCACCTTGTCCTCTTCGACGCCGAGATGCTCGACAACGATCTTCTTAACGCGTGCAGCGATATCGCTCATGTAATCCCTCTCACTCTGGGGTTTCAAATAACGCTTTCGCCCTAATGAACGGCGGCGGGCAAAGCAAGTGCCGGAGCGGCCCGGATTGACCCGTTTTTCACGCCTTGCGACGAGAAACCATCGGTCGCTCTCGTTCGATAGGTCGATATGCAGCGCCGAAAAATCAAGACACTCGGTCTCCTGGTCATGTCATCCCCGGCATGTTTCGCCGCGAAGCCTTGGCTACCGACCGTCTGCGGGCCAGCGGAATTCGTCTCGCGATCGGGTGCCCACTGCCGGAAATGCGCCAGAGCGAGCCGGGCCAGCGCCAAGCCCGGGAAAGTCTCGCCTGTCGGGGCGTTGGACAGACAACGAATTGATAAAAGGAGATTTCAATGTCTGCCAATAGCGTACTCAAGACCCTCACCGATACCGCTTTCGATTCTGTCGAGGGTTATCGCCAGGCCGCCGAGAAGGCGAACAACCCGCAACTCAAGCAGGCGCTCGAACGCCGCCGTGTCGAACGTGAGAAGACGGTTTCGAAGCTGAACGCGGAGATCGAGCGTCAGGGCGGCGAACTCGTGACTAAGGGCACCATGACTGGATCAGCCCATCGCACCTGGATGAGCATCGCAGATGCGTTCGAAAACGGCGATGAAGCCGCCGCAGAACTTGTCGAAGAAGGCGAGGACTATCTGAAGGGAAAGTTCAAGAGCGCGCTGGATGATGACGATCTCGACCCGCAGTCGCGCACTGTCATTCAGCAGTGCTATGCCGAAATCAGCGAAGGCGAACGCTTCGGCGACATGATCGACAAACAGTTCGACTAAGCTCGCCTAAACTGACTTTTAAGATAGGGGCGCGGCTTTTTCGGAAGCCGCGCCCCTTCTCTTTTCGTCTACTTGTCCTGCGGCGGGATGTCCTGTTCGGAGGCATTGCTGTTCATGTCGGTCTTTTCTGCAGCACTGGCGTTCTTGTTCGCGTCCAGCGCCTCTCCCGAAAGCCGGATATGCACATCGCGCAACTGGCGTGCACTCACCGCGCTGGGAGCGCCCATCATCAGGTCCTGCGCACGCTGGTTCAGCGGGAAAGCGATCACCTCGCGGATGTTCGGCTCGTCCGCCAGCAGCATCACGATACGATCGATACCCGGGGCAGAGCCACCGTGCGGCGGCGCGCCCAGCTTGAACGCTTCGATCATGCCGCCAAAGTTCGCATCCACATCGGCCTGGGTATAACCGGCGATTTCGAACGCCCTGTACATAATATCCGGGCGGTGGTTACGGATGGCGCCGCTCGACAGTTCGTAGCCGTTGCAAACGATGTCGTACTGCCAGGCCTTGATCTCCAGTGGGTCCTGGTTTTCCAGCGCGTCCATTTCGCCCTGCGGCATCGAGAACGGGTTGTGGCTGAAATCGATCTTCTTCAGTTCCTCGTCGTATTCGAACATCGGGAAATCCACGATCCAGCAGAACTTGAAACAGCCCTGCTCGACAAGGTCGAGGTTTTCGGCCGTGCGGGTGCGCGCAGCGCCTGCCAGCTTCACCGCGTCCTTTTCCTTGCCGGCGGCGAAGAACAGGCCGTCGTTCTCACCCAGGCCCAGCTCGTCATACAGCTTGGCCATTTCCTCGGGACCGTGGTTCTTGGCAATGGGGCCGCCGAACTCGCCCTGCTTGCGGGTAACGTAACCAAGGCCGGAGAAACCCTCCTTGCGCGCCCAGTCGTTCATCTCGTCGAAGAACTTGCGGCTCTTTTCGTGCGTTTCGGGAGCGGGAATCGCGCGCACCACGCCGCCGCCGCCCACGATCTTCTCGAAGATGCCGAAGCCGGACTTCTCGAAGTGGTGCGACACGTCGGAGATGATGATCGGGTTGCGCAGGTCCGGCTTGTCGGTGCCGTACTTCAGCATCGATTCGGCGTAGGGGATGCGCGGGAACTCGCCTGCGGGCGTAACGCTCTTGCCGCCGCCAAACTCTTCGAACACGCCCGCCAGAACAGGCTCGATGGCCTGGAACACGTCTTCCTGCGTCACGAAGCTCATCTCGAAGTCGAGCTGGTAGAATTCCGGCGAGCGGTCGGCGCGCAGGTCTTCATCGCGGAAGCACGGGGCGATCTGGAAGTAGCGGTCGAAGCCCGCCACCATCAGCAGCTGCTTGAACATCTGCGGCGCCTGCGGCAGCGCATAGAACCGGCCCGGGTGTAGGCGGCTGGGCACCAGATAGTCACGCGCGCCCTCGGGGCTGGAGGCACCCAGGATCGGCGTCTGGAATTCGCTGAAGCCCTGGTCTGTCATACGGCGACGTAGCGAGGTGATCACGCGGTTGCGCAGCATGATGTTGTTGTGAACACGTTCGCGCCGCAGGTCGATAAACCGGTACTTGAGGCGCGTATCTTCGGGATAGTCCTCCGCCGAATTCACGATCAGCGGCAATTCGTTCGCATGGCTTTGCACCGTCACGGAACGGGCAAACACCTCGATCTCGCCGGTCGGCAGGTTCGGGTTCACCGCAGCCGCGTCGCGCGCCTTCACCTCGCCATCGATGGTGATGACACTTTCCAGCTTCAGCGAATCGAGCAGGTCCAGCGCCGGGCTGTCCTCGTCCGCAACCACCTGCGTGATGCCGTAATGGTCGCGCAGGTCCACGAACAGAACGCCGCCGTGGTCACGCTTGCGGTGGATCCAGCCCGACAGGCGGACGGTCTCGCCAACGTTCTCTTTCGTCAGCGCGGCACAGTTGTGGGTACGATAGGCGTGCATGAGGACTCTTTTCATTTGGCAGGTTATGGCGCTAAGGGCGCGCGAGAGATGCGCGGCGATACGCCGTATATCAAGCGCGCGCTAACAGGCGAAGCAGGGCGTTTTGTCAAGGACGACACGCCTCGTGGACGCCGCAGGTCGGTGAACCGGCCACAGACGAAAAGAAGACAGATGCAAATCCATCCCCTGATTACCAAGACAAATGACCTTGCCGAGCTGTGCGAACGGCTGGCGAAACACGATTTCGTGTGCGTGGACACGGAGTTCATGCGCGAGAACACCTATTACCCCCTCCTCTGCCTGATCCAGATCGGCAACGAGGATGAAGCCGCCGCAGTGGACCCGCTGGCGGACGGGCTGGACCTGCAGCCGCTGCTGGACCTGCTGACCGACAACGAGGACGTGCTGAAGATCTTCCACGCGGGCGGGCAGGACGTGGAAATCATCTACAACCTGACCGGCAAGACGCCGCATCCCATCTTCGACACGCAGATCGCCATGATGGCGATCAGCCAGTCCGAGCAAATCGGTTATGCCAACCTCGTCGAAAGCTGGCTGAACAAGACCATCGACAAAGGTGCGCGCTTCACCGACTGGAGCCGCCGCCCCTTGACCGAGCGGCAGATCGAATATGCCATCGGCGATGTGACTTACCTCGCCAAGATTTTCCCCAAGATCCTGAAAAAGCTGATCAAGACCGATCGCGGCCACTGGCTGAATGCGGAAATGGAGAAGCTGGCAGACCCCTCCAATTACGCCAACGACCTCGACGTAGCGTGGCAGCGTATCCGCTCCCCCGGTCGCAATCCCGCAGTGTTGGGCCGCCTGAAGGCACTCGCCGCATGGCGCGAAACGGAGGCGCAGGACAAGGACATCCCGCGCGGGCGCATCATCCGTGACGAGACGCTGGCCGATCTCGCCAGTCATCCGCCCAAGAAGCAGGCCGACCTTGCCAAGGTACGCGGGCTTTCCAACGCCTGGAAGGAAAACGACATCGGCCGCCGCCTGATGAAAGTGCTGTCCAATGCAGAGCCGATGGACAAGGACGAAATGCCAGACAAGCCCAAGCGCGGCGCACCGCTTGGCAAGGAAGGCGCGCTGGTGGCGGACCTCCTGAAGCTGCTGCTGAAGATCCGCAGTCGCGAGATCGATGTCGCTTCTCGCCTGCTTACCCGATCCGACGAACTGGAAGCGCTGGCCGCCGGCGTGCGCAAGTTGCCGGTGCTGGAAGGCTGGCGGTTCGAGGTGTTCGGCAAGGATGCGCTGGACCTGGTGGAAGGCAAACTCGCCTTCGCGGTCGAGAAAGGTCGCCTCAAGATGACCCATATCGACGATGCGAAGGCCGAACTAGAGGAAGCTCCCGCCGAGTGAGCACCTACCTGCCCACCATCAAGCAGCTGCAATACCTCGTCGCCCTGCACGAACAGCAGCACTTCGGCCGCGCGGCAGAGGCCAGCTTCGTATCGCAGAGCACGCTGTCCGCAGGCATTCGCGAACTGGAGTCGCTGCTGGGCGTGACGCTGGTGGAGCGCAGCCGCCGGGTGGTGCGCTTCACCCCGCTGGGCAATTCGGTTGTGGCAAAGGCGCACCGCGTCCTTCGCGAGACGGAGGAGCTGGCTGAACTGGTACAGGCCGCCGGAAAGCCGCTTTCGGGCGAACTGCGCATGAGCGTGATCCCCACCATCGCGCCGTTCCTGCTGCCGCGCATCCTGCCGCGCCTGCGCAAGGAGCGCCCGCAATTGAAGCTTTTCCTGCGCGAGGAGACCAGCGACCAGGCTCTCGAATCGCTGCACCATGGTCGCGCCGACTGCGTGCTGCTCGCCCTTCCCTTCGCCACCGGCGAAGTGGAACGTGCGAAAATCTGCGACGACGAGCTGTTTGTTGCCTTTCCCAAGGATGACCCGCGCGATCCGCCCGCCGAGATCAGCCCCGCGATGATCGACGAAGGGCGCCTGTTGCTACTGGAGGACGGGCATTGCCTGAAGGAGCACGCGCTTGCCGCGTGCAACCGGCCCGAACTCAATGCCAGCGCGACGATGATCGGCACGTCGCTGCACACACTGGTGCAGATGGTGGACAACGGCCTTGGCCTTACCATGCTGCCGCAGATGGCGATCGACGCGGGCATCCTGCACGAGACCGACGTCGTGGCCCGCCCCCTGCAGGGTGACCACACCAGCCGGGAAATCGCGCTCGTCTGGCGAGCCAACAGCCCGCGCGGTGACGAATTCCGCCTGCTTGCAGAGGAACTGCGCGCGGGTTGACCCTCCGCAGTTGCCCACCCGACCGGGCATCAACAGCTTTCTCGGATAGATACCCCGCTCCATTCATTGGATTCATGTGAACACGAAACGATTTCTCCTGCCTGCCACCGCCGTCCTGGCACTGGCTTCCTGTGGCACCGCCGAAAACCCCAACCCGCCCTACGGCGTGGAATGGGGAGAGGACATTCGCCTGGCGCAGGACGAGGCCGAGGTGCCGACTCCCGCAGTCACCCCCACCCCTGCCCCGCAGCCAGACCCCGCCGTATTGCAGGCGCGCGAGGAACTGAGCGAGACGATCACTGGCATCGCAGAGGAATTCGGCGGCACGATGGGCATCGCCGTGGTCGATGTCGATACCGGTTGGAGCACCGGCTACAACGAGAACGATTGGCTGCCTCAGCAAAGCGTCAGCAAAACCTGGGTGACCCTTACCGCGCTTACGATGGCGGAGAAGGGGCTGCTCGATCTCGATGCGCCGATCCGCGTCAGCCGCGAAGACCTGACACTGTTCCACCAGCCGATGCGCAAGGAAATCCTGCGCGATGGCGCAGTGGAAACGACCGTGGGCGAGCTGATCGAACGCGCCATCCAGCAGAGCGATAACACTGCCAACAATGCCATCCTGCAGCGCGTGGGCGGCCCGCGCGCGGTGCGCGCCATGCTGCGCGAACAGGGCCTGGACGGCATCCGCTTCGGCCCCGGCGAGAAGCCGATGCAAAGCGCTATTGCCGGTGTGCGCTGGCGCGATAGCTATTCCTACGAGAACAATTTCTTCGACGCCCGCGACCGTGTGCCCGAGCAGGTGCGCAAGCGCGCTTTCGAAAGCTACCTTGACGACCCGGTGGACGGTGCAAAGCCCATCGGGATTGCCCGCGCCCTGGCCGCCGTCGAACGCGGCGAAGTGCTTTCGAAAGAGCGGGCAGAGGAACTGCTCACCATCATGTCCAACACCCGCAGCGGCCCTCGCCGCCTGAAGGGTGGCCGTGCCGATGGCTGGGTGGTCAGCCACAAGACCGGCACCGGCCAGTTCTGGGATGGCCAGCAATCGGGCTATAACGATGTGGGCGTGCTGTTTGCGCCGGACTCCTCGGCCTACGCCGTGGCGGTGATGATCGGCGTGACCAAGCGCCCCACCATCGAGCGCATGCAGATGATGCAGCAAGTCACACGCGCAGTGATCGCGTTTCACGAGGCGCTGGCAAAAGATGAGGCAAAAGCTGGGGAATAGGGAGCAAATCGCTTCCTGCGTGGTTGCTACCTGATCTCGCAAGTCCGCTTTACGCGGCGCATGGAAAAGGCAAAGCCGCGGCATGCCAGGGTTTCGCAATCCGATTCGCCTCATTCCCGCACTATTCCTGGGGGCTATTGCGCTTGGCACTCTTCTTCTCAGCCTGCCGGTTGCCACTTCCGAAGGCACGAGTGCGCCGTTCCTGACCGCGCTATTCACATCGACGTCGGCAGTCGCAGTCACAGGCCTGATTGTGGTGGACACGCCAACTTACTGGTCTGCGTTCGGACAGGTCACCATCCTCGTACTTTTCCAGGTCGGGGGCTTCGGCATCATGACAGCTGCGACGCTCTTCGGTCTAATGGCGGGGCGGGGTTTCGGCCTGCGCCAGCGCATGGCGACGCAGGTTGAACGCAGCCGCCTCGAAAGCGGAGACGCAGCATCCGTGCTGAAGCTGGTCCTGGCCATCACCATCATAGTTGAAGGGCTTGTGGCACTGGTCCTGGCAGCGCGGATGTGGATCGCCCATGAGATGAGCCCCGGCGAAGCGGTGTGGCATGGCGTGTTTCATGCCGTCAGCGCCTTCAACAATGCAGGCTTTTCGACCCATTCGGACAGCGTAATGGGTTACCAGAACGATGCCTGGATCCTGGGGCCGATCATGTTTGCAGTGATCCTGACCGCCCTGGGGTTTCCCGTGATGCAGGACATTCGCGCCAATGGCTTCAACTGGCGAAAATGGTCTCTGCATACCAAGATCACGGTATCGGGAACGGTTGCCCTGCTGCTGTTCGGTTTTGTCAGCATTCTCGTGGCCGAATGGAACAATCCGGCGACGCTGGGCCCGATGGCAATCGGGGCCAAATTGCTCAACGCGGCGTTCCATTCGGTCATGCCGCGCACGGCGGGATTCAACAGCCTCGATGTAGGCGGTTTCCACGATGAGACGCTTATGGCGAATTACCTGCTCATGTTCATCGGCGGCGGAAGCGCGGGTACGGCGGGAGGGATCAAGGTCACGACCTTCTTCGTGATCTTCGCCATCGTTCTTTCGGAAGTAAGGGGGCGACGCGACGCAGGCATTTTCAATAGGCGGTTCGGTCCTGCCGTGGAGCGCCAGGCGTTGTCCGTGGCCGTGATGGCCGCCGCACTCATCCTTGCATCGACAACCTATATCGCCTCGATCAGCGAACTTGCCCTTCAGGATATCCTGTTCGAAACGGTCTCGGCCTTTGCGACCGTGGGCCTTTCGACCGGCATCACCGCCGACATTCCGCCCAGCGGCCAGCTTGTCATCATCGCCCTGATGTTCGTGGGGCGCGTGGGAACCATTACCGTTGCAACCGCGCTTGCCCTTGAGGCGCGCGACCGCACCTATCGCTATCCGGAGGAGAACGTCATTGTCGGCTAGGAAACGCAAACCCGTGCTGGTCATCGGCCTGGGCCGGTTCGGTGGAGCGGTCGCCCTTACGCTGGAGCGGATGGGACACGAGGTGCTGGGTGCCGATACCGATCCGGAGTTGGTTCACGAATTCGCCCCCCAGTTGACGAAGGTGGTAGAGGCCGATTGCACGAATGCTGCCAGCCTGAAGGGTCTAGGCGTGGAGGATTTCGAGGCGGCGGTGGTGGCGATCGGCACCGACATCGAGGCAAGCGTCCTGACCGTGCTTGCCCTGTCTGACCTGGGCATGACGAACATCTGGGCGAAGGCAACGAACGACAAGCACGCCCGCATTCTGGAGCGGACGGGTGCCACCCATGTCGTTTTCCCCGAACAGCGCATGGGCGAGCGCGTTGCGCACCTGCTGAACGGGCGGCTGATCGATTTCATCGGTTTCGGAGACGAGTTCGCGATTGCGAGACTCAAGGCTCCCGAAGCGATTGTCGGCCTGCCTCTCATGACCAGCGACTGTCGCAAGAAATTTGCAGTCACGGTCGTGGGGGTGAAGCGAGGGTCCGAGGATTTTATCCACGCAGTACCCGACACGCTGGTCTTTCCAGACGACGAACTCGTGGTGTCGGGCAGGATTGCCGATATCGAGCGCTTTTCAGCCATGAACTGATTTCGAGAGGGAGTGCCGGTCGGCACCCCTGTCGGCGTCCCAGGTTCAGTCCATGTACTTGATGCCCACCCGCAGGTAGTCCCAGCCGGTAATCAGCGTCAGGATCGCCGCGCCCCACAAGGTGACGAGGCCCACAAGGTGCGGCAGGTTGTGCTCGACCCCGGCCAGCATGACATTCCAGCCGGGCAGGCCCTGTCCCAGGATCAGCGCGCCGAGCGAGACGAGCTGGAAAGTCGTCTTCCACTTCGCCAGCTTGGAAACCGGTACGCTCACCTGCAGTTCGCCCAGAAACTCGCGCAGGCCCGACACGGCAATCTCGCGGATCAGGATGATGAGGCCCGCGATCACGTGCGCGTCACCCACGTAGGGGCCACGCAGGATACCTTGGGCAGCAAGGACCAGGATCACGGTCGCCACCATGATCTTGTCGGCAATGGGATCGAGGAAGATGCCCAACTTGCTCACAGCGCCGCTGGAACGGGCCAGCAACCCGTCAAAATAGTCGGTGATTCCCATCAGGCAGTATAGCGCGAAGGCAAACAGGTACCCCAGCGCCCAGCCCGGCCACCACAGCAGGAAGCCGAGCAATGGCAGCGTCAGGATACGGCTGAGGGTGAGGATGTTGGGCAGGGTCCACATGGTGCCAGCAGCCCTAGCCGCAATTCGCCGCAGGAAAAAGCATGGTTGCTGCTGCTATTTGGGAGAAACCGCGTTAAGCCCTCTTCCGGACCTGCCCTCCGGGCGCTGCAAACAGGCTTTATGTTCACCTCAACCCACCTGCTGAAGCAACGCCGGTTCCTGCCGTTGTTCTGCACCCAGCTGCTGAACGCCTTCAACGACAACCTCTACAAGACAACGATGGTGCTTTTCGTCGTCTACAGCGTCTACAACTCGCCCGACGCCGAAACGGTATTCTCGGGCGCGGCCTCGGCCGTCTTCATCCTGCCGTTCTTCCTGCTGTCCGCCATTGCCGGGCAACTGGCCGACCTGACTGACAAGGCCAGGATCATCCGCACCGTGAAGGCGGCGGAGATCGGTATCATGAGCGTGGGCGCATTCGGCCTGTTCCTCGCCTGGGAGGGCATCGCGGTCGAGATGCTCGCCATTCCGCTCCTGATGCTGGCGCTGTTTGCGATGGGGGTGCACTCTACCTTCTTCGGCCCCATCAAGTACGCGATCCTGCCGCAGCATTTGGAAAAGGAAGAGGTGCTGGCCGGCACCGGCCTGGTGGAGGCGGGCACCTACATCGCCATCATGACAGGGACGATCCTGGCCGGGTTCCTGGCCGACCAGGTGGAGATCGCCGCCCTCGCGATCCTGGTTTTTGCCGTGATCGGCTATCTCACCAGTCGTCAGGTTCCCCCCGCCCCGCCGATGGGAGAGCCGGAGAAGATCGACTTCAATCCTCTTACCTCGTCCTGGCGCATGATTCGCGAATGCACCCACAATCGCGAGGTGTTCTACGCGATCATCGCAATCAGCTTCTTCTGGACCATCGGCAGCGTGCTGTTCATCCAGTTCCCGCCGCTGGCCAAGAACGTGCTAATGGCAGACCCTACGGTCGCCAGCCTGTTTCTGGTGTTCTTCTCGATCGGTGTGGCCGTGGGATCGGTCGCCGTGAACCTGCTGCTGAAGGGGAAGGTTTCGGCGCGCTATTCCCCCGTATCTGTGCTGCTGATGGCGGGCATGGTCGCGGTCTTCTATTTTGTATGCAAGGCATGGAATGCAGGCCTGCGCGATACACAACTGATGGATGTGGCGACCTTCCTCTCCTACCCGCTGGCCTGGGCGGTGCTGGGGAGCCTGTTGTTCATCGCGATTTTCGGCGGCATGTTCGTGGTGCCGCTCTACGCCTTTCTCACCACGAAGGTACCGGCCTCGCAGGCCAGCCGCGCGGTTGCCGCTAACAACATCGTCAATTCCGGGGCGATGGTATTCGGCTCGCTGCTGGCGCTGGGATTGAGCGCGGTAGGCGTTCCGCTGGCCGAGCAGGTCCTGCTCAGCGCGGCGATGTGCCTGTTCTCGGTATGGCTTGGTGCGCGCCTCTACCGCGCCGAGAAGGACGCAGCCGAAGCGCAGCCAGCAATTGCCGAGTAATCAGGCGATGAAAGTAATGGTGGCCAGGAAGCCCGCGGCATAGGTGGCGGCAACCGTTTCGAAATCGTGGCGCGTCAGCCCCAGAGACAGCCTCTTTCGCCAGGGTGCCATCGGCTCGATCTCGTTCGCGCGTTCCAGAACGTGCGGCGGCAGGGAGGCCCGGAACGGATGGCGGGCCGATTCAGTGGTCAGGACAAGTGAGCGTCTCATGATGCCGTGTTAACGTCTTGGTAACGATTTGGCTCCCGCATCCCGTGCAATGTTCAATCGCGGGACGGTTGGTAACTCGCGCAACTGGTTGCCGCGCCTTCGCGGCGGGGCTAATCGCTGTGGCATGACCAGAACCGCTGCCCGCCTGCTTGTCGATTGCCTTGTCGAACAAGGGGCCTCGCGCGCTTTCACCGTTCCGGGCGAAAGCTTCCTCCCCGTGCTCGACGCCCTGTCGGATTGCGACGCGATCCAGACCGTGACCTGCCGCCAGGAAGGCGGCGTGACGTTCATGGCCTGCGCCGACGCCACGATGACCGGGCAGCCGGGCATTGCATTCGTCACGCGCGGCCCCGGGGCAACCAATGCGAGTATCGGCGTCCATGTGGCCATGCAGGACAGCCAGCCCATGATCCTGTTCATCGGCGATGTCGACCGCTCCATGCGCGACCGCGAGGGTTTTCAGGAAGTCGATTTTCCCGCCTTTTTCGCGCCGATCGCCAAGTGGTCCGCCCGCATCGATGATGCGAGCCGCATACCGGAATACATCGCGCGTGCCTGGTCCACCGCGATCAGTGGCAGGCCCGGCCCGGTCGTGCTCGCGCTGCCGGAAGACATGCTGCACGAGGATGGGATCGAGAGCCCCGTGCGCCCGTCTGTCGTCAAGCCCGCCCAGGCCCCCTGCCCCGATGTCATGGCGACAATGATGGAGATGATCGGCGATGCCGCGGCACCCCTCGCCATAGTCGGCGGTGCCGGATGGAACGCGCGGGCAAGGCACTACTTTACAGAATTTGCGGAGCGTATCGGCCTTCCCGTCGCCACCGCATTCCGTCGTCAGGATGCAATTTCGCCAAGCTCTTCGGTCTACGCCGGCAATCTTGGCTACGGTCCCTCCCCCAAGTTGACCGAGCGGGTGAAAGCGGCAGACCTGCTGCTGGTCGTGGGCGCTCGCCTGGGCGAAGCGACGACGGATGGCTATTCGCTCATCACGCCGGATCATCCGGACCAGGTACTGATACACGTCCATCCCGATCCTCAGGAACTGGGGCGCGTCTATCGCACGGACCTTCCGGTCTGCGCCGACATGGCAGAGTTTTCCGAAAGCGCAGCACTGTGGGACGAGAGCGACGTGATCGATTTCGACTGCGGTGCCCAGGCCCATGCCGAGTGGCAGGCCTGGAACACCCCTTACGAGGAAGCGCGCTACGATCTCGACCTTGCGCTTGCCATGGCAACCTGCCGGCGCCTGCTGCCCGCAGATGCCATCATCTGCAACGGAGCAGGCAACTTCGCTGGCTGGTGGCATCGGTACTGGCCGTACGCGGGATACCCGTCGCAGCTCGCTCCCACTGCTGGCGCTATGGGTTATGGCGTTCCCGCAGCTGTGGCCGCGGCCATGCGCGAGCCTGATCGCTGCGTAGTCGCGGCGGCAGGCGATGGCGATTTCCTGATGAACGCGCAGGAACTGGCGACAGCCGCGCAATATGGGCTGGATTTGCTGGTCATCGTGTTCGACAATTCGACCTACGGCACCATTCGCATGCACCAGGAACGCGAATACCCGGGGCGCGAAGCCTCCACCCACCTTGCAAACCCCGACTTTGCCAAACTGGCCGAGAGCTTTGGTGGCTGGGGCGCCCGGGTTGAGAGCAACGCCGAGTTCGACGAAGCGCTGGAAGCGGCATTGCAGAAAAAGGGCATCCGGCTGCTGCACTGTATCACCGATATCGAGCAGTTGAGCGCCGCAGGCGCCACGGTGAGCGGCCTTAGATCGCGGTAGTACGCAACAAAAAGGGGCCGCCTCCTTCCGGAAGCGGCCCCTTTTTTGTCTTGTACGGCTGCTTAGATGTCGTTGCCGAGCTTGCCTTCGACTTCGCCCTTCAGCTGCTGGGCTTCGCCCTTCTTTTCCTGCTTGCGACCTTCGGCACGTGTCTCAGGGTTGTTCGACTCCTGCTTCACGTTACCGACGGCTTCGTTGGCGTTGCCTTTTACCTTTTCTGTAAATTCACCCATGTTCGTTACTCCATTGTTCTGCCGGGCTAGCACGACCATCGCGCGCCCTTTAATTTAACAACGGTAACGGACGGCCGATGTTCCGAATTAACTCTCTGACATTTTAAGAATTATTTCCCATTCCTCTGGTCTGATTTCGGCCACGGACAGGCGCGAAAGGCGAACCAGTTCGATCCCTTCAAGCGTTGGTTCTGCCTTGATCGCTTTCAGTGTCACGAAGTTGTCCAGCGGGCGAACAGGTTCGACCTTTACCGTTGGCCATTTGCCTTCTGGATCGGTGGGGTCGGTCAATCCGGCCTCGCTCACGCGGGCAATGCCGACGATCTCCAGCCCCTTGTTGGAATGGTAGAAAAAACACTGGTCGCCCACTTCCATAGCACGCAGGTTATTCGCGGCACGGTGGTTGCGGACCCCGTCCCAGATGGTCTCGCCATCCTTCACCAGCTGTTCCCAGGCGTACTTGAACGGTTCCGATTTGATGAGCCAGTAATGGGGCAATCCACTCTCCTTTGACGCGCCGCGTCCCTAGCGTGGGCAATTCTCACGCGCAATTAACCCTATCTTGAAGGTGTTGCGCGATAAGCCCTGCGTTGAACTGGGGAAATCGCTTGTTGAAACGGGCGTTACAAAAGAAGGCGAAAGCCGCGGACACGAAGATTCGCAGCGCGGAACGCGACATGATCGCGCTCGGCATCGCGACTGCATCTGTCATCATGTTCGTCGGAACCGGCGGCACCTTGATGCCGCAGATTGCGCGCGCCTGGTTCTGGGGCGGCAGCGCACCCGACATGCTGCTGATAAACGCCGTGCTTCTCAACATCGCCCTGCTGCTTTTCGGCTGGCGTCGCTACCGCGACCTGCATGCCGAAGTGGAAGTGCGGCGCCGTGCGGAAGAGCGCGCGCGCGAACTGGCAGAGCGTGACCCACTTACAGGCTGCCTCAACCGCCGCAGCGGCCCTCCAGCGATGGAGAACCTGCGCCGCTCCGTTGCCGAGACTCAGCGAGAGATCGCGGTGATGATGATCGATCTCGATAACTTCAAGCAGATCAACGACCTTAACGGGCACCAGATGGGGGACACCGTACTGAGCACGGTCGCACGCCGGATTGCAGACGTTCTGCCCGACGAGGCGATCCTGGCCCGGATCGGCGGAGACGAATTCGCCTGCGCACTGCCCTTCGACTATCATGCGCGGGAGGATGTGGACGACATTGTCGATCTAGTCATCCGGACAGTTTCCGCCCCCATCGAGGCGAACCGGCTGACGGTGGAAGCGACGGTATCGATTGGCGTCGCCCAGTCCGGACGAGCCTACGAACCGCAGCAGGTCGCCGATGCCGAGGCGCTGATACACCGCGCGGATATCGCCATGTATCATGCGAAGAAGCGCGGCCGGAATCGCTATTACTGGTTCGAACCGCAGATGGAGGACGAGCTGCGCTTTCGCAACGAGCTCGAAGCCGGCATTCGCCAGGGCATCGCAGCCGACGAATTCGTGCCGTTCTATGAACAGCAGATCGACCTCGAAACCGGCAAGCTGTCGGGCTTCGAGATGCTGGCGCGCTGGAAGAGTCCCCGATACGGGATTGTCAGTCCGGAAATCTTCATTCCCATTGCGGAAGAGATCGATCTCATCAGCGAGCTTTCGGAACGGCTGATCCGGCAGGCGCTGGAAGATGCCAAGGACTGGGATCCCGGCCTTACACTTTCGGTCAATATTTCTCCGGTCCAGCTGCGCGATCCGTGGTTCGCGCAGAAACTGCTGCACCTGCTGGTAGAGAGCGGCTTCCCGCCTGCTAGGCTGGAAATCGAAATCACCGAAAGCTGCCTGCACGAGAACATAGGTGCAGTGCGTTCGATCGTCTCAAGCCTGAAGAACCAGGGCATCCGGATCAGCCTCGACGATTTTGGTACCGGCTATTCCAGCCTCTCCCAACTCCGCTCGCTGCCGTTCGACAGGCTGAAGATAGACCGCAGCTTCGTGGCCGAAATGGCGGCTGGTGGTGAAGGCCGGACTCTGGTCGAAGCGATCATCTCGCTCGGCAAGGGCTTGTCTCTTCCAGTCACCGCCGAAGGTATCGAGAGCGACGAGGTGCTGGGCCAGTTGAAGGGGATGGGCGAGATGAAGGGCCAGGGTTATCTGTATGGCCTGCCCGAAGATGCCAGCACCACCCGCGATCGGCTTGCGAGACTTGGCATGCTGAAGGACACCAGCGTCTCCGTATCCGCCGAAGCCGTGCAGGCGCTTCACCCGCAGCGCAGGGCCAGCTGAGGCATTGCGATAAGCGCGCCGCGCCCCTAGGTGGCGCTGATGCGCATCAACTTCACCAAGATGCATGGTCTCGGCAACGATTTCATCGTGCTTGATGCGCGAGAGGAAGACCTGCCCGATCTCGGAGCGGAAACCATTCGCGCCTTGTCCGACAGGACGCGCGGTATCGGGTGCGACCAGTTCATCGTGCTGGAACCCGATCCCGATGCCAGCGTGCGGATGCGCATCTACAACGCAGACGGCGGTGAAGTCGAAGCCTGTGGCAACGCCGCGCGCGCAATCGGTCTGATGCTGGGCAAACCGGCGACGATTGCGACCGGGGGCGGTCTCATCAGCACCACCCCTGCAGAAAACGGCATAGCGGTGGATATGGGAGAGCCGCGCTTTGGCTGGGAAGCAATCCCCCTCGCCTATGCCGTCGATACGGACGCCATGCCGGTGGGCTGGGACATGCTGGAGCAGCCATCGGCAGTGAATGTTGGCAATCCCCATGCGATCTTTTTCGTGCCTGATTGCGATGCCGTGCCGCTGGACGAGCTAGGGCCGCAGATCGAGCATGACCCGCTGTTTCCGCAGCGCGTGAATGTGAACGTCGCCACTGTAGTGGACCGCAAGACCCTGCGCTTGCGGGTTTGGGAACGCGGTGTCGGCCTTACCCGCGCGTGCGGCACCGGTGCCTGCGCAACGGCGGTTGCGGCCATGCGGCGCGGCCTCGTCGATCGTGAAGTTTCCGTCGAATTGCCGGGCGGCCCGCTATCTATCGCCTGGCATCAGGACAACCGCATCATCATGACGGGCCCTGCAACGCAGGCCTTTCGCGGCAGTTTCGAGCTGGATGATTATACTTGAGCCACGCAGAAGCCATTGCGCCCGAGGTAATCTCGCTGGGCTGTCGCCTGAACATTGCGGAGAGCGAGCAAATCCGCACGCTGATTGCCGATGAAGGCGATGTGGTGGTGGTGAACAGCTGCGCTGTTACCATGGAAGCCGTGCGGCAGACGCGGCAGGCAATCCGGCGCGCTCGCCGGGCACGTCCCGATGCGCGGCTGCTGGTAACTGGCTGCGCTGCGGACATCGAGCGCGACCAGCTTTCCGCCATGCCCGAAGTCGACGGCCTCATCCCCAACACCCGCAAGCTTGATGCGCGCGCCTGGAACGTCCCTGCCGGGCCTCCCCCCGCCCCCACCCGGCGCACCCGCGCCTTTATCGCCGTTCAGAATGGCTGCGACCACGCCTGTACCTTTTGCGTAATTCCGCAAGGTCGCGGACGGAGCCGCTCGCTTGGCGTAGCAGAGGTTCTGCGGGAGGTTGAGCGCCACCTCGAACAGGGCGCACCCGAAGTGGTACTCACCGGGGTCGACGTAACGAGTTGGGGACATGACCTTCCCGGCACACCCCCGTTGGGTGAACTCGTGAAAGCCTTGCTCGACGAATTTCCGCAACTCCAGCGGCTGCGCATGTCATCGCTTGACGGCGTGGAGATCGACCCGCTCCTGTTCGACCTTTTCGCTGGCGAACCGCGCCTTATGCCGCACCTGCATCTGTCCCTGCAGCACGGTTCGGACCTGATCCTGAAGCGCATGAAGCGTCGCCACCTGCGCCGCGATGCCATCGACCTGGTAAGCCGCCTCAAGCAGGTGCGGCCCGACATCGCCATAGGCGCGGACCTGATCGCCGGCTTTCCCACGGAAACCGATACGCATCACGCGGAGAACTGCTCCATCATCGAGGAGCTGTCGATTGTTCACGGCCACATCTTCCCCTACTCGCCTCGTCCGGGCACGCCTGCGGCCCGCATGCCGCAGCTCGACCGTGCCACGATCAAGGGGCGCGCCAGCGAATTGCGCGCCGTGGTTGCGAAGGTACGCGGCGAGTGGCTGCAGAGCCTTGTGGGCGAATCCCAGTGCGTGCTTATCGAACGCGACGGCACCGGCTATGCCGAGAACTTCGCACGGGTGGAGGCACCGGCGGGCAGCGTGCCCGGCACCATCCAGTCCATCACGCCCCACGTTCTTGAAGAAGGCCTGCTGAAGTGAGCGAAACAAGCTGGTCCCAGAAACTGTTCGGAGGCTTCCGCAAGACCTCCGACCGCCTGTCGGAAAACCTCACCGGCGTTGTGGGCACGGCCAGGCTGGACGATGCTACGCTGGACGACGTGGAAGATGCCCTGATCCTTTCAGACCTCGGCCCCAGCGCCGCGGCGCGAATTCGCGCAAAGCTGGCGGAAAAGCGTTTCGGGCTGACGATTACCGAACGCGAACTGAAAGAAGCGGTAGCGGAAGAAATCGCCGCGATCCTGCGTCCAGTGGCCGTGCCGCTGGAAGTGACTGCTTTCCCTCGCCCGCAAGTCATCCTGGTGATCGGGGTCAACGGCAGTGGCAAGACCACCACCATCGCCAAGCTGGGCCACTGGTTTCAGGAAGAGGATTACGAGGTGATGCTGGCGGCGGGCGACACCTTCCGCGCAGCTGCCATCGGCCAGTTGAAGATCTGGGCCGAGCGCATCGGTGCGCCTATCATCACGGGGCCGGAAGGGGGCGATCCGGCCAGCATCGTTTTCGACGCGGTGAAGAAGGCGACGGAAATCGGTACCGACGCCCTTATCGTGGACACCGCGGGCCGGCTGCAGAACAAGCGCGAACTGATGGACGAGCTGGCCAAGATCCGGAAGGTACTGGGCCGCCTGAATCCCGAAGCCCCGCATGACGTGGTGCTGGTGCTGGATGCCACCAATGGCCAGAATGCCCTTTCCCAGATCGAGATATTCAAGGAAGTGGCGGGCGTTACCGGCCTGATAATGACCAAGCTGGATGGCACGGCACGCGGCGGCGTGCTGGTGGCGGCGGCAGAGCAATACGGTCTGCCAATCCACGCCATCGGCGTTGGCGAGACACTGGACGACCTGCGCCCGTTCGACCCCGACCTGGTGGCGCGTGTGATCGCAGGAGTAGCCTGATGACTACCGAAGCGCCGAAGCAGGCGACGGCAACCGATAAACCCAAGTCAGGCTGGCTGAATGTCGCGGTCGATTACGGTCCTCTGCTCGTTTTTTTCCTCGCCTACAAATATTATTCGCCCGAGAATGCGGGGGAAGACACCGCGGGCGAGATTTTTGCTGTCATACGCGGCACCGGGGCCTTCATCGTCGCGGCCGTCCTTGCGCTTGTGATAAGCAAGTGGAGGCTGGGTAAGGTCAGCCCGATGCTGTGGCTATCGACGGCCATGATCGTGGGGTTTGGCGCACTGACCATATATTTCCAGGATGAACGGTTCATCCAGTGGAAGCCGACAATCATCTACGTGCTGTTCTCGGCCGTGCTTCTGGCAGGATATGCCAAGGGCAAGTCGCTATTGAAGGTCTTGCTGGAAGCAGCCTTCGAAGGCCTCAACGACGAAGGCTGGCTGAAGCTGTCGCGCAACTGGGGCTTGTTCTTCATCGTGCTGGCCGCGCTGAACACAGCGCTGATATTCATGGTCAGTTTCGAGACTTGGCTGGGCATGAAGCTGTGGCTGTTCCTGCCGCTCACCTTCCTTTTTACCTTTACCCAGGTGCCGATGCTGATGCGCCACGGGCTGAGCGTAGAGGATAACGATCCCAGCGACGATACGCCGCCGCCCGGTTGATCGCTATCAGGCAGGCACAGTGCCAGGTGTCGGCACGTTTCGCTTGCATGCCCAGCGAACGACCATCGCGATCCCGAGCAGAACCAGCACCCAGAGTGAGGTTTCGAGACCGGAACCATAAGTGGCAAAGGCGGCGAACGCGAGGCCGAGGAGCAGCACGGGCCAGCGCCCGACCTTCCGGTTCTCGCGGATCGCGGCAACCACACCCAGAAGGTAGAATACGAGAACACCGCCCGTCGTCAGCAGGGCCATGAAGGTGAACATGCCCGAAAGGCCGCGCGAAGTGTTCGCGAGGATCAGCACACTCACGCCGATGGCCTGGGCGACCACGCCCCAGTGCGGCACGCCCCTGGTGTTCGTCCTTGCGAAGAATTGCGGCACTTCGCGGCGCAGCGCCATCGAATAGGTGCAATCTGCACCAATCAACAGCAGGCCGTTCGCGCAGCCAATCACGCTCACCATGATGCACAGGGCCACGAGCGTTCCGGCTATTGGCCCCAGCAGCTGGGTGAGCGCGTCCGAAACCGGGGAACTGGAACTGGCAATATCCTGCCACGGTATCACCAGCACCAGACCAGTGCTTACCAAAAGGTAGAGCGAGACGACGAGCAAGGTTCCCCCGATAAGCGCCAGGGGGATATTGCGACCGGGATCGCTGATCTTGTTTACTGGGATACTCGCTGCCTCGAATCCCAGAAGAGCGAACAGGGTTAGCGCCACTGCGCCGGATATGTTGTCGAAACTGACTGGTGCCGGGGCCATCTCCTGCAAGGGTTCCGGCCCCACCATCACCCACAGGCAGGCGCCTATCACCAGGAGCAGCGAGATGACCTTGATGATCACCGAAAGCACCTGCAATCGTCCGGCCGACCGCGTGCCCGAAAGATTGATCGCCGTCAGCAGCCAGACCAGCGCCACAGCGACGATAATTCCGGGCCTGTCCCCGCCCTCGGGGAAGACCATTGTTGCGATGATCGATCCACCAGCAATATTAAGCGCGGCAATGGAGGTGAACCCGGACGCCCAGTAGGCAAAGATCGCCAGGAAGCCGGGCACTTCCCCGATAATCCTTTCGACGTTGTGCTGGATGCCTTCGCCCGTTCCATCCATGAGGAAGCGGAACGTCATCGCCAGGCACAGGGCCCCTGCCCCGCTGATGAACCACCCCAAGGCGGTGTTCCAGCCCAGCGGTGCCAGCGACGATGGCAGGAAATAGATGCCGCTGCCTATCATCGTGCCGATGACGAGCGACATGCTCATCATCAGGCCGAGCGGTCTCCTGGACGTCGGTATGTTCATGGCTGCCCCCCGGCATCCGGGGCGAGGAAAGCCAGCGCCGGATACGACAAGCTATGTCAGCGCAGGGTAACCGTCAAATCTCTACCTGGCTGCCCAGTTCCACCACGCGGTTGGTAGGCAGACGGAAGAACTCCATCGGTGTCGCGGCGTTGCGCATCATCCACGCGAACAGCTTCTCTCGCCAAACCATCATGCCGGGATTTTCCGCGGACAGCAGCGTTTGGCGACTGAGGAAGAAACTGGTCTGCATCATGTCGAATGGCCCGCCGCACATCTCACGCCGCTTGAGCGCAGCAGGCACGTCCGTTTCCTGCATGAATCCGTAACTCAGGATGACGCGGAAGAAACCATCGCCCAGTTCCTCGATACGGCAACGATCCTCTTCGCCGACATTGGGCACATCGGCGATCTGCACGGTCAGCACGATCACCCGCTCGTGCAGCACCTTGTTATGCTTGATGTTGTGCAGCAGCGCCGATGGTGTGCCCTTGCTGCCCGAATTCATGAAGATCGCAGTTCCCGGCACGCGCGCGGTGCTGCCCCTGGCGGACTTGGCGAAGATATCCAGCGGAAGCCCTGCCTCGGTCATGCGCTGGCGCATCAACTGGCGCCCCTTCGCCCACGTTGTGAGCAAGGTGAAGGCAATCCCGCCGACCAGCAGCGGGAACCAGCCACCATCGGGCACCTTCGTCAGGTTGGCCGCGAAGTAGGCACCGTCCACGATCAGGAACAGCAGGACCACGGGGATGGCGAGCCACATCTTCCATTTCCACGCGCCGACGAACAGAACGGCCATCAGCAGCGTATCGATCGTTACCGCGCCGGTTACGGCGATACCGTATGCGCTGGCGAGATTGGAAGAGTTCTGGAACGTGAGGACCAGCAGGATAACGGCGCACATCAGCGCCCAGTTCACCACCGGAATGTAGATCTGGCCGGAATGTTCGTCGCTCGTGTGACGGATCGACAGGCGGGGAACGAAGCCCAGCTGGATCGCCTGGTGCGTGATGGAGAACGCGCCCGAGATGACAGCCTGACTGGCGATGAAGGTGGCGCAAGTGGCCAAGATCACGAGCGGCAGGCGATAGGCCTCTGGTGCAAGGAAGAAGAAGGGATTGAGGATCGCCTCTTCCGCAGCGGCATCGGGCAACCCGATGATCATGGCGCCCTGCCCGAAATAGTTGATCAGAAGACACGGCATGACGAAGCCGAACCACGACAGCTTCATCGGCCCGCGGCCGAAATGACCCATGTCGGAATAGAGCGCCTCTGCCCCCGTCACCGCCAGCACGACCGAGCCGAGCGCAAGAAACGCGAACCACTTGTCGACGATGAAGAACTGGAGGGCGTACCAGGGGTTGAGGGCCCAGAGGATCTCCGGCGTGTTGAAAAGCTGGGTGATGCCCAATCCAGCAAGGGTGATGAAATAGACGATCATCACCGGCGCGAACATCGCGCCGACCTTTGCCGTGCCGCGCTTCTGCAGAACGAAGAGGCCGATCAGCAGAACCAGGGCGATAGGAATGACGAACCTGTCGAGCTGGGGGTTCACGACTGTAAGGCCCTCGACAGACGACAGGACCGAGATGGCAGGCGTGATCATCGAGTCGCCATAGAACAGGGCAGTCGCGGCCACGCCAAGCAGCACCACTATCCAGCCGTTGCTGGTCTTTCCCATGGTGCGGGAAAGCAGCGCGACCAGTGCAAGGCTGCCACCCTGTCCGTTATTGTCCGCGCGCATGAGAATGGTCACATACTGGATCGCGACGACCAACGTCATCGACCAGAAAATAAGGCTGACTACGCCCAGAACGTGGAGATCGTCGATAGGAAGGCTGTGCGCGCCGCGAAAGGTTTCGCGGAAAGCGTAAAGCGGAGACGTGCCGATATCGCCGAACACGATGCCAACGGCACCGGCGGCGAGCTTCAGCTTTGCAGATCCCCGGTCATGTCCGGTAGCGCTCATATGGATTTCAGCCCATTCAGCCCATCTGGCCCCCATCGGGCCATAGAGGCGGGCGCGTTAGCAGCAGTCGAGAGCAACCGCAACATGACGCGGTGCAACATTACTCCCCGTTCTCTGCGGCTTGCGGAGCGGGTAAGGGTTGCTGCGCCGCCTGCATGGCACCCAACATGGTCTCGAGTCGAGTCAAGCGCTCCTGCATCCCTGCCCGGCCCTCGGCGCCCTCGGGGCTCGCTGCCAAAGTCTCGCGCCATACCTGTTGCGCTTCCACCAGCCGCCCTTGCTGAATCAGCGCGACACCGAGAAAATAGCCCGGTGCAAGGCTTTCCGGATTCGCATCGGCTGCCTTCTGGAAGGCATAGAGCGAGGCTTGCGAGAGATTACCCTCGGCGTGTTCTGCAAGGGCAATGGCCTGGGCCAGCCAGGCTTCAAAATCGCGCGGATTTTCGCGCGTGACACCTTCCAGCATCTGCGCTGCATCGGCGTAGCGCCCCCGCCGCGCCATGGCGTCGGACAGGATGAGCATATCGCTACCGGACCGGTCGCCCTGCGGGACAAACTCGCGCCTCGCGTCGACCACGTTGAACATCTGCTCGCCTTCGCTGGCGACAGCGGCTCTAGGCGCGGCTGGCATGTCCGGGCTGGCCTGCATGGCATAGCCTGCAAGGCCAAAGCCGAGCGCGGCGGCAAGGCTGGTCCACAGGCTCCTGGAAAGCCCGAAGCCCAATGCGGCAACGGCAAAGCTGGCAACGGCAAGAGCGATAACGAGGATCCAGGTCATGCACCTTCCCCCTCGCCCGCTTCCGGCTCATCCCGCCTTCCCACGCGGCGCAGGAGGACCCCGGCGGCCAGCAGTATCAGCACAACTGGAATGGCAAACAGGGGCCAGGTGGTAGAGCTTACCTGCGGCTCGTAACTCACGTAGTCACCGTAGCGCGAAATCAGCCACTCGCGCACTTCTGCGGGGCTTTCCCCAGCGGCGATGCGCGTGCGCACCTGGTGCCGCATGTCGCCCGCCATGGGCGCGTCGCTATCGGCAATCGACTGGCTCTGGCATTTGAGGCAGCGCAGCGTGTGCATCAGTTCGCGAGCCTGATCCTCGAGTGCCGGATCTTCTAGCTGGGTATAGGCATAGGGCGCCGGCGGCATGCGGTCCTGCGCGCTGGCCGGCTGCACCAGAAAGAAGGCGGCGAGAATCGGAAGCAGAAACCGCATCACGAACCCGCCTTTTGCAGTTCATCCAGCAACGTCGGTACGTCGCCTTCGCGGATGTCGCCTATGTGCTGGTAGGTGATCGTTCCGCTGCCGTCGATCACGAACGTCTCCGGTACTCCGCTGGAGCCTATGGCGAGCTGTACTTCGGAAATGTCATCGCGCCCGATGCGGCTGAAGGGATTTCCGTAAATGGCGAGGAACCGCTCCAGATCCTCGGGCCGGTCACGAATGGCCACGCCCACGATGTTCGCCCCGCTGCGCTCCAGCGCGTCGAGTTGCGGAGCCTCCGCCGCGCAGGGGACACACCAGCTCGCGAAAACATTCAACAGCTTGGGCTGGCCATCGGCAAGGTCGACGCGCGACAGGCCTGGCCTTTCGGCAACAGCGGGCGGCAGGTCGAACTCGGGCATCGGCTGGCCGACCATCGCCGATTCGACGAATTCATCCTTCGGCTGGCTCAGCTGGTAGGCGAACAAGCCGAACAGCGCTGCGGCAAATCCCACGATTATCCAGAGCGTATAGCGCAGCCGCTTCATTCTGCCGGCTCCGGCAGCAAACCGGCTTCCTCTGCGCGGCGCTCTTCTCCGCGTGCAGTCGCATGGCGGCGACGCACATCGCCGATCACGCGCCCGATAAGCGCCATTGCGCCGCCCAGCGCGATCAGCAGGCCGCCGTACCAGATCCAGGTGACGAACGGCTTCCACCACAGCCGCAGTTGCCAGCGCCCATCCTCGGCCCTGTTGCCCAGTGCGACGTACAGCTGGCCGTTCCAGCGGGTGACCAGTGCAACCTCGCTCGTCTCACCCTGCGGAGCCCAGAAGCTGCGCGCTTGCGGGAATGTCTCAGTCGGCGGCCCACCCATATAGGACACGAAGATATCGCCCTGCATGGCGGTCCAGTTCGGCCCGGCGACCGGACTGATCGAGGCAAGCTTCGCCTCCCAGGGGCCAACCTCTACCGTGTCACCGGGGCTGGCCGCCACAAGTCGTTCTTTCTGGAAGGCCGTGTCTGCCGCCACCCCGAAAAGCGCCAGCGCCACTCCAAAATGGGCGATGCACATGCCCCATACCGCAAGGGGCACGCGGCGGATGCTGCGACCGCGCAGTGGCATGAAACTGGCGATGGCGACACCAATCGACATGGCCATACCCATCAATGACAGGAAACTGACATCGGCCAGAACCAATACCAGCGCGAAGACGGCGACCGTTACCAGGGCTATGATAAGGACCGGCACTTTTATCCGGTCAAAGCTGTCCTTGCGCCAGCGCAGCAGCGGTCCCACAGCCATGATCGCCAGCATCGGCAAGAAGAAGATCGCGCTCACTGGGTCGAAGTAGGGCGGCCCCACCGACACGCGCACGTCGAAGGCCTCTGTCAGCAGCGGGTAAAGCGTACCCAGCAGGACGATCCCGAGTATCGCGGTGAGCGCCACGTTGTTCACCACCAGCGCACCTTCCCGGCTGAGAACGGAGAACCGCTCCCCCTCTGCAATGGTGTTTGCGCGCAGCGCGAAAATCACTAGCGCCCCGCCGATATAAAGTGCCAGCAGCATCAGGATGAAGCTGCCGCGCTCCGGGTCGACGGCAAATGCGTGGACGGAGGTAAGAATGCCGGACCGCACGAGGAACGTGCCCACCATGCTCATGGAAAAGGCGACGACTCCCAGCATGATCGTCCAGGTACGCAGCGCGTCCCTCGCCGCCAGCACGCTGGCCGAATGGAGCAGCGCGGTAGCAGCCAGCCAGGGCATCAGCGATGCGTTCTCGACCGGGTCCCAGAACCACCATCCACCCCAGCCCAGTTCGTAATAGGCCCAGTAGGAGCCTGCGGTGATACCGATGGTGAGGAAGATCCACGATCCGAGGACCCAAGGCCGCATGACCCGGGCAAACTCTGGCGTAACCTGCCGCGTCAGCAATGCACCCAGCGCAAAACTGAACGCGACCGACAGCCCGACATAGCCGATGTAAAGCGTGGGCGGGTGGAAGGATACGCCCATGTCCTGCAGCAGCGGGTTCAGGCCGTTGCCTTCGGGAGGCACGGGGGAAAGGCGCTCGAACGGATTGGAAGACAAGAGGATGAAGAGATAGAAGCCGATGCCGACGAATGCCTGCGTGCCGAGCGTTGCCATCATCGTGCGCTCGGGCAGTCGCCGCTCGATAAAGGCGATCAGTCCGCCGGCAAACGCCATCACGGTAATCCACAGCAGCATCGAGCCTTCATGGTTCGCCCATGCGCCCGAGAGCTTGAAAGCCAGCGGCTTCACGGAGTGAGAATTGGCGGCAACCAGCTTTACTGAAAGGTCGGTAACGGCAAAGGCATAGACGAGTGCCAGGAACGATACCGCGCACAAGAGACCCTGCAGCACGGCTGCCGGGCGCACGAGAGCAGCCAGTTCGTTGCCATCGTGGCGAGCACCGAATAATGCGCCGATCAATTGCAGGACCGCAAGCGCGGCTGCAAGCCAGAGGGCTGCAAGTCCGAGCTCGGCGATCATTCGCTCGGGCCCGACATGGATTCCTGCAATTCCTCGCGCAGTTCGGCGCTGCTCATGCCTTCGAGTTCACGCGGCATGTAGTTCTCGTCGTGCTTCGCCAGCAGGTTGTCGGCGATGAACACGCCGTCTGCCCGCATCGCCCCTTCGGCCACCACGCCGGAGCCTTCCACGAACAGGGCAGGCACGATGCCGGTGTAGCTTACAGGTACGCGCGCCTGCCCGTCCTGCACTACGAATTCCACGGTGACACCATCGGCAGCCGTAGTGATGGAGCCGTTCTCCACCATGCCGCCAAGACGGATTGACTGGCCCGGTTGCGGCGGTGCGGCCGCAATATCGGCGGGCACGTAGAAGTAGCTGGCCTGGTTGCGCAGCGCATAAGCCGCCAGCAGGCCCGCGCCCACAAGCGCGACCAGTGCGATAACCAGCAACACCAGCCTCTGGTGCTTGGGTTTCAGCCCGCGGGATCCGGTGGTGCTCATTTCCTGCGCGTTTCCTCTCGCCGCTTCTCGGCCCGGCGCATGGCCATCCAGCTGGTGATAACCAGCGCAAGCATGCCAACCAGTGTCACGCCAAGCGCGGCATAGACAAACAGCCATTGATCGAGGGATTCTCTCACGCGGCCAGTTCCTCCGCCTGCAATGCCTTACGGCGCAGGCGTGCCTCGGCCTGGATATCGGCGAGAATGGCCCGCATCCGCGCCAGCACCACACCGCCGAACAACAGCGAGAAACCCAAGGTAGCTATCAGTAGCGGCCACAGGAACACAGGATCAATGGAACTTTGGCCCATGGTAATGCTGGGCGGCTGATGCAGGCTGTTCCACCACACCACCGAGCGGTTGATGATCGGGATATTGATTGCGCCGACCAGTCCGAAAATGGCGGCGATCCGGCTCGATTGCCCCTCGCGCGCCAGCGAAGAAGAGAGCGCGATGTAGCCGAAATAAAGGAACAGCAGGACCAGCATCGACGTAAGCCGTCCATCCCAGACCCACCAGGTACCCCAGGTGGGACGACCCCATATCGATCCAGTCACAAGGCAGATAGCGGTAAACACAGCACCCGGCACTGCGGCTGCGCGGGCGGCGATCGCGGCCAGCGGATGACGCCAGACCAGTTCCACGAGGCTAGCGATGGCGATCGTCGTCCACCCGCCCATCCCCAGCCAGGCGGCAGGCACATGGACGAACAGGATGCGCACCGTTTCACCCATTAGGCGGTCGGGCGGAACCTGGGTGAGCCCCCACAGCACCGCAGCGGAGGAAATCACCAGGCCGCCAACCAACAGCGGAACTGTCAGCCATTTGGCGATCTTCAGAAAGCGGGCAGGATTGGCGAAGCCGTGCATATTCCGGACAAAGTCACTCGTTGGACGGTCCTTTTACAGGGCGCGTGTCGGCGAACAAGCAAAACCGGAACGCCGGGTGCGCCCAATCGGCCTGTCCCGGTCGCCCGGGCGATCAATCAGCGACCGATCAGGGCCTGGGCCATTGCGTCAGCAACTTCGTTCGACGGCTTGCCGCTGGCATCGCTCTCGCTCCAGATCTCGCCCAGGCGACCCGGAATGCGGGCAATGCGCTTGCGAACCTCGTTGATGTCGCACGGCGTTCCCTCGCGGCGGCACAGGTATTCGTAGCTTACGTTGATGATGCCGCCTGCATTGATCACATAGTCCGGCGCGTAAAGGATGCCTCGGTCGTGCAACTGCTGGCCATGAAGAGGCCGTGCCAGCTGGTTGTTCGCCCCGCCGGCAACGATAGCGCAATCGAGCCGGGCAATGCCCTCCTCGTCCAGAATGGCGCCGAGCGCATTGGGGCTGAAAACGTCACACGCAACGCCCATAATCTGATCGGCGGAAACGGCGGTTCCGCCCAATTCCTGGGCCATCGCAGCCGCACGCTTGTCATCGATATCGGCCAGCGTGAGTTCCGCGCCGTCTTTCGCCAACAGTCGCGCCACGCCGCCGCCCACGGAACCGCAGCCCTGCAGGGCAACGCGAACGCCTTTCATCGATTCCGTACCGAGCTTGTGAGCAACAGCAGCCTTGATGCCGTGATAGATGCCCATGGCAGTAAAAGGACCGGGATCACCGCCTGCATCGCCTTCGTCGGCTGGAAGGCCGCAGACATGCTCGGTCCGGGTATGGATGGCGACCATGTCGGCCTCGGTCGCGCCGACATCCTCCGCCGTTACATAGCGGCCGTCCAGCGCTTCAACAGCGTCACCGAACGCGTGCAGCATCGCTTCGGTCTTGGTACGATCCTTGTCGAGCAGGACCACGGCCTTGCCGCCGCCGATGGGCAATCCGGCCATGGCATTCTTGTAGCTCATGCCGCGCGAGAGGCGCAGCGCATCGCGCATGCCCTTCTCAGGGTCTTCGTAATGCCAGAAACGCGTGCCGCCGGCAGCGGGGCCGAGGTGCGTGGAATGCAGCGCGATAATCGCGGTCAAACCGCTGGCGCGGTCATGCACCACCTCTACGCGCTCGTGCTCGTCCCAGTCGGGTTCGCTCCAGAATGCCGGCATGGCCCTTGCCCTCTTTAGTTACAAGACTGGCAAGCAAGCCCTTGAGAAAATGGGGCGATCGAGGGGTCTCGAACCCCCGACCTCCGGTACCACAAACCGGCGCTCTAACCAACTGAGCTACGATCGCCACAAGAACCAGGCACACATGCCGAGAGGCGGCCTGTTAGGGGTCTGCGCCGGTCGGTCAACCCGCATTCGGCGCGGGCGCGAGCCTGTTGCACAATTCATTGTTCGTGCAAAGTGAAAAGTGCGCGGAAACGCGCCAAACGCAAGAAAATTTCGCGGGCTTGAAAGCCCGTCGCCCTCCCCTAATGATTACAAGCATGACGACTCCGGGCAACACCTCCCCCGCCATCCTGATGCAGGACAAGCGCGTGCGGCACGTGCCGAGCTCGCGGCTTACACTACTCACCGCTGCGGAGTTCCTCCCGCCGGACCTGTGTGAAGGGCTGATCGCGCTGATCGACAAGGACCGCCGCCCGTCCACTATCGCCGATGCCAACGGGGACGACTACTTTCGCACGAGCGAAACCTGCGATCTCGATTCTGGAGAGCCGGCGGTCAAAGACCTCGAGAACAGGCTGTTCGCTTTGAACGGCATCGACCCGGCCCATGGCGAACCGGTGCAGGGCCAGCGCTACGCGGTGGGCCAGGAGTTCAAGGCGCATACCGACTATTTCGAACCGCAAGGTGCCGATTTCGAGAAATACTGCGGCGTTGCCGGAAACCGGACCTGGACCTTCATGGTCTATCTGAACAAGGTCGAAGCGGGCGGTGCCACCCGCTTCAAGGTCATCGGCAAGACATTCCAGCCCGAGACCGGGCGTCTGCTATGCTGGGACAACAAGCGGCCAGACGGCACCTGTAACGCCGCCACTCTGCATCATGGCATGAAAGTGCGCGCCGGGGTGAAATACGTGATTACCAAGTGGTATCGCGAAAGGCCGTGGGGCTAACCTGAAACAAAAAGGGCGGCCCCGCAGGACCGCCCTTTCATGAATTCGTCGCCACGTCGCGAAGAAGCTTACTTCTTCTTGAGCGAAAGACCGCCGAAGCGCTTGTTGAACTGGGCAACGCGGCCGCCGTCCTGAAGGCGCTGCGGACCGCCGGTCCAGGCCGGGTGGCTGGTCGGGTCGATTTCGAGATTCATCGTATCGCCCTCGCTGCCCCAGGTGGAGCGCGTCTGGAATTCGGTACCATCGGTCATCTTGACGTTGATCATATGGTAATCGGGGTGCGTATCGGCCTTCATGGCATTGTCCTTTGCGTTCGACCGGTTCCGACCGATCTGCAGATGGGTATTTCGAGAAGGCGCGCGGTTAGCGACCAAGCACGCCAATTGCAACCTTATTCGGGCGGATCGGCGATCATCGCGGTGAAGCTGACATCGCAGGTCACCTTGTCATCGACGCTTGCCTTGCCTTCGAACTTGCAGATCTTGCTGCGTTGCTGGGTGAAGGCAACGTCCAGCTTCAACAGGCAGCCGGGCAACACCGGGGCGCGAAACTTGGCGTTCTCTATCGCCATGAAATAGACGAGCTTGCCGCTGTCGGCCAGATCGAGCGTTTCAATCCCGAGAATACCCGCGGCCTGTGCCAGCGCCTCGATCTGCAACACGCCTGGCATGATCGGACGGCCGGGAAAGTGCCCCTGGAAGAAACCTTCATTGAAGGTCACTGCCTTGGTGGCGCTGATCCGTTCCCCCTTCACCAGCTCGTCGACCCGGTCGACGAGCAGCATGGGGTAACGATGGGGCAGAGCCTTGAGAATCCTTACGACGTCGTAATCCGGCGTTTCGCTCATGACCCTGCCCCTTCGAACTTGACTTAGCGGCCGGTTGCAGCCGGCTGCTGCGGTGCAGCGGCCTGGGCAGCTGCGGCGGCTTCCTGCTGGGCACGCAATTCGGCCGGCAGCCAACCGTTGGGCGGAACCAACTGAGCGGTGGGAATCAGCGAATTGAGCTGAGCCAGAACGGCTTCGTTCAGGTTGTGACTGGCTTCTGCGTGAAGAATGGTTTCCGGCGAGATGACGAGGGTCACACCCTGCGCGCGCGCGGCATTCTGGATAGCCGTGCCCAGCTGATCGCGAATCTGTTCTTCGACATAGGCCTGGCTCAGTGCGACCGGTGCGAGAATCTGCTGCAGTTCGTTCTGGCCGTTCTGCTGTATCTGCTGGATCTGGGCGGCCTGCTGCTGCAACGCTGCCTGGTCTGCATTGGGCTGCTGACGGGCGGTGTTGAAAGCCTGCACCAGCGGATCGAGCTGCGCCTGAATGGCGGCGCGACGGGTCTCAGCCTGCTGGAACTGCGCGGCATAAGTCGTCTGGCGCTGTTGCTGCGCGGTCTGGTAAGCCGAGGAATTGGCAACCACGGCCGTCACGTTGACGAATCCGACACGCTGGTTTTCCTGGGCAGCTGCGGGTGCAACGGTAACGGGCGCGACAACTGTCGCGGCAGCGAGAACGGCACCGAGCGCCGATTTCATGACAATATTCATTAGAATTGCGTTCCTACGTTGAAGGAAAAGGTTTTCGTTTCGTCCCCGCGCTCAGATAGCACATCGTAAGCTACATCGATCCTGAACGGACCGAAGGGCGAGTTCCAGTTCACGCCGATACCCGCGGTGACGCGAGGCGAAGGCGTGTCACCAAGGAATTCCTCGGTAAACGGCGGAAGCTGCTGGCCTGCAGGTTCGTTAACGCGGCCATCAGGTCCCACGAGGTTGGTGGTGAGCAACGACCCGATGATCTGGCCATTGTCGCCAAGGATGGTCTGCACGTATAGGGGATTGCCCTGCCCGTCGCGTTGCGGGATGAACAGGCCGTCCGGCAGCGGGCTCTGGGTGAGCTGCGGCGTGTCCACGTTGAACACGGAGCCGACATCGACGAAAACCGACGGACGCAAGCCCAATTCGCGCGCGCCAGAACCCAGAGGAATCTCGATTTCCGCACGGGCAAGGTAATAGGCCTCGCCGCCCAGCGCATCATCCTGGTTGCGGCGATCACCCAGCGGAATCAGGACCTGGTTGTTGTTCTCGTCACGCTCGTAGAAGCGGCGGACCACGCGCGGGCCTACGCCGCGAATGTCGAAACCGCGGATCTGGCCTTCACCAAGGAAGAAGCGGTCCGTAAGCAGCACGTCGTCGCCAAGACCATTGATGTAGCCGCCTTCCAGGCGGAGCGAGCCGATGAAGCCCGCGCCCAGCGGCCAATACTTGGCGGCATTTACGCGAGTGCGGACATAGCGCGTGTCCCCGCCCAGTCCGGCGAACTGCAACTGGAGCTGCACGTTCTCACCGCGAGTCGGGCGAATACGGCTGTCTAGCGTGCTGTAATTCAGCGTGAGGCCGAGGATGGACTGCAAACGGTCGCCCAGCGCGTCGCACAGGTAGCGTCCTGCCAGCAGCGGCTCGCACTGCGACACCCCGTCTCCGTCGAAATCGGCGAAGAACTGCTGTTCCGCCACGGTCACCTGCTGGTAGTTCAGCGTATAGCTGCCCAGCAAGCTCATGTATTCAGTGAGCGGAACACCCATGCGCAGAGAGATGCCGGTCGTGGCCTGCTCGTACGTCGCATTCCGGCGGTTGAAGTACCCGTTATTGTAATCCTGGCGGTAGATGTCGAAGCCCAGCGCGATATCGCGGTCGAACACCTTGGGCTCTGTAAAGCTGATGTTCGCCGATCGCGAATAGCGCGAATAGTTGACGCCAAGACCGATGGTCTGGCCGCGACCACGGAAGTTGTTCTGCCGGATCGAGCCGTTGAAAATGAAGCTTTCGAGCGAGGAGAAGCCAGCCGACAGTGAAAGTTCGCCGGTCGGCTCTTCCTGCACGTTGGCCTGCAGGATGATGCGGTCGGGGCTGGAACCTTCGACCTGCTCGACCTCGAAGTTTTCCTGGAAATAGCCCAGCGAATTTATGCGAGCGGACGAACGGGCAACTTGCAGCGAGCTGAAGGCATCGCCCTCCGCGATACGGAACTCGCGACGGATCACCTTATCCTGCGTGAGCGTATTGCCGTTGATCTCGATCGCCTCGACATAGACGCGCGGCGCGTCGGCCACGGTGAAGGTCACGTCCATCGTGCGGGTTTCGGGATTGCGCGTGATACGCGGGCGCACGTCGGCAAAGGCGTAGCCAAAGGCACCGGCGGTCTCGGTCAGACCTTCTATGGTGTTGTCGATGAGTTCGGCATTATACCAGTCGCCGTTCTCCATCGAGAGACCGGCAGAAAGCTGCTCGGAAGAGAAGTCGCGCAACTGGCTGACGACTTCGACATCGCCGAATTTGTAACGCTCGCCCTCTTCGACGACGTAGGTGATGATGAAGTCGCGCTTGTCCGGGGTCAGTTCGGCCACTGCGGAAACGACGCGGAAATCGGCATAGCCTTCGGTCAGGTAAAACTGGCGCAGTTTCTGCTGGTCGAAGGCAAGGCGATCAGGATCGTAGCTGGTGTTGGAGCTGAAGAGGGCAAACAGACTGTCTTCGCGCGTCACCATCTCGTCGCGCAGGTCACCGTCGGAGAACACCTCGTTACCGATGATGTTGATCTGGCGAACCTTGGACTTGGGACCTTCGGAAATCTCGAAGATCACGTCCACGCGGTTCTGGTCCAGCATGACCATCTGCGGCTCTACCGTTGCGGCAAAACGGCCCTGCCGCTTGTACAGCTCGATAATGCGGGCAACGTCGGCACGCACGCGGCTGCGGGTGAAGATCTGGCGGGGCGCCAGGTTAATTTCGGGTACGATCTTATCGTTATCGATCCTGCGGTTGCCCTCCAGGATGATGCGGTTGATGATCGGGTTTTCCTCCACCGTGATAACGACCGCGCCGGTATCTTCGTTGAAGGCAATCTGGAAGTCGGCGAACAGTTCGGTCTGCGCGAGATCGAGCAGCGCCTGGTCACCGGCCGCAGCCGTATAGGTCTGGCCGGGTCGCAGCTGGATGTAGGAAACGATCGTTTCCGGCTCCAGCCGCTGGGCACCAGCTACGGCGATCGACCGGATGAGGTTGTCCTGCTGCGCCTGCGGAACCTCCGCCTGAGCAGTGGCAGCATCCTCCTGCTGCGTGGCGGCCGTCGACTGCGCCTGCGCATCGACATCCTGTGCCAGCGCCTGCGCGGGCAATCCTGCAAGCATCGTGCAACCCAGCAGGGTCGCCGCGTAATGCTGGGAAATTATCGTCCTGGCCTTGGAACCCATTATCCGTCCACTCTTGTCGACACTATCGCATCGGCGAGGCGGTAAACTGGTACGCCCACCCCCTGCGAGCATCAGTTACCTGTCTCAATCGCGAAAAGCGCCCTTGCCCGATGCCAGTCTGGCAATCAAGTTAAGTTGCCCCATTTCGCGCGATAAGTGCCTTTCTATCCCCACTCGGGCTTGCAAAGCCTAGCTGCCGAAAATCGGCAATTTGGCAATATCGATGACGGTCACGAACAGCATCAGTCCCAGCACGAGAGCCATGCCGGTACGGAATGCGAGTTCCTGACTACGCGGGCTGGCTGGCTTCCGACGGATCGCCTCGACCGCGTAGAAAGCCAGGTGCCCGCCGTCGAGTGCGGGAATTGGCAGCAGGTTGATGAATGCCAAATTAAGTGAAATCAGTGCGGCGAAGCTGGTGAACTCCAGCCATCCCAGGCTCAGCTGCTCTCCGGAAACTTTCGCAATCGTGATCGGCCCGCCAAGCTCCTTCACGGAGCGATCGCCGACTACGATCTGCTTGATACCGACCAGCATCATGTCCACCGTATCGAGTGACTGATGCCACGCCATGCCTACCGCGGTGATCGGCCCAACCGGTTCGAAAACGGGTTCGACCGCAGAGCCATAAACACCGATGACCCCCACGATGGTGGCATTGCCGAACTGGTCCACGCGCTCGTCAGACAAGGTGGTGACGGGAATGGTCACATTCTCGCCTCCGCGCTCGACGGTTACGTCCAGTTCGGTCTCGGGATAGAGCATGACCTCCATCACCAGATCGCGGTAAGAGCCCACCGCTTCGCCATCTACGGCGACGATCCTGTCGCCGACGCGCAAGCCCGCCTGCTGCGCGGGCGAGTTTTCGGAGAAGCTCGAGATGACGGTTTCCTGCGCCTGTTCCGTCGCAACAGGCCGCCCGAAAACCATGAAGAATGCCGCGAAGATGGCCAGCGCCACGATCACGTTTGCCACCGGACCTGCTGCCACTATCAAGGCGCGCTTCCACAAGGCCGCATTCTGGAAATCGCCCTCTCGCACGGGCGCATCTGCATCCGGCACGCTGGCAGGGTTCATGTCACCCTGGAACTGGACATAGCCGCCCAAGGGCAGCGCCGAGAGCTTCCAGCGGGTACCGCGCTTGTCGGTATATCCGGCGATTTCCTTGCCGAACCCGACCGAAAACGCCTCCGCCCCAACGCCAAACCAGCGGCCGACGAGGTAGTGGCCCAGTTCGTGCAGAACGACCAGCGGGCCAAGCATCAGCAGGAAGCCGAAGATATAGACCCAGAATGGCAGCGTTTCGAAATTCACGTCAGGCTATCTCCAGCATTTCCCCGGCGCGCGCCCTCGCCTCTGCATCGACAGCGAGTACGTCGTCGAGCGTTTGTGGCGCAGGGGGCGCGTAATTGTCGAGAGTTCTGGCAGATAATGCCGAAATTTGCGTGAACCTGATCTGACCGGCAAGAAATGCGGCCACCGCCACTTCGTTTGCGGCATTGAGAACGGCGGGAGTGCCGCCCCCTGCGTGGGCGGCTTCGCGGGCCAGCTTCGTCGCGGGAAACCGCTCTTCGTCGGGGGCGAAGAAGCTGAGTTCGCCGATCTTTGCAAGATCCAGCGGCTTGCAATTGGTATCCATTCGCGCCGGGTATGCCAGCGTCGAGGCGATCGGAACGCGCATGTCGCTGGGGCCAAGCTGAGCCAGCGTGGAACCGTCGCGGTATTCCACCATCGAATGGATCACGCTTTGCGGGTGGACGATGATGCGCAGCCGGTCCAGCCCCACGGGGAACAGGTGGAATGCCTCGATGAATTCCAGCCCCTTGTTCATCATCGTGGCGGAATCGACGCTGATCTTTGCGCCCATGTCCCAGTTAGGGTGGGCAACGGCCTGGGAAGGGGTCGCAGCGTCCAGTTCTTCCAACGTTTTCGTACGGAACGGCCCGCCGCTGGCGGTCAGAGTGATCCAGCGTACATCGTCGATGTTATTACCCGCAAGGCACTGGAAAATAGCGTTATGCTCGCTGTCGACCGGCAGCAGCGCGGTGCCGTGCTGCGCGACCAGTCGGGTCATTACCTCGCCCGCAGAAACCAGCGCTTCCTTGTTTGCGAGAGCGACCGTGTTGCCCTGCTCTATCGCGCGCATGGTGGGCGCCAGCCCTGCGCAGCCGACGATGGCAGCGACGGTTATGTCGACAGGACGCGCGGCGGCATCGCACAGCGCTTCGCGCCCGCCGGCCGCCTCGACCCCTGTTCCAGCAAGGTGCTGCTTGAGTTCAGGCAGGCAGGCCTCGTCCCCTACCACCGCGATCTCGGCCTCGAATTCGATGGCGAGCTTCGCCAGCTTCTCCGCCGAGCAATTGGCGCTCAGCGCGCGCACGGTCCAGTTGGCGCGATCATTGCGGATAAGATCGAGCGTGGAATCGCCGATGGAGCCGGTCGCACCGAGAAGAGAGATGGAGCGGGGTTCGCTCATAAATCACTTACAGTCATAAGATGCGAGATAAGCACTGCTCCGGTTACATTTGCAACCGCCAGCAATCCATCGAGCCGGTCGAACAAGCCGCCGTGACCTGGAATCAACTTGCCGGAATCCTTGAGACCCGCGCGGCGTTTCATCCAGCTTTCGAGAAAGTCTCCGGCCTGCGCGACAACCGCCAGCAGCGCGCCTGCGATCATGCCGCCGACCAGCGGGACCGGCATTCCGGTATCCTGCATGGAAATATAGGCCACGACCAGCGCTGCGCAGATCATGCCGCCAAACAACCCGGCCCATGTCTTCGATGGACTGATGGCCGGGGCGATTTTCGGGCCGCCGATTGTACGCCCGCTGAAGTAGGCGCCGGTATCCGTTGCGATAACGATAGCGACAATGCCGATCAGGGCCCACGGGAGCTGCCCCTCGGAAAGGCCCATCGCTTCGCCGTTCCCGAGCACGCCGATGATGGCCGCTCCGAACCCGATATAAAGGACGCCCAGCACAAGAGCGATCACGCGCCACAACGGGCTCTTGGTAATGCGCCAGACGATCGCGCTCCATTCGTAGAACACGCCCAGGCCGAGCAAACCCGCAAAGATTGACCAGATCCAGCCCCCGGCCCAGATAGCGCCCGCGACGATGGCAAGCATCACCACCGCGCTGGCGGCACGTTTCGGCAAATCGCCGGTGCGCACCGAGATCGGAACGGTGACAGCCTTCCTGGCGTAGCGCTTTATCCGGTCGCGCTTGCGTTCGTTTGCGAGGTCAGCGTCCTCCATATCGGCGCTCCCTCCTTGCGAATTCCTCGCAGGCCGCGCGCAGTTGTTCTTCGCCGAAATCGGGCCAGAGCACGTCCATGAACAGCATCTCGGCATAGGCCGACTGCCACAGCAGGAAGTTCGACAGGCGCACTTCGCCGCTGGTTCGGATCAGCAGGTCGAGCGGCGGAAGGTCGGCGGTGTAGAGGTGGCGTTCGATGCCCTCGGGCGTAATATCGCCCTCCTCTGCCGCCAGCCGCGCGGCGCGGGCGATCTCCTGCTGCGCACCGTAGTTCAGCGCCACGGCCAGCGTACGCTCGCCATTCTTCGTGCGGTCCAGCGCGTCTTCAAGCTTTTCGACAATGTCGGGCGCAAAAGCCTTGTAATCGCCGATAATCTTCAGGCGCAGGCCATTCGCCACGAAGGCATCGAGCTCGCGTTCGATGAACCTGCGCATCAGGTTCATCAGGTCGGAAATTTCGCCTTCCTCGCGCTTCCAGTTCTCGCTGCTGAAGGCATAGAGCGTCAGGCATTCGAGCCCAAGCGTCTTTGCCGCCTCGACCGTGCGCTTTACCGCGTCGCCGCCCGCCTTGTGCCCCATCGCGCGCGGCAGGGCGCGCTTCTTGGCCCAGCGTCCGTTGCCGTCCATGATGATCGCCACGTGGCGGGGTTGAGAACTTTCGGACACGAGAAGAATGCTCCTGGCGCTTTACTGCGTCAGGATTTCCTGCACCTTCTTCTCGACCGTGGAATCGGTTTCGCTCACGTACTTGTCGGTGAGTTTCTGGACCTCGTCTTCCAGCCGCTTGCGATCGTCTTCCGAGATTTCCTTCTTCTTCTCGTCTTCCTTCAGCGCATCGTTGGCATCGCGGCGCACGTTGCGAATGGCGATCTTGGCCTTCTCGCCATAGTCGGCAGCCAGCTTCGCCAGTTCCTTGCGGCGTTCCTCGTTCAGGTCCGGCAGCGGCAGGCGGATGGTCTGGCCGTCCTGCATGGGGTTGAGGCCGAGATTGGCCTTGGAAATGCCCTTCTCCACGGCGCTGACGTTTGCCTTGTCCCACACCTGCACGCTGAGCATGCGCGGTTCGGGGGCGGAAACGGTCGCCACCTGGTTCAGCGGCATCATCGAGCCATAGACTTCGACCACCACGGGATCGAGCAGCGCGGTATTGGCGCGGCCCGTGCGCAGGCCTGAAAGATCCCCCTTCAGGCTCTCCACGGCGCCAGCCATGCGGCGCTCGATATCGGCCTTGTCGTATTTCATCGCTCTCAATCCTTCTTTACAATCGTCTGCACGCCCTCGCCCGCCAGCACCCGCGCCACATTGCCCCGTTCGCGGATCGAGAAGACCACGATGGGAATGGCGTTGTCGCGGCACAGGGCAACAGCAGAAGCATCCATGACTTTCAGGTTATTTGCCAGCACCTTGTCATAGGTGACTGTCTCGAAACGGGTGGCATCGGGGTCGCGCTTGGGGTCGGCATCGTACACTCCGTCGACGCTGGTGCCTTTCAGCAGCGCATCGCAGCGCAGTTCCGCCGCGCGCAGGGCTGCACCGCTGTCAGTAGTGAAATAGGGTGCGCCCACGCCGGCTGCGAAAATGACAATGCGGCCCTTGGCAAGATGACGTTCTGCCCGGCGGCGGATCACCGGTTCGCAAACTTGGTCCATCTGGATGGCGCTCTGCACGCGGGTGTCGACGCCCAGCTGCTCCAGCGCACTTTGCATGGCCAGCGCATTCATCACCGTCGCCAGCATGCCCATGTAATCGGCCTGCGCACGGTCCATCCCCTGAGCCGCGCCCGCCATGCCGCGGAAGATATTGCCGCCGCCGATGACAAGACAGATTTCCAGCCCTGTCTCCCGGGCTGCCTTCACCTCTTCAGCCAGGCGCAGCACGTAGGCCGGGTCAATGCCGAACTCCTGCTCTCCCATCAGCACCTCGCCCGAAAGCTTGAGCAGGATGCGTTTGGCGTCGGGCAAGAGCATGGGGGCAGATTCCTATCGGGCAGCGGGGTTTGCGGGCTTCTAGAGCGGACATGGCTTGATGCCAAGTGGCGAAGCCCGCGCGAGAATGCTTGCGTGCCTTCATCGGAAGAAATTCCGTTTGCCAAGTCGAACAAGCTCGCACACCTTTCTGTCTCTGCCCGAAGACCCAACGGAGACTCTCTTGCACCAGCCGTTCAATCTGCTTGCCGCGTTCGACCGCGTGACGGACTACTGGTCACCCAGGGTGATTGGCCAAGTGAACGATCAGTTACTCAAGATTGCGAAGCTGAAAGGTGAATTCGTGTGGCACGCGCACGAAAACGAGGACGAACTGTTCCATATCGTTCGCGGATCGCTGCTGATGCAGTTCGAGGACGGCGAAGTCCTTCTTGAAGAGGGCGATGTACTGACAGTGCCGAAAGGAACGATGCACAACCCCGTAGCCGAAGAGGAGTGCTGGGTCCTGCTGATCGAACCTGCCGCCACCAAACACACCGGGGATGTCGTGACCGAACGCACGCGTTCGCTGGAAGACCAGCTCGGCTGAAAGCAAAAAGGCCGCCGAACCCGAAAGTCCGGCGGCCCCTGAAAAGCTTTCGGATGTAAGTCCGATCAGCCGCCCACGGCAGCGGCGACTTCTGCGGCGAAGTCGCTTTCTTCCTTCTCGATGCCTTCGCCCAGCTGGAAGCGGACATAGTCCTTGAGGACGATTTCCTTGCCGGCTTCCTTGCCGGCAGCGGCGACCACATCAGCAATCGCGGTCTTGTTGTCGATCACGTAGACCTGGCTGAGGAGAGCGTTCTCCTTGGCGTATTTCTTGATTGCGCCGTCGACCATCTTTTCCTGCACGTTTTCGGGCTTGCCGCTTTCGGCAGCCTTCTCGGCAGCGATCTTGCGCTCGCGCTCGATCACTTCGGGGTCGAGGTCTTCGGCGGTCAGCGCCAGCGGGAAAGCGGCGGCGATGTGCATGGCCAGCTGCTTGCCCAGCGGTTCCAGAACGTCAGTACCGGCTTCGGATTCCAGAGCGACGAGCACGCCGATCTTGCCGAGGTTCGGAGCCTGCGCGTTGTGCATGTAAGGCACGATCAGGCCGTTGGAGACAGACACGCTTTTCATGCGGCGAACCTGCTGGTTCTCACCGATGGTGGCGACGTTGTCGGTCAGCTTCTCGGCCACGGTGCCGCCGTCGGGGTAGGATGCGGACTTCAGCGTTTCCACGTCGTCGGTGTCCATGCCCAGAGCCACGTCGGTGGTCTTGCGGACGAAATCCTGGAACTTCTCGTTCTTGGCGACGAAGTCGGTCTCGGAGTTCACTTCGACGGCAACGCCCTTGGTGCCTTCCACGGCAACGCCAACGAGGCCCTCGGCCGCGGTGCGGCTGGACTTCTTCTGCGCGGTGGCAAGGCCCTTGGCGCGCAGCGCGTCGATCGCGGCTTCGATATCGCCATCGGCGGCTTCCAGAGCCTTCTTGGCGTCCATCATGCCCGCGCCGGTCTTCTCGCGCAGGGCTTTCACATCGGATGCGGAAAATGCAGCCATGTTTCTATTCCTTCAGATTGGTTTTGTGCCGGTTCACGGCGATGCGTGAACCGGCCCATTGTGCGTAGATTGTGACGCGCAGCTTACGCGGCGCGCATCACGACCGGATCAGGCGTCGGCTTTGGCGTCTTCGGCCACGGCAGCTTCGGCAGGCGGTGCATCCATGGCGCCGATGTCGGCACCCGAATCCACCACGCCTTCGGTCTTGCCGGTGGTCGCGGCCTGGGCGACGGCGTCGCAATACAGGCGCACGGCGCGGCTGGCGTCGTCGTTACCGGGGATCGGGAAGGCGATGCCGCTGGGATCGACATTGGTGTCGAGCACGGCGATCACGGGTATGCCGAGCACGCCGGCTTCCTTGATGGCGAGATCTTCCTTGTTGGCGTCGATCACGAACATCACGTCCGGAATGCCGCCCATGTCGCGGATGCCGCCCAGGGAGAGTTCCAGCTTGTCCTTCTTGCGCGTCAGCTGAAGGACTTCCTTCTTCGTCAGCAGGCTGGTGTCACCGGCCAGCTGCTCTTCCAGGTTCTTCAGTTCGCGGATGGAGCCCGAAATCGTCTTCCAGTTGGTGAGCATGCCGCCCAGCCAGCGGTGGTTGACGAAGTGCTGGCCACAGGCGCGTGCGGCCTGAGCAATCGGCTCCTGCGCCTGGCGCTTGGTGCCGACGAACAGCACCTTGCCGCCTGCACGCACGGTGGAGGACACGAAGTCCAGCGCACGCGCCATCAGGGGAACGGTCTGCGACAGGTCGATGATGTGAACACCGTTGCGGCTGCCGAAGATGTACGGCTTCATCCGCGGGTTCCAGCGGTGGGTCTGGTGGCCGAAGTGTGCGCCGGCCTCGATCAATTCCTGCATCGTGACGGTAGGAGCCGCCATAAGTAAATTCCTTTCCGGTTAAGCCTCTGGAAGACGGGGAACCGGCCCACGGACATTATCCGCGGGCGGCACCGGTATGTCAGTGCCTTCCATGTGGATTTGCCCTCTTCGGCCGAAACGGGAATCGTTTCTGCCCTTCAGGCGTGGGCGCCATTAGCGGAGCATTGCGAGGAAATCCACCCGTAAATCACAGTCACGGAACACAAGCGGAACAAAAGTGTTGACCCTGCGGAACAAAAGTGGAACAAAGAACGCAACAGGAACAAACGCAGGATCCGGAACAATGACCACGGCCATCGCACTCTCCATCTTCTTCGGCTTCGTCGCGGCGCTTTCGCTCCTCTCCTGCCACGCCTGCATCCGTTACGGCGTGATCCGCTGGGGTGAGACCCGCCGTGAACTGGCCGCTATCGGTCGCCCTTCCCCGACAGAGCCGCGTCTACTTCGTCGACCGCAAGAGGCTTTCGCGATGCTGGCGGCATAGCCGTTTCACCGGTTTCCGGCGTATCGTCGGATACCTCGGCCCGGCGTTCTCGCTTGACCTTGGCGTATCCGGTAACCGACCAGACGATCAGCGCCATGTAGACAACGCCGATCAGCACAAGCGTCCACCACGTTTCGATCAGCAGGCCACCCACCAGCAAGCCTGCCAGCGCTATGAAGGCCAGCTTGAAATCGCCTGAGGGGGCCAGGGATTTCCAGCTTGGCGTGGCCATGTTCGAGACCATCAGAATTGCCACCAGTATGATCCACGGTCCGACGAGCAACGGCTCGCGGAAAATTGCTTCGCCCGTGGCCAGCCACAGGTAGACCGGCATGAAGGCAAAGCCTGCCCCCATCGGTGCAGGGACTCCCGTCAGGTATCCGGCGGACTTGTGCGGCTGGTCATCCACGTCGATCTGCGCGTTGAAGCGGGCCAGGCGCAAGGCACAGCAGATGGCATAGGCGAGCGCCGCCAGCCAGCCTAGGCGCGGCGCGTCCACCAGCGCCCACAGGTACAGCACCAGAGCCGGGGCGATGCCGAAGCTGGCGGAATCGGAAAGGCTGTCCAGTTCCGCACCGAAACGCGACTGCGCCTTCAGCAACCGTGCGATGCGGCCATCCATGGCATCAAGAACACCTGCCAGGATCATGGCGAATACCGCCTGCGGCCACTGGTTTCCGATAGCAAAGAGAATGCTGGTAAGGCCCGAACACAGCGCGGCGGCGGTAATGGCATTGGGCAGCACTGCCCGAAGGGACAGGCCCTTGCCGGCGCGAGAGCGCGTTACCCGCTCGTGCTCACTGGCCTTGGGCCCCAGCCATGCGGGCCCTGCACTTACCGTGTCATCGTCGTCATAAGCGATACTGTCGTCTTCACCCGGCCTCACTGGCTTACTCCTTCCAGCAGACCAGCCGTGCCGATTTCGGCCAGCACCGTTTCACCTGCAATTACGCGCTGCCCCAGCAGCACTTTTGGCTCCGTTCCCGCAGGCAGATAGACATCCACCCGGCTACCGAAGCGGATCAGCCCCACCCGTTGCCCTGCGGCGACAGTGTCGCCCGGCTTCACGAAAGGCACGATGCGACGCGCGATCAGTCCGGCAATCTGCGTAAAGCCGACCGTGGTGCCGTCTCCGCGCTCTACAAGCACGTGCTGGCGTTCGTTCTCTTCGCTTGCCTTGTCGAGGTCGGCGTTCATGAAGGCGCCGGGAATGTAGACGATGCGCCGGATGGTGCCCGGGATCGGCGAGCGATTGATGTGCACGTCGAACACCGACATGAAGATGGAAATGCGGGTGACGGGATCCTTGCCCAGCCCGCGCCCGGTATCCTCCGAGGAATTCTGCAATTCGGGCGGCGGAACGACCTGGGCGATCAGGGACACGAGTCCGTCTGCCGGGGAAACCATCAGCCGTTCGCCCTGTGGCACGACCCGCTCCGGATCGCGGAAAAATGCGAAGACGCCTACAGACAGCAGCAGCAGCGGCCAGCCCAGCCAGTCCCAATCGAAGATCAGCAGGAAGGCCAGCGCCACCCCGGCGGCAATCATTCCAAACTTGCGGCCCTCGGGATGAATCGGGGGCAACCCCCATTCGGCATCGCCGCGACCGCGGTTGTCTCTAAGTTCACCAGCCATCGCCCCTACCTATGCTCTTGCCACGATGGTCACAAGCGATACCGCCTTTTGTACCCGCTGGCCTTTGCCGATTATGCACACCATTTGGGCACAATGTCAGATGACTATAACGATGCCGACACACGCGCCGTTCCCGGTAGCCGCCGCGCCCGCATGGGGCAATTCGGGCGGCTCGCGGGCGGACTGGCAGGCGGCATCGTGGCCGAGGGGGCAAGGCGCCTGGCCGAGGGGAAACGCCCCCGCCTGAATGAATTGCTGCTGACACCAGGCAATGTCGGCCGGGTGGCCGATCGCCTCTCCGAACTGCGCGGCGCGGCAATGAAGCTGGGCCAGATGGTGTCGATGGACGCCGGCGATATCCTGCCACCGGAACTCGCGCAGATTATGGCGCGCCTGCGCGAAAACGCCCATTCCATGCCGCCAAAGCAGCTTGAGGCCGTGCTGGCGAAGGATTGGGGCACGGGCTGGCGGCGAGACTTCAAGTATTTCAATCCGCGCCCACTCGCGGCCGCGTCGATCGGCCAGGTTCACCGGGCCACGACCCGCGACGGACGCGACCTGGCGATCAAGGTGCAATATCCCGGCGTTCGCGAATCGATCGATGCCGATGTCGACAATGTCGCCACCCTGCTTCGCGTTTCCGGCCTGCTGCCCAAGGAACTGGACATTGCCCCGCTGCTGGAAGAAGCCAAGACGCAGCTGCACGAAGAAGCGGACTACCAGCGCGAAGCACGGCAGATGCGGGCCTTCCGCGAACTGCTGGCCGGTGAGGACGATTATATCGTGCCCGATTTTCACGAGGACCTGACGACGACGAATGTCCTGGCGATGGATTTCGTCCCCGGCAGACCGATCGAAAGCCTTGAGGAAGAGCCGCACGATGTCCGCAATGCCATGATGGAAAGGCTCATTTCCCTCGTGCTGCGCGAACTGTTCGACTTCCGCCTGATGCAGACCGATCCCAATTTTGCGAACTACCGTATCTCCGAAGACGGCACCCGGCTCGTGCTGCTCGATTTCGGCGCGGCGCGAGAAGTGCCCCCGCACGTAGCCGAGAATTATCGCACGCTTCTGGAAGCTGGCCTTGCCGAGGATCACGCAGCCATCGCGGAGGCCGCGATTGCGGCTGGCTTCCTGTCCCGGCACGCCGCGGATACCCATCGCGACGGACTGGACAGGATCATCTCGGTGATCGTCGCCGAACTTTCGCGCCCGGGCCTGTTCGATTTCGGCGACCGGGCTTTTGTCAAAACCATTCGCGAGGAAGGGATCGCCATCGCCCAGGATCGCGCGGCATGGCACTTGCCGCCCGCTGAAATCCTTTTCGCCCAGCGCAAGATCAGCGGCACCGCATTGCTGGCCGCGCGCATGAAGGCGAAGGTGAACGTGCGCGAACTGGTTACCGAAAAGCTGGCGAGCCTCCCGAAGCCGTAAACCCGCTTGCGCTATTCCATCGAGAAGTCGAACGGCACGCCGCTTTCGCGGTAACGGACCGGCACGATCTCGCGCCCCATCGGCGGCGCGGAACGGGCGATGCAGCGGGGCCGGTGACAGAGCCGGCAGGCAACGCCGATCGGGGTCGGCTCCGCCGCTGCCAGCGTTTCGCCATAGGCCAGCTTGTCCATATGCGAGGCGGAACACGCAATCGCGACGGAGCGCACCACCCGCGGCACACCGAACGCCCCGCCCCCGCCCCGCACGGTGCGGGCGATGGACACGTAACGTTCTCCGTCGGGCAACTCGATCAGCTGCGCGTCCACCGTATTGGGCTGGTCGAAAACCGTGTGGACGTTCCATAAGGGGCATCCGCCCCCGTGGCGCGCGAAGGGGAAGCCGGCCCCGTCCAGGCGCTTCGACACGTTGCCCGCGCGGTCGACCCGCAGGAAGAAGAACGGCACGCCTTCTTCTCCGGGTCGCTGAAGGGTGGTGAGCCTGTGGGCCGCCTGTTCGAAACTGACAGCAAAGCGGGAGCACAGTGCCTCTACGTCATGGCGCATGTCCGCCGCTGCCTTGGCAAAAGCGCGGTAGGGCATCAGCAGGGCAGCGGCCCAGTAGGATTGCAGGGCGCGGCGCACCAGCCGCTTGCCATCGTCGCTGCCCAGCCGACTTTCCGAAACGATCCGCGCAATCGGCTGCTCCTGCTCGATGATGGCGATCTGCAAGGCGGCCTGGAAACGGCGCCCGGCCTGGTCGATCCGTTCCGAGATATGGATCCGGCGGCGGTGGTAATCGTGCCAGCGTAGCGCGCCGCGCAGCAGGCCATCGTCGGTAAGACGCAGTTCGAGCTGGTGCTGCTCGAAAAGGTGATCCTGCATGGCGGCGAAGGAATCGAGCTTGCGCGCAAGCGCCGCCGCGCTGTCGTCCAGTTCCGGAAAGCAATTGCGGCGCGCCGCCAGGAATGCGCGGGCCTCTCCCACCGGATCGCTCGCCACAGCCCCGCTACCCTGTTCCTCCGACAAATCGCGGCGTTCGGCCAGCACGAGCTGCTCTTCTCCAAAGGCGGTATGGAGGCGAAGGATCGCTTCCGCCATGCCGGGATAGCTGGTGGCAATGTCTTCAATGTCGAGCGGCTCTATCGCGATGTCGGCGAACAACGGATCACGCAGGACCGATTGCAACCGTGCTGCAGTCTCGTCCGCGTCGCCATCTGCCAGGTCGGCCACGTCTATGCGATATGTAGTGGCGAGCTTCAGTAGCATCTCTGCAGTTACCGGCCGCTGGTTGCGCTCCATCAAGGCGATGTAGCTGGCCGAGATATCGAGATCGCTCGCCATGTTGGCCTGGGTAAGTCCAAGCTCGCGGCGCAATTTCTTCAGCCGGGGCCCGAGGTAGAGTGTCTTGACAGCCATGCGTGGTTCCGTGGAAAGTGTCGAACTTTACAACCTTACACGCAAATCTTGTAAAGTTCGACAACATTACATCGAAACACACGACGGCGACGATCCCAGTTGGCACAAGCGCGGTAAGCCAAGAATTCTACAAGGATCGTACCGCAATGACATATTTCGAAGAAATTCACCGCCAGACCGGCATCAAGCACAAGCACGGCGCTGACTGGCAGGGCATCGACCCCGAATTCGCCGCCCGCCTGCGTGCGCAGAACAGCTTCCAGACCGGCCTCGACATTGCTCGCTACACGGCAAAGATCATGCGTGCCGACATGGAGGCCTATGACAAGGATCCGGCGCAATACACCCAGTCGCTCGGTTGCTGGCACGGATTCATCGGCCAGCAGAAGATGATCTCCATCAAGAAACATTTCGGCACGACGAAGGGGCGCTATCTCTATCTCTCCGGCTGGATGGTTGCCGCCCTGCGCAGCGAATTCGGCCCCCTCCCCGACCAGTCCATGCACGAAAAAACCAGCGTTCCGGCGCTGATCGAAGAGCTCTACACCTTCCTGCGCCAGGCCGATGCTCGCGAACTGGGCGGCCTTTTCCGCGATCTGGACCGCGCCCGCAAGGCAGGCGACGAAGCTGCCGCAGCCAAGGCGCAGCAGGCCATCGATAACTTTGAAACGCACGTGGTGCCGATCATCGCCGATATCGATGCGGGCTTCGGCAATGCAGAGGCAACCTACCTGCTGGCGAAGAAGATGATTGAGGCTGGTGCCTGCGCGCTGCAGATCGAGAACCAGGTTTCCGACGAGAAGCAATGCGGCCACCAGGACGGCAAGGTTACCGTTCCGCACGAGGACTTCCTGCAGAAGATCCGCGCGATCCGCTACGCCTTCCTCGAACTAGGCGTGCCCGACGGAATCATCGTCGCGCGCACCGATTCGCTGGGTGCCGGCCTCACCAAGCAGATCGCCTTCACCCGTGAACCGGGCGACCTTGGCGACCAGTACAACAGCTTCCTGGACTGTGAACCCGTGGAAGGCGCAGGGAACCAGGGCGACGTGCTTATGAACCGCGATGGCAAGCTGGTGCGCCCCAAGCGCTTGCCCTCGAACCTGTTCCAGTTCCGCCCCGGGACGGGCGAGGATCGCTGCGTTCTCGATTGCATTACTGCGCTGCAGAACGGTGCCGACCTGCTCTGGATCGAAACCGAAAAGCCGCACGTGGAGCAGATCGCCGGCATGGTGGACCGCATCCGTGAAGTCGTGCCCAATGCAAAGCTCGTCTACAACAACTCGCCCAGCTTCAACTGGACGCTGAGCTTCCGTCAGCAAATCTACGATGCCTGGGAAGCGGCGGGCAAGGACACGGCGATGTACGAACGCGACATGCTGATGAGCCAGCACTACGACGACACCGAACTGGCGAAGGAAGCCGACGAAAAGATCCGCACCTTCCAGCGCGATGGCGCCGCGAGGGCCGGCATCTTCCACCACCTGATCACCCTGCCGACCTATCACACGGCTGCGCTCAGCACCGATAACCTCGCCAAGCGCTATTTCGGCGAGGAAGGGATGCTCGGCTACGTCAAGCAGGTGCAGCGCGAGGAGATCCGCCAGGGCATCGCCTGCGTGAAGCACCAGAACATGGCCGGTTCCGACATCGGGGACGACCACAAGGAAGCTTTTGCCGGAGAGGCGGCCCTGAAGGCCGGCGGCGAAAACAACACCATGAACCAGTTTGCGGCCTGACAACCGCGCAAGCGTGAAGAAGAAGGAGAAGTAAAATGGCAGAACCGACAATGGCACGCCCGGTCTTCTCGACCGAGGATTTCACCCTCATCCGCAATGCGCTGGCAGTGGCCATCCGCGACGGAGAAGACAACGCCGAGACGCGCAAGCTTGTGAACCTGCACCACCGCATGGGGCGGTTCGGCCGATGACCACTGCATCGCTTGGCCAGAAACTGCAAAGCGATGCCCCCTCACCGCGCGCGGGAACGGAGAATACCTTCGTCCAGCGCGCGGGATTGGCCGTCGATCCGGTGCTGGCAGACTTCATCGAGAACGAAGCCCTGCCCGGTACCGAGATCGACGCCGATCGTTTCTGGGGCGGCCTTGCCGACCTGACTGCGCGGTTCACCCGGCAGAACCGGGACCTGCTCGACAAGCGCCGGATGTTCCAAGACGAGATCGACAGCTGGCACCGTGAGAATCCCGAAACCGGTACCGGCGTCCCGCCTCGCCTGCTGCGCGAGATGAATTACCTGACACCGGAGCCGGAGCCGTTCACGATCGGCACGGCAAAGGTCGACAGCGAAATCGCCAGCATCGCCGGGCCGCAGCTGGTGGTGCCCGTACTCAACGCCAGGTTCGTCCTCAACGCCGTGAACGCGCGCTGGGGCAGCCTTTACGATGCCCTCTATGGCACCGATGCGCTGGACGGCACCACGCCTGCCGGGGCCGGTTACGACGCGCAGCGCGGCGCAAAGGTGATCGCCTGGGCCAAGGACTTCCTCGACGAAGCCGCTCCTCTCGCAATCGGTAGCTGGCGCGACTGGATGGGCGGTGTGCCCGAACTGGCAGACCCCTCCCAGGTGGTCGGCACCATCGGTGACAACCTGCTGCTGCGCAACAACGGCCTGCATATCGAGATCGTTATCGATCCTGCGCACGAAATTGGCAGCAGCGATCCCGCCGGGATTGCCGATGTGCGGCTGGAATCGGCGCTTTCCACGATTGTCGATCTGGAAGATTCGGTCGCTGCCGTCGATGCGGAAGACAAGGTTGCCGCCTATCGCAACTGGCTGGGTGCGCTCCGCGGCGATCTGGTGGCCAGCTTTACCAAGGGGGATAACAAGGTGGTTCGCACCGCCAATCCCGATCGCACCTGGCGGGACCTTGAAGGTGACGAGCACGAACTGCGCGCCCGCAGCCTGCTGCTGGTGCGCAACGTGGGCCACCTGATGACCAACCCGGCTGTGCGCCTGCCCGATGGCTCCGAGATTTTCGAGGGACTGCTGGACGCTGCTATCACCGCGCTGATCGGCCTGCACGACCTTAAGGGCCTTGGACGCCTGCGCAACAGCCGGACCGGCTCGATCTATATCGTGAAGCCCAAGATGCACGGGCCCGAGGAATGCGCCTTTGCGAACAGCGTGTTCGCTGCCGTGGAGGATATGCTTGGCCTCGAACGCAATACGGTGAAGATCGGCGTCATGGACGAGGAACGGCGCACCAGCGCCAACCTTGCGGCCTGCATCCATGCGGTGAAGGACCGCGTGTTCTTCATCAACACCGGCTTCCTCGACCGCACGGGCGACGAGATCCACACCTCGATGCTCGCGGGCCCCATGTTGCCAAAGGCGGAAATCAAGCAGGCCGAGTGGATCGCCGCTTACGAGGATCGCAATGTGCAGATCGGCCTTGCCTGCGGCTTTGCCGGACGAGCGCAGATCGGCAAGGGCATGTGGGCCGCGCCGGACCGGATGCAGGCGATGCTGGCGGAAAAGATCGGGCACCCGATGAGCGGGGCGAGCACAGCCTGGGTACCCTCGCCCACCGCCGCAACGCTTCACGCGACGCATTATCACCGCTGCGACGTGGCAGAACGCCAGCGCGAGCGTGCCGAGGAGCGCATCGTGCCGGTGGAAAAGCTGCTGACCGTGCCATTGGCGGAGGACACCGACTGGTCCGCCGAGGAAGTGTCCGCCGAACTGGATAACAACGTGCAGGGAATCCTCGGCTACATGGTTCGCTGGATCGATGCCGGTATCGGGTGTTCCAAGGTGCCGGACATCAACGATGTGGGCCTGATGGAAGATCGCGCCACGCTGCGCATTTCCAGCCAGCACATCGCCAACTGGCTGCACCACGGCATCGTGGACAGGCTGATGGTCGATGACGCGCTGCATCGCATGGCGGCAAAGGTCGACGCGCAGAACGCCGGTGACCCGACCTACCGTCCGATGGCAGGGAACGCGCGCCAATCCATTGCCCTCAATGCCGCGCGTGAACTGATCGTCTCAGGCACGAAGCAGCCGTCCGGCTATACCGAACCCGTGCTGCACCGCGCCCGGGCACTGGCCAAGCAGAACCACTGACACCACTGGGTAGGAGAGCGGGAGCGGCTGTCGCAGCGAAAGCTGCGGCGGTCGTTTCTGTTTCGTGAGAGCGGTGGTGGACAGGGCTGGATTCGAACCGGAGTTCGAAATTCGTTGATAGGTGGCGGTTTTCCGCAAGCTGCCGAACCTTTGTGTAGCTAGGTTGTGTAGCAAAAGCGTAGCAGTCTAGGCTCAGCTGGGAAGTGAAGTTAATTTCACGCGGTTGAGATTCCGAATGTCGGCTTTGCGCCCTCATAATGACTATTCGAGATGTCGTCAGCGGATCCCGAAAGCTGCCGTTATTCAGCATTTGATGGATGGCTACGCGGCCCATTCGCGGTGATATCGGCCCTATTGCCCTCCGAAACCTGACATATGCTTTCAGGACTTGACTGTTTCCCTGCCGGCCCCCGCGCCCTGCGAAACCTCGCCCTCCCCATGATCTTTGATCAACTCGCTGTAGTCTCGGTCAATGGAAGATACGGCCGAAACGATCTTGACCAGGATCGCGCTTTTCGTTGGAAACTTCGATGTCGAGCTTAACCATCTAGAAGGGTTGCTCTTGGGCATAGGCGACGGGAGCACGGGTTATCATACAGAGGGTATCTGACAGTTCTGCTATCGCTAGGCGAGCACTGGAAGCGCGGCAGAGCCATTCGCCCGAGTCTGACGCCGATTAGTCTGGTCGCCAGAATGTCTTGATTTCATGAGCCTGCAGGATTGTGAAATGATCGTCCGACGCATCGAGAATGTAAGGAATGCCAGAGTTATCTTCGAGCTTCTGCACGAAGGCGATCCGACCCGGCCGGTCGTAATCCAAGCGTACGATGAAATGTCGCCAGTCGCGTTGCGTATACGAGTTATACTGGACAGATATCGCCGCCAACAGATCGCCTCCGGGAAGCGGATAGTAGTTCCAGGCGGATTTGCCGCTCGCTTTCATGGGCAGGGCCATGAGCCTGTTACCCTGGGCATCAAACATTACCATTTCGTCGCTGTAATACGGCCCTATACCGACCAGAAACCGCGGCCCCTCGGGTGTAGGCCAGGCCATGTCGATCCACCCGTTCCAGCGCACACCGTTCGTGACCCGTCCATCGCGATGGTGGTAACGGACCAGATTGCCTGCGCTATTCTGACGCGCGCCGCCGGTCTGCTCGACCACGAGGTCGGGCCCGAGCGCCCACATATAGTCGCCCGCCGACGACATGGGAAATGGTGGCTTGCCCGCGTAATTTGCACGAAAATAATTTGCATGTGGGGCCGGACGCAACTCACCACGTGAATTGATATGTTGGCCGCCAATAATGGCTTCCAATTCGGCCAGAGGTACGAACCGGGCCTTTTGCGTGCCAACATAGTGATCCCAACGCGACGTGCCGTCACGAGCGAAGGCGCGAACTAACCTAGCGCTGGTCCATGGCCTGAACGATCCATAGTCTCCTTGATAGGCTATGAAGTACCCACCTCCCGGCGACGGGATGCCGTAGGGCCTTCCCTCCGAGCCCTCCAGCTCAGGGGGTATTTCGAGCGCCGTGCTACTTCTAATCTCGAAGGGATCGACCTCGTCTGCCATCCGGGAGAGTATCGAAACGTCACGCGCATGAGCCGCATCCGCCTCGGCGGCGGCGCGGCGTTCCGCCTCTCTCTCTTCCGCCTCCCTGGCAGCCTCCGCAGCACGCCGCTGCTCAAGCCGGGTCGCCGCCTCGCGCTCAAGCCCAGCCATCTCGGCGGCGAGCTGCGGCGAAGACTGGTGCGCGTAGAAACGCTCGATCACCGCCAGTACTAACTCATCCTGTCCACGCTCAAAGCTGATCTTCGCCTTCCAGCTTTCGATCAACGCGTTGGTCGACCCAAGCGCTTCTTCGGCAGCAATGATCGACTGCGCTGCCCCGTCAAGGTCACCCCGCGCAAATGCTTCCTCTGCCGCGAAGACGTGCGCCCTGGCGCGATTTTCGGCGGCGGACTGGGCAACCACCGGCGATGCTGGTGCCGCCATCATCACGGGCAGAGCGGCGAGCGATGTAAGGAAGACAAGGGGACGCACGGTAATTCTCCTGACGCTTAGGCTGAATCGAATATTGGTGGTTGGTTTACCTTGGCGGATTCTGAATCCGCCTCGTCAGCGGCGAGCAAATCGACACTGTAATGGTGGTCCAGTTCATGCACCAAGGAGGTCGTGAAATACGGTCGCAATCGAACGGCCGAGGAGCATTTTTTTCACGGGCGGGCCCGCCCGGGCGCAGAGTTCGTGGCAGAGATACCGATGATAGGCTTTTGGAACCTCAATTTCGCACCCTTTCTTCTGAAGCCCGCAATGGCTCACTTTATCGCTTCAAGAGCCTCACAAGATTCTGAGTTTCTCAACTCGCATCCCTGCGCGAGTAACGAGGTTGCAAGCGTAGCATCGTAAAACCCATGAGCTGGATTTGAATAAAGGTCTCCCGCTCGCCAACACATGAGCGAATATCCGCCATCGCACGCTCTCCGCCAAAAATGCGCAGCACGTTCATAATTTGGCGGCATCGTACCGCCGTTGAGATAAACAGAACCCAGATTTGCACACGCGTATTCGTTGCCGGCGTCGCAAAGTGGTTCATAGAGCCGCACTGATCGCTCGCCATTCTGTTCGACCCCGAGGCCATTGCTATAGGCATAAGCTAGTCCGAAACAGCCATGATCTTCTCCGCTTTCGCAGGCAAATTCGTACGCCCTAGCGGCAAGCGTGTAGTCGGCCCTTCGGTTGGCCGCGACAGCTTCATCGAACGCTGCCGTAGCAGACGGAGCGGGTAGATTGTTTTCCACTTGGCCGATCTCGCGCAGTAACTCTGGCGATGCATCGTATTGGTAGAATTGTTCGAGCGCGTCGCGCGCACTGAACACCCAACCTTGTCTCGAATAAATCCGCACGCGCATCGCAGCTAAAAGCGCATTGTCTTGACCTAGGATTTCCCGCGCCTGCTCCTCTGAGCGCAAGGCCGCTTCATAGTCACCGCGATCATACGAAGCTTCAGCCGCAAGGTACTGGGCGCGCGCACGGTTGTCTTGCGCTGATTGAGCTTTCGCGCTGGTCGTAATCGCGAGCATTGCAAAGATAGCAATAAGTATTTTGTGCATGCTTTCCCCTTGAGGAACCAGTCTACGCCATGCAGCCACGGAAGCAAGTCTCCAAGGATTACATTTGTTTGATACACTTGCATTATAAAATGCAGAGCATAGGCTGCGCAATCATGATAAAGCTCAGCCACCGTCAGCCGTTACTCGTTGGTGCAGCTACATTGGTGCTCGTGGCGGCTGGGCCACCGACTGGTCTTGAGGCGCAAGAAGCCGCTGCAGTTACGCCGGAGGCATGCAGCGAGGTGGCGATGGATGAACATTATACGCCCCACCCTGACTGCGACTTAGCGGACGCTGGTGCAGATGACGACTTTTGGTCTGGGGGTTCTGACGGGGTGGGCGGAAACGCGAGGGCCGACCAATCAGACACGGATTTGTACTGGTCTGGAAATGCGCAGAACATTGCGACTCGTAACAATGTGGCGGGATCGACCGGCGGTGGCGGAGACTTCTGGGCAGGCAGCGATACGGGCAACCGGGGTGACTACTGGGACGGTTCGGCTGAACAGCAGCCAACAGGGGGCTTTTGGGATGGCAATGATTCAGAAGGCAATGCAGCTCGCCTGCGATGGACTCTGGCACGCGATCTGGTCGACGCTAATGGCAATCCGGTGGGTGATCGCGAAGAAGTCTATTTCACACCGCGGCTGCGGCGTTTGTTATCGGATTATCGTGTGACGCTCCATACAAGGGGCCGCAGCCAGCGACTTGACATAGATGACGACAACGAAATTGAAATTGATGATCGAGGCAGAGGCTATACGATCAGCTTTATCGGACCCAATGACAATTTCGAACTGGCATATGAAGGGCGGTTTGATCCCCCTGAGAATGATTACGTTGTAGCCACCAACAATGGCGCCTTCTATGACAGCGCCAACTCGTCACGCGGTGCTCGTCGTGACTATCAAGGCGGTAGCAGCGATTCCCGATACCCGCACCGCATGGTGATGCATTTCACGTGTGCGGTTCAATATCCTGACCGCGTCGAATACGTGCATTCAAGCCCGGGTGTTTGGCAGGTTCAAGAGCGTTATGGGAACCGGGCAGCAGCGCAGGCAGTGGCAGAAGATTATTGCGATGATCTTTTCGCAATGTACCTCAACAATCAATTTAGTCGATACGCGACCTATCCTCAGAGTGTCGAAACAAATGTGTGGCAAGAAACGACCACCGGAAACTATTCAACCGAGGATATCTACAATAGGATGTGGGGCAGCGTCGAATCCAATGCTGAACAGACTAGCAAAGGAAGTTTTGGCGGAGGTGCCACCCGCCGTGAAAGGAGTTCCCGCATATGGGAGATACTCCATGACAACATGGGCCCGCTATAACATCTCTTCTGGTCGAACCGGTTATCGTTAAATGTCCGCAATCGGGTCGCAAGCTGAATGTCCGCTCTTAGGAGCTTTTCCTGCTGAAAGCCTCGAACGGGATGAAGTGGCTGCGCGTGGCGCTGCGCGAAGGCGTGACGGTGGAGGGGGCGAAGGCGGGCAACCTGCCGAACAATCCCGATCTGGACGGTTCGGCCGGCAACCTCGGGCAGGGTGCGGGTGATGCAGGGCTCGACCCCGACGACGCGCCGGAGGGGTGGTGATGCTGGTTCGTCTACTCCTCGGCCGGACTCTCTGTCGGTGGATCGGCGATGCCGAGCCAGACATCGAGCGTTTCGCTGGCGCTGAGACGCACGATAGCCAAAAACATTGCGAGGGCGAAGGCGAGCCACACCGGCCCCCGATCATGCCATCTGAACCAGCTTTTATGTGCTTTGCTTATCGCACTGGCGAGACCTGTCAGGCGGGCGGTCAACTCATCGATGGGCGTAAGCAATTGGGTGAAATGGGCGTCGAGATCCTCCCTGGTGTACGAGGGTGGTGCGTTGGCAATAAACTCGTGGTGGATGGTGCGATAATTATCGAGCACCTGCCGTGCCTGAACCGCGACGCGTGTTCCAAAGGTATGGGTGATTTTCCCCACTTCTCGCCAGGGAGGAGCGTCGCCCAAGTTCTTGATGGCATTTTGCATGTCGACGTTGTGTTGGACGAAGTCGCGCTCGTTATTGAAAACGCTTTGGAGATCAGTGTCGAGCTTCTCGATTGCGCTCCGAGATCCAGCGAAAAGGTTTTCGGTGCGATATCGCTCGTGCTCTGCTTCCTGTCTGAGTTCGAGTATCGTCGTTCGGAGGCCGGCGACCAGTTCAATAACTCCACGAATCCGATGCCGAACGACCTCCTCGGTGTTGAGGTTGATCAAGTCCTGCTCAGCGCGGATGTATCCCGTGAGCATGAACACCAAAATGAGCAGCAGACCGAGCAACATCATCCAAGGCGGGAAGGCCAGGCCGTTGACGAGACCTGTCACCTCGATGTCTCGTTCGGCGCGCGCGCCAGCAGCGACGACGATCGTAGTTGTCGCCCAGAACAACACGTTGCGCTTTGCGCGGCGATAAGCTTCCGAAAAATGGATCGGCTCGGTCGTGTCACTGTCCGGCTTCAGAATGCTCATTGGCGAGATGTGCGACACAGGTCGCAATTGCGTCAAGCGAGGCGGCAAAATCATCCCCCACCCTTCCAATGGAAGGCCGGTAAACCGGGAAATGGAAGGGAAAAATCATCGGGTTTTCCGAGGCTTGACGTGGTTTTGGAAGGTTGGAAGGCAGATCGGGCCAAGTGCCATGCGGGCGCTGTCAGAGCAAATGCACCGGCTACCTGCGGCAGATGCTCGTCGTCGGGGCGAAGGCAGTCAGAGGGCGACATGCCAGATGGGCTAGCTCCAGGTGTGATTGGTAGCGACCGCGCTCTGTAGGCCATTGTCAGACGCTGACAGCGGCTTGGCGTCGGATTGCATCGAGTTTTGGAAGTAGGTTTAGTTCGAACAGAATATCTTCGTTGATCGAGTTTTCGTGGCCAAAGACCTCAAGAGCGCAGGCACTTGAACGAATCGGCTCAATGCCGACGCTACTCAAGCGACGATCGAGACAGCCTCCCTCAAGTGCAAAAATTAGGTTCCCAACGTCTCGAACTCCCAGCGCGCGAAGCTGCTCAGTGCAATTAACTTCAAACTTCTTAATTGCGCGACGACCGATCCGCGTGTGCATGTCGTAGGCGAAGGAGGGATAACTTCCGATCAGCTCCGGTCGCGGTATGTCACTCCGAACCGTGCGTAACAGGGGGTTCTGGTCGGCGAATTGTGCTAGCAAGACATACGGTAGCGCCAGACTATCTCGACAGCGGCTGAGACCCATCCGAACGATGTAATGGAAGATCAGAGGCGCACTCAGGTTGGTCATCAACCTCATCAGCCCTCGCTGTCCCTGCCCTTCAATCGAATTCAATTGTCGGCTGCGCAGTCGGTCAGTTCCATGAAGCATCCAAAGCGAAACGAGTTGCGTTGTCGATCCAAAGTTCTCCCTTCGGACAAAGTTCGACAGAGCTACTGTATCAAGGCACGAAACCCGCTCCGCTTTCTTGCTGGCCTCATTGTCGTATTCAATTAGGCTAAGCAGGTCGCATGCGAGGCGGCTTTTCATGGCGCTGCTCATTCGGACAGCGAGGTGAACCGCTAGCCTTTCTTCGCCGAGAGATCGGCGGCGCAGCTTATTGCCGAGAATGGCTAAGGTCTCTGAGACTAATTTCAGATCGCCGAGACCCACATCTTCAAGCGCAATGATAGCAAGGCGGCGAAATGCGTGGTCCGGATCAATTCGGACACTGCTGCGAGCGTATCGCTCAGCCAACTCACTATGACCACGCCGGATGGACTTTTGCAGTGCGCTTGTCGTCAACCATTTGTCAGCGGTGTAGAGTGACTCGTGCTGAAAGGGACGTACCCCGCCTTCTAGCACCGCCCTTTCAACGTCCTCCCAGAGAAAGGTGTCGATCGATCTTAAGTTCGAGTCTTTGACGACACCTTCGCTGCTGATTGCTGGCTCCGTCGCTGCCCTGGTCAAACACGGTTGGCTTAGCTGGTGGACTGATTCCCAAACGTCGAACATGCGCATCTCCTTATAAGGAGAAGCGTATTCATTGACTCACTGCTCAAAAGTGAAATTAATTGCAGCCCGTGACGGTGCTATAGTCGTTCGACGGCACTACCCATTTCCTCTTCGTCACGCTGTTCCTGTTCCGAGATCAGATCAGTATGACTTATGGCCAAGCAGAGCAAATTAAGCCTGCCACATCTAGTCTCTAGCGTGATTGACGAAACCGAGTTGGCCCAGAAGAAAGTTTGCTTCTCGAACTGTGCACCATATGCATTCTGCACAATTTCGCTTTCGATGGTAGGCGTGCCGTAAACATCGCTCATCGGGATGAGCATCCCGTCAAGATACTCCATGTTGGATCGGACGATTATTTTTGCCAGCTTTCTCTCGCCGTTGTGCGTGATGAACTCAAAATCTACATAGCCGCCGCCATCGCCTATCGCAGTGAACATCTGGCTTTTTCGGTCTGGCAACACTGAGCCAATTGTCCCCGCATGCCACTGGCAAATCAATTTAGCCCCACTCTCTTCACAAACAGTCTCGGGAGCGAGCCGGCGGGCATCATTCGAGTCTGTAGGTATCGTGACAGATTCGAAGGCGTCTAACGTCATACCCACAACCGCTCCCCGAAGTCCGTAGGGCTCTTCACTCACTTGAAAAGTCGACGCCATGAGCATGAAGGCGAAAGGGGCAGATATGAACACGATCGAGTTCCCTTGGGGGCTGGTGACATCCATACGCTAAATCGATTGGACAAATTATCAATGGTATTACGCCTACTGGCAATTCCGCAATTTCATTCCCTGCCGCGCGCCCAACCTCAATCCTATGCCGTTCCGAGGAGTTCGGCATGGCGAAGCTACAAATACAATTTGGAAATCTCGTAGCTTCTCACCGGCGACGCTGCGGCCTGACCCAAGCGGCTCTCGCAGAACAAATTGACCTTAGCGAAGACATGATCGCGCGCATTGAAGCCGGAGGCACGGGCGCAAGTTTTAAAACGATCGGAAAGCTCGCCGATGCCCTTGGCGTGACCGCTGCCGCGCTGTTCGACGATACCGTCGGTCTCACAGACAACGATAATCCGGAATTGGCTGTCCTCCGGTCTCGGCTGGCGAAACTTTCCCCATCCGATGTCAAATGGCTGTCAGGCATTGTGGACGCTGCTTTAACACCCAGACGGTGACACTGCGACAGTGTTAGTCAACCCAGGATGAAAGCCTGTTCTTTCAGCCCAATCCGCACGATTTCGCGCGAGTTGGTGACAACCGGCCAAACCTTGTTTGAGCGGCTTCAGAGTTTGAGATAGTTCAGCACCCGAGAGACCTGAGTTGCCGTCCATCGCGCTCCCTCGCGGGTCCGAACATCGCGTCGGTTCAGTTCCTCTGCGGCCGAAGTGTAGGTTCGATTTCGGCTGGAAAACAAACTCTCGAATTCGGAACGAAGGCTCTGAGCAAATTCGATTGCAGCATTTTTGTTTTGACGAGCCAAGGCGGGACCGTTCTTGCCGAGTTTCACTCCTCTGGCCTTGGCAGCGGCGAGAGCTGCTTTAGTCCTTACGGAGACTTGCTCACGCTCGTGTTCGGCGAAGGCGGATAGAATGTGCAGCATCAGTCGGTTAGCATAAGGTGCGTCGCAGGCGACGAACTCCACCCGCGTCTCCATCAGCTGCGAAATGAAGGCTACATTGCGAGCTAGACGATCGAGCTTCGCTATCACAAGAACCGCCTTATTTCGTCGGCAAGCCTCCAGCGCGGCATCGAGGATTGGTCGGCGATATTTCGCGCCAGACTCGACCTCGACGAACTCCTCCAACAGCTCTCCGGAATTTCCGGCCAGGTAAGTTGCTACACTTTGCCGTTGAGCATCGAGGCCTAGACCGGAAACGCCCTGGCGAGTGGTGGAGACACGGAGGTAAGAAACGAATTTTTGCATTTAACTCATACAGATAGAGGTTGGTTTGTGTGTTAAACGCTATTCAGGTTTGAGCGACAGGAAAGAAAAATGTTATCCGAACCCGCCGTCGAGATTAGAGTGACCGGCTTCCAATGAGCCCACAATTGGCTCCGATTTATCCTCCAATGCCTCGATGAGAATATGGAACTGGTCATTTAGTGCCATGGGGCTCGGCCGAAGAGCGTTTACCTTGTGGTCTCGATACCTAACGTCCATGCTAAGCCTGATATCAGGCCACCGGTCGAAAATCTCTTCCAACAAAGCAATGTGAGCCTTCAGGTCGGCTATGCCGGTATTATGAAGCTTGTAGAATAGCTCATCAGCATGGCTCCAAGTGTACCGGCTAGCCATATCCCATGGCGGAAGGCTCTTCTTTGCTAAGAGCGAGGCAATCAGTCGGACAAACTCTTCGAGTTCCTTGGAAGCACGCAGGTATTTAGGCGCCTTTATACGTTCTTCTCCCGATGAGTTAAGTTCCTTCCTGCGGAGTTCTCGTTCTGAAGCGAATGAACCTCTCTCTCTGTCTTCTTGGTTTGAAGTGTTTCTGTAAGTAGTACCGTATCGCAACCTTCGAATGTCGCAATCTCTGTCCTCCGAGGGTTCCTGACGAACACCTTCCAATGCGCGAGAGGAACCACCTCTTTTTCGACTTTCGCCTGCCTCAGATAGGAGTGCCTCAGCACGATCTGCGATGATCAGCCAGGTAACTGGCGAAGGATGTGTCGGCCTAGACCGATACTTGATCTGCCAAAATCCTTCGTCCCTAAGTCGCTTGAGATGCGCATTTATTGTCCGTGCACTTAAACCAAGCACCTTGGATAGATCCGGGCCAGTCTTGTAGAAAGCGGTCTTACCATCAATTTTGTGAGATGAATGTTGAGACCAGTACAGGCATTCGGCGAGCGTGCGCGCCAGAGATGCGGCCATCCCTGAGTCAATCGCCGCGTGAAATATTTCCTGTGTGGTAGCGATCCGAGTTCTTGAAGGCTTTGACATCATTCAGCCTCCGTATTCTCTTCGGGATTCTTCCCTTTCAAGATCCCGATGAGAGAGATCGGTAGCGCCATTGCTCTCACCGCCTCGAACTTTACACTCAGGCTGGGGCCCTCGCCATACAGCGAACTAACTTTGCCGTCACTGTGGCCCATTATGCTGTCGATTGTGTATTGCTGACTATTGGCGTTCCGGAAAGCGTCCTCAATTCCATGTCGGAAACTGTGAAAAGTCAGAGCGAGGTCGGTCAACCCCACGGTGTCCAGCAAACGGGCGAAGAACTTTGAAAATTGGGTGGAAGCCTGACCATCTGCTCCAAGCGTAACCTCAGAGAACAAACGCTTGCTGGGCTTGTCCCACTTCCGTCGCTTCTCAACGAACTCGGAGAAACCTAGCGTCAAGATGTCTGGATGTATCGGGATCTTCCGTATGCCGGCTGCCGTCTTGATGTGTTTGGGATCACCTGAACCCGACACTTCATTTAGGTCAAAATGGGGAATGTGAGTGTTGAGCACTACATCAGACAAGTGTAGTTGAACAATTTCCCCGAGACGCATCCCGCTGTAATACCCTAGAATCGGTATCCAATATTTGGCGTCCGCTACGACAACGTCGCCCGGCTGGAATCTGCGGTGTGCTGATTTTGACCCCGTGAACAGTGGCGAACCAAAGAGCGTCGCCAATTCCATTTCGCTGAACGGACGACGTTTGATGGTTGTGTTAGCATTGGGGATTGACTGCCATCTTACATCTGCAGCGGGGTTTTCAGTTAAGATCCCCTCCTCTTCTTTTGCCCAGCGAAAGAAGGCTTTTGCAGGCTCGAAGATGATGGACGCCGACTTATTGCTCACCCTCGCCCCGGTGTTCTCGGTCAATCGCTCGTGAAATGTCATTTCCCTAGCTCGACCACGATTGGCACGAAGCATGGTGAGGGCATTACGAAACTGTCGAATATCCGCAGCCTTCACTGCAGTTAGTGACCTTTGGTGGCCGAGGAAGTCGCGCAGATATCCAAGCTGCTTCGAGCGAGCTACGAATGTTTTCTTGGCCCAAGACGGTTGCTTGGCTGCGAGATAGTCCGCGATAGCTCCGCCAACCTTAGGCCCCACATGACCAACGACAGGTGCCTCCGCAAACTGATTAGGAAGAAGCTCCCGAAAAAGTGGATCGCTCGGCTGGTAGTCAGCCAGAGGGTCAACCAACCTAGTCTGTTCCAGACGTCGATATTCAACCAACAGTCTCGTGAAGCCGTCGAGCAAGCGGTCTCGAGAATTTGGTGCAATTAATTGCAAATCAATCCCGTGCAGAGCGAAGGCGGCCCGCGCTGCACTTTCAGTCTTCGCGGAGAAAGCCCTACACTCAAGTTCGTCGTGGAGCCGTGCGATCTCAGCATCACTTAGATTTAGCTGTTCATCGATTTCAAGGTCAGGGCGATGAGTCTCGGGCACAAAGGGAGGTCGTTCGTCAACCTCTCGCCGAATGTCGGCAAAACAGGCTTGAATAAGCTTTCGAGCTTGCTCCGGCGTTACGTTCGTATTTTCGTCAATCACTTTGAATGTCTCCATCACTCTGGTTGAGACGGAGGCTGCGAGACGGCGCGCAACAGTTGGCGAGTAGGTCTGCAATGACCTGCAGACTTCCTGCCGACCGACACGGTCTCGCAGACGATCTGGCACCCGCATACGCAGGTGATAGATCCCATTCCGTCGCTTTAGGTGAGGAGCACGGCTTCCGCTCATTGCGGCGAGCTCCGGTTCCGGCCCCACTCTTGGACCGTCCCCGCCGATATTATTCCCTCGGCAGCACGGGGCCGGGTCAAAGCATGAGCACCCCGGCGGATTGTGGTACAACGTGTGTACCACTTAACTAGTAGCCAGCAAAGGCTACCTGTCACAAGCCCGGAGTTCCGGGCGTTCGGTCCGGCGGTGGTGGACAGGGCTGGATTCGAACCAGCGTACGCTTGCGCGGGCAGATTTACAGTCTGCTGCCTTTAACCACTCGGCCACCTGTCCACACCGTTGCCGGAAGCGGGTTTTCGCCCGCATGGGTCCGCACTCCAAAAGAGTGCTTTCCAGCCGAGAGGCGCCCCAATGGCGAAGCGCCGCTTGCCTGTCAATGGGCGTGCTGGCAGGAGGCGCCAAAGTTTGAACAAAGCGAGGCAAAATGGCCAAGGACAAGAAACGACTGCGCGGAAGAGCCGGTCGAATGCAAGGTGGACGCGGCTCGGGTCGCGCCGCCAAGGGTGCCGTGCGCCTCTGGGGGCGCCATGCGGTGGAAGCCGCGCTGATGAATCCGCGCCGCCAGCACCGCAAGCTGTGGGCGACGCGCGAAGGAATCGATTCGCTCGATGGCGAATTGCCCGCCGACTTCCCGCTGGAATATGCCGAGGTCACCGACCTCGCCCGGCTGGTGGCGAAGGATGCGCCGCACCAGGGGCTGGTGCTGGAATGCGAACCGCTGGACGACCTGCACCTGTCCGACGTTCTCGACGGTGATCCGGCGCGGCCGATCATCGTGCTCGACCAGGTTACCGACCCGCACAACGTCGGCGCCCTGCTGCGCTCTGCCGCGGCGTTCGACGCTGCCGCCATCGTCACGCAGGATCGCCATGCCCCGCCGGAGGGCGGCGTGATCGGCAAGTCCGCATCGGGCGCTCTGGAAATCGTGCCTTGGGTGCGGGTGGTGAACCTGTCCCGCGCGCTGGAAGATATTGCCGAGGCTGGCTACTGGCGCATCGGCCTTGCCGGAGAGGCAGAGGCGACGCTGGCCGAAGCCCTGCCTACCGGACCGGTCGCCCTGGTACTGGGCGCGGAGGGCGAAGGCATGCGGCACAACGTCACCCAGCACTGCGACGCGCTGGCCCGCCTGCCCATCAGCGAAGCCATGGAGAGCCTGAACGTATCCAACGCGGGCGCGATTGCGCTATATGCGGTGGCGACACGCAACATGGGGGATTGAAATCATGGGCCTAGCTTTCCGCACAAGGCGGCTGTTTGCCGGAGCCACGCTGCTGGCATCCAGCGCGCTTTTGTCCGGCTGCCTTTTTCAGCCGGGCACTTTCGATGCCACGCTGCACATCACGCAGGATCGCCAGTTCGCCTTCACCTATCAGGGCGAAATCGTGATGGCGGGAATGAGCGACCTGGCGGAGATGGCGCAGGAGGCGGAGGAGCAGGAGCCCTGCCATACGGATACCGGCAAGGAACGCCCCTGCACCGAGGAGGAATTGGCCGAACGCGCGCGTGAGGACGCCATGGGGCGGCAGATGATGGAAGGCATGTTCGGCGGCCTCGACATGTCCGACGAGGCGGAAGTTGCCGAGATGGCAGCCATGCTCGAACGCCAGGCCGGATGGAACAGCGTGGAATTCGTGGGCGACGGGGTTTTCGTCGTCGATTTCTCCATTACCAGCGTGCTGGGTCACGATTTCCATTTCCCCACGTTCGAGGATGTGCCGATGTCCAACTCCTTCGTTCAGGTGCGCATGCGCGACGATGGACGTGCGCGCATTTCCGCACCCGGCTTTGCACCGACCGGCGGCAATCCGATGGGCGCAATGATTATGGGCATGATGGGCGCATTTGCCGATGGTGCGGCAGAGGGCGGCGAAGAGGTCCCGCAGTTGGATGTGCGCCAGCCTGAGGGGACGTTCCGGATCGTTACCGACGCCAGGATCCTGGCCAACAACACCGATGAAGGGCCGGTGTCGAATCCGCGCGGGGAAATGCTGGTGTGGGAGATTGGCAGCAATACCGTCGCCGCGCCAACGGCCCTGCTGGCTTTCGGCGACTGACCAAAAGAAAAGGGCCGCCCATTCGGACGGCCCATTCTCCCCTGTATGTTCGGCGCGGGTCGGCGCCCCGGTACCCCGGCGGAACCTGGTCTTAGTTGACCGCGTCCTTGAGACCCTTGCCAGCCTTGAACTTGGGCTGGGTGGATGCCTTGATGGTCATCGGCTCACCGGTGCGCGGATTGCGACCCGTGGAAGCCTTGCGCTTGGCAACCGAGAAGGTGCCAAACCCGACAAGCCGCACTTCATCGCCCTTGGAAAGGGTGCTGGTGATCGTATCGAAAACAGCTTCGACGGCCTTCGTCGCATCGTTGCGCGAAAGGCCGCTGGAATCCGCGACTGCGCCGATCAGTTCATTCTTGTTCATGTTCTGGAGAACCCCCTCACTAGTTCTGTGCTAGAAATTCAAATTCTGAATCGCTTTGCGATGGCGGGAATTGAGCGAGTTTTCCCGCCCGAGTCAAAGGCAAAGCCGCTCAACTGGCAGGATTTTTGAGGCAGCACGTAGCTTTATCTCACGAAAGGCCATGAAAATTGCTCAACCAGCCCGGCCGCGGGCAGGAAGATGGAGGCCACCTCCCCTGCCCGCGTGATTACCGGGACACCGCGACTCAATGGGCAGTGGTCGCCGTCAGGTCTCCGCCCGGCACACCGTGGGGCTGGCTGGCAAGGTCATCCGCCTCGGTCCACTCGATTGGCGCAGGGATAGCGGTAAGCGCATGTTCCAGCACCTGGTCGACGTGGCTGACGGGGATGATTTCCAGCCCTTCCTTCACGTTGTCGGGTATCTCGGCGAGGTCCTTCTCGTTCTCTTCCGGGATCAGCACGGTCTTGATGCCGCCGCGCAGCGCCGCAAGCAGCTTTTCCTTCAGCCCGCCAATCGGGAGCACGCGGCCACGCAGCGTGACCTCGCCGGTCATCGCCACGTCCGGACGTACCGTGATCCCGGTCAGCGTGGAAACGATGGAGGTCACCATGCCGATGCCCGCACTCGGCCCATCCTTGGGCACCGCCCCTTCGGGCAGGTGGATGTGGATGTTCTTGCGCTGGAAGATGCTCGGCTTGATGCCATAGGCCGGTGCGCGTGCCTTCACGAAGCTGAAGGCGGCGGCGACGGATTCGTTCATCACATCGCCCAGCTTGCCGGTCGTCTTGGCCTCGCCCTTGCCGGGCGTGGTGACGCTTTCGATCGTCAGCAGTTCGCCGCCGACAGAAGTCCAGGCAAGGCCGGTAACGGCACCCACCTGCGCCTCTTCCTCGGACATGCCGTGCTTGAACTTGCGCACGCCCATGAAGTCGCCGAGGTTCTCGGGCGTGATCGTCACGCTCTCCACCTCTTTCTCGAGGATCTTGCGCAAGGACTTGCGGCACAGCTTGGCAATCTCGCGCTCCAACGTACGCACGCCAGCCTCGCGGGTGTAATAGCGGATCAAGTCGCGCAGGCCGTCTTCTGTCAGCTCGAATTCGCCGTCTTTCAGGCCGTGGTCGCTAACCTGCTTGGCGATCAGGTGGCGCTGGGCGATCTCGACCTTCTCGTCTTCCGTGTAGCCTTCCAGCCGGATGATCTCCATCCGGTCCAGCAGCGGCTGCGGCAGGTTGAGGCTGTTCGCGGTGGTGACGAACATGATGTCCGACAAGTCGATATCCAGCTCCAGGTAGTGATCCTGGAACTTGTTGTTCTGCTCGGGATCAAGCACTTCCAGCAGCGCTGAGGCCGGATCGCCGCGGAAATCCTGTCCCAGCTTGTCGATCTCGTCGAGCAGGAACAGCGGGTTGCTGGTGCCGGCCTTTTTCAGGTTCGATACGATCTTGCCCGGAAGCGAACCGATGTAGGTGCGGCGATGGCCGCGGATTTCGGCCTCGTCACGCACGCCGCCCAGCGACTGGCGGATGAACTCGCGCCCGGTCGCCTTGGCGATGGACTTGCCAAGCGAGGTCTTGCCCACGCCCGGAGGACCGACGAGGCACAGGATCGGCCCCTTCAGCTTGTTGGTACGCGCCTGCACGGCGAGGTATTCGACGATGCGATCCTTCACCTTTTCCAGCGCGTAGTGATCGGCATCCAGCACTTTCTGCGCCTTGCCGATATCCTTCTTCAGCTTGCTCTTCTTGCCCCACGGCAGGCCGAGCAGCACCTCGAGGTAATTGCGCACGACCGTCGCCTCGGCGCTCATCGGCTGCATGGAGCGCAGCTTCTTCAGCTCACCCTCGGCCTTGGCGCGGGCTTCCTTGGAAAGCTTGGTTTCCTCGATCTGCTTGGCAAGTGCGGCCAATTCGTCGCCGTCCTCGCCCTCGCCGCCCAGTTCGCTCTGGATCGCCTTCAACTGCTCGTTGAGGTAATATTCGCGCTGGGTCTTCTCCATCTGCCGCTTCACGCGGCCACGGATCTTCTTCTCCACCTGCAGGACGGAAAGTTCGCCTTCCATCACGGAGAAGACCATTTCCAGCCGCTTCAGCGCGTCGCTTTCGCCCAGCAGCTGCTGCTTGGTGTCGACTTTCGCGGCAAGGTTGGCGGAGATGGCATCGGCCAGCCGGCCGGCATCATCGATGGCTTCCAGCTCTTCCTCAAGCTCGTCGGACATCTTCTTGTTCGACTTGGCATATTCGGTGAACTGGCCCAGCGCGCTGCGCATCATGGCGGAGACTTCGGTGCCGCTGGCGGTGGTTTCTTCCACCTGCTCCGTCTGCGCCATCACGTAGTCGTCGGACAGGCGCATTTCGGCCAGCTTCGCCCGGTACTGGCCTTCCACCAGCACGCGCACGGTGCCGTCGGGCAGCTTGAGCATCTGCAACACCTGGGCAACCACGCCGAGATCGTAGAGGTCTTCCGCCTCGGGATCGTCGCAGGACGGGTCTAGCTGGGCGACGAGGAAAATGTCCTTGCCGTTCTCCATCGCCGCTTCCAGCGCCGCCACCGACTTTTCGCGCCCCACGAACAGGGGCACCACCATGCCGGGAAAAACGACGATGTCGCGCAAGGGAAGAAGGGGGAATGCAGTCATTTCAATGTCCATAATTCTGGCCAAGTTTCTGGCTTGATGCCGAATATGGGGGCGACGGCCCGTCCCTGCAATGACGCGGTGAGGCTAAGGGGTGGATAGCTAACCTGGAACACCTGGAACAGTGTCCTGAAGCCAAAAGCCGGACCGTTCGGGAAAGGCGTTTCGATAGCCGGTCCAGCGCGAGGGAGATGTTACCATCTCACCCGGTTACCTACCACGACATGAGGTAGGAAATGGCCGTTGTCCAGTAACTGGCAACCGGGTTCCCATCGGCGTCGAGCGCGGGTTCGAACTGCGCCGGCATCAGGCTGTTGCAGGCATCCTCGCGGAAAGCTTCCTGCTCCACGGGAAGCTGGAAATGGCAGCCGGTTACGGAGCCCTGCTCGTCGATATCGAGCCGTATACGCAAGCGGGCGCTCTGGTTGGTATTCCGCATCGCACGCGGGTAAACCTGCTGCACCCGCCGCGCGAGGCGGTGGCCGTTGCGCGGCGTGGCATGGCGGGAAAGCGTCTGCTGCACCGCCGGATCGAACCCCCAGCGCCGCTCCATCTCGCCGGTACATTCGCGCATTGCATCCATCGGCGGCTTCATGCTGCCGGTACGCAGGGTAACATCCTCGCCGAAGACCTCACCAACCGTGATTGTCTCGACGCTGCTTTCACGGTCGGAAAGAGCGGCCATGTCCATGGCCAAGGCCTGATAACGTAGCGTTCGCTCATCCTCATCAAGGTCTCGCAATTCGGCCTTTGTCGCAGTGGAAAGCATGCTGTCGCCCAGCAAGACTCCCTCGAGACCGCCATCGTATTCGACGATCACCGCATCGCGCGGCTTCCAGCTATCTCCGTCGCTACCATAGCGGATCGTCGGGCTTTCATCGCCGACTGCGAGATCGGGGCTTACCAGCAGCATCTGATAGGAAAGACCCGGCGCGAACTGCCGCAGCTCGAAAAACACGCCCTCCCCTTCGGAGCCGAACCCCCTGCGCAGCACGCAACTGTCGTCGTCGTAGTTCAGCTCCCAGTGAGAGCTTGGAGCGAGCACGCGGCCATCCTGCGCAGCGGCAGGCTGGGAGACGAGAACGACCGACATTGCGGCCACGGGGATCATGCGAATCAAGGACATGGGCGCGACTTTTATTGCCATATGCTGGGAGTGCCTAGCGCATTCTAAGCTCGGCGATCATGGCAAACGGCAAGGATTATTTGGTCAATTGGGTGACGCTTCTGTCGGCTCTTATCGAAAAAAGGTAGATGCTCTGGATTTCGTCGCCGTCGCTATTCTGCGCCGGCAGGAAGTTTCCATCTGCAATGGCAAGAGGGCAGAACTCTCGTGCGAAGTCCGCTTGTTCAACTGATACCATAGGGCGACATTGGCTTACGCTACCATCCGGCTCGACAGTCATCACCATGTGATGCGCTTTGCGGAAAGCTATCCTCTCGATGTTGTTCGGCATCCTTCTAATCGCTGAGCCTATCCACGACCCGCGCCTTGGCCAGTCCGCCACCCGAGACAGGTCTTGGTGAGCCTCCACATCAAGGCCCCAACGATCAATCAAATCGGTGAGGCATGATCGCATGGCGTTGAAGGGTTCGTGCATCGATCCGGTTGCCAGTCGGATATTGTCGGAGAAAATCCGTTCAACCGATAAATGGTCTGCCGCCGCTTCGGCTACGTCCCGCTCTTCATCCACAATTGCCAGCCATGCTTCGCTGCTGCGGGGAAAGTTCGGATAAAAAGACAGCCGAACCGCATTCAATCCATCTTCCAGTTCGAAATGCTCAAACTCAGTCGTTCGCGAATCACGGAAATTAGATCCAAAAGAAAGACGACCATCCACTCGCTCCCTCACGTCCATCGCGGAAACGATGGTCGTAACGATAAGGTCGCTGGGCGCATAACTGCGAAATTCCAGCAATACCCAATCCGTACCCTCGCCAAAAGTGCGGCTCAGAGCGCAGTTCTCATCCGCCATATCGAGATTCCACGGCGACGACGGCGAAAGTGCTTCCTCCTGCGCGGCGGAGGGCAGCGGGATGGTCAGGACCGAAAGCATCAAGGCAGATGAGGTTGAGTGCCTCATCCCGAAAAAGCTCTTTCGGAGCGCCATTGGGATCACCCCATACCGGGCAGATTGAACCCCGGAGGCAGGCCCATGCCCTGCTGCATTTCCGCCATGTGCTCGCCCGCCTTGCGGTCGGCCTTGTCGCGCGCGTCGTTGAAGGCGGCTGTGACGAGGTCTTCGAGGATCGCCTTCTCTTCTTCCTTGAACAGGCTGTCGTCGATGTTGACGCCGATGATGCGGCCGCGCGCACTGGCGCGTACCTTAACCAGACCGCCCCCGGCGCTGCCTTCCACCTCGATCTGGTCCAGCTTCACCTGCGCATCGTTCATCTGCTGCTGGATCTTCTGCGCCGCTTCCTGTGCGGCCTTCATCATTTCTTCCATGTTCTGCATGTTCTGCTCCTCGGGAGGACAAGTGTTGTTCTAGGCGCTGCGAGACCAATTCCTGTGGCCGCGCGGGGGTTCCACGTCTTCGACTGGGCGCGCGTCGGGAAAATGCTGGCGGACGGCCTGCATCATCGGATGCTGCTCGATCCGCTCCTTTTCGGCCTTTTCTGCAAGCTCCACCTGCTCGAACAGGCTGGGCGCGCCTTCGCCCTCGCCCTTCGTGATTTCCCAGCGCTGTCCGGTCACGGCATTCAGCACCTGCCGCATGGCAGGCGCGATGTCGTCGTCGAAACCGCGGGGCTGGGAATAGACCAGCTTGCCGGGTGCCAGTTCGATCACCCGAACCTGCCGCGACATGATGGAGGCGGCGGACATGGCATTCTCCACGCCGCTGTTGTCCACCTGCTGCACTAGGTCGTGCCAGCTTATGGCCTGCGGACCGCCGGTGCTGCCGCCGCCAGCCGCGCCGGTGCCGACGGCGCCTGCCAGGGCCGCGTTCTTCAGTTCCTTCGCCAGCTTGCCCGGGTCGGGCATGTCGGCGGCATGCAACACGCGCAGCAGCGCCATCTGCGCCGCGACCAGCGGATCGGGCGCGGTGCGCACCTCGTCATGGCCTTTCAGCAGCAATTGCCAGAGCCGATGGACCTGCCCAGCGGAAAGCTTCTGCGACCACTCGCCCAGAGCCTCGCTCTCGTCTGCGGTGGGCGCATCCGCCTCGCCATCGGCCACCTGGGCCACGGCGATACGGTGCGTGAATTCCATCAGTGCGCGCATCAGGGCGATGGGTTCGACGCCCAGCGAATATTGCTGATCGACCGCGGCCAGCAGCGCCTTGGCATCGCCTTCCAGCAGGTGCTGGAACAGGCGGCGCTGGGCGCTCTTGTCGGCAAGGCCCAGCATGTCGCGCACCTTGGAAGCGCGCACGGTCGTGCCGGATGACCCTGCATCCATGTCCGCATGGGCAATCGCCTGATCGAGGATCGACAGGCCGTCGCGCACCGAACCCTCGGCCGCCGCGGCGATCATTGCCAGCGCCTCGTCCTCGGCCTCCACGCCTTCCTTGCGGCAGATGGTGGCAAAGTGATCCTGCAGCATCTCGCGCGGGATGCGGCGCAGGTCGAAACGCTGCGTGCGGCTGAGTACGGTGACCGGCAGCTTGTCGACTTCGGTGGTGGCGAAAAGGAATTTCACATGCGCGGGCGGTTCTTCCAGCGTCTTCAGCAGCGCGTTGAACGCGTTGCGCGACAGCATGTGAACTTCGTCGATGATGTAGATCTTGTAGCGGGCTGAGACTGCGGAATAGCGCACCGCCTCGATGATCTCGCGCACGTCGTCCACGCCCGTATGGCTGGCGGCGTCCATCTCGATCACGTCGATGTGGCGCCCCTCGGCAATTGCCCGGCACGGCTCGCACACGCCGCACGGATCGATGGTAGGGCCGCCCTGCCCGTCGGGGCCCACGCAGTTGAGCGCCTTGGCGATCAGGCGCGCGGTGGATGTCTTGCCCACCCCGCGCACGCCGGTCATCAGGAAGGCATGGGCCAGCCGGTCCCGCTCTATCGCGTTGCCCAGCGTGCGCACCATCGGTTCCTGGCCGATCAGTTCGCTGAAGGTCTGCGGGCGGTACTTGCGTGCCAGCACGCGGTACGGCTGCGCGGGATCGGGCAGCGGCGCGGCGGCACTCGGCTCTGCCGCAGCAGGTTCTTCGGGCGCGGGGGTGGTCTGGACCGGGGGTTCGGGCGCGGTTGGCGGCGGCGCGGGTTCGGGATCGCCGAACATGGAGTTCTGGCCTGCCGCTTCCAGCTCTGCCGCCGAAGGCTGCGCCTTCTTGTCCTGCTCGTCACTCGCCCACGGCGGGGTATCCGGGTTTTCCGGGGAATCACTCATGCCAGCAAAGGTAGGCGCTGCCGGCCGGAATGTCATTGCAACAATGTGGTGGAAAAAGGAGCCGAGCGACCCGCTGCCATTTACCTGGGCTGCTACCTTCCGGTCCTGACCCGGTGAGCAAACGCGAACGTCCACCCGACTCCCGGCGCGCCATATGGCGGGGACGGCTCGGGATTTCAACAGGAGAGTTTAGTCGAACGCGTGGAGGCGCGCTAACAAGAACAAACCCTACCTGAAATTATCGGCGTAGGCTTGGATCTTCAGCTTCTTCGGCGGAACCGAGTGCACGCGCGCGGCGATGCCGTATTTCGCGGCATAGGCTTGCGCGGCCTCGCAGGTCGGAAACTTCAGCTGCACCTGCTGGCGCGTGTCGCCGCTGCCCGCCCAGCCCATCAGCGGATCGGGCTTTTTCGCTTCCGCAGGCACGAAATCCAGAACCCACTGGTCGGTAAGCGCCTTGCCGGACTGCATGGCGGTTTTCGGGCGTTTGTAGATGCGAGCTTCCATAATGAAGCGGCCTTAATGCAGGTTTCGTCTTTGCTCAAGCATCGACGCGCCTCGCGTGTCGCAAGGGCAACTGCCCGCCCGCAGCGGGCGCAGCTTGCCTGCGCATCTAGCGAGGACGCTTCGACGGAGGTCGAAGCGCAAAACGAACTAGCGGTTAAAGGCGTTCTTGGTCTTCAGGCTGGGTTTTTCGGTCCACGGCTCGTCCGGCCAGCGGTGCTTGGGATAGCGGCCCTTCATGTCCTTGCGCACATCCTCCCAGCTGCCCCGCCAGAACGCGGGCAGGTCACGGGTCGACTGGATCGGGCGACCGGCGGGACTGGTGAGCTTCAGGAGCAAGGGTGTGCTGCCGATCTGCGGATGGCGGTCCAGACCGAACACCGCCTGGACGCGAACCTCGACGCTGGGCGCATCGTCGCCTGCGTAGTCGATGGCGTGCGTCGTGCCTGCTGGACTGGTGAATTCGCGCGGAGCGGCCGTATCGAGCGCCTGCCGCTCTTCCCATGAAAGCAAGTTGAGGGCCGCTTCGGCAAAGCGAGAGGCGGGCAGGTTCAGGTCGCGGCGCCCCTGCAGAAGCGGAGCCAGCCACTCTTCTGCCCGCGCGCCAAGCGCGATCTCCGACAAAGCCTCTACCCCGGCAAAACGGGCTCGCGCGAGAAGGCTGCGGGGGAGCAATGTCCCCAATTGTTCCCCCGCTTTTTCCACAAGCATATCCACAATCGCCCGCGGGTCCGGATCCGGATCGGGCCCACTTGCCAGGGTGATGGCACCCAGTCGCTTTTCCAGCCGCACTTCGACGCGTTTTTCGCTGGAATTCCAGCGCGCTATCGTACGTTTCTCGATCCTGTCCGCGAAGTGTTTCTCGACCTCTGCGGCCGACAGTTCTGCCGCCGCGGTGATCCTCGCGCCCTTGGCCTGGCCTTGCGCATCCGCGATGGCCAGCCATTCGGCGCGGGCCAGCGGAGAGGCGGGATCGAGCATGAAGCCCCTGCCCCCGGCAGACACCCAGTTCTCTCCAGAGGCATCGCGGCGACGGGCAAGGAAGCCCGGTCGGCCCATGGCGAGAAAAACCGCAGGGTTTCCGCCATCACGTCGCGGTGAACCGGCAATCAGTTTTTCCGCCAGAGTGGCCCAGCGCCGCGCCAGCTTGCGTGAGGCGTCGGCGCGCTTGCCGCGATCACCGTTCCAGCGCTGCAGGCGGCTCAGCAGGTCTTCGCCCCTCCCACCAAGGCCGCGCTCCTGCGAAAGCAGGACGAGCCGCGCGGTATCCTCCGCCTGACCGTGCACGGCCCCGAACAGGACGGCAGCCGCGCCTTCGGGGTCGAGCGGGAGCGCCGCGATCTTATCGCCCCATTGGGTGAGCGCGCCGGTATCGTCCAGCGCCCCAAGCGCGCACAACCGGTCCCTCGCGGAAGCGACAGACGCCTCTGGCGGCGCATCGAGCCATTGCAGGCTGGCCGGATCGGTAACGCCCCATTTCGCCAGGCTCATCACCAGCGGGGCGAGGTCTGCGGTCAGCATTTCGGGCGCATCGAACTCGGGCCTGCCGGCATGGCCGCCCTCTTCCCACAGGCGATAGGCCACGCCCGGCCCCTGCCGCGCCGCGCGCCCCGCCCTCTGCGCGGCGGCAGCTTGACTGGCTCGCTGGGTTACCAGGTGCGTCGTGCCTGCCGCCCGGTCGAATTCCGCCCGCCGGGCAAGGCCGGAATCGACCACCACGGACACGCCTTCCAGCGTCAACGACGTCTCGGCTATGCTGGTGGCGAGGACGATGCGACGGCGGCCTTCGCTATCGCGGCGGATGGCGGCGCGCTGGTCGGCAGGCTGGACTTGTCCGTGGAGCGGCAGGACAGGCACCCCGGCAAGGCGCTCTGCCAGCCGTTCGCGGGTCCGCTCGATTTCGCCGACGCCCGGCAGGAACGCCAGGATATCGCCGTCCTCCTCTCGCCATGCCTGCAACACGGCGGACGTCATCGCATTCTCGATCCGCTTTTCCGGCGAGGCCCCCAGCCATTCCAGCCGCAGGGGATGGGCCTTGCCTTCGCTCTCCACGACAGTTGTCCCCTCGCCCATAAGCCGCGCGAACCGGGCGCCGTCGATGGTGGCGGACATGACGCAGATGCGTAAGGTTTCGCGCAGCACCTGCTGGCTTTCCAGCGCCAGCGCGAGGCCGAGGTCACTGTCGAGGTGCCGCTCGTGCGCCTCGTCGAACAGGATCGCGGAGACGCCCTCCAGTTCCTGATCCTCCAGCAACCGGTTCACGAGGATGGCCTCTGTCACCACCAGGATACGGGTGGCCGCGGACTGCTTTGAATCGAGCCGCGTCAGGTACCCCACGCGCTCGCCGGGTTTCTCACCTAGCAGGTGGGCAATGCGTTCGGCGGCGGCGCGAGCGGCCACGCGGCGCGGTGATGTGAGGATGATCTGGCCGGTACACCATTCTTCACCGAGCAGGGCCGGTGCGACAGCCGTCGTCTTGCCTGCGCCCGGCGGCGCGACCAGTACCGCACCGTTGCCGTCACGCAGGGCGGACAGCAAGTCCGGCAGAACCGCATGAATGGGAAGGTTTTGTGCCACTGCCCCGCAGGTCAGTAGCCGCGCGCCACGGCGAACTGGGCGGCTTCCACCATGGCGCGGCGGGCGGCGGAATCGGGGAAGATCGACAGCGCATTGCAGGCCCGTTGGGCAAAATGACGGGCGCGTTCACGGGTTTCTGTGACACAATCGTGCTTGCGGATCAGCGTTACCGCGTGAGCCAGGTCTTCATCTTCGGTGCTGAAGCCCGCGATGGCATCCTGCCAGAAGCGGCGTTCCTCGTCATTGCCGCGGGCGTAGGCCAGGATGACGGGCAGGGTCATCTTGCCCTCGCGGAAATCATCGCCCCGATCCTTACCCATTTCGGCAGCGTCGGAATCGTAATCGATCGCATCGTCTACCAGCTGGAACGCGATGCCGAGGTTCCGGCCGTAGGAATCGAGCGCCATCTCCTCTTCCTCGCCGCGTTCGGCGACGATGGCGGAAATGCGGCTGGCGGCGGCAAAAAGGGCTGCGGTCTTTGCGCCGATGATGTCGAGATAGCGGTCCTCGCTCGTCTCGATCTTGCGCTGCGCCGTCAGCTGGTCGACTTCGCCCTGCGCGATGATGGCGCTGGCACCGGAAAGGATCTTCAGCACCCTCAGGCTGCCGTCTTCCACCATCAGTTCGAAAGCGCGGCTGAACAGGAAATCGCCGACGAGAACTGTCGCCGGATTGCCATAGACGATGTTGGCGGCGGACTTGCCACGGCGCATCTCGCTGCCGTCCACGACATCATCGTGCAGCAGCGTGGCGGTGTGGATGAATTCCACCGCGGCGGCCAGCTTGTGATGGCGCGTGCCCTGGTAACCAAGGACTTCTGCGCCCGCCAGCGTCAGCATCGGGCGCATCCGCTTGCCGCCACCTGCGATCAGGTGCCCGGCGAGCGCGGGAATCAGGGGAATTTCGCTCTGCATCCGGTCGAGGATGATGGCGTTGACCGCGTTCATGGGCGTCGCCGTAAGCGACAGGATCGGTGTCAGCGTGGGAGGGGACGCATCCGGGCCGCGCTTGATGGGGACGACGTTGTCGTTCATGCGGCTCTCAATGGGGATGCACTGGGCGGTTGGCAAGCGCGCATTTCTCCCGCAAGGGGAAGCCATGTCCAATTCGCCGCCGCAACCAGATCCGACGCCTGCCATGCAAGACCCCAAGACCGATCCCGTCCTTGCCGTTTACCGCAAGAGCATCGACAACATCGATGCAGCCCTCATCCACATGCTGGCCGAACGCTTTCGCATCACCCAGGCTGTGGGCGAGTACAAGGCCAAGACACAGCTTCCCCCTGCCGATCCGAGCCGCGAAGCGCGCCAGATCGAACGCCTGCGGAAGCTGGCGGCAGAGGCGGACCTCGACCCTGAGTTCAGCGAAAAGTTCATCCGCTTCGTGATCGACGAGGTCATCCGTCACCACCGCATCGCACAGGGCGATTGAGCGCGTAAACATTTGTTACTGCGCGCTGGAACCGGAAAACCGATCTGAGCGTTGGGGTGTCCAATGGACAAGCCAGTTAAACCTAAGGCCGGGAGACCCTCGTCACCGACGGGCCAGGCTTATGACAACCGTCCGGACTTCGACATGAGTCCGGAAGAGTTTCGCAAGGCGCACCCGGAAAATGAATTTGCGGGCGCATCGGGCGTGCTTTTCGAACAGGCTATGGCGCAAACGCGCATGGCGATCTGCCTGTCCGATCCGCATGCCGAGGATATGCCGATCGTCTTCGCGAACAGGGCATTCCGCGAACTGACGGGCTATTCGCAGGAAGAGATCGTCGGGCGCAATTGCCGCTTCCTGCAAGGTCCCGATACCGACCCGCGCGAGGTCGCCAAGATCCGCACCGCGCTGGAGGACGAGGATGTCACCGTCGTCGAAATCCTGAACTATCGCAAGAACGGCGAGAAGTTCTGGAACGCGCTGCACATCGGCCCGATCTACAACAACGCGGGCGAACTCATTTACTTTTTCGGCAGCCAGTGGGACGTTTCCGACGTGCGCGCCGCGCGCGCTGAGGAGCTTTACGCCAAGGAAATGGCGCGCGAACTCTCTCACCGCATGAAGAACATGTTCGCCGTGATCTCCGGCATCGTGAACATCACCGGCAGGATGCGCGGTGTCGAGGCGGAGGCGCGGGAGATCAATCGCCGTGTCCAGGCGCTGGGCCGCGCTTACGAGACAACCCTGGACGAGGCTTCGTCGGGCGACATTGCCATCGGCGAAGCGATCCGCGCCATCCTGGAGCCCTATGACCTGGGCACCGGCAGGCTGAAGATGCAGGGCAATGGGCTTAAGGTGCCCTTTGCGGTCGTGTCCGGCGTGGGTGTGACCTTGCACGAACTGGCCGCCAATGCCGAAAAACACGGCGCGTGGTCGACAGATGAAGGCCGGGTGGAAGTCAGCTGGCGCGCAGCGGGCGAAAACAACGGCGATCTTGTCGTGACTTGGCGCGAAAGCGGCGGTCCCGATGCCTCCAGTCCTTCGGGCGACAGCGGTTCGGGAAATGCCATTATCGACCGGCTGATACGTCATGCCGAAGGCAATATTACCCGCGAATGGAAGCCCGGCGGTCTCGAAGTGACCATCGAATTTCCTGCTAGATAACGAGGAAAAAACGACCAATGCCGGAACACTCCATCCTTCTGCTGGAGGACGAACCTCTCATCCTGATGGATCTGGAGTTTGCCGCGGAAGACCAGGGCTGCCGCGCGTTCTGCGCCTCGGGCGTAGATGCGGCCATGCGGCACCTGAACGACAACAGGATCGACGTTGCGGTGCTGGATGTGACGCTGAAGGGCCAGGAAAACTGCGTACCCGTTGCGAAGGAACTGGACCGGCGGGGCATTCCCTACCTGCTCCATTCGGGCGACCTGAACCGGGCGGACGAGACTGTTCGCAACCTGGGCGCGAAACACCTCCCCAAGCCTGCAGACAGCGACGTGGTGATCGAAACCGCGCTGGGCATCCTGCGCGAAAAGGCGACAGCGGACAGCTAGGCTACGCGCAGGGCGCTATTCGCTGGCGCGCGGCAGCCGCAAGGTTATCAGCAAGCCGCCAAGGTCCTCGCTTTCGCCAAGCTGCACGCTGCCCCCGTAAATCTCGGCAACGTCGCGAACGATGGCCAGGCCAAGTCCGGTGCCTGGCTTCTCGGTATCCAGTCGCGCACCCCGGCCGAAGATTTCGACACGTTTGGCTTCAGGGATACCCATGCCGTCGTCCTCCACCATCACCGCGCATTGCTGCGCGTCGGGTGCGGCATCGACAGTGACGAACACACTTCCCCCGCCATATTTCGCGGCGTTCTCTATCAGGTTGCCCAGCAGCTCTTCCAGATCCTGCTTCTCCACCGCGACATGGGCACCGCTGTTCCCGTCGATATCGAAGCGCACATCGGGATAGAGACGGCCCACCGCGCGCTCCACCGCGACGGCACTGTCCATCACGTTTGCGCGGCTGAGGCCGACTGCCCGCCGGCCGACAGCGCGCGCGCGGGCAAGGTGATGGTCGACCTGCCGCCGCATCGTCGCTGCCTCGCGCAGCACGGTTTCGCCAAGATCGGGAGCATCGGCGCTGGCCGCATTGGTGACCACCGTGAGCGGTGTCTTCAGGGCGTGCGCAAGGTTACCAGCATGCCTGCGCGCTTCCTCTGCCTGCAGTTCGGAATGTTCGAGCAGCGCGTTCAACTCGTCGACCATGGGCTGCACTTCGGAAGGTAGCGGATCAGTCACGCGGTTGCTGCCTGAAGAACGGATATGCGCAATCGCCTTGCGCACGCGGCGCAGCGGGCCAAGGCCGTACCATGTCTGTGCCATCGCCATCAGGAACAGGCCTATCCCGAGGACGGCGAAGGACCATGCAACGATCGAGCGAATATCCGCGATCTGCGCGTCCAGTTCCTCACGGCTGCCCGCCACGACGAATTGCCACTCAACCTCGCTGCCCGGCAGGGCTACGGTGCGCTGGGCGATGCGCAGTTCCTCGTTCTCGAACTGGCTGGAGTTGTAGAAGATCGGCTCGTAAGCCTGCGCATCGTCGCGGATTTCCAGCAGGTCGTCCCACAGGGAGCGGGAGGGATAGGGCGGCACCCCTTCCCCGTTGATCTGCCAGTAGAAGCCGCTGTTGGGCTCCAGGAAGCGTTGTTCGCCAAGGATGCGGTTGAAGCGCACTTCGCCAAAAGGGTCCAGCTCTGCCGAAAGGACCATGGCGTTGAGCGAGATTTCCAGCTGCTCGTCAAACTGGCGTTCGATCAGATTGGTAAGCGCCCGGTCCAGCGCGAGGCCGCCGACAAGCAGCAGGGCGAAGATCCACCCCGCCGCGATCAGCATCATGCGCCGTGCAAGGCTACCCGTATGACGCGGCGCAAGAGGAGAGGCGGTGTCGCCCTCCTTCTTGTGCGTCGCCGTGTCAGCCGCTGGCGAGGTGTTACTCGCGGGCGGGATCGTCGGGGTCGTCGAGGCTGTAACCGAGGCCACGGATTGTCGTGATTACGTCTGCGCCAAGCTTCTTGCGGATGCGGGTGACGAAGACTTCGATGGTGTTGGAATCGCGGTCGAAATCCTGGTCGTAGATATGCTCGATAAGTTCGGTCCGGCTGACCACCTTGCCCTTGTGGTGCATCAGGTAGCTCAGCAGCTTGTATTCCTGCGCCGTCAGCTTCACCGGCTCGCCATCCAGCGTGACACGGCCCGAGCGCGTATCGAGGCGCACCTTGCCCGCCGTCAGTTCGGAGGAAGCGTTGCCCGATGCCCGGCGGATCAGGGCGCGCAGGCGGGCAATAAGCTCCTCGGTCTGGAACGGCTTGGCAAGATAGTCGTCCGCGCCCGCATCCAGCCCGGCCACCTTGTCCGACCAGGAATCGCGTGCGGTCAGCACCAGCACGGGAAAGTTGCGACCTTCCTTGCGCCACATGCCGAGCACGGTCAGCCCGTCGATTTCCGGCAGGCCAAGGTCGAGCACGACGGCATCGTAATCCTCGGTGCTGCCGAGAAAATGACCGTCTTCGCCATCGGTGGAAAGGTCCACCGCATAGCCATTCTGTTCCAGCGTCGATTTCAGTTGCTGGCCGAGCGTGGGCTCGTCCTCGACGATCAGGATGCGCATTGTGCTTTATTCTCCCCTGCAATCATGCCCGAAATCATATCGGGTAAGTGGGCTTTTGCCATAAACGCGTCAAGCAAGGGGCTGGTTTCCCCGAATGCGTTATTGTGGAGAGATTCAACGCGAGACGCGCAGGATCCGCGCGGTCTGCGCATCTACATCGACCCAGATCATCCGCCCGTTGCGAATGAACTTCAGCCGGTATGCCTGCGCCGTCGCATCGTATTCGAAACCGATATATTCATCGTCCGGCTCCATGCGCGGAATGATCCGGCGTTCGATATCGCGAATGGGCAAAATGCGGCCCGCCTGCATTTCCGCCCTGGCGCTTTGCTGGTCGCCGCGTCCCTGCTGGGCATGCGCGGGCACTGCGCCGACCGAGGCGGTAAGTGCAATTGCAGCGAACAGGGCGGAAATTGTCTTCATGGTGGGTTTGTGCCTAATGCCAAGGCATTGAACAAGGTGTGAATGTTGCTGGTGCCAAGCGTTCAGCAACCTGTTGCCTGCAGGTTACTGCACCATCTCGAAACTGAAATTCACGGTGATCCCGGCGCTTACCTGGCCCGGCCTTACCGGGGTCGATTCTTCGGCAACGTCCATGGTCGCCACCTGACGCATCATCGGCATGGGACGATCGGACGTCACGTTTTCGCTGATCTCCAGCAGGCGGATATTCGAATAGCCCGACATTTGCGCATAGGTCTGCGCCCGTCGCTGCGCAGTGGCGAAAGCGGCCTGGCGCGCCTGCTCCACCGCGGGGGCGGGGTCGTCCACCGCCCAGCCGATGCCGCCAAGGTCCGTAGCCCCTGCTGCGACCAGGGCATCCAACACCTCTCCGGTACGCTGGATATCGCGCAGCACGATATTCACCCGGTTCATCACGCGGTAGCCGCGGAACTCCTGCTCGCGGGTCTGCTGGTTATATTCGTATTCGGCATTCAGGTTCACGCCGCTGGTCTGGATATCGTCCTCGTCGATGCCGAGTGCCTCGATCCGGTCGACCACGGCATTCATCTGCCGCGCGTTCTGGCGCATCGCTTCCACTGCCGTGGGCGCAACTGTCGTGACGCCCGCGCTGAGATTGGCGATGTCCGGATCGATCGAAACGCTTTCGCTCACCGAAAGGGCGATCACCGGACCGTTTGATTCGATGGCGACTTCGGCGGCAGCGGGGCTGGCTATCATGGCGATTGCGGCAACGGGAAGGATGGGACGGATCATTGGGGGGCTCCTAGATTATCAGGCACGTCATCTGCCTTGCCCACGATAACGCCGGGCTGAACGGGGCCGTTCCAATTCCTTCAGCTTGCCACTCGCCCGCATCGCCCCTAACTGCGCACCGCAATGGCAGAACCACCGATCTTGAGCTGGGAAGGACTGGGCCTGCAACAGGGCGGGCGCTGGCTGTTCGGAGATCCCGCCGAAGGGTCGGGCATGGACCTCCACATCGGCCCCCGCGACCGCTTTGCGCTGATCGGCCGCAACGGCGTTGGCAAGACCACGCTGCTGAAGCTGATAACCGGTGAGATCGAGGCCGACCGGGGCACCCGCAAGGTGAAGCCGCACATGAATATCGTCTGGCTTGAGCAGGAGCCGGACTTCTCCGGCTTCGCCACGCTGATGGATTACGCGCTTTCGGGCGAACGTCCGCCCGCCGAACACGAAGTGGAAGCGATTGCCGGACAGCTGGGGATCGACATGACAACCGGCACGGCTGGTGCCAGCGGGGGCGAGCGTCGGCGCGCGGCCATCGCTCGCGCCCTAGCCCTGCAACCGGATCTGTTGTTGCTGGACGAGCCGACCAACCACCTCGACCTTGCCGCAATCGACTGGCTGGAAGCCTGGCTGACCCGTTACAAGGGCGCCTTCATCGTCATCAGCCACGACCGTACATTCCTGAAGCGCCTGACGCGTTCGACCCTGTGGCTCGACCGCGGACAATTGCGCCGCAAGGACGTGGGTTTCGGCGGGTACGAGGCATGGGAAGAACAGGTCTACGCCGAAGAGGCGCGCGCCGCGGAAAAGATGGACGCGAAGCTGAAGATCGAAGCGCATTGGCTGGAGCGCGGCGTCACCGCACGGCGCAAGCGCAACATGGGCCGGCTTGAGAAGCTGTGGGAAATGCGCGCCGCTCGCGCAGCGATGATCACGCCCGGCGGAACCGCCAAGTTGAAGCTGGCGAGCGACAGTGACTTCAAGTCGAAGTCGGTGATCGTGGCGGAAGACATCGCCAAGTCCTTCGACGAGCGGGAGATCATCAAGCCGTTTTCCCTGCGCATCCAGCGCGGCGACCGCATCGGCATCGTCGGCGCAAACGGTGCTGGCAAGACCACGCTCCTGAAGATGCTGACCAAGGAGATGGAGCCCGATAGCGGCACCGTCACCCATGCAAAGACCCTGGCGGGCGTCATGATCGATCAGCAGCGCGCCCTGCTGAAACCGGACATGACCGTGCGTCAGGTGCTGGCAGAGGGCGGTGACTGGATCGATGTGCGCGGTCAGCGCAAGCACGTGCAGGCCTATCTGAAGGACTTCCTGTTCGATCCCTCGCTGGTGGATGCCAAGATCGGCACTTTCTCCGGCGGAGAGCGATCGCGGTTGCTGCTGGCCCGCGAATTCTCCCGCACATCGAACCTGCTGGTTCTGGACGAGCCGACGAACGACCTCGATCTGGAAACGCTGGACCTGTTGCAGGAGGTTATCGCGGACTACGAAGGTACGGTTCTTCTCGTCAGCCACGACCGCGATTTTCTGGACCGCACCGTTACCGTGACGCTCGGCCTCGACGGCAGTGGAACGGTGGATATCGTGGCGGGCGGCTACGAGGACTGGCAGGCGAGGCGCAAGCAGCAAACATCGCGAAAATCGTCAACGAATTCCGGTGCTTCGGATACGCCAGCCGCGTCCCCTCCCCTGCCGCCCAGGGATCCGGCGAAACTCAGTTACAAGGACCAGCGCGATTACGAGCAGCTGCCCGCGCGGATTGAGGAGCTCGAGCAACTGATTGCCAAAGGCGAGACGGCCCTTGCCGATCCCGATCTTTACAGCCGCGACCCGGACAAGTTTTCGCGCATCTCGAAATCCATCGAACTGGCGCGGCAGGAAAAGGACGAGGCCGAGGAACGCTGGCTGGACCTCGCCGCCCTGGTAGAGGACTGACGCGGCACAGCGAGGTTAATTGGCGTTAACCACGCTTGCACACTTCGTTTGCACCAAACCGCGTCAAAACTCCTCCTCATGGGGAATGCGACCAGCTCCGCTTTGCGTACCGATGAAACGGTGACGCCCGCCCGAATGGCGGGTGACGATGGCCCTGCCTTCGGCAGCCTCGCGAACCTTGGCGGCCCCCGCAAATTCAAGAAAAAGCCGGTTCTCGTCCTCGATCCCGAGGAACTGGAAAAGGCGCACATGCTGTTTCAGGAAGCCTCGGCGGAATTGCTGGGCGAGGAAATCGAACGTCCCGAGCGGCCGAAGTCGATCCTGGGCCTTGCCCCAATCGACGACGACGAAGCCGCGCCCGAAGACATGGGCGAAAGCGACGATTCCGAAGCCGGTGACGACACCGACGCCATCCCCAGCGCGGAAGACGTGCTGCGCATGACGGCCGGGCGCACGCCAGTTGATCCTGACCTGGATATCGAAGACGGGATGGAAGACGACTTCATTTCCCGTCAGCTGGAAAATCTGGATGTCGGTCATCGCATCTTCCCCAGCCTGCCGCTGAAATCCGAAGCGGAAATCGCTGCCGAGGAAGAGGCAGAGCTCGCACGGATCGCTGCGCGTGCAAACGATGCGGAACCTTCGGCCGATTACCTCGGGGATGCCGACCTCCCGAGCTCGAGCATCGAGATTGCCTACGATCCCGAGCGCACCCCTGCCCCTGCTCCTGCCCCTCGGCGCACGATGGCTTTCCCGGTTGACCCATTGCCCGAACCGGAGGCGGAGATCGAACAGGCCGCAGCTCCGGAGCTTCCGGTCGCGCCTATCGAAAGCGGACGGGCGAGGCGCGCTTTCGGCGATGCGCCCTTCCTCGATTTTCCGGCTGGCCCGCTGCGCTACGAAGAAGAACCTCGGCAGGCTGTTTCCGAAGACCGCGTGGCTCCCCCGCCTGCCGACCTGGATGGGGAAAGCGAACCTCACGCCGATGCTGAACCGCCCCTCGCACTGGAACTTGACCACGAGTGGGAAGAGGATGTCCCTCTCGGCCTTGCCGAGGAGGAGCACGAGGTTGAGCCGCACGATGCTGCAAACCCGGTCGAAGACGACAGCTACACCGAAATCGAGGACGAGCCGGTCGACGGCTACGCCTTCATGTATGCCAACAGCCCTCGGGGCCGCACACTGCAGGCGCTTGCCGATGGCGAAAGCAATTCGCTGCGCGCCAAGCTGCTGAAGGAACGCGCCGATGCCTCTGCCGAAGCCGAAGCTGCCGAGCGTCGTCCTTCGATCTCGGTTCGCTTTGCCAATTGGCTACGAGGCCTGTTCGGCTAGTTGATCCGGTAGTAATCGGCCACCCGGTCCAGCGCCAGCTTGAGCACCAGTTTCCCGCTGCGCGCGGGCCAGGCCAGGGCTTTTTCCGCCACCGGCAGCGTTTCCCCGGCGCAGACCACGCGCCAGAGGATATCTTCGAGCCCCCGGCCCGCTTCACGCAAGGCACCATCGAAACGGCTGCGGGCCGCGATTTGCCGTTCGGTTTGCGTCAGGCCCTGTTCGCCCGTTCCCTTTATCCGCACCGGATCCCAGCGCATCGTGACGCTGGCGCCCAGTTGCGCGCGTTCGTAATCGGCGCGCAGTCGCTCGCCCGCGTCAAACAACCTGTCTTCCAGATGGCCATGCGCGTGCAGCCAGGTCAGCGGACTTTCCGCCACGTTCACCGTCACGCTGCGGCGCTTGCGCGTCACCCCTCCGCCGCGGCGCGGGCCTTCCTCGGTAAGTTCGCGTTCCACCAGCTTGCGATTGTTCATGCGCTATCCCCTTCTTCGACCGGGAAGCGCCTTGCAAAAACGAATCGGGTGTAGGAAAGAGAAAATTGAAACCAGATCGGTTAGTTTGGAGGCCTTTTTCGCATGATCAATCGCATTCGCGACATCCGGAAGCAGAAGGGCATGACGCTTGCCGAAGTGGCAGCGGCCTGCTCGCCGGCAACGACGGCGCAAACGATCGGTCGGCTCGAAACCGGCATGCGCAACCTGTCACTCGCGTGGATGAACCGGATCGGCGGGGCACTGGGCGTCGATCCCGAAACCCTGGTGAAAGGAGATGCGCAAAGGCCCACGCAGGTCATAGCGCGCCTGACCGAGGCGGGCGCTGAAAGCCTGTCCAGCCCGCGCGATGCCATCCTGCCTACGGAACTGGTGGACGGCGGATCCCTCGTTTGCCTATCCATCGAAACCAGCCAGGGCGAATATCGCAGCGGTGACCAGTTGTGGATGCGGCAGGTTTCGCCCGCAGATGCTAGCAATCTGGTCAACCGCGATGTGCTGGCACCCCGTTCCGGCGGGCGTTTCGCGTTCGGACGACTGATCGACCGGCAAGGAACACTGGTGGGGCTGCTGCCGCCCGGGATCGGGCAAAGGCAAATCGTTATCGACAACCCGGCATGGCTGGCGGTTGCCGAAATGCTGGTAAGGAAGCTCTGAGGCAAGGCCCGAAATGCCCCGCGTCCTGTCCATCGCCACGCTTTATCCCAACGTGCACGTCCCGCGTTTTGGCACTTTTGTCGCGCGGCAGATGGAAGCGCTGGCAGCGCGCGCCGACTGGGATGTAACCGTAATCAACCCCATCGGTGTACCGCCGGTGCCGATGGGCCGGTACAAGGCGCTTGCCGCCGCCGCCATTTCGGGGGAGGAAGGCGGGGTCGACGTTCGCCGTCCGCGTTTCACGCTGATCCCGGCGGTCGGCGGCCCGTTCAACCCGGCAATGATCGCCAAGGCCGCATTGCCGATCGCCCGACAGTTGCACGACCGCGAGCCATTCGACCTGATAGACGCCCAGTTCTTCTATCCCGATGGCCCGGCCGCTTGCCAGATTGCGCGGTCGTTACGCCTGCCGCTCAGCATCAAGGCGCGCGGGGCGGACATTTCCCACTGGGGACACAAGTCCTATGCGCTGAAAAAAATGCAGGCGGCCAGCGAACAGGCCGCCGGATTGCTGGCGGTGAGCGAGGCGCTGAAACGAGACATGGGCGCAATCGGGCTGCCCGAAAGCAAGATCACCGTTCATTACACCGGTCTCGACCGGGAGCTGTTCTACCCCCGGGGACGCTCTCCATCGCGCCAGCTACTGGCGGCGGAATTCAACCTTCACCTTGATGATGATGAGCGACTGCTGGCCTGCGTCGGCGCGCTGATTCCGCGCAAAGGCCAGCACTTCGTCATCCGGGCCCTGCGCCAGTTGCCAGATACTCATCTCGCGCTGGTGGGCACCGGCGGTGACCGGGCGGCGCTGGCGGAACTGGCTCTTGAACTAGGCCTGGCGAACCGGGTGCATTTTCTCGGCAGCCTCGATCACGGGGCGCTTCCGGTGGTGCTGTCTGCCGCAGATGCGATGGTGCTGCCCTCAGCTAGCGAGGGGCTGGCCAACGCCTGGGTGGAATCGCTCGCCTGCGGCACGCCGCTGATCATCACCGATGCCGGCGGAGCGAAGGAGCTGGTCACAGCGCCAGAGGCCGGACGAATCGTGGCTCGCGAGACCGACGCAATCGTCAGGGGCGTGCGCGAGGTGCTTGGCGCGAATTATGCGCCGGACGACGTTGCCACGATGGCCGAACGGTTCAGCTGGGATGCCAATGCTGCCGCGCTGGCGGCGTACTACGAGACGCTGATCGGCTGACCTGCCCCCTCCCGGCTTGCGGGAGAGATCAGCGCCGTATCACATCTCGCCGCGCGCCTTGCGTTCCTGTCGCTCGGCCACGCCTTCTTCCGGCACGAAGCTGTCGCTGGTCACACCCAGCCACACCAGGATCGGCGCGGCCATGTAGACCGAGGAATAGGTACCCACGAACACACCCAGCACGATAGCGCCAACCATGCCCACAAGGCTGGCAGGGCCGAAGAACAACAGGGGGATAAGCGCGATGAGCAGCGTCAGCGAGGTCATGACGGTACGCGCAAGCGTCTCGTTCACCGACAGGTCGAGCAGTTCCGGAAGCTGCATCTTGCGATACTTCTTCAGGTTTTCGCGGATACGGTCATAGACCACGATGGTATCGTTCAGCGAATAACCGATGATCGCCAGGATGGCGGCGATGATCTGCAGCGAGAATTCAAGCTGCAACAGCGCGAACATGCCCAGCGTCAGCGATACGTCGTGGAACAGCGCGAACAGCGCGCCTACGCCAAATTGCCATTCGAAGCGGATCCAGATGTAGGCCGCGATCGCCAGCATGGCGAACAGCAGGGCGTAAAGCGCGGTCTCTCGGAATTCGCCGGAAACCTTGCCCGAAACCGTGTTGTTCGAGTCCACGCGGAAGTCCGAATGGGCTGCGGTTACGGTGTCGATGATCTGGCCCGAAATCCGGTTGGCGGCGGCAGGATCGCCTTCCGCGCTTTCGGGCAGTCGCACACGGATCGAGACCTGGTTCGGCTCTCCGAAGCGCTGGATCACCGGTTCGCCCAGACCGAGCGTGCCGAGGGTGTCGCGAAGTTCGCCGACGGGAGCCTCGGCCTCTTCCTGGAAGGTGCCGGTGATTTCCTGGCCGCCGGCAAAGTCCACGCCGTAATTCAGGCCCTTGGTCATCACCAGGCCCCAGCTTGCGGCGATCAGCAGCAGGCTGACGATGTAGAACGGCACGCGCCATTTTAGGAACGCGATGTTCGTATTGTCGGGAACGAGCTTGAGCAGTTTCATGATCTAATCCTCGCCCCTCAGATGTGGATTTCGCTGGGGCGCTTGCCGCGCAGCCAACCGGCCACCCACATGCGGGTGAGGGTCACGGCGGTGAAAACGCTGGTGAACAGGCCAATGATCAGCACCACGGCGAAACCGCGTACCGGGCCAGAGCCGAACAGGAACAGGAGCACACCGGCGATGAAGTTGGTGACGTTGGCGTCGTAGATGGCGCGGCTGGCTTCCTTGTAGCCATTCTCCACCGCGGCAACCACGCGCCGCCCTCGCCTTCGTTCCTCGCGGATGCGTTCGTTGATGAGCACGTTGGCGTCCACTGCGGCGCCCACCGTCAGCACGAAGCCAGCAATACCGGGCAGCGTCAGCGTGGTATTCATCATCGCCATGATGCCCAGCACCATCAGCACGTTGAAGACCAGCGCGATCGTGGCATAGACCCCGAACCGGCCATAGGTGGCGATCATGAGGCCGATCACCAGAAGCGAGCCGATGCCCATTGCGACGGCGCCTGCCACAATTGAATCGCGGCCCAGATCCGGCCCGACCGTGCGTTCCTCGATGATGGTAAGCGGCACCTGCAGCGCGCCGGAGCGGAGCTGGATCGCCAGTTCATTGGCGCTTTCTGTGGTGAAGCCGCCAGAAATCTGCGCGCTGCCGGAGAGGATCGGCTCGTTGAAGTTCGGTGCGGAAATTACCGCACCATCCAAAATGATGGCGAAACGGCGGCCCACGTTCTCGGTCGAAAGGGTGGCAAAGCGCCGCCCCCCTTCCTGATCGAACTGGATCGAAACGACCGGCTCGTTCGTCTGCGCGTCGAAACTTTGTTGCGCCCCGGTAAGGCTGTCTCCGCGAATACCGCCAAGACGACGGACTGCTTCAGACTGACCGGCAAATCCGCTGTCTTCGGCGTAGGGGACGATCTCGCTGCCCGGCCGGGCAATACCCTGGGCAACGTCGCTGGGCAGCGCGTTCGCATCGACCAGCTTGAATTCCAGCTGCGCGGTCTCACCCAGCAGGCTCTTCAACTGGTCCGGATTTTCCAGGCCGGGTACCTGCACCACGATGCGGGTGTCGCCCTGGCGCAGGATCGTGGGCTCGCGCGTGCCAAGCTCGTCGATACGGCGACGGATTACGTCGACGGTAGCTTCCATCGCATCGTCAACTGCCGTTTCCAGGCCTTCCTCGGTCTGCGTCAGCACCATGCGGTTGCCGTCCATCACCGCCATGTTCCACTCGCGAACGAGGCCCTGCCCGTTCATCAGCGGCGTCAGTACCTCGCGGGCGCGGTCGAGCTCGCTGGGATCGTCCAGCATGAAGGAAAGGCGGCCGTTGGCAGTGGAGACATCGCCGATGCGAATCTCCGGCTCGGCATCAGCCAGTGCCTGCCGGACCGATTCTTCCATGGTTTCCAGCCGCTCGCGCTGAACGGCCTGGGTGTCGCCTTCCAGCAGGATATGACTGCCGCCGGCAAGGTCGAGGCCGAGGTTGACCTCAGGTCCCTCGAGAGCGTCGGGCAGATTTATGCCGGAGAGCGAGGCGATGGAAGGCAACGCGGCCAGAGCCACGAGAATTGTTATGGCCCAGAGCGAAATACGCTTCCAGAGGGGAAAATCGAGCATGTGTCAGCTATCCGCCGGAATGGATCAGTCGTTGGCGGGCTTGCCGCCCGGCTGGATGATGTCGCCGATGGTGCTTTTCACCACCTTGATGCGAGTGCCCTGGGCGATTTCCACTTCGGCGTATGTTTCATCGACCTTGGTGATCTTGCCCACGACGCCGCCCGCGGTAACGACCTGGTCGTTCTTCTTAAGGCCGGCCACTTTCGCTTGGTGTTCCTTGGCGCGCTTCATCTGCGGGCGGAAGAGCAGGAACCAGAAAATCAGGATCATACCGACGATGGGAAGGAACTGCAGCCAACCCGGAGGGGCATCGCCAGCAGCCGCGGCAGAGAAAATATCAAGCATCAATCGAGGTCCATCCCGAACATTGGAAACACTAGAGTGGGGAGGCCTCGGCAAGGTTCAAGGCATGCCCCTCCCCGAGACGTTGGAGGCGCGCCTAGCAGCATTGGCATATTGAGGCAATCGAGGTGGTTGCCATACCGGAAATGCCCAACTATAGGGCCGCACTCCACTGGTCTCGGGAAGTAGCGCAGCCTGGTAGCGCATCACACTGGGGGTGTGGGGGTCGCAGGTTCGAATCCTGTCTTCCCGACCAGTGGTTTTTCTCCCCTTCCCCCGCGCACGGCCATTCGTGGCCTGCCTTGCTCCCCGCTCTCGCACCGGCATTTGCCGTGCGCGCGCGAACGCTTCGGCCCGCGCGCCACGGAGGCGCGCTTTTGCAGTGACCACGCCGTTCCAATCGCCATTCCGCCGCCTGCGTCATGCGTGAGCCAGACCTTAGGGGACGATCTCGTCGGTTCTCAGCCTGCCGTCACGACTACACGTATGAATCGTAAGTACAAATGTCGCTATTTTCCTTTGATTGTCGCATTTCTACAAATGCAAAATCTGCCAATAGTTGAAAACTACTCCGATTGACATGCCCTGCACCAGTGGCTTAACCAAAAGCCATTGAAGATTCGTGCCGTTAGCGCCGATCCCTTGGCGCAGGCACGAAACCCGGGGGGGCATTGATGAGTAACAATCGTTTGCGTCGGCAAAGCTTTCTTGCGGCGTGCTTTTCACTCCCGCTACTTTCCTTGTCGATACCGGCCCTGGCGCAAGACACAGACGCGCCCACCAGGGAGGAACTAGATCCGGACGGTCCGGACGACGGCCTCCTTCCGCCTGCGAACGTGCGCTTCGATGGCGAATTCGCCCGCCAGAATTGTCCGTTCGTCGGAAATGAACTGCGTGTGCGAATCGATCGCATCGAATTCGTCAATCCGGCCGGCGGCGCCGTGCCCGAAGAATTGCTGGAGAGCCTTTCCGCCATCACTGCGCCGGGCGGTGAGCAGGAACTGGCGAGTGTCTGCGACATCCGCGACGCGGCGAACAACGCCCTTCGCAGGGACGGATGGATTGCCCGGGTTCAGGTTCCCCAGCAGACGCTGACAGATACCTTGCAACTGAACGTGATTGCAGCGCGGATTTCGGAAATCCGTGTGGTCGGCAACGCCGGCCCTTTCCGCGACCAGATCGCAAGCCAGGTGGAGGCCCTGCAGGGCGTATACCCCCTTAACGAACGCGATGCTGAGCGCATCCTGCTGCTGGCCAACGATGTTCCGGGGATTACCCTGCAACTATCCCTCGCTCCGGGGCAGGCTGGCACGGGCGACGTCGTCGGCAATCTCGCGATCGATTTCGAGCCCTATGCGGTCTTGCTGAACACCCGCAATTATAACTCGCGCCGTATCGGTCGCGAGACATTGTATGGCCGGTTCGAGTATTACGGCCTTACCGGACTTGCCGACCGCACCTTCGTGGCAGCGCAGACAACCTACGATTTCGACGAACAGGTGCTGGTCCAGGCGGGTCACGATTTTGCCCTCGGGGCAAGCGGCCTGCGCGCAGGGGCGGCTTTTACCTATGCATGGTCCAATCCGTTTATCGAAAACCTCGATCTGAGCACCGATACGCTGCTTGCTGACGTAAACGTCACCATGCCGGTCCTGCGACGGGTTGCCGCCTCGGCTGACCTGACGCTGGGGCTCGAATACGCTGACCAGGAGACAAAGGTTGGCGCGATTTCGCTGAGCAAGGACGCGACCCGCACGGTCTACCTGCGCGGAGACTTTGCCACCGCGATCTCAAACATGGGCTCTTTCAGGACCTATTCGCAAGGGTTCCTCGAACTGCGCCACGGGCTTGGCATCCTTGGCGCAACAGAATTCGGCCCGTTCGGAACAGCGCAGACCGATGGTGTCTCCGCCTCTCGCCCGTTCGGCGATTCCACCGCCTTCGTCGTGCGCGGAGAAGCGACGGCAGGCGTGGTTTCTTCAGTGGGTCTGGGCCTCAACCTAACCCTTGCCGGGCAGTACACCGACGATCCGCTTCTCAATTTCGACGAATTCAGCATCGGCAACCTGACGGTAGGGCGCGGCTATGATCCCGGCGCGAACAGCGGCGACAGGGCGATCGGTGTTGCAGCGGAGGTCACCCAGGATTTCGTCCTGCGCGAGGGCCTGAAACTGCAGGCATTCGGCTTCTACGACATCGTCCAGGTCGAAAACCTGGACCAGGGCACACCCGATCCGTTGCGCACGCTGGAATCATGGGGCGGTGGCCTTCGCCTGAACCTGACCAAGGGCCTGAGCGCGGAAATCGCCTATGCCGAACCGCTCGACCGCCCGCTGTTCAATGACACCACAGAGCCGCCGGCCAGGGTACTGTTCTCGATAAGCACGCGCTTTCCGTCGCTGCTGCGCTGATCTGGGGAAGAGGAAATAACACGATGAACCGTAACACTGGAAATTTCCGCCTCAACCTCCTCCTTGGAACAGCCGCAGCGGGGATCATCGCAGTCCCGGGCACTGCCCATGCGCAGCTCGTCTCGGCCGGGGATCTGAACGCGACGTTCGATTCCGCCGCCACCGCAGGCCCGCACATCAATGTCACCAACCCCAGCGCGACCGAAGCGAACATCGAGGTTCTCGCCGAAGTCGTCGTTGCGGACTGGAACCAGTTCAACGTTCCCGATGCCACGCAACTGACCGTCGTCAACGGCAGCGGCAATGGCGGCATTGCTGCCTTGCTGAACCGGGTGATCGGCGGCAGTCCGTCCGACCTTGGCGGCACGATTACGGCCACCGATGTCGATCTCTGGATCATCAACCAGAACGGCATCCTGTTCGGCGACAACACCTCGATCACCGCCAACAGTTTCGTCGCTTCCACGCTGGACATTTCCAACGCCGACTTCTTCGATGGACTGGCGTCTACGAACTTCAGCGGGCCGTCGGCGGCCGGTATCGTGTCTGCGGGCACCAACGCCCAGTTCATCACCGACGGGTCGCTCTGGTTTGTCTCGCAGAATCTCGATCTGACCGCGTCCTTCACCTCCACGAACGAGACTGTCGCCTTCATCACGGCCAGCGACGTCGACGTGGCCTTTACGCCCGGAAGCCCGCTCAACATCACGGTGAACGCAGGCAGTACCATTGCCACCGGGCAGACCGTGGGCGGCACGGTGGAAGGCGACTTCGCCGCGTTCCACATGGTGACGGCTGGCGGTGTACTCGATGGCCTGCTTCAGGTCGATGCCGATGTCACCGCGACGCACGCAGCTTTCACACCTGATGGCATTATCCTGTTCGGCGATAACGATGGTGCAGATGAGGTCTCCATTGCTGCTGGCGGTGCACTCGAGTCCACCGGACTGATCAATGTCGACAGCGATGGCGATGTAGCCCTTGCTCAGAACGCGATTGGCGGAGCGATCGCTATCGACGCGGCCGGCACGGTGCAGACTTCAGACCTGACTTCGACGGCGGGGGCAATCGATGTGACCGGCGCGGGCGATGTCTCCACCGGCAATCTTGCAGCGATCGGCGGCGATACGAGCGTTGCCTCGACCACCGGCGTGCTCGACCTCGGCGATGTATCTTCTTCACTGGACGTCACCCTAACTGCGGCGACGACACTCGATGCCGGAGTGGTCGAAGCGGGCGGCAACCTCACCGCCACCTCGACCGGCGAACTGACGCTCGCCAGCGCCACAGCAGACACAGGCGACCTCACGCTTGCCAGCACCAACGGTCCGCTCACCGTCACCGGTGCATCGTCCGGCGTCTCCGCCGATATCGACAGCGGCGGCACGGCGAGCCTTGGCGATGTAACCACCACCGGCGGCGCACTGGCCATCGACGCCACTGGCGACATCGACACCGGCAATCTTGCAGCGACCGGCGGCAACACGAGCGTTGCCTCGACCACTGGCCTGCTCGACCTGGGCAATGTGTCCTCGTCTATGGACGTCACACTCGCCGCGGCGACTTCGCTCGATGCCGGAGTGGTCGAAGCAGGTGGCAACCTCATCGCCACTGCGACCGATGCCCTCACCCTCGCCAGCGCCACGGCTGACAGCGATGACAACGGCACCGGCGATCTCGCGCTTGCGAGCACCAACGGTCCGCTCACCGTCACCGGCGCATCGTCCGGCGTCTCCGCCGATATCGACAGCGGCAGCACGGCGAGCCTTGGCGACGTAACCACCACCGGCGGCGCGCTGGCCATCGATGCCGCGAGCGACATCGACACCGGCAATCTTGCAGCGAGCGGCGGCGACACGAGCGTTGCCTCGACTACCGGCCTGCTCGACCTGGGCGATGTGTCGTCCAGCCTCGACGTGGCTCTCACTTCCGCCACCTCGCTTACTGCCGGCGCAGTCAGTGCAGGCGGCAACCTCACCGCCACCGCAACCGACGTACTGACGCTGGCAAGCGCCACGGCAGACAGCGATGACAACGGCACCGGCGACCTCACGCTTGCCAGCACCAACGGTCCACTCACCGTCACCGGCGCATCGTCCGGCGTCTCCGCCGATATCGACAGCGGCAGCACGGCGAGCCTTGGCGACGTAACCACCACCGGCGGTTCGCTTGCCATTGATGCCGCGGGCGATATCGACACCGGCAATCTTGCAGCGACCGGCGGCAACACGAGCGTTGCCTCGACCACCGGCCTGCTCGGCCTGGGCGATGTGTCGTCCAGCCTCGACGTGACTCTCACCTCCGCCACCTCGCTTGCTGCCGGCGCAGTCAGCGCGGGCGGCAACCTCACCGCAACTGCGGCCAATGCCCTCACCCTTGCCAGCGCCACAGCAGACACCGGCGATCTCACGCTTGCGAGCACCAACGGTCCGCTCACCGTCACCGGTGCATCGAGCGGCGTCTCCGCCGATATCGACAGCGGCAGCACGGCGAGCCTCGGCGATGTGACCACCACCGGCGGCGCACTGGCCATCGATGCCGCAGGCGACATCGACACCGGCAATCTTGCAGCGACCGGCGGCGACACGAGCGTTGCCTCGACCACTGGCCTGCTCGACCTGGGCAATGTGTCCTCGTTTATGGACGTCACACTCGCCGCCACGGCGCTTGCGGCAGGCGCGGTCAGTGCAGGTGGCAACCTCACCGCCACTGCGACCGATGCCCTCACCCTCGCCAGCGCCACGGCTGACAGCGATGACAACGGCACCGGCGACCTTACGCTTGCCAGCACCAACGGTCCGCTCACCGTCACCGGCGCATCGGGCGGCGTCTCTGCCGATATCGACAGCGGCGGCACGGCGAGCCTCGGTGATGTCACCACCACCGGCGGCGCGCTGGCCATCGACGCCACTGGCGATATCGACACCGGCAATCTTGCAGCGACCGGGGGCAACACGAGCGTTGCCTCGACCACCGGCGTGCTCGACCTGGGCGATGTATCGTCCAGCCTCGACGTGACTCTCACTTCCGCCACGACGCTTGCGGCAGGCGCGGTCAGTGCAGGTGGCAACCTCACCGCCACCGCGACCGATGATCTCACCCTCGCCAGCGCCACGGCTGATAGCGATGACAACGGCACCGGTGATCTCACGCTTACCAGCACCAACGGTCCGCTCACCGTCACCGGTGCATCGTCCGGCGTCTCTGCCGATATCGACAGCGGCGGCACGGCGAGCCTCGGTGATGTAACCACCACTGGCGGTGCGCTGGATATTCAGGCGCAGGGCGACATCACATTCGGCAACCTTGTCGGCACCGGTATTGCTGGCGGCACCATACTTGTAACTTCGTTGGCCGGTGACATTACCGGCGACAGCAGCATCCTCTCGATGGGTTCGTTCCAACGCCTTGCGGCTGCGGGCGATATTACAATTGGCGATGCCCGATCAAACGGCAGCAACATTTTCCTTTTGGCTGGCGGCTCGCTTGCCGCGACGGGTACGATCGCAACGTCGCTTGCCGGCGACCCGGCATCGGGGCATGTTCTCCTGCGGTCCGGCGGCGCAACCAACGTCCAGACAGTCAACGCGGGTGACGATCTTTTCGCCGAGGCGGGTAGCACATTCTCCGGCGGTGCCCTGTCGGCCGGTGACGATGTTCGCGTGACTGCGCCCGGCACGATCTCCATCATGTCGGCTACCGCGCGCGGTACGGGCGACGATTCCGTGTTCCTTGAATATCAGGGAGCTTCTGGCCCGAATACGACGACATTCGGTTTCGCCGAGGCCCTGACGGGTTCGAACGTGATCCTTAACTCGAGCGCCGACGCGGTACGTTCGACCGGAGACATAACGGCTGCGAACGATGCGATCCTGAGTGCTGCCACGACGATCGATGCCAATTCCGTTACGGCCGGTAACGACGTAACCGCAACCGCTTCCGGTCGCCTGGTGCTCACAAGCGCCACGGCGGACAGCGATGACAGCGGTGCAGGTAACCTGACGCTCACCAGCACCAACGGACCGCTGAAGGTGACTGGCGCATCAAGCGGTGTCGCAGTCGACATCGACAGTGGTGGCACGGCGACGCTTGGCGTCGACGGAAATACGCTTTCCCTCACGCAATCGACCGGCGGCGTGCTGGATATCGATGCCGCAGGCGATATCAGGACCGGCCAGGTACAGGCAGTTGGCGGCAAAGCCGAACTGACCTCGGCTGGTGGTGCGATTACCACCAGCGATGTCTCTTCGACCGCGGACGTCCTGCTCGATGCTGCGACCCGGCTGACAGCGCAGAATGTTTCAGCACGAAATGACATTGTCGCCAATTCGATCGACAATATGGTGCTCACAAGCGCCACGGCGGACAGCGATGACAACGGCACCGGCGATCTCACGCTCACCAGCACCAACGGTCCGCTGAAAGTGACTGGCGCATCGAGCGGTGTCGCAGTCGACATCGACAGTGGTGGCACGGCGACGCTTGGCGTCGACGGAAATA
>NZ_QXFL01000007.1 GCF_003584125.1 Aurantiacibacter zhengii
TTAAGCGGTCGAAGTTGTAGACCAGGTTGGCCAGCGTCAGTTTGGCTTGCGCCCTGGCGAGGCCGATCGTGCGGATGAAGAGCCCGTAGCGGTTTTTCTGGTGCGCAAAGACATGCTCGACCCTGGCCCGCACGGCTGACTTTGCAGCATTGGCGCGCGCCGTGCGCTCGGGCATGGGCTTGCCCTTGGGCTTTCTGCGATGGATGCGGCTTTTGAGCATGTTGCGCGTCAGCCAGGCCTCGTTCTTCTGACTGCGGTAGGCGCTATCGGCCCAGACATCACCAGCGGTGTTGCTTGTGTCGATCACCCGGCGCAGCTGGCGCCCGTCGCTGTCTGCAGCCGAGGTCACCGCCGCCTTTCGGATGAACCCAAAGCGCCGATCGATGCTGATATGCGACTTGTAGCCGAACACTGGGGTCGCGATCTGCGGCAGCGGCGTGCCATCAGGGCGATAGCGGATCTTGCCCCCGATCTTGATCGTCCAGCGCGCATCGACATCCTTCTGGTGCGCCTTGCCCGGCTTGCCGCGCCAGATCTGCTTTGCCGACTTACCCGCTTTGATGGCGGCCTTTTCTTCCTGCGTATTGCGCTGCTTGGGCGCAGGAACCAGGCTTGCATCGACGATCTGCCCACCCATGGCCAGATACCCGGCCTCGCGCAGTTGCTGCTCGAATGCATGCATCAACGCGTCGAGCGCGCCGCTCTCGGTGAGCCGATTGCGATAATGACGGATGGTGTTCTCATCGGGCATCGAGCCGCCCAGATCAAAGCCGAAGAAGCGCATCCACGATAGCCGGTCACGGATCATGAACTCCATGCGCGCATCTGACAGATTATGCTGCGCCTGGACCACCAGGACCTTGAACATCGCGACCGGATCAAAGGCTGGCCGTCCGCCCTTTGCTCCGTCGCTGTAGCCAAGCCCGCGGGTCAAAAGCGGCCGGAAGCGTTCGAACTCCACCGTTTGCGCCAGAACCTCGAGCGGATCGCCGTCCTTGCTCAATCGGTCCAGGTGCTCCGCCAGCGAAAACAGGCTGCGTGGCTGCATCGAAACTCTCCCTCCAATGCGCCAACTGAATCACAGTCAGACCGTCAAAGCGAGAGGTTATTGCGGGTGTCCAGCTTGCGATGATACTTGGCAATGGCCGAGGAAGTGTTCTTCGCTATACCGTCGCAAAGTTCGCTCCGGATGGTTTCGAAATTACCTTCGCAGGCAGCCAGTTCCTCAGGAAGGTGCGTCGCCATGGCAACTGCCACCATGGCTGAGGTTTCGCAGCATGGGTCCTCGTAGGATGTTGCATCGGTAAAACACTGTACGGTGATTGCCGCACGGATAGGATCGATCTCCAAATGCGAGGTCACCGCATGGAATTCCGCAAGCGGCAATGTGCCCTGGGCAATGCGGTCAAAAAAGCGATTGCGATGGCTTTGACGAATGACACCTCGTTCTGCGAGTTTCCGCACGCTCAATCCGCGCTTCTCCATTTGTCGTCGGATGAGAACAGCGTATTCCCGCTGGAGCTGATCACAGCGTCCGACAACCACGGTGTTCGATCCCTCGCGCATGATCCCTCCCTAAACGCGACCTATGCAAATGCATACTGCGCAAAAGCCCTTAACCGTGGCAAGTGGAATCTTTCCTCTGGGCGATCGACAATGCACAGAAGATAACCGTCTCACGTACACCGCAGTTCTCATCCAGTTTTTGGCATAGGTCCATTTTGAGCGCTTCCAGTTTGGAATTGAGCGATCGGGACAAGCGAAGATAAATTCTTACGTGGCCATCGAGTGGGAACTGGTTCTTGAACAACGTAACCTGTTCATCCGTTGGCTTCGGGGGATCTTTGATCGCCTCAAGAATCACGTCTCTAAGCCGCTGAAATTTCAACCGTTCGACGGTTAGCACGCGGATCGCTTCCGCAATAATTGCAAATGGCTGCTCGCCCAGCAGCAACTCGTGCACAACCTCGCTGTCGCTCGACATGACGCTTCCTCGCCCCCTGGATTCTCTTTCGGGTGCGATCAGTCTGCGAGTCGAACCGTCGTTGAATCAGCTTTGTGTCTAGCCTTGAGAGTCGGCGCTGCATACAGGCCAGCCATACCCGCGTTCATTCCGGGGTGGTCCTGATTCCGTGCCAATAGATCCCAAACGGAATGCCACCCGGTTTATTATTTAATCCCTAGTGGTGCAGTCTTTTTGACCAGTCGGATCGACAAAGCGCGATTCGCACCTTGAAAGGTCAGTCCTTGCGACGAATTGGTTGAGAAAAGGTTCCCGTTCTTCCCTTCTGGTCTTGGCGCATCGCGCTGTTCGTCAAACCAGAAGGGAAAGACAATGAAAGCACTCGATCTCAAAAAGGGTGGCGCGAACCTCGCCGTCGCCCTGGCTGCAGTGGCCGGGATGAGCGTGTTCGGGATCGACGCCGCGATGGCCGGTACCGACACCACGTTCGACACCGCGCTAACGCAGTTCACCGACTTCCTCGAAGGCTCAGGCGGTAAGATCATCACCGTGCTGTCGCTCGCCGGCGGCATCGTGGCGCTTGCCTCCGGACGCTTCTCGCTCGGCCAAGTGGCAATCCCGGTCGGGGTGGGCGTCGGTGCCGGCACCGGCGTGCCGATCGTCACCTCAACGATCACCGGCACGGTCTGATCGCTCGATCGGACCCTCTCCACGGGGGCGCGGGCTGCTGATCGCCAGCGAGACGCAGCCGCCCCCTGACTGGCGGAGACGACCTTTGGACCAATATTCCATCCCAAGACATCTCGACGACCCCGAGCTCATCGGGTTCTGGACGCTGGATGAATTCCTCATAATGCTGATTCCGTTCGGTTGGGGAATTCTCGCGCAGCACATCGTTATCGGACTTCTCCTCAGTGTCGCTGCATGGTTTTTCTATCGCAAACTTAAAGCCGGGCGTTCGATGTATTGGGTCCTGCACTTTGCCTATTGGCATCTGCCGGGCGGGTTCTTTGGTCTGAAGGTCGCTCCGCCTTCTCATCTTCGTGTGATGGCGGGCTGACATGGAACTATCTCTTGCTCACGAGGCGTCACAACGGACGCTGAAACAGCGCAACCTTCTTGCGCTCATCTGCATCGTTCTCGGCATCCTCGTCGTGGTGATGTTCACGGCCGCATCGACCCGCGATCGGGAAGTGGTGCTGCAGCCGATCCTTTCCAACGAAATGACGCTGAGCTCATCATCGGTCACGCCCGAATATCTGGAGGCGGTGACCCGTGACACCGCGCAGCTCGCGCTCAACCGCTCGCCCGAAACGCTCCAGTACTGGCTTGATGGCATCGTCGCCATCGCCGCGCCGGAATCGCGCGGCGCGCTTAAGGCGAAGCTGATGGAGATCATGGCGGAGCAGGAAGGCTCGCAGGTCACTCAGTTTGTCACCATCGACTGGATCAGGACGAACCCCGACGAGCTCACCAGCCAAGTCGGCGGCGTCCTCCATACGATCGTCGGTTCGCGCGATGTGCGCCGCGAACACAAGGTCTTCGAGTTCCACTGGAAATACACCGGCGTCTCGCTCCGCCTGAAGGGCTTCGGCGTCGTCGTGAAAGAAGGAGAGGAAGAATGAACCCGGCCATTTCCTCGCTCATGATCGTGTCGGGCGGCCTTCTCGCCTCGCGGCTCGATTGCTACCTGACGCGCCTGAGCGGCGCCGCTCTCATCGCCGGTGCATTCGTGATGTCCGCCGTCCCCGCCTTGGCTCAGGAACACATCCTCGCCGTCGATAACGGGGAGGTGCGCTGCCAGGCATCCAAGTCCGACCTCACCCGGATCGCGCTCAAGGATGACCAGTTCGTCGCAGTATCGCGTGTGCAGACCGGGATCGAGGCGGAAGACTTCGCGATCGTCCACGAGCCGACACGCGGCGACATCTATCTCTCGGTTCCCGAAGGGTACACGAAGCCGAACATCTCGTTCTTCGGCACGACGCAGAAGGGCTACGTCTACAAGTTCGATTGCCAGGTCTCCGGTGACGGTGCGCTGCAGGTGTTCGTGGCCAATGCGGATATCGAGAACCCGCAACCGCAGGCAGAGACGCTGCAGGCCGCTTCGCTCGACGACCGCGCGGTAGGTCTCGTCCGTGCGATGTTCGAACAGCGTCCCGTAACCGGCTTCGAGATCAGCGACGCAGCACGAGCCCCGGTCAATGTCGGCGACATCAAGGTGCAGCTGGTCAGCGAATATCGCAGCCCCACCATGACCGGCAAGGTCCTCCGGATCGAGAACACCGGCGCGGCGCCCATGACGCTGCAGGAAGAGCTCATCGCCGGCGACGGTGCGATCGCCGTCAGCATTTCAAACCGCGACCTCGCGAGCGGGCAGGCGACTGCCGCCTATGTCGTCGTCCCCACAGGAAGGTAACTGAGATGGATTTCCTGAAGCGCAAACCCAAGGATCTCGACGCCGCGGAACAGGACGAGCACGACGAGCTCGACGAGAGCGGCTCGATCGCGGAAAACGATCAGACGCAGAAGCGCCAGAAGATGCTCATGTATGGGCTGGTCGGCGTAATCGCGATCGCCGGGTCGATGTATGTCCTCGATACCGACGACACGATCGAGCAGGCGATGGACGACGGAACCGAGACCACGGTCTCGACCGACGCCCTTATGAACCGTCAGCGCGTCGACCAGGAATGGGTCGCCATGTACGAGGGCGAGATCAATTCCCAGGGCCAGCGTCTGAAGGGCGTCGAGGCGCAAGCCGGGCAGATGATGGAGCTCCAGTCGCAGGTCGACAGCCTGCGCAACGAGAACGCCGCAATGGCCCGCGATGGCCAGCGGGTTCTTGAAGCATACGAGCGCGAGAACGAGCAGCTCCGTCAGCAGGCGAGCCGTGGCAATGCACGCCCGACTGCTCCCGGGCCGGTTGCCGCCGCACAGGCGCTGGGGGTTGCCCCCTCCTCATCGCCTGCCGCGGCGGCACCGCAGCCTCCTCGTCGTAGCAACGACGTGCAGATGGTGTCGTTCAGCGGGAATGGCGGGACCGGGTCGCGCATCGACGCTTCCAAGTCGCCCGCGGTCTACACGGATTCGCCGAACTATCTCCCGCCCAACTCGATCGCGAAAGCGACCGTGGTGGTGGGGGTCGATGCGACCACGAACACGCGCAGCCAGAGCGATCCGCTGCCCGTGCTTCTGCGCATCACCGGCCCCGCCCGCTCGGTCTACAGCGAGGGGCGGCTTCTCGCCACTCGGGTGCAAGGGTGCATGGTCAACGGCGCGGCGTATGGCGATCTCTCGTCCGAGAAGGTCTACGTAAAGCTCCAGCGCATGACGTGCGCGCAGCCCGGCGGCCGCTTTGCGGTGTCGGAGGTTCAGGGCTTCATCGCGTTCGGCGGCAAGGTTGGCATTCGCGGCCGCGTGATCAGCCGCGAAGGTTCACTCACGACGCAGGCGTTCCTTGCCGGTTTGGTCAGTGGTGCGGGCAAGGCCGTCGATTCCGCATTTTCTGTCCCAATTGTTCCGGTCGGCCAAGATAGCCGAGCGAACCTTCCGAGCCCTTCGGCCGGCGACATTGGCCTTAGAGGCTTAGGCGCTGGCGCTGAAAACTCCGGAAAGATGCTCTCCGAATATCTCATCGAGCGTGCCGAGCAATATCAGCCGGTCGTCGAGATGCCCACCGGCGCCAGCGTCGAGGTCGTGTTCCTCGACGGCACTTTCATCAGGAACTGAGCCTCATGAACAACCAACGCATTCTTCCGGCCTCCGATGGCGACAGCTACAGGAGCGGTGCCAAACGGGTCCTTCAGGGACTGCTCATCCTGGCCACTGGCGGCGGGATCGCAATGGGCGCTTCCGCGCTGGCCCAGAGTTCGGGCCCTTCGGTCGAGAAGGCCCTCGCAGAACGCCTTCCGAAGACCGAGATCACGGCGATCGACTGCGAGAAGATCGAGGGGGTGTGCGAGGTCCAGGCCCGCCAGAACCTGTTCTACATCGATCACGGCGCCCGCTATCTCATCATCGGCCGCGTGTACGACATGGAGACGAAGCAGGATCTGACGGCGGCGCGGCTGCTGGAGATGAACCCCGATATGCTCATCGGGGGAGGGGGGGACACGTCATCGTCCGATCCCGCCCAAGCGCCGGGGCAGCAAGGCGCAGACACCGCCTCGATCGACGATCAGGTCGATCCGCGAGCCCTCGCGGCACTGCCGCAAAACGGTGCGGTCGTCATGGGCCGCGGCGCGAGGACTATCACCGTCTTCAGCGATTTCCGCTGCGGCTACTGCAAGCGTCTCCACGAAACCCTCGAGACGTTGAACGTGAAGGTCGTGGAGCGCCCAATCTCGGTGCTCGGCACCCGCCCCATCTCCGAAGCGGTCATCTGTTCGCCGGACAAGCGCCGGGCCGTCAACCAGGCGTATGACGGCGGTTCGATCACGACCGGATCGGATTGCGACACCTCCGGTCTCGACGCGAACGAGGTCTTCGCTCGCAAGCACGGCTTCAATGGAACCCCCGTAATCGTCCGCGAGGATGGCGCCGTCGTCCACGGCTTCCGTCCGCGCGAGTTCCTCGAAAGCTGGATTCAAGGGAGTGCGTCGTGAACAGCAAAGCCATCCTCGCCATCGCGGTCTTCGGAGGTCTAGTCTCCGGCTGCACCACCCTCGGCACAAATGTGAGCGGCAGCTTTCGCTGCGACGCCCCCGACGGGGTGTGCGCGCCTTCCACGGTGATCGACGACAGCGCGATCTCCCGGATCGAGGAGACGAGTTCCTCTGACCTGCTCAATCCGGCCGGCCCGTACCAAATGGATGACGGGATCGATGCGCCGGTTCACAACACCGTCCTCGCAGCCGCACCGATGACGGCCAGAAGTGTTCCAAGCTACGAGCTCGCGGTCGTATTCCCGGGCTACACCGATGCCACGGGCATGAGCCACGCGCGGCGCACGGTCCGCACCGAAGCCGTCCTGCCCGGTCGCGGCGATGCGATGGACGCGATGGCTATGCGCGGCCGCCAAGCAGCCCGAGCATCAGCTTGCGCACGCGCAGATGACCTCGTCCGATGCGCGGGCAGAGGGTGAGGCGCTCGGTGAAGGTGTGCGCGATGCGACCAACGGTTCGATCCTTGCCAACGGCGCCGAAGCTGATGTGCCGACATTTGGCGGGACGAGCTTTCCATCGCTGGATTATGCCGACGATGCGGTTGGGCTGACGACGGCGGGGGAGGCTCAGCGCTATCAGCAGGACTACCAGGTCGTGGTCGATCCCTACCGCAAGGTGGTTGACCCGGCGACGATCGACCTTTCGGCGGCATCGGCGATCGAGGCTGATCCGGACGCCTACCTCGGACCCAGCGGTGCTCCTGGCGGGTCCACCGGTTCGTGTAACCCGTTACCGTCTGGAGGAGGGGGCTCCACGACCTATCTTGAAAGCTGCAACCAGGGTTCGCAGCCGTTCGACGAAGCGAGGACCTGCAAGGCGCCTCTCGTAGTCCAGACCCAAGGCACGCGGTATTGGGAGTATCAATGCTCGACCGGCTTCATCAAATACCAGACTAGCGGTCCGTACTGCGACATTATCCAGCCTGATCTCGATGCGGGAAGCTGCCGTGTCATCGATCGGGAGCGCATCGGCGAAACCTGCCTTCAGTGGGGCGGCAGGGATGGGCGGTGGTGCACCGAGCCAGGCGATCCAGTCTATCGTGAAACCTATAGCTGTCCTTCCCAGCTCAGTATTCCGGGCGGCGTCGAACGCAATTCAGTACGGATCGTCAGCGAGGCGGTCGACGAAGCGCAGTGTCAGGCCACGATCGGCACGGCGTCATGCTCTCTCCAGAGCGAAACCTGCACCGCACCGAACGAGACGCGAGTCATCAACGGATTGTCGGTGACGCGCCCGTGCTGGGAGTGGAGCCGCACCTATCAGTGCCAGGGATTGCTGCCCGCCAACGATTGCGCTGCGCTCGAAGCCCGCCCGGAATGTTCGTTCAGTCACGACGAATGCCTGAGCTACGATACCGACGGCACGACCTGCAATGTCTACGATCGCTGGTTCCAGTGCACGACGCCGGATACCGGCACACCGCCCCCGCCGGCCTATGTATGCGCTGGCGATCTCTACTGCATCGATGGGGAATGCACGACCGTCACGCGCGAGGCATCGACGGAGTTCAAGGACGCAATGGTCGCCATGAACGTCATGGGCGAGCTCAAGGATGGGTTCGATCCGAACCAGTTGAAGATCTTCAGCGGTGAGAACCTCAAGTGCACGAAGAAGGTGTTCGGCCTGTCGAACTGCTGCAGCGGGAAGGGTGTTCCTCTCCTGACGCCGTGGCTCTGCAACAGCCAGGATCGGGACGTCGACAAGAAGGATGACGCGGGCCTGTGCCACTACGTCGGCACCTATTGCTCGGACAAGATCCTCGGGGTCTGCGTCACCCGCAAGCAGTCATACTGCTGCTACGGAAGCAAGCTGGTCCGCATCCTCAACGAGCAGGGCAAGGCGCAGCTCGGAATGCAGTGGGGCAAGCCGAAGGAACCCGACTGCGAAGGCTTCCTCATCGCTCAGTTTCAGCAGCTCGATCTCAGCCGGATGGATTTCCGCGAAGTCTACGCCGAATTCGTGGACGCGGCAAAGCTGCCGGACGAGATCGAGATGTCGATCCAGATCCAGACCAGGATCGAGAACTACTACAACACGAACGGGGGGACATGACGTGGCGGGTGCCGAAGTCATCGCTTTTCAAAAAGGGGATCCATTCCCCGCGGCCGAAGTGCTCGATCTTGCCATCAGCGTGGCGATCGGACGAGATCTCGCTGCCAGCGAAGAGGAAATGTTCTCTCGCATCACCACCACGTCTGGCAATCAGCAGACACAAACCGATAGACTCGAAACAACGCGCGGTGGAAGCATCGGCGTTGGAGCTGGCGGCGGTCGAGGAGGCAGTGGTCAGCGGGGCGGTGGTGGCCGTCCTGGCATCAGTGGCGGCGTCCAAGCGGGCATTTCGGGACAAGGTGTTTACGTCGACAGCGTTGATAGGGGTGGCCGTCGAGATCAAGCGAATGGCTTCGATTCCTCCACGTCGGATAATCGTTCTAATGGATCCAACGTCACACAAGACAGTGGGACGTATTCTCAGAGCGGAAGCTTCAACAGGAGTGAGGCCTATACCGATAATTCCTATTCCCGCGAGCGGGCACTCGAACAGATCCGCAGGATCGACGAGCGCATCGCAGCGATCGATGAGACTGCAACGTCTCTCAGCAACAACACCTCGACACGCGACGGTGTTGGCGCGAACGTGAACTTCGATATGAGCCAGATCGTCGCAAGCCGGTACCAGGAAAAGGCGTCGGAGATGGGCATAACCGCTCCCAGTCTCGCGCGGACGGATTATTCACCCCAGGAGCAGGCCGCCTACGATCTCGTCGCTCGAGAAATTATCTCGGATTACTACGATCAGCGAGTGGCACCCTATCGTGATCTCATCCCAGAAAGCGGCAGCATTGTCGGAAATGTCTCTGGTCCCGGAAACTTCACAGAGGCCGATCTGCGCGGATCTGCGCCACGGCCTTCGCACGGCGGTTCTCGCAACCTCGTTAGCGGTTCATCCGACAGTTCGGTCGGGGACAGGATCGATGAAGGGGCAAGCTCTCTTGGCGATCGGTATGAGGCGAATGGCCAACGCTATGGCCAACGTCGACAGGAGTTCGAAAAGCATCGAGGAGCGCCTGGCGGGTCGGAAGAACGCTTTGATCGGCGGTTCTATGACCGAGATCAAAGGTGACGCTATTTCGATCCCGAACAGCTACAGACTCAGGAGCGCTACGACTAGAAACGTAAGCGCGAGTGCCAGAGTAACCAGCGAGTTGGTCTTATGATTACCGTAAGAACGAGGATCTTCAAATTCGTCGAGAACGATGCTGTCATCTCGCATTGATGCTCCACGTGAGGGGTCACCCGTCTTTACGGCATATTCTATCGGGCCGTCATTCGCATAAGGGTCGAAGGTATCCACGATATTCTCCTGATTTGAGCGTAGCATTTTCGGTCATAACTTTCAACGGCTGACCGAATGCTTCGTTCAAAATCAGATGGGGTAAGCCGCTACGGATTCCTTGCTGACAGACGGTGCCAAATGATAGTTTCTGACAAAGCCAACCGGAGAGAAGGGTGAGGCAAACCTTGTGAACGAAAGTCTTTCCAAGATCGATGCGACTTATATCGAGCTTCGGGAGCGCATTCTCTTCGGCGAGCTGGCAGCGGGTGCGCCAATGTACGCTGAGGATATCATGCGGCACACCGGCGTGTCGCTTTCCATGGCTCGCCAGTTGTTGCTCTCGTTAGGGACTGGCGGATATCTGAAGAAGTCTGGACGGTCCTACGTCGTGGCGACGTTTACGAAAGAGCAGGTCGAGGAATGGCGCTTGGCGCTGTGCGCCATCGTTGAAATTGGGGCACTCAGGCTCGCGCTGACGGGCGCGGAAAGAATTGATGAAACAGCGGCGTTTCTCGATGCGCATGTGCGCGACGTCGACGTCCGGAACGAGCGCTTCTTCATAGGTGCGATGGCGTTGACTACCTTCGTACTCGGCGGCCCGCGCAGCACCCTCTCTCAGCTCGTCGAACAGTTCATTCCGCAGGCGTTCTTCCGACTCCTTTGGATTGCTGACTCCTATGCCGACAGAACCGGATTCCTGGTCGAGGCCGGAGATCGGTTTCTCAGCGCCGCAAGGTCAGGCGATCTGGAGGGGATCAGACAGTCGGTCCGATTTTTCTTCGATGGGACCGCGCCGTCGCTCTACACATTGATCGACAATATGGCGGGGGGTTCGTTTCCGGCGAACGAGAAAACCGACGGTTTCCAGACGATCGAGCTGCAAATCAGCGGCGTGCCAACCTATGCCGGAAGCAGTCGCTCTTCGACGCCGATCCTTCGGCCGATCTCCGATGCAGGGAAACTGGCGTTCACCCTATGAGTCTCGTTAGCTCAGGCTTCGACCGGCGTCCTGGGATGGAGGCGCATTGCCGTCGCAGCAGCTGCGCAATCGCGAGGAGGCATGGAGCAAATCGTGCGGATCATGCTTCCGGCCGATCTTACCATACCTTTCAAGGCGTCGCCATCAAGGCGACGCGCTTGAGCATAGGCGAGGGCAACGGTCGCTCGTTTTGCGTATTCTTCGAGGAGATGCACCTCGCCCGTTGCAGCGACCACGGACAGCATCAGCTTTTGATGCGCCAATGACGATGCAAGGGGTTTACCGGCGCGAGCAGTCTGTTCGAAGGTCTTCTCTCTCTTACGGAGCTCTGCACGCGCGGCTGCGCAATCCAGCGACGCGAGGCGGATGATCGCCGTGGCTTCGATGCCAGCAAGGGCGGCCATTTCATCGTCGATATACGGTGACGTAGGCTGGAACCATTTGAACCGCATCAGGTCGCTTTGAATGAAGCCGTGCGACCGCAGGCTGTCGAAGGCATAGCTTCCCCAAGAGGCATCCCGGCCGCTTGCTTCGGCAATACCGTCTGGATTAGGTGCGCCAAGCGAACCCGGGTCCTTAATCACCGATCCGCGGAGTTTCTCAATGTCGGAATCCGCGCTTTTCGCCATCTTCTCGACAGCGGACCTGTAAAGCTGGTCGACTCCCTGTTCCATTGCCGGACTCTATCAGGATCTTGCGATCCATCAATCTCGATCGGGCCATTCGCCGCCAGCCAATTCCTTTTCGTAGTCCGCGATCCGCTTCCACTCAATCGCGGTTTCATCGAAACGATCGTAGTTCAGAACGCGGGCGCAGACCTCGTCCAGCTCTGCAGGATCGTCAGGAAGTTTGCCTTCCTGGCGATACTTGTGGACCGCATGGAGCAGCCTCTGCAGATCGGCATAATGCTCCACGGAATGCGCCCCCTTGGAACTTTCTATCGAAGAACCTTGCTTAAAAAGATGTCAGTGTCGAGACTTCTTGTTCGATTCCTAGCCCTGTTCTATTTTGGCTCGCCGCTCAGAAAGCGGGCCGTCGCGCTCGATTTCGCGCGCAGCTTCTTCCCGTAGCGTAAGATGGTTCCTGGAGATGTCCAGCGCATGGCATTGGTGATCGCCACCCCGTCGGCGCCGAGCGCAATGAGATCGTGGGTCAGGCCGACCCTGAGCGAGTGTGAGGATATGGTCTTCAGCGCCTTTACGATGTCGTCTTTATCCACCTCGATCAGGCCGTCGGCCCATGCGCGCTCGACCAGGCGCTTGTAGATCGCATTGACCCCCTGCGTCGTCAGCGGATTGGGGCCGACCGTGTAGACGGTTATCGCCGGCGTCGCGGCTTGGCCGACAAGTCGCTCTTGATAGTGCCGCGTGTGTCCGGGGATGCTGTCCCATGCCTGAGGGGCGATCGCGTCCTTGGCCTTCTTGCGCGTGACATGGATCCGCCTGAACATCGCCCCTTCCTCGATCTCTGCCGCCTCCAACCAAGCCCGCAGACGCCGAACCGCATCGGCCGGCATCCACACTTCCGCGCCTTCCGCTTCCTGATCGGTCTTGGAGAAGGGCACGGTCAGCGTGCCGGTTCCATCAACGTCGACCTCAAGGTCCGCGACTTCGGCCGCTGTCAGCTCGCTGACGCGCAGGCCGCCGTAATACCCGACCGAGAGAAGGGCTGCATCGCGGAGGCCCGGAAGCGTGCTGTCGCAGCACTGGAGCAGCGCCTCGATGGTGATCGGTGAGCTGGTGCCGGTGCGGCTTTCTCCGACGCGGATTGCAGCTGCCTGCCGCTGTTTCTTCTTCTTGCCGATCGCCACGAGCGTCTGGCGGACCATGCGGTCGCGCGGGCCTTCCGGTGCGAGGCCGAGCATATGATGCGCCTTGGCGATGCTGGAGATGCGTCGCACGATCGTCGCCGGCTTCGCCTTGGCCTTTACCTTCGCCTCGATGTAACGGACCAGCGTCACCGGGTCGGCCGGGAATGCCGCGCGGCGCTCAATTAGGCACCAGTCGACGTAGCAGTCGAGGTCGGCCGCGGCCGCGATCTTGCTGTTCAATGCCATCGCCTTGAACTCGGCTTCGAAGCGATCCTGACTGATATTCTCCAACGCTCCGTCGGCGCCGGCCGCCAGCGCCTGCGCGATCCGCAGCTCCGCCTGCAGCTCGCGGTCGATCTTCTGGTCCTTGCGACGCGGCTGCGGCACCTTGCGCGACTGGTCGTGGACGATGATTTCGGAAGCGGGACGCTTGGGCATCGGTGCGAATTTCTCGTGATTGCCGGACCGCTATCGCAAAAACACGCTCCACTCCGCAAGGGCGCACTTGCTATAAACCGCAATTATAGAAAATAGCTCTTTCGAGCTGAGGGGGGGTCCTTGTCGCGTTTGCTTAATGACCGGACTGGACTGGCTCCGCGTTTTCACCAGCCCGATTTTCCCTTAATGACCGGACCAAACTCGCTCGATCCGGAGATTGAACCAACTTGCTCATGGTACAACTACGCTACCATATAAAAATGCCCGCGGCACCACGCCCTAAAATAATCGAGAGATCGCTTGCTCGAGCCGCCCTGTCTTGCGTCGATGATCAGCCGCTGCTCGATCGCTGACAGGATTGCCTGCCAATCTACCCTCCCAGAGATCAGACGTCCGAACATGTGACCTGCACAACGATCTTGCTCGTGAAATGACAGGGACGAGTTCCACAGCAATTCCATGGCACTCAAAGCCGCTAGAATATGTGAGCGCATATCCGCGTCCACTCCCCCGAGGTAGGCGGCGGCAGCCTGAAAATAGCCGAACGTCGGCTGCGGGCCTTTCTCCGCGATCGCGGCCAGGTTCTTGCCGCTTAACGACACATGGCCGTGTCGCCAGACGGCCAGGTTGGCAACGATCGAACACTGCTCGATATCGTCGAGTAGTTCGTTCTCGGCCAATATGGTGACCGTCGGTTGCAGCCAGACGCTGCGGGCCACTCCCATCTCCTGCGCCATCTGACGAAGGTTGAGTTCGTCAGACAACAGCGTGCAAACCTTGGCGCGGGCCAGCAGGATGGGGTCGATCATTAGGTCGGCGTCGCGCGCGATGACGCCAAGGCTCGCGCCGGAGAATTCGTCATCGTCGACGGGACAGACTTCGCAATGTTCCTGGATCAGCGAAATGCCCACATCGATCTTATCAGCGATCTTCCTGGCCTCTTCCGCGCTTTGCTCGGTTCGGACATACTGGCCGTCGATGTATCCGATTGTGCCATGATCGTGCTTTGAGGAAAGCTCGCTCTCACTACGCATCTGAAGGAACTCATCGAAGCTCGACTGCGCGAGATGGAGCGTGCCGAACCACTCCTGTAACGCCGGGAGCATGCCGAATTGCATCGCTCGCCATGCCGAGAGCGTATCGAGGACCGCGCCTTTTTTCTTACTTGTCCGAACGATTCTCTCGGCGTGAACACGCTCTGCGCCAAGGCCGTGGCAGGTTCTGATTTCCTTGCCGCTTCCAGCGATGTGTTCGGCCATTCCGACAACGCTGCGTCGATACATTGGGGCAAGTACGCAAACCGGGATGGGGTGTTGCTCGTAGATGTCGAGCATGCCTTGTGCATGATCCGAAGAGCTTTTCGCGATCTCCAGAACCGGCGAGACGTCGTCGCCCTTCATCTTGATTGTGAACATCGAGGTCTCTTCCGGAAACCGATCGGCGTGGGTCGCCATGATGTCGTGCAAAAGCCAGATGGCCTGATGCTTGAGTTCGACCAGTTCATATTCCCGATCCGGTCCGACCGCCTGCGGATAGCTGAACCGTTCACCGACCTTCTTGCCGATGACCAGCTTGGCCAGCGGATGATCTAGGGAGAAGCAGCGGACCTCAGGTATGTCTTCGTCAGTCAGGATGCCCTCGACATCGTCGTCGCCATCGATGCCGCGCAAATGGAACCAGAGATTTTCCCGGGCGACCGGAATCTTCGCGATAGTGTCCGGCAGGTTCCGATCGAAGAAGATGAACCCGGGCCAGCTAACCGCGACTTCGCGCACATCGCGATTGTGAGCAGCCAATTGAAAGCCGAATTCGAGGCCCTGTTCTGCGTCGATATCCTGCCGCAAAATCTGAGCGAGGCGCAGACGCTCAAGAACGTGACCTTCCAGCTGCGACGGATCGAGTTTCTTGATATGATTACGCGCGGCGCGCATGTCGTTTCGTCGATGCAGTGCTCCGTGAAGCAGAAGGTGCGCTCGCAGATCGGAAGGGCGTGCTGCTATTGCCTTGCGGGCATATCGCTCGGCTTCGCGAAGGTCTCCGCGATTATATTGAGCGGCAGCCGCGAGACGCGCGTACCCGTTCTTTTCGATGATGCTATCGGGGAGCGAGCGGAAGAACGCGCCGGCACCCTGCGCGCGATCGGCATTGGCGTATGCCATCGCCAACCATGTGAGAGCAGGTGTATGGACTTCATTCGCCACATAACCCGCCAGTGCATCGATAAGCTCTGCCCACTTGTCGTTAAGAAGGCATAGATTGGCGAACATGAGACGGTGAGCGTAGAGAATATCTTTCTGCGCGAGCGAATGAGCGGTTTCGAAAACCTCTTCGAAACGCTCCGGTGAATGCGCGCTCAGGAAGTCTGCCACCATGATATGTACGGGAAGCGATCTCGGCCAAGCGGTGAGGAGCTCCTCGGCGTCTTCACGTGTCGCCACCGGATGTTCGGACAGGAACTTTGCCCGAAATACCATCGTGTCGAACTGCTCGAGCAATTCGCCTTCGAGATCTTCGCGACGCCGGCCGGTTCCATAATCCAGGATCTTTTGCCACTCGCTTTCGGCCGACCAGATGTGGAGCAGAAGAGAGGTCTTCTCCGCACTGTCCTGCAGTCCCAGCGCGTGGGCCTCGGCCTCCTGCAAGTTCTCCTCGTCGAGCGCGGCATGGGCCGCCACGGTCAGGACGCGACGATCGTTCGGAGCGATCTGCAGAAGCTGGATCGCGATCTTCCGAGCGTCATCAGGACGGTGCAGCGCCCGGTGCAGCGTCACAAGATTGCATCCGCTCGTCAGATAGGGGTCCTGCTGGGCGTTGTCGTACAGCCGGACTTTTTCCCAGTATTCGGCAAGCAGGCGCTCGGCTGTCTCCAGATCTTCTCGGCTGTCGGGGTCGCGCAAGGGCGATTGGCGAAACTGTCCGTTACCAATCCGCTTCTCAAGCAACGCGTCCGCAGCGAGACGCCGCGCGTCAGCGTCCTCCGGATCATCCTGCCAGGTTTGCAGCGCGCGTTCGATGAATTCGTCCCGGCGGTCTCGATGCCGCAGAAAGTGACATTCATAGGTTCGCACCAGCGTACGCTTGAGCAAGGAAGCCGGTACGATCGCGTACGGATCGACCTCATCGCCGAGAAACATGGCAGCCTGGAAGACGAACCCTGCTGCATGCTCGTCTTCCAGATCCTTCTCGAGCCGCGTACTTGCAACCTCGAGCGATTCATCGAAACGTTCGATCAGCTGCAACCCCAATATCCGGTTTGTTGCGATGCGATCGTCGTCAGGATAAATCGCATACGCTTCGAGCAGGCAGTCACCGGCGCGCTTCTCGTCACCCAATCTGTGATGGGCCAGTCCGATATTCGCGCGTATGCGCGCACGAACCCGCGGCTCATCAGCCGACGTCAGCGAGTTCTCCAATTTCGTCAGGAGTTCGAAGGCTATCTCGACCCGGCCTTCGTTCAGCATGTCGCGATAGATGTCGATCTGTGCATCCCAATGCGTCAGCAGTTGCTGCCCCTTCGCTCCATCGGTAGCGATACCTTGCAGAAGGACGTGGCTCTGATGCTGGACAGACAGGCTTTGATCGAGCTTGGCGTGGGTCCGCGCTGACCGTGCAAGTTGCTCTTCGCCGATATCGGCAAGTTTCTGTGCCATCGGACTATGGCCCGGATCGAATGCATCGAGTGCTTTCTGGTCTTCGGCAATACGATCCTGGAGCGTGTTCCAGCCCCAGATTTGGATATCGATTATGCGCCCGGCTGCCGCCTGCTCTTGCGAAAGCTTCGCGGCGATTTCGTCGTAAGTGACGTCATCGTCCGCCGTTGTGACGATGAAAAATTCAGTGAGCGCAGGAGTGAAAGCGAGAGCCTTCGTAAGTTCCGCCCGAGCTTCGGTTTCGGTCAGCTTACGATTGGTGGTGCGCAGTTTGCATTGGATGCCGACTGGCTGCCTTGCATCGCGATCGCGCCTGCCAAAGACGTCGATGCCCTTCTGGTTTTTGCCGCTCTTGGCTACCCTCTTCGTATTGGGATCGCCGAGGATACCGCGAAAGAGAATGGCGATGTTCTGCTCGAACGTCGCATCGTCTGCCGGTATCGAAATAACGCTTTGCGTCGTCATCAGTCGCGCAGTCCCAAGGCGCGCAACCAGGCATCGACCTGACCAAAGGCATCCTGCTGCCATTCATCCGCGCTGCGACCATCGAGCACGTCCGTTTCGGCAACGAAATTACGAACTGATGTCGGACCATAGCTTTCCAGCGTGTCGAATTTCGCATCGATCAATTTAAAACCAGCGATGCCGCTCGCCTCGTCCAGCAGGGGACGACAGGCTTCCGCGATGGCCATAGTGCCGCCAGAGTAGTTCCTGATCGCGTAGTATACGTCGTAGGCGTCTTTCTCCTTTTTTCGACCATCGAGGGCATGGCCCTTCATCGCCAGGAAGGCAGGGATGGTGCAAACTGCGATCCGCACGCGGTTCGTCCCGCCGGTGGGCATGGGCCCGGCGACCTCGATGATTTCTTGGTAGGCCACTCCAAGATCCGCGCCATCTGCTTTTTGGACCGCGAAGCCCTCAATGAGCTTAGGTCCCTTGTTTGAGACCATGGCATCACGAGGCATCAGGAAGTCGATGATTACCCTTACAGGTTTTTCACCATCCTGGAGATCAATCTCGCGTTGCAGCTGAAAGCGCGCCAGCGCTTCCGATTGCTGATAGCCGTTCTCGAGCAGGGCATCGACGAGCAGGCTGTATTCACCGTCGCTCAAAGCCTCGGGATCGAGATCCAGATCGAGATCCTGCGTGCCGACATGTGCCATCGACTCTTGATCGAGCAGGAGCCAGGGCACCGAGCCTCCCACGATGGTGTATTTGCCGCGATAGCTGCCGAGGACCTGACCAATCTCGACTATCGCCGATCGCACTGCCGCAGTGGAGCGGCTGTCGTAGTCGGCAGCGGATCTGGGTTCGCGCGGCTTCACCATTGGAGCGCCTCGGCACGCAGATGCTCGGCCGCTTCCCTTCCCCGCTCGCCCGCTATGGAGAGATCGAGGTACGTCTGCACTGGACCTGTTACGACCAGTCCATTCTGAAGACGCAGTGCGGTGCGAAAGACATCTGGATCGTTCGGAACCAGAATGTCGATATTTGCCCCTTTCGCAGCGCTCTGGAGATTCAGTCCAGACTGCAAGCGGGCTAGCCCGCGCTCATCGGCGTAGAAATACGTGCGACCGGTCCGTGCAAATGGGGCTATCCAATCCGCTGCCGAAAAGGACGCGTACAGCAACACCGCGTCGATCCCGTCGGTCATGACGGCGCGAACGGCGTCCTGGAGTTCCGACCCGTGAAGATGGGAGTAAAGTTGGACGCGTTCCCCCGGGGGGGGCTCGTATTCCTGGCGCCATACGTCGAGCAAACCGTTTGGGTCCGACACCCACATTCCTTCCTCGGACTGCTCGGCCCATTCGCGTTGGCGGAGTTGCTTGCCGACCTGGCTGGCATGGCCGGCACTCACACCTGCCTGTTCCGCCAGATCGCCTATGCGCCATGAATACTTGGGATCTTTCAGCAATGTATGCAGAACCGCCGCAGCCTTGGGCTTGAAAAGCGAACGCAGAACGCGCTGCTCAACCTTGGGCTTGGCGTCGGTTTTGTGGTCGATCTCGAGCCCTCCGACCGACAGGTAGGCATTGCCGGAAAAATCGACGAACCCAACACCGTTTTCATGACAAATTTCCCGCGACGCCGGGGAGACATAAGGCGCGGCTAGGACGGTATATGCATCGTCACCGTAAGCCTGGGCTGCCGACCGTAGCTGCCAGATTGCGGTTCGCACACGGGCAGGTTCGGCGTTGGCTTTTACTTCTACCAAAAGCGTGTGGGTGGCCTTGCCCCGCCGAAACGACACGATGAGATCGATGACAGTGTCGGAAGACATGACCTGACGTGCCACATCGATGTCGGACACGCTTTCCATGCGGCGGAGCAACTTTCGAAGCGTCTGCTCTGCTTGGTCTTCGTTCACTAAATCGTGCGCGTTCATCGCGCGGCGAATAGCGTGTTTTTAGTGAATATCAAGCATCACCGGGTCGTAGCGCCCTAACCCAATCAGCTGCCGTCCTTTGGCATCAACTTCTCAAGCGCCAACATCGCATCGTCGAACTCGTCCAGAGCGGCTTTCGACAAGCCTGCCCACGGCGTCGCTTGGGCTGATCGAACGTGTTCACCTGCTGACTTGTTCGTCCGAAAGGAATGCAGCTTAATCCCGCTTACCGTTGTAGTGGCGACCAGACCCAATTGTCGCAAACTCACGATCATGCCGTGAACGCCGACGCGCGATACCCCTAGGACCCGATCGATCTGATCCGACCGCAGCGCGCCGAAACCCGCGAGATGCCGTGCCAGTAACGGCGCGCGCGAATTACTGCGCAGCGACGAGCTCCGCTCCCGGATGACCGCGTCTGCCACCCTCACTTCCTCCGCGCTATTCGCTAGCCGCCGGGCCGCGCGCTCGACCGCCTCGTAATGCGCAAAATGTCGTTCGGCCTCATCGACATCGGGCCGAAGAGCGTGAGCGACGATCGCTCCGGGTAGCGGGATTGCGTGTCGCAGAAGGCCCTCGGCTTTTAGAACCGTGCCGGCATAGAAGCCGAGCGACCAAGTCGGCGGCACCGTCGGGGCCATCTCGTAGGCTCGGCGGAACACGCCATCGTCAAAGGTTCGTATTTGGGTTTCGCGAGGCGCGAATACCGTATGCCTACGTGCCAGATCGGCATAGCCGAGCGCGAGATCCGATCCGTCGGCGGATGCCGTAACCTCGCTTGCGAGTTGGGATGCCTGCCACAGATCCTCAACCGGATCGGTTTCGTCGGCGAAACCCGGCCCGCGGCGCAGCGGCCTCGCGAGCAACCCGAACGCTTCCGCGGCTTCGGCGAGAGGTTGCCATTCGTGCGCGACGAGTTCGCCGACGACGGCGTTCGCGATCCGGACCGGAGAGCGCTGCCGGTTGGTCGCCTCGTCCGAAAGCGTGACGACCCCTGCGCGCCAAGCGGCAAACCTGTTGTCCGTGAACGCGTGTCGCTCGACCCGCAACGCGTCGATGACACATTCGGTCACAAGCCGCGCGGCGAAGATGCCACGCGCCTCCGGCGCGAGCCCGTTCATGGCACCCTCAAGCCGTCCGAGCGCGGCGAAGGCGGCGTGGCGCGCGCCGCGCAGTTCGGCGGTGGTGGCGGTGTTTGGGAGGTCGAGATCGAGCATTGGAAGCCGGTAGAGAGAGTTTGGACCTTCAGCATGTATAGCGAACTCGACTTCGCTTGACAGCCACTCGTACGGTCAATCTTATTCACTATCGATAATCGGACACTATCGATAGTGACATGCCCTTCTGTTCGCTATATGTGTATCGCGAGCAATTATTGACCGGATTGGACTGCCGTTGCGTTTTGAGCGCGCAAATATTCCCGCAATAACTAGACTGGCAGATGTTGGCTCGCAAATGCACGCGATCTTCTCGGCAGGTATGGCGCGGAAGAAGCAAAGAGCGTTTTAGGCGCGCGAAGAATGCTCTGAATGCGGTCACGGTTGCTGAGGACGAAATCAACAAGAATTCAGATCAATAAGGAATACGGTTTTCGATAGCCCTGAACTTACTTGTAGAGACGACTGTCCCACCAAACCGGTTGAGCAAGTTCCCATGTGATCTGACCAAACTTCGGGTGACTGGGGTTGAGCAAATTATTATTTTCAAGTCTTGCTTGTATCGAGGGCACCAGCAAGATCGCGCTGCGACCCTCTTGATGCCAAGCTTCCCCGAACTTCTTGCAAATGTTCTCTCGGGGTCCGTCCCAACCGGAATGTGCCTCTGGTTGGAAAACTTCGTAGCTCACAGTCGGGGGAATCGTAATTCGTATGTAATGCTGATTGGGCGGGAGAAGACCGCTCCCGTGCACCAACTTTTCGAGCATCGCCGTGGAATAATGCTCGGACGTGTAGATCATCGGACTTTTTCGAGTGTTCCAGCGGCCTGGGTACAAGCTCGACCCCTCGGCACTGAAAATCTCATGCTCGCCGACCGGATCTCCAATTCGAAAACAACTCAGAACCCGATCGAGCTTTTGTCCCATTAGACCGCGCCGCCATACGCAGCGCGGCCAAGGATATTGGAAACAGCGTCGGCTCCTGGCCCGGTAGCAAGCGCAACGTCCAAGGGCAGTTTATTGTCGAGCATCATATGCGGCCGCGTAAGAAAATCACGCGCATTCTCGGCGCTGCCGAAAACATTCTCGGCCATTGCAAACACCTTGGCGACACGCGCCAAACGGTCGCTTTCCTCGCGGCTGAGCAATTTCTTAGCTGCCTTGCGGCGGCGCTCGAGGGTGGCCTTGGGGATAAGGCGAAATTTGAAACCCGCATCTCCCGGCGATACTTCCGCCGCCAACCGGTCAAGGGCACTGACCGGAAGACCATTTTCGACGCTGTTGGCCAGCGCCAAGCGCGAGCCCTGAACCACATCGAGACCCAAAAGGTCTTCCACCTCCGCAAACTGCTATTGCGAACTATTCGCAAACATCCTAGGGGCGCGTTCGACATTCGAAGGAGTCTTCATGCATCGCTACCTCACTGGCGCGTTCGCGCTCGTCCTCGCCTCGCCGGGTTACGCCCAGAGTGTTCAGTCTGCAGATTCCCCCGATACCGAGCGGGACGACTCATCCCCTGCAATCGTCGTCACCGCCGCGCGCTCGCAGCTTCCCGCGAGCGCTCTGCCTCTTACGATTGACGTGATCGACAGCGAGGCCCTCGAACGGCAGATCCTGGTGTCTGGCTCTACCGTCGATGCCGTCTCCGCACTCCTACCCTCGTTCTCGCCGACGCGCGAGAAACTGAGCGGGGCCGGCGAGAGCCTGCGCGGTCGATCGCCCCTCTATGCAATCAACGGCATCCCCCAATCGACACCGGTACGCGACGGGTCGCGCGACGGCTACACGATCGACCCGTTCTTCATCGACCGGGTGGAGGTCATCTACGGCTCCAACGCACTTCAGGGTATCGGCGCGACCGGCGGCGTCGTGAACCAGGTTACGGTCGGAGCGCCGCGCGAGGACGGGGTCGCGATCGACGCGCTTGCCCAGATCACCCTGCCCGACGGCTTCGACGGCGAAGGGATCGGCGCCAAATCGGGCGCGCTTGTCGGCTACCGTACCGGTGCGTTCGATGCGAGCTTCGGTGCTACGGTCGAGCGGCGCGGGGCCTTCTTCGACGGAGCAGGCAATCGCATCGGCGTCGACGGCACGCAGGGCGAGATCCAGGACAGCGACAGCTGGTCGCTCTTCGCCCGCCTGGGATACGATCTGCCGACCGGCGCGCGGCTCGAACTGGTCGCGAACCGCTTCGAACTCGAAGGCAATGCGAATTACGTGCTCGTCCCGGGGGATCGGTCGACCGGTATACCCTCGACCAGCGTGCGCGGCACGACGCCCGGCGATCCACCGTCCAACACGGCGGAACTGCTGTCCGCCTCGCTGACCGATACCGACCTTGGCGGCGGCACCCTAGTGCTACAGGGCTTTTACAGCAAGACGAGCGACGTTTTCGGGGGCGGCGTCTTTGGGACATTCCAGGATCCGGCGATCGATCCGTCCGGCATGCTGTTCGACCAGTCGGCGAACCGCTCGCGCAAGCTCGGCGGCAAGGTCAGCTACGAGCGCGCCGTTCCGGGCTTCGAGGATCTCACGCTTACGGCAGGATTCGATGCGCTGTTCGACCGGACCGAACAATCGCTCGTCCAGACCGACCGGGTCTGGGTTCCACCCAGCGACTTCCGTAGCCTGGCGCCGTTCCTGCAGGGGAACCTGGCGCTGGCCGATGGCGTCGTTCGCTTGGCGGGAGGGCTCCGGTACGAAAATGTTGAGCTATCGGTTGGCGATTTCCAGACGTTGGCGAGCTACGGATCGGTGCAGGTCGACGGGGGCTCCCCATCGTTCCAGGATCTCCTCTGGAACGCGGGCGTGATTGTCGAACCAATTGACGGCTTGCGCGCCTATGCCAGCTATGCCGAAGGGTTCACCATCGCCGATGTCGGACGCATCCTGCGCGGCATCACGCAGCCCGGCATCGATGTCGACGACTTTCTGTCGCTCGAACCCGTTGTCTCGAATAATCGCGAGCTGGGACTCGAATGGGATCGAGGAGCGCTGCAGGCTTCAGCGAGCTATTTCTGGTCGTCGAGTGACTTCGGGTCGCTACTCGTGCTTCGCAACGACGTCTTCGAGGTCGAACGCCAGCCCATCGAGATCGAAGGGTTCGAAGCCAGCCTCGCTTGGCGCGCACCGCTTCCGGGTCTCTCTTTCAGCGGTGGCTATGCCAATCTTTCGGGCCGCACCGATGGTGATAGCGATGGCATTGTGGACGAGGATCTCGATGGGGCGAACATCTCTCCGGACCGGGTCAATCTTGCTGCCGATTATTCCTCGGGTCCGCTGAGCCTGCGCGCACAGGCTCGCTTCTATCTTTCGCGACAGTTCAATGACCTCACCAGCGCTACGGACTTTGAGGGCTACACGTTGCTCGACGCCTTCATCGCCTATCGTACCGATATCGGCGAGTTCGCGCTCGCCGCATCGAACCTGACCGACGAATTCTACGTAACCTACGACAGCGATACCGTTCGGGTCACTGACAACAGCCGCTTCTATTCGGGCCGCGGGCGGACCTTCACGCTAAGCTGGCGCGGCGCCTTCTGATGCAGCTTCTCTCATGGCTGCATCGCTGGACTGGCGGCATCGTGGGCATCCTCCTCGCGGTCATCGGCCTGTCGGGCACCGTGCTGCTGTGGGAGGAGAGCTGGATCATGCTGCCCGGTGCCGATCAACCGGTGGTCGCCGATCCTGTCGCACTCGGCGAGGCAGTTGCCGCAGCCCGCAAGGCCGGACCGGAATTGTCGCGAATTACCTTCGCCAGCGAGGAAATCGGACTGCACCAGGCGATCTATGCCGATGGTAGCGGCGCTTATCTGAACCAGGATGGAGTGCTTGTCGAACGGTGGGCGAGTAGGTGGGATCGCCCCGAACTTTGGCTGTTCGACCTGCATCACTATCTGCTCATGGGAGAAGCGGGTAAAAGCATCACCGGGATTCTCGGCTTCTTGCTCCTTGGTTTCTGCATCACCGGCCTCCTTCTTTGGTGGCGTACCCGCAAGACCTATCGCTTCCGCATATGGCCTGCCCGCTTCACGCGATCAGCCATCGTTCGCCATCACCGCGACTTGGGCGCGGTTGCCTCCCCCTTGCTCATTCTGGTCGCCTTCACCGGTGCGATGATGGTGTTCCCTACGATTTCGGCGTGGCTATTGTATCCCATGACGGAGGAACAGATTGCGCCTCCGCTCCCCGAAAACCTCGGACGCCCGGACGAGCAGACGAATTGGCCGCTCGTTATGGCACGAGCACAGGCCGCTTTTCCAACAGCAGTTCCCAGGCGCCTGATGATGCCCGCAGCAGAAGGCGCGCCGCTTGCGCTGCGCTTGAGGCAGGATTTCGAATGGACGCCTAATGGCCGGACCTATGTCTGGATCGATACCCGGTCCGCTCATGTCGTTGCCGAGCAGGATCCGGCCACCAGCGACATGGCTTCATCTCTAACGGAAAAATACTATCCCGTACATGCCGCGAAGGTCGGCGGCATCGCTTGGCGTTTAGTCATGAGTTTTGCAGGCTTGTCTTTGGCGATGCTCGGTCTGTTCGCGTCATGGAGCTTCTGGGCGGGACAGGCGCGCGCGCCTTACCGCCAAGGACCTCGAACGGGAAGCGCTGCCGCGGTCTGAAGCTCTTTTAATGGAAGCCGGATGCGACGAGGCGAGGGAACGAACATGCGGCCTGTCCGTCCCCTCAGAACCGAGCTTTGTCATTTGACTTTTGATAGGCTTCCATGCCGACCACCATTTTGATTGTCGAAGACGAATTCCTTATAGCTGTCGAAATAGAGGCGGTGGTTCACGATCTCGGTTATGAGTCCGCAGGCATAGCTGACGACATGGAATCGGCATTGGCAAAGGCTTCAGACGCGATCGATGTGGCGCTTGTCGATGTCAATCTCGCCGATGGAGCCACGGGTCCCAGGATCGGCGAGAAGCTTGCCGCGAATTTCGGGATCGAGGTTATCTTCGTGACCGCCAATCCGGCGCAGCTCGGCGAAGGGTGAACGGAACGCTGGGTGCACTCGAAAAACCGGTCGATCTTGGCATTCTCAAGCAGGTTCTCGACTATGTCATCGCAGTCCGGAAGGGCGAAAAAATCGATCCGCCAGCCCGTCTTAAGCTCTTCTTCAACTAGGCTCCTGCAACCTGCTTTTTCGGACATCCATGACGAGTTCAACGCCATCGTCATGCCAAGTTCTTTCGTAATCGCCTCCTAGCTGCTGCTTCACCGCCAACTCGATGAGGCGACTTCCGAAACCCGTTTGAGGCTTACTCGCTTTGTCGATGTGCGCTCCGTGTTCCCTCCAGCGGAAGCGGACCATCTCGTCCTCGGTCGACAGGTCCAGCGAAATTTTTCCCTCGGGATTGGACAGAGCTCCGTACTTCATCGCGTTGGTGGCCAGCTCGTGGAACACCAATGCGACCGGCGTGGCGGCGCGGCTTTCGACCGCGATATCGGGGCCGTAAATCGCAATCCTTCCTTCGGAAAAGGCAGGATAGGTCTCGAAGATCGTCGCAAGCAGCGTGGCGAGGGTCACTTCCTTGCCCTCGGGTTGGGACTTCTCACTGTGCGGTCGGACGAATTCGTGCGCGCGCCCCAGCGCGGAAATCCGGCCTAGCAAGTCGCGCGACGCTTCGCCGAACGCCTCATTTGCGCGCGCTGTCAGGCTGATCAAACCGGAAACAATCGCGAAGATGTTCTTGATGCGATGGCTGAGCTCCTGGCTCAGGATTTCGTTTTGGAGGGCGGTGCGCTTCTGCTCGTCGATATCCGTGCAAGTACCGATCCAGCGCTGGATCTCACCCTGCTCGTTGAGGATCGGCAGCGCACGACCGATCATCCAGCGATAATCACCGCTGTGATGCCGCAGTCGATATTCAACCTCGTACGGCTCGCCGGTAGCGAGGCTGTGGTTCCATTTCTTCCATGCGTCGGCCTGGTCATCCTCATGGAACATCCCGGCCCATCCTTCGCCGTCGGTTGATCCGACAGGGACACCCGTGAATTCATACCAGCGTGCATTGTAATAATCGTGGGAGCCGTCGGGAAGGGTCGACCATACCATCTGCGGCATGGTGTCGGCGAGCGCATGGAATGCAGCTCCGGCGGATTGCAGCGCGTGCTCTGTAGCCAAGGGCAAGACATCCGGCGCCGATGAGGATTCGCGGCGGCCAAGCTGGAAATTCGTAATGACTTTTGCATTCATAGCCAGCTTGTGACTTTCTCGGGATGAACAGAATTGGACCGATAGGGTACCTGTCGTATCTTGTTGATCTTCAAATGCTGACGCGCATCGCACAGGTAGGGTAGAGAGTAAACGCGGCGGACATTGTAAAAGCGAAATTCACCTTTTCGCGATACAAGGTTCTCATATCTGACCGAAGGGAAGGAACTTATCAGGCCCGAAGTTCACCTCGGTCTCTGAGCCGATTGCTCCATTCAGGTTTCGCCCTCCCGCAATACCGATTATCAGCCCCGCATGCACCACGCCGACTCCAATCCGCTCGCCCATGATCACAACTTCCTGAGCGCCTCGCACGACGCGCATGAGCGGCGCACGCGTTATGTCGTTGCCTTGACCGCCGCGATGATGGTGGTCGAGATCGTCGCCGGCCTGTGGACCGGATCGATGGCGCTTCTCGCCGATGGTATCCATATGGCGACCCACGCAGGTGCCTTGGGCGTCGCGGCCTTTGCCTACTGGTTTGCTAGGCGCCATGCGAACAATCCGCGTTTTACATTCGGTACCGGCAAGGTGGGCGACCTCGCCGGCTTCGCGAGCGCGCTTGTCCTCGCCATATTCGCAATCGGGATCGCGGTTGAATCGGCCCAAAGGTTCGTCAGTCCACTCACGATTGCCTATTCCGAGGCGATCTGGATCGCCGTGCTCGGCCTCGTGGTGAACCTCGCGAGTGCCTGGCTGCTTGGTGCCGATCATCACCATGGGCATGATCACGACCATCATCATCACCACGACCATGCGCATGCCGACAACAATCTGCGCTCCGCCTATTTCCACGTGCTTGCCGATGCCCTGACTTCGGTCCTGGCTATCGTGGCCCTTCTCGCCGGTATGTATATCGGCTGGGCATGGATGGACGCGGCAATGGGTCTGGTGGGTGCGTTCGTGATCGGGCGCTGGTCATGGTCACTGCTGCGCGATACCGCTGCCGTGCTTGTCGACGCCGAAGCGGCCTCTGATCGGTACATAGAGGTGCGCAAGGCGCTCGAGGACCGGGACGCGGCGATCGGCGATCTGCACATCTGGCGGATCGGTCCCGGCAAGGGCTGGCTGGCATGCATCAGTCGCATGGGGATCCACACCCCAATGCGAATGTTAGGAGCGCGCTTGCGGAGGTGGCGGTTCGGGTCCGCGCCCGGCTATGGCCAGCGAGAACGCCGCGAACTCAGGGAACAGCGGCTCGGCCAAGATTCTCGCGAGCGGTGCGACATCCCTGGCAGGCATGATCAGCGGGGAAATACATCCCAGTGCAACCAGACAATCGAGGCGCATATTCTCGCACGGTGCCGGATCAGTATCGTCAGGCATTATCGATCCGGGCATCATGCGCATTTCATCGCAAGGGCTGTCAATCGCGATCGGGACTTCGGGGCGAACTGAGGCGTAAGCCGCCGTTTGGACGAACAGTCCGCAAGCAATCAAAAGAACGCTGAGAGATCGCAATATCCCCATCATTTTTTCCTACGATCCTCTGCGGAACTGGGCAAGCCCCCATGATTTTTGCTCGAACGTTCGCGCAGTGCGGCTTTGTTTGTTCGCCGATGGAGCAAGAACAGCATGGCGGCTACGACAAGGAACGCCAGATTGAGGAAGAAAGTGTAGTCGATCGCAAAAGCCACCATCTCTTCCACCGGAGGACGCGCGTCCGGAATGAGCCCGGCGAACTTGAAGAAATAGTGCACCGAGATACCCGCGGCGACCATCGAAATGTAAAGCAGCGCCGAGAGTGTCAGCGCGTACCGCCAGCCATAATATTTGGCGTGAACCCAGATAACGGTCGCCGCGACGAGGTCCGCACCCAGGAAGGACATGACGCCGCCGAAGCTCGCATTCTTGGACCACAGCATCGCCGCTAGCGGGATATTGCCCATCGAACCGATGAAGGTGAAAAAGGCGACCACCGGAGCGACGAGAGCGTTCTCGAGCACGATCAGGAATCCGGGATCGGCGCTATCGGTTGCTCCGCCGATTAAAAAGATCGCGTTCCAGAAGCTCTGCGGCACGAATACCGTGATGAAGCCGGCCATGGTAAACCCGAAAAGCAGTTCCTTCCAGACCATCTTCCACTCTTTGACGAAAGCGCTGGCAATCGCGTTCCAACCCGCGCTCGACCGGAGCTGTTCCTTCCACGAGCGATTCTCACCACCCTCCTCTTCTTCGTCAGCATTCTCCGCGCTCATCTGTGTTTCGGCATGATCGCGGGCCCCTTCGGCAAGCTTTCTCGGCAGCAAAAGCGAGGTTAGCAAGTAGGCGTAGATCATCATGAAGAGGCCAAGAAGAAAGTTGCCGAGCGTAAAGCGCCAGCCGACGAGCACCCAGAGCACGATCCCGAGTTCTATGACGAGGTTGGTAGACGCGATGAGAAAGGCAACGGCATTGGCCGGATGCGCTCCTTTTGCGAAGACCGATCGTGATGCCGCGAGCGCTGCAAATGAGCACGACGATGAAATAAAACCGAAAAAACCCGCGAGTGCTGCCTTCGCCGGCGTGCGCTCTCCGAGAGCCCTCGCCATCTGCTCGCGCCGGACGAGCACCTGTATCCCGGCGGAAATGATATACCCGAACACCAGCGCCCAGAGAGCCTTCCAAAGCATTCCGGCACCGGTCTCGAAAGCCAGGAGTACATTGTCCATGAGCATTTTCACTTGCCGTTCGGGTCAGGCGATCGGACAGGCGCAAAACCTGCCCCGCAGATTAATGCGGGGCAGGTGGGGGGGACTGGTTAAAGCGCCGGACATACCAGAGGCTAGGGTCTCAGCCTGCTTCGCTTTGAGCCATCTGCTCGCGCTTCTTCTTCATCATTTCATTGCAGTTGCGCATCATTTCCATCATTTCGGCGCGCATCTCCGGATCGTTCATCATGGCCATCATGCCGGACATCTCCATCCCGCTCATATCGCCTTGCATTCCGCCCCGCATTTCACCGCGTTGCTGTTCCTGCGCCGTTTGGGTTCTGTCGGGACGGGCATCGACCTTGGGCTGCGCGACGGCCGTCGTTGCGAGGCCAACCGTCGCGAGTACGCCGATCGCGGTCATTTTAAGAGTGTTCATTTCATCTTTCCTTTCAAATTATTGATGCCTTGGGCTTCGCTCCGTCCTTTATTCTTCGGCGCACGAGCGAATTCGGCACGGGTTTTCAGGATCCGGTCGACGTTCCGCTCTTGCGCATGCACACGGCGACCATTGCCAGGCAGGGCAGTACATAAAGAAACGGAAGAATCGCTGCGAAGCCCAACCACATCGAGCCAAGCGCCAGCGCGGCCAATGCCAGAACGACACCAAGGGCGAGCATCCACTTGCGCTGTCGGCCTTTACCGGCAGAACAGAGGCCTTCCGCATCGGTATTGAAGCGCGCGGAAGTGGCGGTGACCGGCACCAGGGCTCGGGACGACGGAATAGTCATGTCTTATCCTTCATCGAATCAACCAATGCACATTAAGTAGGGCTTCCCATCATTGGAAGGTCAAGACACTTTGTGGGGATTTTCCCGGCTTTCAGCCAGCCACCTTGCATTCCAATCATTGGAAGGTTAAAGCGCCCGCATGAAACATTCACACACGATTGGCGAGGCGGCTGCAACGAGCGGGGTTTCTGCCAAGATGATCCGACATTATGAAAAGATCGGTTTGATCGAGGCGGCGGACCGGACCGATGCCGGTTACCGCCTCTACACTCCGGCAGATATCCATACGCTCCGGTTTGTGCGGCGCGCTCGCAATCTGGGTTTTTCGGTCGACGATATTTCCGAACTGCTCGATTTATGGAAAAACGACACCCGAGCGAGCAAGGACGTTCGGCGAGTGGCGGATGGCCATCTTTCGGCCCTGCGGTCGAAGGCTGCCGAAATCCATTCTATGATAGACGCGCTCGAACATCTTTTCGAGAATTGCACGAATGACGAACGTCCCGACTGTCCCATCCTCAAGGACCTCGCTGACGATGCCAATCCGGCTCGTCCCAAGGACGTTGGTCACAAGTTTGGCTTCGAGCGCGTTTGCTAGGCTTCGGACGGTGCTCAGTATCGCGCAAAGACGCTCGTGGCACCATCCGCTCTTACGTCCGTAATCGTCCACGTGCCTGTCTTGGCACCGCCCATGCCCGGCGAACCTGCAGGCATGCCGGGAAGCGTGATGCCTGAAATCCGCGGACGTTCCTCCAGCAGGCGGTCAACGCTGTCGGCCGGCACATGTCCATCGACGAAGTAGCCGCCGATGAGCATCGTATGGCATCCCTCGAGCCCGGCGGGCACACCCTGGCGTTCCTTGATTAGGGCGAGGTCGTGGGTCGCGACCATCTTCACCTCATATCCGCTGGCTTCGAGATAGTCGCCGTAGCTTTCACAGCAACTACACTGAGGGTTCTTGAAGATCGTGGCAAATGGTCTTGCTTCCTGTGCCGCCGCTGCCGAGGGCAGCAGCGCGAGGGCCGAAAACGACATCAAGACCTTGGGTAACAAACGCATCAGTTTTCCTTTCTTTCAGTTAACTCGAATGGTGGCCATCATTCCTGCGGCCTGGTGTTCGAGAATATGGCAATGGAACATCCAGTCGCCCGGGTTGTCCGCTACGAATGCGATCTCGACGCGCTCTTCGGGCGCCATGAGGACGGTGTCCTGCCACTCTTGATATCGTGTCGGCTGTCCATCGCGCGACAAGACGCGGAAACTGTGGCCATGCAGATGGATCGGGTGCCACCACGCAGTCTCATTGGTCATGTCGAGGAGAAGCGTGGTTCCTCGCGCGGCGGAAATAATCGGATCGTGAACATGGCCGCTCGCCGAAACACCGTTGACGGTCCAGCCCATCATTCCTCCGGACATCATTCCCGAACCTCCCATCCGCTCCATCATCATGCCGGAGCCGGTTCGTTGTTCGTTCCTCGCGTCAGAGCCGCTGGCTGTTCGCCCCATCATGCCCATCATCCCGCCACCGAATATGATCCGGTGACGCTCGGCCGTTGCCAGTTCGGGTTCGGCGACAGGGTTGGGCGGTAGCGGCGCGGGGTCGGGCAGGCGTCTTTCCCTGACCTCTTTGCCCTGACACTCGAATGTGGTGAGTTCGTATTCCAGTCCATCATAGAACACATCGCGCAGTGAATGCCGGGTCCCGGCGGGATAATCGAAATCGACGATCAGATCCGCCCGCATTGCCGGCCCGAGAAGCAGGGGCGCGCTTAGGCGGTGAGGCTCGACGGGCTGGCCGTCGAGCGCGACGACCATTGGATCGAGTTCACCGAAATCGAGCCCAAAGATGCGGGCATTGGCAGCGTTCACGAGCCGCAGCCTGATCCGCTCATTCGGCCTCGCGATCAGTGGTGCCGCCGGCTTTCCGTTGATAGTGATCGTGTTGCCGATCCGGCCTGCCATCATTGCGTCGTGCCGACTGCCGAACCCTCCACTTATTTGCCCCTGGTCATTGAGCCTCCAGTCGTCGAGCATCCAGACGAGGTCGCGATCGACCTGCGGCGGCTCTGCCTCTTCGATAATGAGCGGTCCGTAGAGGCCGCGACCGACCTGCTCGAAGCTGCGCTGATGGGGATGGTACCAGAAAGTGCCCGCATCCTCCGGCGTAAAGGCATATCTGAACCTTCCGCCGGGCTCCACGGGGGGTTGGGTGAGGTGGGGAACGCCATCCATCGTGTTGGGAACACGAACGCCGTGCCAATGGATGGTTGTTTCTTCCTCCAGAGCGTTTTCCAGCAGGACCTCGAAGGCCTCTCCCTGCCCAAGCCTGAGAGCAGGACCCGGTACCGAGCCATTGTAACCCCACACCGGTATTTGAGAGGCTTCGTCGATAAGTGGCGCGCTGGTCGTTCCGGCCTTGAGGACGCGGCGACCGGCGGTTGTGCTGGCACCCACCGGCGTTCTACCTCCGGCTCCCAGAACGGCGGCCAATCCGCCGCCAATGGCCAGAGCACCGGAACCGGCGAGGACCGCGCGGCGCGTCACCCGTGATTCTATTGATTGCATAGAGAGCATCTCCGCAGCGCCAGATTAAGGTTCGACCGACAATATAGTCCTTCCCATCATGGGAAGGTCAAGGTCGCCTCTTTATTTCCGCTGCATGCTAGACGGAAGACACGTTAGCGTTGGCCGCTGGAGGACGGCGATGCTGGCTCAGTCCGATCACGGAGCGGGGCGCGGTCTCGACTTACTCGCTCGGAGACCCCTGCGATGGCATTCCGGTCCACACGTCCGGTGTCGATTGGTTGGCGTGAGTCCCCTCAGTTCTTCGGCCGCTGCGAATTTTGGGCCAGTTCCTTCCAACGACTGGGGTGCGGGACCAGCATTGGAACCCTCCTCATATACCTGCGGTACTCTTCACCGAACTTGCGGATCATTTCGCCTTCTTCCTTCCGCGCCAGAAAGTAGTAGGCAAGCACGATCACCGGGAACAGGCCAACGGAGAAGATCGTGGGCCAATGGACAACGCCCTCCCCGAAAAGAGCGAGAAACAGTCCGGTGTACTGCGGGTGGCGGACGAACCGATAAAGCCCATCGGTGACAAGCCGGCTCTCGCGGTGTGCCTTGTAGACGGCTCGCCACCCGTGAATGAACATACCCACCCCGATGATCGCCAGCGAGTAGCCGACCAGCATCGATAGCAGCATGCCTGTTTCCCCCAGCCCGACGAGCGTCGACCACAGATTTGCGCTGACATATTCCCGATCGATTCCGAACGACCGTATGAGAAGGTACACGGTCAAGGGGAAACCGAACATCTCGGCATAAAGAGCGATTATGAAGGCTTGGACGAGCCCTGCGCCGGTCCATTCCCGCCAGCCGCTCGGCGCGAAATACCGGTAAAAGATCCACGACACGATCACGATCATCACTGCGGCGATACCCCAGGCCATCGATCTCTCCCTTCGTTTAACTGCCTCCAACTCCCCTGCGCCCAAACGAGCAATGTGAGAAGCCGGGCTCGATTTGTTTCGGCACGAAGGTGCCGTTTGCCATCGTTGGAAGGTCAAGCGTGATCGGGGATCGGTCCGAGTGAATGGCTCGATCGGCTCGAAAGCAACAAGCGCTAGCCTCATTTTTCAGCTTCTCGGGCAGGAAACCAAGCTCGCGGTCAGGTGTTGCAAGATAAGGTTCTTGCAGCCGGGTCTTGACCTTCCAACGATGGCAGGCACCAGGTTCGCAGAACTCGCAGAACTCGCCGAATCGACGGGCCGAAGTCATTCTGCAGCGTTTGTTTCGCAGAAATGGCTTTCCATCGAACGTAACCTGGAACCTTTGGAGAGAAAGATGAAAATCAGCGAAATCATGACCAGCGATCCGGCATGCTGCAAGGAAGACCAAAGCCTGCAGGAAGCTGCCAAACTTATGGTCGACAATGACTGTGGTGAAATCCCGGTTATCGACGATGATGGCGGTCTTGTCGGCGTCATTACCGATCGCGACGTGTGCTGCCGCGCGGTGGCCGAAGGCATGCCGGCGGAGACCCAAGTGGGAGACGTGATGACCCGGTCGGTCGTGAGTGTCACGCCCGACACTTCCCTGGAGGATTGCCTGGCGTCCATGGAAAACAGCCAGGTCCGCCGCGTACCGGTCATCGACGATGACGGGAAATGCTGCGGGATGGTGTCACAGGCAGACATAGCCCGAACCGGAAGCGATGCGAAGACTGCCGACCTCGTGCAGCAAATCTCACGAGCGCGCGCGGACGAAAAGTCTTCGGGTTGCTGCTAAGCGACAGGAATTGGCAGCCGTCCCTTGAGGGGTGGCTGCCATCCGCTGCGTAACCAAGTGGAGATAACTCAAAAACGGCATCGAGGCTTTCTGAATGGACAAGCAAATCATTCTGATCACGGGCGCGAGCGGATTTATCGGTCGCGCGCTCACGAAGCGGCTCGGCCGCACCTATCGCGTGATCGGTCTCGACCGCTCTCCGGCGAAGGACGATCCCGATCTCGCCGCGTCCTATCGCATGGATCTCGGCGATGATGCGTCTGTTGCGACTGCTCTCGAACAGGTCAGGAGCGACTTTGGATCTGAAATTGCCGCTTGCATTCACCTCGCCGCGTATTTCGACATTACTGGTGAGTCCAATCCTCTCTACGAGAAGGTCAACGTCGAGGGTTCACGCCGCCTGATCACGGCGCTGCAGGCCTTCGACATCGAACAGTTCATCTATGCAAGCTCCATGCTTGTTCACGAGCCCAAACAGCTGCCCGACGAGCGTATCGACGAATCCAGTCCACTTGGACCGACCTGGCCTTACCCTCAATCGAAGGCCGATGCGGAACAGGTACTGCGCGAGAACCGTGGCGACATTCCGGTTGTATTCCTGCGATTTGCGGGGGTTTACGACGACGAGGGGCACTCCGCCTTTCTCGCCGAACAGATTGCCGGTGTCTATGAGCATCGCGTGTCGGCGCATCTGTATCCGGGGATGCTTTGCGCTGCGCAGTCGGCACTGCATCTTGACGATCTGACCAAGGCGGTCGAGCAGACTATCGCTCATCGCACTGACCTCGAGGGCGAGATGCCGATACTTGTCGGAGAGCCCGAAACGCTTGGATACGCCGAGATTCAAGACATCGTTCATTGCCAGATCCACGGCGAGGAATGGACGACAGTGCGCATTCCAAAAAGCGTGGCGAAACTGGGCACGTGGGTCGAGGAAGAAGTCCTTGGCCATGAAGGCTTCGTCAAGCAGTGGATGGTCGATGACGCCAACGCCCATTACATTCTTGATATTTCACGTGCCCGGAACCTGCTGGGGTGGGAGCCAGAGCACTCGCTCCGCGACACACTTCCGATCATCATCGACGCGTTGAAAGCCGACCCGCAGGACTGGTACGAAACGAACAAGCTGAACACGTCCCGCGTGGCCTGGCATCCAAAGCGTTCGGACGCAGAGAAGACCGAACCGGCGCGACCTCAATCGCAAGACACCGATATAGCGCATGATGGGCACCAGATGGACGGCGACATGAACAATATGGACGGCGATATGCAGCATATGGACGGACCCCAGCGCGGTACCCGCTGGACGCAGTTTGCTGTCATCGGACTCGGCCTCTGGCTTGCTGCAAGTCCGGGTGTTTATGACGTCGTATCCGCCGATACTGCCCGTGCGTCGGTCGTAGCGGTCACTCTCGAGCGGGGTTTGCCGTCGATCGAATGGCGGGCCAACGCTCTTGCTCTGAGCGATATGCTGAGCGGGATCGCATTGATGATTTTCGGCGCGATGTCGCTTTCGAAGCGTACCGCATGGCTAGGGCAGTGGGCGACAGCCTTTATCGGTATCTGGCTGCTTTTCGCGCCCTTGTTCTTCTGGAGTCCGAGCGCGGCCCAATATCTGACCAATATGCTTGTCGGTACATTGGCAATCGCATTTTCCGTGCTGGTGCCGATGATGCCCGGAATGAGCATGGAAGGGATGATGGACAAGAAGTCCATCCCGCCCGGGTGGACCTACAGTCCCTCGACCGATGCCCAGCGATTTCCGATCGTGGCGATGGGCATCATCGGCCTTCTGATATCGCGCATGCTTACCTCCTACCAGCTTGGCCATATCGATGTGGCATGGGAGCCTTTTTTCTCCGGATCGCTCGCAGATCCCAAGAACGGGACCGAGGAAATCATCACTTCAGATGTATCCAAGGCCTGGCCGATCCCGGATGCCGGGCTTGGAGCGGTCAGCTATGTGCTTGAAATCCTGATGGCGGTCATGGGAACCCGCGCACGCTGGCGCACCATGCCGTGGATGGTCACCTTCTTCGGCATTCTGGTCATTCCGCTGGGTGTGGTCAGTATCTATTTCGTGATCATTCAGCCGATCGTGATCGGAACGTGGAGTACGCCGGCGCTGATTGCTGCCCTTGCGATGCTTATCATGATCCCGTTCTCTCTCGATGAAGTCATCGCCATGGGGCAGTATCTCTACTGGTCGAAAAAGGAAGGAAAACCGCTCGTCCGAACCTTCTTCAAGGGCGGCGCGGTGGCACACGGCGAAATCGACGATACCGACTATATGACCGATGCGCGCTCGATCTGGAACAACACGGTGCGCGGCGTGACCTTCCCGTGGACCCTGATGGCCAGCACGGCTCTGGGAGCCTGGTTGATGCTGACAAGGATAACGCTTGGCAGCGAGGGGGCGATGGCCAACAGCGATCACGTGGTGGGTGCTTTGGTGATTACGGTGGCAATCATCGCGACTGCGGAAGTCGCGCGCACCCTGCGCTTCATAAACGCTGCATTCGGAGCTTGGCTTGTCGCAGCGCCATTCCTCCTAGCGGGAGCGTCGTCTGCCGGAACGGTGGCGTCGGTTGCGGTCGGTCTGCTTTTGATCGGACTGAGCCTGCCTCAAGGCAAGCGTAGCGGTGAGCATTATGCTGGCTGGGATCGGTTTGTCGTATGACCGGTTGACCCGAGCAAAGCGGATCTGGCGCTCTTCCTTTAGGAACAGGATGAAGACGAGGTCGGACCCGCATTCTTCTCAGAGCATCGCTAGAAATGTGCCCTGAGTACCCACAAAATAAGCAGGAGTATTTTACATGACCCTTTCAATTGGCTCGACAGCCCCCGATTTCACAGCCCAGACCACACAAGGAAACATTCACTTCCATGATTGGATGGGTGACAGCTGGGCAATCCTCTTTTCCCATCCCAAGGCATTTACACCGGTTTGCACGACCGAGCTTGGTTATATGGCCGGGCTTGGCGAGGAATTTGCCAAACGCGACACCAAGATTATTGGCCTTTCGGTCGACAGCAGCCAGGATAATCGCGATTGGCTTCCCGATATCGAGGAGGTGAGTGGAAATAAGGTCGACTATCCCGTGGTCGGCGACAGCGACCTTCAGGTCGCCAAGCTTTATAATATGCTGCCGGCCGACGAAGCGGGTAATGCGGAGAGGCGAACCGCAGCCGATAACGCCACCGTCCGCGCTGTCTATATCATCGGGCCAGACAAGAAAATTCGCGCCATGCTGCTTTATCCGATGAGCAGCGGGCGGAATTTCGATGAAGTGCTCCGGCTGCTGGATTCGGTGCAACTCACCGAACGCAAGGGTGTAGCGACACCGGTTAATTGGCAGAAGGGTGATGATGTGATCATTCCGCCTTCCTTGTCGGACGAAGATGCGAAAGCCAAATATCCCGATGGCTGGGACGAAAAGAAACCGTATTTGCGTGTGATCCAAGAACCGATCGACTAATTGCGCGAGCAGGTTGCCAGCAATTGCATGTCGGCGTGAATGTAGCATGCTCATGCTAGGATTTGAACGCGTCGCCACACCTGCGAGTGGATCTATCTGTTCGATATATAGATTGGCAAGAAGCGTAAGCGACTAGGTGTACGGTAAAACCAAATCCGGTCCCGATCGGTTTTCTCTTCGTTAATCGAATGGCGGCCCCACCTCCCCCTGAACCCTGCGGACCGCAGGTGTCCCGGGGCCGTTCAGGAACCCCGCGCTTGACCCAACCCTGGCGCGGGGTTCCGTCTTTCTGGTACAATAGCTGTTGAGCGCGGCTATGTTGGCCAAAGGACTGCGGCGTCCGCCAACCTTGGACACCTCAGCTGCGTGACGGGTTTGAGGAGCTGTCAGAAAAGTGTGACGCAATTGACCTCGACCTTCAGTTGGTGGAGGGCTATGCCACATCCGCGAAATACAATGAACCCTTGCGTGGGAAGCCTCTGTTCGAAAGAGTACTATGGCAGACCTATTTGAAGACTTCATATGGGTAAGGGCCGTCCGTGGTTGCTAGTCGCTTGATGGCCAAATCGACTCATGCTGTCGAACCACTGCCTTTGCACGATGGCAAGACGACCGTTGTGAGCATCATAAGCAGCTCGGGTGCTGTTTTGGCAGCTTGCTCTTGCTGCATTCTACCGATGGTGCTGGTTGCCGCCGGGCTGAGTGCGAGCCTGAGCAGTGTTTTGGCGCCTCTGGGTTCGCTCCATTGGTCAATGACCGCATTTTCGATGATTGCGGTGGCGGCTAGTTGGCTCATTGTTCTACGCAAGTATCGGCACAAGAGTCATTGCCACTCCCAGGCCGCAGTTAAATGGTTCAAGAACCGTCAGATAATTATGCTCCTGGTTGCAACCGTGTTGAGCTTCATCGCGGCCGCCTGGGGCTATTTCGAGCCAACTCTCATGAAAGCATTTATGTAATCCGAGGTTCTGAGAGAACGACACTCGGATTGGCTCCTTTTACTGCGATAGCGGAACTTTGCGGGGGCCTATAAAGCGCCACCGGACAATGAGGGTTCAGACGATCTTCTGCGCGCAACGTCCTACAGACAAATGCGCCTTGGCAATGTTCGAGGGGAAGCATTTTCGGAATCGAGCGAAAACAAAGCGATCTTAATTGCGACAGGTTCAAAGAAGCTCATCAATCCCGAAGGACTCCAATTCGATTGTCATCCCGATATGGTTCTGATGATAGCCTCCCGATTCGATCAAATGATTGGGAATGCGGATAGCGCGTAATAGCCCGCACGTGGCTCCGCGGTGGCCAAGGCAAGCCAACCATTCCTGCGGCGATTTCCCGCCGAGCTCGTGCAGTCGCTTCAGCCCAATTTGCGCATTTCAGATTGGTAGCCACGGCCACGTCGATTTTCTCAAGGTAGGGCAGGCCAAGCTCGGCCCTGATCTGCTGGAATTCGAAAAGGTAAGACATCGTCATTCAAGCGAGGGTTGCGTGTGCCTGCCTGTATGATCGTCGAGACGCGCCGCCCTGCATGATCATGTGCAGGATAGGCCCGCATGTCTTCCGTTAGGCCAAACAGCTATCGCGGACGAGACTGGAAGGGATCGCGGATTGGCCATTTTCGAGGTTTTCCGGCTTTTTAACCCTGCGCGTTTTCCCATGCGCCCATGGAGCCCAGATAGACGTCGAGGTGTTTGAAGCCTTGGCTTGCGAGCCAGCCCGCTGCTACGCTCGCCCTCATGCCGCTGGCGCACATCAAGGTGTAATGACGGTCGCGGTCGAACTCTCTCCAACGGGTGTTGAGCTCGCCGACATAGACATGTTCGGATCCATCGATGCTGCCTCGCTGGCGTTCGTCAAGGGCGCGCACGTCGAGCAAGGTCCAATCTTTGCTGTCCTCAGCGAGCCTGCGTGCGACTTCCTCGGTGTTGATCATGGCAATACTTTGCATTGCTTTGCCCTGTGCGGCGGCTGGGACCACGCCGACATAGCCGCCGACAATATTATCGAGACCAATGCGCACCAAATGCGCCATAGCTTGAGCGAGCTCGTCTTCTTCGGAAGCAATTAGGGCTATCGTGTCGCCTTCGCTGATGAACCATCCGGCAAAGGCGGGTATCATTTCCACTGGAAGGCACACGGCGCCCTGCATATGACCGGCGGCATAGGCGAGCGGCTCGCGTACATCGACCAGGTGATCGGCGCCGCTCTCGCCAAGGTCTTCCAGCCCCAAATGCCTTGGCCGCATGACTCGCGGCGCGGCATTGGCCCCTTCGAGATTGAGCCGCTCCATTAGCCGAAAATAGGGTGGCTGGTAATGATGCTCTTCTACTTTCGCCTCGATGAACTCGTCGCGGTCGGCGATGCGCAGCCACGGGTTGTTGCGCCGCTCATGGCCGATTGTCGAGAATTCCCGGTCTGCCATTCCGGATCCGCAAACCGATCCGGCACCGTGCGCCGGGTAGATGATCGTCTGGTCACCCAGAGCGCAAATCTTTTGCAATGAATCGTACAGGAGTCCCGCGACCTCCCGCGCGCGCTCGGGATAGAAATCGGTGCGGCCGACGTCGCCCACGAAGAGCGCATCGCCGGTGAAGACGCCGACCGGTCCTTCGGGATGATCGTCGTCGTGAAGGACGAAGGCGAGATGATCGTCGGTGTGACCGGGGGTTTCGAGCACTTCGACCCTGATCTTACCGATCTCGAAAACATCGCCCTCTCGCGCGGTGTCGGCGAACACAACCTCATCCGCAGGGTTTGGACCGTGCAGAACCCGGGCGCCGGTCATTTTGGCCAGTACCGGCGATCCCGTGATGAGATCCTCATTCCTGTGCGTTTCGAAAATATGCGTGATCTCCAGCCCTTCGGCGCGGGCTCGCTCGACATATATCTCGCAGTCGCGGCGCGGATCGATGACCGCTGCCTTGCCCTGCGAACCGATCAGATAGGAAAGGTGCGAAAGGCCGGGGGTCTTTATCTTCTCGAGCAGCATATCTTACCTCGTTGTTGGAATGTTTCCGTAAGTCCGCATCGATCTAGTCGATCCCGAGTTCGGCCTTGAGCGCCGAGACCTTCTCGAAGCGGTCTGCTTCTGGCCGCGCGATGGCGGGCTTGGCGTTGACCCAGGTGTTCTCGCAGACGAATTCGAGCATCGCTGCCGCGAGGTCGGCGTGCCTGCAGCGAAAGCAATCTTGGGCAAGGCGCTCATCGGTAATGACGGCTTCACCGGTATAAGGTTCGTCCAGGAGCCAGCCCGGTCGCGCCGCCGTCCATTCCAGGCCTTTCGCGCGCTCCAGAAGATTTTCCATTGCGCGCATCTGCTCGAGAAAATTGTGCAAGGCTGGTCTTGCTGTGAGCTCGAACCATGCAGGAACGCTGGGCTGCGGCTCTACAAATGCCGCCGATATCACGACGATCCGGGAAATGCCGGTCGCCGACATCGCTTCCACCAGCCTGCGGGTTTCCTCCGTGTAAAGCGGAGGCGGATCGATCGCCGTCGATGGACTAAACCTTATGCCAAGTGCGGAAATGACCGCACGACAATCTTCAAGCTCGCCGCTGAAGTCGTCATTGAATACGTCGCACTGAAAGTACTCGACATTGTCGACGCGGTCTGATGGTTCGGGCAAGGAATTTTCGAACGCTCGCACCGCGATGCCCTCGCGGACCGCATGGCGCAGTATTTCCGTGCCGGTCTTTCCTCCGGCACCGAAGACCGCAATGGGTGCTGTATCGTTCATTCTGAAGTCTTTCATCTCCAACAGCAAACTGTGCTGCCGGAACTCTCTTCACTCTCTGTTGAATCGGGGATGTCCGCTGTCATCGGGGGACGGCGATCGAAGCCGCCGTCCCCTTAAGGTTTTCAAGCATCGTCGCAGCGGACATAACCGCGATAGCCAAGTTCATCCTTGGCTCCGGGCGGCACCACGATGATTTCCTGTGCTTGAAGGCCGGCATTACCCTCTTCATCGATCAGCCTCGTCGTGACCAGAAGTTCCCCGCTCGTAAAGCGGTCGGGTCCATCAGCGCTTAGAGGAATTATTTTGCCATTCAGTTTGATGAAAGCTTCACTGTCAGGCTGATAAACGAACGTTGGAAACCCCACTTCGGTAAGCCGATACACGCAACGACCGGCGGTTCCGCCTATGGCCTGGATGTCAGCATCGGACATAGTTTCCGGTTTCACAATAGCAGTCGCTACATTTTGTAAGGCCTGCGATGCCGGTTCGATTGGGACCGGCGTCGGAGCGGGATCGAGCTGCGCCTCACGGTCATTTCCAATTGCGGTGTTCTGATTGCAGCCGGAAAGCGCGATCGCCACTCCGGCTACCAAAAGGGACCAATTTTTCACTGCGCTTCTCCTTCGCTTGCTGGCTGTTCGGCCACGTCCGACGACTGAGACGTCGCGGCAGTAGGAGCCGTCAGACCATCAGGAAGCCGTTCGGTTGTCCTCACGCCGTTTTCTTCAATGTCCTCGATCAGATATTTCATCTGGGCGATCTCGCGGCGCTGGGCGAGGATGATGTCATGCGCGAGCTTGCGAACGCGTGGATCACGAATATGCGCCCGTTCGCTGGTCATGATCGCGATCGAGTGGTGCGGGATCATCGCGGCCATATATTCTTCGTCGTCGATCGTCGTCTGACTGCGTACCAGCCACAGGGCGAGCGCAAATACTACCGCGGCCACACCTAAAATTATGAAGTTTTTCACGCGGTCCTTGTACATGCCCCACATGAAGAGCAGCATGACCACCATCATCATAGCGCCCATGACGAACATCATCCAGAAGCGCGTCTCGCTCCAGAAGAAATGATCGGCATCGTATGCGTTCGCATACATGAGAAAGAACATGAGAACGGTGGAGGTCGAGACCATGGCCATAAACCGCCAGTAGTTGCCGCCCCCTCCTTTCGCATGATCGGAATGTTTGTCTTGTTGCATCTTCAATCCTCCTGCTTGCTCATGGTTTTATAGACATATTGGGCGGTACAACTGATCATGAGGAATCCGGTGAGGGCGGCAATCCCGGAAATGGCCCGCATGTGGCCGGCCGGAAGAATGTCTCCGAGCCCCACGGTTGAGATCGTGATCAGCGCGAAATAGTAATAATCCATCCAGCTATCGATGACGTCCTTCTCCAGACCGCCGAGGCCCCAGACGGATGCGAGATACATGCCGCCCGCGAAAATACCGGCGATCACCAAATGGCTAAGAAGAACAAGGCTGGAGCCCGCAAGCAGGCGCAAGTGCCGCGGATCCCGCCCCGGCGGAGACACCGCCTTCGCGCCTCGAAGCATCCACATGTGAAAGTAGAGCGAGATCGCGAACAGCGCGAAACCGAGGAGGAGCGCCGCGATCACAGGACTATCCAGCCCAGCGCCTTGCCGCCCATCCAGAGGCCCATGCCGATCATGAACAGGTTCTCGGTCAACGAAACGAAGCCAAGCGGCACATTGCTGTTTCCACCGACGCAGGCGCATTTGAGCTCACGCTTGTCGATATAGACCGCCTTGAACACGCTCACCGCACCCACCGTGCCGATGAAGAGCGAGACCGGGACGGAGATGATGGGCAAAGCATGTGCGACCATCAGGATGCCAGCCAAGGCTTCCCCGAATGGATAGACAAATCCGTAGCGAACCCAACGCCTAACAAGCAGATCGTAATTCAAGAACATGGTCGAGAAGCTACGCACATCCTGCAGCTTCTGGATAGCGAGCAGCGCCATCGACAGGCTGACGAACCATTCGATCGCTTGAATGGTGAAGGCGCTCTCGAACACATACCAGCTGATCGCCAGCCCGAGCAGGAAAGCGACTCCGAAGATCGCGATTACCGGCTGATAGCTGGTCTCGCCTTCCTTCTGCACCGACTTGCCGAAATGCTCGCGAAGATCGTCGTAGCCGCCGATCCGCTCGCCGCCGATAAAGGTCTGCGGCGTGGTCTCGACCCCGTGCTCCTCCTTGAAAGCGTCGGTTTCCTCGCGTGTCTCGAGATGATGGTCGTCGATTTCGAAGCCTTCGCGCTTCAGCAGATCGACGGTCTTGAGCCCGTAGGGACAAACATGATCGGGCATGACCATGCGATAGACGGTTGCGGTCTTCGGTTTTGGTGTTCGCCTCTTCATCTCTTCGCTTTCTCGAACAGGTCGATCAGTTCGCTGAACTTCCGCTGTTGCTCGTTCTCGTCCCCGCTGGCGATCGCCTCGGCTACGCAGAGGTTGGCATGACGCTTCAAAATCTCACTTTCGGCTCGCCCCAGCGCGGCTTTGACCGCCTGAATCTGGGTCAGGATGTCCACACAGTAACGATCATTCTCGACCATCTGGGCAACGCCGCGCAGCTGCCCTTCGAGGCGGCGCAATCGGTTCAAGATTTTCCCGACATCATGCTGCATTGAATTCGCCTCTTTGCGGCAATCGGTTGCACGCCCTACCCATACGGTCCGGGGGTATAATTATTCGCAGCGGGGAGAGTTCCGTGAACCTTGTCCCAACCGGGTTTTCCCTTCCGCGATTTACCATTGCTCTCCAGCGAGCCGTAGACCCGGTGCAGGACCATTGCGACGCCACCGGAGATTGGCTCGTGGGTCGATATCTTGATGTAGCTGTAAGCGGCGAGCGAAGTAACCAGTGCGCCGACTGTGAGGAAAAGCGGAAATAGCGGTCCAGCGAGTTCGGCAATCTGGCCGGTCAGTGCGAAGGTACCTGCGCCGATGATGACGCCGGTTCCCATCGCGACACCGCCCAGCAATGTTATCGAAGCCGCCTTCTCGCTATGTTGATCGTCGTCACCTGTCTGCAAGTCTTTCCCCTGTCGATGTCCTCCCGTCCGAGAAACATCACGCCAGACAGTACGTTGCGCAGCGGCTCACCCCTCAAAAAAGTTTCGACACGCTGCGCGCTCGCACCAAGGGCTGTTTGACAAGACAAGGAGCCCGGTTTTCGGCAGGTTTTTCCGGCCACAAGTGCGTCGGTAGGAAGCGACGCCTATTTCACGAGCAATTTCCTTTAGCGGGTCTCACGAGAGGTAACTGGCGCTGTTCGATCAATCTGACATGCCCAGCAGCCGGATTAAGCTCGACCGGGGGTTCGATTCCGCAGATGTGCCTGCGCGTCGCGCACGTCGAGCTCACGCGTGCCGTTCCCGATACGTAACATCAGGCGCGCGGTACCTCCTTCTACGAAATGGACGGGATCAGCTTTCCTTTCGGCAATTACCCGGCATACCGTCTTCTCTGTCACTTCGTAAAAGCGGCAATGGACCAAAGCGCATTCGTGACCGCCGAACCCATCCTTCACCAGGTCCATCAGGAGGCGTTCGAAGCCATCCCGATTGGCGTGCTTGAGTGACTGCATATCGGCTTCAATGCCAATTATGCTCCCATCGTCTCCGACTCCGGTAAGCAGCGTTCCGCCCTCATGGTCGAGAAAGCCGGCAACCGTTTTGAGTACGACCTGCTGGAGCGACCGGTTGACCCGGTTCTCACGCCTGTCCCATCGCAAGGACGATTTGAACTCCAATCGCTCGCCCTCGCCGCTTGCGATAAGAAGCGGCAACTCCTCGTCGAGTTCGCGTTCGAGAAAAAATAAGTTGGACTGAGCCCGCGCCAGCCGCACGTGATACATGCCAAACCCCGGGTCCGGGACTGTGGGGGCAGCCAGCACCGGAACCTGCGAGAAGTTCGACAGGCTTCTTGCCGCCTGTCCCGGTTTACCGGGTTCTGTGTCGCTTCCCGCATTTAGTCCTCATCGCCTGCATCCCTTTCACGCTGACGCATGGGGTAGTTCCACACCCTCACGGAAAAGACGCGAAGACGCTCTGTCCGGTTGGGCCAAAGGCGATGACCTCGTAAGGCTGGATCCGGTTTCCGGCCTCCATGCCCGGCGATCCCAGAGGCATTCCCGGAACCGCGAGGCCGGCAACGCCAGCAGGCCGTTCGCGCAAAAGCTTGTCGACGGCTTCGGCGGGCACGTGACCTTCGATGATGTAACCATCGACCTCCATCGTGTGGCATGACCACAATTCTTCTGGTACGCCGCGCGCGGTCTTGATCGCGGCCATGTCCTTGCTGTCGACCGATGCCACCTTCGTATTCATCCCGTCTTCGACATGGCCTGCCCAGCTGAGGCAGCATCCACATCCGGGATCCCTGAACATCGTATAGGTCGCTGCCTGAGCCACGTTGGAACAGGCTGCCAACACGAGCAAGGCCGCGCCGCTAATCGATCGCCGGAACAGGGCAGGCTTTTTCCAGATCATTGTGCAATTCCTTTCTTGTATCCGCGCCATAGCGAGATCGTCCCGGTCACCGTCGGGAACCGGTGGAGCAGACATGGCTCCGTGAAGATTTCGGCGAACAGTTTTTCGACCTCGCCATCGGCGCTGGGCTGCGTGTCGCTTACGCCGTCAAGCGACTGGACGGTCGCCCGGAAGAGGCTCCGCATGAGTGGGCTATCCTGCTTCATATAATCGGCGATCAAGACGGTTCCGCCTGGCACGAGCAAGCTTTCGATGGTTTCCAGGATTGCCTGCTTCTTGCGCAACGGAACCTGGTGAAGGACGAGGCTGCTGACGATCTTGTTCGGCCGCCACCCTGCGGGCAGTTCGAGGCTTTCGAGAAAGCCATTGTGCCATTTCACGAGATCGGCTCCCGCTCCAAACTTGCGCCGCGCAAGCGCGAGCGCCTCCGGGTCGGGTTCGACACCGATCAGACCCGCTTCCGGGCAATCCGTCATCAAGGCCTTGAGAAGAGTGCCGGTTCCGCTGCCGACATCGATCACCCGGTCGCCGGGGACAAGGTGCAGCTCTTCGACAATCTTTTGGCGCCAGAGATGTTCGCGGGTGAACAGACCGATCGCCCGGTCGTAAAGCGGCGTCAGAAAGCTCTTGCCAAGAAGAGGTGTAAATTCGCCGTGATCTTCAGGTGCGATAATATTGCTCACGAGTTGGCTCCCATTCATCCCGGGTTCGACCCGATTCTGACAGACCCGTCTCGGTTACGTATGGCGGTGGGCATTCCCTCAAAAAAAGAAGTTTAAGGGATTGTGCAGGCGAGCGCGTATAGGACACGTGCAACCCACAGGAGTTTTTCGGATGCGTGACAATCACTCTCTTGATGCGGTGCTCGGAACCCTTTCCGCCACCGCCCCCAACGAGGTCCCCGCCGACTTCATGGATGGCGTTTGGCAGCGCGCCGGACAGCTGGGCGAAATCGCCGACCGACGCCGCCGGACGGCTCTGTTCGTCGGTCTGTTCGTCGTCGGGCTTGGAGCTGGCGCCGGAACGAGCGGTTGGCCCGGCGGCTATGGCACGTCTTCCGCGTCATTTGGCGAGAGTCTTATCCTCGGCGAACAGCTGTCCCCATCGGCGCTCCTCCATGTGGAGCAATAGGGTTTGAAGACGACGCATATCGTTATCGCGGTGCTTCTCGCAGCGCTCGCAGGATGCCTCGGCGCGATTGCCGCGGACCGCTGGGCCAATCACGAGGCCGGCTCCGGCCTCCACGATTTCGTGCACGACGAGCTCACGTTGACGGCCGACCAGGAGCAGCGTCTCGATGCGCTCGAGGCCCGTTTCGCGGTCGAAAGGGCACGGCTCGAAGGATCGGCGCGCGCAGCCAATGCCCGGCTCGCCCAGGCGATGGAAAACGAGCATGAGTACGGTCCCGAGGTCTCGGCCGCGATCGACGAGGTGCATGCGCGCATGGGCGATCTGCAGAAGGCAACGGTGCGCCACGTCTTCGACATGCGCGAAATTCTCGAACCCGAGCAGCAACGCCAGTTCGACCGCAAGGTCTCCGACGCCCTGACCCGCGACCCGCGCGACTGAAGCGCCATGTCGGGGGCGGGCGACAATCCGGATGAGGCCCTTGTCTCGCAGGCGAAGGCCGGAAACAAGCGGGCTTTCAGCAAGCTCGTCGAGCGTGAAACCGGTCGGCTTCTCGCACTCGCGACACGCATGCTTTCCTCTCCTTCTCAGGCCGAGGACGTTGTTCAGGACAGCCTCGCGTCGGTGTGGCTGACGCGTCATCGGCTCGATCCGGACAAGCCGATCGGACCCTATCTGACAACCGTCGTCCTCAACCGCTGCCGGGACCGTTTGCGCAGGCGCAAGGTCGCGGGCTTTTTCGGACTGTCGGGCGATGACGAACTCCATTCCATCGCCGACGATTTCCCAGGTCCTGAAACGCTGGCCGTTTCCAGGGAAGAGCTCAATCTCGTTCAGGCCGAGATCGCACGAATGCCCGTAAGGCTGCGCGAAGCGCTCGTGCTCGTTACTGTCGAGGGGTACAGCCAGGCCGAGGCGGCCGAGCTTCTGGACACGAGCGAAAAGGCGATCGAAACCCGCGTGTACCGTGCGCGCAACAGGTTGAGGGAACGCTTCGAAAATCTTTGAGGGGTTGGACGCGTGCGCGCGTAAATAACGGTAAATGTCAATTCAGGAGCTTCTTCATGATTGCTGTCAGTCGACGAAAATTGCTTGGCGCGGGCGCCGCTGGTGCCGGCCTCCTCGCGATGCCCGCTTGGGCACGCGGCGGCAGCCTGTCTTCCGGGGTGATCCGTCAGGGGTTTGATGAAGTGTCCGGATCGAGCATCGATCTGACCATCGGCCAGGGTCCGCGGGTCGTTCAGGGTCGCCGGGGCCACGGCGTCGCCGTGAACGGCAGCGTTCCAGGACCACTCGTGCGACTGAAGGAAGGGCAGCCCGTTCACCTCAATGTCACGAACACCCTAGATGAAGACAGTTCTATCCACTGGCACGGGTTGCTCGTACCCTTCCAGTTCGACGGTGTGCCCGGCGTGAGTTTTCCCGGCATCAAGCCCGGCGAGACCTTCACCTACGATCTACCCCCTCTCCGACAGTCTGGCACGTATTGGTGGCATTCGCATTCGGATCTCCAGGAGCAGGCGGGCCATTACGGACCGATCGTGGTCGACCCGGCGGGATCCGATCCGGTGCAAGCGGATCGCGATTATGTGATCCTGCTCAGCGAGTTCACCCCCATGCATCCGCACACGATCATGGAAAAGCTGAAGAAAGGGGAGGGATACTTCAATTATCAACAGCGAACCTGGACCGATGACTATCCGCTGACCGGCGAGCAGCGGCGCATGTGGGCCGAGATGCGCATGATGCCGACCGACATCCTGGATGTCACCGGCGCGACCTACACCTACCTTGCCAATGGACATGGCCCCGAGGAAGGCCTCGAATTTCTATTCAGTCCTGGTGAGCGGGTCCGCTTCCGTGTCATCAACGGGAGCGCGATGAGCTTTTTCAACGTCCGCATTCCCGGCGCGAAGCTGTTTATCGTCGGTGCCGATGGACAGAATGTCCGCCCGGTCGAGGTCGAGGAGTTTCAGATCGGCACCGCCGAGACCTACGATTTCGTGGTCGAGCCTAGCGGCGAGGCGATGACCATAGTTGCGGAAAGCATGGACCGCTCGGGCATGGCGGTGGCGACACTGGCGACCCGCCCGGGCGCTCGGGCCGAGGTTCCGCCGCTGCGCACGGCGCCGCTGCTCACCATGGCGGACATGGGCATGAGCGGCATGGATCATGGCGGGATGGATCACGGTAACAATGCCCCTTCCGGCGGCATGAACCAGGGGGCGATGGAGGGTATGGACCATTCTGCCATGGGACATGGCACAATGGGCGGCGGGACAAACCCCGCCAAGACGACGGCGCCCGAACCGATGGGTGGCATGAGCATGGAAGGCATGAGCATGCGCGATACCTCCCTACTGCCACCCGACGTGAAGGTGGGTCCGGGTGTCGACATGGTCTCGATGAACCCGGTCGATCGCATGGGCGATCCGGGCATCGGCCTCGATAAGGTTCCTCACAAGGTGCTGACCTACAAGGATCTGGTTGCCCTCGAACGCAACGATGATCCGCGTACGCCCTCCCGTCAGATGCAAATCCACCTGACAGGCAACATGGAACGCTACATGTGGTCTTTCGATGGGTCCAAGTTCAGTTCGGTCAGCGATGAGCCCATCCGGTTCGCTTACAACGAGCGCGTGCGGGTCAAGCTCGTCAACAACACGATGATGGCGCATCCCATTCACCTGCATGGCCACTTCTTCGAGCTGGTGAACGGGGCGCCGGAAGGCTTCCAGCCTCAAAAGCACGTTGTAATCGTCCAGCCAGGCGGAAGCGCCACTTTCGATCTGACCGCCGACGAGGTTGGTGACTGGGCATTTCATTGCCACCTGCTCTATCACATGCATATGGGCATGTTTCAGGTTGTCACAGTCGCGAAGCCGGGAGAAAACGCATGAAGATGCATGTTCTCCTGACCGCTACAAGCGTTCTCGCTGGCGTCGGCACCCCTGCCTTCGCACAGGATCATTCCGATCATGCCTCGCATCGCGAATCCGCGGCAACCGAATGCGAGAAAGAGGCCGAGCGTCACCGCGCCATGGGCCATGCGGTGCCGGAAGGACAGTGCGAGCCACCGGGCAAGCCCGCAACTTCCGTCGATCACAGCTCCATGGACCAGCAGGGTATGGATCATGGTCAGATGGATCATGGTCAGAGCGGCAATTCGGCGATGGACCAAGGTTCAATGGACGGCATGGACCATAGCCAGATGGACCATGGTCAGGGTGGCAGTTCCCCGATGGATCAGGGGTCGATGGAAGGCATGGACCATGGCGGAATGGACCACGGGCAAATGGATATGGGTGCCATGGATCACGGATCTATGGCGATGCCGATACCCGAAGCGCCGCCGCCTGCTGCTGCAGGTTCCGGCCCCCCACGTGCGGCGGACGCGATCTGGGGAGCCGAAGCGATGCGCGAGGCGCGAGAGCAGCTTCGCCGCGAACAGGGCGGTCAGACCTTTCTCGGAATTTTCGGAGATCGCTTGGAATACCGCGCGCGCGAAGGAGAGGACGGATATCTGTGGGATTTCAAGGCTTGGTATGGCGGGGATCTCAACCGCGTCTGGGTTGAATCCGAAGGCGAGGGTGCATTCGGCGAGGGTGTCGAGGATGCCGACATATCGCTGCTCTATGGCAGGGCGATCGGTCCCTGGTTCGATCTACAGGCCGGTGTTCGGCAGGATCTGACCGGTCCGACGCGTACCTATCTCGATCTCGGAATTCAGGGGCTCGCCCCCTATCTGTTCGAGGTCGAGGCGGATGTCTTCCTGTCGGATAAGGGCGACGTCACCGCCACGGCGGAGGTCGAACTCGATCAGCGCATCACCCAGCGCCTAATCCTGCAACCGCGCGGAGAGATATCGCTGGCGGCGCAGGATGTGCCCGAACTTGGCATCGGCGCAGGGATCGACACGATCGAGGCGGGAGTACGTCTCCGCTATGAATTCGCCCGTGAGTTCGCTCCGTATATCGGCGTCGAACAGGAATGGAAAATAGGCGACAGCGCCGATTTTGCCCGCGCCGCGGGCGAAGATCCGAGCGTCACCAACTATGTCGTCGGCTTACGTTTCTGGTTCTGAAACACGATCTTAGGATTTTGATGAAATGACCAATACTCTAACACGGATCGCATCGACCGCGCTCGCTCTTGCGCTGATACCTACGGCTGCAGTCGCGCAGCAGATGGTTCATTCATCCCATGCCGGCCACGAGATGCAGGCTATGGACGCTTCGGCGGACGATGTCGCGGGCGCGGAGAAGGCCCTCAAGGCCTATCGCACCGCTCTTGAAGCACGCGACGCGCAGGCGATGCGGGCTCTCTTCGCCGAGAATTCGGCGATTTTCGAGAATGGCAAGGCCGAAGGAAGCTTCGCCAACTACATGGAGCACCATCTGGGCCCCGAGCTCGACGCGATCGTGAGCTTTACCTTCTCCGACCCCACGCTGACCGTCACCCGGATGGGACATATGGCCTATGGTTACGAGACGTATGGCTATCGCATCGAACTTAGCGATGGCCGGATGATCGAGCGCGACGGCGTGGCGACATCGGTGCTTGCTCATGACGCGGAAGAGTGGAGAATCGTCCAGTACCATTCCTCGTCGCGCGCGCCGCGCAACTGATTACGGCTTTCGAAGAGGTAGCACCGGTTGGCAACGCCGTCGCTGAAGCTGCGCCTGCATGTGCTCGGCAGCAAGATCCACAAATGGCTGGCGATTTTCGTCGGTGTCCAGGTCCTCTTGTGGATGGGAACCGGTGCCCTCATGTCATTTCTCGACCTGGAAGAAGTTCGCTCCGAACATGTTGTTTCGCGTGAACAAGAGACGCTGCCCGCCGATGCCCCGCTCCCGGCCTGGGTCGTAAACGACGGTACTCTTGCAGCGGTAACGGTGCGCTCGCTCAACGGCGATGCCGTGACCGAGGTCCGCAAGGTTGACGGTAGCGTGAGCCTGCATGATCCGGTGACGGGGCGCAAACTCTCCCCCATCTCGGCTGAAACGGCAAGATCCATCGCCTTGCGCGCATGGACCGGACCCAGAATGACGATCGAAGGCGCACGGATTGTTCACGAACCGGTCGGGACCGAGTTTCGCGGGCCTTTCCCGGCCTGGCAGGTCACCTATGCTGACGAGGCTTCGACGCGCATCTACATCGATGCCACCAGCGGCACGCTCGGAGCGGCGCGTAACGACACCTGGCGACTGTTCGATTTCATCTGGGGCCTTCATATCATGGACTGGACCCAGCGCGATCGCATCAACAGTTGGTGGCTGCTCCTGTTCGGCATTGGCGGCACGATCATAGCCCTGTCGGGCTTTATCCTGCTGGCGAACAGGATGCCGAGGCCGGGCCGCCGCGCAAGAAAGAGAACGCTCGCTTGAGCCCAAAGGCTTGCTCGCGTGGGCGGGCTTCCTAAGCCCATTCTGCAAGCTGTCCGGTGCCAAGAGCCGAATGCGTTCGACGATCGCGATGGTGGCGCCAGCAGACGTGATGCCACTGGCGCACTTCTGTCGCGCCAATACGATCAAATTAATGTGAGGGGCACGCGGCTGCCGTGCGTATCAGGCACATAGGTCGCACTACAACTGCCGGGCCGGGAGACATACGACACATGAAAGCCCCCTCATTTTTGGCGCTGCTCGCCGCAAGCCTGCTCTTCGTCGGACCCGTTCAGGCTCATGGCGACGAAAAACACGGCGAAGAGGCGAGCGCCGCGCCTGCGGCCACCAATGGCGATGCGCATGACCAGGCGGCCATGGCGCAGATGGGCGAGCCCGCAGGCGCGGGCGAGTCCTCCGGCGCGCACGACGAAGCGGGCGGAGGCCATGACGAGGCCGGTGGCCATGCGGATGAGGGCGAAACCGGCATTATGGCCGTACTGAAGAAGCTGCATCCGGCAACGATCCATTTCCCGATCGCCTTGTTTCTAATGGCTGCGGCCACCGAATTGTTCGTGATGCGCCGGAAAGGAGCGGGCCTGGAAAGTGCGGTGCGCGTGCTTGTCTACGGCGGGGCCATCGGCGCGGTCGTTGCGGCTCTGTTCGGATGGATCCACACCGGGCTGTGGTTTGGCGGCGATACCGTCATGCAGGTGCATCGATGGAACGGGATGCTGATCGCGGTTCTCGGTATTGCAATGGCCTATCTCGCAAACAGGCCAAGCCAAAGCCGTACGTGGTTGCGCGCATCTATCTTCTCCATGGCGGCACTCGTTCTCATACAGGGCTTCCTTGGCGGCGAGCTCGCGCATGGCCCGCACCATTTGGGCATTTCCCTGTTTTGAAGGAGTTGAATGAGATGCGAATTCCAAAGGAAACGTCAGCGATCGCCTCTTTTGCGCTCGCGTCATTGATACCTGCTCTAGCGGCTTGCGATCAGGCGCCGGAGAGCACGCCGACCTCGGAGGTTTCGCCGATGGGCGAAGCTGCGGCGATGCCTGGCACGGCACCCGAAGAAAATCTTGGCGGTCGGGCAGCGTCTCCCTCTGAGGGTGAAACAGGGGTCGCGCGGCAGGACGCCCTTTCGACAAGGAATGCCGCCACACCCGCGTCACAGGGAGCCGCTCCTCCGGTACCGCGCGCAACGGCCACCTCCGCTGCGCCGGCAACGGCCGCGCAGCCCGAGAGCGAGGAGGCGACCCTGCCCGCCGATCCCCATGCGGGCCATGACATGTCCTCGATGGCCGATCACGACATGGAAGGCATGTGATCGGGCGCGTTTCCCGGTGACTGGGCTATTCAGAAGAAACCCTCGGCAAGAAATCCCAACGAACAACGCAAGATCAGGAAAGGACGGCCCCGCCTCCCCCCGAAGCCCTGCGGGTCGCAGGTGCCCCCAAGGGGCCGTTCAGGAACCCCGCGTGAAGACCAACCCGCGCGGGGTTCCGTTTGCCCGGCTTCGCTGTCGCTTGCCAGGCGCTTCCCGGCATGGCTTCGTGCTATATGAGCATCGCGCAGACGATCGCCCCGATGGTTATGAAAGGAACCGCATATGTCGGAAACGGGAAAAGCCGGTGCGCTGTCGCGCTGGGAAGACGAAGGTGGGGCATTGCGCTGCGGGCCGCAGGAAGCGCTCGCTGCCGATTGCGAAAAATGGGATACTCCGCCGCTTTCCGATGCCGAGATCATCCAATTGCGCATCAGGGTGATCGCGCTCGAGAACATGGTGCTCGGCCTTCTGTCGAAGGCCAGCGCCGATCAGCTTGCAGCAATCGAAGAAATCGCGGAATTCATATCCCCGCGTGCCGATGCGAAGCCGCATCCGCTTACCTTGCATGCCGCCACCCAGATGGAGCACTTTGTCGAGCGCGCCCGACGGTTTCGCGAAGAATAATAGTCAAGTCTCGCCCTGGCTTTCTAATGCGTTGGGAGAACGAAGCCGCTCCGCATTCGCTTTCGGGCACCCGTACTCGGTCCGGCAGGCAACTTTCGGAACCCTCATCGTCAACCAGTGTTGAATAAGTTCGACCGCCATTGATGGGTTTGAGTTTCTTGCTGACCGCACCTTGAGCATTTGCGTTCGCCCGACCGTTTCGAAGGCGCCGAGTGGTAGTACAGAGTGCTCCGGAAGACTGATCTCGCCCCGAGGGGAAGAATGACATCGACGGATAGGTCGCGGCATCCCCGGGGGTAAATGATCCCGTTCCCGGGGAGCCGCGCCGGTCAGCCGCCGGAGGTAGCCAGACGTTGGAGATTGATGATGAAGAGCTTCCAAAAAGGTCTTGGGCTCGGAACCCTAGGCACTTTGTTGCTCATCGGCACTGTCGCGCTGATCGTCGTGCTTACGGGCGCGTATAATGTCGCTGCCGATGATGGTCATACCCCGATTACGGAGTGGGCGCTTGACACCTCGATGACGAATTCTGTCGAAAGCCGTGCGAGCAACCTGAACGCTCCAGAATTCACGCAAGCGATGGTCGAGGCCGGCGCGGGCGATTACAAGGCCATGTGCGCGCACTGTCACGGGGGCGTCGGCGAAGGACGAGCGCAATGGAGTTCCGGTATGCTTCCCCATCCTCCCGCGCTGGCAAACGCCGCGAAGAGTTGGTCGGACGAAGAAGTGTTCTGGCTGGTAAAACACGGCGTGAAGGCGTCGGGCATGCCTGCCTTTGGAGGCACGCACGAGGATCGCGCTCTCTGGAATATCACAGCTTTCGTCAAGAACATGCCGCAAATGAGCGAAGAACAGTATGCCACCCTCGGATCGGCCGGCGGTCATTAGCGAGACCAAGGGGCGCGCCGGAATGGACTGCGCATGCGATCCTTCCCTTTCTTCTTCAACCTAGGGCTATCTCGATGCCACCCATTCATCCCGCGATCGTTCACTATCCCATCGCGCTAGGAGTGGTTTCGGTGCTTGCCGAAACGGCTGCATTGGTGTTTGGCGTACCTTCCCTCGCCCCCCTAGCCTACTGGACGATAGCAATTGCCGCCGTGGGCGCGATCCTGGCGGCGGGGACCGGCTATTGGGACATGAACCGCAACGAACTTGCGCGCGAGACGCATGAACTTGTCCATCTCCACCTCAAATCCGGCCTGATTCTGATGATAGCACTTATCGTCGCCGCGGTGTGGCGCTGGTCGCTAAGCTCACCATCGATTTTCTATCTCCTCTTTGCTTGGGCGATTGTGGCTGGCTTGGTTGTTCAGGCCTGGCTTGGCGGCGAGATCGTCTACTCGCACGGGGCAGGGGTTGCTGCCGCGAATCAGGGAACTGCATCGTCTGAAGAGGCGAAGCGGCCATCGCGTCGGTTCTATCGCTGGATAAAAGGTCGCGATTTGAAGAGCAACGGTGACGACCATGCGGCGTAGCGCAATCGTTCACTTCGAAAGTCTGTATAGGAGCTAGTAGAAGAACCGCGAGCGATGTGCGATGCTCCGATTTGGTCCAATGGTTCCGCAAGCGCCTATTGCCTAGGCAGGGTAGGCCAGAGCCATGATGCACCCATATACTGTCTGGGAAGCGACGGTCGCGATTGGGGTCAGCTTCCCGTAATGCAAACCAAAAGCTCCGGGAGGCTCGAGCCGCTGTCCGGGTCCCGGAGCATCGTATTCCGTAGCCATTCGCGGATGGATCATCGGCAATGTCGGTAAAAACACGGCGACCAGAAACAGTCCGTGGGCTATGCCGAGCAAAGCGCCAACCCACCATTCGGATGTCGCGAGGGCGGAAAAAAGCAGCGCATAGAAGAAGGCGAACAGCCATCCACCGACAAGATAAAGGAGATATCCGAAGATCATGGCGCGCCGCCGATTGCTCACGACAAAGGTTCCGAACAGGAAAGGAAGGCTCAGCCGGGAAAAACCGAAGAGCTGGGCCCCTTCAAGCACACTGGTCGTGACTGCGGTAGCGACGAGGCCCCACGCGGCTACTACCACCCAATTGGCGGCTACCTCTTGAAGAATTCCATTCAACTGTTGCTTTTCCCTGCACCATGGATTGCCCTAACAGCATGGAGAAGAGCTGCGTGGGACAAGCCCTGCGGCATATTGCCCAGCATGTGTCCGGTTTCCGGATCGTATTCCTCGGACCACAAGCCCAAATCCCCGGCGGCATCGATGAGCGTTTGCAACCTTGTTACTGCCTCTTCCATCCTGCCGGCCATGGCAAGATATTCGACGGCCCAGAAGCAACATGCCACGAAGGCTCCTTCAGGGGACCCGTGACCGTCGATCGCCGGATCGTAACGCCAGACGAAGGGACCCTTTGCCAGTTCGGCATCGATCCTCTCGAATGTAGCCACCATGTGAGGATGATCCGCTTTAATAATTCCGATCTTCGGAAGGAGCAAAACGCTGGCATCGAGATGCTCGCGTCCCAAGGCACCTGTAAAAGCCTGCCCCTTCTCATTCCAACCGGAGACACAAACCACTTTCTCGAGGACGGCGCGTTCAGCATGCACAGCGTCCCGATTGATCTCTAGGGGGCTGCGGTCCGAAAGCCACAGGGCGCTGTCCAAGGCCGCCCAGCACATCGCTTTCGAATACAGGTGATGCAGCCGACCCTGCCGCATTTCCCAGATGCCGTTGTCAGGCTCTTTCCAACGACGACAGACTGTTTCCACGAAGCCACGCAACCGTCGCGCTTCCGAGACCCCGAACGTACCGCCGTGTTCGACCAGCGAGCGCGCGGCCAGAATTACCGAGCCATAGCTATCGAGCTGAACCTGCCCACTGGCCCCATTTCCGATCCGCACCGGGCCCGAGTTCCGGTACCCTTCCAATTGGGATACTTCCTGCTCTTTGAGGTCGCTGCGACCAAAAATATCGTAGACGGGGCGCAGATCGGGCTTGTCCTGCTCGGTCGCGTGCATGAGCCAGTTGAAATAGCCCGATGCTTCGTTCTTGAAGCCATATTGAATGAACGCCGACAGCACGAAATAGGCATCGCGCATCCAGCAATAGCGGTAATCCCAATTTCGCTTTGCGCCTATCCATTCGGGCAGGGACGTCGTCGGCGCGGCCGCGACAGCCCCGGTCTCGCGGCTCGTCAGCAACCTCAGCGCCACGAGACTACGCTTGACTTCCTCGTTGAACCGACCGCCCAACTCGGCTTGCGAAAGCCAGGCGCTCCACCAATCGTGCGCGGCGTTCTTCTTGGTTTCGCATTCTGGGCCGAGACCTGGAATTGCGCCGACATCGCGTCTGCAAAAGGAGAGCGAGAAATAACGCTTTTCACCAGCATTGAGCTGTTCGCTTCCGCATACCTGACGATCGTCGGCCTCAGAGACGGAAAAATCGTTACGGAAGAGGATCAGATCGGCCCTGTGCTGGCATGCCCAGGCGTTTCTGCCCCGTCGTTGGAGCCGGGGGTCACGTCCAAAGCCCGGTCTGGGTTCGAAACTGAAGGCAACCTTGGGGCAACCCGATTCCACTTCCACTATGCGCAGCAATTCGCGCTCGGGTTCGATCGGACCTCCTAAGCCTTCCGTGCGCAGGGCTAGGAAGTCTGTCACGGAAAAGGAGGCGGCTTCCTGAATAAAGCAAGTCCGAAGAATGGGGGTGTCGTCGAGGTATTCTCGCTCGACGGTCCAATCTCCTTCTGCCCCAATCCGGAACCGCCCGCCCCAGCGACCGAGAACGCCGGAAAACAAGGGAGGGTCGGCGATATTGGGCAGACAAAGCCAGTCAACGCATCCCAATCTGGAAACCAGAGCGCATGCCTGCATGTCTCCGATAAGGGCATACTCACCTATGGGCGGGAAAAACGAAGGTTCGTCCAAACCCTTCATCTGGGTCGCCATAAGCCCGCGACGGCTGCCGCCAGCGCCATGATACCACCGCCGATGGCAAGAGGAAGGCGGTTCTTGGTGATCCAAAGCTGGCTGCTGCTCTTCCTGGCCTTCTCGCCGAAAGAGCCGTGCGCACCGTGATCTCCCTTCACGGGCTCGTAAAGATTGTCCTTGCGGTCCGGTGAGACGGGTTGATCGGTTTGCTGTCCGTCGATTGCGGTTCTGGCGAGATACCGGTCCATCAGTGGCGACGCTAGCCGGTCGCCCCAGATTGCCTGAAGTGTCGGCCATCCCAGCCTGACTTCCTTTCGACCCGACGTCGAAGCGAAATGTATCGCTTCTGCGGCTATCTCGGGTTGGTAAGGAGGGCTCGCCGGTTTCGGCCGCATGGGCATGCTTGTCCTGATCCAGTCGAATTGCGGCGTATTAATTCCCGGCAACTGTACCATGCTCATCCGGACCTTCGACCCGGCATGAATAAGCTCGGACCGGACCGAGTCGTGAAAACCCTGGATCGCGTGCTTTGCGCCGCAATAGGCTGATTGGAGAGGAATCCCGCGATAGGCGAGCGCGCTTCCGACCAGTACGATCGAACCGCGGTTGCGCGGCATCATGCGGCGAAGGGCGGCGAAGGTTCCATGGACTTGGCCGAGATAGGTGACCCGTGTAACCCTTTCGAAGTCTTCGAGGGACATTTCGGCAAAAGGCGACAAGACGCCGGCGAACGCGGCGTTGATCCAGATGTCGATCGGACCCAGGCTTTGCTCGATCCTTTCCGCCGCTTGCTCCAGGGCCTGTGCATCAGCAACATCGCATGGGCATACCAGCGCGTGCCCGCCAGCGGCTTCGACATCCTTCCGGGCACCCTCAAGTCCATCAATGCCTCGTGCGATGAGGCCGACGCTCGTCCCTTCCTGCGCGAACCGTCGGACGGTGGCCCGCCCCACGCCTGCCGAGGCGCCCGTTACGACAACAACTTTTCGTTTGTTCGGTATTTTCTTCATGTTCGACTAAAGCTCTCCCCTTGCGGCAAGTTCCGCGATCCGGTCACCCGTGCGGCAGGCAAGGGCCTGAATTGTCAGGGACGGGTTTACTCCGCCGGAAGTGGGAAAAACCGATCCGTCGCACACCCAAAGGTTGGGAATATCCCAACTGCGACAGTCCGCGTTGACCACGCTTGTGGCGGGATCCTCACCCATTCTCGCCGTGCCCATGAGGTGCGCCGTCTCCTCTTCGTTTCGCCAGCGCTCGGTCACGCCTACGGCGTCGAGCGCCCGGTCCATGAAATCGAGGGCGTGAGTACGCATCGCCCGTTCGTTGTCCCCGAAGCCGAAGGTGACGCGCGCGATCGGCAGGCCATAGCGATCGGTCTGCTCGGACAGGGACACGCGGTTCCGCTCATAGGGCAACACTTCGCCCACCATCTTGAGACCGACCGCGTGATTGTATCGGGACATTTCCTCAAGGAGGCCGGCCCCCCACTTGCCTTTCGCCGAGACGGTTCGGGCCCAGTCGGCAGGCAAGGGTCCGGGCGCCATGTAACACCAGCCGCCGTGATAGTCCTTCCCGCGATCCTCATAGTTCCAGTGCTCGGTAAGGGCCAGGCTCGGGGGCGCCTTGTAGGAGCGGATTTCATCCCCAGAGTATCCGAAAACCGATTGATTGAGGTGCACCATCAGGTTCTTGCCGACCATGCCGGAAGAGTTGGCGAGGCCGTCGGGAAATTCCGAACTGGAGGAATTGAGCAGCAGACGGGGCGTCTCGATCGCATAACCGGCAACCACCACGTTCCGGGCACACTGGAAACGCCACTGGCCGTTGCGGAAGTAATGAACACCGGTCGCCCGACCGTTCTTGGTTTCTACCCGTCCGGCCATTGCCAGATCGCGGATTTCAGCGCCTGCAGCGAGTGCCCTTGGAAGCCAGGTATTGAGCACCGATTGCTTCGCATTCGTCGTGCAGCCCGAAGCGCAGAAGCCGCGATAGACACACGGATGTGCTTTTCCCCGCGGCGCCGACAAAGTCGCAATGGGCGTCTCCGACCACGCGATACCCAGTTTCTCCGCCCCGCGCGCAAGGTATCTGGCCGGCGCGTTGAGCGGATGTGCGCGATAAGGATAGCGGGGCCGTTGCGGCCCCCATGGGTAACGAACCGGACCTGAGATGCACAGCGCCTCTTCCGCCTCGCGATAGTAGCGCCACATCTCGCGCCACTCGAGCGGCCAGTCGGCACCGTAGCCCAGTTTCGTTCGGCTGTTGAACCATTCGGGACGAAAGCGCAGCGAAACCATCATGTAATGAACGGTCGATCCGCCAACGGCCTTTCCCGAATTGTTCGCGCCAAGGTGGATGGGATCGTCACCATCGACGATCCGATCGTCGGTCCAGTAGAGCTTGGTCTGCTCCTGTTCGTCAGAAGCAAAATCCTCCAGCGGTCGCCAATAGGCTCCGGCATCCATTGCTATGACCGAGAACCCTGCTTCCGCCAGCTTGCAAGCGAGCGTCCCGCCGCCGGCGCCTGTACCGACAATGACGAAATCGACCGCGTCCTCGCCATAGTCGCGCATGGGCACCCAGCCGTCGTGCGTGAACACGTCGGGTGCTCTACCGTTTAGCGCGCGGGGGTGCTCTTGCGGATTATTCCTCATGGTCTTGGGAAAGAGCGTGAGACGAATTTGTCGCGGCATCCTCGGAGGCTTCCCACGGATCGTGTCTGTTTTCGGTGAGCCGGACGTACCCGCGCGGCGATGCCGGTCCGCCAAATCCCATCGCGCTCCACAGCGAAGGCTGGGCCCAGTGGGAGGAGACCAGATCAGGGAGCAGACGCCACTTCCAGAACAGCTCGGGCGAAAGGTTTCCCCAGAGCTCCGAACACATCTTGCCGCTTTCAACGGCGTACAAAATCTCGTCCGCCTGGTCGGGCTCAATACTCGCAAAACCGCAATTGAAGCGCAGCCTTGCTTCGTCCTCGATCGCGTCGAGACCGCGACGCCAGCATTCCGCCGTGCGAGGCAATGTATGCGGGCGGTAGCCATCGCCTTCGTCTTCGGCGATCTTGCGCACTATCATCGCCAAAGTGTTGGTCGCAGGTCGATCTGGAGGATCCGGACAAACGCGCGCCACGATCACGCGAAGCGTCGCCAACTGGGTATCGCCGAGGACATTCTCGGCAATTGCAAGCGCGAGCCGCTTGTCGATGACGTCTCTGGTTCGCTCGTTCCAGCTCGGCGTATCGCGCTTGGCAAGCACGTCGTAGGCAGAAAACGGATCAGCCACGGGAGAACCTGCGGATCAGCAACAGGGCTCCCAACCCGGCGATCGCGACGCCGGCGAAGGCGGGTGGCGCAGCAACCGGGGGGCCGGCCAGGAGATTCTGCCTCCAGTTCTTCCAGCCGCCCATATTTCTGGACACGCCATAGGCGTGAAACGCCGTGCCCAGCAGACCTAGCGCCGCCGTTGCTGCGAGCGAAGCGGTGGTTACCCAGTGCACGCGTCCGGTGAGCGCTGTTCGGGCCAGAGCGAGTGCGGCCATTGGAGGGATCGTCACCGGCAGCCACATCGCGGGATTGTGGTAGGCACCGCGAAAGTGCAGCAGCGCGGCCTCTCCGGCGGTTCCGGCAAGGCCCAGAGCCGTGAAACCGGCGAGTGCACGCCCCGACTGCAAAGGCACGGGGCCGAGGGCCGACGCTCCGGAACTCAGCGCGTGCGCGGCCGCACCCAGTGCGCCTGCAAAAACCAAAGCTGCTGGCGCTCCGATGGGTGCCTGGTAGAAGAAATTGCCGAGGCTGAAGCCGCCCGGTTGTTTGGCGATATTGTACACGTGAAAGCCGAGACCGGCCGCCCCGACACCCACGCTGGCCGCGTGAGTGCCGCTCGTCCATGATCCGACTGCGCCAGTTCTGGCACCGCGCGCTGCTAGATTGCCATCGTGAACGATGGAGAGCGCCGAAGCCCCGAGCGGCAAGAACATCGCTTTGTTGGCGAAGGAACCACGATAATGTTCGATCGCGGAATCGGACAACACCGAGCCTGCGACCAGGGTCGCGCCTCCGGCGATCCATTGCGCGGCGCGATGGGTGATATCGCCGGACATCAATCGTCCGCGAAGACCTTGCTCATCACCTGTTTGGCCGCGCCTGCGAGCATGCCGGTCTCGTTCGGATCGCCTTTCATCGCGCTGGTCATGAAAGCTTTGGCCTGCTCAAACTTGATGTGCGGAGGAAGCGGCGGAACCTCCGGATCGGTTTTAACCTCGAGCACGCACGGGTACCCACTCGACAGCGTCTCGTCCCACGCGGCACCGAGGTGCTCGGGCTTGTCGACGAAAATTCCATTCAGTCCGATCAGTTCGGCAAACTTGTGATAGGGAACGTCCGGAACGCGCTGCGTCATCTCGGCCTTGGGATTGCCTTCCATCACCCGCTGCTCCCAGGTGACCTGATTGAGATCCTCGTTGTTGAGCACGCAGACAACGAAGGTCTGGTTGGCCCATCTCTGGTGATATTTGGCGACGGTGATCAGTTCGGCCATGTTGTTCATCTGCATCGCGCCGTCGCCCACCATGGCGACCACCGGCCGGTCGGGATGGGCGAATTTGGCAGCGATCGCGTACGGTACGCCCGCGCCCATGGAGGCAAGACCGCCCGAGAGCGAGCCCATCATGCCGCGACGCATATAGACATCGCGCGCATACCAATTCGCGCAGGAGCCGGAATCGCTTGTAAGTATGGCGCGATCGGGAAGCCGCGGCGACAACTCGGTGAAGACGCGTTGCGGGTTGACCGGGTTGGCATCAACCATCGCACGATCGTGCAGGGTTTCTTCCCAGTCCTTTTTCCAACTGGCGATATCGTCGCGCCATGCGGTGTCGGTTTTTTGCTCGAGCAACGGCAGCATCGCCTCGATCGTGAGCGCAACATCGCCCTGGAGGTTCACGTCATGCGGGAAACGGATCGAGAGCATCTCGGGCTCGATATCCACCTGAACGCCGCGGGCCTGACCCTCCTTCGGCAAGAACTCGGAATAGGGAAAACCCGAACCCAGTGTCAGCAGGGTATCGCATCCCATCATCAGGTCGTAGCTCGGCTTCGTGCCGAGCAATCCGATCGATCCGGTCACCCATGGCAGGTCGTCGGGCAGCACATCCTTGCCGAGCAGCGCCTTCGCCGCGCCGGCGCCAAGACGATCCGCGATGGAAATGACCTCGTCGGTCGCGCCCTTGCAGCCGGCACCCACGAGCATGGCAACTTTCTTGCCCGAATTGAGAACTTCGGCTGCCCGATGCAAATCGTCCTGCGCGGGCACGACCCTCGGCCTTGAGTAACCCACACCCGAGAACAGCGCCCCATGCTTGCGTGGCGGATCTACCATCTCCTCTTCCTGCAGATCATTGGGAAAGACGAGCGAGGTGACGCGGTTGTTTCCCTTGGCGATCCGAACCGCGCGATCGACCAGGTGGCGCACCTGCGCCGGAACCATGGCATAGCCGGTGAACGCGCCCGCCACGTCCTTGAACATCGACGTCATGTCGAGTTCCTGCTGATAATGCGCCCCCACCGCCGTGCGCGCCTGCTGCCCGACGATGGCCAGCACCGGCATATGGTCGAGCCGCGCATCGTACAGGCCTGTCAGAAGATGCGAGGCGCCAGGCCCCGAGGTCGCGAGACAAACACCGAGCTCGCCCGTAAATTTCGCATGAGCCGAAGCCATGAAAGCCGCCATTTCCTCGTGCCGTACCTGGACGAACTCGAACTTGTCCTTCATCTCGTCGAGCGCGCCGACAAGGCCGTTGATTCCATCGCCCGGGTAGCCGAAGATGCGGCGCACGCCCCACTCGTGAAGGCGTTCCCAGACAAAATGCGATACCGACTGTGCCATAGTTTCTCCTGAGCCAAGTGCCATCCGCCGCCTTTCGGAAACGAAACGTGTCCAATTAGAGTTCCGAGATACCGAAGGTTTTCAATAACACAGGAGCAGCATTATGAACGCGATCGGTCGGAGACGCTGGGTCATCGCCGAGGGTTATATTCCTGGAACCAGCATGGTGGGTGCCGATCAGGCGCTTGTCAGCCACGAGACCGCCTGCATTCTCAATACGGGCGGCACCGCCGCTAAGATACAGATCACCCTGTTCTTCACCGATCGCGATCCGGCAGGGCCATATCCGATCGAGGTCGGCGCCCGCCGGACACGGCACATGCGCTTCAATGACCTGACCGACCCGGAACCGGTGCCGCGCGATACGAGCTATGCCAGCGTCATCGAAAGCGACGTGCCGATCGTGGTCCAGCATACCCGACTTGACAGTCGAGCGGCCGAAATCGCGCTTCTATCGACAATGGCCTTCCCCGTCGATTAGACGCTGGTCCTGATCGGGAGACGATCTTCATGCACGAACAGGTCGGGTGAAAGCGCTTCGAGGTTCGGCACACCGTACTGGCCGAGTTCGTTCACCATCTCGGAGCGGAGCAGCTCGATTGCCCGGCTGACGCCCGCTGCTCCGTGGGCGCAAAGACCGTAAAGCATGGCGCGTCCGGACAGCACCGCGTCCGCTCCGAGCGCCCGCGCCTTGAGGATGTCGCTTCCCCGGCGAACGCCGCCGGAGATATAGAGCGCGATCCGATCTTTGGCGATCTCTTTCGCGCGCGGCAAGAGATCGAGCGGCGAAATGGCCCAATCGGCCTGCCTGCCGCCATGCCCGCCAAGGATCACCCCGTCCACGCCATGATCGATCGCGCGCGTTACATCTTCAAGGTTGAGCACCCCTTTCAGAAAAAGAGGCTTTCGCCAGCGCTCGCGGATCTTGGCAAAATCCTCCCAGCTGAGTGATTTCCGCATCCGATCGCGTATCCAGTTCGCGCTATCGAAGAAGGAGCGCTGGTCCTTCGGCACGAAGTCGATCACATTTTGGAACACCGGGAACCCGCGGGAGAATGTCGTCGCCAGCCAGCGCGGATGGCATGCAGCGTCGACAAGTGCCGAAAGATTGGGAAACCCGCCGGCTGTGCGGTTTCGCTCGTCCCATTCTCGCTGCCCGAAGATTTGCGCGTTGCTGGTGAGCACCAGAGCTTCGCAACCCGCCCGTTCCGCGCGATCCACCAGTTCCTGCCAGATCTCGTCGCCGCCGAAGACATAGAGCTGCCACCAGTGTCTCAGCCCCGGCACTGCCGCGACATTTTCCATCCTGCTGTTCGACATGGTGCTCTGGATGAAAGGAATGCCGGCATCGGCAGCCGCTTGTGCGAGCGCGATGTCAGCATTGCGCTTGAAAATTCCGTTCAGGCCGGTTGGCGCAATTGCGAGAGGAAGCGGTGCGGTACGGCCCAGAATGTTCGCGGAGACGTCGCGGCACGTCTCGTCGGCAAGCGTGAATGGCATGGCCCGCCATTGGGCAAAAGCTTGGCGCTCCCTTGCCAGCGTGGCTTCTTGTCCCGCACCGCCTTCGAGATATTCAAGGACGAACCGGGGCATGAGTTTGTGCGTTCGTGCGCGAAGATCCGCGACCGACCGGACCCGCGCCAATTTCCTGCCGGTATAATGGGTCCGCCGGGGAGACGACCCGACTTGGGCAAAGGACCCCTCTGCTTTCTTCGGATCGTTCAGGTCGATCTCCCAAGTACCTGTCCTATTGAACCCCGGAACTTTGCGTCTCGTTGTCGGAAACGCGCCAGACGGTATTGCCGACATCGTCTGCAACCAGCAGCCCGCCGCGTCCATCGAGCGCAACCCCGACAGGTCGACCGTAAGCCTCGCCATCGGCACTGAGAAACCCGGTAAGGATATCGTAGACTGGCCCGCTGGGACGTCCTTCGGAAAAGGGGACGAACACGACTTTGTAACCGCTCGGCGGCTTGCGGTTCCACGATCCGTGCTGACCAACGAAAGCGCCTTTAAGGTCGAGCGGTGCCGCGCTGGAGGGTTCTGTGAAAGCCAGACCCAACGAAGCGGTGTGGGGGCCGAGCGCGTAATCGGGAATCAAGGCCCGAGCGACAAGATCGGGACGCTGTGGTTCGACCCGTTCATCGACATGATCGCCCCAATAGGAATAGGGCCAGCCATAAAAGCCGCCATCTTGGACCGCAGTCATGTAGTCGGGAGGGACGTCGGAACCAAGCTCGTCGCGCTCGTTGACGGTAACCCATAGCCTTCCGCCGACTGGTTCGAACGCCATACCGACAGGATTGCGCAATCCACTGGCGAAAAGCCGCTCGGCCTTGGTCCGCAGATCGATCTCGCGTATTTCGGCGCGCCCCATCTCGTGTTCTTGCCCGTATTCAGCGATGTTGCTCGCCGAACCAATGGCGACATACAGTTTCGTGTCGTCGGGACTCACGGCGAGGCTGCGTGTCCAATGCTGGTTGTATCGCCCGGCGGGAAGCGCCGCGATTTGTTCGCCCTGCTTGCTGATGCTTTCGGCCCCCGTCTCATAGTCGAAACGCAAAACTGCATCGGTATTTGCGACATAGAGATTGGACCCGACGAGCGCCATCCCGAATGGCGAGTTGAGACCGGTGATGAAAGGCACCTGCATGTCGGCCACTCCGTCAGCGTCCGTCTCGCGCAGCAATGTGATGCGGTTTGCGCTTGGTACGGCCGAGCCCGCTTTTTTCATGAACAGTTTCATGAAGAAGCCTTTGATCCCCTGTCCCAGTTCCGGTTGCGGCGGGGCGGCGGATTCCGCCACGAGCACATCGCCATTGGGCAGGACGTGGAGCCAGCGGGGGTGCTCCAGACCGCGGGCAAACGCAGTGACCGAAAGCCCCTGCGCCGGAACGGGTGCAAGGCCGCGTGGCCAACCGGTCGCAGGCGCGACATCGAAAGTCGGCAGGAGGTTCTCCGCAGGTTCGGCGATCTGCGGGGTGGAACCGCTTGCTGCCTCAACTGGTAAGTCGGCCACGTGACCGCAGCCCGCAAGAGCAATCGATCCGAGGAAAGTTGCAAGAGCAGTCAGTCGCATGGAAGTTCCTTATGGGCAACGGCTTCGGATGGGCCGCGCACGGCGTGTTCGTAACCCGGACGCGCAAAAGTGAACAATCCGTAGCGCATGGCACCGGTTCGATAGGCAAGCATCAACCTGGGTAGACTGAGCGCGAAGCTTCTGTTGCGGGTCTCGCTACTGGCGACCAGGTGCCGGTAGGAACGATCGGTTGCGAGCCGCTTCAGGAGCCTCATCAGGCAGATGTCCCAGGTTCGGCGGACCTGATCGCTTAGGTCCTCAAAGGAAATTAAGCCGAAACCGGCGCGCCGGCCGAATTGTTCATACTCCTCTTGCGTCCCCATACCGGGAAGGTGTCCTTCGCGACAGATCGGTTCGAGCAAGTGCCGGACTTCCCATTTGTGGGCGCTGCCCGATGCCAACCAGGCGCAGACCACCAGCCTGCCGCCGGGTCTGATCACGCGGAAGGCTTCGTCGAAGCATCGCTGCTTGTCCGGCATATGCTCTGTGCTCTCGATAGCATAGGCGCCATCGAAAGAGCGTTCGGTGAGATTGTTCCGTAGCCAGTCGCGTAGGATGAACCGGACACTTCCTGTCCGCTGCGCCGCGCGGGCATATTGTCGGCGCGAGATTGTCAGGCCCGTTACGTCCACGCCAAAAGACGAGGCGAGACGCTGGGCTGTCGCGCCGTAGCCGCATCCGATGTCGCACAAACGGTGCCCGGCTTCCGGAGCCAATCGCTCTGCGACCAGGTCGACCAGGGCGTTCGATGCTTCGCGCGTCGCTTCATCGCCAGAGCGCCAATAGCCGTGATGCACGTGTTCGCCCCAGATTTCGCGATAGACGCGATCGAGTTCGTCGTAGTGACCCGAGACATCGCTCAACTGTGGTCGGGAACGGGGAACTATCATCACCTGTTCCAATCCCTTGATAAGGGTACTCGTTCCTGAACTATCGAAACGGGATAAAATGGTGCCTGTAGGGCAGCGGACGCGGCGCGGAGTGGAATGGCTGAATGAGCAAGCGACTGATCATCCGTTACCTCGCCGGCATCGTCAAACGAGGCACGCTCACTGTGCGTTTCGCCGACGGTTCGAGCGAAGAATTCGGTACGCCTTGCGAAGCCTACCCCGATGTGACCATCCGCTTTCTCGACCGCAAGGTTTCGCGGGACATACTGCTCGATCCGCGGTTGGGTGCAGCGGAGGCGTTCATGGAGGGGCGTCTGGTTGTCGAGCGCAGAGGGATCATGGAACTAGTAGAACTGTTGCGGGCCAATACTCCCTGGGATCGCGGAGGATCGATCGGTACGCCAAGCCTCCTGCGGCGTTGGCGCAACCGAGCTGCCTTCGCGCTCGAGTCGGTGAATTCGCGGATCGGGTCGCGGCGCAACGTGGCGCATCATTACGGTATCGGGAACAGGTTCTATCAATTGATGCTCGATGCCGAGCACATGCAGTATAGCTGCGCCTATTGGGACGATGGCGTCGAAACATTGACCGGCGCGCAGGAGGCCAAACTTGCTCATATCGCGGCGAAGCTTGTGTTGGCGCCGGGGCAAGAGGTTCTCGACATTGGCTGCGGCTGGGGCGGGATGGCGATCTATCTGGCGCAAAGAATGGATTTGCGCGTCACGGGCATCACGCTCAGCGAGGAGCAACTCGATCTCGCTCGAACCCGCGCCGAGAGCGCGGGCGTCTCCGGCCGGGTGAAGTTCGAACTGGTCGATTACCGCGACCTCGCCGCCCGGGGCGAGCGCTACGATCGGATTGTCTCGGTTGGTATGTTCGAGCATGTCGGACGTCCGCAATTCGAAACGTTCTTCCGCTGCTGCGCCAATATGCTCGCGGACGACGGGGTAATGCTGCTGCACACGATAGGTCGGATCGGGACGCCGGGTACAACCGATGCCTTCACCCGCAAATACATTTTTCCCGGCGGATACATCCCCGCACTATCCGAAACGGTCGCGGCGAGCGAAAAATACCGCCTTATCGCCAGTGACGTCGAGATGTTGCGGTTACATTATGCCAGGACCCTGCGGGCCTGGTATGCCAATTGTGAAGCCAATCGCGATCACATCGAGGCGATGTTCGACGCACGATTCTACCGCATGTGGACCTTCTATCTCGCAGGAGCCACGGCGGCCTTCGAACATGGCGGCATGTGCAATTTTCAAATTCAATATTGTCGCGACCGGAGAACTCTACCATGGACGCGCGGATACATCGGCCAAGCCGAAGAAGAATTGCGGGGCGCGCGAGGTAAGCATTCGGTGCGCGCGTAAGTGAGGCTTATGGACTTGAATTCGAAATGATGCAGGCCTGGCGGAGACAGCCGGCCTCTAATTTTCGTATCGGTGGTCATCCGGTGCCACAGTGACGGTGCAGTCTATCATCAGCCGTATCGAGCGCAAGGCACATACCAGCAAAGCGAGTTCCTCCTCGGAGCGACAAACATGATTCTCCGCGTTCCCGGGTTCGGCGAGCATGCCGATCAGGACAGACTCATCAGCGCTTGGATAGCAGTCTGTGCCGACAATGATGGGCCGCTTCATGGCCGCCTCGAAGATGGTCATGAGGCTATCGAAAGCCGGGGCAAGAATCTCAAGACGGTAATCGGCTAGAGTTTGGTATAGACGAGGCTGGCGCGCCAAGCCACTCTTCTTAGCAGCTTCCCAGCACCGGATCGCCTCCACGATCATGCGTTGTGAAATCTCGAACGTTCCATCGGAACCTGCGCGAGACATACGCGAGACCTTTCAGGTTCTGGCTTGCCAATAGGAAGGATCATACGACCGACGCCGGTTTTTCGTGCCGGACAGGTAGGCGCGCCGATCACTCGACCAGTGAACTCCTATGGCCCTGGAAGTCGCGTCAACCAACCTTATAAGCAGGCATGGATTGCATCTTCCGCTTGCCTAGGGCGAACTCCTTGATGGCTCAAGTGCGCCCGGCCGATAAAGGCACGTCGAGGCTTTTGTTAAGCCTTCAATTTACCCGGCATCTGTACTCATGATTTTGCAACTGGGTCATATACTTCGAGATTCAGGGCATGTAATTTTATCACCAGTAAGGGGTGACGGCCCAATATTCGTAAGCGCGGGTTTGGTAATCGCGGTCGTAGACGGTGTCGCGTTCGCTGTCCTTGTAGCTCGGCGCTTCCTTCAATCGATCTTCAGTAACGTCGAGATGATAGCCACCTAGTTCGGAATCGTATTCAAACTTTTCCCAAGGCAGGCTATGCAGTTCACCGCCCATGCCGAGAAAGCTGCCGACCGAAATCTCAACATCGCGCGCCTGACCGCTACGCTTTTCGATAAGCACACGTTCGACAGTGCCAATTTTATCGCCATTCGCCCCGTAGACCGCCGTTCCTTCGACACGATCGCTGCCGATCAGAGCGCTGCTTCGAACATTTTCATTCGGCATAGTGAGGCCTCCTCTTTCTGTATCCGTTAAAGTGACTTGCGCTGAATCTTACAATGCTCGAGCCGCGGAAATAGTTTCCCATCGTCTCGCTGATGTGGTTTTCGTCCCTGACTGACCAAGCGGGCCATGACATGTCCTCGATGGCCGATGGCATGGAAGGCATGGGATGCGGCGCGTCCCTCGCCGAACGGGCTAGGGTCCGGACCCATAAACGGGATTCACAGCAGCATCGAGATGTGATTCACCAGCCTCCAGCGAGGAGGTGTGGTGGATGGCGGATTTCTTCTGGTTTTCGGATGAGCAGTGGGCGCGGATTGAACCGCTTCTGCCGCAGGATACGCGTGGTATGCCGAGGGTCGATGACCGTCGGGTGCTCTCCGGGATTGTCCATGCTCTGAAGAGCGGCGGTCGCTGGGGCGATTGTCCCGAGCACGTCTACGGGCCGAAGAAGACGCTTTACAACCGGTTCCGGCGCTGGGCCGAGCGCGGCGTGTGGGAGCGCATCTTCGCCCAGCTCGCCGGGGTCGATGGCGTCCCTGAAAGGCTCTTCATCGACAGCAGTTGTATCAAGGTCCACCGCACTGCCGGAGGCGCAAAAGGGGGGCCTTGGCTCATGGTATCGGCATCACCAAAGGCGGGCGTAACACCAAGCTCCATGCCGTCTGCGACGAGAAGGGCCGCCCGCACGTCCTCCTGCTGACACCGGGCAATACACATGATGCCAAGGTCGCGATGCTGGCGATCAATGCCGTGCCGCCATCCGACTATCTGGTCGCCGACAAAGGCTACGACAGCAACGCTTTGCGTTCCTGGCTGATCGAACGCGGCACCACCCCGGTCATCCCGTCGAAGTCCAACCGCAAGGTGCAGATCGAGCATGACCGGCAGATATACCGCCAGCGCAATGTCGTCGAACGCATGTTCTGCCGCTTCAAGGACTGGCGCCGCGTCGCCACCCGCTTCGACCGCAATATCAAGACCTTCATGGCAACCATCGCCATCGCAGCCTTCGTCACGTGGTGGCTCTAATGAGTCCGGACCCTAGTCAGGAAATTACCTCCGCAATAATTCGCGACGTACATTGCAAGGTCAGGAAAGTAACGGAAGATTCTAAGAGCAGCGTTAACTTCGCGAAATCGGATTCCGCTTCGGCTGTCTAGGCAACCAGCAAGCCAAGTCCGCCAACATTTATTGAGAATAAGCCAAATATCGTCTTGGCGACCGACATCCTCCGCGCGACTGCGCCGCGGCGAATCTGCTTCTTCACTTTGTCGATGCCCGTCTTCAGCCCTGCGGTTCCGTCCCAGACATCGATCATCCCCCAGGCGAGGAGGCTGGCGGCGACGATTTGCGCGAACCCGTCGATGCCGAGGCGACCGAACCCGAATGAAATGGTCGCACCGGCCATGACCGGCAACATGATGACTTTGGCGACGTCGAGGGCGCTTAGGATGGAGCGGTGGCGAACGGAGGATGCGGAAGGAACGAGAAGGAGGGGCCGCTCACACAGCGTGCAGGCTTTGCCGGGATAGCGCGATAGCCATCCCGGCATGAAACCCCGGCAAAAGGGGCATTGCACCTGCGGCTCGTCGACGATCACGGCCCCTCCGTTCAGCCTCATGCCTTGCCTTGGCATTTCGCTTTCTTGCACTTCGCCGCGTCGTCGCACTTGGCGTCGTCGCACTTATGGTGCTTTTCCTCCTCGCAGTCGGCGCAGCGGACCGCGTCGTTGAGCGAGATGAGACGCTTCTTGGCCGCCCCGCTCTGGTCGATCGCGGCCCGCACCTTCGCTTCCTTTGCGACCATGTCGAGCATCTGCCGGGCGACGTTGCCCGCTGCCTTGTTGGTGCCGTCGGCCACGGCCGACGCGACGGCTGCCTGGTGCTCCGCATGGGCATCATTGCCAGCGTCCTGCGCGGCCGCGGGTACGGCCATGAATGCGCCTGCGAATGCGGCGGCGATCATCATCTTCTTCAACATCTGTCACTTCCCTTTTCTTCTTCCGGTTGCCCGGACTGGTTGGTGCGCCGGCGGCGCGTTAGGCCCCTCGCGGGGTGGTTTTTCCGAAGGGCTGTTCCTTACGGAAAGGTTCGGGCGCGCGGGCGCCCGTCCGGCGTCAGCGCCAGAATCCGTCCCGCCGTTCTCCGTGGCGGTTGTCGTATTTTTCCTTGTCGTCGTAACCGCTCTTGCGGATGCCGACTTCGACGCGGTCGCCTCCGGCGTTGCGGATGTGCAGGTCCCGCAGGTCCACCCTGTTTCGGTGAGCCCAGTCTTCGGCCGCGCGCTTGCTGCCGAATGTGCCTACGTCTTCGTAATCGAATGCCATCGTGGTCCTCCTTCAGGTCTGGGTGGCTTGCCAGGGTGATTGCGCCGGATGCGGGAAAGCCGGTCCGAGCGCGGCTTCGATGTGCCTCTCGACACTCGTCTGCGTGGGGCGTTCGCCTGCGGGAAGGCGCACGGTCGTGTATCGTATCCGTGGCGAACATGGGGCCATTGCTGGCACCTGCGAGAAGCCATGCCGGATCCAGACCGAAGTCCTCGCACAGCCGCGCGAGGAGGCTGCTGAGCGGCTCGCTATGGCCGTTCTCGTACCCCGCGAGCGTTTGCCGTGCGATTCCGAGCTCGCGCGCCATGCCATCCTGCGATCGGTCGAGAGCGACGCGGGCGCAGCGCAGGCGCTTTCCGATCGCCGGTCGGAAACGGTCCGAATACGCGATGACGGAAGGGGAGAGGTTCACCGGCCCATCTCCTGCTCCTCGTCGATCGCCACCTCGTGGCGATCCTCCTTCTCGCGGCCGAATCCCTGTCGGTTCTCGCGCTCGAGAACGCTTTCCTGACCGTCGTCTCGGCCCCGGAGCTGGCGTGTCTGAGCAAGGACGTTCCGATTGGAAGCATTGCGCTCCTCGACGTCACGCAGGGCGAGTTTCTGGCGCTCGCGCTCGTCACGCTTACCGGTGTGCTTGAACTTCGACAGATCGTCCTGGTCGCGCTGGTCGCTGGTTCCGTCGACCACATCCTTCGCATCGGTTCTGTGCTGCAACTCCGCGGCCGTCTGCTCCACTGACCGATCGAGCGAACCCTCCACCTCCTCGCGCAGCTTCTCGGCTTCGAGCTCCGCCTGGCTAAGCACGACATCCACCCCATCGCGCCGGTCCTTGGGTACGTTGTCCGGTCCCTCCCCCTCACGACCGCCCACACCCATTTCCGCGGCTTCCTCGTCGGTCGGCACGTATTCGGCGGCGCGCATGTCGGTGACGCGCATGAAGCCCTCGGCGCGCTCGGGGTAATCCTTCCACGTCAGCTTGATGCGCGCGGCGGGAAAGCCATCGGGGAATTTGATGAAGCCGCTGAGGCTCGGCAGGTTGCCGATATCGTCCGGCATGACGAGCTCTTTGACATCGGTTCGCGGCGTGATCGTCGAGGCGTCGCGGCTGTTATTGTAGCCGTAGGAATATGCTTCATCCATCTGGCGAACTTCGCGGCTGCCGATGAATTCGGAGCAGCGGCGCGACGTTTCCGGGTCGGCGGTTTTCAGGATAAGCTTGGTGCCGGCAAGCGAGGCCAGATTCGTGGCTCCATGCTCTCCGTATGTTTCCTCTAGTTTGTCGAATGAGTGCATTCCGAGCACGAAGGCGCCGCCGAACGCTCGCGCCGTCTGGAGGCCGTGATCGATCGCTGGAAGGCGGTGCAAAGCATGGACTTCGTCGATCAGGAACCATGTGCGCAGATTGCGGCTTCGGCCCATCTGGAAGAGCGCGTTTACCGCAAGGTCCATCCAGAGCGTCAGCAAGGGCCGGTTGAGGACGAGATCGGGGTGCGTGGAAGTGATGAACAGGATCGAGCCCTCCTGCACGTCCTCGGTCATCCATTTCTTGATCGAGAAGCCTTCTTCGCCCGGCGGAGGTTCTGGCAGGAAACGAAAGGCGTTCGCATTGGCGATGAAGGTCGTGCGGATCGATTCCGCCATCTTCGCTGCAGATGGTGACATCATCGGTCCGGCGACCGTTCCTTCCAGTTGTGCGTGGATCGTCTTGAGATCCGACATCATCAGGAAGTAGGCGAGACCTCCGTTCGAGCGCACGCCCATCTTGAGCATCTTGACGCACATTTCGACCATGAGCGTGCGAGCTGATTTTTGCCAGAAATCGTCCTCGACAGATTGGCCGCTCGGAACGAGCGCTGTCGCGGCGCTCATGAACTCCGCGTAGTTATGGCAGTCGTTGAAAATGGACCATGCCTGGCACCGCTTGTCCATCGGGTTGAGGATCACATCGGTGGCTTCATTGTAGAAGCTTTCGACGAAGGTCCCGGTGAGGTCGAAGATCACGCATCGATGCCCGCGTTCGCGTGCCTGCGTGACCAGTTTTTTGAGCTCGGTGGTCTTACCGGCGCCGGTCGTTCCGATGAACATCGCGTGGCTCTGCTCGAGCCGCCAGGGATAGGGTAGCCCGGCGATCTTGTAGGGCTGATGAAGACCCCGCCTGATACGTTGCTTGAGCGGCTCTTTCAGGACTGCGTTCGGATCCTCCGGTGGGGTCCGCGAAAGGCATTCTTTCTCGTGCTCGCGCCAGTTGTGCGAGATGATGGAATCCTTGAGCATCGGTCGCTCGACGAGTACCGCACCGCGCTCGTGTCGTTCGGTAAGAATTTCCGAGCCGCGTTTGCGCGAAAAGTCGACAAACCAGATGGTCAGCGGAACGCAGATGAAGGCCGCGCCGAGCATCGAAGAAACTGTGACCTGGATGGCGCGAGACCACGCCGCCTCGACGGCGGGATGATAGGGCACCATAGCCATCGTTCCCTGCACCATTTGGCCCGATGGAAGCGTCAGGTTTATCGCTTTCATGGGGTCGAGCGACATCCAACCCCAAACCGACGATAGAAGCTTCATCAAGACGAGATGGACTTCGTGATTCTTGAAGGTGAAATAGCCCAGCACGAAGAGCAGAAGAACGGTCGTTCCGATCCACGTGTAGAGGGGGATTCGGATGCCCGCCCAGGTCATCAAAATCTCGTGATGGAACAGCTGCGATCCGCGCGTGAAATTACCCGCGTTTCGCTTCACCTTTCCGCGCGCCGAAGCGTGCGTCAGAGTGATCGCCTGCTTGTTGGTCCGGATGTCGCTACGCATGGTGCTCTCGCACGTTTCGCATGGCCGCACGAATGAGCTCGTCGCTGTCTTCCGGGTACTGGCGTTCGACCAGGAGAGAGAGCGCGAGCTGAGTGTGCTCGAGGATCGTAAGCGCGCGCTGCCCGTTTAGGGCAATACCAAGATTGAGCAGTGGTACGCCCAATTCGAGCGAGACGCGGATGGCTTCTGAGCGAGAGACGCCCCTGACGTTCGCAAGATGGTCGAGTTTGCCGACCATCTGGGGGCTAAGCGTCACGCCGACGCTTTGAAATTTCCGTTCCATGCAAACTCTTTCCGAGTTGTGCATGGTTTCTCTATCGCGGTTGCCATTATATAGAGGTGCAGCGCGATTGGAAGAGAAACCTGCGCTGCAGTCCGCTGCACCGCCAAGCCGCTGAAAACGCACGCGAAAGATGACGCCAGACCGGTGGTGCAGGCGGCTGCAGTTCGGTTCAGTGGCCGAAATCCCGACCTAAGTGCTTGATAAAACAACCGTAATCCTGTGCAGGCCCCAACGGCGCAGCCGTGTTCGGTGTGCTAAAATAGGGACTTGGCGGTTCTTCTTCTCGTTCGCTTGTCTCGAGGAGTCGTGAGAGGAGCTGGTTATCCAGCTGGTAGTGCCGGCCATCGTGCCGCCAAGAGCTCCGAGCGTGTACAACGCGACGGTGGCAATGCTTCTTCCTGGGCGGACAAGAGTGGACCTTCAGGTCCACGTCGATCGTCACCCGTAGGGCCGAGACTGGCATAGCCAGGCTCGGTGGAGCTTGGTGACGAAGCTGCCCTAGCGAAGCCAGGGCAGCGAGGAACCTAGCGCAATAGAGCGCGGTCCGTAGCGGCCGAGGCCGCGAAGGATGGCCCAAATAACAGACCTCCTTCCATCACGGCAAAACGCAAAAGCATCGAGCAAAAAAACGGCTCGAAAATTCATGGCGGTTGCTGCATCAAGCGAGGCACGAAATCCGTCGCGAAAGGACATGCAAATGGTATCAAAAGTGGAGCGTGAAAGGGCGGCTCTCGAAGCTGCGGAACAGGACGTTGCGGAGCGCCGGAGAAAGCTTGCCCAGATGGAAAAGGAAGAGGCCGAAAAGGAGCTGGCTAGGCTCGTGCGCAAGGTCGGTCATGCGTGTGCGGTGAGACTGCTGGAACTGGCCGTCAGCGTCAAGCCGAAGAGCGCGATCGAGGCGCTCGAAAAGATGGAGCCTGCGGGCCAGAAGCAGTCGTCCTGAGGGCGGCGCCTTGGCGCCGCCCGTTCGGGTCAGTATTCGTCGTCCATTTTGCCGGTGGCGGTGTAGACGATGTCGTCGATGAGGTGCATCGGAAGCTCGCCGTAATCGCCTTCCTCGATGAGGATGTAGCCGTCTTCGGTGCGGACCACATGGACGTCGAAGAAGGAGTGGTAGGAGCGTCGTTCCGCTTCGAGTGTCTTCTCGTCGAGCGCGATCGTGTCGGTGTCGATCTGGCGGATCGTGGCGGTGTCAGCCTCGAATGTTTCGGTGGTGTAGCACATGGTAGCCTCCTGTCGTTGGCGGCTCGTCCGCCATGCCGTGAATCAGCGCTCCGGCGGTGCGCGGGTCACCGGAGCGAAGCGGAGGGGAACCGAAAATTGATCGAGTGGTGCGGAAGCCGCGTAGCGGCTTCACGGTCGGTCCATTTTCGGTTGATCCGCGTATGGCCGGAGTGCTCAGGCGATGGTGGCGGACGGGCCATCGGCGGGAGGCGGAAGTCATTTGCTGCACTGCTCGTTCGAGGCGTTGCCGTGATGCGCCAGTGCTTCGAGTATCGGGCATGAGAAAAGGGTGCCGCGGCGCATGGCCGGACACCCTTTTCCGATGCATCGATCCAGCGGGAGGCTAGTCGCCGGTCGATGAGATTGCGGGGTTCGCGAATGGTTCTTCAGGCGGGCAGCACGACCTGCAATGCGGTACCCCGGTGACCGGGTGCGGCTGCATGTCATGGCCATCGCCCGAGACGCAGTTGCCGGGCAATCCTTCGTCTATTTCGGAACCGACGATCGCGCCTGTGTCGAGATCGATTCGGTCGAAATGATCGTCGCCTTCGTGCTCGCATTCGATGCAGGTTTCATGGTCGTAGACCCCGCCGAGCTCCCAGCGCTGGTTGGTCTCGTCCCAAGCGGTCCAGGCATCCTTGCAGATCGCTTCGGAACCGCAGTTGGGGCATCGCATCTTCAGGCGCGTGCGGGGCGTCGCGATCGCGTTCACGTTGTCGATCACTGGGCCCACTCCAGTACGGGGGTCTGTTCGCCGCAGTCGGTGAAGGCGAGGTACGCCAGACTGTCGTAAATCGGGGTGATCTTGGCGCCGCAGAACGCGTCGTAGGTGCGATGATCTTGGAGGAGCAATCGCAGGCTTTCGAGGGTCAGTTCGCCTTCACCCGCGTCGTCGCGCCCAAGCGCGAAGAGCACCTTCGATGCAAGGTCCGGGCCCATCATGAGATCGCGCGCCAGGGCGATGTGTTCGGACACCTCGATCGTTATCGGAGCGAGGCGCCCGAGGTGCCGGACGCGCAGCGTCCGTCCGAGGAACTGCGCCTCTTCGACGATCGAGATGATCTCGGCCCGATGATCGAAGCAGGCGGTGAATGCGGCCATCGAAAGGGCATTGGCGTTGATCTCGAAATTGAGGGGCGCTGCCCCGAATTCTCCGGGATCGACGTCGAGCGCGGCGTTCCCAGAGTGAAGCCGCCGCGTCAGCGCGGCGAGCTCCAGCGCGGAGATTTCGGCGGGCCGTGAATGAAGCTGGGTCTGCGTGTCCTTGATGCGGAAGGTGACGAGCATCTCTGCCTCCTGTGATGAACTCGTCTCTCCCCTTCCCCCTCCCCTTTGATGCGCGGTCTGTTCGGTGAAGGCCGACGGTGTCCATTGGCGCATCCCGTCGAGGATTGGCGCGGCGCAAAGCCTGCGCCGGCATGGGGCCGTATTCCGAGCAGGAAGCGTAGGCGATGCGCGGACGAACGGATGTTCGTCAGCGAGCCGGAGGGATGGTTGCAAGTGCGCGCGGCACACCGAGCGTTGCGAGAGCGGACGCATGGCCGCCAGCACGCGAGGGAGTGCCCGCGCCTGGCGAAACGTCGGCCATGTGGAAGCGGGCGTCGTCGCCCGCCGCCAGCTATCCGTCAGCGCAGGACAGGCATGGCCGCGATGCCTACGGACGCGAAGGCGTCCGGGCGAGCCAGCCATGCCGGCGGGGCCAAGGCGGACCGAGCGTGGCGCACGCGACCGAAAGGTCGCCAGCGAGCAAGGGACCGCCGCGGCCGTGGCACTGCGGTTCGTCTTGGTGCTACGCGATCGCGAGCTGGGATGTTTGGACTGCGGCTACCGTCAATCGAGCCTGCGGTGCATCAAGGCCATCAGGCCGTAGGCTGCGGTGATGCCCGCGGTGACTGCGAGGATCGTCAGCCATGCGAACGGGATGCGATCGAGGAAAGGACACGGCGGGACGTAGCGTAGCACAATCCCGGCAACGAACCCGACAAAGAGATATACGAGAAGGGGGCGCTCGAACTCGGGCAAGGCGAAGTAAAAAAGGGGGCCGAAGCCCCCCGCGGTCAGACCGCTGCGATATAGCCGCCGGTGGCCGAGCCTATCGCGATGATGACGCCGATGAGCCCGAGGACCCAGCGATTGGTGGCGACATCGGTCCGAAGCGACTTTACTTCGGCAATCAGCTCGGCATTGGCTTCAGTGATTTTCATCGCAATGTACTCCTCCAGTTCGGAGACGACCTTCTCTGCGTTCTCGCCCGAGACTTTAGCCTCTTTCAGCGCTTTGAACAATGTGATTTGGACGCCCATCTTAACCTCCATGTGTTGATGGTGGTTCCCGCCGGTCACGGGCGTCCAGCGGGTCAAGGATCGCCGCAGGCGACCGCGGAGCGGGCCGTGGGGGAGCCGATTTTGCGCAGCAAAATTGGGGGAACCGCGGATCCTTGAGGCGCGCCAGTGCGCCCGTGACAGACTGGGACATCGACGAGACGAGCCCTCCCCGGTCCGGTGACGCGCCCACACGGGCGACGGGGGCTCGATGCCCCCCGAGCCCGTTCTGCCGAGACGGAAAAGGAAGGGAGGCTCCGGCGACTGCCGGAGCCTCCCGAGAGGCGCTCACCCGAAGGTGGAAGCGCCGACCCGCTGCGTTTGCGGCCGCTGATCGGCGATACGGCGGATGTGAACGGGCACCCCAGCCTGACGGAGCCGCTGTGCGAGGTTCGCCTGGATGCCGGAGCCTTCGCCGACGATCGCTTCCACCGGGCCGAGCTTGACCATGTTCTCGTTGCGCAGGAACGGAGCGCGGTTGCCGTGACGTCCGTCGGGCATGAAGAGGATTGTCTGCACGCCGTTCTTCTGGGCCCATGCGTTCGCCATCGCATCGACGCCCTTGCGCATACCCGTCGTTCCGAGAACCATGTTCGGGATGCGGGACTTGATGTCGTCGAGGATGTCCCAGATCATTTCGAAGTCGTACCATTCCTTCATGCCGCCCGAGGTGACGACCAGCGGACCTTCGGGCTGGAACTGTGCCCTGCGATCCTTCGCGCGTGCTGCCAGGAAGTCGCGAGCCTGGATCTGCGAGGCGGTCACGCCGTTCTTGCTCACCTGCGAACCGCGGGTTGCCGTGAACGGACGTCCGGTCTCGACCCGGTAGACGTCGGCGGCATGGTCGCGCATCGCCTCCAGGGCTTCGCGGCATCCCTGCAGCGTCTGGACGAGCATCTGCGTTTCTTCGAGCTCGACGGCGTAGATCTCGGAAGGATCGAAGTGACGCGCGAGTTCGCCGAGCTTCTTCGCCGCATCGTCCTCGCGTCCTTCGGCAATGCGAGCGGTCATGTGGAAGGAGTTGACCATCCCCCAGGCGAGCTGCTGGGCGAATTCTTCCATCCGGGTGTCCTTCAGGACGTCGAAGATCGTTCCGATCGCCATCTCGACAGCGCGCCGCGCCATGTCGGGATCGGGCATTTCGGCCGCCATCGGTTCGTCGACGACGCTGAGCTTCGCCATGTCGCTCCGTTCAAGGAAAGCGCCGTCGTAGGCGGCGGTGACGTCGGAACGGGTGTCTGCCAGTTCCATGCGGGCGTTCGCGAGATCGGCGAAAGAGTTGAACTTCTGCATTGGTAGCCTCCATTGGTTTTGATCGCGTCATCGCGTGATGACGGGGTCCAATGGTGCGCAGCGGACAAGCGAGGTCAGGGACGTTAACCGGGAAGCCGGCACGTCAGGGCCGGACCCCGGTTAACGCCTACGGGCCGTGGGGGAGCCGATTTTTTCCCGTCTGCTGAAAGCAGACAAATGCCGGGAAAAAATTGGGGGAACCGCGGATCCTTGACCGGATCCTTGCCGCAAGTATCCTTCGGACCCCATCACACGAGGATGCAATCAAACACACCCTCCCCCTCCCCCTTCCTTCGAGAATATCGGGCTCCCGCAGGAGCCGCGTCGGACAGGCCGGAGCGTCTCGCGGGTGAGGCGACGCCAGGGGTCGTCGCCCTCGCGCGGCCGGCCGGTCGCCGGCGGCGGGACCGAGAGCCCGCGGGGCTTCAAAAGCAATCCGTAGGCCCGACCGCAGGCAGGCAGTTGATTTGTTATTCGCGAAGGACGGCGGGGCGCCGGTGTGACGCGCGTGTTTTCCGGCCGGAGGGCGAGCCGAGGCATTCTGCCCCGCTCATGATGCCGCAGCGCGATAGCGCGGTGCGCGGCTAAAATTTATCGATCGTGACTAAGCTGGTGATGAATTGATCTCGATTCTGGTCGGCTCTCCGTGAAGTGGTTAGCTTGGCTACCAATCGAGAGGTCACCGCGGACGAGGATTTGCGTTTTGAAGCAGCTCACTCAGCACGATCATATTAAGTGGCTGTTGCGTATCAACGGCAGCTCCCTGGCTGACATAGCTAGAGAATTGGATATTTGCGCGTCGGCCGTGACAATTGTTTCCAAAGGGCAGTCTCGCTCGAAAAGGGTAGAAGAAGCTATTGCTCAAGCTACCAACATGCGCCCGGAGCAATTGTGGCCTGAGAGGTATCCCGATCCCGCCTTGGCGGTTTGACTGGAAACCCCGCCAGGTGATCGTCACCCGGACGGGCCGAGACCTGCATGGCAGGGCTCGGCGTAGCTTGGCGACGCTGACAGCGATCGAGCGAAGGCGAGGAGCTGGCAGGAGCTTAGCGAAGTAGAGCGCGATCCCGGCCGAAGGCAGGGAGGCGGTGATCGTTTCTTAGTAGCTAGAATCCCTTTCACCTTATGTGTGTGATTAGTCGTCCAGTTCAATCAGATCGACTTGGATCCGGAACGAGCTTCCGCTCTTGTTCGCTGAGTTATCGAGGATATCGGCAAGTGCGTCCGCCTCATCGAGCTCTAGATCTATTGCCGATCGGCCGATGTGATGAATGATGGTTCGATCGACCGGCTTGTTCCCCTCATTCAGGTAGACCTTTGTAATGAGAGATAGCTCATCGATTTCGATGCTTGTTTCGCTCTGCGCTCTCTTTCCGGCCCGCAGTCTTGCAACCAGAGTTTTCACGGAAGAGTGGCGAATAACAACTTCCTCGAGAATGTCTGTCCCGTTATCTTCCGTGAGGCGAAAGTCCACTAGATGGGTATGAGGCTTTAGACTGAGGATGGCCATGGTTACATCTCTCTTGAAGCTGCAATTGAAGCGGAATTTTGTTGCCGGGTGGGAGTTCACATATCCACATTGTAGCGATCGCGAAGGTCCTCGCTTTCTTTGAGTAGTCTTTCAATTGTCATGACCGTCCGACTATTTGCTTTCCGGCTCCTAGTCTTCAGTACCTGCGTCAAGCGCCTGTTGAACCCCATGTTTGAGATTTCGTCGCCTCCTTTTGTGTCGGTCGACACCGAAGCATGGAGCATGTCGTAATCGTCCGGAGTTAGGCCGAGAGAGGTGAAAATGCTGTCGAGTTCGTTTGATATGGCTTCTATGCGAAGTTGCGCCTCGCGGACTTCCTGTTCCTGTCTCGATTCCAAATAGGCCATAAGGAGATGGCGTTTTCCATCTTCGCCGAGTTCTTCCGTGATGTTGAAGCGTTGGAGCCAGGTGATATCGAAGAGCACGGAGAGACGTCTTACGAGGTCCGCGACATGCTCATAGAGGGCGTAGAGGAATGCCCCGTCGATATTCCCGCGTATGGGGCCCTTGGGCTTTTCTCGACGGTCTATGCGCAGGTGCATCATCGCTTCACCTACACCTCGGAGAAAAAGCAGTTCGTTTTCAGGTCTGTCGGAGAATGATGGTCCTCCATATGTCGGATGATGGACGAAGTCGCATTTTCCATTCTCGTAATAGGTCGGCTCCCACTCAAGGCGGAAATTACCCTTGTTCGTGAGGCTCGCAGATAACGTGATTCTTGGTAGCGGCTGATGATATGGTGATTGCCGTCGTGCGCGAAGCTGTTCGATGTCGAGGAGCCACGGCGAAAATAGGCTCAATAGGGCATTCTCGTTCTCGCAATCGCCAAGACCGTCGAACCTGTATGCATACTCATCGAAGCTCGGACCGCTGCCGCGCCTGTAGGTTGTGTCGATGTAGCGATGTTCGCCATTTGCGATGATCGTGATGTCAGGCTCAACTCGGCGCATTTCTTTTACTACCGTTTTATCAAACAGGCGGAACATGCATGTTGTATCTAGGCAGCACGAGCAAGCGAAGCGGCGATTTCGGCTCGTTGCGCCTCGAGCGTCGCGAGGTGATGGACGTAGATCGGCCCGAAGGCGATCGTTTCGGCTAGATCCTCGTCTGTCTCGAGGATGTCGAAAGCGGTGTTCCGGTCGAGTGCGTCGAGATCGATGGTCTCGAGCATGATCTCGCGCCGGGCGGCGAAGCGGGTGAGCTCGCCGAGTTTGCGTTCCGCGCGCGCGGCGTCGCGCTCGGCGAAAAGGCCGAAGTCCTTCATGGCATTTCTCCTGGGTGAGATGGTGCAAAGGGCGGCGCTTGCGCGCCGCCCCATCGGTGTCGGTCAGATGAACTCGACGTTTTCGGCGATGATCTCGCAGCCGTAGCGGTCGTTGCCGTCGGCATCCTGCCAGTGCGAGTAGTGGAGCCGGCCGGTGATCGCGAGCTGGTCGCCCTTCGCCTTGTGCTCACGGAGCGGGAGACCCATGCCGTTGAAGACGGTGATCTTGTGGAATTCGGCGTCGGTCTTCGTGTAGCCGGTCTCCGGATCCTTCTGGACGCGGCCGTCGCGGATGACGGGGCGCTCGGTGACCAGGAGCAGCTCGGTGACCTTGGTCTTGCTGCCGTCGCGGGCGATCGGATCCTTGGCCAGTCGGCCGACGAGGTTGACGGTGTTCATTTCAAAAGCCTCCTTCTGAGCCGACGGCTTGTCCGCCGGTGCCCTTATCGAGCCCCGGAAGGAGGGATGGGACACCGCGCACTCGTGCGCGGGAAACCTCGAAAATCGAGGTGGTGCGGGCAGCTCGCGAAGCGAGCAACACGGCTCGTATTTTCGCAGGTTGGCCCTAAGCCCGACCGGAGGGGCAGGGGCACTGGACGGCGGACACGCACTCGGCTTGGAGGTGCTGGGAAGCCTTGAACACAGTTCTCGTTGGTGACGCAGCTCCGAAAGCCTGCGGAAGTCAGACCCGGCTAGCTGCTTGGCCCCGGCCCCGTCTCAAGGATTGTGAAGCGCCGGGATCAGCGCCGCCACGATGCTTCGCTGTCCACGACCATCGCCAAGGCTATATCGTTGGGACAGGAGGGTGCCTGCGGAACCGGATGAACTTCGCCGCTGGTGTCTTGAAGACCGCTTTTTCAGGGTGCGCGGAAGACGATCGTTGGGGTCCTCCCGACCATTGCGGTGCCGATCGCCGCGGTAAGCTTCTTGGATGCCGGGTTGGCCCGCATGAGGGACCCATCGGACTGCGGGACGATGTCGGGCCCGGACCATTGGAAGACGTTGACCTCCTCGATCACGACGTCGCAGTCGTCGGGAAGTCCTAGCGCTGCGCGCTCGCGCGGATGAACGGGAACGCGCGCTCCGGTCGAGGAGCTGGAGATCGCCATGACCGAGACGATGTAGAGCCCGTCGATCGGTTTCACGCCGTAGATGTAGCAAGGCCGCGTCTTGGTGGCGTTTTCCTGGCCCTTGGCGTCCTCGCGGGCCCAGAGGTACCCGTAATCGATGATGGCGCCAGGTTCAGGCGGTCGCGGTCTCGCGTTCTGCCCGCTTGCGGTTTTGCTTGGGACGATCGGCGCCCGCGTCGCCGTCGTCTTCGTAGCTGTCCGGGGCTTCAGGGTGGAACGCCGGCGGCGCGGTGGTGATTTCTCCGATGACATCCTTCAGCTGCTCCGATTTCAGGGCACGCGCGAACAGCTTTCGAAGCGAGGTGTACTCGTCGACCGGCACCATGACGACGCGGACCTCTCCGTGGCGCTCGAGACCGATGGGTCTGCGGATCGCCTCGTCGTAATAGTAGCCGACCTTCTTCGAGAAAGCGGTCGTGGTGACGGTTTCTCCGTAGGCTTGTTTCATGTTCGTCTCCGCCTTCATCATCGCCAAGTTACCAGTGGGCCAGGCCCGTCGTCGTCGTCATTACCGTCATGCGGATAACGATCCGTATAATCCGGATAGTCCGGATTATCAAGAGAGATCGGGGAGATCGATGCGCGCGGCAAAGCCGATGGCGTTCGGGTCCGGCAACAGTACCGCGTTGATATCGTGAACGCTCCACACGGTGAGTTCTTCCCCGACGGCGAGTGAAAGACAGCGATGCGTCTCGACGAGGAGCGCATTCCAGATCTCCGCTTCGGCGATCGAACTTCCGTTGATCGCTGAGACGCAATCGAGCTCGCCTTCGCGAACGCGCCCGATAATGATGAAATTCGGCAGGCGCTGTGTCCTGGGCTGCTGGGGCACGGTCTGGTTCCTTCGATTGCCTGTCGCATACCCACCCTCTTTCCTTTGTCGGCGGCGCAGGAGGTGGCGGCAGTAAAAAGGCCCGCCCGCGGGGGATCGCGCGGACGGGCCTCGTGAGGGGCCGATGCGGGAGGGGTCGCACCGGCCCGGGGGGACGCTGTCGTCAGGCGTCGGCGGTCTCCTTCGCCTTGGCCTTGGTCTTCGGCGAGGGAGCCGTGCTCTCGCCCAGGCCGTCGCCGCCGGTGGTCGAACCGGCCTGCTCGGGCTCGCCGCCGGTCGCGGTCAGCGGCGGCAGGGTGTCTTCGCCTTCGCTGGCCATGCCGGGGAGCGTGCGCTTGCGCTGCGGACGGCGCCAGGCGACGTTGTAGGAGCCGTCTTCCTGGCGGAACATGGCGACGTCGATCGGCTTGTCGAGGCTGGGATCGTCGATCCGGCCCGAGAGGAACACCTCGCCGGTGTCGTTCGACGAGTATTCCCACAGCGCGCCGACCTTCACCCAGCTGCGGCGGTCGGCCGAGAGCGCCATCACGTCGAAGGCGGGGGCGCGCTCGTTGGTCGAGACGAACTCGCGCAGGGCGATGGTGGCGGCGAATGCCATGGTGACGATGCGGCCGATGTGAACGCCGTCGGCATTGGCCTTGAGGGTACCGATGTTCATGGGAAGTCTCCTGATGCTCTGTCCGAACCCCTTGTCCGGACCACTTCCCTTCATCCCTCCCCTCACCCGGGCGCAGCCCGGCAGCGCGCGAACGCGCGCAATCCGCACGAAGCCCCGGCAGGGGCCGTGCGTCGTCTCTTCAGGATCAATTCCTGTCGAAGCGGGTAAGTCTATCTTGCGCCTTCGAGTGCATGACCCAGCGTGATCGTCTGCCCGGAGGTCGAGATCTGGTAAGGCTCGCCCCTGCGCTCCTGAATGGTCGCCATATGGGCTCGAATCTGGTCTTCCAGATCGCTAGGGCAGGCGTCAGCGTAGGTGTCGTAGATGCCGATTTGCTGGTCTGTCAGATCGTGTTTCAGCACTTCGTATTCGACACCGGCGAAGCTGAGTGCGCGAGCCTGATAAAGACCCAAAGCCTTCAGATCGCGCGAGACGAGTTCCATTGCGGCTATTCCGCCCGAACGGATCTGGCTGATGAAGTCCTCGCGGTTGGAGAAGGCAGTGCCGGGACCCCACAGGCCGAGACGAACGGCATAGGCCAGATTGTTCACGTCCGATGCTCCGGTGGCAGAGGCGTAAAGGACGCGGGCATCCGGGAGGTGGTTCTGAAGGAGAACGCCTGCGATACCCTGCAGCGACCCTGCCTTGGCACCGCGGGCGCCCTCCCCGCCGGCGACGCCGCCCATTTCATGGCTCTCGTCGAATGCGATGACGCCTTCGAAGTCGGTGCCTGCCCAGTCGAGGAGTTGCTTCAGGCGGGTTGCGTCCTGGCGCTGGCTGCGCAGCGTCGGGTAGGTCACGAAAACGATGCCGTCGCGAAAAGGAAGTTCGTCATCGATCTTCCAGCTCGAAAGCGGTTGGATGTCCGCCGGAAGCCCGCCGATCGCGGACCAGTCGCGTCGGGCGTCTTCGAGAAGGCTTTCGTTCTTGGAGACCCAGATTGCCTGACGACGGCCCGCGAGCCAGTTGTCGAGGATGCAAGCGGCAACCTGCCGCCCCTTCCCCGCCCCGGTGCCATCGCCTAGGAAATAGCCCTTGCGATAGGCTCTGCCGTCTTCGGACAGCGAAAGCCCTACGCCTTCATCGGACGGGGTGAACTTGCCGGGGAGGAATTGCGTCCAGGCATTGCCGGCATAGATGATCGTCTCGAGCTGTGCCTCGGAGAGCTGTGCGTCTGTCAGGATGCGGTCGTGCAGACGCGGGACATAGTCCGGTACCGGGGCCGGAATCGAACCCATCGCGACGCTCTCGACCAGAGGCGTCGGGTGTTCGCGCGAGCCTTCGATATCGATGCGACTGGGCCGATAGGGAACGTAGACCCCTGATTGCGTACCGAGCGCGCGCGGCGCCTCGAGCTTGGCATATTCGACGGGGACGATCTCGCGGACCGAGATCTTGCGTTCGACCCGCGGCGTCGTCCGCGGCTTGGCGCGCATCGACTTGAAGAGGCTGGTCGCCTTCGGCTTGGGCTGCGGGGGCACTGACGTGCGCTCGGGGAGAACCGTCGCTCGTTTCACGATGGGAAGACAGTCTGCAAGTTCGCGGACGGTATCGCGCGCGATGATCGATGGTTTCGAGTTCCCTGGTGTCTTGTCGATCACCATCAAGCGCACGGCCACGCTGGTGCCCTGCTTGTGATAGCATTTCGCGAGCCTAGCGGAGGTCTGTACGGTGCAGTTCGTAAAGGTCTCCTCGTAGATCCGGATCATCTTGGCGCTGGTGGTGAACCAGTCGGGCATGATCGCCACGACCCGGCCGCCGGGACTGAGCTTCGAGAGCGCGGCCCGCAGATGGCGGACAGCGGCGTATTCATCGACGCCCCTGCCCTGCGAGCGGGAGAACGGGGGGTTCATGAGGATCAGCGTCGGCCGAAGTTCGGGCGCGGCCAGCGAGGTCAGCATGGCGCCGTCGAAGCCGGTGATGGTCGCACCAGCGAAAAGGAGTTTCAGCTTCTCGCGCCGGCGCGGATCGAGCTCGTTGAGGTGCAGTTCCTCGACGCTCGGCAACATGCTGACGAGAGACCCGTGGCCGGCACTCGGTTCGAGGACGATATCCCCGCTGCGAGGCTGCGCGGCGATCATCGCGAGGCCTGCAAGGTCTGCCGGGGTCGAAAACTGCTGGAAGCGGATCTGATCCTCGCTTCTGACAGTTTGGGTCGGCAGGGAGTCGACCAGGTCGGAGATCGAGGAAATGTCGGTGCGCTCAACGGGCCCGAGTTCGGTCAGGTGAAGTGCAAGCCCTGCTTCCAGTAGGTCGTAGGCATCGCGCTGGGTCCATGTCCCGTTCGCCGATGTGCAGCCGTGCAGCCCTTCCATCGTCTCGAAGAGCTTCTTTTTCGAAAGACGGGCATTGCCGATATCAGCAGCCACGGTTTCGATAGCGCCTTTGAGGCGCTGTTCGGAAATGTCGAAGAGGTCGGTCACGGTCTGCTCCTGATGCTGATCCGCAACCAATCCTCCCCCTCCCCTTCTCTGTTCTTCGAAGCCCCTATGCGCCGGTGTTTTCGTTGACCTCCGCCCAGTCGGCCGCGGCTCGTGGGGGCGGATCGCGAAGAACGCGGCGCTCCGGAGTCTCGTGCGCCGCGACGGCTGCAAGGGCCGCCAGCCTTCCTGCCCGGTTGTTGTCCTCGGCTATTACGAGAGTTGCCACCCCGTCCGGGATGCGGACCAGAGGCAATCGCTCGGCCCCCAGCGTGCTCCAGCACGGCGTGCCTTTCAGCTTTGTATATGCAGCGGCATCCTCCATGCTTTCCGCCAGAGCGAGTGTGGTGCCCTTCATGATTGGCGACCAGGCCGCCATGCCCGGTCGTCCGAGCATGTATTTACCCTTATGTGACAGTCCTCCCGGACCGAGCGCGATACGCTGGATAGCCTTGATCTTCACCCCTTCCCGCGCGGCCACAAGCAGGGCCGGCCTGAAGACGGCATTTGGCTTGCGGCCGAACGGACATCGTGCGTGATAACGCAAGTCTCTGAGGGACTGAGGAAGGTTGCGTGATCGCAGATAGGCTTCTGCAAGCGTTCCTTTGATTTCGGTAGCCTGGTCCCAGATGCGCCGCGCATTCTGCGTCGATGCACCCGTTCGGTACTCGGGCGTTGGCGAATTGAAGACCGGTCTGGTTCGTGAGAGTTCGCGAAGAACGTCTTCACTGCGACACCCGGCGAAGCAATGGACCAGTAGTCCGCGATTACCCTGCCGGATGGAAAGCGACGCCTTTTCGTCGGCATGGGCGGGACAGCGGCACATGGCATACGAACCGTGCCACCGCCCCTTCAAGCCGGCGACGAGATCAATGGTTTCCTTGGTAGGCTTGAGAGCGGTAAGCATGTGACATCAACCTTAAATCCATCCGCTCTCCCCCCTCCCCCTCCTCGGTCTAGGCGGCACTGAGGGGTTCGATATGGCAGGCCGGCCAGTCAGGATAATGTTGGATTACATGACCCATTCCGCCCTGCGGCCGAGCATGCCTCTCAGGCGACCGATATCGGAGCCGAGTTGATCTCGGATGCTTGCTGTCGCGAGGGCACTGAGTGTCTTTCGGCTCTGCTTATCGATCCGGTCGAGGCCTAGGTCTCGCATTTGATCCGGAGAAGCAATCGCATCAATGCGCAGATAATTCGAACCGAGCAGCGCGCGGCTTTCATTGAGAGCCAACCGTTGTTGCGCATCGAGAGTTAGTTCGAAAAGCCGCTTGGCACCTGTCACGTAGCCCGTTCCGGATGGCGGGCGGATGCGCCGGCCTGCAATGGTTTCGACCGTGCCAAGACTGAGGACATGGATATCCTCTCTGCGAAAGCCCGCTTGAAGGCCATCCGAAATGGCCAGGAGATCGGGCGCATTGGCAATGAGCCCGCCATCTACAAAATTCTCATCGCCGATAGCGTGTCCGGGGAAATAGGTCGGTGCGGCCGAAGTGGCGAGAGCGGCATCAACAAGCGTCAGGTTTTGATCGCTGGACGATGTGCGGAACACCGCCGCGTCATCGGTAGTCGCATTAACGCTGGGAATGAGGAGCGATGGGCCTGCGTCGGTCATTGTGAGTTTCTCGCCGGGGTCATTGAGAATCGTCTTGATTGTCTCTCTCAGGCCGTCATTCGAATATCGGTGGCGAAAAGCCGGTAGCGACAGGCGCGGAATCTTTAGACCCAATATCCGATTGGTCTTGGGAAAGATTGCGCTGCCGTGTTTTTCGAAAGACAGCCGCAATGAATGGGCTGGGATCCCCGCGGCCAAACCGATTGCAAGGATACCGCCGATCGAGGTTCCGGCGATCAGATCAAAGCATTCGCGAAGTTGTTTTCCGGCCCGTCGTTCAAGCTCTTCGAGCAGGATTGCGGTGTATAGCCCGCGATATCCTCCTCCGGACAGGCATAGCGCCTGATATCGCCCGCCAGCTTCGAATGGCCCGCCCTCGGGCATGACCAATTGATCTTCTGGATCCTGTCCTTTGGTCACGGATGTTCGACCAATAGCCGGGCGATCTTCTCGTGATAGGGCTGCGGAGCCTCTACAAGAGTACCGCTTCGCGCCAGCGCGGTCGCCACGACCATGCGACCGGTCGCCCCTAGCGGCACTTCGCGCTCGGGGTGACCTGAATTGCGAACGATGTATGGCAAGTCGGCGTCCGCTAGCTCGGCCCAGATGCGCGCGGCCTCGCCATCGAACGGCACCACGCCCTCATGCTCGCGGTTCTTGCCAGTGACGGTGGCCTCAATGCGCCGCAAAGCGCGCATCAGTTTCTCTCTCTCGGATGCCGACGAGAGCTTTCCGATATAGCGCTGAGCCTGCCCGATCGAAACGACGCTAATTTCCACCGATCCTGCCGGTGCGGTAGTCATCCATTGCGTGCCGGGAGATTGTTTGCCGAGGATGTCCAACAGGACTTGCGTCGAGAGCAGATACAGCACGCTGGCCGCTAAGCCTCTTCAGCCATCACTGCAGTTCCAAAGACAAGGCCCTCATCGTCGAGGGGATCCTGATCTTCCACCATTGCCACCTCGAGCGCTTCGAAACCCGACATTTCAAGCTGGTCGGCAAAGCTCATACTCTGGTGAACCGATTCAATGAGAGCGGCGAGACTATCGAGTGAAACCAAGACGTTTTGTGATCCGGCGGTTGCGACCAGTTGAACGCCCCCCTCGCTAACCTCGCGGTTGATGGCGCTGAACCGATCCCTGAATGCCCGGACCGCAAGAGGCTCGCCACCCGAAAGTCGACTTAAGGTCCCCATCAATGCGTCTTTGAGACGTGCGCTGTCTCGTACAGGCAGATCGCGAATAGCGGCAATCAGATCTATATTTGTCACGGCTATCTCCTTGGGAGAGGAAATAGCGCCGTGGCCACGCTTTGTCAATATGTGTGGCCACGAAGACGGGAGTCAGCAGGGCTTTCGGCGCTTGGCGTAGGAGGTCACGAAGCTTTCCCAAACTCTCAACCATTCCTTTTCTGTGCGCTTGCGCGAGACGTCGGGGAAGCCGCGTCGAAACTCCCCGGCCATCAAGTCGACATCCCAAGGCGCCCCTTTGTCCCGGCCGATTCTCAGGAACGCCTCTTCGCGTTTGCCATACTGAAGTGAGCCGCTCGGAAAAGCTAGCAAGTCTTCGACCGTCTGCTTTGCCGTATTCGGGCCTTTTGTCTTGGCCCCCTCCCCTCCCCGCTTCTTGCGAGGCTCCACGCCAACAAGGCGCAAGTGCGTGCCGACAAGTTTTTTCTCGAGCGGGGCGGGTGATGGATGAAGCACAACCTTGCGACCAGACACATCGATGTTGGCATTGGGGTAGACCGAAGAGACCAGTTGCATCGTCTCGCGGACGGTCTGCCTGAATCGCTTGCTGTCCGCTGCGTTGCCCAGATGCTTCGCAAGTTGATCCCAGGATATCGCCTGTCCGCGACCGGCGGTAACCCGCGGCAAGCGGTAGGCAAGATAAGTGTAGAGGTCGAGCGCCGTAGGCGTGCCCTTCAACTCGCGGATTGCGACCTCATTAAGCGGGACCGCGTGCTCTACCAGATGTTGGTAGAAGACTTCGGACATACGAATTTCGCGCGCGAAGGCACCGTCTTTGTCGAGCGAGCCCGCATATTCGTTGGAGATCTTTACGTCACGCACAGCGAAGGCGTTCTGGTCAGTTTCTCCTCCGTCCCAGCGAATTTGCCATTCGCAGGCGAGTAGGCGATCGACCTGTTGTTTCATGAGATTGGCCGTACCGCGGGGACCATACGAAATTGTCTGATAGCCGAGCCGCCGCATCCAGTCGGTGAAATTTCGACCAAGGAACACGTCGCGCGAACGCTGCTGCACTGCCTGAGAAAGAATATAGATAAGTGCGACGCGCGGGTAAGAGCCAAAGGGTACGCCAAGGCTCTTCATCACACGCTTGCCATCGACGTCCTGGAGAACCGGCCGGGGATTGATCGCCAATGCATAGCGTCCGTCTTCACGAATGATCGGCTCGAATTCGTTTTTCGGGCGCTTGGTCGGAAGAGACATCGCGCACAGCGCGGAATGCAAGAACGCGGGAACCGGTTCCTCGTCCTGTACTCGCAGAAATGCGTCAAGCGTCAGCTGCGTACCGGCATACTCTGCGAGCTCACGCACCTCGTCGGCCCCGCCGGAAAGCATGGCGAGTGCGTATTGGTGCCCGAGCGGTGTCCTGTCATCCTGCGTCATCGTCCCCTTCCCCGATTCGCCGGGTTGTGGTGCTGCGATCAACAACAGGGTTGGATCGGCAAATCAACCCTTTTGGCGATTTTTGCGCAATTCTGGCGGTCAAACCTGCAAATCCACCGATGATCTCGGGTCCGTTCGGCGTTCGCAGCGATCTTTCCGAAACGAAATCACAAAATGAAAACGATTTGCGAATCGGATTCGGAGAAGGAGATTCTTATTAAGTAGGTATGTGCTCCGAGATCATCGGTTCGAAAGCACCGAGATCATTGTATTTTGGCACCTAGGTCATCGGTTGCGCTCGCAGATCATCGGTACTTGTCCACAAGTACCCCACCCTGCCCTACCCGCGGGTTTGTGCCGCCGAAAGAGCTCGCAGATCATCGGTCATTCGCAAACCCGATGCTAGTTCCGGCCCAAATGGCTCGGAGATCATCGGTAAGGTTGTAGGTATTTTGGCCAAGTCGTTGCCGAAATCTTCAACTGGGTCTATTTCTTTCCGAGACTTCCAACGAGGACAGCAGATGGCGACCCAAATTTCTGACACAGCGAGCTCGGAGAACACGGCGACCGATGATCTCCGTTCCCTTCACCGTAAGTCGTTGGCGATCCTTAAACGGCTGCAGACGCACGCTATGGATCCCGAGACCGGTGAAAAAGCTGGCCCCACCTATTCCATCTCTAAGGCTGCCGAACTGGTCGATCGGACCGCCTCGGCGATACGCGAGGCCGAACGCGATGGCCGGCTGCCTGAACGCGAGCGAACACCTTCGGGTCATCGCCTGCCCTATAATCTTGCCGAGCTCGATCACATGCGGGAGGTCTTCGACACCCGGCCTTGGCGAGAGCCTGAGGATATGCCGGCCATCATTTCGGTATCGAACTTCAAGGGCGGTGTCGGCAAATCCACGATTGCCGTGCATCTGGCCCAGCATTTTTCAATAAAGGGTTATCGAACGCTGCTGGTGGATTGTGACAGCCAGGCAAGTTCGACCATGATGTTCGGTTACCGGCCCGATATTGATCTCGGCGAGAATGATACTCTTTACGGACACTTCCATGACCCGGAATTGCTCGGTGTGCGTTCGATCATCCGCAAGACGCATTTTCATGGCCTCGATCTGCTTCCGTCAAACTTGAAGCTGTACAATCTGGAATATGAAATCGCGGCGCATCTCGCGCAGACCCGAAGCTTCGACGTAATCGATCTTATCTCGCAAGCTATCGGTGAAGTGGTGCACGACTATGACGTTGTGATCATGGACCCACCGCCAGCCTTGGGCATGGTTTCCATGGCAGTCTTGCAGGCCGCAAACGCGATGGTGATTCCAATGCCGCCGAGCGTGATCGACTTCTCGTCGACGGTCTCCTTCGTCGACATGGCCCGAACCACGATGGAGCAACTTGAGCAGCTTGGGGGTAGGGCGCGCCCCGCCTATAATTTTATCCGCGTCGTTGCGAGCCGCGTCGACGAGAACAAGTCGATGCATCGCGAATTGCTGGCTATGATGCGTGATGTTTTTGGCGGCTCGATGCTCACATCGATCATGCCGACCAGCGCGGAAATCGACAATGCGAGCTCTCGTCTGAAAACAGTTTTCGAGCTCGATCGACCGGTGACTTCGCGTGACGTGCACATGCGCTGCCTCAAATATCTCACCGCGGTTTGCGACGACATTGAGCATGATGTTGTCGCGTCTTGGGCGAGTCGGTCCGGGGAGGGCGCGATCTGATGTTGCCACGTGGCAAATTGCGAGGAATAGATTGTATAACAAGGGGTTGTTGTTACCCTCCCACAAATCGAAACGGATTGTCTTCGGTGCTCTTGCGCGCGGAAATCGATCAATTGCGGGCCAGCGTTGCCACGTGGCAACAAGCTCCCCGCGCGGCGATAAAGTAAGGAGATTAAGCCATGGCAAAGGGCAACAAAGGGTTCAGCTCATTGCTAACCGACTCGCTCGACGAAGAGATCGAAGAGGGGGAGGCGGCCCCTGCGCGGAGCATTATGGCGAGCCGGAGTGAGGCGCTCAACCGACTGGCCTCGGGCAAGGTTGTGACCGATCGAACGGAATTCGTCGATCCCGGCCGCTGCAGGCCCTGGCGGCTGCACAACCGCGATCTCGATCATCTTACCGAAGAAAGCTGCCGTGACCTCATCGGCGCCTTTCTTTCTGCCAAGAAGCAGCGCATCCCAGCTATTGTGCGCCGGTTGCGTGATGATCCGGACCACGACTACGAGATCATCGCCGGGGTGCGCCGCTGGTGGACCGTGCAATGGTTGCGCGAGCACAACCACCCTGAGTTTGACTATTTGGTCACGGTCCAGCAGCTCACTGACGAAGAGGCTTTCCGGGTCTCCGATGTCGAGAACCGCTCGCGCAAGGACATCACCGATTGGGAGCGGGCGCACGAATATGAAGCTGCGCTGGAGGAGTTCTACGAGGGCTCGCTCACCCAGATGGCCGAGCACCTCAATATCTCAAAATCTTGGCTAAGCCGGATGCTCAATGTCGCGCGTCTCCCCAGCGAAATCGTTTCGGCCTTCTCCGACCGGCACGACATCACTGTCCGGATAGCGCGCGATCTCAAGCCACTGGCAAATGATCAGCGCGCGCGAAAAGCAATGGAGGCCGAGGCGGTCGCCTTAGTCGCGGATAGGGAAGGGGGGGCGGAACCACTGAGCGGCCCCGAAATCGCCAAGCGCCTCCTCAAGGCCACGGTGGCTCCCGCCAAACCTGCGAGGAAAGAGAAGGCGGAGACGATCAAATCCAAAGAAGGTCGGCCAATGCTAACGGTGAACCGGCCTGCAAAGGGGGAGGGTGTGACGATAAAAGTGCTACCAGGTTCCGGAGCAGGCAAGGACGAGTTGATCTTGGCGATCGGGAAGGTTCTTTAGCTAGGCCGGGAACTCTGGACGTTCTGCAGAAGCGTATCGATCTCTTCCATTTCCTTGTCGAAGTCCGCCAGCACCGTATCGAGCTCCTCGGTTCGTCGGGGAGGGGAGGGCGGTCGGCCGCGCGGGGGGGAGACCATACCCAGAGCGATCCCCATATCTGGCGTGACGTAAAGACGCCAGCTGTTCCGGCCCGAAACCTCAACGAGAAGGCGGTGTGCGGCAGCACGCGCAAGCAGCTTTCCCGCACCCGAGAGCGTAATCTCGAATGTGTCCGCAATCAGCCGCGCCGTCACCAGCGGCTGCGAAAGGACAAGTTTGCCCAGATCACGCAAGAGTCCCGGGCGGCTTTCCTCTGCAAGTACAGCAGCAAAGTTCAGGCGCCAGCCCTCAAGCCGATCGAGACGCTTCAGGCCGTCGGCGGCAGTGCTGCGCAACGCCTTCAGCAGCCGCTTGAGCTGGCGCTCTCGCGGGCCGTGCAGGGTCCGTAGCGAGAGGTCGCCTATGACGAGGCAAGGTAGAGCGCTTGCGACCACATTCATGCTGGCCAGCAGCTGGGGAAAGCAGAGCCACGGACGAGGCGAGGGGTCCTGGCGCGTCCAGATGTCGAGCAAGGTCAGCGCACGGATGAGGGGAGGGGCCTTGCTCCAGGTGTCCGGCGGGTCGAAGCTGAAGGGCAGGCCCTCGCGCCAGTGACGCACAGTCGCCCGATCAAAAGAATGCTTCCACTCACCAAATGCATCGAACGGTCGGCCCGCCGTGGCAACGGAGGGGCGCCCGGCTATCGGAACTCCCGTTGCTTGAGAAAATACGTCGATTTCATCGATCTCGTATCGCTGCAGTTGCAGCGCCGTGCTATAGCCCTTCCAGACCGTCCGATTTCGCCATGGCTGAGCGACAGGACTGGCGGAAATCCGCGCATCCAGCCTGCCGATAGCTGCCATAGCTTCGCCGAACAGGCCCGCCACTCCGGCCGTCCAGGCGATCGAGGAGAGGGGAAGTGCCGGCCGGCTCATGGCACGAAAGTAGACTGAAACGCACACGCGAGTCCACAATGCAGAATGACTAGTGTTGATAAGGCCTGCTTATCAACACTAGACAAGGGAGCTTAATCCACGCAAATCGCCAGAGATGGCTTCCGAAATCGCTCCGAACAGGGTTCCAGCGCTAGTGTCGAACGGACTTGCCGATCGCGAGAGCGAGCCCGTGATCGCGACGGTCGCCGCGCTCGCCGACGCTGGTACGGCAATCGATCCGGCCATGATCGACGCGGCGGCGCGCGCTTGGTCGGCCAATACAAAACGCGCGTTCCTGTCGGATCGTGCGTTCTGGAACGCATGGTGCCGGGTAAATGGAGTTCGGGCGCCGGAAGCGGACGCGCGACTGGTTACGGATTGGGTGAGGGCGCTTGGTGGCTTGGAAACCGAGCGCCGGCTGCGCGCCCCGATCAAGAAACGCGCGCCCGCGACGATCGCGCGCTATCTCGTCCATGTCGGGATGGCCTATAGGATGGCGGGGCTGACCGATCCGACCGCAGCACCGCTGGTAAAGCTCGAATTGAAGGCCATGCGCCGTGCGCGTGGCACCCGCCAGCGCCAGGCGAAGGGAATCCGCTACAAGGGCGATATCGCCGATCTCGACGGTCCGGCATTGGGCGTGTGCTTGGCACATCTTCTCAAATCCTGTCGGCGCGACTGGCTGGGCCTGCGCGATGCGGCGCTGCTGCGGGTCGCTTACGACACCGCCTGTCGACGTTCCGAGCTGGTGGCGATCGAGATCGATCATATCGAGGCGGGCGAGGGCGGGGCAGGGGTGCTGTTCATCCCCTCGAGCAAGACCGATGCCGAAGGGGAGGGGGCTTATGCCTATCTGTCCCTGGCGACGATGCAAGCGATCCGCGCCTGGAAAAAGGCGACAGATATCCGCTCGGGACCGCTGCTGCGAAGGGTGGAGTTGCATTTCGACGGGTCGGTCAGCCGGGTCGGCAATCGTCCGCTGCATCCCAACAGCATCACGCTGATATACCGTAGGATGGTGCGCGCGGCGCATGCGAAAGGACTGCTGGGCGAAATGAGCGAACAACGGCTAGAGCGTTGGGTGAGCGACATCTCGAGCCATTCGATCAGGGTCGGGGTGGCTCAAGACAATTTTGCGGCGGGGGAGGGGCTGCCCGCGATCATGCAAGCCTATCGCTGGCGCGATCCAGCAACGGTAATGCGCTATGGGGCTAGGCTCGCCGCGCAAAGCGGAGCCAGCGCGCGCCTCGCAAAGCGGTTCTCATCACATGAGTCGGGCGACCGTTAACGCTCGGCAAGGTGATTTCGTCGCCGCTTTTCGGGCGGCCATCAAACAAGAACGATGTCGGCTTTGCGCCCCATTTTGGCCATTCGGACAGTTACGACGTTTCGACAAAAGCTGCCGTTCGTTGAGATCGGCGCTGATGGTAGCTAGGCGCGCCAATTCCGGACCTTCGGTTGTTCTGCCCTTGAAAAATGCCATTAACTCAGCGAGGCATCGAAGGCCGCGGGCGCCCCCGAATGCTGGTCAATTGGGTCCATTCAAGCCAAGTCCCAAAGGGCACTTTGCAGACATCCGAATTCGCTCCAGCCTCGGAGTCAGCTCCGAAATGATCAATGTTGGCGGAACTCCGGCGGTCAAGCGCAATTCAATCACCATGAGTGTGCTTGAGCGCGAAGGTGTCTGGCGGCGCGATCAGACGAACTATCTAGGATCATCTCCTAAAGGTGGTGCTGACGGCGTGGGCGATCTGAATAGCGTCGGTGCGAGCATTCTTTCCGGTATGAAGCAGGGCATCGACAGCTCCTTCCTATCTCGCGTCTTCGCATTACCCATGAGAGATTTCAGTTATCGCATAGCGCATTATCGCGAGACTGAACTGCGGAGTGGCTCGATCGACTGCGCTCTTCGCTTACCATGAATGGCGGCGAGATCGGCCTTGGGACCATCCTGCTACTGTCGCTGCTTCCGGTGGCGGGAAATCTGATTGGCGTAGCACTTGCCGAATGGAAGAAGCCCCCAGACTGGTTAACGGGCGGCGCATTGCATGCAGCCGCCGGGATAGGCACCGCGGTTGCAACCGTTGAACTGATCCCGCGTGGGCAGGAACGGATCGAGATATGGATGCTTGCCGCAGCGATACTCGCCGGTGGGATCGTCGCCATCGGCCTCGCCCGACTGACGCGCTACGCGAAAGCCAAACTCGCCAACAAACCCGTGCGCGCGACGACGTGGGGCGCTTTTGCCGCAGTGGGCATCGATCTGCTGAGTGATGGTCTGATGACAGGTAGCGGCGGAGCCGTATCGGCCAATCTGGGGCTGCTGCTGGCCCTGTCGCAGGTGCTGGGGAACCTGCCGGGCGGTTTCGCGGTGGCAGCCGGTTTTCGCTCAGCCAACGTTGATCGCGGCGAGCGGTTGCGGGCCATGGCTCTGTACCCTTTCTTGCCCGTTATTGGCGCCCTTATCGGGTTCTTACTGTTGAAAGATGCAGGTGACATGCTGATAGGCGTCACCCTGGCGGTTTTCGGCGGTCTGCTGCTTACAGCGACTGTCGAGGACATCGTGCCCGAAGCCGACGAGCGGGGGGCTCCGCGGCGTATTTCCAGCCCATCCTTCGCAGCGGGATTTGCCCTGCTACTGCTGATGTCGGCCTATCTAGGAGGATAATGTGAACGAGGAGAAAGTCGATGCTGCACTCGGGAGTGCTTCCGAGGAAGTGCATTCGGTCTGCGATATCCTCAATCGCTTGCGCGAGACCGCAGACGAGCATGACAGGGTAACCGTTGGCCATGTGCTCGATGCAATCGGTGATCGGTCTTACGGCCCCGCCCTGCTTATCCCTGCGCTTATTGAAGTAACTCCTGTTGGCGGAATTCCCGGCGTACCGACCTTCCTTGCCCTGATCATCGCGCTGACTGCCGCGCAGTTGCTGTTTGACAGGGATCATCTCTGGTTACCCGGTTTCATTCAGAAGCGATCGGTGTCCGGAGCGAAACTACACAAGTCTGTGGATAAGCTGGACGGCATAGCGCACAAGCTCGACAAATGGTTTCACGGCCGGCTGCCGCGCTTCGTCAAACAACCATGGCCGCGTATCGCTGCCATCGCGATCATAATCTTGTGCTGCACGGTGCCACCACTCGAATTCCTGCCCTTCGCCAGCACAGCCCCGATGCTGGCGATCGCCGCCTTCGGATTGGCCTTGCTGGTGCGCGACGGGTTGCTGATGCTCGTCGCGCTTGGCTTCAGCATCCTGTCGCTCGCGCTTGACGCTGATCTGCTTACCGCAGGCGGACTCTTCGGGGGCGAGGGCGGAGATAACTCGCAAAGCTGATTGCGTGGTCGAACGTTGCAGGTTCGCGGGAACACCACGCGGGGCTCGTTCGCTTTCTCTTTGCAGGAATTGAAGGAGCAAGCCCGTGAACAACCTCTCCGAAAGCCCGGCTATCGCGATGGTCGAGCGGCAACTGGCCGCTCGCGGTGTCGATGATGATGCGATCCTATCCGCTTTCCGCAAGGTGCCGAGAGAGGAATTCGTCCCGGAAGACCTGCGGGAATTCGCCTACGACGATGCCCCCCTGCCGATCGGAGAGGGGCAAACGATCAGCCAGCCCTTCATCGTTGCCTGCATGATCGACGCTGCCGAGATTGCTTCGGGCCACCGCGTCCTGGAGGTCGGGGCAGGCTCCGGCTACGCCGCTGCGGTCATGTCATGCATCGCGGGCGAAGTGCACGCGGTGGAAAGGCACGAGAAACTGGCGCGAGAGGCCGCGTCTCGTATTGGGCGCCTTGGTTACGACAACTGCACGATCATCGCAGGCGACGGGATGGCGGGGCTGCCGGCTGAAGCGCCCTTCGATGCGATCCTGGTCGCTGCCCGCATCGGGCAAGTACCCGACGCGCTGAAACATCAGTTGAAGGTGGGCGGCAGGCTGATCGTTCCCGTTGGCGGCGATGATATCCAGCAATTGCGTTGCATTACCCGCATTGCGCAAGACGGTTGGGAAAGTCACGATATCACGCCTGTTCGTTTCGTCCCCTTGCTGGAAGGCGTGGTGCCGGAGGACGGGGCGCGCGCATCGTCGGATCACCGCCCGGCGCGTGACATGTCCACCCCCGAACTGATCGCGGCGAATTGCACACCCTTGCCGGATATCGACGATCCGCAGTTTGCCGCCGCGTTCGATAAATTCGCCGACAAGCGCATCGTCATGCTGGGCGAATGCAGCCATGGCACGCATGATTTCTATGCGGCGCGTGCGGCCATAACCCGGCATCTGGTAGACAATCACGGTTTCAACATTGTCGCGGTTGAAGGCGACTGGCCCGATGCCGCTGCCTATAACAAGTTCATTCGTGGCGAAGAACTGCGGCAAGATCAGGAAAGTCCCTTCCAGCGATTTCCCGGCTGGATGTGGCGCAACACCGTTATGCCCGGAATCCTGAGGGCATTGCGGGAAATCAATGCAGGTCGCGACGAGGACGCGATGGTCGGTTTCTACGGGCTCGACATCTACAATATGGCAAGCTCGATAGAGGCGGTTCTCGCTTATCTCGACGAGCATGATCCTGACTCCGCTGTCGTCGCTCGCGAACGTTATGGCTGCCTCACACCCTGGCAGGCGGATCCTGCTACCTATGGCCGCGTTTCGCTCAGTAAAGGTTATGCCGAATGTGAAGAGGACGTGGTGAAACAGTGCAACGAGATGCTGCGCCGTTCGCTGGCGGACAATTCAGGTGCATTCTCCGCGGCGATGAATGCGCGACTGGTCGCGTCAGCCGAGAAATACTACCGCGTCATGTATTACGGTGGCAGCGAAAGCTGGAACCTGCGCGATAGCCACATGGCGGACACGCTCGGGCATCTGCTCGAAAATCGGGGAGAAAATGCGAAGGCCGTTGTATGGGCCCACAACAGCCATATCGGCGATGCCCGCGCCACCGATATGGGTGCGGTCCGCGGAGAGCATAATATAGGCCAGTTGGCGCGCGAACGCTGGGGCGACGATGTCGCCCTGATTGGCTTCGGAACGCATGGTGGCACGGTCAGTGCTGCCAACGACTGGGATGGAGAGCGTGAGACCATGCGCGTCAACCCCTCGCGCCGGGACAGCTATGAACGGCTGTGTCACGACAGTGGTGTCGAGCGATTTTTACTCGACCTGACAGGCGAAGGAGAGCTTTCCAGACGATTGCTGGCCCCTCAACTGGAGCGCTTCATAGGTGTGATCTACCGACCGCAAACCGAACGCTGGAGCCACTACAGCGACGCGGCTCTGCCGCGCCAGTTCGACGCCTATTGCTGGTTCGATGAAACTCGCGCGCTGGAGCCGCTGGGCAAAGGTGAGCCACACCAGGGCGTTGCTGAAACCTTCCCGTTCGGCGTCTGACCTCAGGTCATATCCTCCGGCTTCACGACGCGGTCGAATGTCTCTGCATCGACCAGCTCGAGGTCCAGCGCTGCCTCGCGCAGGGTCGTGTTGAGGTCATGCGCGTGCTTCGCGATTTTCGCGGCATTGTCGTAACCGATTTCCGGTGCCAGAGCCGTTACCAGCATCAGCGACTGGTCCACCAGTTCGGCAATCCGTTCGCGGTTTGGCTCCATGCCTTCGACACAGCGTTCGGCGAAGCTGTCCACTCCGGTCGAAAGGAGTTCGATCGAGCGGATGACGTTCGCGCCGATCATGGGCTTGAACACGTTAAGCTCGAACGCGCCCTGCATTCCCCCGATCGACACAGCGTGGTGATTGCCGAGGACTTGCGCGGCCACCATCGTCAGCATTTCGCATTGGGTCGGGTTGACCTTGCCGGGCATGATGGAACTGCCCGGCTCATTCGCAGGTAGCGTCAGCTCACCCAAACCCGATCGCGGTCCGGAACCGAGCCAGCGAATATCGTTGCCGATCTTGGTGAGGGAGACCGACAGATTGCTGAGACCGGATGAAAGCCGCACCAGTGGATCGTTGGATGCCAGCGCCTCGAACTTGTTCGGTGCCGTGGTGAATTCATGACCCGATATCGCCGAAATCTCGTCAGCCATGGCCGATCCGAAACCATCGGGAGCGTTAAGGCCGGTGCCGACTGCGGTAGCCCCCTGCGCCAGTGGGCGAACACCTTTGCTGGCGAAGCGAATAGCCTCGGCATTGTCGCGTAACTGGGCGACATAGGCAGAGAATTCCTGCCCCAGGGTCACCGGTGTTGCATCCTGCAAATGCGTGCGCCCGATCTTCACGATATCGCACCAGGCTCGCGCCTTGGCGTCAAGTGCTCCGGTCAGCCGGTCGAGTGCCGGGAAGAAATCCGATTCCAGCATCACCGTCGCAGCAATATGCAGCGCCGTTGGGAAGGTATCGTTGCTGGACTGGCTCTTGTTGACGTGATCGTTGGGGTGAACAGGCTGGGTGCCACCGCGTTCGCCAGTCAGGATTTCGTTGGCTCTACCCGCGATCACCTCGTTGGCGTTCATGTTCGATTGCGTACCGCTCCCGGTTTGCCAGATGACCAGGGGAAATTGGTCGTCATGCTTCCCGTCGATGACTTCCTGCGCCGCGCTTTCAATCGCGTCGGCTGTCGCAGGTTCAAGTCCATGCCGCCGATTGACCCGCGCAGCCGCCAGCTTGACGATGGCCAGACCGCGCACGATCAACAACGGCATCCGTTCCTTCTCGGCGAAGGGAAAGTTGGCGATGCTGCGCTGTGTCTGCGCGCCCCAGTAGGCATCGGCGGGCACCGCGATCTGGCCCAGGCTATCGCTTTCTGTTCGTGTCTGTTTCATAGTCTGATCCAACGCCTGACTTACTCATCGGGATCCATTATTTGCCAATAGAGGCTTCCGCCTGCGGAACCTGATTGGAAAAGTATCCGGAACGCGGTCGGGTCCGTCAGGTTTGTATAAGCGAAAGGGAGGCAATCCTTGCACCACTGGACGCCATATTGCGGTGAAGCACCCCTGCCGGGCGAGTGGGCGACGCACTGGAATTTCGCTCCCGAACTGCTGATCGGTTTGCTGCTCCTGTCCGTCGCGACCTATCTATACCGCCAGCGATTGCGTATCATTCCGGCAACAAGCGCAATTGCCCTCATAGCGTTCATTTTCGTCAGTCCTTTTTGCGCTCTTGGCTCTGCCCTGTTCACAGTGCGGATCGTCCACGACATATTGCTGGCCGTCCTGCTTGCGCCACTACTGGTCGCCGCCTTGCGGCTCGATCAGATGAACATTCCCGGCTCACTGACGATCTGGACCATCGTCCACGCCATAACATTCTGGCTGTGGCATGCGCCTGCACTCTACGCGCTGGCCATGAGCAGCGATCTTGCATTCTGGGCCATGCAGGTCTCGATCACGGCAACGGCCGCAATTTGGTGGGCCAGGATCATTCGTGCGCCAGCGCCCGGGGCCACCACTGCTTTGCTCGCCACGATGGTGGCCGTGGGCGCTCTAGGTGCCTTGCTGACCTTTTCCGGGACTGCGCTGTACGCCCCGCACTGGATGACAACGCAGATCTGGGGCATGACGCCACTGGAAGACCAGCAGATCGCCGGCATTATCATGTGGGCCCCAGCAAGCCTGATCTATCTTCTTGCTGCGATGGCGATCCTTTACCGATCCCTCGATCAAAGGCAGCCGGCATGAGGCTGCATCGCCACGTTCGCGAATGGGCAGTAAGTTATACCGAGGGCGGCAAATATTCGCCTGTCGGTATCTGGTTCCACTGGATCATGGCGGGACTGGTGCTGTTTCAATTGGGGCTGGGCTGGATCATGTCCCGCTACCAGGTTGGCGGAAACAAGCTGGCGATTTACGAACTGCACAGTGAACTGGGACTGACGATCCTGCTGCTTGCGATTTTGCGGTTCGCGTGGCGCCTGTTCATACCCGACCCGATTAACGATGCCGATAGTCCGGGCTGGCAAAGCACCGCAGCACATCTGACGACATACCTGTTCTATGCCCTTTTCGCGCTACTGCCGTTGAGCGGGTGGGCGATGTGGTCAGCTATACAACCGGTCGAACCGCTTACTATCGCGGGCTTGATTGCAGTTCCTCCCATGCCATTCCACACCCTGGCGCCCGTGTGGCAATTTCAGGTTCTTACATGGGCAGAAAGCCTTCATCTGTGGGGCGTGATCGGCCTGGCGTTGCTGGTGCCCTTGCACGTGGGCGCTGCGCTGAAGCATCACTTCTGGGACAGGGACGACGTGGTTAGAGGCATTCTGCCCGAGATCCAGGACGACCAGTCGGCCCCAGACCATACGCAATATACTCCGAAAGCGGGGTGATCTCGTCCTCATGCAAGGCTGCGGCGGCATCGTGCATCACGCCTTGCGGATCGCCATACCGTTCGCCCGAACGCCAGCGGCTCAATTGCTCAGCGTGATAGGCGGCGCTCTGCCCGACAAGAGACGGATTGCCCTGGCCCACTCCGGTCCCGTCTGTCCCATGGCAGGATGCGCATGATGCAAGGTCACGCGATGGATCGCCTTGCTGATAGATCCGACCCGCCTCCACTGAAGGGCAGGTCCCTCCTGCATCGGGGTCGCCTGAAACATCGGCGGTCACGCTATCTGCCACGGGTATGTCCATGTCAGCATAATAGTGCGCGACGGCCAGCCGTTCCTCGCTGGACAGCCTGTCAGCCAGCCAGCTCATCTGCGGATGCTGGCGTTGCCCGTCTGCATAAAATCCAAGCTGGCGAACGATATACCCGGGATCCATTCCAGCGATGCGAGGGACGAGGTCACCATTCCCGCCTCCATCCAGGCCATGGCAGGTGTGACACGCAGCTTGTGGTCCTGCATCGCTTCCGGATAGCGCGATCAGCTCTCCGCTATCGTCGAACCGGTCATCCACAGGTGACAAGTTGCATGATGCAAGCAACAAGGCCGCCAGAAGGGGCGTCCATGCCGACGAACTGTGAGTGGAGGATCGGGGCGACATGAATTACGGGAACGAAGTAGGCGCTTGTCAGGTTCCCGTCAGGATGGGGAGAATGGTTTCATCGGATCGCGGCAAAGCCATTGTTGCCACGGTATTGGCGTTGGGCGCGTCGAGCGTCGTTTCAGGTTGCAAGGATCCGGTGCAGACACGGTACGAACCCAGCGATGCCGCGAAATCACGCGGGCTTGTCGCAATCGAAAAGACCGGCTGTGGTTCCTGCCATGAAATCCCCGGCGTGGAATGGCCCAGGGGACGACTGGGACCGTCATTGGCCGGTTTCGACGATGTAGGCTTGATTGCAGGCAAACTTCCGAACCGGCCAGGATTGCTTGCCGCCTTCATACGCAATGCCCCTGCGATAAAACCCGGTTCGACCATGCCACCGATGCCGGTGACCGATGCAGAAGCGCAGGACGTCGCCTCCTACCTGTATGGCTTAGACAGTGATTGAGGCGGTCTGGGGATGGCCGCCGCCGGTCCTCGATCCGGCAGGCCCGTATTCGGCGCAGGTGACGACCTTGTCTTGGGCGTTGTTCGCTCTCGGCGTGTTCGTAACCGGCGTGGTGGTCGTAGCATTATGGGTGGCGATCAAGGGGCCGCCCAATTGGAAGGCAAACCTGGGCGGAGAACGCGCTATTTGGATAGGCGGGGTGGCCTTTCCAGGCGTGGTGCTGACTGCGCTGTTGATCTGGGGCCTGACCCTGACGGCCAGCCTAACCGAACCGATCCGAGGAGACGAGATGCGGATCCGCGTAACGGGCGAAATGTGGTGGTTTCGCGTCGAATATCTCGATCCTGACGGGGCGGTGATGATGGTAGATGCGAACGAGATACACATCCCCGTCGATACGCCCGTGGTGCTCGAACTGGAATCCGCCGATGTGATCCACAGCTTCTGGGTTCCGCACCTGTCGGGCAAGAAGGACATGATCCCCGGCCGCCGGACCTTGCTGCGGATTGAGGCTGATCGCGCAGGCGAATTTGGCGGGGTATGTGCAGAATACTGCGGTGGGCAGCATGCGTTGATGGGCTTCATCGCCGTGGTGCACGAGCCTGCTGCCTGGCAGTCATGGCTCGCGGACCGGATGGATACGCTGGCCAATGCCGCAGAGCCCGTTGCGCAGGAATCGCAGCGCTATCCCGGTGACGCAGATCTCTATCCAACAGAGGCCGAGTACCTGGAACGCTACGACGCGCGCCGCGGTTACGACCTGTTCATGGAAACAGGGTGCGCAGCCTGTCACCGCATTGCCGGGTCCGAAGCCAACGGACTGGCAGGCCCGGACCTTACCCATATTGCGTCGCGCCGTTCGCTGGGGGCGGGCATACTTCCGAACCATCGCGGCACGCTGATCGGCTGGATAGGTGACAGCCAGTCGATCAAGCCGGGCAATCGCATGCCAAGCTACGACAGACTGTCCGCCGAAGACCTTGGCCATATCGCCGCATTCCTGGAACTGCAGAAATGAAGTCGGAGACGGGATTCGATCACGCGCTTTACGAGCGTTTCCCGACCGACAAGCGCCCCGATAGCGAAGTCGACGCACTGAACGAGATCTGGAAAGCTCCTACGGGCTGGAGACGGCTGACCGCAGTCAACAACAACTACGTCGGCTTCTGGTACGTCGTCACGGCATTCGGTTTCTTCCTTGCAGCAGGCATCCTCGCGCTGGGTATGCGGGTGCAACTCGCCGCGCCGATGCAGGATTTTCTTGGCGTCGATACCTATAACCAGTTCTTCACGATGCATGGCACCGTGATGATGTTCCTGTTCGCCGTGCCCATGGTGGAAGCTATCGGCATCATGCTTTTGCCGCAGATGCTTGCGGCAAGAGACCTGCCTTTTCCGCGACTTTCCGCCTTCGCGTTCTGGGCATATTTCGTCGGCGGAACGATGTTCTTCATGTCGCTGTTCGTCGGCCTTGCGCCCGATGGCGGCTGGTTCATGTATCCGCCGCTGACATCCATTGCCTTCAGTCCGGACATCAATACAGATTTCTGGCTTCTGGGTATCGGGTTCATCGAGATTTCCGCCATTGCCGGGGCGATAGAAATCATCGTGGGCGTGCTGCGCACCCGCGCGCCGGGCATGACGTTGGACAAGATGCCGATGTTTGCCTGGGCCATGCTGGTGTTCGCGGTCATGATCGTGGTGGCATTCCCCAGCGTGATCCTGTGCACCATGCTGCTGGAGATCGAACGTGCGTTCAATTGGCCGTTTTTCGACGCGACGCGTGGTGGCGATCCCATGCTGTGGCAGCACCTTTTCTGGTTTTTCGGCCATCCGGAGGTTTACATCATCTTCATCCCCGCGGCGGGCCTGATGTCGATGATGGTGTCCACTGTCGCGCGAACCAAGTTGATCGGCTACCGGCTGAACGTGCTGGCCCTGGTGGCAACCGGCTTCATCAGTTTCGGTGTATGGGCGCACCACATGTTCACGACAGACATGCCCAGGGTCTCCGCAGGCTATTTCTCGGCGGCCAGCATGGCGGTGAGTTTACCCGCCGGCATTCAGGTGTTCTGCTGGATAGCGACCCTCGCCAGTGGAACAATCAAATGGACAACACCGGCGTTGTTTGTTGTCGGCAGCGTAGTGGTTTTTACCATGGGCGGGCTGACCGGTGTGATGGTGGGCATGGTGCCCTTCGACTGGCAGGCGCACGATACCTATTTCATCGTCGCCCACCTGCATTACGTCCTCATCGGCGGAATGGTCTTTCCCATGTTTGCCGCCTTCTACCACTGGCATGGCATGACAAGCAGCAAGGCCCTTTCCGAACGGGTAGGCAAATGGGTGTTCGGTCTGATGTTCACGGGGTTGCACATCACTTTCCTGCCGATGCACCTGACCGGGCTCATGGGAATGCCGCGCCGGGTCTATACCTATCTGCCCGGCCGAGATCTCGACCTGCTTAACATGATTTCGACCATCGGTGCGTTCGTGATGGCCGCTGGCGTCCTGCTATTCGTGATCGACTGTGCGCGAAGGTTTCGTTTCACCGTGCATGATGATGCAGGCAACCTTTACAATGGCGGCACACTGGAATGGCTGCCGACCGGGCTTTATTCAACGCGTTCGATCCCGCTTGTGCGATCGCGTGACCCGTTATGGGATCAGCCGGGACTGTCGCAGGAAGTCGCGGACGGTCGGTATTTCCTGCCCAACTCGGCCACAGGCCAACGTGAAACGCTGATTACCTCGCCGGTGATGGCAGAACCACAGTATGTCCAGCTGATGCCCGGCCCTTCTGCCTGGCCAGTGTCGGCAGCGGTTTTTACGGCGGGGTTCTTCCTCTCGCTCACTGTGCAGGCATATCCCTTTGCAATCTTCTGCGGGATCGTTGCCGTGTTGAGCACCTTGCGCTGGCTGTGGGAGACCGATCGCCCGATCAAGCAGGAAACAGCTGAAATCGGCGGAGGTATCGAAGTGCCTATCGCGATCACGGGATCCAGCAGTCATGGCTGGTGGGCCTTGAACACACTGATGGTGGTCATCGGCATGATTGGTTTCATGGGCGTGTTCGCGTATCTTTATCTCTACGGTATCAATCCCGAAGTGTGGAGCGCCCCGCCGCCACTAGGGCAAACCGTGCTGATTTTGACCATGGAGGGCCTGGCATTTGTGGCGGCATGGGGCGGCAGGCGGTTGCTTGCCACGAAGGAAGGCCGTCTCGCCGAGGATTTACCATGGATGATGGAGGCGCTGGCCGTCGGATTGCTGGCTGGCGCTCTCTACTTCGATATCACTGGATGGCTGGAAACGGGCCTCGCGCCTACCATGAACGGTATGGGTGCCACCGTCTTCATGCTCATGGTGCTTCAGGCGCAGGTGGTGACGGTGGCAATCATTATGGCCGCCTACCTCGCCTTCCGTGAAGCGCGCGGAATCATGACCACGCCGACCAATGTAACCATGGATGTGGTGGCACGATTTATCGGCTTTTGCGCGCTGCAAGGCCTGGTCTTTACGGCAGTCACCAGGTTCTTCCCCGGTGGTTGAGCCAGGCGACCCGATCGAGCGGCGAGGCGAGTACCGTACGCTGATCGCTGCCTTCGCGATCTGGGCAGTACATTTCACGACTTGCTATGGTGCGGTGCTGGTGTTTCCCGAACAACAGATTGCGCGCTGGATCGCGATTGTCGCCATGATCGCTGCCGCAGGAGCCTTGGTCGGATGGGGTCTGCGGCTCGGCAAGCCGCGATCCCCATTCGCGTTGGGAGCGCTCGGTCTGGCAATGTCGGGAGTTGTCTTCGGCACTTTCCCAGCCTTCGTGGGTTAATTTTCTTGATTGAGCCGCGGAAGGCAACAGGAGACTTATCGTTGGATCGAACCATCACCTATTCGCGGCCACTTGCGAACCCTCTCCACGCGATCCTGCTGGCATTTCCGCTAGCGCTTTATCCTTCGGCCCTTTTGAGCGACATCGCCTATTACAATACCGCTGAAATCCAGTGGTCGAACTTTTCATCCTGGGTTCTGGTCGGGGCCAATTTCTTCGCGGGCCTGGTGCTGGTATGGGCGCTATTTCGCCTGTTTTTCGGTCACGCTCAATCGAAAGTGCGTCGTTTATAGTACCTTGGGGTAGTCGCGGCGATGTTCGCGGCCGGTTTGGTGAACTCCTTCCAGCACACGCGCGGGACGGCTGGCATTCGGTTGGCACACTCGGCCTCGTACTTTCCGCGGTTTGCACATTGCTGGCTCTTGTCGCCGCCTTTCTCGCACATGGTAACGCGCATTCCGTGGAGAGACACGCATGATCCGCTTTGCCGCTGTCGCCCTTCCGCTCGCGATACTGGTGTCTGCCTGCCAGGACAGCAGCGATCCCTCACTCGAACAGACGGGCGCGAGGCCCGAACTGCCGGCGCAAAACGATGCGCTGGTCCCCGCGATGGACATTCCAACGTCCGAAAATTGGGGCGATGAACTGCCGACCGTGCCGGAAGGCTCACGGTTACCGCAATAGCCAGCGACCTGAAGATTCCGAGACAAATTGTGGTCTTGCCCAATGGTGACATACTGGTGGCGGAAGGATCGGGCGGTAACGCACCAGCGCTGCGTCCGAAGGACATTATTGCTGGATTGATCAAGAAGCAGGGCAAAAGTCCGGTCGAAGGCGGTGATCGCATCACCCTGCTGCGCGACAGCGACGGGGACGGTCAGACAGACTTGCAAACCACTTTCATTGATGGACTAGATGCGCCTTACGGGCTCGCGCTGGTAGATGCACGTTATACGTGGCCAACCAGGATTATCTGGTCAGTTTCGAATACACACAAGGCGCTACCAGCATAGCTGGTAGCGGGACCGAACTGACCAGGCTGCCGGCCAGAATCAACCATCACTGGACCAAGGCGATGACGGCCAGCGCCGACGGATCCAAGCTCTATGTGGGTGTCGGTTCCAACAGCAATGTCGGCGAGCGCGGCATGGACGTCGAAGAAAACCGGGCAGTTATCTGCGAAGTCGATCGCGAAAGCGGGGCCAGCCGCATCTATGCCTCGGGCATTCGCAACCCCACTGCACTGGCTATCAACCCCTGGACCGAACAGCTCTGGAGCGTAGTCAACGAACGCGACGAACTCGGTCCGCAGCTCGTGCCAGGGCTGCCAGAAACGCAGGCTTTCCCCAGATCAACCCCTGCGGCGGCGAATCTGCCAAGCGAACCCTCCGGCGATCGCGTTGGATTGGCAGATCCGGGCGACTACTTTGTTTTTACACTGGCTTGCTTCACAGACTCAGGCTCTCGAACTGCTCCCTCTTAGGGCCCAAATTCCTGCTACACCTATTGCCGCTAGCGTCCCCACAGTTGCCCAGCCGTGGCGACCGGCAGCGGTAGCGATGCTAAATTGCCTGCCCTGCTGGCGACCCTCTACATTGCCATCATTGCCTTGCGGTGCATAAAGATTACCCTCTTGTTCGGCGATCGCCTTATCTTTGTCGATCAGTTTGTCGGCCATTGTGGCGGCAATCCTGTCGAACAAATGAGGAAGAGCGACCGAGCCGAATATCTGCAACTTGCCGGCACCCCCCACGACCACGTTGCGGCGCGAATGCTGGGCCGCGTCGAGTATGGCCCGCGCCACCGTTTCAGGGGCGTAGATAGGCTTCGGCAATCGGGCCTGGTAGCCGGTGGTGTTGCGGGCATGCTGGGGAAACGGTGTGCCGATGGCGCTGGGCTGGATCAATGTAACGGAAACCGGCTCATCATGCATCTGAAGTTCGATCCGAAACGAGTCGGTAAATCCCTTCACAGCATGTTTTGAGGCGTTGTAGGAAGCCAGAATCGGACCAGGCAGATCCGAATTGATCGAACCGATATTGATCAGCGCGCCTCCGCCCGATTTACTCTTTAAATGACGCGCGGCGATCATCGAACCATAGACGACGCCCCAGTAGTTGGTTTCGAAGACCTTGCGGTGATCTTCTATCTCCAGATCCAGAACCTCAGCGTAGACGCCGATCCCGGCATTGTTTACCCAGCAGTCGAAACCGCCAAAGCGATCAATCGTCTGGTCGGCAAGATTCTGGACGTCAACTTCCTTCCCAGCGTCGGTGACGACATAGTCTGCCGTCCCGCCACTCGCCCGAATCTCCGCACAAACCTGCTTCAGAGCGTCTTCGTCGCGCGCGGCGAGCATGACCCTGGCTCCCTGAGATGCAGCCATCTGCGCGGCGCAGAGGCCGTGCCCTGATGTTGCTCCGGTGATCACGATAACTTGCTCGTCAAGCGGCTTCAATTTTAACTGATTTGCCATGGTCGCCCTTTCCAAATCCGGGTGGGGGAGTCGAAAGTCCTACGGACGGCGCGAGGGTAAGGTTCCAAATTGGCCTGCCGATCGTCCCTGACAAAAATTACGTCGGCACATCGTCAAAAAGCATGAGACCTCTTTCGGCTTAGACAATGTTAGCAAAGTACCGGAATCTTGGCGCAGTATACGGCGGCTTTCAGGTTTCTCTCTCACGGCCCTAAATGTTCGCGAAGAAGGCGCAAAGCCGAAGTGTGACTGATCCATCGCGAATGGCCGCTATTGGGTCGTCTGTGGAATGACGGCTTTCTGTCTGTATCACGCGATAAGCGGACGGACCGCATCCGGCCCATTTTGAGCCACCACTTATATACCGAGAGCGACTGGCTTACGGTCGGTGTGCTCTCAGCGAGTAGGGTGAAGGAGCGGACTTTAAGCACACCGTACGCAGCGGTGGAAGTCAGCTTTATGAAACGAAAAGCCTGACGCCAGCTATTCTGCACCCGGCCGTGTGAGGCACTGATCGAGACTGAAACCCTGCCAAATCGCCTGCACGCATCAGTCTCTTGGGGCTCACAGTGAATTGACAAGATCGCTCTCGATGCCATATGTCGCTCTACAAACGACAGGTGACATATGGCGACAGTGATTGAACGAGAGGATGATGCGATCGTTACCCGAGCGGGCCGCCGGCTTGGGGGCAAATCAACCTTCAAGCGGCCGCTCCGCAATCGTCTCGACGCGCACGAGGTGATCGAAAAGGGTTTCCCCGGCGGAGCACTGATCTTTTTGTCCGAGAACGTTGCCTTGTTGCAGCAGCCCGGCGCTTTCGAGAAGGCGATGGGTATCAGTCTTCGTACCCTGCAGCGCCGAAAAAGGGAGGATTCGCCAAAGCGATTGAGCCTTGAACAAAGCGGACGGGCGTGGAAATTCGCTGAGCTGCTCGAGGAAGCAATCGAGGTGTTCGGAAATCAAGAGGACGCGGAGGCATTCTTCAACCGCCCAGCCTTGGGGCTGAATCAGCGTCTGCCGATCGATCTTCTCAGCACGCCGGCAGGCACGGAGCTAGTCGAAACCCACCTTGAACGACTGAAATATGGCGTATACGCGTGACGCCGCTGCCGGGAGGGCTGGGGTCTGAGGACATCCACGCTTGGCGTCTCGACCACGACGATTTCAGAGCGACATGGAATAGTGGCGAAGGCGCTTATCGCGTCGGAGGCCGGTGGAATGCTCCAGGCAAGAGAGTGGTTTACTGCGCGATAGATCCGTCTACCGCTATTCTTGAGGTTGCGGTCCATAAGACCTTCCGCGTGCTTGATACCGTTCCACACGTATTGACTGCGTTGCGCGTTAAGGATCCCTCGACGGTAAAGATCGTGCAACCGGGCGACGTACCCAATCCCAACTGGCTGTCACCTGGGATACCGAGTGCAGGACAGCAGACGTTCGGCAACGCACTACTCGAGAACCATGCATTCTTGCTGATACCGAGCGCCGTGTCGTCAAAAAGCTGGAACTTGATGTTCGATCCCGTGAAAGCAGCCGGTGCCTATGAACTGGTCGAGCAGGAACGCTTCGCGCTCGATACGCGGCTTCACCCGTGATATGAGAGCGGATCGATTGCGGAGCATTGCCTATCAGTCTGGGCGCATCTAGAAGAGCGAAGCGATAGAAAAACCATGCCGAAAGGTATGGTTATGAAAAATCTACTGGTTGCAATCCTCTTCCTGTCTGTCCCGGCATCCGCGCAGCAAGCGCAATTGCAAACATTCTCGCCAGAACGCTCGTCCGCGTTTGTAATGCTCATACCGGGTGTTCCATCGGCGGCTTCGCCTTTCAACGATTCCCAGGCTCTGCCATCACGAGCTTCGGCACTCGAGGCCGACTTCGCGAACCTCAACGCGACTATGGAGCCCGGGGCCGAGCCGTCACTCGACCTTGTTCCGACAGCGACCTTCGTGCCGGATTGGATGAGGGGAGGGCGCCCGAAATTCGACTATAGCGTCTATCGCCGCAGAGCATACTTTCCTGATCCGGATTGCCTCACGACAGGGTACTTTCCTCGTCAGGGCATCAGCGCGGATGCCCAAACGCGCCGGCGCCTCTACTTCCATAATATTCTTACAGCAGCCTGCGAAGCCGGAGTTCCCGTAACGCTTTTCGACGCATTGGTTGCGCAAGAGAGCCGCTATCGTCCCCACGCGCGAAGTCATGCAGGCGCGATGGGACTCACGCAACTCATGCCGGGGACCGCGCGCTATCTGAATGTCCGCAACCCGTGGGACGTGCGCGAGAATCTAACTGGCGGCGCGCGCTATCTGCGCGAGCAGCTCGATCGGTTTGGTTCGTGGGAACTTGCGCTGGCGGCTTATAACGCCGGTCCGGGCCGCATTGAGCAGTACGACGGGATCCCGCCTTTCCGGGAGACCCGCAATTATGTGCGAACGATCATGTCGACGCTCGATGGCGGCGCGGCTCCCGAAGTGCGGTCTCCGCCGTTACTCGCTGCCAACCCGTTCAGGAGGACAAAGCTGGTTTCCTTCGCTCGGCCGTCAAAGATCCCAGAAAACTGAGAACCCCACGCTCCAGGCGTAATACAAAGCTACCGCGACGATGACCGGTGCGCCTTTGAGATAGTTGATCTGCCAGCGAAGCCAGATCTTTGGCAGAAGCAGCGTCTTGTCGAGACGGGTGGCGAGGGCGGGACGCCACCTTCCGGCGCGCCAATCGTGTGCGGTTACCAGAACAGCGAGGACAGCGCACATCAGCGCCATGATACCGACGGCAATGTAGAGCGACGTCCAGGCGATGAGAGCTTCTTGCTTCATGATTCCTGGCTACCAGCGTGCCTCTTGCATATGGTGACCGAGCCCGAAGCTGTCCGATCCAGCTCACCGAACATCGCCTCGTTCCGTCCGAACCGCGTATGCTTGAAATTGACATCGCCGCTTTTCGCTTGATTGACGACGAGGGCTTTCATTTAGACCTCCGCTGCTTTCCGTATTTCATTCTGCGCCAGATCCCTGTTCGGCAATGAGAGCGCTATGTTGCGACATGTGGGGCGCCGGATGGCCAGCAGAGACCACCCAGGTAGTCCGAGCAACGCTCAACCGTAGGCGAAATCGAAGTCTCCACCGTTGCGTCGGTCTTCGAGCTTGCGGTGGTATTTTGCGATTGCGGAAGACGTGTTTTTTGCAATTCCGTTGCAGAGTTCGTCGCGAATGGTCTCGAAGGTGCCTTCGCAGGCAGCGAGCTCGCTTGGCAGATGGGTGGCCATAGCGATCGCAACGAGAGCCGAGGTCTCGCAGCACGGATCTTCATAGGAAGCTGGGTCCGAGAAACACTGAACTGTGATCGCAGCGCGGATCGGATCGATTTCGAGTCGTGCAGACACGGCATGGAACTCAGCGATCGGGAGCGATCCTTCGGCAATGCGTTCGAAGAAGCGGTTGCGATGGCTACGCCGGATGACCCCTTCGTTGACCAGCTTCCGCACGCTCACGCCGCGCTTCTGCATCTGATCTCTGATGAGGACCGAATATTCCTCCTGAAGCTGAGTGCAACTTTTAATCTCAGCTCGCTGTGACCCCTCGGACATAGTTCCTCCGATGCCCCGCCCTATGCATACGCATACCTTGGAAGAGGGTAGCGATGTTTGGCAAGTCAAACTTTATCGTTGAGAAATTACGAGCGCGCAAAAAACAACCGCCTCCCGGACACCGCAATGGCCGCCGAGACGCTCACTCAAATCAGTCTTTATCTCGTCCAATCTGGCATTGAGTGGGCGCGAAAGGCGAAGATAGATCCGCACTCGGCCGTCCAGCGGGAGCTGTCCCGCGAAAAGCTTGAGCTGTTCCTTGGTAGGTTTCGGGCGGGAGTTGATGACCTCAATAATCACGTCTTTCAGGCGCTGAAACTTCAACCTTTCAACCGTGAGGATTCGGATCGCGTCCGCGATTATCGCGAAGGGCTGCTCGCCCATCAGCAACTCATGCACAACCTCGCTGTCGTCTGACATAGAAGCTCCTCGCCCCCTCAAATCTTTGTGCGGGCGCGCCCTGTCAGCGGCTCGAAAGGTCAGAGAATCAGATTTTGTGTTTAGATGGGGGAGGTGGCTCTGCATACAGGCCAGCTGGCTCTGTATTCGGTCCATCGTGGGCCCGATTTCTTGCCAGGTAGGCACACTGGCGTAGCCAAGTGGCTTCGTTTTTGCACCCGGTAGGGACGAATTTCGATGCCGAGCGGCCATGCAAACGGTGATTCGAAGTCGGGTAAAGCTAAAGATACCCACGCAATAGTTGAGAAATGGTTCCCGATCTCCCCTTCTGGTCTTGGCGCATTGCGCCATTCGTCAAACCAGAAGGGAAAGACAATGAAAGCACTCGACCTCAAGAAGGGCGGCGCGAACCTTGCCGTCGCTTTGGCTGCAGCGGCCGGGATGAGCGTATTCGGAATCGATGCCGCGATGGCCGGTACCGACTCCACGTTCGATACCGCGCTGACGCAGTTCACCAACTTCCTCGAAGGCTCGGGCGGTAAGATCATCACCGTGCTGTCGCTTGCCGGCGGCATCGTGGCGCTTGCCTCCGGTCGCTTTTCGCTTGGCCAGGTCGCGATCCCGGTTGGTGTGGGGGTCGGTGCCGGCACGGGCGTGCCGATCGTCACCTCGACGATTACCGGCACGGTCTGATTTTTCGATCGGACTCTCACCACGGGATGCGGCCTGCTGATTGCCTCGCGAGACGCAGCCGCCCCCCAAATTGGCGGTGACGACCTTTGGACCAGTATTCAATCCCAAGACACCTCGACGATCCCGAGTTGATCGGGTTCTGGACGCTTGATGAATTCCTCATAATGTTGATTCCATTCGGATGGGGAATTCTTGCGCAGCACATCGTTATCGGACTTCTCTTCAGTGTCGCTGCATGGTTTTTCTATCGCAAAATAAAAGCCGGGCGTTCGATGTATTGGGTTGTGCATTTTGCCTATTGGCATCTGCCGGGTGGGTTCTTTGGTCTGAAGGTCGCTCCGCCTTCTCATCTTCGTGTGATGGCGGGCTGAAATGGAACTTTCTCTTGCTCACGAGGCGTCGCAACGGACGCTGAAACAGCGCAATCTCCTCGCGCTCATCTGCATCGTTCTCGGCATCCTTGTGGTTGTGATGTTCACGGCCGCCTCGACGCGCGATCGGGAGGTCGTCCTGCAGCCGATCCTCCCGAGCGAAATGACGCTTAGCTCCTCGTCGGTCACGCCCGAGTATCTCGAGGCGGTAACACGCGACACCGCGCAGCTTGCGCTCAATCGCTCGCCTGAAACCCTCCAGTACTGGCTCGACGGGATCGTCGCCATCGCCGCGCCGGAGTCGCGCGGCGCGCTTAAAGCCAAGCTGATGGAGATCATGGCCGAGCAGGAAGGCTCTCAGGTCACGCAGTTCGTCACCATCGACTGGATCAGGACCGACCCCGACGAACTCACGAGCCAGGTCGGCGGCGTGCTCCATACGATCGTCGGTTCGCGCGACGTCCGCCGCGAACACAAGGTCTTCGAGTTCCACTGGAAATATACCGGCGTCTCGCTCCGTCTGAAGGGCTTCGGCGTCGTCGTGAAAGAAGGAGAGGAAGAATGAACCCGGTCATTTCCTCGCTCATGATCGTCTCCGGCGGGCTGTTGGCCTCGCGTCTCGACTGCTACCTTACGCGCTTGAGCGGCGCGGCGCTCATCGCAGGCGCGTTCGTCATCTCGGCTGCGCCCGCACTCGCGCAGGAACACATTCTCGCCGTCGACAACGGCGAGGTACGTTGTCAGGCGTCGAAATCAGACCTTACCCGGATCGCGCTCAAGGACGATCAGTTCGTCGCCGTGTCGCGCGTCCAGAGCGGTATCGAGGCCGAGGACTTCTCGATTGTCCACGAACCCACGCGCGGCGACATCTATCTGTCGGTGCCGGGAGGCTACACCAAGCCGAACATTTCCTTCTTCGGCACGACGCAGAAGGGATACGTCTACAAGTTCGACTGTCAGGTGTCGGGTGACGGCGCGTTGCAGGTCTTCGTGGCCAACGCGGATATCGAGCATCCGCAGCCGCAGGCCGAAACGCTGCAAGCTGCTTCGCTCGACGATCGTGCGGTGGGCCTCGTTCGGGCGATGTTCGAACAGCGTCCCGTGACGGGCTTCGAGATCAGCGACGCCGCTCGCGCGCCGGTGAACGTCGGCGACATCAAGGTCCAGCTGGTCAGCGAATATCGCAGCCCGACCATGACGGGCAAGGTTCTTCGGATCGAGAACACCGGAGCCGCTCCCATGACGCTGCAGGAAGAGCTCATCGCCGGCGACGGTGCGATCGCCGTTAGCATTTCAAACCGCGACCTCGCGAGTGGACAGGCGACTGCCGTCTATGTCGTCGTTCCCACAGGAAGGTAACTGAGATGGATCTCCTGAAGCGCAAACCCAAGGATCTGGATGCCGCCGGATATGACGAGCACGATGAGCTCGACGAGAGGGGTTCGATCGCGGAGAACGACCAGACCCAGAAGCGTCAGAAGATGCTGATGTACGGGCTGGTGGGCGTCATCGCGATCGCGGGTTCGATGTACGTCCTCGATACCGACGATACCATCGAACAGGCGATGGACGACGGTACCGAGACCACGGTCTCGACCGACGCCCTCATGAACCGCCAGCGTGTCGACCAGGAATGGGTCGCCATGTACGAGGGCGAGATCAACTCCCAGGGGCAGCGGCTGAAGGGCGTCGAGGCGCAGGCCGGCCAGATGATGGAGCTTCAGTCGCAGGTCGAGAGTCTGCGCAACGAGAACGCCGCGATGGCTCGCGATGGCCAGCGTGTTCTGGAAGCATATGAGCGCGAGAACGAGCAGCTACGCCAGCAGGCGAGCCGCGGGAACGCCCGCCCGAGTGCTCCGGGTCCGGTCGCCGCTGCACAGGCTTTGGGGGTCGCCCCCTCCTCATCGCCTGTCGCGGCGCCGCCGCAGCCGCCGCGGCGCGCCAACGATGTGCAGATGGTTTCTTTCACGGCGAATGGTGGCACGGGTTCGCGGATCGACGCTTCCAAGTCGCCCGCCATCTACACAGACTCTCCGAACTACTTGCCTCCCAACTCGATCGCGAAGGCGACGGTGGTCGTGGGGGTCGACGCCACCACCAACACACGCAGCCAGAGCGATCCGCTCCCGGTGCTTCTCCGCATCACCGGACCAGCGCGCTCGGTCTACAGCGAGGGCCGCCTTCTCGCCACTCGCGTACAGGGCTGCATGGTGAACGGCGCGGCTTACGGCGACCTTTCCTCGGAGAAGGTCTACGTAAAGCTCCAGCGCATGACCTGCGCGCAGCCTGGCGGCCGCTTCGCGGTGTCGGAGGTGAAGGGCTTCATCGCCTTCGGCGGCAAGGTCGGCGTTCGCGGCCGGGTGGTCAGCCGCGAAGGGTCTCTGACGACTCAGGCCTTCCTCGCTGGTCTCGTCAGCAGCGCCGGCACCGCCCTCAACGGCTCGTTCAACGCGCCCATCATCTCGGGGGGTCGCGAAGACCCGGATGCAAGTGAGGTCGGACTGCGCGCTCTTGGCGGCGGTGCCGAACAGGCCGGCACGACCCTCTCCGAATATCTCATCGAGCGCGCGGAGCAATATCAGCCCGTCGTCGAGATGCCCACCGGCGCAAGTGTCGAGGTCGTGTTCCTCGACGGCACCTTCATCAGGAACTGAGAGGCAATCATGCTGAAGAATTTGACCCTCAAGCGGCTCATGCACGGCGATCATAAAGCCGGTCTCGTCCGGACTGTTCAAGCAGTCGGGATCCTTGGCGCGGGAGGCGTTCTTGCCCTTGGAGCCCAGGCTCTCGCGCAGAGTTCCTCGGACGCTGCGGTGCAACAGGCTCTCGCCGAACGCCTGCCCAAGACCGAGATCACCGCGATCGACTGCGAGAAGATCGAGGGCGTATGCGAGGTGCAGGCTCGGCAGAACCTCTTCTACATCGATCACGGCGCTCGCTATCTCATTATCGGCCGCGTCTACGACATGGAGACCAAGCAGGATCTGACGGCGGCGCGGCTGCTCGAGATGAACCCCGACATGCTGATTGGGGGAGGCGGCGGAGAATCGGCAACGGCCAGCGCCGACATGCAAGCGCCCGCCGCAGGCGATGCCACGGGCGGCTCGATCGACGATCAGATCGACCCTCGCGCGCTGGCTGCGTTGCCGCAGAACGGCGCGGTCGTGATGGGCCGGGGGACAAAGACGGTCACCGTCTTCAGCGACTTCCGCTGTGGCTATTGCAAGCGGCTTCATGAGACCCTCGAGACGCTCAACGTGAAGGTCGTCGAGCGCCCAATCTCGGTGCTCGGCACACGCCCGATTTCCGAAGCCGTGATCTGCTCTCCCGACAAGCGCCGGGCCGTGAATCAGGCGTATGATGGCGGGTCGATCACCGCCGGATCGGAATGCGACACGTCGGGGCTCGATGCCAACGAAGCTTTCGCGCGCCAGCATGGCTTCAATGGAACCCCCGTAATCGTCCGCGAGGATGGTGCCGTCGTTCACGGCTACCGCCCCCGCGAATTCCTCGAAAGCTGGATCCAAGGGAGTGCATCGTGAACAGCAAAGCCATTCTCACCATCGCCGCGCTTGGCGGCGCGCTCTCGGCCTGCACCACACTGGGCACCAATGTGAGCGGCAGTTTCCGGTGCGATGCTCCCGACGGTGTGTGCGCCCCCTCCACCGTGATCGACGACAACGCGATATCGCGGATCGAGGAAACGAGCTCCACCGATCTGCTCAATCCCGCCGGTCCCTACCAGATGGATGACGGGATCGATGCTCCGGTCCACAGCACCGTTCTCGCGTCCGCTCCCATGACGGCGACCAGTGCCCCGAGCTATGAGCTTGCCGTTGTCTTTCCGGGCTACACCGATGCGACGGGCATGATCCACGCACGGCGGACCGTCAGGACCGAGGCCGTCTTGCCCGGTCGCGGTGATGCGATGGACGCGATGGCGATGCGCGGGCGCAATCCCACGCGCAACCAGGGGCTGCTTGCCGCTGCGGAGAGTGCCCCGCCGTTCCTCGCGATCACCCCCGATATCCTCCCGCCCGCGGCTGATCCTACGGCAAAGCCGCAGGAAGTCGCCGTCGCGACAGGGACCGATCCCATCGCGGCGATCGAGGCGCAGGTATCCGAACGCCTTGCAGGCCAGCAGGCGAAGCCGCGGCGGCAGGCCGCATCGTTTCCCGGCGTGGTGGAGTGAAGCGCGATGATGAGAGCATTCAGCAACATCGTGGACTTGGTGGTCGGCGACAGCCGGAAACCCGAGCAGAAGTCGAACCCGCCGCAGGTGCCGATGCTGTCGCATTACCTTGGCTATCGCTCCTACGACGAAGACAAGCGGGTCTTCCACCAGGTCCGCTCGAAAGGCTTCATCCTCGAGCTTGCGCCGCTGGTCGGGGCCAATGATCGCGTCAACGACATCATAAGTTCGCTGTTCTCGGATATCCTCCTGCCCGGGACCAAATTCAGCGTAACCAATTATTCCTCTCCGCGCGTCGCGGAGAAGCTGCAGGACTGGGCGCTACCGCGCTTCAGCGCCTCGGGCGTCTTCCAGACCCTTGCCCGACATCGTCTCGACAAGCTCCGCAACGGCGCGTGGTCGACTCTCGCGAGCGACGGCCCCTTCTTCGTCCGCAATTACCGTGTCGTCATGTCGGTCGGCGTCAGTCAGGGCTCCGGGCTGACGACCGATGATCTGGTGACGATGCGCGACGGAACCATTTCGGCGCTGGAATCGATCGACGTTCCAATCAAGCAATTCGAGCCCACCGATCTGATCCGCTTTTTCGACGAGATCCTGGCTCCATCGACCGGAGCTGGAGACGAGGTTCCGGGGTACAACCGGTTCGACCCAATCAACGAACAATGCGTCCGCCGCGATCTCGTCACCCATGTCGAGAAAGATCGTCTTATCCTTCATGCGCAGTCGCTCCGCCCAACGGGTGCCTCTGTCGAGGGCGTGCCGGAGATGAAGGATTTCGTTCCCGAGCGCTTCGACATCCGGACGATGGCGGTACGCAATTTCCCCGATCGCTGGGCTCCGTGGGACACGCAGAAGATCATCGGCGATATCTTCAATCCCAAGCTGAACTTGCCGTGCCCGGTCCTCCAGACCGTGTGCGGGGTCATCCCCGGGCAGGAGTCTTCGGAAAGCAAGGCGGGATACAAGTTCGCGCGCACGAGCTCGCTGGCGGAGGGAAAGGGCGTCAAGCTCGTCCCGAAGCTTCGCACAGAGGCCGCCGAATGGCAGTTCATCCAAGACCGTGTGAAGCAGGGCGAAAAGCTGGTCTCATGCTATTATGCGGTTTCGATCCTCGCGCCCAAGGGACGTGGCGAGCCCTGCGAGCGAACGCTCAAGGCGCTCTACAAGGCGAGCGGGTGGGACCTGATCGACGAGACCCATATCCAGCTGCCCGCCTTCATGGCCCATTTCCCGCTCATGCTCGCGGACGGGCTCGATTCCGATTACAAGCGCATGAAGCGGCTGCGCACCATGCGCTCCACGAACGTCGCGGCCATCGCACCGATCCAGGGTGAATATGTAGGCGGCAACATTCCGCATCTGCTGTTCATCGGGCGCCGGGGGCAACCGCAATTCTGGTCGCCGTTCCAGAACGGTGCCGGCAACCACAACGTGGCAATCGCCGGCAAGTCGGGCTCGGGGAAATCGGTCCTCCTTCAGGATCTGACGGCGAGCTTCGCCGGCGTCGGCGCGAAGACGATCGTGATCGATGACGGTCGCAGTTTCGAGCACATGGCGAAGGCGCTCGGCGGCACCTTTACCGAATTCAAGCTCTCTTCGGGCATTTCGATCAACCCCTTCCGGATGATCGACCAAGAGCTGGCCCAGGGCGACGACGACTATCTGGTCGACTGCCTCGCCATGTTGAAGTCGATCATTTCGCAGATGGCGCGGAACGAGACCCGACTGAACGACACCGAGCGCGGGCTCATCGACCAGGCCGTCAACGCCGTCTGGGAAGCAGAGGGTCGCGATGGAACGGTGGACCACATCATCGAGGCGCTCAAGCAGCCCGAACATCCCTTCGCCTACGATCTTGCGACCTCGCTGCTGCCGTTCGCCTCGACCGGGACATTCGGTCGCTTCTTCCTCGGCGATGCCAATCTGGACCTGTCAGCCGACCTCACCGTCTTCGAGCTTTCCGATCTGGCGACGCGCGAGGAGTTGCGCGGCGTGGTGCTGACATCCGTGATGTTCATCGCTTCGCAGGTGATGCGCCGGATGGACCGCTCGATCCCTAAGCCGCTTATCATCGATGAGGCCTGGCAGATGCTGAAGGGCGGGGCGATGGCAGACTTCGTCGAGACTTATTCGCGCACCTGCCGCAAATATGGCGGTTCGCTCATCACGGCGACGCAATCGATCCACGATTACTACAAGTCGGAGGGGTCGCGCGCCGCGCTCGAGAACTCCGACTGGTTCCTCATCCTTCAGCAGAAGGGCGAGACGATCTCCGACTTTCGCAATTCGGATCGCTTCGAGATGGACAACATGACCGAGGCGCTCTTGCGGTCCTTGAAGCGCAACGGCGTGGACTACTCGGACGTGTTCATCCGGGGGCCCGACACCGAGAGCATCGGGCGGCTCGTCCTCGATCGGTATTCGGCAACGCTCTATTCCTCGAGCCCCGACGTCTTCGCCGACATCGAGGATTACGTCCACCTTGGCTTCCCGATGCACGATGCGATCGAGGCAGTAGCCTTTCCCGAAAGCCATCATATGCTGGAGGCCGCGGAATGAACGCGTTTGCACACGCCGGATCCCCGCACACCCGGATCGCACGCGGCCAAGACGCAATGGCCGTTGCGCTCCGCCTGATCGGGTGGTTCGCCACGACGGGCCTCGCGACCCTTGGCGTCGCGACCTTGTTCTTCGTCCTCCTCGGCAGCTTCACCCTTTCTGGGACGATGCTTCAGCTGGACAATTTGACCGCGCGCTTCCTCGCGGCCGACGCGGCTCGACAGGCGCAATTCCAAACGATCGTATTCACGGTCCTCGGCGGCACCTGGGTTCTCATCGCTTTCTTTCGCCGCGCGAGCCTTCGCTCCGTTTTCGAAGTCGCTGGAGGTGACAATGACTGATCTGTTCGAGAATGCCGATCGTGCGGCGACCGCCGAAGTTCGCAGGCCCAAGACAGTGGCTGCCAAACGCGCTTTCGCGGGTCTTTCACCCCGGGAGATCGCGCTGCTCGCTGCCGCCGCCGCCATCTTCATCTGGGGAGCCTGGGTCACCAAGAACCTCGTCTCTGAAGATGGGGGACGCCAAGAGTTCGTGCAGCTTCAGCTGCAAGGCATCATCGGCGAATATCTGCAGGCCCAGGCGCGATCGAGTTCCGACGAACAGACCGCCGCCCAGGAAACGGCCGTTTTCATGGCTACACTCGATCGGACCGTCGCCGGCCTGTCGAAGAGCGGGAAGGTCGTTCTCGTGCACGAGGCTGTGATCGGCGGCGAGGTTCCGGATGTCACCCAGAGCGTAAAGGCGGCTGTCTACGCGAAGGTGCCGCGCCCGCAAATCGCCCAGGCTTCGATCGACATGCAACAAACGCAAGACGCGCGTGTCGAGCAGGAAATGCAGGCGTTCATGGCCGCGAACGGGGGAGGGCAGGGCGGTGTTCAACAATAGAGCCAAGCGGCTGTCGACCAAGGGCAAGCTACTCGCGATCGCCGCGCTTTTCGGCGTCGGAACGGCGGTGACGTCCCTGCAGCAATGGAGCGAGACCCATGCCTTCATGATTAACGCAACGGATTCGCTGCCGAACTGGGCGTTCCTTGTCGAAAGTGGCCGCTTTCCCGACCGCGGGGATTACGTGATATTCCACCCGGGCCATGATCCGGTCACCCAGAAGTATTTCGGCGAAGAGCCTGGCGCCTTCGCCAAGATCGCCTTCGGTCTGCCCGGCGATTTCGTGACCCGCGAAGGCCGTGACGTGCTGGTCAATGGCGAGCGCATCGCATCGATCAAGCCGCTCACCAAACGGGGCGATCCCCTGACCGAAGGTCCTCTCGGCGTCGTTCCGGAAGGCTGCGTGTTCGCGGCCACTCACCACAAGGATGGCTTCGACAGCCGCTATTCGCACATCGGCTTCGTGTGCCGCGACCGCCTCGTTGGAACGGGAGTGGCGATCCTGTGAGGTATCGTCTCGTCATCCTCTCATGCGCCGCCGTCACCGCGGCTGCGACGGCGCCGTCGATGCCGACTGCGCAGGCGCAGGCGCAGGATCATGGCCAGATGGGTCAGACCTGGCCCGTCATCGAGCCCGACCTCCTGTCCGTCATCAAGGCGCGTCTCGATCATGCGCAGGCGACCGGCAAGCTCGACAAGATGAACCAGCAGTTCGCCGCGAAAGTGAAGGATCGCGTCATGCGTCCGGTTCCCGTTCCGGGAATGGCGCGTGCCGAAGAGACGCGTTCGTGGGAATTCGATCCCGCGATCGTGGTCGAGAACGACATTCGCGACCACCAGGGCAATCTGATCGCGGCGCGTGGTCAGCAGGTTAATCCGCTCGCGACTTCGGGGCTCTCCAAGAAGCTCGTCTTCGTGGACGGCGACGATCCCGCCGAGGTTGAATGGGCGCTCGGACACGAACCCGATGAACGCGCGAAGATCATCTTCGTCGACGGTTCGCCCTTCGAATCCATGAGGACCCACCAACGCCGGTTCTACTTCGACCAGGAGGGCAAGCTCTCCAGTCATTTCGGCATCACCCGCACGCCCGCGCTCGTCGAGGCGAAGGGCGATCTCCTGCTGATTACCGAACAAGCTATCCCCCGGGGGCCATCGTGACGTCCTGGCACGACATGATCCCGGTTCCGCTGGCCGCTCCGGAAACCAAGGAGCTGCGGGCTGCGCGCTTCCGCGTCATCGCAGCCGGCCTGGTTCTCGCTGCCGCACTTCTGTTCCTTGGCGAGCTTCGCCAGCTGATCGGGTCCGCCGCTCTCCCGAGCCTGGCCGCGGCCTCTACCTTCTTGGCCGTTCAGGGCTGGGCATGGGCCAGGCTGAAGAACGCCGCGGACGATGCGTGGCTCTTCAGGGAGACCGACGATGTTGCGTAGGTGGCTTGCCGCGATTGGGGCGCTGGCCGCCCTTGCTTTCGTTGCGCCGGCGTCCGCCCAAGGGCTCCCTTCCGGCCCGGGGCGTTGTTCCGGATCGTTCGTCAATCCGATCACGGATGTGTGCTGGGGCTGCATGTTTCCCCTTTCGCTCGGATCGCTCAAGATCTGGCCGTCCTCGCGCGCCGATACCAAGAATCCGGATCTGCCGATCTGCGCGTGCGGAACGCCCGTGCCGCGCGTCGGTCTTGCGATGGGATTCTGGGAACCCGTGCGCCTTGTCGATGTCTCGACAAAACCGTGGTGCTTTCCAAATCTCGGAGGCATCAAGCTCGACCCGGGCTTCCCGATCGGTAACGGCTATGCGTCGAACTCTTCGCAAATCGGAGGAAAATCGCAGAACACCGCCAAATATCACGTTCATTATTACATCTATCCGCTCCTCTATTGGCTGGAGGTCGTAACCGACTTCCTGTGCCTTGAGGCGAGCTCCTTCGACATTGCCTATATGAGCGAGATCGATCCGCTCTGGCAGGACGACGAGCTGACGACGCTGCTCAATCCAGAAGCGGCGCTCTTCACCTCGCCGATCGCGCAGGCCGCGTGTTCGGCCGACTGCATCGCCTCGACCGCCAAGCTGCCTATCGATGAGCTGTTCTGGTGTTCGGGTTGCCAGGGTCCGATGTATCCGATGAATGGCAATATCGGAGCCAATGTCGGCATTAAGCAGTCGGCGCGGCTCGCGGCCGAGAGAATGATTTACAAGATGCATCGTCAGGGCCTCGCCTGGGGGACCAGCGGCTCGAAGGCCCTTTGCTCGAAGTACATCATGCCAATCCTCAAGAAGAGCCAGTATCGGCTTCAGCAGGTCAATCCGACGCCGATGGTCAGCGGACGCGAAAGCTGCTCGCCGATCGGGGCGACAACCATCCTGCCCAGATCTGGGCAGGTTTACCCGGTCAAGGGAGAGGACGTCGGCTTCCTCCTTTGGCGCAAGCGCAATTGCTGCGTGCTGTAGGACGGAGGACCGCCGTGAACCGCAGAATTGCCATGTCGCTCGCCGGATTCAGCCTCATCGGCTGCGTAACCGCAGTCTTCGCCCAGAGCACCGACGGGTTCAATCCGCAGGCCATCGAAGCGCGCGCGGGCGAATTCCAGCAGGATGCCCAGGCACTCTTCGACTACGTGACCTCCAATGGCGAGGAACATCAGGAAGAGGCGCAGACGATCGTCAACGAGGGTTACGCTTCGATCGAAGGTCTCGATGTGTCCGATATTGCGGGCGGTGACGGGCCTTTCGACTTCGACGAAATGGTCGTCGGCGCGAAAGCGGGCATGGCCAATCCCGAAGGTGCTCCACTGTTCATCGCATTCGCGAGCCTTTCGATGCCCGAGGAATCTCTCGCGAAGATGATCGAGGACACGACGAAGGCTGGTGGCGTCGTCGTGTTCCGTGGCTTCTCGGCCGGAAACCCGCAGGCGTTCATCACCGGCATCCGCAATGTTGTGGACCAGGCTGGCGCGAGCAACGTCGCGATCGATCCGCGGCTGTTCCGGTCGTTTCGGGTCGACCGGGTACCGACCTACGTCGCGCTTTCGAGCGATTTCGAACCCTGCGACCAGCTCGACTGCGTGACCACGCCGCCTCCGCACAACCGGGTCGCCGGCAACGTCAGCGTTGGCTACGTGCTAGAGACCTTCTCGAACGCCAACGGCCCCGGCGCGCCGGTCTCGCGGGTTGCGCTCGCCAATTACAGGTCTGAGCGGTGAACATCCGCGGCCTCGTTCTTGCTTGTGCCGTTCTCGTTGCGACGGGTCAGCTCGCCCATGCCCAGATGACTTCGGCCGATGCGCGCGCAGAGGGCGAGGCGATCGGGGAGGGCGTCCGCGATGCCACGAACGGGTCCATCCTCGCCGATGGTGCGCAAGCGAACGTCCCGACATACGGAGGGACCGATTTGCCATCGCTCGATTATGCTGACGATGCGATCGGCCTGACGACGGCCGGCGAAGCGCAGCGCTATCAGCAGGACTATCGCGTCGTCGTAGATCCATACCGCAAGGTCGTCGATCCTGCGGCGATCGATCTCTCCGCGGCATCCGCCATCGAAAGCGATCCCGACACCTATCTCGGTCCCGGCGCTAGCCCGGGTGGATCGAGCGGTTCATGCAATCCACTGCCTCCCGGGGGCGGTGGATCGACCACCTATCTCGAGAGTTGCAACCAGGGTTCGCAGCCTTTTGACGAAGCGCGGACGTGCAGGGCTCTTCTGACAATTCAGACACAGGGGTCCCGGTATTGGGAGTACACCTGCGATGAGGGGTTCGACAGGGATGTCAATCTAGGCGCGCGGCAATGCGCCGCCATTCAAGGCCAGCTCGATGTCGGCGGTTGTCAGGAGATCAACCGGGTCCGGATAGGCCAAGGGTGCCTCCAGTGGTACGACAATGGACGCACTCGCTACTGCTCCGAACCCGGCGACCCAATTTACCGTCTGACCTATTCTTGCCCCGCGCAAACTGCGGTCTCCGGCGGCATTGAGCGGAACACGATTTCGATTGTCAGCGAGTCCGTCGACGAAACACAATGCGAAGCCACGATCGGTGGAGCGACGTGCTCGCTCCAAAGCGAGACCTGCACGGCTCCCAACGAGACGCGCGTCATGAATGGCTTGCCCGTAACCCGCCCGTGCTGGGAGTGGAGCCGCACGTATCAGTGCCAGGGTTTGCTTCCGGCGAACGACTGTGCTGCGCTCGAGGCACGTCCGGAATGCTCGCTCAGCCATGACGAATGTCTGAGCTACGACGCCAATGGCATCACCTGCAACGTCTATGATCGCTGGTTCCAGTGCACGACACCGGACACGGGCGCGTCTCCGCCGCCTGCCTACGTTTGCGCGGGCGACCTCTACTGCATCGACGGCGAGTGCACGAGTGTCACGCGCGAGGCTTCGACCGAGTTCAAGGACGCGATGGTCGCCATGAACGTCCTAGGCGAACTCAGGGACGAGTTCGATCCGAACCAGCTCAAGATCTTCAGCGGCGAGAACCTCAAATGCACGAAGAAGGTGTTCGGGCTGTCCAATTGCTGCAGCGGGAAGGGCGTTCCCCTTCTCACGCCGTGGCTCTGCAACAGCCAGGATCGGGACGTCGATAAGAGGGATGACGCCGGGCTCTGCCATTATGTCGGCACCTACTGCTCGGACAAGATCCTCGGCGTCTGCGTGACGCGCAAGCAATCTTACTGCTGCTACGGGAGCAAGCTGGTCCGCATCCTCAACGAGCAAGGCAAGGCCCAGCTCGGGATGCGATGGGGCGAGGCCAAGGAGCCCGACTGCGAGGGTTTCCTCATTGCCCAGTTCCAGCAGCTCGACCTCAGCCGGATGGATTTCCGCGAGGTTTACGCTGAGTTCGTCGATGCGGCCAAGCTGCCCGACGAGATCGAAATGTCGATCCAGATCCAGACCAAGATCGAAGACTACTACACTCTGAATGGAGGGACTTGAAGTGTCGGGCGGCGAAGTCACTACGTTTCAAAAAGGGGACCGATTCCCAGTTGCCGAGGTGCTCGATCTGGCGATCAGTGTCGCGATCGGGCGCCATCTCGCTGCCAGCGAGGATGAGATGTTCTCGCGCATCCAGGACTGGTTCCTGTGTCCAGCATCGAGGGCGGAGCTTGTGGCCGCGATCGGCCGACTGCTCGAACGCGGTTGGATCTCCCGGGCGGGCGATAGCGCCTTCGATTTCTGCCTCACCGACGCCGGCCTCGACGGCGCGACGACCCTGTCCGGCGGAATGATCCGGATGATCGACCGTGGTCGGGGTCACCTCAAGACCGCCTTCCTCCTGCAGATGCTCGACCTCGACGAAGGGAAATGCTCGTGAACAAGCCCGCTTTGCTCAGTCTTGCGGCCGTTATCGCCGCGGCTACCGCTCCCGGTTTGGCGCAGACGGCGGACCCGGCGTCCCAGCGCGATGCCTTCTACTGCGACGAGCGCAAGCTCGGATCGTGGTTCTACTGCAATTCCGAGAAGGTGAAGCGCGAGTCGAGGGAGAGGGAGCAACAGCCCGCCCAAACCGTACCCGCCGTGGAGCGAATGGCGGCGATCACCAAGCAGCTCGACGAACTCAAGGCGCTCGCGATCCTCGAACCCACCTCCGAGAACATCGTCAACTACATCCGCTTCCAGCGTGAGCAGCTCGATCGTGCGTCGACCTTCGCCGATACGTGGAGCAGGTCGATCTGGCAGAACCCCGAGCTCGACTACACACTCGAACGGCCAGTGGGCACCTTGGCCAAGCAGACCTGGCTCACGGACCGCCGCGACCAGCGCGAGGGATCGATGCAGGCGCTCACGCAGCGCTACGGCGTCTTCTACTTCTACTCTTCGAGCTGCTCGGCGTGCCGGACGTTCTCGCCGGTCATGCGCGCGTTGTCCGAAAATTACGGCCTCGAAGTGCTGGCGGTGTCAATGGACGGCGGTCCGAATGAGCTCTTCCCGAACTACGTGATCGACAGCGGACAGTACCAGCGAATGGGTCTCCAGGGAGGCACCGTGCCGGCGATCGTTCTGTTCGACACGCAAACCAAGCAGCCGATCCCGATCGGCTACGGCGTCATGGCGGCCGACGAAGTCATGCAGCGCATCTTCTACCTCACGCAGATCGAGCCAGGGAGCGATTACTGATGTCTACTCGGACGAGAGGCGGCATCGCCGTCCGTTTCGCAAAACCCGCCTGTGTGGCGCTCTGCGCGCTGGCGGCGACAAGCATGGCCGCTGCGCCGGTCAGCGCGCAGGTTGGCGCCGAGCTCAACGATTTCTTCAACGACATGGGCGCGGCGGCCAACGCGACCGGGCCGACCGCCTATCAGGGCCAATCCGCGGGCTATTATTCGGGTGGGAACATCTGGACACGGTTTCCGCAGAAGAGCGTGAACCCGGTCAATCTGCAACTGCCCTCGATCAAGGCGGGTTGCGGCGGCATCGACGTCTTCTCGGGCAGCTTCTCCTTCATCAACACCGACGAGATCGTCGCGATGTTGAAGGCGACCGCCAACAATGCGCTCGGCTTCGCCTTCCAGCTCGCCATCAAGTCGATCAGCCCGCAGATCGCCTCGACGATCGAAGAGATGGCGCAAAAGGCTCAGCAGATGAACCAGTTCAACATGAACAGCTGCGAGACCGCTCAAAATCTCGTCGGCGGTCTGTGGGGAAAGTCGGACCGCATGTCGTCGGAGATCTGCAAGTCGATCGGCAACAGCCAGGGACTCTTCTCGGACTGGGCGAAAGGCCGTCACGAATGCGGGACCGGCGGTCAGCGGGAGTCGACGATCGCTGCGAACAGCGATCCGAACATTCCGTCGGAAAGCTACAACTTCACGTGGGATATGCTGAAGCAGAGCTATCCAAGCTTCTCTCCCCAATTCCGTGAGTACCTCATGACGTTCGTGGGGACCGTCATCTATTATCAGGATGGCGATGCGAGCGGAAAGCGCGGCTACCAGTTCTTCGGGCAAGGCGATCGCGCGCTCCTGACGGCGCTTCTCGACGGCACGAACTCGGTCACGATGCTGAAGTGCGATACGACCGACAAGTGTCTCAATCCGACGACTCAGACCATGTCGGTCGACCAGGCGCAGGCATTGAAGCCTCGCGTCCGTGCGATGATCGAGAGCATGAATGCCAAGGTCCGGTCGAACACCGCGCTGACGTCGGACGAGATCGGACTGCTCGGCGCGACGACGATCCCGCTCTACAAGATCATTTCGGTCAACGCGGCAGCGACGCTTGGCGGAATGACAGCCAACGACATGAACGATCTGGCCGAGATTGTGTCGATGGATCTGCTCGATGCGCTTGCGCAGCAATATTACGGCTACGCATCCCGGGGTGTCGGGACGTTCCAGAACGCGAACGAGGAAGCGCTGTCGCAATGGCGTGACCAGATCGTCTCCGTGCGCCACGTCCTCGATGGATATTCCCAAGGCATGAACCTGCGCCTCGATCGAACGCAGCACGTCATCCAGCGCGCGGTCTTCCTGGAAGGCACGCTCCGCAACAATCTCTCCCCGCAGATGTCGGCGGCGCTGTCCTTCAGCACGTCGCTGTCGAACCAAGGCGTCCAGTAAGGATCAGGGGCCATGATGGAGATCTACACGATCGGCGGCGGCGAATACATCGTCAACGTCCTCAACGCCGTCTCCGCATGGACGGGGGGAGGGGGCTTCCGTTCGCTTCTCCGGGTCGTGATGGTGATGGGTTTCATATACACGCTTCTGATCGTCGCCTTCAGTTTGAACTGGCGCGCCTGGCTCAACTGGTTTCTGGGTGCGACGCTAATGTACGGGGCACTCATCGTCCCGACGACCACCGTGCAAGTCACCGATCGCCTCAATCCCAGTCTGGCACCCTCGACGGTCGGCAACGTCCCGGTTGGTCTGGCCCTCATCGCCTCGGTCAGCTCGACTGCCGGCGACTGGTTGACCCGCACGGCCGAGACGGTTTTCACGATGCCTGGCACCCTGCAGATGTCGAACAACGGTATGATCTATGGAGCGAGGCTCTGGGATCGCACGCGGGATTTCCAGATTCGCGATCCCCGCATCAGCGCCAATCTAGAGGAGTATTTCAAGCAGTGCCTCTTCTATGACATCCTGCTCGGCCATATGTCTTTCGACACGATCGCCAACTCGAACGACATCCTGACCGATATGGGCCCCGGCTCGCCGGCGCGGGGTATGAAGTGGATCCCTGCCACGGGCACCCCGACGATCGTGACTTGCCAGGCAGGATACACGAGCCTTCAGAGCGGGATTATCACCTATACCGATGCGCAGCTCGAGGAGGAGGGCCGCAAGCTCTTTCCAGGCCTCACTCCCGCAGCAGCTCGCGCCAAACTGATCGCCGACCTCCCAGTCATCGCCAATCAGTTCCACGGTAGCAGTCAGACCGCACAACAGATTTTCCATCAACGCTCGCTGGTGAGTGCCTTCCTCGAAGCGCGAGCCAATCTCGGTGCGGCTGATGGCGATACATTCGCCATGCTCCGCGCCGAGGAACAGGCGCGCAACACCTACACGTCGATCACACAGCAAGCGATGACGTGGGTCCCGCTTCTCAACATCGTGCTGACCGTCGTCTTCTATGCGATGTTCCCGGTCCTCTTTCCGCTCTTCCTTCTTCCGCGCACAGGGGTAACCGCGCTGAAAGGTTATTTCACCGGCTTCTTCTATCTGGCCGCATGGGGGCCACTCTATGTGGTCCTGCACATGTTCATCATGGACCGCGCATCGGACTCTCTGAATGCGACCGCACCGGGCGGCATCACGATGGCAGGCATGGCCGGTATCGATGCGGTCAACGCGGATACCGCGACGATCGCAGGCTTCCTGATGATGTCGATCCCGTTCCTTGCTGCCGGCATGGCGCGGGGAGCGATGGCCGTCTCGTCGCAGGCGACCTCCATGCTCGCTCCAGCACAGGCTGCAGCGGAAGCGGCGGCCGTGGAACGGACGACGGGCAACTACTCCTACGGAAACGAAAGTTTCATGAACCTGTCGAGCTTCAACCGGCAGTCTAACCAATGGAACACTGCGCCATCCTTCACGGGTGGAGTTGCTGTGCAGTCGACCGTCAATCCCAACGGTACTTTCACGCGGACGATGGCTGACGGTTCTACCGTCTTCGATACATCACCCGGAATGAGCCGCCTCGCCTTCGGTGCCTCTTTGAGCCAGTTCGCAAATTCCGAGCGCCAGCAGACGCTTTCCGAGCTCGAGACGGCTCGCAACAGCCTCACCGAGGAGCGTTCGCGTGCGCTTTCGTTCCTCGACCGAACCTCGGCACGTCAAACGACCGGCGTCCGCAACTCGAGCGGAAGCGAAAACTCTGCAGGATATCGCTCTGGTGAAAATTTTCAGAGGTTTGACAATCAGTCGCTCGATTCGAGAGACGGTATAAGCGAAGGTGACAGGATTTCGCGCTCTTCGGGCGATCAGCAAACCAACATTGATCGTCTTGAGACTACTCGTGGCGGGAGTATTGGCGTATCTGGCACTGCCGGTAGAGGAAATTCTGGAGGAAGTCCTCGCAGGGGCTCTGGCCTTGGTATTAATGCCGGCGCCCAAACTGGCATCAATGGAGGACGGTTGCGCACCGACCTCGTGAACCGTGGAAACGATCGTATACAAAGCAACGGACTCGATTCGTCGACCTCTGACGGTCGCTCCAACGGGTCGAATGCTACACAGGATAATGGCAGCTACTCGCAGAGCGGCAGCTTTAATCGAAGCGAGGGCTATTCGGATAATTCCTATTCTCGTGAGCAAGCTCTCGAAGAGATCCGGCGCATTGATGAGCGCATTGCTGCAATCGATGAAGTTTCGACGTCCCTCAGCAACAATACCTCCAATCGCGAAGGGTACGGTGCGAACCTCAACTTCGATATGTCTCAGATTGTTGCATCAAGGTATCAGGAAAAGGCCATGGAACTTGGGGTGACGGCCCCGAGCTTGGCCCGCACCGACTACAATCCGCAAGAGCAGGCAACCTATGAGCTTGTAGCGAGAGAAATTATCGCCGATTATTACGATGCTCGCGTTGCCCCCTTCAATGATCTCATCCCTGAACGCGGCTCCTTGGTCGGCAATGTCACTGGGCCCGGCGATTTCAGCGAGTCCGACCTTCGCGCCAGCACGCCGCGCCAAAATGTTGGTGGGCCACGAAACCTCGTGAATGGATCGAGTGATGGATCTATCGGAGACCGGATCGACGAAGGCGCATCGTCACTTGGTGATCGTTATGAGGCCAACACATCTCGCTACAGCGACAAGCGGCGGGAGTTCGAGGAGCGCCGAGAAGGCTTGGGTGGAGCAAACGATCGCTTTAACGAGCGCTTCTATGATCACGACCAGCGGGAGCGTAACACAATTCAAAGACGCCTTCGTGGTGACGACGAATGAGTTACCAGCTCAAAATAGCGATAAAGATGAATGCAATTGCTAACATCAATCCGAGAATAGAATTCCATTCAACTCGTCCCTGCGATGGCTCGTAATCGTGGCCAAGGAAATCATCCCCGGTCTTATAGAGCCACTCTGGGTTCACTCCGCCTGAAGGATCCCACTTCGCGGCTGCCTTGACCACTCCAGATTCTCCAGGTTGATCGTCGAAGCTCATCGCAATTCTCCTAGGCTAGCCGTAGCATTTTAGGACGCTAAATACAACGACTGACCGGATGCTGCGTTTAAATCAAGTTGGACAATCCGTTACGGAATTCTTGATGCGCGAGACCTTGCGGACAATTCCAGACCTGCGTGGGCCATGGTCTGAAAGCAGTGCATATGCGATGCCTGATCGAAGATTTGAATCACAGGGTAGGGCGGTGATTCAGTTTCTGCGTTGGATTTGAGAGTTGCGGTGCACCAATGTCTCTTCATGGCAAAGCACTTCGAATGCCGCGAGCACTGGCGGGCTGTCGACACCGCGCGCAACATCGCACGCGACTATCAACTCACGGTCACGCTCGACCTGTTTGGCTGGACCGTCGTCGAACGTCAGTGGGGTCGCATAGGTTGTAACGGGAAGGGCGCGCGCGACAGCTTTCCGAATGCGGCGTCGGCGCGGCGTTTTGTCGATGCAGTTCGTAGCCGACGCGGAAGCGCCAAGCACCGGATCGGAGTGGAATATCGGTCCGTTGAAGAAGCATAGGCGAGCGACTCACATCCCGTAGGCATGGTTTCATGCGGAGATTGGAAAATAGGCTTTCCAATCTCCGCATGAACTGTCGCGAATGTATTGCGCAATGCGGAGATTAGGAGAACTGGTCTGCTTTTGAGCGGGATGCCGAAACGTTGTCAGCGCGGATATCTCGCAGACTAGACGTCCGAGATCTCGCGGCTGAGGCGTGAGTTCGACCGCAGGTTTGGGCCCTGAGTCCGAGCATAAGGTTTGTAGACTGCGCCAAACACCAAGCTTGGCTTGGCAAAAGCGGAAAGCTTCAAACTGGATTTTGGTTTGAAGATATGCCAAAACACTAATCATGGCTAAGCGTTCTGACAGCAAGCTAAACCGGCTTCAGCGGGAACTCCCTGAGGGACTCCTGGCCGATGCCGCGTGGATGGAGGCGCACGGTTATTCATCGGCGCTGCGCAGCCAGTATGTCCGCGCTGGCTGGCTCGAAAGTCCGGCGCGGCGGGTCTATCGTCGCTCGCGCGCGCCATTGACATGGCCGCAGGTGGTTATCTCGCTCCAGACCGTGCTGGACCTGCCGCTGACCGTCGGCGGGCGCACCGCACTCGAACAGCTAGGCTATGCCCATTACCTTTCGGCGGAGATGCGCGAGGTTCACCTCTACGGGCCGAAGCGACCGCCGACATGGCTGGACAGTTTGCCGCTCGACGTAGCCTTCCGCTGGCACAACAGTCTGCGTCTGTTTCCCGGCGATGCCGGCGCACAAGCGGAGCCGAGCCCCGTCATGGTCAGCGCCGCAGATCTGAGCTTACCCATCCGCTATGCGAGCAAGGAACGTGCCGCGCTCGAATTGCTCGACGAGTTGCCCAGACATGAGAGTTTCCATCAGGTCGATGCCCTGATGGAAGGGCTGAGCGATCTCAGCCCGCGTCGCCTGCAAACCCTGCTGGAGACCTGCGCCAGCGTGAAGGTGAAACGGCTATTCCTGTTCTTCGCCGACCGCCACCGGCATGCCTGGCGATCCCGTCTCGATGTGACCCGTGTCGATCTTGGATCGGGGAAGCGCGTCCTGGTCAAAGGTGGCACGCTCGACCCCGGCTACCACATAACCGTGCCGTCCGATCTGGCGGGGTAGCGGGCATCATGGCCTTTCTCGACTCTTACCGGCAACAGGTCGCCCTTCTCATCCGCACCATTCCTTTCGTAGCGCAGGAAGAAGCCTTCGCCCTCAAAGGCGGTACCGCGATCAACCTGTTCGTGCGCGACATGCCGCGCCTGTCGGTGGACATCGACCTGACCTATCTGCCGGTCGAGGATCGCGCCAGGTCGCTTGCCGCGATCAACGCGGCCATGCTGCGAATAGCGAAACGGATCGAACGCAAAATACCGGATGCGAAGGTCCATGCTTCGCGCTCGGCCGACGAGAAAATCGTCACCAAGCTGCTCGTCCGCGCTGGAGGCGTGCAGATCAAGATCGAGGTAACGCCGGTACTGCGCGGCACCGTCTACGATCTTGCCTTGCGGAGCGTTGTGCCAACAGTCGAAGACGCCTTTGGCTTTGCCGAGATGCAGATCGTGTCCTTCGAAGATCTCTATGCGGGCAAGATCGTCGCGGCGCTTGACCGCCAGCACCCTCGCGACCTTTTCGACGTGCGCGATCTCCTGGCGCACGAAGGTATAAGCGACGAGCTGCGGCGCGCATTCCTTGTCTACGTCATCAGTCACCATCGCCCGATTGGCGAAGTTCTTGCCCCGACACGAAAACCGATTGTGGAGGAATTCGAGCGCGGTTTTGTCGGAATGACGCATGAGCCGATCGCGCTGGCCGATCTTGAAGAAGCGCGCGAGGCAACCATCGCTGCGATGGTTGCCGACATGCCCGATGCGCATCGGCGGTTTCTGGTCGGCTTCAAACGCGGAGAGCCGGACTGGCAACTTCTCGGCATACCGGAAGCTTGGCACCTGCCTGCCGTCCTATGGAAGCAACGCAATCTGGACCGGCTCCCTGCCAAGAAGCGATGTGAACTGGCGGATGCACTCGAGAAGATGCTGTTTCAATAAAGCCAGTATCGAAACTTCGTTGTCCGGAATCAATCCCTCGTCTTATTGCGGATCGTTTCCCAGAAACCGTGCGGTTGCGCTTGAATATGCCCGCAGCTTCCTGCCGTATCGCAGCACCGTCGATGCAGAATCCCAGAGCATTGCATTCGAGATCGCGACACCGTCAGCGCCCAACGCGATCAGATCCTGGGTCAAGCCAACCCTCAACGAGTGGGATGAGATCAAATTCAGATAGCCCACGTTGTCATCATTTTGTCGCATCGACGGCGAAAGCGCGGCCTCCGCCGCATGCTTTAGGTCCTCGCGGAAAATGTCAGGCCGCGTGGCCCAAGCTCGGATAGCAGGGCCCCTGCGATGCTTAATCGAAGATTTGAATCACAGGGCAGGGCGGTGATTCAATTTCTGCGTTGGATTTGCGGGTTTCGGTGTGAGCAATGCTTTTTCATGGCAAAGCACTTCGAATGCCGCGAGCACTGGCGGGCTTTCGATACTGCGCGCAACGTCCCACGCGACTATCAGCTCACGGTCACGCTCGATCTGTTTGGCTGGACCGTCGTCGAACGTCACAGGAGTCGCGTAGGTTGTAAAGGAAAGGGCGCGCGCGACAGCTTTTCGAATGCGGCGTCGGCGCGGCGTTTTTTCGATGCAGTTCGTCTCCGACGCGGAAGCGCCAGGCACCGGATCGGAGTGGCATATCGGTCGGTTGAAAAGGCTTAAGCGACCGACTTTTCGCATCCGGTCGCTCTGGTTCGATGCGTTTGGCGGAGAATAGACTCCCCAATCTCCACACGAACTGCCGTGCATATATTGGGCGATGCGGAGATTGACGTCTATATTCACCGCAGGAATTGGCAGCGCCTTTGGCTGCCGTTCGGCATCGCCAAGGGCGTCTGCGGAGCCGGATGGAAGGCCTCGGTTTTGATCTCCGCACGGCACGAGGGCGGTCAGGGAAGGTGGGGAACGTCCTACCAGGATGAATCCGAAAACATGGTTAGACGAAAGCTTCGCTTCGATCACGCTGGCAAACATCCCGACATACCCGATTGACAAGTGTTGTCAGATATGACTACATAGGATCATGTCGCGCCCCAACGCTTCGACCGATTTCGTGGATCAAGGCAGCGCGCAAGGATTTCGGGGCGTTCCCGGCCCGTGCGATCGACAAGGCGCTCGATGCGCTGACGATCGTGGCCGATGGCGGGGCGCCGGACATCGCCAAGCCGCTCGCTGGTCTCGGCTCCGGTGTTTGGGAGCTGGCGATCAAGGAGCGCGGCGATGCCTACCGTGTCGTCTACGCCCTGCAACTGGATGACGATATCTGGGTGGTGCATGCCTTCCAGAAGAAGTCGACGAAGGGAATATCGACGCCGCAGCGCGAGATCGACCTCGTGCGCGAGCGGATCAGACGATTGAAGGAGATGCTGGAATGACCGAACAGAAGGACGACATCGAACTGGTGCGCGGGTCAGGCAATGTCTTTGCCGATTTCGACGTGGCCGATGCGAGCCTGCGTCAGCTCCGCGCGATCCTCGCCGCCGAAGTGGTCAAGACGCTCGACAAGGAAAAACTGACCGTCCGCGATGCCCAGGCCCGCACAGGTATCGCGGCGGCCGATTTCTCGCGCATCCGCCAGGTCAAGCTCGACCGCTTCACCGTCGACCGGCTGATGCGCATCCTCGACCGGCTCGACCGCGATGTTCGCGTCAAGGTATCGGTTGCTGCACGGCCCGAGCACCTCGCGGCATGTCGGCGCGGCATTGCAACATCTCGCTAAGAGTGGCCGGGCGCACGCCCGGCATGGTGATCTGGTCGGGGTCGGGTCCGGCGGTGTGGACCGGTGGATTGCGCCTGGTCATGCTCCACCCCTCAATATTCGCTGGCAAGCATGATCGTCAGCACTCGACGGGCAGTCGCTAGGTTGGCCGGGTTCTCGCTGCCGAACCGCAAATCGCGGTCGTAGGAATCGATCTTCCAGAACACGGTTTCGGCAAGTTGTGCCGGTCGCATGATCGTCCAATTTCCATCGCCGCCCTGATAGATCGTTCCGAAATCACGCGCGCCTTACGGATCGTTGTCCGGCACGAAGGCGTCGAAGGTCTCGATCAACTCACGCACCCGAGACCGATCTGCCTCGGGCAAGGCCCGGAATCCCTCTGTCGCCACGGCAACACCGGCCAGCCCCATCGCCTGCCGCGCCCGGTCATTGAGCCGGACAATTTTCTCGGTGCGTGAAAGTGTGCCAGCGGTCATTACACCGCCCTCCCGCCACTTTCGCAGATGTCGATCAGTTCGCCGAAATCCTTCTGCTCACCCAGTTCCTCGACGAGTTCTGGGAGAAATGGGCAATGCGCTGGTGTCCCAAAGACCAAGAACATCAATGGCTGCTACCGGCGGCTCTACTTGCAGGAGGCTTTTCCGGGTCTCTGCATCGACGAGCTCAATGAAGAGCACGCCACCAGATGGTTTGCCGAGGTCAACCAGCAAATGGAACCCGGCACTGCTAACAGGGCCTTCGGTTTTCTAAGGCTGACGCTCTTGCGTCAGCGAACTTTACATGCACTCTGATATGCTAACAATAAGTATCGGATTTAACATAAGAAGTATTATCATTCTAGCGGATCAGCTCGGCCTGCCTTTCGGAACCCTTCCCAGGAAAGCTTGTGCGCGGATCCGCTACCAAGTAGCGCACGTGGCCCAAGGACTGATCTCGGTCGGTCGCCGGATGAGCGGGTCACGTCCGTATCACTCCCAACCTCCCAATTCTCATCGCTCGAATACGTGCGATCGGGCTCTGGCGCAGCATAAGAAATAGACGAGATCCTTGAAGAACTGAGCTATCTGACACGAGACGCCGCCCGCGAAACGGAAACAAGACTATGTTTTCCAAGCGGAGCCCGGCATGCTAACTTTTTGCAGTATCATGGCATCCGAAAGACGCTCGACCGCTCCTGCGATTGTTGTGCAGCTTTTGCTGGGCATGGCACTCTTTGGCAGTGCGACGCCGCTCAGCAAGCTAATCGGGCAACAGTTCTCGGTCTTCACGGCATCATGCATGCGAATGCTGATCGCTTGTCTGGTCCTTGCTCCATTTACATGGCTGCTGACGAAACGGTTTGCCGGTGCGAAGCGGTCGGACTGGTGGGTGATTGTCGCGATTTCATTATTCGGGATGGTCGGTTTCACCGCAGCCATGCTTTTTGGTATGCGTCTCACTACAGGCGTGATCGGCTCGACGATCATGAGCGCAACACCGGCAGTGACTGCCGGCGCGGCCGTAGTTTTCTTCGGTGCCGCAATGAACTGGCGGACGTCGGGAGCACTGGCCCTTGCGGTCGCGGGGATAGTAGCAATCAATCTGCTACGAACGGAAGGAGGCGGAGACACGGAAGCTCCGATCCTCGGCGCAGCTCTTGTCGCAATGGCCGTGTGTTTCGAGGCAGCCTACACCCTGCTTTCACGGAAACTGTCCGACGGTATAAGCTCGCTGGAGGCCACGCTGGCAGCCTCATTGATTGCTGCGTTGGTTTTTGTTGTTCTGGCTATCGTTTTCGACCCCCAACCGTTCGATTTTTCCGACGTAGGTCAGACTGGGTGGTTTGCGGTAGCCTTCTGGGGCGCGGCTACAGCGGGGCTTGCTCCTGTTTTATGGTATAATGGTGCCCGCAAAGCGCCGGGAGCACTCACGGCAGGTGCTATGGCGGTCATGCCCCTCAGCGCGCTTGTGCTATCTTATTTGTTGCTCGGCGAACCTTTTCGCTGGTCTCACCTCTTGGGCTTTGGGTTGGTTTTCTCAGGGCTTGTTCTGATGATAGTCGAGCATTCGAAGTCGGAAGATTAGGCTCCGGACCGGGATTCCCAGAGCCGCCATAATGTGATCCCGCAGCGCCCCCCAGCAAGTTGCGCGCAAACTTGACGCGGTTTCCTGCCGTGTTGCCAGCCTATTCTCGACGAGAAAACCGCCGGGCCGTTCGAGCGCCTTGCTCATATTAAATGGCGATCAGCCTACTGCTTCAGTGACTAACCTTTGTTATCAAAGAGGATTTTTGCGACGAGCGGAGAAACTATCGTCGCGGTGCGAGCGTTACTCCGCTGTGACCAAGTCACTCTTGGTCAATTTCAGTCGGAAAGGAGTTATCACGATGTCGCATCAAAACGTAAGGAGCAGCGATCTGATTGGCAGCGACCGCGTCGAAGGAACGGCGGTCTATGGGTCCAATGGCGACAAGATCGGTACTGTCGAACGTGTCCTGATCGAAAAACGCGGTGGTCAGGCCCGCGATGTCGAGATTTCGGTGGGCAGCTTCCTTGGTATGGGCGGCGAGTTGCACAGCCTTCCTTGGGAGAAGTTCGACTACAATACCGATCTGGGTGGCTATCAGCTCGACGTGACCGAGGATCAGTTGAAGGGCGCGCCGACCTATAAGGAAAGTGAGCGCGACACCGCTTATGACCGCGATTACCAGACGCGGTCGTACGACTATTGGGCGGTCACACCTTACTGGTGACGGAAGCCACGAACCGAGCGCGCACGAAGTGGCGAGAAGCATATTGAGTGGAGACGAGGAGCAGATACCATGCCGACAAAATCGAAAGCCCAGCAAAAAGCCGCAGGAGCAGCTCTGTCTGCGAAGCGCGGCGATACCAAGGTGAGCGATCTGCAAGGCGCTTCGAAAGACATGTACGACTCGATGAGCGAGGACGAGCTTGAGGATTTCGCCAAGGGCGAGCGCCAAGGGAAACCCGAGCACGCCGACAAGGATGGTTGATCGCCGGTATCGCCGTACTGAAGCTTTGTCGATCAGGCGACCGCTCGCCCACCCCGCTCGGTATGTGATACAATAAATTGGTTCCGCGCGTCCTGATCCAAGACTCTGTTCGAGAGACTAGAGAGGCTTTAAACAATGGCGGAGGCTCAGGCGGTCCGCTTTGATGAAGCATTGGATATGCCGGAAAGCATAATTCTGGACGTCATGCGATGCTGGCGCGATGCCAAGGATCATGGCGAAGCGGTTCAGCCCTACATATACCAGACGCTGGCGCGGCATCGGCTTGAAATTCTCGTCCCGGTTTTTGATAGCCTGATGACCCTTTGCGAAGCGGCTATGAAACGATCCTTTGTTGCCGGCGAAGATGGCGATCGAAGCGGCGACGAAACCGCTCTGATCGATATGCTCGTCGATCCCGAAGACGCGCGAATTTATATCGGCTGCACTCAAGAAGATCGCATTTTGTTGAATTGCGCTTTGCGTTCGACACGATTGATGATGGAACAGGCGGTCGCGGGGATATCGACAGGCCGCCCACAGCAATATTAGACCAGAGCTGTCGGCGTATGGTCAGCGCCGCGTCCCTTCCAAAATTTCCGCCGAAAATTTGCATCTCACATGTCACACGATCCGAAACACTTCCCCTGTCCTGGTATCGCGGTAGAGATCAACCCGCTCCCCATCCCAATGATAATCAAGATGGCGACCCTGGATCGCATTTGAGGCGAGGTCGGGATAGAACAGGCCAGCACACTCGCCACTTTTGCGGCGCACGCTGGAATAAGCCACGCCGTTGGACCCGGCTGCCCGTAACTGCCCTCCCAGCGTTTGGCTTGCCGAATAGTCATTCGGATCCGCGGCTTTACTAAATCGTCCCTCATCCGCGCGGAGATCATGCAACCGCGCATTGATGTCCATCACGACCTCGCGGAATTGCGAAGTCCAGCCTGGTGCTTCGTTCGTGCGCGCCATGAAGCGGCTATGATGATGAATGGTTTCGAGCAGCGCGACCTCGAAGCTGTTGCCCGCATAGAGCACGCCATAGCTGCCGTCACTGAATCGCGTCGGGCGGTCGGGGCTGACATGGGTGAACGGTGCCATAAGATACGTCGCCCCCGGTCCGCCGACACGCCGTTCTTGCGGTACGAGGTCGAGATTGCCGATATTTTCCATCAATCGCGGATTGGTCTTTTGCTCCGCCGAGATGAGCAGCGGCCAGTCGGCAGGATCGGCAATATCCTCGAACAGATCGATCGGCGGATGGATGCTGCGGATGATACGGACCGCGTCTTGCCATTCAATGGTGGAAACCGGGACCGTGTCGGGATCGATCACCAGCCGCCACGCTCGGCGTCGAGATAGCGGCGCACCCGCATCAGATCGGTCAGTTCGCCGCCCAGCATGATATCGAGCGCGGAGCGACCCTGAAATGCGCTATTGGGTGCCTTGATCCAGTCATGGGCGCGCCGTGTCTCACGAAAGATATAGCGCAGCGCCTTGTGAATACCGATCAGGTTGGACAATCGCGCCTTGCCGTCGCGGTCGATCCGGCCGGGTTCACCGTCCGCTTTCCAGCGGCGGTAAGACCGCACGGGGACGTCAAGCAGTGTGGATGCCTGTTCGTCGGTCACATCCCATTTTCCGAACAGGTTTACCACCGCACGAAACATCGCAGCGGCCTCGTCATCGGTAATCGGGACGGGCCGAAAATCGCGAATTGCGGTGTCTACAGGTTGAAATGCAGTCATCATGATACTCCTATATGGCATCGTATGGGCCATATAGGGCCATTTGGCAACCTTCGTTTGTAATATCGGGGTTCTTGTCGCTTGCATTTATTTTCGTTGAAATCGCTAGCGGTATCCTTACCCGAAGCTGGCTTGGCGGTGGTGAACCATGTGAGCGGTTCGCAAGCAGGCGTTGCGCGCGCCTACCAGCGCCCCAACTGGAAACAGGAAAAGGGCAAAGCCCTCGACGACTGGAACAGACATCTCGTTCGCACCGTGGGTGATGCGGTCCTCTACTGCGACGCGCCGCAAGTGGAACCGCCGCCATTTTCGCGCGCCTCCTGAATGGGCGGACATGGCACATCTCCATAAGAGCAAAAGACGCAGCAGTCTCCGGCCAGCGGCTTCAGCCTTTTCTGGCAATGCGGGCACTCGTAAAAGAACCAGCATGCGTTGCTCGGCATGGTTTCGGTCGTGGCCGCTTCGCATTGGGGGCAAGTGATCGTGGAGACAGTCTGCATCAGGCTCCTCCGAGCGCACGCATCAGCGGTTGTTCAATAAAGCCCCATAGCGCGGACAGGACGATCATGGCCGTGGCAATCATCAATACCAGTCGCGTAGCCCCGTTATGGACAGGCTTTTCACAGCCTTCGGCACTGCACACGCGCGCTTTGCGCAAGTGAAGGAACCACCCGAGGGCCACGAGGACGAAGGCCGCGACCGTGAGGGGCAAATGGAAAGGAACAAACCATGCGAGCCCTCCAGCGCCGAGCCCGACAGCGACAAGGACCAAGGGCAGGACGCAGCAAGCGGCTGCGGAGAGAAGCGCTGCTGCACTCGCCAGCACTCCGACGCCAGCAACCCCACGATCGCTCACGCTTTTCGGCTCGTCGTATTGGATAGCCTGCTCGGTCATCTTTGCCTCCGCTCGATTCGAACTCTATGTACGTCCTGTAGTAGATATAGGTTCAAGGAGATTCGGCATGGGTGGCCTGTCGATAGGTGAGTTGGCGCGCAAGACTGGCGTCCATGTCGAGACAATCCGCTATTTCGAGAAGATCGGCATGCTCGGTGCGCCGGATCGTACAGCAGGCGGTCACAGGGTTTTCGACGACGGTCACCTCCGCACACTCAAATTCATCAAACGGGCGCGCGAGCTCGGCTTTGCGCCAAAGGAGGTGCGGACACTTCTGGATCTGGGCGGTCCTGCCAAAGCATGCTGCGACGAAGTGCGCGAGATTGCAGTTCATCACCTCGAAGAAGTGCGGCGCAAGATCGACGATCTCACTCGCCTGGAACGACACCTTTCCGCTACCGTCGAGCAGTGTTCGGGCGGTCATGTGCCCGACTGCGCCGTCATAGACATGCTGGAAACCGCACGGCCCTAGACCATGCATCCGATGTCAGACGCGCCGGTTGGATAGGCGAACATCGTAGTCTTCAGATCGTCAGCGGTTAGCCCATGGCGGATCGCCAGTCCGAAAATATTGATGGTCTGATCTGCGCCGGGTCCGACGAGGTGGGCGCCCAGTATCTTTCCTGTCTCCTCATCTATCAGTGTCTTATAGCCGTAGACCGGTTCGGCGACCCGCCTGGCGGTGAACCATTGAGAGGTCCGCTCGCACTTTGTTCGAAATTTCAGCCCCGCCTCGTTCGCCTCGGCCTCGGTGAGCCCAACCCGGGCGATAGGCGGAAGAATAAAGGCAACGCTCGGTACTCCTCTGTAATCGGGTTCGCGGTGATTGCCTTCGACGAGATTGGCCGCGACCACTTTTGCATCATGGCTGGAAACGGGCGTGAGTGGCGGCCCGTTCGAGGCAGCATCGCCGGCAGCGTAGACGGCCGGATTGCTCACGCTCTGCAGAAATTCGTTCAGCTTCAGCTTTCCGTTTTCGACTGCGACACCGCCCTTTTCGAGATCGAGCCGCTCAATCGCCGGGGCCCGTCCTGCCGCATGAACGACAAGATCGGCCGCAACCTCGATCGGCCCCTCCTTGCCACTCGCATGGACCGCATACTCTCCGTCCCGTTCTCGAATGGCATCGACGGTCGTATCGGTAATCACGCGGACACCGATCCGATTGATCGCATCCATGAGCCAGCTCACCAGTTCTGGTTCGAACTGTGTCAACATGCGCGGTCCCCGCTGGAGGATCGTTACCTCGACTCCCGCGCGGGCGGCGATATGGGAAAACTCGGCGGCGATATATCCGCCGCCGACCATCACGATCCGCTTCGGCAGCGAGGGCAATTCGAGAAAGCCCTCATTGTCGATCAGGTGCTCTTCGCCCGGGATGGCTAGAGGTATCGGTCTGGCTCCCGACGCAATCAGGATTTTGCGATATCCGATTTCCTGGTCGCCTACGGCCAGCCGATCAGGCCCCCTGAATTTTGCCGTTCCATGCAAGGTCACGATGTCGGCCTCTTCATATCGCCGCTCGTGTTTTTCGGGCACGGGGTCGGTGAAGCGGCGCTTGAAGCGGATGAGGTCGGGCCAATCGATGTGCAGACCCCCTTCTATCCCGTGCCCTGTCATTCGCTGTTTTGCATCGATCGCCTCTGCGCCGGCCACCAGCATTTTCTTGGGATCGCAGCCGCGTAGCGCGCAGGTGCCACCGAACGGCTTCTCGTCGACGACCGCGACTTTCCAGCCAGCTTTCACAACGCGCATGGCGCAAACCATGGCTGCCGTCCCCGTGCCGATTACGACTAAATCGTATTTCATGTTCACTCTCCTGTCCGATCAACGAAGCTGGAGCGGCTACAGGTTCCAACGCCACCATCGAAAGATTGGCGAAAGGCAAAAGTCCTTCCTTGAACATATCTCAGATAGTTCTAAATTAGTAATAGCTAATGGAGAAGATTATGGGCCAGGACGGGCATTCAGAAACGGATTTCATTCGCCAGGCTGGCGAGGCCAGCCGCCTGCTGAAAGTGATGGCCAACCAATCGCGCCTGCTGGTCCTCTGCTTCCTGGCTGAGGAAGGCGAGTTGTCCGTCGGCGATCTGGCGCAGCGAGTCGGGCTGAGCCCGTCCGCCCTGTCGCAGCACCTCGCAAAATTGCGCGAAGACGATCTCGTCGCGACCCGCAAGGAGGCCCAGTCGGTGTTCTACCGTGTGTGCGACCCGAATGCGCAGCGGGTTCTCGAATTGCTGCACGACATCTTTTGCCCCGAACTCGGCCAATCCCCCCAGCCGAGCGACGACATCGGAGAGATAGTATGAGTGACGACACGAATATCGAAAAGGCCATTGCACAAGTGAACGGCGTTCTTGCCGGCAATCCGCGAGCGCCTCACGTCAAAACCTTCTTCCATGAGCCGACCTTTACCGCGACCTATGTCGTCAGCGACGATCAGACCAAGCGCGCAGCCATTATCGACAGCGTCTGGGATTTCGATCAGCCCTCGGGCCGCACCAGCCTGGAAGCGGCGGACGAGATCATCGATTATGTGCGCGAGGCAGGCCTGACCGTCGACTGGATTCTGGAAACGCACGCACATGCCGATCACCTGTCGGCCGCGCCCTATTTGCAGGAAAAGCTGGGCGGCGAAATGGCCATCGGGCGCGGGATCGTCACCGTGCAGGGCGTATTCGGCAAGGTGTTCAACGAAGGCACCGAATTCGAACGCGACGGCTCGCAATTCGACCGCCTGCTGGAGGATGGCGACGAATTAATGATCGGCGAGATACCGCTGATCGCGCTCCACGTTCCCGGCCATACCCCGGCCGACATGGCCTACATCGTGGGCGATGCGGCCTTTATCGGCGATACGATGTTCATGCCCGATTATGGCTCTGCGCGGGCCGATTTTCCGGGCGGCAATGCGCGCAACCTCTATCGCTCGGTCCGGCGACTGATGCGCCTGCCGGACGAGACGCGGGTATTCCTGTGCCACGATTACAAAGCGCCCAATCGCACCGAATTCGTGTGGGAAACCACCATGCTCGCACAGCGCACAGCCAATGTGCATCTTCACGAAGATGTCGATGAAGATCAGTTCGTCGAGATGCGCACGCAGCGCGATGCGACGCTGGAGATGCCGCGCCTGATCCTGCCAGCCATCCAGGTGAACATGCGCGGCGGCCATTTGCCGCCGCCGGAAGATGACGGCACGTCCTACCTCAAGATGCCGGTGAACAAGCTGTGATGCTGCCCGGATTTCCCGATGCCGCACCAGTGGCCGGATTGCTCGGCGGCGTGCTCATCGGCCTCGCGGCCGCGCTGATGCTGCTGGGCGCAGGGCGAATTGCCGGTGTGTCAGGCATCGCCGCGCGCGCCTGCGGCATCAGCGGGGACGGTATGCCCAGATCCGCAGCGTGGGCGTTTGTCCTGGGCCTGCCGATTGGCGCAATGCTGATCGCCTGGATTACCGGCGGAATCGAGGCAAGCTTTGCCGGTTACGTACCGCTGATCGTGGCGGGCCTTCTGGTCGGCATCGGCGCGCGGATCGGCAGCGGCTGCACCAGCGGCCACGGCGTATGTGGCGTCAGCCGGTTGTCGCAGCGCTCACTTGTTGCCACGGCGACCTTCATGGCGGCCGGGATCGCGACCGTCGCCGTCATGAACGCCTTGGGGCCAGAGGTGCTGTCATGACGCGGCTGGTGCCGCTCCTATCGGGGACATTGTTCGGCGGCGGGCTGGCGCTGGGCGGCATGGTCGACCCGGCGCGTGTACGCGGCTTTCTCGACATATTCGGGCACTGGGATCCCACTCTTGCTTTCGTGATGGGCGGCGCGGTGATCGTGATGGCGATTGCCTGGCGGATCCAGGCACGCATGGCGCAGCCTTTGATTGGCGCGACGTTCGCTCTTCCCGACCGGACCGACCTGACCCCCCGTCTGATCGGCGGCGCGGCGCTGTTCGGCACCGGTTGGGGAATTGCCAGCCTGTGTCCCGGACCTGGATTCGCTGCACTGGCGATCGAACCGGCAAAGGCGGCGGCTTTCGTGGTGGCGATGCTGGGCGGAATGCTGATCGTACGCTTGTTCGAGCCGCAGCGCTAAAGCGTCGTCGGAGCAATCGAAGCCATGGCCGAACCCACCTTGCTGGCACGCTACCTCCCCATTCTGCAATGGGGGCGCACCTATAATGGTTCTGTCCTGACGAACGATCTGGTGGCGGCGGTGATCGTCACGATTATGCTTATCCCGCAAAGCCTGGCTTACGCCTTGCTCGCCGGGCTGCCACCGGTCGTCGGGCTATATGCCTCGATCCTGCCGCTGGTGGCCTATGCGCTGTTTGGGACGAGCCGGACGCTGGCGGTGGGTCCGGTCGCGGTCCTGTCACTGATGACCGCATCGGCCGCGGGCGCTGTCGCTGCGCAGGACACGGCCGAATATCTCGAAGCCGCGATCACGCTGGCCGCTCTGTCGGGCATCATGCTGGCTGTGCTGGGCTTTCTTCGGCTGGGCTTTCTCGCCAACCTGCTCTCGCATCCGGTGATCAGCGGCTTCATCACGGCCAGCGGCATTCTGATCGCCACGAGCCAGATCAAGCATATTCTCGGGATTTCGGGCGGCGGCGACAATTGGCCGGAGATGCTGGGATCGCTTGCGTCCAATATAGGCCTGACCAATCCGTGGACGCTGGCCATCGGTATCCCGGCGACGCTGTTCCTGTTCTGGGTCAGGGGCGGACTGAAACCAGCCCTCTTGAGGATCGGCCTGAAACCGCGCGCCGCCGATATCGCTGCTAAGGCGGGGCCCGTGATCGCGGTGGCGCTGACCATTCTCGCGGCCGTTATGCTCGATCTTGCGGAAAAGGGCGTCGATCTGGTCGGGGCCATTCCGCAGGGCCTGCCGCCTTTCGCCACCCCGTCGACCGACATGGACCTGATCGCGCAGCTATGGGTGCCCGCGCTGCTGATCTCGGTGATCGGTTTCGTGGAGAGCGTCTCGGTCGCGCAGACCTTGGCCGCCAAGAGACGCCAGCGTATTGCGCCCGACCAGGAGCTGATCGGCTTGGGCGCATCGAATATCGCAAGCGCCTTTTCGGGCGGCTATCCGGTGACGGGCGGGTTCGCCCGCTCGGTGGTAAACTTCGATGCCGGCGCGGAAACGCCGGCTGCGGGCGCCTATACGGCCATCGGGATCGCCCTGGCATCGCTGTTCCTTACGCCGCTGCTGTTCAGCCTGCCTATCGCCACGCTGGCGGCCACGATTATCGTCGCGGTGCTCAGCCTGGTCGATCTGAAGACGCCCGGTCAGCTGTGGCGCTATTCCAAGGCGGATTTCGCAGCGCATCTGGCGACCATCGTCACCACTCTCTTGGCTGGCGTGGAACTGGGCGTGATTACCGGTGTCGTGGTTGGTCTGCTGCTGTATCTGTGGCGCGCATCGCGGCCGCACGCGGCTATCGTCGGGCGTGTTCCGGAAACCGAACATTTCCGTAATGTGGAGCGGCATGATGTCTTTACCGTTCCGCACGTCCTGTCGATCCGTATCGATGAAAGCCTGACCTATCTCAATGCGCGCTGGCTGGAGGAATATGTGCTCGAGCGCGTCGCGGACCAGCCAGAGGTGCGCCACGTCATCCTGATGTGCAGTGCGGTCAACGAAGTGGACGCCTCGGGCCTGGAAAGCCTCGAGGCGATCAATCACCGGCTCTCCGATAGCGGGATCGACCTCCACCTATCGGAAGTTAAAGGCCCGGTGATGGATCGGCTCAAGCGAACCGAATTTCTCGAGAAAATCGGCGGGCGTGTGTTCCTGTCGCAGAACCGCGCGTTTCGCGAATTGTCGCGGGATAATGCCGATCCGTCTCTGCCCGACGATATCGCTCGAGGTTTGATATGAACGAATATCCAAAAAGGAAATCGAGATTGGCATATCTCTCGGCGTCCATCGCTATAGGCATTCTCGACGCACTTGTTTTTCCTCATCGTCCGCACAGGCGGCACTTTTCCTGTGAACTCGCAATCCTTTACGGTTGCCAACCGTTTTGCTCGGAGGCCTGCTTTCGGCCTGACCGCATCCCCTCGTAAACCGACCAGAAGGAAACTCATCATGCTTCTCGAAAAAATCAAGACACCCGGCCTATCCCATCTGTCCTATCTCGTCGGGTCCGGCGGGCAGGCGGCAGTGATCGATCCGCGCCGCGATTGCGACATCTATATCGAGAAGGCCCGCGCCGAAGGCTTGGCGATCACGCATATTTTCGAGACGCATCGTAATGAGGACCTCGTTTCCGGCGCAGCGGTCCTGGCCGACATGACCGGGGCAAAGGTGCTGCACGGCCCGAACGCCGATGGCGAAGTCGTCTATGCGCAAACGACGTGCGAGGGCGACAGCTATCGCGTCGGCCAGCTCGAATTCCGCGTATTGGAGACGCCGGGCCATACATTCGATCATCTCGCCTACGCATTGTTCGACACCGAATATCCGGAGAAAGCCGTTGCCGTGTTTACCGGCGACGTCTTGTTCGTCGGCGACGTCGGACGCACCGACTTCTATCCCGACCGCAAACGCGAGGTCGCAGGCCTGCTCTATGATTCCCTGCGCAAGATCTGCGACCTGGGCGATCAGGCCATCATTTATCCGGCCCACGGCGCCGGTTCTGTTTGCGGGTCGGGCATGGCCGACCGCGAGTTCTCAAGCGTGGGCCACGAGCGGCACAACAATCCGCGGCTGCAGATCGAGGACCGCGAAGCCTTTATCGACTTCAAGGTGGGAGAGAACCATTATCAGCCTCCCTATTTCAGGTTGATGGAGCGGCTGAACCTGGAGGGCGGGAGTCCCGCTCCGCGGGTCATTGAGCCGAAACCGATGTCGCTACAGGAGCTAGGCGAATGCGGCGCGGACCACCTCGTCGATATCCGCGAGCCGCTCGCCTATGCGTCGGGCCATCTGCCCGGCAGTATCAATCTCCCGGTTGGGATGATCCCCGCCTTTGCGGGGTGGTTTATCGGCGAAGGGGAGAGTGTCGCCCTGATCGCCTCGTCGCAGGGCCAGCTGAATACTGCCATGGAACACCTGGTCCGCATTGCACTGGACAACGTTCTGGGTGGTTACGTAGGCGTGGTGCCCGCGGCGGCGGCGGGCAAGAAGATGCGATCGATTCCGATGGTGGATACCGAAACAGTCGAACGGCGGCTGACCGGCGAACACAACGAATGGACACTGCTCGATGTGCGTGATGCCGATGAACGGGCGGCAGCCGCGATCGACGGCTCGGAGCATATTTATGTCGGCGAACTGCCCAAGCGCTGGCAGGATCTGGACCCGGCCCGCAGCTACACCCTCATGTGCGCGAGCGGAATGCGGGCGACAGTGGCGGCAGGCTGGCTCGACGCCCACGGCTTTGACAATGTGGATGTGTACCTGGGTTCGATGGGCGCGTGGAAAGCAGCGCAGAATTGAATTGCTAAAACCTATCCCGATAGCCGACTGACCAATTGCGGAACGCGCTCCTTGCATCTGCGAAGGTAACGCCGCAAGGCGCGCATCCGTATGTCACGCGAGCATCGTAGACTCGCCCCGATCTCAGCGAGGCTTTTTGCAGCGTCGAGCAATACGTCGGGTTCATGGATCTGGACCCGGTGCAGCCGGTCACTGATCCGATCGATCAGGACCGTCAGACACCGGTATGTCGGCAAAGACGGTCAAGCAAGCTGCGACGAAAACGTCCTGCTCGATATGGTGGTTTCTCTCGATGATGCGGAAAATCACGTGAAAGACACGCATGAAGCTGTCGCCTGGATGATATGCGCCTTGCGTTCGACCAGATTGGATGATGCAACTCCTTCGCGCGGAAGTAGAACTGCACCATGAGCAGTAGCATCTGGACATGATCTTCCGTTGCTGGCCCGTACGGTTGCTGTCAGGTCAGCAAAGGATCTTAAGAAACCCGTCCCGAAAGGTTGCCCCACCTGCCCCGCAACATCCCTTCCTCCTCGCCCATATATCCGCGCGTCAAGGGCAAAGCCCGCCGATCCCGGCAATACTGAATCTGGTAATTGCACATGCCGCCATGTTCGAAAGCCGCCGTGGCTCCGGCGAGATAGAAGGTCCACATGCGATAGAAGCGCGCATCGAACATCGCCTCGATCCGTTCGCGGTTGGCTTCGCAATTGGCATACCATGCGCGCAGCGTTCTGGCGTAATGCAGCCGCAGCATCTCGACGTCGCTGGCAATGAGGCGATATTTCTCGCTCGCCGCGACGGTTTCCGAAAGCGCCGGGATGTAGCCGCCTGGAAAGATGTATTTGCGCGTGAAAGCGTCGGTTGTGCCCGGTGTGCCGATCCGACCAATCGTGTGGAGCAGCATCACCCCGTCATCCGTCAGCATATTGGCGCAGCAGCGGAAGAACGTTGCGAATTGCGGGCGTCCGACGTGCTCGAACATGCCGACCGAGACGATCCGATCGAAACGCTGGCCGCGTGCGGCGAGATCGCGATAGTCGATCAGCTCGAACTTCACGCGATCGGAGACGCCTGCTTCATCGGCGCGTGTACGTGCCAAGCCAAGCTGTTCCTCGCTGAGCGTGATGCCGGTGACGCGCAGATCCATTGTTCGGGCGAGATAGATCGCCATTCCGCCCCAGCCGCAGCCGATATCGAGTACCTCCTGGCCCGGCGCGAGAGCGAGCTTGGCCGCGATATGGGCAAGCTTGGCCTCCTGAGCTTCGGCCAGTGTCTCGACGCCGTCGTCCCAATAGGCGCAGCTATATTGCATATGCTCGGCATCGAGCATCAGTTGATCATGATCCCCTATTCGCTCGACGAGCTGGTCGCGATGGGCCAGTTCCTGGTTCTCAACACGCGGCGCGGGCGACCGTTCTGGCGCTCGTTCTTCCGCGGCGACGCGCTGCCAGGCGGCAGCAAGGACTCACATCCCGGTTTCGATGCCCCGCTCGCGGCGATCGGCGGTTCGGCGGCGCGCGGGGTCACGGTCCCATGGACATTGGCCATCAGTGTGCTGATCGGTGCTTTCCTCATGTTTTCAAGGCTTGTTCTCGGCACAGAACCACCTCTGGCCGACAGCGATCATGTGGTGGGGGCGCTCGTCGTCACGGTCGCAGTGATAGCGATGGCGGAAGTCGCAAGACCGCTGCGTTTTCTGAACGTAGCGTTTGGCCTCTGGCTGATGGCGGCTCCCTGGCTGATGGACGGAAGCACCAGTATCACGAGCGACATCATTGGTACTGTGCTCGGAGCACTCCTGATAGGATTGAGCCTGCCGAGAGGCCGCCGGAGCGATGAGCATTATGGCAACTGGGACCGGTTCGTCGTTTAACGGATCGGCATGGCGATGGCGCAGGCTTGGAATAGGATGGTGAGGCTTGGATCCTATAAATACGGGGGGTCTGAAGCAGTGTGGCGGGGCGCGCATCCCGCCCTGTGGATCGCCATTTTCGGCGGACTGATTGCCTTCGCCTGGGAAATGTTCCAGCTCCCGTTCTACAGCACTGGCGAGCTTGGCCCGGCTGAAGTCGCATACCGATGTGGTCTGGCATCGTTCGGTGACGCGGGTATCATGGTGGCGGCCTATCTGGGCGCCTCGTTGGAGAACGGTCGAGCGCCCTGGATCGTCCAATGGCCGATTTCTCGCCTTCTTGTTTATCTAGCCATCGGCCTGGGCGTCACCTCTGCCGTCGAACTCCTGGCCGTGGGAGCTGACTGGGGGTGGACGTACAGCTCCCTGATGCCGCTGTTACCCGGCACCAAGATTGGTCTGGTCCCCATCATCATGTGGGTTATCGTTCCTTCCGCGACCTTGTGGCTTGCGCGCAGAATGGGCGTCGGCCCTGGTTAGGGAGAAAGACCTGAGCCAATGGCCGCTAGGGTCGAGACTTAATCACAGTCAAAAGGCTACGGCGGGGGCGAGGCTTACGGCCGATAGGAAGTTTCTGGCGAGTTTGCCGTAGCGGGTGACGGTAAGGCGGAAGTCCTTGAGGCGACAGAACATGGCCTCGGGCCGCCAGCGATCCTTGTAGCGGCGTTCGTCATACAGGATCGAGCGCTTACGATTACGACAGCCGGGGATCACGCGCCGGTCATCGACGCGTCGCGCTCCGGGTTGGTTCTTCGGCAAGTGCGGCTCTATTGCAGCCCATGCTTCATCCGACAATCAGAACAACGAACGCGACATTCCCAACGGCCTCCTGCATCAGCGGAGACTCCCTAGATCAATGTGCACGCAGACTTTCAAGAGCCTGATTGGGTTTGGACCCTAGAACGAAAGGCTGATTTTCATAACTCTCAACGCCGTGATCATCGCCGCTTCCCTCGCCGTGATTTTGGTTTTCATTGCTCACCCGGCTCCCCCAGAACTCTGTAAAGGCTGCACCCAGAACAGTATCACGGCGATGAAAGCTGCGTTGGCAGCCAAGAACACGAAGAGATGCCAACGGCGAAAGCCTCTTCTCTCGTCTCCTCCCAAAGAAAGGAACAGCGCATACAGCGCAGGCATGAGCGCGACGAAGATGAGGCTGACCCAGAAAAGTTTGAAATTCTCGATCGGCGTTCCGATGATAGTGAGCGGGATGAAAGCAATCGTCATACTCACGACATGATCGCCGATCACGCTCGTGGTGGCGGAGGTCACCTGGCCCGAGCGCGCGACGCTCCAGGTCGTGAAAACCTCGGGCAGAGCTGCGACGGTGGCGGTAATGAAAAGGCCACCGACGATATTCGGGATGCCGAGTGCGCTCACGATCCTCTCGGTCGAGAAGACGGTGAAGTAGGCGCCGACCGCCAACGCGCCGATGCCCGCTATGGCCGTCCATCGCTCCTTCTGGCCCCACTTCACCTCCTCTCCCTTCTCGCGGCCCCGAACGAGAGCCTGCACGAGATAGGCGAGATAGGCGACCAGCAGGATCCAGCCATCGATCGGCTGCAGACCGCGCCAGGGGACTGGAAGCGTCAGCAGAGCGAAAACCCCGAGGATCGCCAGATAAGGCAGCGCCTGAACGGTGAGAGCCCCTTTGTCGACCGCCACGTAATGCTCTCGCCGATGCTCCTCGTGATCCTTTCCGGCACCTTGCAGGTCTGATTTGCGGGTCGCTAGGTAGGCCGTTATCACCATGACCGGAATCGCGAGGACGGTTGAACCCAGCATGGCTCCTATCCCAATGTCGGATACGCCGCGCGCCGCACTCGTCACGTTGATGCCGATCTCCGGCGAGGCGGCAGCGAGACCAAGAAAGGCGCCTCCGGCCGCAACGGAGAAACCCCATTGCTTGCGCAGTTTCCTGAGCGGAGCGGACAGGCGCTCCGCGCCCCAATGCGCTGCCCAGACGGCGGCGAGTAGAACCGCTGTCCAGACCGCAATCACTTGCGCCAACCTTTGTGCTCTGTGCCCTCTTCCTCGTGCGTATCCATGTGCGCATCACGCAGAATGTCGATGCCACCGTAAAGTGCAATGCCGGCAACCGCGATGCCTACCACCAGATCGGGCCAGTTCGCGCCGGTCAGCATGACAATAATCCCGGCGATAATGATACCACCATTGGAGATGAAATCGTTGAAGCTGAAGGTCGTGGCAGCGCGCAGATTGACGTCCTTCTTCTTCATGTTCTGAAGCATTCGCAGGCAGACGAGATTCACCACGCCGGCCACCACCGCCATCACCATCATCATGACGCCGCCCGGATCGGAGCCTTCCACAAAGCGTCGGAAAGCATCGGCGATGACGCCGCCAGCGAAGATGAGGAGCATGATACCAGAAAAGCGCGCGGCACCGCGCTTCCAGGTTCGAGAACGGGTTAGTGCCAGAAGGCTTAGCAGATAGACTATCGCGTCGGACGAATTGTCCAAGCCGTTTGCAAGCAATGCGTTGGAATCAGCAAAATATCCAACAATGAAAAAACCTATAGCGATCGCCACATTGAGCCATAAAACAATCCAAAGTGTACGTCGCTTATCGGCCGAGTCGAGCTCAACTTCTCCTTCGCCGCTCATGTGGTAATCCCTCCGCTCCGGCATGAAGCTTTGGCAGCAGCCGGCGTGAACCGACCCACAAAAAGGTCTTGGTCAAAACTTTCAGATGTTCCTCCGACTTGTAGTCCGGTCGATGGTTTGTCTTCGGTAATTTCCAACATTCGACGTCTCCAACTCTGTACGGTCATGTTACATTTTTTAATTCCCGCCGCTCCTCGCGCGTTACGTTGCGCCGCAGACGGTCCCACCATTTCTCGCGCCAGCTGCGCTCGTCATCAGAACGGTGTAGCACAAGCCGCGCTATTGCAGGAAGAACGAACAGCGTCAGCGCGGTTGCCGTGATCAGCCCACCGATCACCACCGTCGCCAGTGGACGTTGCACCTCGGCCCCGGTTCCGGTAGCGAGTGCCATAGGCACGAAGCCGAGCGAAGCCACCAGCGCCGTCATCAACACCGGTCGCAGACGTGCAAGCGCGCCATCGGCAATAGCTTCGTCGAGCGGCATTCCTCTCTCGAGACGCTGCCGGATCGCGGTCATCATGACGAGACCGTTGAGCACCGCCACACCTGAGAGCGCAATGAACCCGACCGCGGTAGAGACCGAGAAGGGCATGCCCCTCAGCACCAGAGCGAACACGCCTCCTGCAAGCGCCATAGGAATGGCGCTAAACACCGCGAGGGCCGGGATCCATCCGCCAAGCGCCAGATAAAGGAGCAGGAGGACCATAGCGAAACAGATGGGCACCACGATCGCAAGCCTTGCCTGTGCTTCTTGAAGGTTCTGATACTGGCCGCCCCATTCGATGAAAGATGCAGGTGGCAGATCAACCTGCGCTTCGACCCCGGCCTGTGCTTCTTGGACGAAGGACCCGAGATCGCGTTCGCGCACGTTGGCCGAGACGATCACCAGCCGCCGCCCTTGTTCACGGCGGACCTCGGCGAGGCCATCAACCACTGCGAAATCAGCCAATGTTCGCAGCGGAACCGTCACGCCGTTTTCAAGGACGATCGGGAGAGCGCCGAGCTGGTCGAAATCGTTTCGGGTGGCATCTTGCAAACGCACGACGACGTCGAACCGCCGATCGCCTTCGAACACCAGACCCGCAGGCCGTCCGCCTAGCGCAATGGCGACCGACTGAGCCACGTCTTCGACGGTTAGCCCATATCGTGCGATGACCGGACGATCGAAAGCGATGTCGAGCGTGGGAAAGCCGGTAACTTGTTGAACGCGAACGTCTGCCGCACCTTCGACCTGCCGCACAACATCGGCCACGTCATCAGCTGCGGCTGTCAATTGCGCCAGATCATTGCCATAGATCTTAACGGCGAGATCGCTGCGGCTACCGGCAATCAGTTCGTTGAAGCGCATTTCGATAGGTTGGGTGAATTCATACAGATTTCCAACCAAACCGCCGAGCTCCTCCTCTATTTCTAATATGAGCTCTTCTTTGCTCTTGGAGCGGTCGGGCCATTCGTCCCGCGGGCGAAGTATGACGAAGGCATCCGAGATATTTGGCGGCATGGGATCGCTCGCCACTTCTGCGGTACCGGTTTTCGAAAAAACCAGTCCAACTTCAGGAAAACCAACGAGGCGATCTTCAACCCGTCTTTGCATTTCGACCGAGCGTTCGATGGGTGTCGAAGGAATGCGGATCGACTGGACCAGGAGATCCCTTTCGTCGAGCTGTGGAGTGAATTCACTCCCCAGAAGACTAAAGGCGACAGCTGCAACCGCGAAGATGCCGACACCGGTGCCGATAACCGGCCAGGGCCGCGCAATGGCCTTGCGAACCGCTGGGCCATAACGCTCCTTCGCCCAGCGAATGGGCTTCACCTCCTTTTCGGTGAGCTTCTTATTGAGCAGCACCGCGATCATCGCCGGAACGAAGGTCAGCGAAAGCACGAAGGCCGACGCCAGCGCGAGCATCATCGTGATCGCCATCGGCGAGAACGTCTTGCCTTCGACTCCGGTAAAAGTGAGCAGCGGGGCGAAGACGAGGAAGATGATCGCCTGCCCGTAGACGGTCGGCTTGATCATTTCCTGCGCCGCAAGGCGTGTTTCAGTGAGCCGCTCGCCCAAGGTGAGCAGTCGCCCCTCCCGGTGCTGTCGCGCCGCGAGACGTGCGACGCTGTTCTCGACAATGATCACCGCGCCATCGACGATAAGGCCGAAGTCGAGCGCTCCGAGACTCATCAGATTGCCCGACACGCCGAGCCGGTTCATACCGACCGCTGCCATGAGCATCGATATCGGGATGACCAGTGCCGTTATGATCGCGGCGCGGATGTTGCCAAGCAGGAGGAATAGCACCGCAATGACCAGCAGCGCGCCTTCGAGCAGGTTTTTCTCGACTGTGGCTATGGTCGCATCGACAAGAGACGACCGGTTATAGACGATATCGGCCTCTACCCCCGCAGGGAGCGAGTCACGGACTTCTTCAAGTCGTTCGGCTGCCTGAGCCGATACCGTGCGGCTGTTCTCACCACTGCGCATCAGAACCGTTCCGACCACGGCTTCTTCGCCGTTTAACGATGCGGCACCTGTTCGCAGGTCGCCACCGATCTCGACATCGGCGACATCACCTATACGGATAGGCACACCTTCGCGGGTGGCGACGACTGCTTGCTCGATATCCGCGATCCCGCCAAGCCGCGCATCGACCCTTACAAGCAGAGCCTCGTCTGCGCGATCGACGAAATTGGCACCGGCCGCCAGATTGGCCGCCTCGAGCGCATCGATCAGGGAGTCGAAGGATAGGCCGTAGCCGGTCAAACGGGCCGGATCGGGTTGAACAAGGAATTGCTTTTCAAAGCCGCCGATTGAGTCCACCCCGGCGACGCCGTCGACTGAACGCATCAGCGGTGCGACGACCCAGTCCTGCACAGTGCGCAGATAGGCCGCCTTGGCGACATCGCTTTCGAGGCGGTCGCCACGTTCGGTGATAAAGCTGCCATCGGACTGCCAGCCTGTCCGGCCGCCAGTGGTCGCACCCTTGCCACCGGGGTGCTCGTACTCGATCGTGTACATCAGCACTTCGCCAAGGCCGGTGGAAATCGGCCCCATGGTGGGCTCCGCTCCCTCGGGCAGCGAAGCACCGATTGGTGCAAGACGCTCGTTTACCTGGCTCCGCGCGAAATAGAGGTCGGTCCCTTCCTCGAAGATCGCGGTGACCTGGCTGAAGCCGTTGCGCGAGATCGAGCGGGTCATCTCCAATCCCTCAATCCCGGCCAGTCCGGTCTCGATGGGAAAAGTTACTTGCGTCTCGACCTGCGAAGGCGAGAGCGCAGGCGCGGTGGTGTTGATCTGGACCTGCGTATTGGTGATGTCAGGCACCGCATCGATCGGCAAACGCAACAAATTGAACGCGCCGTAGATCGCAGCAAGTATGGTTAGAGCGATGATCGCCCAGCGAAAACGCACGGCGATATCCAGCACCATCCCGATCAGGCCATGGCGGTGGCTACCCTCATCCGAAGGCGTCGATACATGATCAGTCGTCATCTTCGACGTTCTCCTTTTCGAGTTCGGCCTTCAGCAGAAAGGCATTGTCGGTCGCGATCCGCTGTCCGGCTTCAAGACCGGACAGTATCGTCACCATTCCGGCGGACCGGCTGCCTGTGGCCACTTCACGCGCCTGGAACCCGCGCTGTGTGCGCACGAAAACGACATCGCGCCCTTCGAGCACTTGCACGGCGTCCTCTGGAACCGTGATGCGGCTCTGGTCGACTTCGCCTGACGGGCGAATGCGTACCTGGAGAAACGAACCGGGCTGGAGGCCGGGAACAGCGCGTGTGAGACTGAGCACGGCGGTGGCACTGCGGCTCTCCGGATCGAGCGAAGGCGTGACCGATCGGACACGTGCGCCGATCTCGCGGCCATCCCCCACGATCACCGCGGCTTCATCGCCAGGCTGAATGCGCGCGGCATCTTCGGAAGGCAGCGCAACTTCTACCTGAAGGCCGTTCGGATTGACCACGCGGTAGAGTTCTTCACCGGCATCGACGAACGAGCCGAGCACGATCGGGGCAGCGGTGACGCGGCCCGAGAGTGGACTCGTCACCGCAAGCGAACGTCCATCACCACTTACACCCGCTGCAGCGACAGCAGCCTGCGCACGGTTCAATTCGGCACGGGCAACGTCAAGATTGGCGCGCGCCGCTTCGAGATCTTGGCGCGCTGTCACGTTAGCTTCAAAAAGACGACGCTCCCGCTCATAGGCTGCCGAAAGCTCGGTCACGCGGGCGCGGGCGGAACTAAGCTAGGAAGCGAGTGCCGCCGCATCGGCGCTTTCGATCCGTGCAACAGTCTCGCCTTTGCGGACATAGTCGCCAAGCGTCTTGCCAACGCTGCGGACGACGCCCGAAGCGCGCGCATCGATTCTTGCACTTGCGGTCGGGCTCGCCGCAACGGTCGCTGGGAAGACCAGTTCGACTGCAGCACCGGCCTGCACTGCGGCGACCTCGATCTCTGCCGTGCGAATCTGTTCTTCGTCGATCAGAACGAGGCCTTCTGGCAATTCAGTTTCGGCGGCTTCGTTTTCTGCAAGAGGATCAGCTTGATAGTCAGGCCACAGCAATAATAGCAGTGCCGCGGCGAGTATGACGATTCCGGCGACGATCGCCAGTTTTCTGCGGTTCATTGGGAGGTTCCTCATTGTGCGGCCAGCCTGATCAGTTCGGCGGCAGCTTGTCCCCGGTCTTGCTGCGCGGCGATCAACGCCTCGCGTATGGCGTCACGCGCTTCGGCTGCGCTCAACACCTCGATCAGCGGAAAGCGACCGTTGCGATACCCGATGCGAACGAGCCGCAGCGCCTCTTCAGCCTGGGGGAGTGATGTCGTGGAAAGTGTCTCGACGCGCGCTTCGGCGGCAAGATATTCGGCACGAGCGCGGGTTATGGACTGTTCGAAGTCAGCGAGCGCGACTGCCTCGCGGGCATTGGCGGCCCGCAGCCTAGCCTCGGCAGCAGCGATGTTGCCCTGGTTCCGATTGCGGAAAGGAAGCGGTATCGAGACGCCGACAAGAAAGGCACTGTCGTTGCTTTCCTCAAAGCGGCGAACACCGGCGGATACGACAGGATCGGGAATGCGCAAGCTGCGCTCACGATCGATCTCGGCGGCTGCGGCGGTGCTTTCGGCTCGCGCTACTTGTAATTGCAGCCCCGTCGCCGAGGCCATTACGATGCCCGGAGGCACGATTTCGGGAAAGTCGGTCGGAACGAGCGGCGGCGCTTCCTGGTCGCTCCAAAGCGAGGCGAGCGCCGTGCGCGCCGCGAGACTGGCTGCTTGCGCCGCTTGAAGCTCGGCACGTGCTTCCGCCAGGGCCGCTTCTGCGCGCAATGCGCGTAGAGGCGGTTCGCGGCCCACTTCGACCAGCACACCGGCTATGCGGGCGAGTTCTTCGTTCCGCTCAACCACATCGCGAGCGAGTGCGACACGCGAGGCAGCCGCAACTGCCGCAACGTAGCGCTCACGAACGAGAAAGCTGAGCTCGACATCGGCGAGGTCGGCTCGCAAGCCTGCCAGCTGCGCCTGTGCCCGTGCAGCCTCCACGCGCGCGCCACGCTTGCCTCCAAGTTCGAGCTGCTGGCCGACAGCAAGCGTATATTCGGTTGCGCTGAGTCCCGAGAATGCACCACTACCGGCGATGTTCTCAACCTCGAGCGATACTTCAGGATTGGGCCGCAGCCGCGCCTGACCGACTAGCGCCTGTGCTGCCTCGGCCTCCGCCCGCGGACCGACGATGCGCGGGTTTAATTCGGGGTCTGCAGTTTCGCCGACCACGCCTGTCCGGCTCAATGCATCCTCGAGCGTCAGAAGCTCCTGCTCCTGCGCTGCCACGGGCGTGGCAATGGCGACGAGGATAGCCCTGCAGTCAAGGCATCCCGCCAACTTATGGCTGACATTCTGTATAGTTCCTCTGCTGACGATCCGGTGTGCGCCGCGTTGCACAGCGCGATTCAACCCGTCAGCTTCGAGGAGGGCGTTGGGGCAGGCCGTGCGCCTCGCCAGTGATTTTCACGTCTGGAAACGAGGTAGTAACGATGACGGTTTCGCCGAACGTTTGACTATGACTATTGGGTACCAACGCTGCGAACAGGTGGTGGCAATGTCCATGCGCGCAGACCTGGGGCTGCGGACTATCTCGCTCAGATCCGTCACTGGTAACCGCATCAATCGTTTGGTTCGCATAGATTGCCGAAGACATTTCATCGCCGCATTGAGCGGCTTCCGCCACCGGCGACACCATTAGCGCCGCCACCGCCAAAACAGCGGCGACAATTCTAAAGGAAATCAATCCATGCAGCTCAAACATCCTGGCGCCTCTAGCGAACCTAAACCGGATCCGGTTTGCCAAATAACCCCTCCAGCGACTGTAGGGGCAAGCGATTTTTCGCGCCTACGGGGCTTCAGTCGTCTCTCAATGTGGCGAAATAGATTATTGGAACGCCTTCATCACGAGGTGATCCGTCAGCTCTCCATAGTTTCTAATTGCACCGCAGCGCCGCTCAGAGAGACGAAAACGCATGGCTTCGCCTTTTTGGCTTTGCGGACACAGATTTTGGTCGGGATTGGGAAAGTGTCTCGATAATCTTGCAGTCCGACACGTCGCCGCCGGTACAAGACACCACTACATTTTCCAGCTCTGCGCGGAGAGCCTCCAGACGGGTAAGGCGATCTTCGACACTCATAAGGTGTTGTTTCGCAATATCGCCCGCCTTGTCGCAGCTTCCATTTGGCGTGTTCTTTAGTTCCAAGAGGGAGCGCGCTTCCTCGATGGAAAAGCCAAGCTTGCGCGCCTGCCGGATGAACGCCAGTCGTTCTACATCCCGCTCCGTATAGGTTCGCTGGCCCGCTGCCGTGCGTGCGGCTTCGGGCATCAGTCCGATGTCCTCGTAAAACCTTATCGTATTCACCTTCGTTCCGGTTGCCTTTGCCAAACCTCCGATAAGCATGAATCTACTCCTTGTGCGCCATATCGCGAATGTGTCGCAATTTCAGCTTGCCTCTACAGCCACTGGAGGTGTTACCTACTGGCTTATGTTAGAAAACGAAACATCGGATTGCGGTTGCACAGGCGATACGCAAAGAGCAGATACAGACCCGGCCTATCGCCGCGCCCTTTGGATCGTCGTATTGCTCAATCTGGGCTTTGGCGTTTTCGAGGCCTTCGGCGGGTTTCTGGCGGACAGCCAAGCGCTCAAGGCCGACGCTCTCGACTTCATCGGCGATGGATCGATCACGCTCATCGGCATCCTTGCTCTTGCGTGGACTGCCCGCACGCGCGCCCGGGTCGCGCTGGCACAGGGCCTGTTTCTGGGCGTACTAGGCCTCGGAGTGATCGGTCTGGCGGTCTGGCGATCGCTTAACGCGGTCGCGCCGGAAGCCGGTTTGATGGGCGGTATCGCGGCTGCAGCACTGGTGGTGAACATCGCGGCGGCGCTCGTGCTGATGCGGTTTCGCGAAGGCGACGCACACATGTCCGCAATCTGGCTGTTCAGCCGCAATGACGCGATCGCCAATGTCGGAGTGATCATCGCTGCAGTGCTGGTCGCCTGGACCGAGCAGGCCTGGCCGGATCTTTTGGTCGCGGCGATCATCGCTCTGATCTTCCTGCATTCGGCTTACCTCATCGTCCGGCGCGCAACCGAGGAACTTCGCGCGCAACATGCTTCAGCTCTCGAAAGGGTCGTCTCCAAATGACTCTACGCGCCTTTGTCGGCCAGCTAATCGCTCTTATGGCGATGGCAGTCGCAATGCCGGCCTCCGCAGACACGCGCGACGAAGTCCAAACGAGTTGGCGCCTTCTCGACTACATCGCGGTGGATTACTTAGAAGCGGTCGAAGACGGTAAAGTCACCAACGAGCTGGAATATGCCGAAATGCAGGAATTTTCTGCTTCGATAGTCGAACGCATGGCGGCCCTACCCGCAAATGCGCAACGTGCACAGCTGGTTGCGGATGCAGAGGCGCTTGCCGAGGCAATCTCGGCGAAAGTGGAGCCTGCTGTCGTCGCACGAGACGCGCGCAGGTTGGCAAGCGAGCTGATCGCGGCCTTTCCCGTTCCGCTGGCCCCGGACGCGGTACCCGACCTTGCGCGAGGCGCCGCGCTGTACGTCCAGAGCTGCGCAAGCTGTCATGGGGTAAGCGGAGACGGCGCCGGCCCCGCCGCAGAGGGACTCGATCCCCCGCCAATCGCTTTTGACGACGTCGCCCGAGCCCGCGAGCGGAGCGCTTTCGCGCTCTATCAGGTCATTGGACAAGGTCTCGAGGGAACCGCCATGCCGGGCTTTTCCGATCTCCCGGCGGAAGATCGTTGGAGCCTTGCTTATTATTCTGGGTCGATTGCATTTCCGGAGGTAGAGCGGGGAAGGCGTATCTGGAATGACGAACCGGCGATCCGGGCACGCATTCCCGATCTCGCTGCTCTATCCGGTCTCACACCGGCAGCCCTCGGCGAGGCGATCGGAACCGAGCGGGCCGATGCCGTCATGGCCTATTTGAGGGCTCATCCTGAAGCCGTGGCGAGCGATACGACCGGCTCACTCGCTCTGGCGCGCGAACGATTGCAGCAAAGTCTTGCCGCTTACGAAGCGGGTAATAAAACCGAGGCGCGCGAACTTGCACTCTCGGCCTATCTCGATGGCTTCGAACCGCTGGAGGCCGTTTTAAGCACGCGCGATGCCGATCTCCTCGCATCTGTCGAAATCGGCATGGCCGAGCTTCGAGCGGCAATCAGCCGCGGTGACCCGGTGGCCGCCGTCGCCGAGAAGGTGAATGCGCTCGACGTTCTTTTCTACCGGGCCGAGACGGTGCTCGCCCCGGCCAATGCCAGCGAAGCGTCGGCATTTTTGGGAGCCTTTGCGATCCTGTTGCGCGAAGGGCTAGAGGCATTGCTGATCGTGATCGCGATGATCGCGTTCCTGCGCAAGGCCGAGAGAACGGAAGTTCTGCCCTTCGTCCATGGCGGATGGCTCTCCGCTCTTGGGGCCGGAGCCCTGACATGGGTGGCAGCGACCTACCTGATCGGAGTGAGTGGTGCGGGCCGCGAGCTGGTGGAGGGGTTCGGATCGCTTTTTGCCGTTCTCGTCCTGCTGTCGGTCGGCATATGGATGCACGGCAAGTCGCAGGCCGGCGAATGGCAACGCTATATCCGGAAAACCATGCAGCACGCTCTCTCGCGCAGGTCCGCATGGTTTCTGTTCGGGCTGGCCTTCCTCGTGGTTTACCGGGAGGTCTTCGAGACGATCCTGTTCTTCGCAGCGCTCTGGAGTCAGGGCCATACCGACGCGATTCTTGCTGGCGCTGCCGCCGCAATCGTCTTGCTAGCGCTGATTGCGTGGGCGATGCTGCGCTACAGTCGCCGACTGCCAATTGGAACATTCTTCGCGTATAGTTCGGTTCTGATCGGCATTCTTGCCGTCGTCCTGGCCGGGAAGGGTATTTCGGGGCTCCAGGAAGCCGGATTGTTGGGCATCACTCCGCTTCCGAATCTGCCCCGCATACCGATTCTGGGCATCGCACCGGCACTTGAGCCAGTGGCGGCGCAAATTCTCACGCTCGCGCTCATCGCGCTGGGTTATTGGCGCAACAGAATGAAAGGCATGCAATCCGGAACACCGCAGGCCGAAACCGGTTGACGACGCTCCGGGCAAGGGAAGCATTATGATCGACAGACGTTCTATTCTTGGCGGTGCGGTGCTTGGCGCAGGTGCACTGGGAATAGCCGCGTATGCCGGGCGCGACCTGTTGACAGACCGGAATACGGCGCTTGCTTCGGTAACCGCGCGCTCGAAACTTCTCATTCCTCCTCTTTATTCAGGCGAACGAGATAGTGGCGAGCGGGTTTTCGATCTCAATCTGCGCCACGGCGTCTCACATTTTTTTGACGGGCTCGAAACGCCGACCATCGGTATCAACCAGTCCTATCTAGGCCCCACACTTGAGATGCACGCCGGCGATACGGTGCGGATGAATGTCACGAGCGATCTGTCCGAAACGGCGACCGTCCACTGGCACGGTTTTCATCTTCCGGCGCGAGCCGATGGCGGACCGCATCAGCCGATCGAGCCAGGAGGGAGCTGGACCGCGCGTTTCGATGTCCGACAGCGCGCAGCGATGTTCTGGTATCATTCGCATGCGCACCGCCGCTCGGGGCCACAGGTCTATCAGGGTCTGGCCGGAATGATCTACGTCCGCGACAGCGCGAGCGAGGCGCTCGACCTTCCAAACGACTATGGCATCGATGATATACCGCTGGTCGTACAGGATCGCGCTTTCGCGCGCGATGGAAGCCTCGTTTATTCCACACGCATGCATAATATCATGATGGGAATGATGGGTGACACGATGCTGGTCAACGGCGTCGTCGAGCCCGTCTTCGAGGCAAAGTCCGATCGTTTGAGGCTGCGACTAGTCAATGGCTCGAACGCACGCTTTTACCGTTTCGGGTTCGACGATGGCCGCAGCTTCCATCAGATCGGAACCGACGGCGGTTTGCTCGCCGCGCCGCTGCCAACCGACAATGTTGTTCTCGCTCCCGGCGAACGCGCGCAGGTAATCGTCGATGTCAGCGATGGAAGGCCGGTTTCGCTGCTTGCGGACGGGCTCGAAATCATGGGCATGGGAAATAGGGGCCGGGGAATGAGAGGGCCCGGACCCACGCGCGATTCCGACCGGCCGACGGACAATTGGATGATGGGCGAACGGGAGCGTCGCGATGGGATGATGGGCGGTATGATGGATGAAAGGCGTCGCTTTACCGTGCTGGACATCCGGCCGGCCGCGAGCCGCAGGCGGGCGATCGCTATGCCGCGCCAGCTCGCTACCTTGCCTCAGATCGATCCAGGCGACGCGGTCCGGACGCGCCGTTTCGTTCTCGATATGGGCATGGGAATGCGCATGATGCGTGGAGGCGGTTTTACCATCAACGGCAAATCGATGGACATGCAGCGTATCGACGAGACAGTGCGGGTCGATACCACCGAAATCTGGCAGGTCGAGAATGCCTCGATGATGGCGCATCCGTTCCACATCCACGATGTGCAGTTCCGTATCCTCGACCGGAACGGCAGGGCCCCTGATGCGACGGAACAGGGGCTAAAGGACACGGTTGTCGTCTATCCGGGCGAAGCCGTGCGGCTCCTTTTGCGGTTCGAGGACTACACCGACCCGGATTTGCCTTACATGTACCACTGCCACATCCTCGAGCACGAAGATGCCGGCATGATGGGGCAATTCACCGTCACAGCCTGAATCAGTAGCCGAGCAGAAGACCTGCCACCGACAGCCTCCAGGCCCTCACCAATGCGAGAACCATTCCATGAAAGCATCCGATCTTCTTGTCGCCGCGTTGGAAGCCGAAGGCGTCGAGTATATCTTCGCGGTTCCGGGCGAGGAAAACCTCGATCTTCTGGAGTCACTGCGGACCTCGTCGATCCGTCTGATCGTTACCCGGCACGAGCAAGGGGCAGGGTTCATGGCGGCAACCTATGGACGTCTTACCGGTAAAGCCGGCGTATGCCTTGCCACGCTGGGACCAGGGGCGACAAACCTCACGACGCCCGCAGCTTATGCCGCTCTGGGCGCTTTCCCTCTGGTCATGATAACCGGCCAAAAACCTATCAAGGTCTCGAAGCAGGCGCAGTTCCAGATCGTCGATGTCGTCTCGCTTTTCACCCCACTATGTAAGATGGCGAAGCAGATCGTGAATGGGGAGCGCATTCCTTCGCTCGTGCGCGAAGGTTTCAGAAGAGCTCAGGAAGAGCGACCCGGTGCAGTTCTGCTGGAACTGCCTGAAGATATTGCCGAGGAAGAAACCTCCGAACCGGTCGTTGCGCCCCACCCCCGCCAATATGCGGTGGCCGGAGATGCCGCGCTAGACGAAGCTGCCGAGCGGATTCTCGCCGCCGATCGCCCGCTGCTTTTGGTTGGTGCCGGGGCCAACCGACGTAGCGCCTGCAAGGCGCTCCGAAAGTTCGTCGACGATACCCAATTTCCGTTTTTTAATACGCAAATGGGCAAGGGAGTGCTCGATGAGGCAAGCCCCCTGTATCTGGGAACGGCGGCTCTATCGTCGGATGACTATGTTCATTGTGCCATCGATCGCGCAGACCTGATCGTCAATATCGGCCATGACGTGGTCGAGAAACCGCCCTTTTACATGGAGCCTGACGGACGCACCGTTATCCATGTGAATTACAAGGCCGCAGAGGTCGACCAGGTCTATTTTCCGCCGCTGGAAGTCATTGGCGATATTGCCGGATCTGTCGAGCGACTAGGAAACCGGCTGCGCGGCAAACACCCTAGTGACCCGGCAGCCTACGCCAATGTCCATGAGGACATCGCGGCGCACATCCGCCAAGGCAGCGACGATGGCCGCTTTCCGATGGTGCCCCAGCGCATCGTTGCAGATGTACGGGCGGTCATGGGCCGGGACGACATCGTCGCACTCGACAACGGCATCTACAAGATCTGGTTCGCCCGCAACTATATCGCGCATGAGCCGAACACGATTCTGCTCGACAACGCGCTGGCGACGATGGGAGCGGGTCTCCCCTCGGCGATGATGGCAGCGATGCTGTCGCCCGAGCGCCGCGTGCTCGCCGTATGCGGCGATGGCGGGTTCATGATGAATTCGCAGGAGGTGGAAACCGCGGTCAGGCTCGGCCTCAACCTTGTCGTACTCATTCTCAATGATTCCGCTTACGGTATGATCCGATGGAAGCAGGAAGAACTTGGCTTTCCCGAATACGGTCTGAGCTTCGCCAACCCCGACTTCGTTGCCTATGCGAAGAGTTATGGTGCGACGGGCCACCGGATCGAGAGCAGCGAAGCACTGGTACCGACGTTGAATGAAGCGTTCGAAAGCGGCGGCGTTCACCTCATCGACTTACCGGTGGATTATTCCGAGAACCGCAAGGTTCTGATCGATGAACTGAAGGCGATGGAGTGTCCTCAATGACGTGGCAGGTCCTCAATCCCTACGACCAGGAATGCATTGGCAGCGTGGAGCTGGTCGACTGGCCACAAATCGATCGTTGGCTCGACGAGGCGCGCGCGCTGCACGAAGACCGGCAAGCGCGGCTCCCCGCCCATGAACGCATCGCCATCCTGCAGCGCGCCAGCGTGCTGATGCGCGAGCGCGCGGAGACGCTGGCAATGCAGATTGCGCGCGAGGGCGGCAAACCCATCATCGACGCGCGCGTGGAAACCAGTCGCGCCATTCAGAGCGTCGAACTGTGCATACACGAATTATTCGCCAGCGGCGGGCGCGAAATCCCGATGGACCTGACGCAGGCGGGGGCAGGACGCAAAGCCTATACTTTCCGTGAGCCGATCGGGCCGGTCGTGGCGATCTCCGCTTTCAATCATCCTCTGAACCTGATCGCCCATCAGGTGGGACCGGCGGTTGCAAGCGGATGCCCCGTACTGGTGAAACCGGCCAAGGACACGCCCCTTTCCTGCAAGAGCTTCGTCGAAATCCTTTATGAAGCCGGACTCAATGAAAATTGGTGCCGTTTCGTGCCGTGCTCGGACGAGGTCGCCGAAAAAATGGTCACCGATCCACGAACTGCGTTCTTCTCCTTCATCGGTTCGGCCAGAGTTGGCTGGATGCTCCGCTCCAAACTGGCCCCTGGCACCCGCTTGGCGCTGGAACATGGGGGCGCGGCCCCGGTCATCGTCGATGACAGCGTTGCGCACGCCAAGGTAATTCCTCCGCTCCTGAAAGGGGGCTTTTATCATTCTGGTCAGGTCTGCGTCTCGGTGCAGCGCGTGTTCGTTCCGCGCGCCGAATTGCCGGACTTCGCTGCCGAGCTCGCTGCGGGAGCAGAAGCGCTGACGGTGGGCGATCCGACCAATGCGGAAACCCAATGCGGTCCGCTCATTCGTCCTGCCGAAGTCGACCGCGTCGAATCCTGGGTCGATGCAGCCGTTCAGGGCGGCGGCAGGCTCGCCGCAGGGGGTAAGCGCACGGGTTCCACCCTTTACCAGCCCACGGTCCTTGTCGATCCGCCCGACGACGCCGATGTATCGCGGAAGGAAGTGTTCGGCCCTGTGGTCTGCATTTACGGATACGACGACGTCGATGCTGCGATCACGCAGGCGAACGCGCTTCCCTACGCCTTCCAGGCGGCTGTGTTTACCGACCGAATGTCCTGGGCCGATTACTGCGTCGAAGCGCTGGCCGCGTCAGCCGTAATGGTCAACGATCATACCGCATTTCGCGTCGACTGGATGCCGTTCGCAGGACGCCGTCAGTCGGGTCTCGGAACAGGCGGTATCGGTTACACGATGGCCGATATGAGCGAAGAAAAGATGGTGGTCGTGAATTCACCATCCAGCGTCCGATGACCTTGAGCGCGGCGAAACGGCTTGCGCCCGTTTTGATTCTGGCCAGCTTCGGCCTCGACCAATTGTCGAAAACCTGGGCGCATTCTTTCGTTGGTTCGGGTAACGTGATCGCAGTGTTCCCGGGCTTCAATCTAGTCGCCATCACCAATAGCGGCGTGGCATTCGGATTGGCTGGTGAAGCAGCACCGGTTATCCTTATCGCGATCGGCGTTTTGCTTTCGGGACTACTCGGGATTTGGCTGATGAGAACCAGATCGGCCATCCATGCGCTCGGCTTGAGCCTCGCGATTGGCGGAGCGCTCGGCAACGTTGCGGACAGGCTGATGTTCGGTGCTGTCAGAGACTTCATCGATTTATACTGGGATACTCTTCATTGGCCATCATTCAATCTGGCCGACGTCGCGATCGTAGTGGGACTGGGGCTTTTGGTCCTGGTGGGCGAAGAGCAGCCTGAAAACCGCCCCGACATGAACTGAGTTAAAAATAGCGTAAGGCAGGGAAGGGCCTAGGGTTCCGCATAGCGCGGGCGAGCGAAACACCAGCGCGCTCCTGATGCCGTCCGTCGCGCCAGAACGCCGCTCCGTCGCGATCTCGCTTGCACCTACAGTAACTGTAGCACCCATCTGCTGATGGAACACGCTATGTTAGCGCTCACCACAGGAGATTTTCAATGACACTTCAACTTGACGACACCGCACCCGATTTCGAGGCCGACACAACCGATGGCACGCTCAAGTTCCATGAATGGATGAGTGACGACTGGGCGGTGCTGTTCTCGCACCCTGCGGATTTCACTCCTGTTTGCACAACGGAACTTGGTGAGGTTGCCCGCCTGAAACCGGAATTCGACAAACGCGGCGTTAAAGTGATCGGTCTCAGCGTTGATCCACTCGAAGACCACCGATCCTGGGCAGGCGACATAGCCGAAACCCAGGGTCATGCTCTCAACTTTCCGCTGATCGCGGACCCGGATCGTGAAATCGCCGATCTCTATGGAATGATCCATCCACAGGCCGACGACACTCTTACCGTACGCTCGGTCTTCGTAATCGGATCCGATAAAAAGGTGAAACTTACGCTGACCTATCCCGCGAGCACGGGTCGAAATTTCGAAGAGATCCTGCGGGTCATCGATTCGCTGCAACTGACAGCCGACCACAGCGTGGCCACGCCTGTTAACTGGCAGCATGGCGAGGACGTCATCATCGTGCCCTCGCTCAGCGATGAAGAAGCGCGTGAGAAATTCCCCAAAGGCTGGGAGACGGTAAAACCTTATCTGCGCGTCACACCGCAACCGCAGGATTGATCGCAGCATAAGGGGCAATGCGAGACTTATCGGCGGGAGCATAGTCAAAAGCGAGCCGGTTGGTTTCGCTGTGGCTGGCTCGGCACCGATATGCCAAATCGAAAGGACGGTATTGGTCTATGAATCATTCCATAAAACAGAGCGAAGAACTCATACCGCAAGGGCCCGTCGACAGCACACTCCATTTCCTGAGACGGCCCTATGACTTCGTAAGCACGGTCTGCTCGCGAACCGGTGGCGATATGTTCGAAACCCGCCTGTTGCTCCGGCGGACTGTGTGCCTGCGCGGCGAAGCTGCGGCCGAGATGTTCTACGATAAAACGCGAATGTCGCGCGACGGCGCGATGCCGGAACCGGTTCGGGCGACTTTGACTGGCAAGGGCGGAGTCCAGGGTCTGGATGGCGAGCGGCATCTGCGGCGCAAGGAAATGTTCGTGTCGTTGCTGACGCAAGAGCGTGTCGAGGCTCTGGGAGAGAAATTCGAAAAAATGTGGTTGGCCCAGCTCCCGGCATGGACCCGGGAAACGCAGGTAATCTTCTACGAAGCGCTGCATCCCATATTGGCCGAAGCAGTGTGCGACTGGGCCGGAGTGCCACTACCGGCTGAAGAGCGCATCAAGCGAACTCGCGACCTTGTTCTACTCTTCGACCGCGCGGCCGCGCTCGGCTTGGGCCATTTTCAAGCCCGGCGCGCTCGCAGCCGGTCCGAAGCGTGGCTCGCTCGCATCATCAAGGATGTGCGCGATAGCCGTCTGGTCCCACACGCTGAATCCGCGCTGGCTGTGATCGCTGGGCACCGGGATGAGAATGGCGCGCTGCTAAGTCCCAAGATCGCCGCCGTCGAACTGCTGAACGTTCTGCGCCCAACCGTCGCAGCGTCTGTCTATATCACTCTCCTGGCGCATGCTCTCCATTCGTTTCCCGATTTGGCTCCGACCCCTGCATCCGATCGCTCTGAGATGGGCTATTTCGTCCAGGAAGTGCGCCGGTTCTATCCCTTCTTTCCTGCGGTCGCTGCCAGAAGCCGAAAGGACTTCCGGTGGCGAAATGTCCGTTTTCCCGCCGGGCGACGTTTCCTGCTCGACTTGCACGCAACCAACACTGATCCTCATCTCTGGAACGAGCCGGAAACCTTCAATCCGGAGCGCTTTCGCGAGGAAGGCATTTCCGCGTTCGCATTGATCCCTCAGGGCGGCGGCGATGTCCCGAAAAATCATCGCTGCCCCGGCGAGACGGTCGTGCTCGAAGTGATGGAGCGCGCGTTGCGAATGCTTCTTTGCGAAATGGAATATCGGCTTCCCCCGCAGGATCTGCGCATCGATCGTTCCCGGATGCCGGCGCTGCCAGGCAGCAAGATCATTCTCGAGGATATCCGGCGCAGTGAGCGGTCTTTGAAAGAGACTTGAGGAGAGCCGGGAACGCGTTGAGATCTCTCAGAAAGGAACGTCCGATTGCACAGCAGCTAAGACGAAATCGCTCTTTGAGAAGCACCGACGCCTCATGGGAGGGCAACATGATGCTCGGATTTGGCTGGGCACTTCTCGACGCCCAAACAGGAGAGAACCGTCCGCACAGTCATCTGGCACACCAGATCAGTCTTTCGCTGGTCGACTCTTGCAGCATTAACGCTGACCGAGATCTTCGCTTGTCGCCCGGTGAAGCTGTTCTCATCCCTGCCACCACGGTTCACCGCTTGACGCCATCCGGTGCCATCCTGCGAAATCTGTATGTCGATCCGTTTTTCATGGGAACCCGTGACCTCAACAAGAGTGTTGGACTGGAACGGCTTTCGACCGCTGAAGCGAATGCATTGGCTCTGGTTGGATCTGGGAACGAGGCACGCAAATGGATGGAAGGCTTTTTGAACCGGAAGGGTTCGAACCAAATCGACCCGCGCCTCCGCTCTACGCTGCAACGGATCGAACCCGGGGCGTCACCTTCGGAATTGGCCAAAGCCGTCGGTGTTTCGACCACGCGGATGCGGGAAATTGCGATTCGAGATTTTGGAGTGCCGACGACCAAGCTCCTGCAATGGTTGCAAGTTCAGCGTGCCATCGAAGGTTTCCACCAGTCTCATAGTCTAGCTGCCGCCGCGGCCGCAGGTGGGTTTTCCGATCAAGCGCATTTTACCCGTCGTTTGGTCGAATGGTTCGGCGTGACGCCATCACAGGGTCTCGCAAAAATCGAGATTACCATCGTGCGTTAAGACGCCAGCGAAACGTTCAATACCGGGGCCCTAAGGGAGCGTAGACGGAACCATCGTTTGAGGGAGGCTGCAATGGCCGTTTTTCGTTATCTCTATGGCCCGCTCTATTTTTTCGGCTTTGTCGGGGGCGCTACGGCGATCGTGTCCTCGGGTAGTTCGCCGGCCTGGTTGTTCGTTCTGATCATCGCCGCGATTGGGTCCTCGCTCGCCGCCGAGCGTATCGCGCCTTTCGAAAACCAGTGGAACTCGAGCCATGGCGATGGCCGTAGAGACATTTTGCATGCCCTCGTGAATGAAGGATCTCTTGTGGCTATGGTGCTGCTTCTTCCGCTCATCACAAGCCTTGTCCCTTGGGAATCAGCCTGGCCAAAGACGCTGCCCTTATGGGCCGATGTAGCAATGGCTATTGTACTCCTCGACGTGGGGATTACCCTTGCCCATTTCGCCAGTCACAGGGTTTCGTTTCTCTGGCGTTTTCACGCCGTGCATCATTCGGTACGCCGCATGTACGGCTTCAACGGGCTACTGAAGCATCCAGTCCACCAGTTCATCGAGGTTACCGCCGGTGCGTTGCCCTGGCTTCTTCTGGGAATCCCTCTCGATGTCGCCGCCGTGGCTTCCTTTGCGGTGCTGATACAGCTCCAGTTACAGCACTCGAACGTCGACATGCGGGTCGGGCCGTTGGCATATATCTGGGCCGTCGCTCCAGTCCATCGGCACCACCACCTCGCATCCGAAACGGACGGCGACGTCAATTTCGGTCTCTTCTTGACGCTCTGGGATGTTCTGCTTGGTACAGCGCGCTTTGGGTCGAGCCAGCATATCAGAGCGGGGGCGATTGGCCTCGCTGGCATCGAAGATTATCCGGATGCCTATCTAGCACAGTTGGCCGAACCATTTAGAAAGCAGGCACAGTCTCTGCCGGAGCTCGGCCCACAAAGCGAGAGACAGGCATGACCGATCAACATGCAGTCTATACGCCGCCAGCCGGTTATCCTATTCTCACGCCACTCTACGATATCGGGGTCCGACTTTCGACCCGCGAAAAAAGGTGGCGTAGAGACCTTGTGGACCTGATTGAGCCCAAGTGTAACGAGGTCCTGCTCGACATTGGGGCGGGTACCGGCAGCCTGGCGCCACTACTGGCCACGAAAAACCCAGCCACGACGTACTTCGGGATCGATCCAGACGAAGATGCGATCCAGATCGCACGAAAGAAAGCGGGGCGAGCTGGAATAGATGCTGAATTCAAACATGGATTATTCTCGGTGGCCACTGTTGCCAAATGGCCAGCGCCGAACATCGCCACACTCTGCCTCGTTCTCCATCAAGTTCCTTATGATGAGAAGCTCCGCTTGCTTTGCGAGATTTACGAAGCACTTAAGCCAGGTGGACGCCTGTTCATAGCAGACTACGGCGAGCAGCAATCACGCCTCATGCGTGTCCTGTTCAGAGCAACGATACAGCAGCTCGACGGTGTTTCGGACACGCAGCCAAACGCGGACGGCGCGCTTGTACCGCTTATGGAACAAGCTGGATTTCTCAGCATCACAGAATGCAAGAGATATCAAACCATCACTGGCTTGATATCGATCTACGGAGCGACCAAGACTTCTGCAGATGAATGAGAAGATTGCTCATTTACTCGCTTGGTTTGGAGTGGCCGGTACATGGATTTGCTGACAGAGAGTTTCACCTCTCGCGAGGATTTGTCCCAAGAGGTCCACGACGGTCAACTACGCTGACCCGGCGTGATTTTGCCTCAATCACGAGTCGCTCAAGTACGCCATTGCCGGGAAAGGCGATGACATAGCGCGTAGCAAAATGCTCGTCCATCTCTTCAAGGACCCGCGCCTGATAGTCGCGCCAGTTCCCTTTGAAGTTCATATCCTTGAGCATGCTGTGCGCGATAACGAGGTAGACCCGGATCGCCTATTGCTATGTCCGCTATGTCCGCAAGTTTGCGCTAAAGCGGACAGGCAGCAAGCGGCCCACTAGCTGGACACCCGCAACAACCGCGGGTTTGGCGGCGCGATTGGGCCGGGTCGCTGAGGGCGGCTTGAGAGGTGCCACTTGAGGGGGTCGATGGGCCGCTCTGTGGTGATTTCTTTCGGCTTTTCAGCCTGATCCGTGGATTACAGGCGCACCTATCCTGTGGCGGCACGCCGTTCGTGGAAGATTAAGCGGTCGAAGTTGTAGACCAGGTTGGCCAGCGTCAGTTTGGCTTGCGCCCTGGCGAGGCCGATCGTGCGGATGAAGAGCCCGTAGCGGTTTTTCTGGTGCGCAAAGACATGCTCGACCCTGGCCCGCACGGCTGACTTTGCAGCATTGGCGCGCGCCGTGCGCTCGGGCATGGGCTTGCCCTTGGGCTTTCTGCGATGGATGCGGCTTTTGAGCATGTTGCGCGTCAGCCAGGCCTCGTTCTTCTGACTGCGGTAGGCGCTATCGGCCCAGACATCACCAGCGGTGTTGCTTGTGTCGATCACCCGGCGCAGCTGGCGCCCGTCGCTGTCTGCAGCCGAGGTCACCGCCGCCTTTCGGATGAACCCAAAGCGCCGATCGATGCTGATATGCGACTTGTAGCCGAACACTGGGGTCGCGATCTGCGGCAGCGGCGTGCCATCAGGGCGATAGCGGATCTTGCCCCCGATCTTGATCGTCCAGCGCGCATCGACATCCTTCTGGTGCGCCTTGCCCGGCTTGCCGCGCCAGATCTGCTTTGCCGACTTACCCGCTTTGATGGCGGCCTTTTCTTCCTGCGTATTGCGCTGCTTGGGCGCAGGAACCAGGCTTGCATCGACGATCTGCCCACCCATGGCCAGATACCCGGCCTCGCGCAGTTGCTGCTCGAATGCATGCATCAACGCGTCGAGCGCGCCGCTCTCGGTGAGCCGATTGCGATAATGACGGATGGTGTTCTCATCGGGCATCGAGCCGCCCAGATCAAAGCCGAAGAAGCGCATCCACGATAGCCGGTCACGGATCATGAACTCCATGCGCGCATCTGACAGATTATGCTGCGCCTGGACCACCAGGACCTTGAACATCGCGACCGGATCAAAGGCTGGCCGTCCGCCCTTTGCTCCGTCGCTGTAGCCAAGCCCGCGGGTCAAAAGCGGCCGGAAGCGTTCGAACTCCACCGTTTGCGCCAGAACCTCGAGCGGATCGCCGTCCTTGCTCAATCGGTCCAGGTGCTCCGCCAGCGAAAACAGGCTGCGTGGCTGCATCGAAACTCTCCCTCCAATGCGCCAACTGAATCACAGTCAGACCGTCAAAGCGAGAGGTTATTGCGGGTGTCCAGCT
>NZ_QXFL01000008.1 GCF_003584125.1 Aurantiacibacter zhengii
GACGATGACCCGCCGGTTGAAATCGTAGACGGCGGCATTGCCGCTGGCGCGCTCATTGCCGCGCGTAACCGTCACACCGCCAGTCGCATCGATGCGCTGGATTCGCAGACTGCCGGCATCGCTATAGGCTACCGTCGTCCGCGCCGCGGTCAGTTGCAGGTCGCCCTGCCGGATCTGGACATCGCCAGACAGGACAACCCGGTTCTGCCGATCCTGCAACTCGATGCGATCGGCAGCATAGTTGACCGGCTGGTTTGAATTGAAACCGGCAATCGTCTGCGCCCCGGCAACCGAACCGAACGACAGCGCCGCGATCCCGCCGGCGATGAGACCGCCAGCCAGGCCGCGCACGACAAGGTGGCGAAGCGCAGGACGCGAGGATGGGGTTTCGGTATTCATGCTGTCAGGCTCCATCATCACATTTCCTCGGGCAGTCGCAAGCGGCCGGGCACCATGCGCAACCTGGCGTTACCGTTGAGGGAGAAAGTACGCTCTTCCATGTCCGCGCGCATGGCATCGGCCGAGAAGGCACCGGCCGGGATCGCGCCGCTTACCTGCCCATCGCCAGTCAGGGTGCGGGAGGGGAGGTCGATCGTCACGTTGCGAGCGATGAAATTGTAACCATCGGCAGCGTCGAACCGGACCGTGCCGGGAATGCGCACCTGCTCATCGTCGATATCATAGACGCCGCGCGGGGCGGTAAGGACAGCCGGACCTTCGGCCAGCGCGAGCCGCGCTGTCATATCCTGCATCTCCACAAGTGGTATGGAATTACTGCGCTGTACCGCCTCGCCGGCGACCAGGCTGAACGGACGCGCCCTGTTGTCCTGACCGCGGTACATCGCGTTGTCGACGCGGAGCCGGTCGTCCGCGATGGCGACCTTGTTGCGGTCGAGCAGGAAGCTGATCTCCCCGCGCGGCGACAGCGGGGTAATCAGCATCATCGCCGCGACCACGCCCACCAGGGCAGGAAGCCCCACGGCCAGCACGCGCACGATCCGATCCAGCGAACCTCCCGGTGTCGCGAACTGCTGGCGCCTGTTGCGCATCCTGTCTGCGGCTCTGGTCATGCCATGCTCTAACGCCCGAGATCATTACTCGTGGCTGAAAATATCCTGGTCCGCCCAGCCTGCGATATCGAGCCGGGCGCGTGCAGGAAGGAAATCGTAGCACGCCTGCGCGAGTTCAAGGCGGTCTTCCCGCGCAAGACGCTCGATCAGGATATCGCGAAGACGGTGGAGATAGCGCACGTCCGAAGCGGCATATTCGCGCTGCGCATCGTTCAGTTCAGGCGCGCCCCAGTCGCTTGACTGCTGCTGCTTGGAAATACTCTCGCCCAGCAGTTCCTCGATCAGGTTTTTCAGCCCGTGGCGATCGGTATAGGTGCGCGTCATCTTGCTGGCGATCTTGGTGCAGAAAACCGGCGCGGCTACCACACCCAGGTAATACGCGATGGCAGCGAGATCGAACCGGGCGAAATGATAGATTTTCACGCGGCTGGGATCGGCGAGGACTGCCTTCAGATTGGGCGCGTCGTAGGTGCTGCCCTTGGCAAACCGAACAAGGTGCTCGTCACCGTTCCCGTCGCTGATCTGGACAACGCAAAGCCGGTCGCGCGGCGTGATAAGGCCCATGGTTTCGGTATCGACGGCCACGGGGCCATCGGCGAGAACGCCGGCGGGCAGATCTTCTTCATGAAAATGTACAGTCATGGCGGCTGTCCTTAGAGCGATAAGCAACGCTGGGGAAGGGCGGATACCCGATTTAGGATGTCGGCTGCGGGTACTTGCGCAGCGCCACTTTCACAGCCACACCGCCATCAGCCCATGACCCTTCGAAACCTCATCAAGCGGGCGGCGCGCTACCGTGGTCAGCTTTTCGCAATCAGCGTGCTCGCGCTGCTGAGCTCGGTGAGCATGCTCGCCATTCCGGCGCTTGCCGGAATGCTGCTGGGCGATGCAATCACCGGCTCTGTCATGCAGGGCGGGGTGATCGCTGCCCTGCTGGTCGGTGCATTGCTGCTGACGACGGTATTTACACTCGCGTCCAACGTGGTGACGGCTACGTCCTCCGCTCGAATTCTGGCCGATTTCCGCTGCGAGGTGTTCGATCATCTCTCGCACCTGCCGCTGGAATTCCATGACAACAGCCGCCAGGGTGACCTGATTGCGCTGGCCACTTATGAAGCGAGCCGCCTGAGCGGCTTCCTTACCTCCACGCTCGCCAACGTGCCGGCCATGCTAGCAACTTCGCTCGGCGCAACTATCGCGCTGTTCCTTATCGATCCGATGCTGGCGTTTGTCGTGCCGGTACTGGTGCCCGTCTTTTATCTGGCCCTGAAACTGCTTTCGCTCCGCCTGCGCAAGCTTGCCATGCGCGCGCGTGAGGCGGAGGCGGAGGTCTATGCCGTGGCGGAAAGCCATCTACAGATGCTGATGGCGACCAAGACCTTCGCCACCGAGCAGGAACAGGCGGCGCGCTACGCCGAGGTGGTCGAGGAATCGCGCAGACGCGCGCTGGCCGCGCAGCATGCCAGTGCGGCTATCGGTCCCATTTCGGGGTTAATTGCAGGCTGCGCCGCAATCTTCATTATTGCCGCCGCCGGCACCCAGCTTTCGGGCGCGCAGGAAAACCCTGCAGAACTGTTCGCCTTCCTCTTCTACGCCGCATTGCTAACCCGTCCCATCGGTTCGTTATCCAGTGTCTACGGCCAGTGGCAGGTCGCGAAGGGCACCTTGACCCGGCTGGAGCAGGTCCTGCAGCTGCCGGAAGAGTCGGGCTATGGAGAAAGCGGCATGATTACCGAGCCGCGCGGGGCGATAGCATTCGAGAACGTGCGCTTCTCGTATCCAGGTCGCAACGGACCAATCCGCGATGCCAGCCTTACCATCGCGCCGGGCGAGGTGTTGGCCCTGATCGGGGAGAACGGTTGCGGCAAGACCACCCTACTCAAGCTGATGCTGCGGCTATACGACCTCGAGAGCGGACGGATCACTTTCGATGGGCGCGATATTACCACGCTCGACGTGCGCAGTCTGCGCAGGCAGGTGGGATATGTACCGCAGCGCGCACTCCTGTTCAACGGCACGGTGCGCGAGAATCTCGCTTTTGGCTATCACGGCAGCGAAGCGCCCGATTTCGAACGGGCCTTGTCGCTGGCACAGGCGAGTGCCTTCGTCTCCGCCCTTCCGGACGGGCTCGAGACCGTAATCGGAGACAACGGTGTCCGTCTTTCTGGCGGACAGCGCCAGCGCATCGCACTGGCGCGGGCGATCATCGCCGATCCGCCCGTGCTGGTGTTCGATGAGGCAACGTCGATGTGGGACCTCGAAGGCGAAGCGGCTTTCGTGGAATCGTGCCGCGACGCTCTCGTAGGGCGGACGGTACTGTTCATCACCCACCGGCCTGCCAGTCTTGCATTAGCGGACCGTATCGTAACGGTCGAGGGCGGCGAATGCCGTGAGATCAGACCGGGGCCGGAACTCGCAGAGATATTGCCAATACCGGTTGACGACAATTCACAATACGGTATTTCGACAGGGTCAAAGTAATGTCTCTCATCCAGATTTATGATGGCGAGAGAAAAAGCCAAAATTACTATTCACGCTTCGCGCTCTTCTCTCAAAAATCTTAATTGGTCAATCGTTTTTGTTATCTGATTGCTTAACATTGTCTGATATCTCCCGACGAGTAATTGATAGTCGATGCCAAAAGGCGTTCGCCCGCCGCCAGGATTGATTTCGCTTTCGCGCTCCATCAGTTTTTGCGCCTCCGCGCGTGCCAATCGGCGTTCGCGCCAAAACAGAATGGCAAGGCGTTGGACCAGGGAATACTCTGTCGTGGTCATTGGGGCGAACTCTCGCTCAAGCTCCTCAAGCAAGTCGTCAAAAGCAGCCTCATCCTCCAACGAACCGACAACGCGAGTACTAAGCGCACCATGACGCGTGGCGTTCTGAGCCCTTATCGCCATGCCCCGCGCGGTCCTATTTCTCTGTCTGGTGCGGGCAGGCGGGTTAACATTCTCATTTCGATTGTCATCGCTTGCAGATGTCACGCTACGATCCCCTTGGTTGCGACGCACCTCTTCAGGTTTGCAGCGCAGTTTGCAACTCGCTGCAAACCTTTGTGCACAATCGAAAAAGAAAAATTTCCAAACGAAATCGCATGGGCTTGGCTCAACGTCTGGATTGTACGCCAGGTGACATTGCGCTTGCTATGAAGGCTGTGAAGTCACAGTTTCATAGCCTTGATCGATATTGTACCTCTTAGCTGGGCGCCCGTCTTGGCCCCCGTTTTCGCAAGTGACCAGTCGCGCGAACTTTGGCGCTGGCTGGATACGGAAGAGAATTCCGGAAAGAGCGTGTATCCGCCGCATGGCTGCCGCCTGCGGGCGCTGGAGCTCACCCCGCTCGATACGGTGCGCGTGGTAATCCTGGGGCAGGACCCCTACCACGGGCCGGGCCAAGCGCATGGTCTATGCTTTTCCGTGCCGGAAGGTGAGCCACCGCCGCCGTCGTTGAAGAATATCTTCAAGGAAATGGAAAGCGATCTTGGCCTGCCCCGCCCCGATCACGGATCGCTGGAGAAATGGGCGCAGCAGGGCGTGCTGCTGCTCAACAACACGCTGACCGTGCAACAAGGGATGGCAGGCAGCCACGCCGGGAAGGGCTGGGAAGCGATCACCGACGCCTGCGTTGCCGCTGTTGCCGAACGCGCCGAGCCCACGGTCTTCATCCTGTGGGGCAGCCACGCGCAGGGCAAGGCCGCGCGCATACCTGCGCTCCGCGATACCGGGCGTCACCAGTTAGTGAAGAGCCCTCATCCCAGCCCTCTTTCCGCTTATCGTGGGTTCTTCGGCTCGCGACCTTTCTCCAAGGCTAACGCGTTTCTCGATACCCACGGGCGTGGGACTATCGACTGGCAGCTCTGATATTGCCCGCAACCCGGCCTTGCCAGCAGCGGATGGAAATGGGAAGATCGCAGGATGTATGAGGACGAAGCTCTTGCTGCGATGATCGAGCGCCTTACCGAATTGGATCGGGTCCACAGTCTGAACGATCAAGGCGGTGCCCCTGTTACTCTGCAGCAAGATAGCGTCGGTTGCCTCCCGCGCATAGATTCATTGCAACAGCAGCCAATGGCTCAAGCCGAAGAACGTCGGCGTGTTATGCAGCGCCCGCGTATCAGGTCTGCGCATGTGGGCTGCGCGAGAGTGGAGGTGGCTGGTGCTTAACCTATGGTGAGGAGGTTTCGACAGGCCGGTCGCGCGGCGATCCTTGCATGGCGACTTGTGTGAATTGTGCGTCGGGAGCCTAAAGGTTGTTCCGGCCCCTTTCGTCACGCGTGTTCGCACTGGGTGCGTCTGGCGTCTTAATTACTCTTGCGTCAGGGACTTTGATCGCCATGCGCGCGACGACTTTGCTAGGCGACGAGTTCACCTATACGGATATGGCAAGGTCCATCGCTAATGGGCTGACTGGCCAGTCATCGATCACGGCCATGATTGATGCAGTGATCGGACCGGGGTGGTTCATGCCCGCAATGGGGATTGCCGGAGCCCCGGCATTCCTGTTCAGCGACGAACCGCCGTTCTGGGTCCTGCGGCTTCTTCCCCTGATCTTCAATCTTGCGCTGCTCGCTCTTTTACTCAAAGCGGTGTGGCTGGAATGGGGACGAGTACATGCTGCCGCTCTGTTGCTGTTCCCTGGTATGGTTCTGGGCTGGTATGTTGCAGCTTCAGGCTGGTGGCCTGAGATACCGTCCGGTTTGCTCGCGATGCTGTCCCTTGTCGGTTGCTGTAAAATCGGCATGCACGTGGTACGAGGCGAGCCAGTTGGCTGGCGTCTTTTGCTGCTGTTCGAGGTGGCATTGATCGCCGCGCTCTACTTTCGCGGGCCGGTGCTTGTCCTGGCCATCGGGCTTCACGCGATCCTGTTCGTCCTCGTGCTTACCAAATTGCCGGCGTCGGGACGAAGCCTTGGGCGATTGGCCGTCGGCATTGCACTATTCATTGCGCTACTACTTCCTTGGAGCATTGCAATCAGTGCAAAGTTTGAAAAGCCAATTCCCACCACGACCAATGTTCCGCTCGTATTGGCGAACAGTTTTGGCGGACCTGAGCGGTCTTGCTTTGGGCCTTGTGAACCGGGACAGGACATTTGGCCAGCATGGGAATTTTCTCAGGCAGTCACTGAGGAAACGGGCGAGAATGTGCTCGATATTCAGGCGAAGATGCTGGACCATGCGCTGGCCGATCTGACTACGAGCGAATACCTCGCATCAGTTAGGGAAAATTTTGGCCGTTTCCTTTTCGATCCGATGCAGCGACTGCGCGCTTACAAAGATCGAATGTATTCCGTTCCCGAAAATTTGCGCGAGCCGCTTATCGGTCTGATCAGCGCGGTCACGCTGATTGTCTATGTGCCTTTCCTGCTGGCGCTACTGCTCGCCAATATCCTGCCATTCCGGCACGGCGACAAGCTGCGGATGCAGTCTATTTTGCTTAAGGCGGCGACGACGTGCGCGTTCATCCAGCCGTTCGTGCACAAATCCAGTGCAAGGTACTGGACCGGCTTCGCACCTCTCATGGCCTGGGCGGCTGCCCTTCTGATGTCTGCCTGGTTGCAGCGTCGTGCGGGAAAAACCGTAAGTACCATGCCGGGATGGATCGACTGGGCGCAGCGTGGCTATGGCGTCGTATTTTTCGCGTGCGGCGTTCTTATCACGGTCGGCTTATCCGCGTAAGGAACGTTCCGCCACCGAAGCCAAGGCCGGGGTTAGCCGATGGTTCGGACAGGCTCGATTAAAAGGAAGTCCACCAGCGGGTAACGCGCGACCTCAACATCCTCGGCATCGAGCACCATGATGTCCTGTTCCAAGTGCAGGTGCCCGGTGCCGAGTTCGCGGGCGGCGAGAGAGCGCGCCACCTGCTTTGCCACCAAGCTTACCGCCCATACATCGGGTAGATCGAAAGCGATCGCGGGGCTGCGAATGTTGCCACGCTCAAGGCAGAATCGGTAGTCCGGCATTGTTTGCACTGAAGACCAGACACATTGCAGCGTTATGACTGTTAGGTGACAGTTGGGTGCCTGTGCCGCTGGCGCGGTCACCTGTGTCTGCTAGGAGCATGGCCATGGCCGCCCTAGGATGCTTTCTGCTCTTGATCTTCCCTATCTTGGGCCTCGTCATAGGCGGCTGGCTAGCTGGGCGCGAGGGCATGATCTGGGGCGCAGGCATCGGCCTTGTTGTTGCGCTGGGCGTATCCGGGGTCATGGGCTACGCGTTGGTGAAGGCGCGACGCAAATAGATAGGGCGTTTCCCTTACGAAAAACGCCCTTCCTCTATTCGCGATAATTGCGATCAGCGCGGCAGTTCGGTCTTGCCCATCAGCGCCTCGTCCACGCTGGCGGCGCATTGGCGGCCTTCGCGGATGGCCCAGACGACCAGAGACTGGCCACGGCGCATGTCGCCGCAGGCGTAGATCGCCGGGTCGGTCGTGCGATAGTCCTTCACGTTGGCATCCACATTGCCGCGATCGGTCAGGGTCACGCCGCTCTGCTGGATCATGCCCTGCTTGCGCGGGCCAAGGAAACCCATGGCCAGCAGGATCAGGTCTGCCGGAATGGTGAACTCGCTGTCGGGCACTTCCTTCAGCTGCCCTTCGGACCAGTCGGCGCGCACGCATTTCAGGCCGGTGACCTTGCCATCCTCGCCCACCACTTCCTTGGTCAGGACTGCCCAGTCGCGCTCCACGCCTTCTTCGTGGCTGCTGGAGGTGCGCAGCTTCATCGGCCAGTCGGGCCAGGTAAGCAGCTTGTTTTCCTTCTCGGGAGGCTGCGGCATGATCTCGATCTGGGTCACGCTCTTGGCGCCCTGCCGGTTGCTGGTGCCCACGCAGTCGGAGCCGGTGTCGCCGCCGCCGATCACGATCACGTTCTTGCCGGTGGCGGTCAGCGTGCCGCGCGGGGCGGCGCGGTTCTCGTCATCGCCCGCGTTGCGCTTGTTCTGCTGGGTGAGGAATTCCATCGCCAGGCGCACGCCGGGCAGTTCCGCGCCGGGGATTTCCAGCATGCGCGGATGTTCCGCGCCGCCTGCCAGTACAACCGCGTCGAAGTTTTCCTTCAGGCTCTTCATCGAGATATCGACCCCCACCTCGGTGCTGGTGCGGAAGGTGACGCCTTCTGCCTCCATCTGCACCGCTCGGCGGTTGATCTGGCTTTTCTCCATCTTGAAGTCGGGGATGCCATAGCGCAGCAGGCCGCCAACGCGGTCGTTCTTTTCGAACACGGTGACCGAATGGCCCGCGCGCGCCAGCTGCTGGGCACAGGCCATGCCCGCCGGGCCGGAGCCGACCACGGCCACGCTCTTGCCGGTCTTTGTCTCCGGCACCTGCGGCTTGACCCAGCCTTCCTTCCAGCCGCGATCGATGATTGCGCATTCGATGGACTTGATGGTCACCGGCTCGTCGGTGATGTTCAGTGTGCAGCTGGCCTCGCACGGGGCGGGGCACACCCGGCCGGTGAATTCGGGGAAGTTGTTGGTGGAGTGCAGGATCTCCAGCGCGTTCTTCCAGTCACCCTCATAGACGAGGTGGTTCCAGTCCGGGATGATGTTGTTCACCGGACAGCCGTTGTGACAGTAGGGAATGCCGCAATTCATGCAGCGGGCGGCCTGGTTCTTCAGGCCTTCCTCGCTGTGCGGAATCACGAATTCCTTGTAGTGCTTCAGCCGCTCTTCAGGCGCGTCGTAGGTGCGATCCTTGCGGTCGATCTCGAGGAAGCCGGTTTCCTTGCCCATGTTCTGTGTTCCTTACTCGGCCGCGACGGAGGCGGCTTCTTCGCGCTCTGCCTCAAGCTGCTTGAGAGCGCGTGCATAGTCCTTCGGCATGACCTTCACGAAGGCCTTTACCGCGTTGTCCCAGTCGGCCAGCAGGTCGCTGGCGCGCATCGATCCCGTGTGCAGCTTGTGCCGTTCCAGCAGGATCTTCAGTCGCGCGGCGTCGTGGTACAGCGGATCGCCCATGCCGAGGTCATCGACCGTGGAGGGGCGCTGCTGCGGCACACCGGTGCCTTCGGGATCGTCGGCTGCAACGTCGATACCTACAAGGTCCACCTGCGCCATGTTGCAGCGGCTGGCGAAAGTGCCGTCCGGATCGTAGACGTAGGCAACGCCCCCGCTCATGCCGGCAGCAAAGTTGCGCCCTGTCTGGCCCAGCACGGCGACAACGCCGCCGGTCATGTATTCGCACCCGTGATCGCCGGTACCCTCGACCACCGCGACCGCGCCCGAATTGCGCACGGCGAAACGCTCGCCCGCCACGCCGCAGACATAGGCCTCGCCCGAAATCGCGCCGTAGAGGCAGGTGTTGCCGACGATGATGTTGCTGGTGGGATCGCGCGAGACGCCTTCGGGTGCGCGCACGATCACGCGGCCACCGGACAGCCCCTTGCCGACATAGTCGTTGGCGTCGCCCACCAGATCCAGCGTGACGCCGTGTGCCAGCCAGGCGGCAAAACTCTGGCCTGCGGTGCCGGTGAAATTGATGCGGATCGTGTCGACCGGCAGGCCCTTGTGGCCATGTGCTTCCGCCACGCGGCCCGACAGCATCGTGCCCACCGCACGGTTGAGGTTGCGGATCGGGTATTCCAGCTGCACCGGAGTGCCGCTGGCGATGGCATCCTTGCAGTCGGCCAGCAGCGTGTTGTCCAGTGCCGCTTCGAGTCCGTGGTCCTGCGTCATGGTGTTCCACAGGGGCACGTCTGGCGACAGCTCCACCTTGTGCAGCAGTTTCGACAGGTCCACCCCGTCGGCCTTCCAGTGACGGATGGCGCGGTTCATGTCGATCTTGTCCACCCGGCCGATCATTTCCTCCACGGTGCGGAAGCCCATTTCGGCCATGATGGCGCGCAGTTCCTCGGCCACGAAGAAGAAGTAGTTGATGACGTGTTCCGGCTGCCCGACGAACCGCTTGCGCAGTTCCGGGTTCTGCGTCGCCACGCCCACCGGACAGGTGTTGAGGTGGCACTTGCGCATCATGATGCAGCCCGCAGCGATCAGCGGGGCGGTGGCAAAGCCGAACTCGTCCGCGCCCAGCAATGCGCCGATCGCCACGTCGCGCCCGGTGCGCAGGCCACCGTCCACTTGCACCGCAATGCGGCTGCGCAGGTCATTCAGCAGCAGCGTTTGCTGCGTTTCGGCAAGGCCGATTTCCCACGGGGACCCCGCGTGCGTCAGGCTGGTGAGCGGTGATGCGCCCGTGCCGCCTTCGTAACCGGAAATGGTCACATGGTCGGCGCGCGCCTTCGATACGCCCGCGGCCACGGTGCCCACGCCCACTTCGGAGACGAGCTTTACCGAAATGCGCGCAGACGGCTGCACGTTCTTCAGGTCATGGATCAGCTGGGCCAGATCCTCGATGGAGTAGATGTCGTGGTGCGGCGGCGGCGAGATCAGGCCTACGCCAGGCGTTGCGTGGCGCACCGCGCCGATGCGCTTGTCCACCTTGTGGCCGGGCAGCTGACCGCCTTCGCCGGGCTTCGCGCCCTGCGCCATCTTGATCTGGATGTCGTCGGAATTGGCGAGATATTCGGTGGTCACGCCGAACCGGCCACTGGCAACCTGCTTGATGCGGCTGCGCATGGAATCGCCGTTGGGCAGCGGCACGAAGCGCTCCGGCTCCTCCCCGCCTTCGCCGGTGTTCGAACGCCCGCCGATGCGGTTCATGGCGATGGCCAGCGTGGAATGCGCCTCGTGACTGATGGAGCCGAAGCTCATCGCGCCCGTGCTGAAGCGCTTGACGATTTCCTCGGCCGGCTCGACTTCGGAAATGTCGATCGGCTCGTCGGCCTTCTTCAGTTCCATCAATCCGCGGATCGTCAACAGGCGCTCGGCCTGGTCGTTGATGGACTTCGCGAACTCCTGGTAATCGTCCCACTTGTCGCCGCGCACCGCGTGCTGGAGCTTGGCGATATTGGTGGGCGTCCAGGCGTGTTCCTCGCCGCGCAGGCGGTACTGGTAGATACCGCCCACATCCAGCATGGAGCGATAGATCGGGTTGTCGCCATAGGCCGCAGCATGGCGGCGCACGGTTTCCTGCGCCACTTCGGCAAGGCCGATACCCTCGATGGTGGTCGCGGTGCGGGTGAAGAACTTCTCCACGAACTCGGTCGACAGGCCCACCGCGTCGAAGATTTGCGCGCCGCAGTAGGACTGGTAGGTGCTGATGCCCATCTTCGACATCACCTTGCGGATGCCCTTGCCCACCGCCTTGATGTAATTCTTCTCGACATCAAACGTCGAAAGCTCGGGGAACTTGCGCGCCCTGATATCCTCCAGAGTCTCGAAAGCGAGATAGGGGTTGATGGCTTCCGCGCCGTATCCTGCCAGCACGCAGAAGTGATGCACCTCGCGCGCCTCGCCGGTTTCCACCACGATGCCGGTCTGCATGCGCAGCCCCTGGCGGGTAAGCTGGTGATGCACGGCGGCGGTTGCCAGCAGTGCGGGCATGGGAATGCGATCCGGCCCCTGCTTGCGGTCGGACAGGATCAGGATGTTCTTGTCCTGCAGCACGGCCTCCGTCGCGGCCCAGCACATTTCCTTGATCGCCATTTCCAGGCCATCGGCCCCGGCTTCGGCATCCCAGGTGATGTCGATGGTGGCGGTGCGGAATGCGCCGTCCAGACTGGATTCGACCGAACGGATTTTTTCCATGCCGCGGTTGGTGAGAATCGGCTGGCTGATTTCCAGGCGCTTGTGCGTGCCCGCGTCGCGCCCCAGCAGGTTCGGGCGCGGACCGACCATGGTGAGCAGGCTCATCACCAGTTCCTCGCGGATCGGGTCGATCGGCGGGTTCGTGACCTGGGCGAAGTTCTGCTTGAAATAGTCGTAGAGCAGGCGGCTCTTGTTCGACAGCACAGCAATCGGCGTGTCGGTCCCCATCGAGCCGATGGGATCATCCCCGGCGGTGGCCATCGGCTCGAGGAACTTGGCGATGTCTTCCTGCGTGTAGCCGAACGCCTGCTGGCGATCGAGCAGGCTCACCTCGTGCTCCTGCACCGCATCCTCGTCGGTCTCGATCGCTTCGAGGTCCTTCAGCTTGTACTGCGCGGCTTCCAGCCATTCCTCGTAGGGGTGGGCATTGGCCAGCTCGGCCTTCAGTTCCTCGTCCTCGATGATGCGACCCTGCTCAAGGTCGATCAGCAGCATGCGGCCCGGCTGCAAGCGCCACTTGCGCACGATGTCTTCCTCGGCAAACGGCAGCACGCCGCTTTCTGATGCGAGGCAGACGAGATCGCCCTTCGTCACGCAATAGCGCGCCGGGCGCAGGCCGTTGCGGTCCAGCGTGGCGGCAATCTGGCGGCCATCGGTGAAAGCGACGGCGGCGGGGCCGTCCCAGGGTTCCATCAGCGCGGCGTGGTATTCGTAGAACGCGCGGCGCTTGGGATCCATCAGGTCGTTGCCGTTCCACGCTTCCGGGATCAGTATCATCATCGCATGGGCAAGGCTGTATCCACCCAGCAGGAGCAGTTCCAGCGCGTTGTCGAGGCAGGCCGTGTCGGACTGGCCGTGGGGCACGATCGGCCACAGCTTGTCGAGGTCGGCGCCCAGCAGTTCGCTTTCCATCGTCCGCCGGCGGGCATTCATCCAGTTCACGTTGCCGCGCACCGTGTTGATCTCGCCATTGTGGCAGGCGAGGCGGAAGGGCTGGGCAAGGCGCCAGCTGGGGAACGTGTTGGTGCTGAAACGCTGGTGGACGAGGCCCAGTGCGCTCTCGCACTCCGGGTCGCGCAGGTCGTCGTAGAAGCTGCCGACCTGGTTTGCCAGCAGCAGCCCCTTGTAGACGACCGTGCGGCTGGAGAAGCTCGGCATGTAGAGCTTTTCCAGCCCCGGCATGTCGTGCTTCTTCGCCAGTTCCTTGAGCGGGTTCTGGGTCTGTTTGCGGATCACGATCAGCTTGCGCTCGAACGCGTCCTGGTCGGCGCAGTTCTCGCCCCTGGCGATGAAGCACTGGCGGATCACCGGCATGCTCGCCAGCACTGCCTTGCCCAGGCCATCTTCCGTGGTCGGCACGTCACGCCAGCCGATCAGGCGCTGGCCTTCCTTGGCGATAAATTTCTCGAACTGGCCGGTGATGAATTCGCGCGCCTCTGCCTCCTGCGGCATGAAGCACATGGCGACCGCATATTCGCCGACCGGGGGCAGGGTCAGGCCTTCGCCCTCCGCCCACCGGCGATAAAGCTTGTCCGGGATCTGGATCAGGATGCCCGCGCCGTCGCCCAGCAGCGGGTCTGCACCCACGGCGCCGCGATGGTCGAGATTGGCCAGAATCTCCAGGCCCTGGGTAATGATATCGTGCGAGGCCGTGCCTTTGATATGGGCGACGAAGCCCATGCCGCAGTTGTCGTGCTCGTTTACGGAATCATACAGACCCTGGGTGACGGGATAGTCGGTCAATCTTCAGCTTCCTGTTTCGCGTGCACACCCCGGGCGAAGAGATTGCGCGCCCCGATACCGGTTTCAACGGTAACGAAACGCGAATCGACAGCCCGTGTAGGCACGAAAATTTCGCGAGCCGCCCTCATGGCGACAGGAAGCACTTTTTGCAAGTTTTGGTGCACCGCAAAAGAGCTTCGCGGTGCTAAAGCGACGCTTTCTCGCGGGCGATGTACTGCCGACCTATTTGCCCATGCGCTGGAGGTTCATCAGTGCTTCGCGCAGTGCGCGGTCGTTGTCGTCGTTGGACGGGCGCGGACGGTCGGTGCGATGGGCGGCGACATTGCCGTCGGCGACGGGCGGATCGAACGTGCGGGGCCCCGGCGCGGCAGGCGCCGCCTGCTTGTGGGCCTGCTGGTTGGGGAACAGCACGGCCGGCTCGGCATCGCCTTCTTCCGGTTCGGGCTCCTCCACGCGCACGAATTCTTCGGCGTTGCGCTTGAACGGGTTGGTGCCGGCTTCCGGAACTGCATCGGGTTCTTCGCGAGGCTCATCGGCCCCAAGTGCAGCAGGCGGAGGTCGGTCGAAGGCCGGGCGCGGCGTCGGCGCGGGCTCTGGGGGCTGTGCCAAGGGCAGCGTGAAGGATGCCGCAAGATCGGCGATGTCGTCGTCGTCTTCGCCATCATCGATGTCGTCGAAGTCCACGTGCGCGATGGTGCCGCGGAACGATTCGTAGCGCGGACGCGGTTCCTCATCGTCCGCTTCCTTCATGCCAGCCGCATCGGCGCTCGCCATCGCAGCAGGCGATGCCCCGAAATAGGCGGCCATGGCCTGCGATACGTCCTCTGCCGCGGCGGGATCGAATTCGTCGGGCACCGGGGTGTCGGTGCCGGCAGCCGCCGAAACCGTATTCTCGGCTATGCCGTGTGCCTCGTTTTCTTGCACGTCCGCGGCATCGAAATCGGCATCGGCGCTTACCTCCGGCTCGGGAGCTGCGGCCTTGCGTGCTGCGGTTTCCGCTACCCATTCGCGGTGCTTTTCAAGCGTGGAGCCCAGCCGCTGGACCAGTTGCACCAGCCCTTCGTCGCTGGATTCCTCGACAGGCGCGTCATCTGCGCCGAGGTCTTCGCCGCTCGTATCCTCGTCCTCGGCAAAGGTGCCGGTTTCAAATGACGGTTCGGATTCCGGCATGTCGAATTCCGATGCGTCGGAGCCATGGAAAATCTGCTTCTCGGACACTGTATCCTCGCTCTCTGGCCCGTCGTTTTCGTCCGGGTCGAATGTCGGTGCGTCGGCGCAATCGGTTCCGCCGTGGTCAGTATGAATTTCGCCCTCGGTCCGCGTCATCGACGGCGGAGAGAACGGCAGGGGCTCTTTCGCCGTTGCCGACGCGACGACCGGTTCGGCATAGTTTACGGCGACAACGGGCGCCTGGTGCACGGGGGTCGGCACGAACATCTGGCGCTCTGCCGGTTCGGGCGTTTCGTTCTCTGGCTGGTCCAGCGCGGCGCTTTCATCAAGTTCGAAGGGTTCGTCCTCGGCGATGTCTGCTTGCGCCATGGGTGCTTTGACCAAAACGTCCTGTTCCTCGGCTTCGGGTTGCTCGAAAACCGCGTCCTCGACAATTTCCTTGCTGACTTTCAGCAGGTGGCCGCTACGCCCTTGCATGCCCGGCAGGGACGCGATGTCGAGGAAGTCGCTCGGCCCATCCTCCGGTTCGATTGCCAGGGCGCGGCGTCGGCCCTTTACCGGTGTCGGCAGGTCATCGTGCGAGTCTTCGTCGTCGAACTCTGCATCGTCGAGGTCCTCACCCGCGCTCAACGGCTTGCGCGGCTTGCCATGGCTCACGCGCGCCATCTGCGGCGCGGCGATCTTGCGGGCCATGAACAGACCCAGCCAGCCGCCGACCAGAATGCCGACCAGTGCCATCAGCCCCTTGGCGGTAATGCCCAGCGGCGGCGCGGCCATGGGCAGGATCGATGCCAGCCCGCTGGCCGTGCTGACGCTTTCCAGCAAGGTGGTGGGGACGATCAGGCTGCCGATACCCAGCAGGCACGCAAACCAGAGGGCCACGATCCAGGGGAACGCGGGGTTCGCGGTGATGGGCGGCTTGCTGCCCCTGCTACGGGGAGCCTCAACCAGATCGTCCATTTGCATGGGGCTGCTAGCCACGTGCCAATCCTGTTTCTGCGCCGATTGATTCCCTCTTGCCAGCAGCTCAGGCGGCAGCAGGGATACGGCCATCGTTGGGCTGGCCTAGCAGGCTAAGGTAAACGACCTGATAACGCTGTGCATTGGTAGCCCAGTCATGCCTGTTACGAACGTGTTCACGCGCTGCGGTGCGGATCGCGTCCCAGTCCTCGCGCCGGTCTGCCAGGTCGGCCAGCGCGGCAGCACAGGCGGCAGGATCGTCGGGCGCGAACAGCACGCCGGTTTCGCCATCGCGCATCAGTTCACGGTGCCCGCCCACGTCGCTGGCGGCCACCAGTTGCATCTGGGCATTGGCTTCCAATGGCTTCAGCGGGGTGACGAGATCGGTCAGGCGGCTTTTCTTGCGCGGGTAGGCCATGATGTCGGTGAGGGCGTAGTATCGCTCCACTTCGCTGTGCGGCACGCGGCCGGTAAAATGGATACGGTCTGCCGCAAGTGAAGCGGCAGCTTGCGCGCGCAGCGATGCGTCCATCGGTCCGCCGCCCACCAGCAACAGGTGCGCGCCGGGATGCCTGTCGAGCAGCATCGGCATGGCGGCAATCAGGTCGTCCAGCCCCTCGTAATCGTAGAAGCTGCCAATGAAGCCGATTACCGGGCCTTCCGCTATGCCAAGATCGGTAGCCAGTGCCTCGTCGCGCGGCGCAGGTTCGCCGAAAGTCGTCAGGTCCACGCCGTTGGGCATGATGCCGATCTTGTCCGCCGGGAAGCCGCGTGACACGAGGTCCGCCTTCAGCCCCTCGCAGATCGTCATCACCGCATCGGCCCCGCGCACGGCCATGTTTTCCAGCTGGCGTGTGAGGCGATATTTCAGAGAGCCCTCGCGTCCGGTCAGATTGCCAACAGCGGCGTCTTCCCAGAAGGCACGGATCTCGTAGACCACCGGAATGTCCAGCTTGCGGCCGGCGCGGATCGCGGCAAGGCCATTGAGCGCGGGCGAATGGGCATGAAGCACGTCCGGGCGCCATTCCTGCGCCAGAGCGACGATGGCATCGGCCAGCGCATCGATCTCTCGCCATTCGCGGAGGCCCGCTGGCCCGCCGGGCTTGCCGGGAGTGCGATGGAACGTCAGGCCATCGACGACTTCTGTCTCGGGGCCAGCTTCTACATGGCGCTGCCCGGTAATACCGCGCACTTCCATCCCCATTCCCTGCTGCGCGCGCAGGATGGCGCGGGTGCGGAAGGTGTAGCCGCTGTGCATCGGCAGCGAATGGTCGAGAACGTGGAGTATCCGTGTCATCGCCGCCCCTCCTGCCAGAACAGGCTTAACGGCGCGTCAATAGCTTGTCCCTAAAGCGAAAGCCCGAACCGCAAGGACGCTTTGACCGGTGATCGACTATTTCTCCATCGCGCTGACGCACGGGCTGATCCTGCTCGCCTGCTGGCGCCTGCTGTTCCGGGACGACCTGGACAGGCAGGGGGGAGCATCCCGCCCAGCGGAAAAGCCGTGGCTGAAACAGGCGGACGACAGCGCCGATGCGTGATCTCGTCCTCCTGGCCTTCGTCGCCGCTATCGTGGCGATGGGATTCCGGCGCCCGTTCCTGTGGGTGCTGCTTTATATCTACGTCGATATCGTTGCCCCGCAGAAGGTGGGTTACGGCATCATCACCAGCATCTCCCTGTCGTTGCTGTGTTTCGTGGCCGCATTTGCAGGATACGTCCTGCTGGATTCCAAGGAGGGGAGCCGTTTTACCCTGCGCCAGGGGCTGATCGTTGCCCTGCTGGCATGGTGCGGCATCACCACGCTGAACGCGGATTTCCCCGCAGAAGCACTGGTGAAATGGGACTGGGTCTGGAAAAGCCTGGTGTTCGCCGCGTTCCTGCCGCTGACCTTGCGCACCAAGCTGCGGCTGGAAGCTGCCGCCCTGATCATGGTGCTGTCGGCGGCAAGCATCATCATATCGGCAGGGATCAAGACGGTGCTGTCGGGCGGCGGCTACGGCACGCTGGTCTCGCTGGTGCAGGATAATGCCGGGCTTTACGAAGGCTCCACCCTGTCCACCGTCGCGGTCGCGATGATCCCGCTGATCATCTGGGTGGCGCGCCACGGCACGATTATTCCAGAGCGAAAGCCGGCCATGCTGTTTGCCGGTGCGCTGGTCTTCGCCGCGCTGCTGGTGCCCATCGGCACGCAGACCCGGACGGGCCTCATCTGCATTGCCGTGCTGGGCGTACTGGTAATGCGCACGGTGAAATACCGCTTCGTCTACGCGGGGATAGCGGGCGTGGCCCTGCTGGTGGCGCTGCCGTTCCTGCCCGCCAGCTATACCGAGCGCATGTCCACCATCACCGAATACAAGGCGGACGAAAGCGCATCCACCCGCGTGGCGGTGTGGGGATGGACGCTGGACTACGTGAAGGACAATCCGCTCGGCGGCGGCTTCGATTCCTTCCTTGGCAACAGCTTTACCTACAACATGCGCAAGACCGTCGATCTCGGAAACACGGAGGCCGTGGTTTACGAAGAGGTGACGGACGAGGGCCGCGCTTTCCATTCCGCCTATTTCGAGGTGCTGGGCGAACAGGGTTATCCCGGTTTCGCCATGTGGCTGGCATTGCAGGGCCTTGGCCTGTGGCACATGCAGCGCATCCGCCGTCGTTACAGGGATTGCGACGAGGCAGAGGGCAAACGCTGGTATTCGCTGGCTACCGCGCTGCAGAACGGCCAGTTCGTCTATCTGGTGGGGGCAGCATTCGTGGGCGTTGGCTACCAGCCCTTCATGTTCATGCTGCTGGGCCTGCAGATCGCCTTTTACAGCCTGATGAAGCGCGACTGGGCGGGCGTGGAGCAGCAGCCGCGCCCATGGTTGCAAGGCAGGACGCAGGGCCAGCCCGCGTGATCGCCCCGCCGATCCCGCCGCAGCGAGAGCGCATTCCGCACCTTGCCGCGCTGACCGGTCTGCGCGGCGTGGCCGCGTGGTTCGTGGTGTTCTATCACGCGCGGCTCTCGCTGGCCGGGTGGATGCCCGAGGCGGGAATCGCCGTGGCCGCAAAGGGCTATCTCGCGGTAGACGTGTTCTTCATGCTGTCGGGCTTCGTCATGTGGCTCAACTATGGTGAGCGGCTGCGGGCCGAAGGGGCGGCGGGCGCGCCGGCCTTCTGGTGGCGGCGCCTTGCCCGCATCTGGCCGCTGCATGCCGCCGTGCTGGGGGCCATGGTCTGCTTTGCCTTGCTGCTGTTGGCGACCGGGCGCGACATGGCGAACTACCCGCTGGCAGAATTACCGCTCCACCTGCTGCTGGTGCAGAACTGGGGGCTGACCTCGGCGCTCACGTGGAACCATCCGGCGTGGTCGATCAGCACGGAACTGGCTGCCTACATGATGTTTCCGCTAGCCGTGGTGGCGGTGCGCTGGGAAGCGATACGGCCCTGGGCGCTGATTGCCGGTGTCGTTGTCGCCGCGCTTGTGCTGCACGGGATGTTCACGCTGGCCGGTGCCGAGAGGCTGGGCGACCAGATCCCCCGGCTGGGGCTGGCGCGCTGCGTCATCCAGTTCGGCATGGGCATGGCGCTGGCGAACCTGTGGCTGGTGTGGCGCGATCGCCGCGGCATGGCGCTGGCCTGCGCTGCGGCAGGTGCGCTTGTGCTGGCTTGCATGGTGCTGTTGGACGGGCCGGAGACGCTGTTCCTGCCCATGGCCTTTGCTGCCATTCTGCTGGCGCTCGCGCTCGACAGGGGGCCTGTCGCACGGTCTCTCTCCGTCCGCCCGCTGGTGTGGCTGGGCGATGCCAGCTACGCGACGTACCTCGTGCATTTCCCGCTGTTGATCGCACTGAAACTGGTGGCGGTGGACGAGAGCCTACAGATCGGCCCGGCGGTGTTCGCCGCCTACCTGCTGGTACTGTTGGCGCTGTCGGGCGGGCTCTACCGCTGGCTGGAGAAGCCAGCGCAGAAATGGCTCAACGCCCGGATGCCGGAACGCGTCCGCCCGTTGCCGGAGGGAAAGGCAAACTAGTCCTTCACGCTTGGGTGGGCGCGCATCCATTCTTCCACGACCGGGGCAATGCCATTGCGCCACTTGCTGCCGTTGAAGATGCCATAGTGGCCCACGTCGGGCGCCATGAAGTACTTCTTCTTCGCCGCCGGCAGGTGTTCCGCCAGCTTCAGCGCGGCGCGAGTCTGGCCGATGCCGGAGATATCGTCGTGCTCGCCCTCGATCGCCAGCAGTGCGGTGTCGCGGATGGCATCGGGATTGATGGCCTTGCCGCGGTGGACGAATTCGCCCTTGGGCAGCGAGTGTTCCTGAAACACGTGCTCGATGGTCTGCAGGTAGAACTCTGCCGTCATGTCGCAGACGGACAGGTATTCGTCGTAGAAACCCTTGGTCCGGTCCGCGCTGTCCTGGTCGCCCACGGTCATGTGTTTGAACATCTCGTAGTGGCTCATCATGTGGTCGGACAGGTTCATCGAGATGAAGCCTGCCAGCTGCAGGAAGCCGGGATAGACGCGGCGGCCCGCGCCCGGATAGTTCAGCGGCACCGTGGCGATCACGTTGTTCTCGAACCAGCTCAGCGGCTTTTCCATGGCGAGGTCGTTCACGCTGGTCGGGCTGGCGCGGGTGTCGATCGGCCCGCCCATCATGGTGAGCGAGGCCGGGCGGCAGGCGTCCTTCTCCTCCGCCATGATGGCGGCGGCGGCGAAAGCAGGAACCGACGGCTGGCATACGGCCAGCATATGGGTGTCGGGACCCAGGAACTGCAGGAACTCGATCAGGTAATCGATGTAATCGTCGAGATCGAACTGGCCGGCCTCTGTCGGCACCAGCCGGGCATCGGCCCAGTCGGTGATCCACACCTGCTGGTTTTCCACCATGCGCTGCACCGTGCCGCGCAGCAGCGTGGCGTAGTGCCCGCTCATCGGGGCGACGATCAGCAGCTTGGGCGCGTCTTCGGGCAGGCCGTCGCGGGTGAAGCGGCGCAGGTTGCCGAACGGCTTTTCCATCACCACGGTCTCGCTGACGTAGTGGGTCTTGCCATCCTTCTCCACCGGCTGGATATCGAAATCGGGCTTGCCGCGCTCTTCGTAGAGATGGGCGAACACTTTCAGCGCCGAAGCGAAGGCTGGACCCATGCCCATGTAGCCAAGCGGCAGCGCCGGATTGTCGAGCAGGCGCGCGCCCACGCTGGCCCAGTTGCTGGCCGATCCCAGCAGCGCACGTTGCATTTCGTAAGCGGAATAAAGCAAGTCTCGCGTCCCTAAGCATCGTCCCTGGCGGACGAGTTGAGGCGGGCTGCATGTGGCGCATGGCCCGCACGGTTACCCACCGAACATGGGCCATTGGCCCCGATTGTGCAATGCGGCGTACGACAAAAGTGGTTTATTGCAACCCATGTCGGGCACGGTGGAAAGTCTGCTTCAAAGCTGCAGGACTTTCGGCTAGTGCCCGGGTCACCATGGCGATCCCCGAAGTCACAAATCCTCCGGAAAAGGCCAAGAGCCTGAGTCCGCTCGTGATGATCTACCGCGAGGCGAAGAAATACCCTCTGCAGGTGGTGTTGGCATGGCTCGCGTTGCTGATAACGGCCACGATCACCTCGCTCGCGCTGCCCAGCGCCCTGCGCCTGATCATCGACCGAGGCTTTACCGGCGATGGCGAGATCGGCCGCTGGTTCCGCTACCTGCTGGTGCTGGTGGGCGTGCTGGGCCTGGCAACCGCGATGCGTTTCTACTTCGTCAGCTGGCTGGGGGAACGGGTCGTCGCCGATATCCGGCGCAAGGTCTACGACAACCTGCTGCGCCTCTCGCCCTCGTTCTTCGAGGAGAACAGCCCCAAGGAAATCAGCAGCCGCATGGTATCCGACACCGCGATCATCGAGCAGGTGGTGGGCACCACCGTCTCTGTCGCGCTGCGCAATATCATCATGGCTGTCCTTGCAACGGGTTACCTGTTCTGGCTTGCCCCGCAACTGGCCGTCTGGCTGCTGGTCGGCCTGCCCACGGTCATCATCCCGATCACGGTCTTCGGCAGGCGGTTGCGCAACGTCAGCCGCGAGAGCCAGGACCGGGTGGCCGATGTCGGCGGCATGGTGACCGAAACGCTCTCCGCGATGAAGATCGTGCAGGGTTTCAACCAGGAACGGCGCGAGGGCGAGCGGTTCGGCCTTTCGGTGGAGCGCACCTTTGCCGTTGCCAAGACGCGCGTGATGATCCGTGCCGTGATGACGGCGATGGTCATCACCCTGGTGTTCGGCGGGATTACCGGCCTTCTCTGGCGCGGTGCCGTGCTGGTGACCACCGGAGAGATCACGGGCGGCACCATCGGCGCCTTCGTGTTCGCCAGCGCGATTGCGGCATCATCCTTCGGCGCTTTGACGGAAGTGCTGGGAGACCTGTTGCGCGGCGCAGGCGCGGCCAGCCGCCTCAGCGAACTGATGGAGGAAAAGCCGGTCATCGAGGCGCCCGCCCGCCCGCAGGCCCTGCCGCAGCCGCCCCGCGGTAGCCTGTCGTTCCAGAATGTCACCTTCAGCTATCCCACCCGCCCGGGCGAACAGGCGATCAGCGACTTTTCGCTGACCATCGAACCGGGCGAGACAGTAGCCATCGTCGGCCCCTCGGGCGCGGGCAAGAGCACGATCTTCCAGCTTGCCGAGCGGTTCTACGACCCACAGTCTGGCACGGTGCGGATGGACGGCGTTCCGCTGACGCAGGCCGATCCCGCCGAGATACGCCGCCGCATGGCGCTGGTGCCGCAGGAAGGCGTGTTGTTCGCCGCCGATGCGCGCGACAACCTGCGCTACGGTGCGTGGGAGGCGGACGAGGAAGCCATATGGGAAGCCGCGCGTGCGGCCAATGCCGAACAGTTCCTGCGCGACCTGCCCGAAGGGCTCGATACCTTCCTTGGCGAAGGCGGAGCGCGCCTGTCGGGCGGGCAGCGCCAGCGCCTGGCCATCGCCCGCGCGCTGCTGCGCGATGCACCGATCCTGCTGCTGGACGAGGCGACCAGCGCACTGGACGCCGAAAGCGAGCGACTGGTGCAGGACGCGCTCGATCACCTGATGCAGGATCGCACGACGCTGGTTATCGCTCACCGCCTGGCCACGGTTCGCGCGGCCGACAGGATCGTGGTGATGGAAGGTGGCCGGATCGTGGAACAGGGCGACCACGCCAGCCTGACCTCGCAGGGCGGTCTTTACGCCCGCCTCGCGGCCTTGCAGTTCGACGATCCGGCAGCGCTCGCCAAAACAGCCTAACCCACTGTAGCGCAAGGGAACGGATGATCCGTTCATGTCTTGCGTCGAGCGGAATCGACATTACATCGAATTCATAACGACAGAAACCGTCTTGTCCGTGTGGACGAATTCGGTCGCAGCAGATTTCCCCCACAAAGAGGATTGCCCATTCACATGATCCGCAAGTTACTTGTAACTTCGGCGTCCGTCATCGGACTTGCCGTCGCCGCCCCCGCCATCGCGCAGGAAGAAGATTCCAGCGCAGCGCCCACCATGGATTTCGGCACCTGGGGTGTCGATACCACCCAGCTGGATAGCAGCATCGATCCGGGTGACGACTTCAACGCCTATACCAATTCCAAGTGGACCACCGCGAACGAAATTCCCGCCGATCGCCAGCGCTACGGCGCGTTCGACATGCTGCGCGAGCAGTCCATCCACGACGTTGAAAAGCTGGTGAGCGACCTCGTCGCTTCCAACCCTGCGCCGGGCACGACCGCGCGCCGCATCGTCGACGCCTACAATGCCTATTACAACATGGACGCGATCGATGCGAGCGGCCTTGCCCCGGCACAGCCGTTCCTGCAGGAAATCTATTCCGCATCCGATCTGGAAGGCCTGACGCGGCTGTTCCCGCAGGCAGGATACCCCGGTCTCGTTTCGGCCGGTGTCGGCGTCGATGCACGCAACCCTACCGACTATGTGGTCAGCCTTGGCTTCAGCGGCATGGGTCTGCCCGACCGCGACTACTACCTCGTCGATTCCGAGAGCAATCTGGAAATTCGCGCCGCCTACAAGGACTATCTCACCTTCCTTCTGGGACAAGCTGGCTACCAGGATCCGCGCGCCGCGGCCGAATCGGTCTATGCGTTCGAACGCAGCGTCGCCGAGGTGGAATGGGCGCGCCAGATGTTCCGCTTGCCGCAGCTTACCTACAACGAGCTGACGCCTGCTGAACTGACCGCAATGGCGGGTGATTTCCCCATCGCTGCCCTGCTGGAAGCAGGTCAGTTTTCCGACCAGACGCGTTTCCTAGCCTCGCAGATCCCGCCCAGCGCAGAGGAAATCGAGGCGCTCGGCCTGACGGCGGAGCAGCAGGCCATGATCGGCGGCGGCCTGCCGGCGATGATGCAACTGATGACCGAAACCCCGCTGGCCACGATCAAGGCGTTCATGGCCGCGCAGTTCCTGTCGAACAACGCCGCCGTGCTTTCCAGTGAATTGGATGACGCGCGCTTCGACTTCTACGGCCGCACCATCGGTGGCCAGGAAGCCCAGCAGGAACGCTGGAAGCGTGCCATCGGCGCAGTGGAAGGCACGCTGGGCGAGCAGCTTGGCGCGCTTTACGTCGACCGGTACTTCCCGCCAGAGAGCAAGGCGCGCATGGACGAGCTGGTGGCAAACCTGCAGCGCGCCATGTCCTCTGCGCTCGATGAAAACGAGTGGATGACCGCCGACACGCTGACCGAGGCCCGCACAAAGCTGGAAGGCTTCGTGCCGATGATCGGCTATCCGGGTGAGTTCGAGACCTACGACGGCCTCGAGATCACGCCCGACGATCCGCTGGCCAACCGTATCAACGCCACGAACTGGGCGATTGCCGATGCCCGCTCGAAGCTTGGCACCAAGGTCGATCCCAGCGAATGGGGCATGCTGCCGCAGACGGTGAACGCCTATTATTCGCCGCTGACCAACCGCATCGTTTTCCCCGCCGCGATCCTGCAGCCGCCGTTCTTCAACGCGGAAGCCGACCCGGCGGTGAATTACGGCGCAATCGGCGCGGTGATCGGTCATGAGATCGGCCATGGCTACGACGATCAGGGCTCGCAGTTCGATGCCACCGGCACCCTGCGCAACTGGTGGCAGGATTCGGACCGCGAAGGTTTCGAGCAGTTCACCCAGCGCATGGGCGAATTCATCGAATCCTATTGCCCGGTAGACAGCCCCGAAGGCCCGGTCTGCCTGCGTGCTGGCCAGTCGATGGGTGAAACCCTTGGAGATGTCGTCGGCCTGCAGATGGCGCACCGCGCCTATCGCCTGTCGCTCAATGGTCAGGAAGCTCCGGTGATCGACGGCCTGACCGGCGACCAGCGCTTCTTCCTCGGCTTTGCCCAGGTCTGGCGCGGCATGGAGCGCGAGGAATCTCTGCGCAACCGCGTGATGACGGCCAATCACCCGCCGGGTGAATTCCGCCTCAACAACGCCGTGCGTCACCTCGATGCCTGGTACGACGCGTTCAATGTCGGCCCGGACGATGCACTCTACCTGGCACCGGAAGATCGCATTTCGATCTGGTAAGGCGCAAAAAACTAACCATCCGACGGGGGCGAGGCTTGACTTCGCCCCCGTTTTGGTTGGAGGCGGGAGCACGCACGCTCTCCATCCAGGGACCACCGCTACCCGATGACTTTCCTCCAGATGCTGATCCTTGCCGTGGTGCAGGGGATCACCGAATTCCTGCCGATCTCGTCTTCGGGGCACCTGATCCTCGTGCCGGTGTTCCTCGATTACCCCGATCAGGGTCCGATGCTGGACATCGCCGTGCACATCGGTTCGCTGCTGGCGATCATCGTCTACTTCTTCAAGGATGCCTGGGGCCTGGCACGCGGCGGCTTCGCCACCGTGGGTATCGGCCACGCGCCCGAACAAAAGCGCCTGTTCTGGTGGATCGTGCTGGGCACCGTTCCCGCCGTGATCGCGGGGCTGGCGATCAAGACCGGCGCCCTCAACGGCGTGGCCGTGGCGCTGTTCGGCCTGAAGATAGAGGATGGCGACCTGCTCGCATCGCTGCGCTTTACCGACCTCATCGCATTCAACCTGATCTTCTATGGCATCCTGCTGGGCATCGCCGATTATTTCGGGCGGGAGGATCGCAGCTACGAGGACCTGACCTGGCGCGATGGCCTGCTGGTGGGCATGGCGCAGGCACTGGCGCTGATTCCCGGCACCAGCCGCTCCGGCGTCACGATGACGGCTGCGCGGGTACTCGGCTTCGGCCGGGTGGAGGCTGCGCGTTTCTCCTTCCTGCTGTCGATCCCCGCCGTGGCCGGGGCAGGCGTGCTGATCGTGCCCGATCTGATGGATGCGGGCGGAGAAATGGTAATGGAAGCGCTGATAACCGGCGGACTGACCTTCCTGGCCGCTTTCGGCACGATGGCATTCCTGATGAACTTCCTGAAGAGAGCCTCGATGCTGCTCTTCGTGATCTACCGGATTGCGATGGGCGTGCTGCTGCTGTGGATGTTCTAATGCGCTGTTAACCGCGCAATACACTGTATTACCAAGAAATTGCGCTAATTCCGATGATCTGTTGGCGACAAGTAGACCCAGCCGCATGGAACTGCATCCCCTTCCTTTCCGTTTAGTCTGTGAAAGGACCAAAGGTAAGGCACGTGGGCTACATCTTCATGATAGTTTCGGGAACCATCCTCGGATGGCAGACCGCGTTCATGGTGCACGCCGACAGCGTACGGGCGCAATGGCGTTTCATGGCCGTTGGCGTAGTGGGCGCGGTTCTTTCCGGCCTGCTTCTGACGCCTGAACTTACCCACGGAAATCTGGTTTCAGGAACCTATACGGTAGATGCGTTGTTGATGACCATGGCCGGGGCTCTGGCCGCGCTGGTGATGTACAACTACCTGTATCGGCGCGACACTACCAAGCCGGGCCTCGACTGAAGTGAGGAATGAATTCTAATGGCCGTTTCGAATGTCGCTGTGGCCATCTCAGGAAGGAAATACACTATGAAGAAGATTATCGCTTTCGCCTCTGCCGCCGCTCTGGGCCTGGGCCTTGCCGCCTGTGACAGCGCCGCTGAAAACCAGGCCGAAGACAACATCGAAGAGATGGAAGATTCGCGCGATGCGCAGGTGAACGAAATGGAAGCCGAAGGCGTGATCACCGACGAGCAGGCCGACGCCATGGACGACCAGACCGACGCCATGGAAGAAAACATGGAAGAGCAGGCCGACGAAATCGACGGCATGTAAGCCTGCATTTTGCAGTTCAGAGAACCGGCGCTGGAGCGATCCAGCGCCGGTTTTTTGTTGTCTGGATCAGACCGGTCTGGCGTCGCTTCCGCGGCCGCCACGCAGGAAATATTCCTGCGTGCCACGATGCAGCACGTTGTCGACATCGATTACCGCCGAATTGGCATAGGTAAAGCTGGCGCCGAGGTCGCGATAGAGCCGGTCGAAATCGCGCTCCACCGTCTGGCGATAGAGGTCCTCGAAGCTTTCGATCACGAAATAGGTCGGCTGCAGGTCGTCGATCACGTAGTCGGTGCGCATGACCCGGTCGACATTCAGCATGATGCGGTTCGGCGACTGGCCTTCCAGTGCAAAAACAGCCTCGGTCGGGCCGGATAGGATGCCCGCGCCGTAAATGCGCGGCTCGCCAGCTTCCATCATCAGGCCGAACTCCACCGTGTACCAGTAAAGCGCGCCAAGAGCCTTGAGCTTGTTGTAGCGCATGGCCTTCCAGCCCGCGCGGCCGTATTCCTGCATGTAATCGGCAAAGGTAGGGTCGGTCAGCAGCGGAACGTGGCCGAACACGTCGTGAAACACGTCGGGTTCCTGGATGTAATCGAACGTCTCGCGCGTGCGGATGAAGTTGCCCGCAGGGAACCGCCGGTTGGCCAGGTGCCAGAAGAACACGTGATCGGGGATGAGCATGGGAACCGGCACCACGCTCCAGCCGGTGCGCTTGCCCAGTTCCTCCGACAGCTCGCCGAAATCGGGCACGCCGCCCTTGCCAAGATCGAGCTTCTCCAGCCCTTCCAGCATGGCCGAACAGGCGCGGCCGGGCAGCACGTTCATCTGCCGGGCGAACAGGTCGTCCCAGATTGCGTCGTCTTCGGAAGTGTACTGCGTCTGCTGCGGCTCCAGCCAGTCCTCGGTCACATGACCGGGACGCTTCAGCGGCGCGGTGAATACATCGTTGGAAACCTCGGGCAGGGTGCTGAAGTCCTGGCCCTGGTGGGCAGTTTCGCGGGGTTTTTCGGCAATGTCCGTCATGTTGCAAATGATACCACATTTGCAGGGCCGGTGCGAATCATTGCAACCTATGTGCCGGGCGCCTCGGCCTGCGGGGTTTCGGGCGCTATTTCAGCAGGTTCGCGCGCGTCCAGCATCTCCTCGGCATCGCGCAGGGCAGCCGATTCACCCTGCGTGGGCGGAGCCGGTTCGCCTGTTCCCCCGCCGTCCCCGCAAGCGGCGCATGCGAAAAGGGCCAGACCCGCGAAGGCCCGGCCCGTTCTGCGGTGGAAACGCGCGGCGATCACTCGCCGGCGTTGTCCATTTCGTCCTGGGCCGCCTCGGCAGCCGCTATCGCGTCGTCCACGGTTTCCTGCGCGGCGTCGCCAGCGGCCTCGGCGGTTGCTTCGGCATCGTCCAGCGCCTCTTCCACGTCCGCATCGTCCTGGGCCATGGCATCGGCATCGGCGACCGGATCGGGGGCGCCGGCCATCGCATCGTCGGCAGGCACTTCGACGGTATCAGCCACGGCATCATCCGACGCATCGGTGGTGTCGCCGCAGGCAGACAGCGCGAACGCGGCGGCAACGGCAACATAGGCAAGTTTCTTCATGGGGGATTGACCCTTTCCTCGAGATTGAACCCGAATTGCCCATAGCCGTGCAAACGCCAAGTGGAAATGCCTGTTGCGGCGGTAGGCGCGGGGGCCTTGACCTGTCACAGGAGCACGGTGATAGAAACTGTCGGCCTTGATCTTGCGCGGGAGGAACTACGCCGCCTGTTCGGCTTTTCCGATTTTCGCGGGCGGCAGGCGGATGTCGTCACGCGCGTTCTGGCAGGGCAGAGCACGCTGGCGGTGATGCCAACCGGGGCGGGCAAATCGCTGACGTACCAGCTGCCGGCCACCATGCTGGAGGGCACCTGCGTGGTGATCTCTCCGCTGATCGCGCTGATGCACGACCAGCTGCGCTCTGCACGTGCCAACGGAATCCGTGCCGCCACACTGACCAGCGCCGATGCCGACTGGCGCGAGACGATGGATGCTTTCAGGGCGGGCGAGCTCGACCTGCTCTACGTCGCGCCAGAGCGCGCCAGCCAGGCGGGCTTTCGCGACCTGCTGACCAGTGCCCGGCTGGCGCTGTTCGCCGTGGACGAAGCGCACTGCGTATCCGAATGGGGCCATGATTTCCGCCCCGACTACCGCCAGCTTCGCCCGCTGATGGATGCCTTTCCCGATGTGCCGCGCCTGGCGCTGACGGCCACGGCGGATGCCCACACCCGCGCCGACATCCTCACGCAGCTTGGCCTGCCCGAAGAGGGTCTGATCGTTGCCGGATTCGACCGGCCGAATATCCGCTACGCCATCCGTCCGCGCGATTCGCTGCCACGCCAGTTGGCGCAGGTCTGCGCCGACAATCCCGGCCCGGGCATCGTCTATGCCCCAACCCGCCGCAAGGTAGAGCAGTTGGCGGAGCAACTGGCAGAGGCCACGGGCCGCCCGGTGCTGCCCTATCACGCGGGCCTGCCGCCGGAAGTTCGCGCGGAGAACCAGGCGAAGTTCGTAGCCAGCGAAGACATGGTGATGGTGGCAACGATCGCCTTCGGCATGGGGATCGACAAGCCCGACGTGCGCTTCGTCGCCCACGCAGCAACGCCCAAGTCGATCGAGGCCTATTATCAGGAAACGGGCCGTGCGGGGCGCGACGGCGATCCGGCGGTCGCGCTGATGCTGTGGGGCGCGGGCGACTTCGCGCAGGCCCGCATGCGCATCGGCGAGGTGGAGCAGGCGCGCCAGCACGGCGAGCGCCAGCGGCTGGATGCGCTGGCTGGCCTGGTGGAAACCGCCGGATGTCGCCGCGCGGTGCTGCTGCGCCATTTTGGCGAGGACCCGCCCGATACGTGCGGCAACTGCGACAACTGCCTCGATCCGCCGCAGGTAATCGAAGTGACGCAACTGGCGCGCAAGCTGCTTTCCGCTGTCTATCGCACGGGCCAGAGCTTCGGCTTCGGGCACCTGCAAAAGGTGCTGACCGGCGTGGCGGACGACCGCGTGGTGAGCAAGCAGCACGACCGGCTAACGGTATTCGGTATCGTCGAGGGGGAAGATGCGGCCTTGCTGCAAGCTGTTGCCCGCGCGCTCCAGGTGCGCGGCTGCCTCGTCCAGACCGAGCACGGGGGCCTGGCGCTGGCGGGAGATGCGCGGGCGATCCTGACCGGCGAAGCGCCGCTGGTGATGGCAAAACCGCCGCAGCGCCGCGGCAGTCGCAAGGGGCGCGGCGGTTCCACCCCCAACCCGGTCGGCGATCCGCTGTTCGATGCCCTGCGCGCCCTGCGCCGCGACCTTGCCGCCGAAGCAGGGGTGCCGCCCTACGTCGTCTTCCACGATGCCGTGCTGCGCGCCATGGCGGCGGACAGGCCCGTGAACCTGGCGGAAATGTCGCAGATCCCCGGCGTGGGGGCGAAGAAACTGGAGGCCTATGGCGAGGCTTTTCTGAAAGCCATCGCACGCAATTGACCACGCGCCGATTCTGCTTTGCAACCCGCCACGTCTGATATAATAGTGATATCATATTTATATCAGACAGGAGGGTTTATATGAGTAAGGAACACATCCCCATGGCTCGCAGCCGGGAGGTCCCGGCGAGCGGCTATAACGGGTATTTCATGCTGCTGGTGGCGCTGGTGCTGACGCTGGGCGGTGCCTTCGCGGTGATATATGGTATATCGGTGGCCAAGGTGGGCGGCTCGCCGGCACCGGTGATCCTCGGCATTCTCGTGGCGCTGATTGGCCTTATTTCGTGGATCGGCTTCTACATGATCCAGCCCAATCAGGGCGCGGTGATCACGCTGTTTGGCGAATACCGCGGCACCGACCGGACGGAGGGTCTGCGCTGGGTCTGGCCGTGGATGATGAAGCAGAAGATCAGCGCCCGCGCGCACAACATCCATTCCGAACGGATCAAGATCAACGACCTGCGCGGTAATCCCATCGACATCGCCTGCAACGTGGTGTGGCGCGTGCGCGATACGGCGCAGGCTGTGTTCGACGTGGACGACTATCACGAGTTCGTGAACATCCAGATCGAGGCGGGGCTGCGCACGGTAGGTGCGCGCCATCCGTACGACGATTTCGAGGAGGACGAGACGACCCTGCGCGGCAGCCCCGACGTGGTGAACTCCGAATTGCAGACCGAGCTCAACGAACGCCTTGCCGTCGCCGGGATCGTGGTGGACGAGGCTGGCCTCACCCACCTGGCCTACGCTAGCGAGATTGCCGGTGCCATGCTGCGCCGCCAGCAGGCCGAGGCGGTCATCGCCGCGCGCGCCAAGCTGGTGATGGGGGCGGTCTCCATGGTGGAGATGGCTCTCTCGAAGCTGTCCGAAGACGATATTGTCCACCTCGATGACGAGCGACGCGCGGCCATGGTGTCCAACCTGATGGTGGTGCTGTGCGGAGAGCGCGACGTGAACCCGGTCGTCAATGCGGGCTCGCTCTACCAGTAAGCTCTCATGCCCAAGGCACAGAAGAAAGCATTCGCCCTGCGGCTCGATCCGGCGCTCCACGACGCGGTGGAGCGCCTGGCCGCGGGCGAACTGCGCTCGGTCAACGCGGAGATCGAGGTGCTGCTGCGCGAGGCCCTGAAGCGGCGGGGGGTGCAGGTGCCGGTCAGCACGCAGCCGAAGCGCGGCAGGCCGCCGAAGAAGAACTGACACTTGAACAGGGGTGGAAGGCGTTGAAGATGGCGAAAGGACTGTTTGGAACAGATCCCTGGTTCGCACCCAAGAAATTCGGTTACGGTGCCGGCTGGCCCTGTGCGTGGCAGGGATGGCTCCTGCTGCTTGCATTTATCGGCGCGGCCATCGGACTTTCGCTTTTCGCGGATCGGCTTGGCCTTGTAACTTTCGTCGTGTTGCTGGCGGCGATCACCATACCGTTCCTCTGGCTTGCCGAGCGCCACACCCGCGGCGGGTGGCGTTGGCGAGGCTAGCCTTCAGGGGCAGGCTTAGCAGCCCGTTAACCCAATTCGGCTACGAGAGCGGGTATGATGACGCAGGAATCCCGCCTCGCCCCCAATGGCAACTCACACCGCCTTCAGCTTGGCCTGATCGGTGTTGTCGCCGCCCTTGCCGTGGCCGCTATTCCCATGGCCACCGTGTTTGCGCAGGACCGCGCATCGCCTTTCACCGTGGTGGAGACGGGACGCGGGTACGATCGGCTGCAGGACGCGGTGAATGCCATTGGCGACGCGCGCGGCTCCATCGCCATCGCACCCGGACGTTATGAACAGTGCGCAATCCAGGAAGCGGGCGCGGTGTCCTACCTCGCCAGCGAACCGGGCTCTGTCGTCTTCGATGGCGTAACCTGCGAAGGCAAGGCGGCGCTGGTCTTGCGCGGGCGCACGGCGGAAGTGTCCGGCATTGTCTTCCAGAACATGCGCGTGCCCGATTACAACGGCTCCGGCATCCGGCTCGAGAAGGGCAATCTCACCGTGGCCGAAAGCTGGTTTCGCGACAGCCAGCAGGGCATTCTGACACACAACGATCCCGCCGGACGGCTGGTGATCGATCGCAGCACGTTCACCCGCCTTGGCACTTGCGAGGGATCGGGCGGCTGTGCCCATTCCATCTACACCGGCGAATACGGCCATGTCCGCATCACCCGCAGCCGGTTCGAGGAAGGTCGCGGCGGCCACTACGTGAAAGCGCGCGCCGTGCGTGTCGACATCGCCTCCTCCAGCTTCGACGATGCCGCCGGGCGCGGCACCAATTACATGATCGACCTGCCTGGCGGGGCCGCCGGACAGATCAGCAACAACTGGTTCGTGCAGGGGCAGGACAAGGAAAACTACGGTGCCTTCATTGCCGTCGCCGCAGAAGGCCGCACGCACGACAGCTCGGGCCTTTCCGTGGTCGGCAACGATGCCCGCTTCGCCAGCGGCGTGGATCGCGAATCCATTTTCGTCGCTGACTGGTCGGGCGACATGCGCGGCGTGGGCGAAAACGCGCTCGACCGCCGCCTGACCCGCTATGAAGTGATCCGCTGATACGGCAATTCAGCGTCGCGAAAGCGACAGTGCCTGATACGACGTATCATGAAGGTATCGATTCCCCTGCTTGCGACCATCGCCGCGTTCATAACCGGCGTGCCGGCCCAGGCGGACAGCTTTCTTCCACCCAGCGTGCAGGAAGCGAGCTCCGCCGACGGATCGATCGTCGTCACCGTCGTTCCAGCCATGCTTTCCTGCGCCGTGGGCGAAGCGGATTGCGAGCCCGCCGCCCGCGCTATCGTGGAGCATTTTCGCGGCGATTACCGCAGCAATTCGCGCACGGTTCGCTTGCTCAATCCCCAGGCACCCGCTCGCGTGCTGGTAACAGACGATGGCGAGCGGCTGCTGACGGTCGACGACTATGCCTCCTACGGGTTCGGTGAAAACGTTCTGGTGGTCTACGGCAGCAAAGGCGAAGTCATCGCTCGCCACGCGCTGAAGGATTTCCTGCCACAAGACTACATAAACGGCTTGCCGCGTACCGTTTCGACCTTGCGCTGGTGGGGCGCGGCGCCCCGCATCGAACCTGGTACTCACCGCGCGATAATATCCCTGCACCTGGTCGGACCGGACAGCGATATTCCGCGTGCGTTTCAAGGCCCCCATATCGCCCTGGCGCTGGATCTCGATACCGGAGAAATCGAAAGTCCTTCCGGCACACTTTGGGAAAACGCCCTGAATTGCGCGCGCGCGAACAGCTGGCTGGTGCCCGATGTCGCGGCCGAACGCCAACGCGAACGCTACCGCCAACTTTGTCGCTGAGCCATACGCGCGGCGGGCCTTTGGCGGGAACATACACCCCTGCTATGCCATTCTTTCCATAGGAAGGATTTGAACAATGGCAGGCGGATGGTCGCGCGATGGCGCGGTGCAGGACCAGATCGACGATACGGTGAGCGACGCAGTCGCCGCCGCACGTTCGCGTATACCCAAGGGGGAAAGCGCCGAATACTGCGACATCTGCGGCGAGGATATCCCGGAAAAACGGCGCCAGGCCGTGCCCGGTGTACGGACCTGCGTCGAATGCCAGTCGGGCAAGGATAGCGCGGTGCGTCATACGAGCATGAACCGGCGCGGCTCCAAGGATAGCCAGCTACGCTGATGGCCAGTCCTTTCATCTGGCTCCAGCACGCTCTGCCGCACCATGCCATCTCGCGCCTCGCCGGCAGGTTCGCCGGCAGCGAAACGCCGTGGCTGAAGGATCGCCTGATCCGCCGGTTCATCGACACCTACGATGTCGACATGAGCGAGGCAGCGCGCCCGGTGGAGGCCTATGCCAGCTTCAACGACTTCTTCACGCGCGAACTGAAACCCGGCGCGCGCCCCCTGGCAGATGCCCGTGAACACGTCCTGTCCCCCGCCGACGGCGCTATCAGCCAGATCGGCACTATCGAGGCAGGACGTATCTTCCAGGCCAAGGGCCGGGCGTTCACCGCCACGCAGCTTCTGGGCGGGGATCCGGCGATTGCCAAGCGGTTCGAGGGCGGCGCTTTCGCCACCATCTACCTCAGCCCGAAAGATTATCACCGCGTGCACATGCCTGCCGCGGGAGAGTTGCTGGGCACGGTTTACGTGCCGGGCGACCTGTTCAGCGTGAACCAGGTCACGGCCGAAAACGTGGACGACCTCTTCGCCCGTAACGAGCGGCTCGCCTGCATGTTCGACGGGCCGCACGGATGCTTTGCCAGCGTCATGGTCGGCGCGATGATCGTGGCCGGTGTCGAGACCGTCTGGGGCGGACGCGAGACAGCCCACGCGCCGCGCCCCCGGCACCGCACCTTCGCCGATGGGGAACACAATTTTGCGGCTGGCGACGAAATGGGCCGCTTCTTCCTCGGCTCGACCGTGGTCCTGTTGTTCGAACCCGGCCACGTTGACTGGCTGGAGGAATTCAAGGCCGGTGACGCAGTGCGCATGGGGCAGGCGCTGGGGCGGTGGGTTAATCCGGAAACCGGCGCCTAGCCGAGCAACTGACGGGGACCAGAGTGAACCCTGCTCACGTCAGCAGGTGCCCGGCCCGATCGCGCTTGGTGGCGAGGTAGCGGGTGTTGTGCGGGTTGGCGGGCAACTGGTGGGGCACGCGTTCAGTCACCTTGATCCCCGCATCCTCAAGCGCCACGACCTTCTCGAGATTGTTCGTCATCAGTCGCACCGCGTGAATCCCCAGCAGGTCCAGCATGCGGGCCGCCAGCGGGAAGTCGCGGGCTTCCTCGGGGAAGCCCAGGCGGCGGTTGGCTTCCAGCGTATCGAACCCGTCATCCTGCAAGCGATAGGCGCGCAGCTTGTTGACGAGGCCGATTCCCCGCCCCTCCTGTCGCAGGTAAAGCAGCACGCCCCACCCCCCCTCGCTCGCCGCGGCAGACATGGCAGCCAGCGCATGGTCGAGTTGCGGGCCGCAATCGCATTTCAGACTGCCGAAGATATCGCCCGTCAGGCATTCGGAATGCAGTCGGACGAGCGGGGTCGTGTCGGCCGATCGTGCGCCCAGCACCAGCGCTACGTGCTCGCGCATGTCGTCGGGCGCGCGGAAGACGACGATTTCCGCCTCTTCCTCGTGCGCGATGGGCAAGTGGGCGCGCGTGGCAATGGCAAGGTTGGCGGGTTCCGTCCACGCCGCAAGGTCCACGGATTTCAGCTCGACCGCCTCGCCCGCCGGGTCGGGGTCAACCAGGAATGCGGGCAGCACCCCTGCAATGCGCGCCAGTTCCAGCGCCACTTTCGCGGCGGTCACCCATTCCAGCGTCTCGGCCAGGAACGGCCCCTTCAGCGGATTGACCGGGTCGAGCGCGGGGTCCGCCACCGGCAGGGCGCTGTCGCGGTCGAGCAGGTCGGCAGCGCGCATCAGCACGGGGGAATGGCCGTCGGCAGCCGGGCGCTGGTTGGTGAGCTTCAGCGTCTCGGCGCGCGCAGCGGAAATCAGCATGCGGTCGGACTTCGCCGCGCGGCCGGGCGCGGTCTCTACCGGCAACAGCACCGGCGCATCCCCCAGCTTGATCGGCCAGCCATGGCGCAGCGCGTCTATCGCCTGTGCCACGCGCCGCTGCGGGGAACGGGTGGGCGATCCGCTCAGAGGTCGAACTCCGTCGTGAGGGGCACGTGATCGCTGGGTTTTTCCCAGTCGCGGGTATGCTCTGCGATCGTATGTCCACGGCTCTGCGCGGCAAGATCGGGCGATGCCCACATGTGATCGAGCCGCCGTCCGCGGTCCTTGCCCTGCCAGTAAGTGCGATAGGACCACCAGGAATAGTTGCGTTCGGGCGCGGGGATATGCTTGCGGCCAAGGTCGACCCATTCATGCGCGCCTTGCAGCAGGCCCAGCGTCTCCACTTCCAGCGGCGTGTGGCTGACGACTTTCAGCAGCGCCTTGTGATCGTACACATCGCATTCCAGCGGAGCGACGTTGAAATCGCCCACCAGCAGGGTGGGCCGGTCGATTGCCTCGGCCCAGTGCGTCATGCGCCCGAGGAAATCGAGCTTCTGGCCAAACTTGGCGTTCTTCTCGCGGTCGGGGATGTCGCCGCCGGCGGGGATGTAGACGTTTTCCAGCACCAGCCCGTCAAGCGAGGGAAACTCCACGCCAACATGGCGAGCCTCTCCGTTATCCTGCCAGTCGTGGCGGGAGAACTCCTGCATGGGGATGCGGCTGACCGTGGCGACGCCGTGATACCCTTTCTGCCCGTGCACAACGGCATGTTCGTAGCCGAGCTCGGCAAAGGCCTTGTACGGAAACTGCTGCTCCTGGCACTTGATTTCCTGCAGGCACAGAACGTCGGGCGCGTTCTCCTTCAGGAACTGCTCCACGATGGGCATGCGCAGGCGGACGGAGTTGATGTTCCAAGTGGTGATTGTGACCATCACTGCTGCCTAGTCGTGCACCGCAGATAAAAAAACCCCCGTCGCGGGGGCATGATGCGACGGGGGTTCGTTTTTCGAGCGTTCGTCACGCTTCGCAAGAAACGCGGCTTTTTACGAGGATCAGGGCAACAGGGGGGAAACCCGCCTCACCGCGTCTCTATGTCTTATGGATTAGGCGGAACTCCCTGTCGCAGCAATGAATGACGGATGTAGTTTGTCGCAAATTTACAACAATTCGCCTACAGGCCGGTTATCCCGGACGACGGGACGAGCGGCGCGGATCGCGGAAACGGAATTCGCTGTCGGATACGCTCATTCCGTAACGATGATTGCGCAGCCGCACGGTAGTGCGCTGGTTCTGCGAATCGAGGGCGACCCAGCTGTTCAGCTCCAGCCCGCCGGGTGCGGAGGCCTTTTCCGTGAAAATGAGGGTCATCGTGGGAAATTCCGGACGGTCGGGATCCGTGACCGCGATCGAGACGATGCCGTTGCGCGTTCCGGGCTGCACCCGGCCATAGCGGGTGATGTCGCGATTCGGGTTGAGCAGCGCACCGAGCGGCGAATCGCCGATGGGGTAGCGTTCCACCTGGCTGACTTCGTAATCGATGATCGACAGCGCCGTGCCGTTGGAAACAACCAGCATGTTCACGTCATCCGAATATTCAAAGCGGATCTTGCCGGGGTTTTTCAGCGTCAGCTCGCCGGAGACAACGTTGCCGAGGCGGTCCGTCTGGGTGAAGTCGGCGCGCATCGTGGAAATGCCGCGCAGCGCACGGGCGGCCCGCTGCAACTGGTCGGCCTGGGCCTGGGCAGCCACGGGAGCCGCCGCGACCGTAAGCGTGGCTGGAACGGCAAAAGCCATCGCGCCGAGGGCGGCGGCGATGGCGGGTGTGCGGATAAGGTTTTTCAAGGCGTTCATACTCTCACCATTAGGGAACCCGATGGGTACAGGTGAGGCATTGAACCGACAGTGAACCCCGCCGGTTCCCCCCATTCAGCAAAGGGGTTCAGCAAGGGGTCGGTAATACGGCGATCGAGCGTGCCGAAAGCGGCTTACTTGATCTTGCCTTCCTTGTACTCGACGTGCTTCTTCGCAATCGGGTCGTACTTGCGGAAGGTGAACTTTTCCGTGTGGTTACGCGGGTTCTTCTTGGTCACGTAGAAGTGGCCGGTGTCCGCGGTGGAGTTCAGGCGGATCTTGATGGTTGCGGGCTTCGCCATGGTCTTGCCTTCAAAAAGTCTGATAAGGGCGCGTGTGCCCTGAAAATAAATAGGGCGATGCCATCGGCACCGCCGTTCCGGCGCGCCCATTGCGAGAGAATCGGGGAAAAGTCAAGGCTGGCGAGCGATCCTGTCGCTACAGGTCGATCTTTCCGCGCAGCGCCTTTTTCTCGCCCTGCGCCTTCTTGTTGGCCAGCCGCTTCCTCTTGTTCAGCCGGTTCACGCGCGTTTTTGCCCGCTTCTTGGGCTCCTTGATCGCTTCCTCGATCATGGCGGCCATGCGCTCGCGCGCGTCGCGCCGATTCGCTTCCTGCGTGCGGTGGTTGCGGGCATCGATGATGATATCGCCCGCCTGGCTCAGCCGGTTGCCGGCAATGTCCTTCAGCCGGTGAAAGATTCGCGGAGGCAATCCCAGCGCGTAGATGTTCACCCGCAGCTGCACGGCCGTCGCCACCTTGTTAACGTTCTGCCCGCCGGGCCCGGACGCGGCGATGAAGCTCTCCTCCGCGATCTCGTGCGCCCGGTCGAGGATCCTGCCCATTGCCTGCTATTCCTGCGCGGCGCCCAGCTTCAGGAAATCGGCGGGCAGCGGAGCCTGCGCCACGATATCGGGCTTGCCCTCGCGCGGCATCACCAGTGCGCTGGCGTGCAGCATCGTGCGCGAGACGCGCGCATCCTTGTTGCCGTAGATCGGATCGCCCAGCAGCGACCGCTTGAAGGTGTGTTCGGCGTGGACGCGGATCTGGTGGGTGCGGCCCGTCTCCGGACGGAATTCCACCAGTGTCAGCCCGCCGTTCAGTTCCATGCGCTTTGTCCAATGGGTGACGGAGGGCTTGCCCTTCTTCGCCACGATCATCCGCCAGCCCTTCGCCTCGCTGCTGATCTTGGACAGGGCGAGTTCGATGGTGCCCTCGTCGTCCTCCACCGGTCCGGCGACGATGCCGAGATACGTCTTGGCGACGAGCTTTTCCTCGAAAGCCTTGTTGAAGCGCTTCAAAGCCTTGGGGTTGCGCGCCAGCAGCAGGCAGCCAGAGGTATCGGTATCCAGCCGGTGCACCGGAACGGGCGCGCGCTGGAAGCCCAGCTTCAGCTTTTCGAGGTGATCCTCGAGACTGGCACCGCCCTTGCGCGGTGTCTCGATGGGGAGGCCGGCGGGCTTGTCGATGACAAGCGCCTCGCCATCTTCGAAGAGAATGGGAATGTGCATTGCGTTTATACTATCCGTTTGCCCTCAGCCTGTCGAAGGGCTGCTTGCCCTTTTTCCGGTGCGGCGTTTCAAAGAAAAGCAGTCCTTCGACAAGCTCAGGACATTCGGACTTCAAGCGAGGGCCTTTTCGATCCTGTCGAGCGCTTCGTCCAACACAGTCTCGTCTGCGGCAAAACTGATGCGGAAGCCGTCGTGCCCGCCGAACGCGGATGCAGCAACCGTCGCCACGCCGTGGTCGAGCAGGTGGAGCGCCAGCTTGCCGTCGTCTCCGCCGAACCGCTCCAAGAGAGGGGCGGCATCGACGAGGCAGTAGAACGCGCCATCGGGCACGGGAGTGGAGAGGCCGGAAATGGCATTGATCCGCGCCACCACCATGTCCCGGCGGCGACGGAACGCCTTGCGCCACTCCTCGAGGAAATCCTGCGGCCCTTCGAGCGCGGCCACGGCGGCGGCCTGCGAGATGCTGGCGGGGTTGCCGCTGGAATTGCTTTGCAGCTTGCCCATCGCGGAAACCAGCCAGTCCGGCCCGGTGGCGAGGCCGATGCGAAAGCCCGTCATCGCGTGGCTTTTCGACACGCCGGAGACGGTGATGATGCGGTCCGCGAGGTCCGGGCAAAGCGCTGCTAGCGTGGCGTGCGGTTCTTCGCAGTAGCGCAGCGGCGCGTAGATATCGTCGCTCAGCACCAGCACCTGCGGGTGGCGGCGCAGCACGTCGCCGATGCCGCGCAGCATGTCTGCAGGAAACACCGCGCCAGTCGGATTGCCGGGCGAGTTCAATAGCAGCCAGTTCGTGCGCGGCGTTATGAGGGCCTCCAGCTCGCTGGGGCGGAAACGAAAGCCATTGGCGGCAGAGGTGCGCAAGGGCACCACGGTGCCGCCCGCAAAGCGCACCATCTGCGGATAGCTGACCCACCAGGGGCTGGGCACGATCACCTCATCACCGGCGCTGACGGTGGCGGCCAGCGCCTCGAAAATCGCCTGCTTGCCGCCTGCCGTCACGATCACGCTGGCCGGATCGGCCTCGATGCCGAGATCGCGCCGGAAATGCAGCGCGGCAGCCTCTTTCAGGCGCGCGGTGCCGGTGACGGGCGTGTAGCGCGTGTCGCCAGCATCCAGCGCGGCCTTGGCAGCGGCGATGACGTGCGGCGGGGTGTCGAAGTCCGGCTCTCCCACGCTGAGCGAAATGATGTCACGCCCTTCGGCGCGCAACTGGCTGGCGCGGTCGGTCATCGCCGTGGTGGGCGATGCCTCTATGCGTTGCAGCGCCTGGCTGAGATGGGCGGTGCTCACGCAAGATCCAGCGTGGCAGGAAGCAGGCCACGCAGGGCGTTGCCGATGAAGAAGCCGTTCTCCAGATCCTCTAGCGAAAGCGCCCCTTCGCGGGCCTTCCCGTCCTCTATCAGCGAGCGGCGAAGCACGCCCGGCAGCAGCCCCGCCGACACTGGCGGGGTCACGAGCGTGCCGTCGCGCTCGACAAACACGTTGGTCCAGCTGCCCTCCGTCACCATGCCGTCGCGCACCAGTATCGCTTCCAGAGCGTTCACGCTCCTCGCGGTGTCCCGTGCGGCTTCGTAGAAGCTGCGGTCGGTGCTCTTGTGAGAAAGACGCCAGTCGTGCGCCACGGTGGGATGGGGCAGGGCGATGCAGGGCACAGGGTCCGGCAATGCGCCGGGCAGGGGATGAGCTTCCAGCGTGACCGCGCCCGAGCGCGAGAGGACGAGCCGCAGCGTGGCCGCTTCTTCCAGTTCGAAGCACAGCGCCTGGATGCGATTGCGGGTCTCGTGCCGGTCGAAGGCAAAGCCCAGTTCTGCGGCGCTGGCCTTCATGCGTTCCAGGTGCATTTCGAGCAGCGGCGTTCCTGCCCTGGGGTCGAACCGCATGGTCTCGATCAGGTCGTGACCGCCCGCCGCGCCGCGGGCGAAAGCACCCTTCACCAGGCACTCGCGCCATTCCTCCATGCCATCGCTGTCGGCGACGATTGCGCCGCCAACGCCCAGCACGGCCTTGTGCCGCTGGTTCTCGCCCGGTGTCAGGCGGATGGTGCGGATGGCGACATTGAAAGCGGCATCGCCATTGGCGTCGATCCGCCCGATGGCCCCGCAATAGGGGCCGCGCGCGTCGCGCTCCACCTCGTCGATCAATTCCATTGCGCGGATCTTGGGGGCACCGGTGATGGAACCGCAGGGAAAGATCGCGTGCAGCACGTCCACCGCGCTCCTTCCCTCCTGCAGGGTGGCCAGCACCGTCGTGGTCATCGTGTGGAGGGTGGGATAGGTTTCGACCGCGAACGGATGCTCCACCTGCACGCTGCCCGCCTGCGCCACGCGCGACAGGTCGTTGCGCATCAGGTCCACGATCATCAGGTTCTCGGCCTTGTCCTTTGCCGATGCCGCCAACTCTTCTGCCATCGCGCGGTCCGCCGATGGATCGGCGGCACGGGGCCTTGTGCCTTTCATCGGCTTCACCTTGGCGCGGCCATTGCGCAGGGCAAAGAACAGTTCGGGGCTGAAAGAGAGCAGCCAGTCCGATCCGTCGAAGATCAGCCCGCCATAGCCCGCCGCGGCGGCAGGGCGGATTTTCGCGTAGAGCGTCAGCGGGTCGCCCTTGGCCGGGCCGGCCAGCGGGAAGGTGAGATTGGCCTGGTAGATGTCGCCTGCCGTGATCGCTTCCTGCAGGGCATCGAAGGCGTCGAGATAGCCGCCGGTGGATACCTGCGGGTCCAGCGGGCCGATGCTGGCCTCTCCCTGGCACCGGGCCGCAAGCCAGCCCTCGACCCCGGCTGCCGGGATGATTTCGGGATCGTCGAACAGGCCCAGCCACACCAGCGGTCCGGCAGCGCCGCTACGCGATCCGGCGAGCGGTGCCAGCCGCTCCTCCAGCGCCAGCCCTGCTTCGTAGGCGATATAGCCCGCAAGATGCTTGCCCGTTTCCCGCCGGGCGGCGTCCGCTTCTTCCAGCACGCGCACGACATCCTGCGCCCTGCGGGCAACGAACAGCTGCGCAGGGTCGGTGTAGCAATGTGCATCGCTGGCACCGGACGCGCGGGCATCGTCGAGCAGGACAAAGGGGGACTTGCCATCCATCAGCCCCGCTCTAGGGTTCCGGCTGGAATCGGGCAACAATCTATTGGGGGCAGGCCAAAGTGGCAGAAACCACCGACATCTTTCTCGGTAACGATCTGAATGGAAACAGGCAGGCGCTGGACCTGTCGCGGGCGAACCGCCACGGCCTGATCGCGGGCGCGACCGGCACCGGCAAAACGGTGACCCTGCAGGGTATGGCGGAAAGCTTCTCCGCCGCGGGGGTGCCGGTGTTCGTGGCCGACGTGAAAGGCGACCTGTCGGGCATCGCCATGCCCGGATCGCCCACCTTCAAGCATGCCGATAAGCTGGAAAGCCGGGCGAAGGAACTGGGCATGGATGACTATGCCTATTCCGATAACCCGGTGGTGTTCTGGGACCTTTACGGCAAGAACGGGCACCCGATCCGCACCACGGTATCGGAAATGGGGCCGCTGCTGCTCGCCCGCCTGCTCGACCTGAACGAAACGCAGGAAGGCGTGCTGCAGATCGTCTTCCGCTACGCCGACGAGAACAAGCTGCTGCTGCTGGATTTCGAGGACCTGCGCGCCATGCTCGCCTGGGCCTACGACAATTCCAAGGAACTGTCGGGCCAGTACGGCAATGTCTCGAAGCAATCGGTGGGGGCTATCCAGCGCCAGTTGCTCAGCTTCGAATCGCAAGGGGCGGATCACTTTTTCGGAGAGCCCGCGCTGGAGATCGACGATTTCCTGACCGTGGACGATCAGGGCCGCGGCGTGGTGAACGTGCTGGCCGCCGAAGAACTGATGCGCAGCCCCAAGCTCTACGCCACATTCCTGCTGTGGCTGCTGGCCGAACTGTTCGAGAGCCTTCCCGAAGTGGGCGACCCGGAGAAGCCCAAGCTGGTGTTCTTCTTCGACGAGGCGCACCTGCTGTTCGACGATGCGCCCGATGCCTTGCAGGACACCATCGAGCGGGTCGTCCGCCTGATCCGATCGAAGGGCGTGGGCGTCTACTTCGTGACGCAGAACCCCATCGACATTCCCGAGGAAGTAGCAGGCCAGCTGGGCAACCGCGTGCAGCATGCCCTGCGCGCCTTCACGCCGAAGGACCAGCGCGCCATCAAGGCGGCGGCCGAGACGTTCCGCATCAACCCCGATTTGGATGTGGCAGAAGCCATCACCGAATTGCGCGTTGGCGAGGCGCTGGTCTCCACGCTGGATGAGGAGGGCGCGCCCTCCATCGTGCAGCGCACCCTTATCAAGCCGCCGCGCAGCCGCCTGGGGCCGGTGAACGCAAAGGAACGCGCGATCATCCAGTCGGTCAGCCCACACGATGGCAAGTACGATGAGCGCGTCGACCGCGAAAGCGCCGAGGAAGTGCTGGCGCAGAAGACGCTGGATGCCGCAAAAACGGCAGAGGAAGTGGAAGAGAAGGGCGTGGAGGAGGTGCGCAAGCAACCGCGCAAGTCCACCTCCATGTGGGAAAAGGCGGGCAAGAGCGCGGTCAAGGCAGCGACGGGATCGCTCGCCTCGATTGCCGTGGCGACTGCCCTTGGCAAGAAATCCAGCGCGGACCCGGTGCGCACCGGCCTGAACGCCTTCGTACGCAACATCCTTGGCGGACTGATGCGCTAGAGCGGGAGCCGTATCTCGGCGACCAGTCCGGCGATACTGCCATCCGCGCCGATGCGGTTGGCAAGTGCCAGCGATCCGCCGTGCTGTTCGGCGATGGCGCGCGCCAGCGTCAGGCCCAGGCCCGCGCCGCCGGTCTCGCGGTTGCGCGAGCTTTCGCCGCGCGTGAACGGCTCCAGCATGGCAGCGATCTCCCCTTCGGGAATGCCCGGCCCGGTATCGGCGATGCGGATGATGGCGTGGGTCTCGTCCCTTCTCAGCCCGATGCGGGCCTGGCTGCCATACCGCAGCGCATTGCCGATAAGGTTGCGGATTGCCCGGCGCAGCCACGTGGCGCGAACCGGCAGGGCCACGCGCACCGTTTCGCCCAGGGCAACGTCCTCTCCCATGTCCTCGTACTCCTCCACCACAGAGGCGACGAGGGCGGAAATGTCGGTCCGCTCCAAGGGGTCGCTGGAGCGCCCGACCCGGGCGAGCGAAAGGATATCGTCCAGCGTATCGGTAATGTCCTCGATGGTGCGGGCCATCTTGGCGCGCTCGGTGTCGTCCTCGACGCTCTCGATCCGCACGCGCAGCGCGGCAAGCGGGGTCTTGAGGTCATGGCCGATTGCTCCCAGCATCACGTTTTTCTCGTCCAGCAGATTCGCGATGCGTGCCTCCATCGCGTTGTGTGCGGCGATCAGGCGGCGGGTGTCTTCCGGGCCGGAAAGTTTCATCGGTTCGCCCGTGTCGGCGATGCCGCCGAACCTTTCCACCCGGGCGGTGAGCGCGGCCAGCGGGCGCGAGATACGGCGCAACAGCAGCGCGAGGCCGCCCACCAGCACGGCGTAGAGGATCAGGGTCTGGAAAATCACGCCGCGAAAGGCCCTGACGCTGCGGGATCGCAGCGGTGCGCGGGCAACCATCCAGCGGTCGGCATTGGCGCGTTTCAATCCGGCCAGCACAACCATTCCGTCGCTGTCGAACGTTTCGCGATAGAGATCGGGCGCCTCGCGCATCCGCCGCATCAGGTACCTGTCGCGCGAGAACGGCCGGGAGAGCACCACGAGCTGCGCCACTTCCACGCCCTGCTCCTGCAAAACTTCGCGCAGCGCGGCCTCGCGCTCCGGATCGCGCATGTCTCCGCGCAGTTGCGGCGATTCCAGCACGCGTTCGAGACGCAGGCGCCGCCGCTCCGCCCGGCGACCGGAGCGGGGATTTTCGCCGCGCAGGTCGATCTGCGGATCGCGGACCAGCTGGAACGCCAGCTGGCTGATGAGGGTGCTCTCGATCCGGCGCTGTTCGGCGCGGTAGAGCAGGATGCCGGAAAGCAGCTGCGCCGCCAGCAGCGCCAGCGCCACGGAGAGCAGCATCTGCCCGTGCATGCTCTTGGGAAGGAAGCGACGGTTCACGATTACCCTCTGACGCCTGTCAGTTCACTTCGGGCGTAAAGCGTTTCACTTCCGCTGCCAGGATGTAACCGCCGCCCCACACCGTCTGGATCAGCTTGGGATCGCGGCTGTCGACCTCGATCTTGCGGCGCAGACGGCTGACCTGGTTGTCCACCGCCCGGTCGAACAGGTGCGCCTCGCGCCCCTGCACCATGTCGAGCAGCCGGTCGCGGTCCATCACCTGCTGCGGATGGTCGAGAAGGGCGACGAGCAGGCGGAATTCGGCAGATGAGATCGGAACCACGGTGCCTTCCGGATCGACGAGGCGGCGCTTCAGCGGATCGAGCTGCCAGCCATCGAATTCATAATGCGCCTCCGAAGCGGCGGCAGGGCCGGCCACGGCACCCTTTGCGGTGCGGCGCAGGACGGAACGGATGCGGGCGACGAGTTCGCGCGGCTCGAAGGGCTTAACCACGTAGTCGTCGGCACCGATTTCCAGACCCACGATCCGGTCCGTCGATTCGCCCTTTGCGGTGAGGAAAATCACCGGCAGGTTGCGGCTTTCGACAAGGTGGCGGCAAAGGGAGATCCCGTCCTCCCCCGGCATCATGATGTCGAGCAGGACGAGATCGGGCATGTCCTCGAGCAGCGCTGAGCGTGCCTTGGCCGCATCGGCTGCCTGCTGCACGACAAACCCCTGGCGCGACAAATAGTCGGCCAGGGGTTCGCGCAGGCTGGCTTCGTCATCGACCAGCAGCAGCCTTACCGGGCTTTCGCTCATCCGCGGTTCTGGCGGCGTTCGGCGCGGCGTTCGCGCATCTGCTGGCGGCGTTCCTCGGACGTGACGGTGCCGTCGTTGTTGGCATCGGCACGTTCGAAACGGTCAAGAGCGGCGCTGGTGAATTCGGCTTCGGTGATCGTGCCGTCATTGTCGGTGTCGGCGCGGTTCATCATCATGCCCCGCATCCCGCCGCCCCGGCGAGCCATGCGCTGGCCGCGATGGCCGTCGCGCTCGCCAGCCTGGGCCCGGCGCTCGGCACGCCGTTCCTGCATGGTATCGCGCGCGGCCTGGGTTTCGGCAAAGCTGAGCATGCCGTCGTTGTCGGTGTCCATCCGGTCGAAGCGGGCGCGTGCGCGCGCCTCACGATCGGCTTCGTCCAGCACGCCGTCGTCGTTGGCATCCATGCGAGCGAAATGCGCAGCGGCGCGGGCCTCGGCATCGGCGCGGGTCATTTCGGCTCCGCGTTGTGGAAGGTCCTGCGCCATGGAGGCGCCGCTCAGGGCCAAGGTCGCGCTGGACGCAGCGACTGTGGCGACAAATATCAGGGTCTCGTTCATGTCACTCTCCAGTTCGTTTCGGTAGAGCAACGGGCCGCCAGCCTGAGGGGGGAGGGAAGAGGTCAGGCAACCCGCTGCTCTGTGATACCGGTTATAGGCAACAGGTGTCGCACGATTTTGCCGGTTCGGGAGAGAATTGTCGCAATTTGTCGCACAATCGCCTGGCCGTTCATCGCGCCGTTATCTGCGCCCTGGCTGGCGAAAGTGGGTCAAGCGACCGCGTCAGAGCGGTTTGCACGCCTCCTCCAGCCATGCCAGTTCCTCGCCTTCCATCTGCGGGGCCAGCACATCGCGCACCTTGGCGTGATAGGTGTTCCACCAGTTCACCTCGGCCGGGCTGAGCAGGCTGCGATCCACCAGCGTGCGGTCGATGGGGGCAAAGGTGAGTGTCTCGAAGCCGAGCCAGGCGCCTTCGCCGCCGGGGATCTCGCGCTCTTCCACCAACACCAGGTTCTCGATGCGGATGCCGTATTCGTTCGCCTTGTAATAGCCCGGCTCGTTCGAGAGGATCATGCCTGCCATCAGCGGCTGGTCCGTGCCCGCCTGCGCGCCGCGCCCCTTGGCGATGCGTTGCGGACCCTCGTGCACGCCCAGAAACGCGCCCACGCCGTGGCCGGTGCCGTGGGCATAGTCGAGGCCCGCTCGCCACAGGAATTGCCGCGCCAGGGTGTCCAGCGCGGAGCCGGGCGTGCCGGGGGGGAAGGTCTGCGTATCGAGCGCGATGTGGCCCTTCAGCACGCGCGTAAAACGGTCGCACACTTCGGCGGGCGGAGCATCCGGGCCAACCCAGATGGTGCGCGTGATATCGGTAGTGCCGTCGGGATACTGGCCGCCGGAATCGACCAGATAGACGCTGTTCGGCTCCAGCTTGATGTTGCTCTCTTCATCCACGCGGTAATGCGGACTGGCTCCGTTCGGCCCCGCACCGCTGATCGTGTCGAACGACAGGTCGCGCAGCAGGTCGCTGTTCATCTTGCGCAGATCGTGCAGCTTGGCGGCGGCGGAAAGTTCATCAACCTTGCCCTGCGGCGCTTCGACGCTCAACCAGTGAAGGAACTGCGAAATGGCCACGCCATCGCGCGCCTGTGCATCGCGGTGGCCCTGTTGCTCGGCAGGCGTTTTGATCGCCTTGGGCAGCACGGTGGGATCGTCTTCGCTGACGATCTCGGCACCGACATCGTCCAGCCGCTGGAAAATCGCCGCGACCGAACGCTGCGGATCGGCGGCGACGCGCTTACCTGCCATTTCGGCAAAGGCGTCGGAGAACTCGTCGCGCGGACGGATACGCACGGCATTGCCCAGCGCCTTCGCCACATCCGCAGGCACCTTGTCGGGCGCGATGAACCAGTCTGCGGTCCCGTCCGCCTGCACGAAGAGATAAGAGAGCGCAACGGGCGTGTGATCGACGTCGGCACCGCGAATGTTCAGCGTCCAGGCGACCGAATCGAGCGCACTGATGACCACCGCGTCGAGCTTTTCTGTCTTCAGCCACTCGGCAATTTCGCCGCGCTTTTCAGCGCTGGAACGGCCCGCCAGCTTGTCGTCCTGCACGTAGGCAGGCGCGGGGGAGGGTTCGGGCTGGTCGTCCCAGACGGCATCCAGCGGATTGGAGTCGACGGGCACCAGCTCGGCACCCACGGCTGCCAGCTTTTTCTCCACCGCCTGCGCCCATCCGCGCGTGTGCAGCCAAGGGTCGTAGGCGATGCGCGTGCCTTCACTGGCATTTTCGGCCAGCCAGTCGGCCATCGAATCGTCCGGCACGGACTTGTATTCGTAAAGCTGCCCGCTCACCTGCTGGCGCACCTGCAGGGTGTAGCGCCCATCGACGAACATCGCGGCTTTGTTCTTCAGGATCGCGGCGCTGCCGGCAGAACCACCAAAACCCGTCAGCCAGGCGAGGCGCTGGGCATAGGCACCCACGTATTCGCTCAAATGCTCGTCACTGATCGGCACCACGAAGCCATCAAGGTCGCGGCGGTCCAGTTCCTTGCGCAGGGCATCAAGGCGGGCTTCGTGGGTTTGCATCAGCATTGGGTCGTCTTCCGGTTTCAGAGGAAACATGTTCGCGTTATGCATCCGACATAGGCCTTTGCCCGGCGTGTTTCCACCCGCAGCATGGTTCCAGTCTTGCGGAGGCCCTCGCCCGCGGCTGTCGATCCGCAACATGGCCCTTGCCGCATTCGCAGCCCTTGCTACGGCCACAGCTGCAATCGCCCCAACCTGATCTCGGGACAATGAATTGAACTACGACACCAGCATCCAGCCGCCCCGTGCCGAGCAGCGCGAACACAGTTACACCCGTCACGGTACCACCGTGTCCGACCCATGGGCGTGGCTGCGCGACCAGAGCTATCCCACCATCGATGACGAGGACGTGCTGGAATACGTCCGTGCCGAGAACGCCTATTTCGAGGCGCAGATGGCGGGCAATCGCGGGCTGGTGGAGGAATTGTTCACCGAGATGCGCGCCCGCATCAAGGAAGCCGATTCCAGCGTTCCGCAGCGCGATGGCGATTACGAGTATTGGTCGGAGTTCGAGGAAGGCGCGCAGTATCGCAAGTACTACCGCCGTCCCGTGGCGGGCGGCGCGACCCAGCTCATCCTGGACGTGCCGGCCTTGGCCGAGAGCCACGAATACTTCAGCCTCGGCGCGTTTTCGGTAAGCGAGGACGGGCGCTATCTCGCCTATTCTACCGACACCAGCGGCGGCGAATTCTACACCGGGTTCATCAAGAACCTGCACACCGGCGACGTGCTGGAAGACCGCATCGAGAACGTGAACTCCGGCCTGATCTGGGCAGCGAACGATACCGTGCTGGTCTATGGCCGGGCGAACGAGAACTGGCGCGTGGACCGTGTGCTTGCCCACACCATCGGCCAGCCCGCCGTCAGCGACGTGGAGATATTCCACGAGGCGACGCTGGGCTACACCGCGTCGCCATCTGTCAGCGCCAACCGTCAATGGCTGGTGATTGCCACAGGCGACAACGAGACGAGCGAGGTGATGTTCACCTCTATCGACGATCCCACCGGGAAACTGACCATCATCAGGCCGCGCCAGGTCGGCGTTGAATACGCCGCCGACTTCCGTGACGATACGATCTACATCTGGGCGAACGACGAGCATGTGAACTTCCGCCTCGCCACCGCGCCGGTAAGCGCGCCCGGAGAGTGGACGACGCTGATCGAGGGTTCGGACGAATTCTACCTGACAGGCTTCGACCTGTTCAAGGATTTCTACGTGACCGAGGGGCGTCTGAACGGCCTCGATCAGGTGCAGATCCGTTACTACGACGACCCTGCGCGGGTGCAGTCCATCGATTTCCCCGAAGCCGCTTACGACGCCGGTACTGGCAACAATCCGGAATGGGACCAGGACCGCATCCGCCTGTCGTACCAGAGCCCGATCACGCCCGACACCGTCTACGACTATCACGTCGCCTCGGGTGAACTCGAGGTGCTGAAGGTCCAGGAAATTCCCAGCGGTTTCGACCCCTCGCTCTATGCAGTCGACCGGGTGGAGGTGCGCGCCCGTGACGGGGCGATGGTGCCGGTCTCCATCGTCTATCGCAAGGATCGCGACGCGATGAACGGCGGGGCTGGTGGGCCGCTGCACCTCTATGCCTACGGCGCCTATGGGTTTGCCGTGCCGCCGGGCTTCTCCACCTCGCGGTTCAGCATGGTGGACAGGGGCATGGCCTATGCCATCGCCCACATCCGCGGCGGGGACGATCTGGGGCGCAACTGGTACTTGCAGGGCAAGATGGAAGCGCGCACCAACAGCTTCAACGATTTCGTGGACGTGGCGCGCGGGCTGGTGGACATGGGCTACACCGCCGAAGGCCGCATCTCGGCGAGCGGCGGGTCTGCCGGAGGCGAACTGATGGGTGCGGTGGTGAACCAGGCGCCCGAACTGTTCGGCGCGGTGGTGGCGCACGTTCCCTTCGTGGACGTGCTCAACACCATGCTCGACGACACCTTGCCGCTGACGCCGGGCGAATGGCCGGAATGGGGCAACCCCATCGAAAGCGAGGCCGCCTTCACCAATATCCTGAGCTATTCTCCCTACGACCAGGTTGTGCGGCAGGCCTATCCGCCGATGCTGGTGACCGCAGGCCTGAACGATCCGCGCGTCACCTACTGGGAGCCCGCCAAGTGGGTGGCCAAGCTGCGCGAGTACAAGACCGACGACAATATCCTGCTGCTCAAGACCAACATGGGCGCTGGCCACGGCGGCAAGTCGGGTCGCTGGGAAGGCCTGCGCGAAACGGCGGAGGAGGTGGCCTTCATCCTGTGGCAGCTCGGCGTTGCGAAATGAGCGACCGTTTCTCCCTCACCTTCACCGCGCGGCCGGAGCACATCGATGCCAACGGCCACGTCAACAACACCGTCTGGGTGCGCTGGATGGAAGAGCTGGCCGTGGCCCACTGGGATGCCCACGCCGCGCCCGAACACCGGGAGGCCTACGTCTGGGTGGTGACCCGGCACGAGATCGACTATCGCGGCAACGTGACCGAGGGCGCCGAGGTGACCGGCGAGACCATCATCAAGGATGGCCCGCGCGGCGCGCGGTTCGACCGGCATTACGAGTTTCGCGATGCGCAGGGCAAGGCGCTGGTGCGCGCTAAATCGACCTGGGCCATGGTGGACAAGGCCAGCGGCCGCTTGCTGCGCGTGCCTGCCGAGGTTGCCGCGCCTTTCCTGCCGCGTTCCGATCGGACAGACTAAGCCGCGACGCGGCGCTCTACCGTTCGGCGCGGACGGAAGACCTTCAGCCTTTCCGACATCGTCCGGTCGCGTCCGCAGGCCTTTGCCTCGTACAGCAGCCGGTCGGCGCGCAGGTAAAGCGCATCGAAGCTGCTATCGGCCAGGGCATCGTGCGGCACCTCCACTACGCCCATGCTGGCGGTCACGACTTCGGGCACCAAACCTGACCGGGCCACTTCCTCGGTAATGGCGAGGCGGCGTTCCTCCGCCCGTTCGATCGCGCCCATGCCGCGCAGCAGCAGCACGAATTCCTCACCGCCCATGCGGAACGCCAACGAGTTGATATCGTCGCGGCGCAGGGCATTGGCCACGCTTTTCAGCACCGCGTCTCCGGTCGCATGGCCGTGCAGGTCGTTCACGCTCTTGAACTTGTCGACGTCGATCACGGCCATGGCCGTGAATCCCTCGGCGCGCAGGACGGGGAACCGGGCTTCCAGCGCCCGGCGGTTGAGCAGGCCGGTAAGGGCGTCGCGCTCGCTCAATTCCTCAAGTGTGCGCGCCTCGGTCAGCGCGCGGTCGCGTTCGCGGCGCACGGCGAGGAAACGGTCGGCCACGCCAAGGCCGACGATCACCACTTCCAGCGCCAGCGCGAAGAACATCGAGAGGTCTATCGAATCGCTACCGACGTAGACGCCCAGCCCCTTGAGCAGGCGGTCGACGGCGGTGGCCATCACCAGCAGCCATGCGGCGGCCAGGAAGCGCGCGGCGCGGCTGCCGCGCATCAGTGCGGTGACGATGGCGCAGATCAGCCCGGGGATCACGGGCAGGAAGGCATAGAAGTACAGCTGGTTGTCGAAGCTCTGCGTCCACGGCAGCTGCAGGGCGGCAAAGCCGGGCACCAGCATCGACCAGAACGACAGCGCCGTAAGCGCGCGGCGTTCCCACTGGCGCAGCATGTCGCGTTCCACGAAGCTGGCGATGAACAGACCGCCAAAACCCACGCCAACCGCCCACACCAGCGGCGCGGCAATGGCCAGCAAGCTGATGGGCAGGGTGAAGAAAGACGAGACCACTCCGCCCGCGGTACCGATATAGACGATCATCGAGATGGTCATGCAGGCGTGAAACAGCACGAACCGTTCGCGCAACACCACGAAGAACATTCCATCGAACAGCAGGGGCATTACCAGCATGCCGGTGAGCATGGCGAGGAACATCGTCGCGAACAGGGCGCCGGTCTGGTTCTGTGGCCGGGTGACGAGCCGCGCTTCGGAGCCGATCGTGACGCTGTGCGGCGCGACTATGCGGACCAGGATGGCCCGCGTATCGTCCTCTATCTCCGGCAGGTCCACGGTAAAGGTCGGCCCCGCCGCCACGGGTGTTGCCTGCCCGGCGGAATATCTTTCCACCTGCATGCTGCCGTCCGCCGCCAGCGCGGCGATGGCGATGCTGTCAAAAACCGTGATCCGGCTGGAAAACTCTTTGGGCGGATCGTTCCGGTCCCAGGTGTCGAACCGCAGCCACGTTACCTTGCGCCCGTCCTGCAAGCCGCTCTTGCCGCAGGTCCACTCAAGCTGCCCGATAGCCGCGGAAAGGGGGAGCCTCTCGTCGCTGTAGGCGCGACAGGGCGCGACCGACGTGGTTTGCGCCTCCGCCCTTTCGGATGCCAGCACGATGCCAAGGCACGCCAGCAGGGCAAGCAGCATAGTGGTGGCGGCGCGCGTCATGCACCCCGTTTAAGGCCAGCGCCTGTAGATAGGGTAAATGACGGAGCAACATTACTTCCGAATTTTGCCTGTCAGCAACAGGGCTGCGGCATTCAGGCTATCGCCTCTTCGATAGGCAAAAGGTCGTAACCCAGTTCGCTGGCGACGGCAGGATATGTGACGCGGCCTGCGTGCACGTTCAGCCCCTGCGCCAGGTGCCGATCGCGGCGCATGGCCTCTTTCCAGCCCAGGTTGGCGATGCGGATGGCATGCGGCAGGGTGACGTTGTTCAGCGCATAGGTGCTGGTGCGGCTGACCGCACCGGGCATGTTGGCGACGCAATAGTGCACGATGTCGTCCACCACGTAGGTGGGATTGTCGTGAGTCGTGGGCTTGCTCGTTTCGAAACAACCACCCTGGTCGATGGCGACATCGACCAGCACGGCGCCCGGCTTCATGGTCTTCAGCATTGCGCGGCTGACCAGCTTGGGTGCTGCGGCACCGGGTACCAGCACGGCGCCCACCACCATGTCTGCCTGCGCCACGGCCTGTTCGAGATTGGCCTTGCTGGCAAAGCGGGTGCTGGCGCGCGATTCGAAATGCGTGCCGACCTTTTCCAGCACTTCCGGGTCCAGATCCATGATCATCGTGCTTGCACCCAGCCCGGCAGACATCTGCGCGGCGTTGAAGCCTACCACGCCGCCGCCGATGATAACCACCTTGCCCGGCAGTACGCCGGGAACGCCGCCCAGCAGTACGCCGCGTCCGCCGTGAACCTTCTCCAGCGCATTGGCACCCGCCTGGATGCTCATGCGCCCGGCCACCTGGCTCATCGGCTTCAGGAGCGGCAGGCCGCCGCGCGGTCCGGTAACGGTTTCGTAGGCGATCGCGGTGCAGCCGGACTTCACCAGCCCCTCGGTCTGCGCGGCATCGGGGGCGAGGTGGAGATAGGTGTAGAGAATCTGGCCCTCGCGCAGCCGCGCAATTTCCTCGGGCTGGGGTTCCTTTACCTTCACGATCATCTCGCACTCGGCGAAAATGTCCTCGACCTTGTCGATCACCTTCGCGCCGCTGGCGACATACTGTGCGTCGTAGGCGCCGATGCCTGCGCCAGCGCCGGTTTCCACCCACACCTCGTGACCGTTGGCGATCAGTTCCTTGGCGCTTTCCGGCGTCAGGCCGACGCGGTATTCGCGGTTCTTGATCTCGCGGGGGCAGCCGATGCGCATGGGAATGGACTCCAGTCAATTTCGGGATAAGTCGGGCTGGTGCCCGATTGTTCCGAAGGCCGTTACAGATGTAACCGCTTTGCTGCAATTCAAAACACGACCGGCGCGGGTGCGCCCTTCAGGCCAGCACATCCTCGATACCCGGCACGGTGATCGTGCGATCGCCGCCGAAATCCTCGTGGACCGAGATCAGGCCCGTCTTCTCCAGGTGCTCTAGCAGGCGGCGGATGCGCCCGGGGGATGCGGTACCGTAGACACGCGCTAGGTGATCCTCGTCCGGGGTGCCACTGCCGCGCGCGGCGGAAACCACGATGGCGAGATAAGGCGCAAGCACGTCGTCCGCGACGCCTTGCGCCATCTCCTCAACCCGTTCGCGCTGGCTTCCTTCCAGCAGGCCGACCCCGGCGCTGGCAAAGGCGAACAGGCGGCGGAAGGTGGGCATGTCGATATGCGCGCTGGCCACGCCCTGCTGGCGGCAGCGGGTTGCAAAGTCGCGAAACAGCGTGCTGGCCGGGCGGAAGGTCGAGCCGTCCTCTGCCGCCATTTCGGCCAGAACGGAATCGACATCACCGGTCGCCACTTCGCGGGACAGGCTTTCCTGTGGCTCTGCGCGAGCAGCCATGCTTTCGGCCAGAGCTTCCACTGGTGGGGGAGCGGGCGGCGGGGGAGGGGGCGGCTGGTGAACTTTCTCCGCGGCTTCCTCCGCGAGGTCTGCATGGAGCAGTTCGCCCATCGCGGCAGCGTCGGCCTGCGGCAGCGGGGTGAGCGCGGCGGCGGCGTTCTTGCCGCCGGTCTTCACCTCCCCGATGTGGACCGCCACCGGGCGGCGGCTCACCGCCGGGCCAAGGCCAAGGAAATGCCCGCGCTGCAGGTCGCGGATACGCTCCGCCTGCTTGCGGTCCATGCCCAGAAGGTCCGCCGCGCGCTGCATGTCGATATCGAGGAAGGTGCGGCCCATCAGGAAGTTGCTGGCTTCCGCTGCCACATTCTTTGCAAGTTTCGCCAGGCGCTGGGTCGCCACGATGCCCGCAAGGCCACGCTTGCGGCCCCGGCACATCAGGTTGGTCATGGCAGACAGCGTCATGCGGCGGGTATCCTCGGCCATTTCCCCGGCGGCAGACGGCGCGAACATCTGCGCCTCGTCCACCACTACCAGCGCAGGATACCAGTGCTCTCGCGGGGCATCGAACAGCGCGGTCAGGAACTGCGCGGCGCAGCGGATCTGCTGTTCCACTTCGAGGTCTTCCAGCGCCAGGACGACCGATGCGCGGTGTTGCCGGATGCGACCAGCCAGGGCCTCTATCTCGCGCGGGGAATAGCTCGCGCCTTCCACCACAACGTGATCGAAATGGTCGGCAAGGCTGACGAAATCGCCCTCGGGGTCGATGATGACCTGCTGCACCAAGCCGGCGCTTTGTTCCAGCAGGCGGCGCAGCAGGTGCGACTTGCCGCTGCCCGAGTTGCCCTGCACCAGCAGGCGCGTGGCGAGCAGTTCCTCCACATCCACCAGCACCGGCGTGCCGTGGGCGTCCGTTCCGATTTCGATGTCCGCTTTCACGCCGGCAAGGGTAGGGATGGCAAGCGATTCGGCCTAGGGACGCAAAGGCATTTATCCCGCGATTGTTCGCATCGGGCGCATCACGCGACCTGCCTTGCCTCGATCTCGCGGATGGTATCCGCTCCCTGTTCCGCATGGATCTTCAGCTTGTTGATCGAATTGTTGCAGGCGACGGCGATCCTGGTGATTTCCTCCTGGTAATGCTTCAGCTTCATCGGATGGAAATGGGCAAGGGTCGTCGCCGTGACCTTGCACCTGTCGGGTCCCAGCGACTCGATGCGATAGCTTTCGACGGTCTTCATCAACCTCGCGCCCAGTTCCGTTGGCAGCGGAGATTCGAAGCTGTAGGAACGGTTCGGCACGGCCTCCAACTCGCGAACGGTGAAGGTCAGGTCGGGAAGCATATCCACCACCATTTCGTAAGTCGCATCGCCCGTTCGCGTGATGACGCCCACTTCAGCCTTGTGATGGCGCGAATCGGCGAAGTTCACCATCGCGTAGACATCTTGGGCGGAGCGTTCGATTTCCGCATCCATCTCGATCTCTACCGGATCTTCCGGTGCCATTTTCGGTTTGAACAATCCAAGCATCGGTGCAGCCCCCTATGTGGTATCCGGCAGGATGCGCCGGTTCGGTTGCCGTTACGCTACGTGCGTTGGTTAACGGTCGGGTGGCAAGATCAGCAGTCCTCGCCCGCCATGATCAGCCTGCCGCGCAGGCCCTGCAGTGTGGTGTTCTGGATCTCGATGCCGGGGTGGGCATTCACCTCGATCACCATCGGGCCCTCGTACACATCGTGCACGATATCGACGCCGCAATAGCCAAGACCCACCGCCGGGCCGCTGTGGGCGGCGATGTCGAGCACTTCCTTCCAGTGCGGCACTTTGAAGCCGATCAGTTTTTGGCCGGTATCGGGGTGATGGGTGATGACTTTCTTGCCCTGCTTGGCACGGAAGATAACGCCCGTTTCCAGGTTCACACCGGCCCCGATGCCGCCCTGGTGCAGGTTGGCCTTGCCGTCCGACTGGTTGGTGGGAAAGCGAGCCATCGCCATCAGCGGGATCGTGCCCCGGCAGATCACCCGTACATCCGGCAGACCGTCGTCCACCAGGAAGGCGAAGGCGGGGTCTGCGATGATCAGCGGTTCTATCAGTGCGGCATCGTCGGATGCGGCATCGCCCGAGAACTGTCCGTCGACGATTCGGCGCACGTGGTTTTGCACATCGTCGGGCGTGATCGGCTTGCCCGAGCCTTTCAGCCAGTTGCGCCCTTCCTTGCGCACCGCCAGCAGGATGCCGTCGCCCTGGGATCCGCGCGCCGGTTTTATCGCCCAGGCATCGGGCAGGATCTTCTCGGGGTCGAAGCTGCTAAGCTGACCATAGCCGGAGACCACGGCTATGGTTCCGGAGGTTTTCACGCCGTGCTCCACCAACGCCACCTTGGCCGCCACCTTGTCGCGCGCCCGTTCGATCGCGTGGCGCGGGTTGTACTTGGCGATGATTGCGTTGCGCAGGTTGATGCCCAATATTTCGTCCACCACGATTTCGTCCACCACCGGGATGGAGGAATCCAAGGAGGGCGGGTTCGACGATTCGTTCGAGGCTATTCCGCCAGCCGAACAGTGCGGCAAGGCTGCCATCCTCTCGCTGGGCAGATGGCGCGGGCGGCGTGTCAGCAGGGTCATCGGGTTGAACATGGGTCTGTCCTGGCTGGGTGGCATGGATTTCGGCGCGGATGCGATCCCAGTCGACCGCTGTCAGGCGACCGGGCGTAGAGCGTGCAGGTTCGGGGCCGCTCTGGTCGGCGTTCGCGCCGTCGGTAGCGGTGAGGGGTATTGCGAAGGGTGAAATCGCGGGGGCAGGCACCGCGTCGTCATCGACCCTTGTCGCTTCGGAGGGTGCAGTTCCGTCTGTCTCCTCCGCGTCCTGCCGGTCGATCTCGGCGCGGGCGGCCAGCATTTCTCCGATTTCCTCGATCTCGTGGGCGGAGGGTTCCTTGCCCATGCGCAGCATCCAGCTCTCGTACCAGATCGGGAAGAAACGACCGATCTCGGTCATGCGCAGGCCCCGGTAGCGGCCAAGGATGGTAATCGCGACGGCGGCAAAGCCGGGCAGTAGCAGCGGCGAGACCTCGATCAGGCGCAGCGCCAGTTCGCTAACCATCACGAACTGGATGACCAGCGCCAGCATCATGGTGTTGAAGGCGATATGCGCGGCCTCGAAATAGCCGTCCTTTTCCCACTGGCGCCACCAGCGCTCCACCACCAGCGCGGTGACAACCACGGGCATGGCGTCGACCTGCAGGTTGGTATCGAGAATACCCTGAAGAGCGGCGAGCACGAACACCACCAGCGAAATCAGCACGCCTAAAAAGCCCACGCGGGTCATCCGCAGCTTCAGCAGCGACGGGGCTACGACCATGCCGATGGCAACTGCTGTGCACAGCACGATGGGACCGAACACCGGACCGATCTGCAGGAAGGCGAGCGCAATGAGCATCGGTGTGAACAGGCCGAATGCCTTCATCCCGATGAAACTGCGCGCCAATACCACCAGGAAACTGCCGATGGGCAGTACCATCAGCAGGTTCGAAGGCTTCAGGCCCCAGATTGCCTGGGATACGGCAATGCCGCCTAGCGCCGATGGCATGGAGAGCGGATTGCGGGTGTTGCTGATGCCCCACAGCGCCAGCGCGCCCAGCACCGCGAACACCGCCATGCCGATATAGGCCGGGCGACGCACCTGCGGCGTGGCGCGTTCCCACGCCCGCATGAGGAAATCTATCCGGTTAGAAAACATATCCGACGGACAGGCTCAGCCGGTAACCTTCGCGTGTGCGCAGGGGATCGTTGGAGGTGCCGAAGAGGTACTTCGCCTCGGCTTCGATACGCCACGGACCGGGCCACCAGAGGAATTCGACCTCGGGCACGATCTGCGTATCGTCGCGCGGGATGCCGCCGGGCGTCATGCGGCCGCGGAACTGCGTATGGCGCAGCTCGATTGCGGGGCGAACGCGCAGGTTGTCGGTGATCGGGCGGGTGTAGGACAGGGAAGCGGATTCGCGGGTGTAGGCGCGCTCCGGGTTGTCCGAATCGATTTCCTCGGTCCGCAGGTCGACGCCGACATAGTGATAACGGCCGATACGGTGGCGATAGTCGACATCCACGCGCACCCCATCGCCTTCCGAGGCGGTGCCGCCGGGACCATCGGTGTCGGCATATTCCCGCTCTCGCCAGGTTACCGTGGCGCGCACGCGGTGGTCGAGCACGGGCTGGTATTCGATGCGGATGGAGGCCTGCACCTCGTCGGTGTCGCTGCTTTCCACGCTCACAAGGTCATCGTACACGCGGCCCTGCAGGCGTATCGCCCAGTCGTCGCCCAGCTCCTGTTCGACGGAGGCGGTAAAGCGATCGCGGTCGTACCGGTCGCGGCCCGTCGCGTTGCCGAAGCGTTCGACCTGGATGCGGTCGGCCTCCAGGGTGATGCTGGTGGAATCGTCCTTCAGTTCCACGCCGACCTGTCCGCGCAGGTAGCCGCCGTCGCCCACAATGATCAGCTCGTCATCACGATCCCTGCTCTGCGAGGTGACCATGCCGACTTCGATGCGGGCGTAGGGATCCAGCTCCCAGTCGCCTTCGTCCGATTGTGCCTGAACCGGAAGCGCGGGCAGCAATATCGTCAACATGACGATGGCTGCGGCAAGCGCGCGCCGGGTGTGGAAATGAAGTGGCTTCCCCTGCATCTCAGGGGGATTACGCAGCCAATGGTTTAGACTTTGCTAACCCTAAACCGAAAGGATTTCTCGCACATGGAGCGGGGCCGCGCAGTTATCCTATTCGGTGAATTTCCGAAATCAATTTAGCCACTCAGAGTGGGTTGCCGTCCCGGTCGCGAAAGATCTCTCGGCGGCCCACGTGGTTGGCGGGGCCGACCAGACCCTCTTCTTCCATCCGCTCGATCCACTTGGCGGCGGTGTTGTAGCCCACGCCCATCTGGCGTTGCAGCCACGATCCGCTGGCCTTCTGGTTCTCGATCACGATCTGGCACGCCTGGCGATACTTGCGCTCTTCCGGGTTGTCGCTGGCGGTGAACTCGTCCTCGAAGTTGAAGCCGCCATCTTCCGGCTCCTCGGTAACCGAATCGATGTAGGCAGGCTCACCCTGGGCGCGCCAGTGATCGGCCACCTTCTCCACTTCCTCGTCGGAGACGAAGGGTCCGTGCACGCGCTGGATGGCGCCGGTGTTGGGCTTGAACAGCATGTCGCCCTTGCCCAGCAACTGCTCCGCGCCCTGTTCGCCCAGGATCGTGCGGCTGTCGATGCGACTGGTGACGTTGAAGCTGATGCGTGTTGGCAGGTTCGCCTTGATCACGCCAGTGATAACGTCGACCGAGGGGCGCTGCGTCGCCATGATGAGGTGGATGCCTGCCGCACGCGATTTCTGCGAAAGGCGCTGGATCAGCACTTCGATCTCCTTGCCCACGGTCACCATGAGGTCCGCCAGTTCGTCCACGATCAGCACGATCTGCGGCAGCACTTCGTAATCGAGTTCCGCCTCTTCCACGATCGCTTCGCCCGTATCGGGGTCGTAGCCGGTCTGCACGGTGCGCTTCAGCGGCTTGCCCTTGGCGGCGGCGGCAGCCACGCGCTCGTTGAAGCCATGGAGGTTGCGCGCGCCGATCTCGCTCATCATGCGATAGCGCTTCTCCATCTCTTCCACCGCCCATTTCAGCGAACGGACCGACTTGTGCGGCTCCGTCACCACCGGGGCGAGCAGATGGGGGATGTCGTCGTAGCTTTTCAGCTCCAGCACCTTGGGATCGATCAGGATCAGGCGGCACTCGGCAGGGGTGAACTTGTAGAGCAGGCTCAGCAGGATGGCGTTGAGGCCAACCGACTTGCCCGAGCCGGTGGTGCCCGCCACCAGCAGGTGCGGCATGGCGGCAAGGTCGGCTACTACCGGATCGCCGGAAATGCCCTTGCCGAGGATAATCGGCAGGTTGCCCTTGGCATCGACGAAAGCCTCGCTCTCGCACAGTTCCTTGAAGCTGACGGTCTGGCGGTTGGCGTTGGGCAGTTCGATGCCCATCACGGTCTTGCCCGGAATGGAGGCCACGCGCGCGCTGATCGCGCTCATGTTGCGGGCGATGTCTTCGGCCAGCCCGATCACGCGGCTGGCCTTGATGCCCGGTGCGGGCTCCAGCTCGTACATGGTGACGACCGGCCCGGTCTTCACCGCGGTGATCTCGCCCTTGACGTTGAAATCATCGAGCACGGTCTCGAGCAGGCGGGCGTTGCGTTCCAGCGCCAGCTTGTCGAGCGGCGGCGCCTTGTCGACGGTGGCATCTTCCAGCAGGTCAATGCTGGGAAGGGCATAGTCGGCGAACATGTCGGGTTGCTGCGCCTTTGGCGATGGCTTCGCCCGGCGCGGCGGTGCGGCAGGATCGGTAATCTCCACCGGGCGGCGCTCGGCGATTTCGAGAGGGGCACGATCGTCCGCTTCGTCGGCATCGGACCGTGCCTTGCTGCGCCGGGCATTTGACCGTTTCGGTTCGTTGGGCTTGAACGGATTTGCCGGAGCGGTAAGACGGGGCAGGGAGCCTGCCCAGTGCGGCAATGTCAGCAAGCTGGCCCAGTCCACCGCGAACACGCGGCCCGCCAGCAAAGCGCCCGCGCCCAGGCAGGCAAGACCGCCCGCCAGCATGGCCCAGAACCGGCCTGCCTCCGGCAACAGTCCCGCAAGCGCGCCCACCACGCCTTCGCCCAGCAGGCCGGCAAGGCCGCCGAAACCTGCAGGCCAGCTATGCTCGCGCGGGTTCGTGACCAGCGAGACGGCGGTGGCAAGCAGCACCATTGCCACCAGCAGCACGGCCACGGTGCGCCACCACGCGCCGCCCCAGTGCTCGTCCTCGTCCGCATCGCGCCACAGCTTGCGGGCAAAGACATAGGTGAGCGGCAGGAAGAGCACCGACACCCAGCCGAAGGCCGTGAGCGCCAGATCGGCCACGAAGGCGCCGGGCGCGCCCATCCAGTTCTCGATGGTGTCGCCCGCGGCGGTGGAGAGCGAGGGGTCGGTCTGGCTGTAGCTGACCAGCGATATTGCCAGGAACGCGGTGAAGACAAACAGCAGTACCGCGCCCGTCAGCTGCGCGCTGCGGGCAAGCGACCGGCGAAACGCGGCGCGCCAGTCTGCATTCTGTTTGGCGGCCCTGCTGGCCATGACAAATTCCCCAACGATGCGTCCCGACCGGCAGAATCCCACAGCGGGACTCCGGGGTCAAATTGTTTTGGGTTTGTTTTGCGCACCTGCCTCCGCAGGTGCGTCCTCGCTAGATGCGCTCCGCTTCGCTGCGCGCCCGCTGCGGGCGGGCGTTCGCCCTTGCGGCCCTGTGGGCCGTTCAGGAAAGGCCGTCTATGGCGGCCCAGCGAAGCCAGCCAAGCCTGCGCGCGCTGGCGCTTGTCATTCCCCCCAGTGCGATGACGGGCATCCGGGCATGGTTGGCCAATGTGCGAAACCTCGCTGGTCCCAGCACCTTCCCGCCGGGGTGCGAGCGGGTGGGAAACACCGGGGAAAGCATCACCGCATCGGCACCAAGCCGGTTGGCCTGCGCCATTTCGCGCATGTCGTGGACGGTGGCCACGGCGATCATGTCAGCCCTCGTCGGATAGATTGACAGCGGCGCGCCATAGACACCGTCCGCGCCCCATTCGCGCGCCGTCAGCGTCGAATCCGACAGGATGACGAGGTGCCCTGCGCGCCGGGCGATAGTAGCCAGCATGTCGAAGCGGGCGAGGCGTTCGGCAGGCGGAAGGTGGTAATGGCGATAGACGAAACCCACCTGCTCTCGGAAATCGTCCAGCCGCGCTTCCAGCACCGCGTCGTTGCGCTCGTCCGAAAGCAGCCACAGGTTCGGCAGGGACTGGAAACCATTCATGGCAGCGCTATAGCGCGCCCATGAGCAAAAGCGCCACCGAACGACTGAACGAAGTGCAGGCCGAAATCGCCAAGGCCTGCACCATCGCCCGCCGCAAGCCGGAGGAGGTGGCGCTTGTCGCCGTCAGCAAGACGCATCCCGCCGACGCGATCCGGCCCTTGCTGGAAGCAGGCCAGCGCGTTTTCGGGGAGAATCGCGTGCAGGAAGCGCAGGACAAGTGGCCAGCGCTTCGCGAGGACTATGCCGATTTTCAGCTGCACCTCGTCGGCCAACTGCAATCCAACAAGGCGGAGGATGCAGCGGAGCTGTTCGACTGCATCCATTCGCTCGATCGGCCCAGCCTCGTCAAAGCGCTGGGCAAGGCTTTCGACAAGACTGGCAGGCGCGTACCGTGCTTCGTGCAGGTCGACATCGGGGAGGAAGAGCAGAAGGGCGGCTGCGCCATCACCGACCTGCCCGCCCTTCTGGACCAGGCGCGCGAGGCGGATATCCCTCTGGCGGGCCTGATGTGCGTTCCCCCTTTTGGCATCGAGCCAGCCCCTTACTTTGCGCTGATGGCGAAGATTGCCGACGATCACGGGCTGGAAGGCCGGTCCATGGGGATGAGCGGCGATTTTCCCACCGCGATCATGCTGGGCGCAACCCACGTGCGGGTGGGCACCGCGCTGTTCGGCGACAGGGCCTGATTGCGGCATTAACCAGCAAGGCGGTTGACCTTTGCCACGGTTAGGATGGAGAAGGCGACCAGCGCCACCTTTGCCAGAGACCACACCATGATCCGTTCGATTGCCTGCATCCTTCCGGCCCTGCTGTTTGCCGCCCCCGCCTTGGCGCAGGACGATGATCCTTTCGCTGCCTGCGCGTCCATGACCGATGACGAAGCCCGGCTAGCCTGTTTCGACAGCACCTATGCCCGTCAGCAGGTGGTGATTGCAGAGCGCGAGATAGTGGAAGAGCGCGAGCGCGAGGAGGTCTTCGGCTTCCGCGAGGAGGATGCCGCGCTGGAACGCGCGCAGGATGATGTAGCCCTTACCGCCACGGTGGCGGAAGTCCTGCAGGGTTCGGGCCGTTCGCAGGTGCTGCTGCTCGATAACGGCCAGCTCTGGCGCGAGGTCAGCGGCTCCACCCTGCGCAACCGCGTGCGTGACGGCTGGGCCGCCAGCATCTCGCGCCACTGGAGCGGCGCCTACGAAATGCGTTTCGAGGGGCGCAGCGGATACCTGCGGGTCGCGCGCATGCGCTGACCGTCAGGCCGCCTCGGCGTTTTCGGGTTCTCCGGCCGCGATTGCATCGAGCAGCGCACGCTTGACCTTGTCGAGGCGTTCCTGCGCCACGATCTTCCCGCCCAGAAGGTCGGTGACGTAGAAAGTGTCCACCGCGCGCTCGCCATACTGGGTGATGTGCGCCGAGTTGATGATCAGGCTGGCCTCGAACATCGCCCGTGTCAGGCGGTTCAGCAGTGCCGGGCGGTCGGTCGCGTTCACTTCGATCACGGTATAGCGGTTAGAGGCGTCGTTATCGAACAACACCTGCGGGGCAACGTGAAAGGCCTCGGCCCGCGTCTGCTTCAGCGGCCGTTTGGCGAGGCGCGGCACCATGTCAATCTTGTTCGCCAGGGCATCCTCGATGCTCTTTTTCAGGCGGGCCAGCTGCTGATCCTCGCTGAATGGCTTGCCCAGCGGATCGAGCACCAGGAAATTGTCCACCGCCTTGCCCACCCTGTTGGTGTGGATGCGCGCATCGATGATGTTGCCGCCGGCCAGGTGAATGGCGCCCGCGATGCGGAAGAACAGGCCCGGATGGTCCTCGCCGATCACAGTTACCAGCGTGGCGCCCAGCGCCTCGTAGAACTGCGCGTGGATCGACAGGGCGTGGCCGGCCTGCCGTGCCGCTTCATAATGCGGCAGGTTGATGGCGATCACGTCCTCGGGCTCGGCAATCCAGTAGGCATCGTTGAAGCGGTCATCCAGCGACTGCACAAGATTTCCCTGCTCACCCAGCATTTCCGCCACGACCTCTTTCTTGGCAGCAACGCGCTTTTCGCGCCCGTGGGCCTTGTGGCCAAGCCGCAGCCGCTCCACCGAATTTTCGTAGAGGTCACCGATCAGCTGGCGCTTCCAGCTGTTCCAGACGCCGGGGCCTACGGCGCGAATATCGACGATGGTCAGCACCGTCAGCAGCCGCAGACGCTCCAGGTTCTGCACCTCGGCGATAAAGTCGGTAATGGTCTTGGGATCGGACAGGTCGCGCTTGAAGGCCGTTGCGCTCATCAGCAGGTGATAGCGCACCAGCCAGGCGACCAGTTCGGTCTCGGCCTCGTCAAGCCCCAGCCTGGGGCAGACCTTGCGCGCCACTTCCGCGCCCAGCACCGAATGATCGCCGCCCCGGCCCTTGGCGATATCGTGCAGCAGGACCGAGACATAGAGCGCGCGGCGGTTCTGGATCAGCGGCAGCATCTCGCTGGCAAGCGGATGGTCCTCGGCCAGATTGCCGCGCTCGATCTCGCTCAGCAGGCCGATCGCGCGGATGGTGTGTTCGTCCACCGTGTAGTGGTGGTACATGTCGAACTGCATTTGCGCGTTGACCTTGCCGAAATCGGGCACGAAGCGGCCGAACACGCCCGCCTCGTTCAGCCAGCGCAGCACCGTTTCGGGATCGCGCCTGCCGCTCAGCAGGTCGAGGAAAAGTTCATTGGCGCGCGGATCCTTGCGGACCTTGGCATCGATCAAGCCCGAATCGCGCCGGGCGATGCGGATCGTGGCGGGATGGACTTCCAGCCCTTCCCGCTCGGCAATGGCGAAAATCTCCAGCAGGCGGATTGGGTCTTGCTGGAACCAGTCATCCGACGGGGCGGCGATCTTGTCCGCCTGGACGGGATAGCCCTCCACCGACTTTGCCGGTTTCAGCGCGGAGAAGAACTCGCTGATGCGGCTGCGCTCCTGCGTCTCTTCCTCGATGTGGGAGAGGAACACGCCGGTCAGGTGGCCAACGTGCTTCACCTGCAGGAAATAGAACTGCATGAACCGCTCGACCGCGCTTTTTCCTGGGCGATCGGCGTAATTCATGCGCGCCGCGACCTCGCGCTGAAGGTCGAAGGTCAGCCGGTCTTCGCCGCGCTTGGCCAGCGTGTGCAGGTGCGCGCGCACCGCCAGCAGGAAGCCCTCGGCGCGGCGGAAACTGCGGTATTCTTCCTGCGTGAACAGCCCCTTGTCCACCAGTTCGCGCGCGCTTTTCACGCGGTGGGTGTACTTGCCGATCCAGTACAGCGTCTGCAGGTCGCGCAGGCCCCCTTTGCCGTCCTTCACGTTCGGCTCGACCACATAGCGGCTGTCGCCCATGCGCCTGTGCCGGGCATCGCGTTCGGCCAGTTTCTCGGACACGAACCGGCTTTCGGTGCCGGGTACGACCTCGGCCCAGAAGCGCCTGCTCGCGGCCTCGTATACCTCCTGGTCTCCCCACAGGAAGCGGCCTTCCAGCAGCGCGGTGCGGATGGTGATATCCTCACGCGCCATGCGCGTCACCTCGTTCAGCGAACGGCTGGAATGGCCCACCGTCAGGCTGAGGTCCCACAGGTAGTATAGGATCGCCTCAATCACCTGTTCGCACCAGGAAGTAGGCTTGTCCGGCGTGACGAAGGCGATATCGACATCCGAGTGCGGCGACATCTCACCGCGCCCGTAACCACCTACCGCGATCAGCGCCAGCCGCTCTCCCTTGCTGCGGTTGGCGACGGGGTAGACATGTTCGATCACGTGATCGTGCACGATGCGGATAAGCTGATCGATCAGGAACGCGTAGCCGTGCGCGCTTTCGTGGCCGGAGCCCGGCTTTTCCACCAGCCGCCGTTCCAGTTCTGCGCGTCCGGCGTCAAGCGCCGTGCGCAATTGCTCTACGATCGCCTGCCGCCCGTCAGCCGCGCCTTTCTCGGCCACAATATCGTCGATTGCGGCGACGAGCTTGCGCCGGTCGAGTATGGCGCGCTGCCTGGGAATAGCGGGAAGGCTCACGCTGGCGGAGATAGGCGTGGGGGCAGGCCTTTGCAAAGGGGCATTCCAGATGCAGGGCCAGATGCGGGGCCAGATACGGGAGGGGGTTTCATGCGCGCGCGCCCTGTGCCAAAGCGCAGCCATTGCAAGGAGACGCGCCGCGTCTCCCCCATCCCGAGAGGCGCAGCGTGATTCTAGATGTTCTGGCAGCAACGGGCGGCGAAGTCCTGCGATGGAGCGACCTGGGCCTGCGCACCGGCATCGATCTCGGCTTCTTCGAGCTGAAATACTATTCGCTCGCCTATCTTGCGGGCATCATCCTTGGCTATTGGCACCTGTCGAAAATGGTCAAGGCACCCGGCGCCCCGATGGCGCAGGTGCATGTCGACGACCTGTTCTTCTACTGCACGCTGGGCATCATCATCGGCGGACGGCTGGGCTACGTGACATTCTACGAACCGGGCCACTGGACGGACTTTTCCGGCGACGGCTTCGTGAGCTGGAAAGTGCTGCGGCTGTGGGACGGGGGCATGAGCTTCCACGGCGGACTGGTGGGCGTGGTGACTGCCATCGCCTACGTCAGCTGGCGCGCCGGTCTGCCTTTCATCCGCGTGGCGGACTATATTGCCGTCAACGTGGGTTTCGGCATGATGTTCGGGCGTCTTGCCAACTTCATCAACGGGGAACTGTGGGGCCGGCCCGCGGGCGAGGGTGTGCCCTGGGCGATGACGTTCTGCGACCAAGGGCGCGGCCCTGCCGGTGAATGCCTGTCCACTTTCATTCCTCGCCACCCCAGCCAGCTCTACCAGGCGCTGGGCGAAGGGCTGATCGTCGTGGTGGTGATGCTATGCCTGTTCTGGCTCACCCGCGCGCGCTACCGCCCGGCCATGCTGGTGGGCGTGTTCACCACGCTGATCGCCTGCGCACGGTTCTTCGTGGAATTCTACCGCGAACCCGATGCCCAGCTCGCCGAGTTCGCCGCCGAGACGGGTCTCTCGATGGGCCAGTGGCTTACCATCCCGCTGATCCTGCTGGGTCTGGGGCTGGTGGCGTGGTCACTCACCCGCGCCCCGCTGGCGAGCGGGGGCAAGCGGCCAGTGGAGGCCACTTGAGCGACCTGCGCGACGAGGACGCCAGACGCGATCTTGGCGATACCTTTCGCCGCCTGATTGCCGCGACCGGCCCGATCAGCCTCATGCATTTCATGGGCGAATCGAACATGCGCTATTACAACGACAAGCGCGTGATCGGGGAAGGCGGCAGCACGGGCGGGGACTTCATCACCGCGCCCGAGATCAGCCAGATGTTCGGCGAACTGATCGGCCTGTGGCTGGCAGACATGTGGATCAGGGGCGGGCGCACCGAACCTGTCCATTACGTGGAACTGGGACCGGGCCGGGGCACTTTGGCGCGCGATGCGAGCCGCGCGATGAAGCGCTATGGGCTTGTCCCCAAGATGCACCTTGTCGAAACCTCGTGCCGGATGCGCGACGTGCAGCTGGCCAGCGTGCCCGACGCCATCCAGCACCGCGACCTTTCCACCGTGCCCATGGAAGGTCCGATCCTGCTGGTCGCCAACGAATTCCTCGACGCGCTGCCGGTACGCCAGCTGGTGAAGACGGTGGAGGGCTGGCGCGAAATCACGGTGGGCGTGGACGGCCTGGACAAGTTCGTGGAGATGCCGGGTCGCCAGCCGATGGATTCCGCCGTGCCGGAGGCGCGCCGCGACGATCCGCCGGGCACCGTCATCGAAACCTCCCCCGCCGGCGCCACGGTGATGTTCGAGGTGGCTGGCCGTCTCGCCAACCAGGGCGGTGCCGCGCTGTTCATCGACTATGGATACACCCACGGCCGCAGCGGATCGACGCTGCAGGCGGTGAAGGATCACGAGAAGATCGGTGTGTTCGATGCGCCGGGCGCTGCCGATATCACTGCCCATGTCGACTTCGCCCAGATGGAGCAGATCGCCCGTTCGCGCGATGCCCGTGTGCTCGGCACGGTGACGCAGGGCGAATGGCTGACGCGGCTCGGCATCAACGCCCGCGCCGATGCGCTATCGGAATTCGCCCCCCACCACCACGATGCGCTGATGCGCGCGCGAGACCGGCTGGTGGAGCCGGACCAGATGGGCGAGCTGTTCAAGGTCATGGGCCTCGCTGGCCCCGACTGGCCCGACGGTGCGGGGTTCGATGAAGACTGACCGGAAGGGCTAGCGGGCGACCTGCTTCAGCAGCCAGTCGGCAGCGCGTTCGGGCGGCCACTTGTCGTCCTGGCGGTCCACCGCGTAGTTCGCCTGCCGCATGGTCGCCACGTCGACGCTGCCCAACAATGGCTGGAGGGCGTCGGCAATAGCATCATCCCCGGCCAGGCGCGGCGAAATCAGCACGATGGCATCGTAGCTCGGCAGCGCTTCGCGCGGGTCCGACAGCACCACCAGGTTTTCCGCCGCGATGCGTCCGTCGGAGGTATAGGCGCTGATCGCGTCGGCCTCTCCCGAAATCAGGGCGTCGTACATAAAGGTGGGCGAGTAGGTCCGCTGTTCGCCAAAGCGAAGGCCGTAGGCGTCGCGCACAGCCGTCCATTCGGGCCGCTCGAACCATTCGGGATCGCCGCCGATGGTCAATTGCGGGGCGACGGCGGCAAGGTCGGCGATGCTTTCGAGCCCGTATCGCTCCGCTGTTTGCTGCGTCACCGCCAAGCCATAGGCATTCTCGAACCCCAGCCGCCCAAGCACCGCGACGCCGGTATTCTCCTTTTCCCAGCGCACGATTTCATCGTACATCGCCGCACGGCCCGGGTTGTCCGAACGGCCCAGTTCATTGGCCCAGAGCGTGCCGGTATAGTCCACCGACACGTCGATCGCGCCGCTGGCCACGGCGTTGTGAACCACGGCAGATCCCAGCCCCTCGCGGTATTCGACGACGAAGCCTGCATCCTCAAGCAGTGTGCCGATGGCACGCCCCAGAATGTATTGCTCGGAAAAGCTCTTGGCCCCAATCACCACCGTCTCGCGTGATTCGCTGCGCCAGTCGACGAGTGAGAGTGCCGCGCCAGCAATCCCCGCCAGCGCCAGCAGCGCGCCGGTTATTACGAGCGCCGGACGCCGTTTCGCGAAGCCGCGCTCGACAAGGCCGAACAGTCCGTCTGCCACCAGCGCCAGTCCCGCGCTGGCAAAGCACCCGGCCAGCACCAGCACCCAGTTCTGGGTCTGCAAACCGGCAAAGATCGGATCGCCGAGGCTACGCTGGCCGATGGTGGTGGCCAGCGTGGCCGCACCGATGGTCCAGACGCTGGCGGTGCGGATGCCCGCCATCACGTATGGCGCGGCGAGCGGCGCCTGCACCAGTCGCAGCTTCTGCCAGCTCGTCATGCCAAGGCCGTCCGCAGCCTCGATCAGTTCGTCGTCGAGATTGGCGAGCGCCGTCACTGCGTTCCTGAGGATCGGGAGCAGGGCATAGAGCGCCAGCGCCAGCCAAGCGGGCAGGAAGCCGAGCGTGGGCAGGTCCTCTCCGAACACGCTGCGCGCGGCGAGCAGGATGGGAAAGAACAACGCCAGCAGAGCGAGCGCGGGAATCGTCTGCACAAGGCTGGCAAAACCCAACGCGACGCGCGCGACGGGGGGAGAGCGGCTGGCCCAGACGGCGAGCGGCAGGGCAACGGCAATTCCCAGCGCCACGGCGGCCGCGCACAGCAGGACGTGTTCCGCCAGCTGCGGTCCAAGGTCGAGAATCGCATCGGGTAACGGGCTCACTTGCCGATACCCGCCAGCTGCCGGGCCTGCGCGCGCGGCACGTCGACCAGGGCCTGCGCAATGTCACCACCTTCGCCTGCCAGCAGCGCGGCGGGTGTTTCGTCGGCGACGATGCGCCCTGCGTCCATCACCAGCACGCGCGTGGCAAGGAGCAGCGCCTCGGCCATGTCGTGAGTCACCATCACGGTGGTGAGATCCAGTTCGTCATGCAGGCGGCGCACGCGCTCGCCCAGTTGGCCGCGTGTAATCGGGTCGAGCGCGCCGAAGGGCTCGTCCATCAGCAGCAGGTGGCTGTCGCCCGCCAGTGCGCGGGCTACGCCGACGCGCTGGCGCTGTCCGCCTGAAAGCTCGGCAGGCAGGCGCTTGGCCATCGCCGGGTCGAGTTCGACCAGTTCCAGCAGTTCCGCGATGCGCTTATCGGGAAGGCGTTCGCCCTCAAGGCGCGCCGTAAGGGTGATGTTTTCCGCCACCCTCATATGCGGGAACAGGCCGATTCCCTGGAATACGTAGCCGATGCGGCGGCGCAGCGGTGCGGGCGGGCCGTCCAGTACGTCCTGCCCGTCCAGCAGCACGCGGCCCGAGCTGGGCTCCACCAGACGGTTGATGCATTTCAGGAGGGTGGACTTGCCCGATCCCGATGCGCCCACCAGCGCCACGAATTCCCCGCGCGCGATATCGAGCGAGACATCACGCACCGCATGGACTTCGTCGTAGGTTTTTCCCAACGCATCGAAGCGCAGGAAAGCGTGCGGCACGCTGCCCATTCAGGCGGAGAGCGCGGCTTTTGCCATGGTCAGGTGGGCCACCAGTCCTTCGGATGCGAATTCGCGCTCCCACGTGCCCTGCAACTGGCCGCGCACGCTCATTTCGACTAGGCGCGAGCCGAAGCCCACTTCGCCGGTATCGCGGGTCGGCGGTCCGCCGTGTTCCTGCCAGCGCAAGTGAATGGCATCGCCGGCATCCTCCACCACCAGATCGACATGGCCGTTATCGGTGGAAAGCGCGCCGTACTTGGCGGAGTTGGTTGCCAGTTCGTGGAACACCAGCGCCAGCGGTGTGGCAGCGCGCGGGCCGATCGCCGCATCCACCCCGGACACGTGAACGCGCTGCGCTTCCTCGCCATCGGCATAGGGGGCAAACAGCGCTTCAAGCAGACCTTGCAGGCTGTCCTGGTGCGGACCTTGCTCCGGCCGTACGAATTCGTGGGCGCGGCCCAGTGATCGCAGCACCTTGTTCAGTTCATTGGCGAAAGGCTCGTGCTCGGGCGACTTGCGCGCTTTCAGCGTAGCCAAACCGATCACAACGGCAAAGATGTTCTTGATGCGGTGCGAAAGCTCGTTCGCCAGCAGGTCGCGCTCTTCCAGCGCGGCGCGCACTTCGTCGATATCGGTCAGCGTGCCGAACCAGCGCCGCTGCGCGCCGCCTTCTTCCGCGACGGGCACGGCAAGGCCCAGCACCCATTTCCACGAACCGTCGGCGCGCTTCAGGCGGAACTCCGCGTCGAAACTCGTATTGGCGGCAAAGCTTTCCTGCCACTCCGAGAAGACCTGATCGGCATCGTCGGGATGGATGAGTGGTCGCCAGTCATCTGAAGTGGTGGGCGCCGGGGTGCCGGTCACCTGCGTCCAGCGCTTGTTGAAATAGTCGAAATTGCCCTCGGCATCGGCAGACCAGGCGATCTGCGGCACGCCCTCGATCATGCGCAGCAGGCGCTGCTCGCGCTCTGCAATGATCTCTTCCGCCTGCATGGCCGAACGGCGCGCTTCCAGGCGTCGTACCGCTGCCTGCGCAAGTACTGCCAGGCCCTGCTTCTGGAAATCGCTCAGCGGCTGTTCGTGGGGCTTGGTGTCGATCACGCACAACGTGCCCAGCGATGCCCCTTCCTCCGACACCAGCGGCTGGCCGGCGTAGAAGCGCACACCGGGCTCATCGGTCACCAGGGGATTCTTGCTGAACCTGGCATCGGCGGGCGCATCGGTGATTTCCAGCAGTTCGCCGCTGCCCAGAGTGTAATTGCAGAAAGCCACCTCGCGCGGGGTGTCTGGCTGGTCCAGCCCTTCGCGGGCGAGGAAATGCTGCTTGCGTTCGCCCAGAAGGGTGACAAGCGACACCGGTGCATCGCAGAGCTTCGCCGCGAACTCGACAATGGCCTGCAATTCGGGATCGTCTTCCAGCGCTGCCGCGTTAAAGCTGTCGATCACGCCAAGGCGGCGTGTCTCGTCGTCGAATTCGCTAACCGGTCGGGGCATGACCGATGGCGGTGCCAGGGGATCTTCCAGAGCCATATCTATCCTGTGTAGCTGCGAAAGATCACGAATCCTAGCAAAGTCGGCAAGTTTCGATTGCAACCTGTTTGCCAGAATGGTGCCGCTTGCTATTGGCACACCCGATTAAAGGAGCAGTTTTCCATGCGTGCCACGCCCGATTTCGACTTCGGCCTGACCGAAGAAGCCCAGATGATCCGCGAAACCGTCGCCCGGTTCGCCGACGAACGGATAGCGCCGCTGGCGGCAAAGGTGGATGCCGAGGACTGGTTCCCGATCGAGCTGTGGCCGGAAATGGGCGAACTGGGCCTGCACGGGATGACAGTGCGCGAGGCCGATGGCGGCACGGGCCTGGGCTACCTGGAACATACCATCGCCATCGAGGAGGTGAGCCGCGCCAGCGCTTCGGTCGGCCTTTCCTACGGCGCGCATTCCAACCTGTGCGTCAACCAGATCGCCCGCTGGGGCAATGCGCAGCAGAAGGCGAAGTACCTGCCTGGCCTCATCAGCGGCGAACATGTCGGGTCGCTGGCGATGAGCGAGCCGGCGGCGGGTTCGGATGTTGTTTCGATGAAACTGAAAGCCGATGCAGTACAGGGCGGCTACCTGCTGAACGGCACGAAGTTCTGGATCACCAACGGGCACGTTGCAGAAACGCTGGTGGTCTATGCCAAGACAGATGCGGCAGGTGGCAGCAAGGGGATCACGGCCTTCCTGATCGAGAAGGACATGGAGGGTTTCTCGCCCGGCCAGAAGATCGAGAAGATGGGCATGAAGGGCTCGATCACCAGCGAACTGGTGTTCGAGGACTGTCACGTTCCCGAAGAAAATGTGCTGGGTGAAGTCGGCCGGGGTGTGCAGGTATTGATGAGCGGCCTCGATTACGAGCGCGTGGTTCTCTCGGGCGTGCAGCTGGGTATCATGCAGGCCTGCCTCGATACTGTCATCCCCTACGTTCGCGAGCGCAACCAGTTCGGAAAACGCATCGGCGATTTTCAGCTGATCCAGGCCAAGGTGGCCGATATGTATGTGGCGCTGCAATCCGCGCGCGCCTACACCTATGCCGTGGCCAAGGCATGCGACAACGGCAAGACGACCCGCTTCGACGCGGCAGGAACGATCCTGCTCGCCAGCGAAAACGCGTTCCGCGTGGCGGGAGAGGCAGTGCAGGCGCTGGGCGGCGCGGGCTACACCACGGATTGGCCGGTGGAGCGCTACCTGCGCGACGCAAAGCTGCTGGACATCGGGGCCGGCACCAACGAGATCAGGCGCATGCTGATAGGGCGCGAATTGATCGGATGACAGTCGACCGGATACCGGAATTGCAGGAGGTGAGGCGTGGTTGAGCAGATCGGCGGCACACCCAACCCCCGCAGCGGTGTTCCCGACCTGGCGGGGGTGGACATCCACGCGCTGCCCGATTTCCAGGGCGACCCGCTGGCCGCCTACTACAGGCCGATGGAGTCCGGATCATGGGCGCTCACCACGGTCGCCTTCGGCGTAGCCATGGGATATTTCTCAGGCCTGCAACGGGTCTGGAACATGCCCGTGCTGACTCGTGGTCAGGACGTGTGGATGTCGATTTGCCCGATGGAGGTCGAGAGCCAGTGGATCGGCATCGACAATGCCAGCGGCCATACGGTGATCGTCGGTCTGGGCATGGGCTGGGCCGCGGCCATGGCCGCCTTTCACCCGCTGGTTGAGCGCATCACCGTGATCGAACGCGATACCGAGGTCATCGAACTCAACCGCGAACTGGGCCTGTTCGACCGCCTGCCCGACGGGCTGGGGGCAAAGATCACCGTTGTGGAAGACGATGCCTTCACCTGGAAGCCCGACGCCCCGGTGGACCTGCTGATGCCGGATATCTGGCTGGATGTCGTGAGCGACGGCAGGGCCGAGGAGACGCGGCGGATGCAGGACAATATCGGAGCGAAAACCGTGTATTTCTGGGGGCAGGAGCTGGAACTTGCCCGCCATATCGTGCGCGACGGGAAGCCGATCTGCGATGCCACATTGGAAGAGGCGGCGGAGCAATTCGCCCTGCCGCTCATCGGCCTCGATACCGAAGATTATGCCGCAAACACCATTACCGCCACCCGGCAATGGATGAAGGGCCGCTGGCTTGACGGGACAGACATTCCCGAAGACTTGCGCAGCAAGGCCGACAATCCTGAAAGGTTCTGAATGACCGCACCCCCCCTTACCTCCACCCTCGACCGCGAAGCGCCCGACGCCAAGGCAAGGTTCGTCCATAACAAGGCGCTGGCCGAGGACCTCCGCGCCAAGGTGGCCGAAGCTGCGCTGGGCGGTAGCGAGAAACATCGCGAGCGGCACGTGTCGCGCGGCAAGCTGCTGCCGCGTGAAAGGGTCGAGCGCCTGCTCGATCCCGGCTCGCCTTTCCTCGAGATCGGCCAGCTGGCGGCGAACGGAATGTACGAAGGCGACGTGTCCGGCGCCTCTATGATTGCCGGGATTGGCCGCGTTTCTGGCCGGCAGGTGATGATCGCCGCCAACGATCCCACCGTGAAGGGTGGCAGCTACTACCCCATGACGGTGAAGAAGCACCTGCGCGCACAGGAGATCGCGCAGCAGAACCGCTTGCCGTGCGTGTACCTGGTGGACTCCGGCGGGGCGAACCTGCCGTACCAGGCAGAAGTCTTTCCCGACCGCGAGCATTTCGGGCGCATCTTCTACAACCAGGCGCAGATGAGCAGCATGGGTATCCCGCAAATTGCCTGCGTGATGGGCAGCTGCACCGCGGGGGGCGCCTACGTGCCCGCCATGAGCGACGAGAGCGTGATTGTGCGCGAGCAGGGCACCATCTTCCTTGCCGGGCCGCCTCTGGTGAAAGCCGCCACAGGCGAGGAAATCAGCGCCGAAGACCTTGGCGGCGGCGCGCTGCATGCGAAAAAATCGGGCGTCGTCGATCACCTGGCCGAGAACGACGAGCACGCGCTTACCATCGTGCGCGATATAGTGTCCCACCTTGGCGCGGGCAATGCGGCGAAGCTGGAAGTGCAGCATCCCCGCCCGCCGAAATTCGATGCCGAAGATCTCTATGCGATCATCCCGGACGACGTGCGCGCGCCCTACGACGTTCACGAGGTGATTGCGCGGCTGGTGGATGGCAGCGAGTTCCATGAGTTCAAGCGCGACTATGGCTCTACGCTGGTGTGCGGCTTTGCCCACGTGTGGGGCATGCCGGTAGCGATCCTTGCCAACAATGGCGTGCTGTTTTCCGAAAGCGCGCAGAAGGGCGCGCACTTCATCGAACTGGCCTGCCAGCGCGGCATTCCGCTGCTGTTTTTGCAGAACATCTCCGGCTTCATGGTCGGCGGCAAGTACGAGGCGGAAGGCATCGCCAAGCACGGCGCGAAGCTGGTGACTGCGGTCGCCACGGCGCAGGTGCCCAAGATCACCGTGGTGATCGGCGGCAGCTTCGGCGCGGGCAATTACGGCATGTGCGGCCGCGCCTATTCGCCCAATTTCATGTTCACCTGGCCCAATGCGCGCATCAGCGTAATGGGCGGCGAACAGGCGGCCAGCGTGCTCGCCACCGTCCACCGCGACGCGGACAAGTGGAGCGAGGACGAGGCAGAGGAATTTAAGGCGCCCATCCGCCAGAAGTACGAGGACGAGGGTAATCCCTACTACGCCACGGCCCGCCTGTGGGATGACGGCGTGATCGACCCTGTGCAGACCCGCGACGTGCTGGGCCTGTCGCTGGCAGCCTGTCTCGAAGCACCGATACCGGAGCGTGCTCAGTTCGGCGTTTTCCGGATGTGACGACGATGGACGAGGAGCCGCTCGATATCATTCCCGTACCGGCATTGGTTGCAGTCCTGTTGCATGCCGAGCGGGAAAAGGGCGCGCCTCTGGAGGAAGCGGAAGTTTTGCATATTCGCGATAATGCTGAATGCATTGCGGCCCCGCGTTCTGCGCATATCGCGATGGTGCAGGAGCGCGGATACGATGACCTGGATCCGGAGAATATCTGGGAAGAATGGCGGGCTTTTCGTGCTGCCAGTGACGACACCAGCGCCGCGCGATGAGCCTTCCTCGCGACACCCTCTTCCTCCTCCACGACTACGCCGACCCGGCGCACGGCGGGGATACCTTCTATTGCGAAGCGTGCATGACGGTGGAGGGCGTGCTGGCGACCTATCCCGATCTTGCGGCCAGGCTGGAGATCGTGCGCGTGCCGTGGCCGCGCCCGCGTGCAGAGGTGGTGGTGGCCATTGGGGAGGAGAACCAGAACTGCCCCGCGCTCGTCTTTGCGGAAGGCGGCTTCGTTAACGACCTGCCCGGCGTGCTGGAAGCCCTGCACGTCCGCCACGGTTTCCCCCGCCCCCATCCCTGACCGCTTACCGTGCGGCTGTCGCCGTTCGGGAAACTTGCCCCCTGCTTTCGCGTTGGGTTCCAACGAAGGAGAGAATTCATGCGCAATTTCACCCTGTTGATGGCTGCGGCACCGCTGGCCTTGCTGGCTGCCTGCGGCGGCAACGATGCCGACGAAGCCGAAATGGATACCGACGCCGACATGACTGCCGAAGCGGATATGACCGCAAACGATACGGCGATGAGTGCAGACAGTGAGCCGGGGCCGGCGACAAGCCAGGCCGAGGCCGGGGACTATTCTGGCGTCTACAGCTACACCGACGAACAGGGTGCGCAGAACGCGGTGCGCCTGAATTCCAGTGACAACACTTATGACTATGTCGGTGCCGACGGCGAGATGCGTAGCGGCAGCTACACCTGGGACGCTGACGGCTATCGCCTGAATATCGAGGATTTCAACGGCGAACCCGCCTCGTTCGCGATCTCCAATGGCGACCTCGTGCGCCTGCAGAACGACACCGCGCTCGACAGCACGATGACGGTGACCGGTGATCGGTACCGTCGCGCCGAAGAGAGCGACGCGGTCTTCTCGCGCTTTCCCGAGCCGGGCAGTCCCGTGGCACCGGCGGGCGGTTGAAGCCGGTCCGGTCTTGCGAGAACGGTAGCAATCCTCCCCCCGCCTGCTAGGCAGTCGGGGGGAGTTTTCGATGACTGCACGATCTGCACCCAGCCTGCTGTCGCGCTTCGTATGGTGGGTGCTGTTCCGGCTGTATCGCTGGAAGGGCTTTCACCTCGAAAACCACGTGCCCAGGCTCGACAAGTTCATCCTGGTCGGCGCGCCGCATACGTCGAACTGGGATTTCATCTATTTCGCCGGCGCGGTGCAGGAAATGGGGGTGAAGCCTCGCTTCATCGGTAAGCACACGCTGTTCAAATGGCCGATGACACGGTTCATGTACGACATGGGCGGGATGCCGATAAATCGCTCCTCCCCACGCGGATACGTCAACGCCGTGGTCGATCAGGTCAACGCGGCGGAGCAGATCGCGCTGGTGATCGCGCCCGAGGGATCGCGCACGTCGGATGGCCGCTGGCGCAGCGGATTCTATCATATCGCCAGCGGCGCGGGCGTGCCCATCGTTCCGGCCTGGGTGAATGCCGAAACCGGGCAGGCCGGGTTTGGCGATCCGATCTATCCCTCGGGCGACTTCCACGCCGATCTTGCGAAGTTCGCGGCATTCTATCAGTCGGTCTTGCCCGATTGCCCGCGCTTCGAGGTGCTGGAGGAACAGGCACGCGGCGCAATCGCCACCCCCGCAAGGCCGGTGGAGCCGGACATGCTTGCGCCGGAGCCGGTGCCGACCCCGGACCCGTCACATGATTGAGAGCCTGCTGCACAACGCCGTTTGGCTGCTTGCTATGCTGCTGGTCTTGTGGGTGTTTTCCATGGGCTTGCGAGAAGCCAGCTTCATCGACAGCGTGTGGGGGTTCTCGATGGCGTGGCTCGCGTGGCTCAGCCTTTGGGGCACCAAATTTGGCTCTGCTGCACTGTTGGTCTTCGTGATGGCGTTTTTCTGGGGGGTGCGCCTCGGCATCCATCTCCTGCGCCGTTACCTGCGCAATGGTGAGGACGACCGCTATCGCAAGATGCTGCCCGATCCCCAAAACCTTGCCGCGTTCGCCATAACCGCGCTGTGGAAGGTGTTCCTGCTGCAAGGCGCGCTGATCATGCTGGTGAGCAGCCCGGCGCAGGTCGGCATCCTCGCCGCCTATTCCGAGCAGCCCCTATCCAACTGGGCATGGGCCGGCGTAGCGCTCTACCTCGTGGGGATATTCTTCGAATGGGTGGGCGACTGGCAGCTTGCCCGGTTCAAGGCCGATCCCGATAACGAGGGCAAGGTGATGGACAAGGGGCTTTGGCGCTACACCCGCCACCCGAACTACTTTGGCGACGCCTGCGCGTGGTGGGGCATATTCACTGTCGCCATGACCATCGCCCCCGGCGCGGTGATCTGGACCCTGCCAGGTCCGCTGTTCCTGACCTTCACGCTGGTAAAATGGTCGGGCGCGGCCATGACCGAGAAGGGGATGCGCAACAAGTACGGCAAGGATTTCGCCGATTACACAAGGCGTACCTCCGCCTTTATCCCCCTGCCGCCCAGGACCTGACGCGGGGAACGCGCGCGGGCTGGCGGCGTTTTGTTGGCAATCGACGGGCAGGGCATAGATGGAGTTTCCTTATGGACCAGAATACCTTGCTTGCCGTCCTCGTGATCCTTGTCCTGGTTGTCGCCATCGGCGTGTGGCTGTTCGTCAGCCGTCGCCGCACCGACCGCCTGCGTGACCGCTTCGGCGAAGAATACGATCGCACATTGGATGACACGGGCAACCGCGTGTCGGCGGAAAAGGCGCTGGAAGAACGCGAAAAGCGCGTCGAGGCGCTCGATATCCGTTCACTCACCGCCGACGAACACAGCCGTTTTGCAGAGGAATGGCGCGAGGTGAAAAGCGTGTTCGTAGATAGTCCGGTTGAGGCCGTGCTGCACGCTGACCGGATGCTGGCGAACATGATGAAGACCGTCGGTTATCCGATGGCCGACTTCGATCGTCGCTACGAAGACCTGACCGTCGACCATGCCGACGTTGCCCGCCACTACCGCGCCGGGCGCGACATCGCCGAGCGACATGGAAAGGGAAATGCGAGCACCGAGGACATGCGCCAGGCCATGAAGCATTACGAGGCGCTCTACGACCACCTCACGGCCAACAGCAACAATGCATCCGTGCAAACGCAAGACAGCCGGACCGCGGCCACCGGTACCACCAGGGTGACCGACGTGGACGGCGATGGCGATGCCGATATCGTGAGGCAAGATGTAAATGGCGACGGTCGTACAGACCGGGTCCGCACCACCCTCGACTGAGGCAGATGGGCAGGCGGGCGATTAAGCCTGCCTGTCTGTCCCCCACCTGAGAGGCGTTGGGCCTAGCGATGCCCCTCGTGATTGAGGGCGTATTTCAGGCTCCCACCGATCATCAGGCCGGAAATCACGATGATCAGTGTGGCCCAGATCCAGTGCGGCAGGAGCAGTTCCGCCTCGATCGCGCCGGTGTCGGACAGCATCGACTGACCGCCGATCATCGCGCTTTCGGAAAACAGGTAATCCAGATCGTTGAACATCGATAGCGCGGCTAGCACGCCCAGGAATTGCAGCGCGAACAATTGCAGGCCGCGTGGTCCCCGCCAGGCCAGCCAGCCAAGGGCGGCTGCGATCAGCGGCAGGACGACAAAGCCGACTGTCGAGCGAACCCAGATGACGGTGGAGACGACCAGCGCGCCCGCCAGCAGGACAAGCGCGGGCTTCCAGTACTTGCGCGCGCTGCTGGCAAGGATCAGCAGCGCGCCCATCGCGCTTGGCCCCAGCGGCCCGCCCATGGCGATCAGTGCGCGCGAAAGGCCGCCCCCATCCATCGCCGTGCGGGAGGAGGCATAGCCAGAGCCATTGGCGTAGATCACCAGTTCGTCGAACGCATTGCCTGTCAGCAGCGCGGTCAGGCCGTGGCCCATCTCGTGAAACCATGTGGTGAGGATGACGAAGGGCCAGATCAGGTAATTGCCCAGCGGCAATGCCGGCAGCAACAGCACCAGTACGCCTGCCAGCACCAGTCTGCCGACCTGTTCTTCCTGGCTGCCCGGTCGCACGCCTCCGAATGCCATCGCGTTACTCCGCCGCCACGGGTCGGGTGACGCCGCGCTGCTGGGCCAGCACGCCCCAAGCGGCGAGGAACAGGCCAGCCACCAGCGGGCCGACCACGATGCCGGAAAGACCCATCGCGGCAATTCCGCCAAGGGTAGTAACAAGGATGATCCAGTCGGGAATGCCGGTATCGCGGCCTACCAGGATCGGACGCAGCACGTTGTCCGCCATGCCGATCACCGCGAACCCGGACACAAGGACCACGACGCCCTGCCAGATGTCACCCACGGCCAGCAGGTAAAGAGCCACCGGTGCCCAGACCACGGCAGGGCCGATGGCCGGAACCAGGGAGAACAGCGCTGTCAGCAGCCCGAGGAGAACGATATTGGGCACCCCTGCGATCCAGTAGGTTATCGATCCCAGCGCGCCCTGGACGAGGCCGACCACGACCGAGCCTTTTATCGTGGCGCGCACGATGGCGAGGAATCGCTCGGCAAGCTCTGTCGCCACGTCGCTTGCCAATGGCAGGTGGGCGATAACCTGCCGCCCGATCTCTCTGCCGTCGCGCAGCAGGAAGTAGGCGACGTAGAGCCCGATGCCGAAAGCAAGGACGAAGCCAAGCGCGCTGCCGGTAATGGCCACCGCCTGTTGCGCAATCAGGCCGGAGCTTTCCAGCGCCAGGTCCTGTGCGCGCTGCTGCACCATCTCCGGCGTGCCAAAACCCGAAGCGTCGAGGTTTTGCCGGATCGCTTCGGGAAGCGCGGTATGGACTGCCTCGAACAGGGCGGCGATGTCGATGCGCCCCTCGCGAAAGGCGACCACCACGGCGGTTGCCTGTTCCACCACCACTCCGCCGATGAAGAAGGCGGGGATGATTATGGCGATTGTGATTACCAGCAAGGTGGCAATGGCCGCGCGGTTGCTGCCGCCCATGCGCGCGCGGAACCACTGGTACAGCGGCTGGAACATGATCGCCGCCAGCGTCGCCCACAGCAGCGGTGCGACAAAGGGCCATACAATGTAGAGCAGCACCAGCGAGACCAGCGCGAGGAAGACGAGAAAGCCCCCGTGCTCGACCGTACCCGACCTGTGCTGTCCGGTCATCGATGCGCCCTAGATATCGAGGTTGGCGACGTTCAGTGCATTGTCCTGGATGAACTCGCGGCGCGGTTCCACCACGTCGCCCATCAGGCGGGTGAAGATTTCGTCCGTCACGTCGGCGTCTTCCACCTTCACCTGCAACAGCTCCCGGTTTTCGGGGTCCAGTGTGGTCTCCCACAGCTGTTCTGCGTTCATCTCGCCCAGGCCCTTGTAGCGGCTGATGGACAGTCCCTTGCGCCCTGCGGTGAGGACGGTTTCCAGCAGCTGGGTGGGGCGGGTGATGGCCGTGTTCGGATCGAAGGCGGGCGCATCGGCATCGGTCTCGTCCGGGTTGTCCTCCACCGGCTGTGCTTCCTCGCTCCCGGCCTTCACCAGCCGGGTGGGCTGAGAATAGGTCTCCGCCTGCGCCACGCCCAGCGTATTCAGCTTGCGCGCTTCCGCGCTCTCGAGGAACTTCTCCTCGATCAGGTGCACGTCGGTAACACCCCGCCAGACGCGGTCGAACCGTACTTCGCCGGTTTCCAGCGTGCGGGCGGACCAATCCGCCTCGGGATCGCTCAGCTGCATCTGGCCTGCCGCGTGTGTCAGGCGCTCGTCACGCTGCGAGGGCGCAAGGCCGGGTTCGAGAGCACCGGCCATGGCCATCGCCTCGATCACAGAGGAATCGTACTTGCGCGGGGCGAAAGCCAAAAGGTTCTTCAGCTGCAATGCCTTGTCCACCAGATCGTGCAGGTCGGCACCCGAACGCGCGCCGCCCGCTGTCTCCAGCACCCGGTCCTGCAATCCGTTGTCGACCAGGTAGCGATCCAGCGCGCCCTGGTCTTTCAGGTAGACCTCGCTTTTGCCCTTGGCGACCTTGTACAGCGGCGGTTGGGCGATGAAGAGGTGCCCGGCCTTGATGATCTCCGGCATCTGGCGGTGGAAGAAGGTGAGCAGCAGCGTGCGGATATGCGCGCCGTCGACGTCGGCGTCGGTCATGATCACGATCTTGTGATAGCGCAGCTTTTCGAGGTTGAACTCGTCACGCAACCCAGTGCCCATCGCCTGGATCAGCGTGCCGACTTCCTTGGAAGAAATGATCCGGTCGAACCGCGCGCGCTCCACGTTCAGGATCTTGCCCTTCAGCGGCAGGATCGCCTGGTACTTGGAATCGCGCCCGCTCTTGGCACTGCCGCCTGCGGAATCACCCTCGACCAGGAAGATTTCGGACTTGGCGGGGTCACGCTCGCGGCAGTCCGACAGCTTGCCGGGCAGGCTGGCGACGCTCATCGCGCCCTTGCGGCTCATCTCGCGGGCCTTACGCGCGGCTTCGCGCGCGGCGGCGGCATCGATGATCTTGCCGACGATGGCCTTGGCATCGGAAGGATTCTCTTCCAGCCACTCGGTCATCTTCTCACCCATCAGGCTTTCCAGCGGCTGGCGCACTTCGGAAGAAACCAGCTTGTCCTTCGTCTGGCTACCGAACTTGGGATCGGGCAGCTTGACCGAGACGATGGCGGTTAGCCCTTCGCGCATGTCCTCGCCAGAAAGCGAGACCTTGGCGTTCTTCAGCAGGCCCGCGGCATTGGCGTAATTGTTCAGCGTGCGGGTGAGCGCGGCGCGGAATGCGGCAAGGTGGGTGCCGCCGTCACGCTGCGGGATGTTGTTGGTGAAGCACAGGACGTTCTCGTAGTAGCTGTCGTTCCATTCCAGCGCCACGTCGATGCCGATGCCTTCCTTCTCCGCCGAAACGGAAATGGGCTCGGGCACCAGCGGTGCCTTGTTGCGATCGAGGTACTTCACGAAGGCCGCGATGCCGCCCTCGTAGAACAGGTCATGCTCCAGCACTTCCTCGTGCCGCTTGTCGCGCAGCAGGATGCGCACGCCGGAATTGAGGAAGGCGAGCTCGCGGTAGCGGTGCTCCAACTTGTCGAAATCGAATTCGGTGACGTTCTTGAACGTCTCCTCGCTCGCCTTGAACGTGACGCGGGTGCCTTTCTTCAGGCCTTCGTCGTCGCCGTTGCTCTCTACCGGCGGGGCATCGCCCACTTCGCGCAGGGATTCCACCGCGTCGCCATGTTCGAAACGCATCCAGTGTTCGCGCCCGTTGCGCCACACGCGCAGTTCCAGCCATTCGGACAGCGCGTTCACCACCGAAACGCCAACGCCGTGCAAGCCGCCCGAGACCTTGTAGGCGTTGTCGTCGCTGGTGTTCTCGAACTTCCCGCCCGCGTGAAGCTGGGTCATGATGACCTCTGCTGCGGAGACGCCTTCTTCCTTGTGGATGTCCACCGGGATGCCGCGGCCGTTGTCTTCCACCGAGACGCTGCCGTCGGGGTTCAGCTCGATCAGCACCAGGTCGCAATGGCCCGCCAGCGCCTCGTCGATGGCGTTGTCCGACACCTCGAACACCATGTGGTGCAGGCCCGATCCGTCGTCGGTATCGCCGATATACATGCCGGGCCGCTTGCGCACCGCGTCCAGCCCCTTCAGCACCTTGATGCTGTCGGAACTGTATTCGCCGTTCTGGCGCTTCTTTTCGGGAGGTGCTGCGGGGGTGTCTTCAGGCGTATTTTCCATGGGCATCATATAGGCACTGCGGCAAGCATGCGGAAGGCTGGCAGTTCGTCAGAGGGCGCTTTTCCACCAGTTACCGTCACCAGGACGGTGTTTGGCCCGATTTGTGGTGCCACGAGGTACCGGAGGGTGCTCGGTACATCTTAAAGCGCACAGGAACGCGCGATTCGAAACGCGAACCGTAATTTGCCGCTCACCCACCCGATCCTACCCGGCACCAGCCGGGACCGGGGCCACGCCTTGTGCGTTTGGGAGGCATGACGATGGTTCTGATTGTCGTGCTCGTAGTGTCCGGAGCGCTCGTTGCCGGGGCCGTGTGGGGTGCCTATGGCTCGATGGGAAAACAGACCGAGGGGTTCCTGGTGGCGCTGGCGGGCGGAGCCCTGCTGCTTTCCGTGACGACCGAGCTGATAGAACCGGCTGTCGAGCGGGCCGGGCTTTCAGTTGCCGCGCTGGCTGTGGCCACGGGTGCCGGGCTGTTCACTGGCATCGATTACCTGGTTTCCAGGAAGTGGGGCTCCGACAGCGGCGGCGGGCTGCTTGCATCCATCACCCTTGACGGGATTCCGGAAAACCTGGCTCTTGGCGTTGCGCTGATCGGCGCTGGTGCACCCGAAGTCGCTGCGCTGGCCGGGTCCATCCTGCTGTCGAACCTGCCGGAAGCGGCGGGCGGCGCGAAGCAGATGGCGCAAGGCAGAATGTCGAAGGGGAAGGTCATCGCGCTTTGGGCGGCCACGGCAGCGCTGCTGTCGGTCGCCGCAATCGCGGGTAACATCCTGCTCGCAAATGTCGGGGAGGGGCCGCTTTCCTTCATTCGCGGTCTTGCCGCAGGCGCGGTGGTTGCAAGCCTTGCCACCGAGGTATTCCCGCAGGGGTTCAAGGACGATCACCACTGGGCCGGCATAGCCACGGCCCTGGGCCTGCTGGCCGCACTGGCGCTGGGCCAGCTGGGAAGCGGATAGAAAAATGACCGCCTCCGGGCTGGGGAGACGGCCATCTTGTCGGCCCGGAAACGGGGGGGAGGGGGGAGAGAAGTTTCCGGGCTTCAGGGGTTCCTTGTTAATCGCGCCTAGAGAATGCCCATCAGCAGCGTGCTGCTGACGGTGATCGCGGCGAGCGAGGCAAGGATATTGGTTGCGTAATACCGCATTGTTATTTTCGTCCTGTTTATGAGTTCGACGGGACGAATCTGTGTCGCCGCCCCGCGTCGATGGCGCAGATGGCGTGCGAACGAATATATTACAAATGCGAAATATTCGACAAGTGTTGCGTGTTTTGCAACATATCATCCTCAGCGGCATTCTGCCCGCTACTGGACTTGCGCTTCGCCTTTGGGCAATGCGCTGCCATGCAGGCAGAGCTTATTCCCGATTCCATCCTCATCGTCGATTTCGGCAGCCAGGTCACCCAGCTGATTGCGCGCCGCGTGCGCGAGGCGGGCGTCTATTCCGAGATTACCCCGTTCACCCAGGCCGAGGAAGCCTTCAACCGGATGAACCCCAAAGGCATCATCCTGTCGGGCAGCCCCGCCAGTGTGTGCGACGAAGGAAGCCCTCGGGCGCCGCAGGTGCTGTTCGACAGTGGCCTGCCGATCCTTGGCATCTGCTACGGCCAGCAGGTGATGACTACGCAACTGGGCGGCGAAGTGCGCCCCGGCCATGAAACCGGAGATGGCGGCGAATTCGGGCGCGCGTTCCTGACCGTGACCGAGGATTGCGCGCTGTTCGACGGCCTGTGGAAAGTGGGCGAGCGCCACCAGGTGTGGATGAGCCACGGCGACAAGGTGACGCGCTTTGCCGACGGGTTCGAGATCGTCGCCACCAGTGATGGCGCACCCTTTGCCGTGATCGCGGACGAGAGCCGCAAGTATTACGGCACGCAGTTCCACCCGGAAGTCTACCACACGCCCGACGGTGCGCGGCTGCTGGCCAACTTCGTACGCCACGTGTGCGGGCTGGCGGGCGACTGGACGATGGCCGCCTACCGCGAGACGAAGATTGCCGAAATCCGCGAGCAGGTGGGTGGCGGCAAGGTGATCTGCGGCCTTTCGGGCGGAGTCGACAGTTCCGTCGCCGCGATCCTCATCCACGAGGCCATCGGCGACCAGCTGACCTGCGTCTTCGTGGACCACGGCCTGCTGCGCCTGAACGAGCGGCAGCAGGTCGAGACGATGTTCCGCGACCATTACAACATTCCGCTGGTGGTGGTGGATGCGGAAGAACGCTTCATGGCGGGCCTCGCCGGCGTCACCGACCCGGAAAAGAAGCGAAAGTTCATCGGCGCCGAGTTCATCAACGTGTTCGAGGCCGAGGCAGAGAAGATCGGCGGTGCAGATTTCCTCGCCCAGGGCACGCTCTACCCCGACGTGATCGAAAGCGTCAGCTTCACCGGCGGGCCGAGCGTGACGATCAAGAGCCACCACAACGTGGGCGGCCTGCCCGAACGCATGAACATGAAGCTGGTCGAACCCTTGCGCGAACTGTTCAAGGATGAGGTGCGCGAACTCGGCCGCGAACTGGGCCTGCCCGAGATGTTCGTAGGCCGTCATCCGTTCCCCGGACCCGGCCTTGCCATCCGGATCCCCGGCGAAGTGACCAAGGAGCGCTGCGACATCCTGCGCAAGGCCGACGCGATCTATCTCGAGGAGATCCGCAACGCGGGCCTCTACGATGCGATCTGGCAGGCCTTTGCCGTGCTGCTGCCGGTAAAGACCGTGGGCGTGATGGGCGACGGGCGCACTTACGATAGCGTGTGCGGTCTGCGCGCCGTCACAAGCACAGACGGCATGACGGCGGATGTCTACCCCTTCGACGCCAGCTTCCTGACCGGCGTCGCCACCCGCATCGTGAACGAGGTGCAGGGCGTGAACCGCGTGGTCTACGACTATACCAGCAAGCCGCCCGGCACGATCGAGTGGGAGTAAGCTGATCGCCCCGCGCGCAGCCTTCTGTCTCGCGCTCGCTGCTCTGGGCGCAGCTACCGCCATGCCTGCCCATGCACAGTCAGTCAGCGATGTTTTTTCACGCGGCTGCGGCGATGACAACGGCGTGGATCGATGCGCCGAGGACGTACAGGCGCGCATGCATACGCAGTACGGCATTGCCGATGCGCGTGATCTGCTGAATGCGAACATTACCACGCGCCGGGCAATGTTCGTCGATGGCTACGGCAACGATGTTGCAGCGGTGGTGTTCAAGCGCGAACCGGGTGAGACGCCCTTTGTCGAAGTTCTTATCCCGGGAGAAGGACTGGCGGACGAGCGGGGCCACTTACGTGCAACGGTAAGCGATGTGACATGGCGCGAGGTGCTCGGCCGTTCATCCCATTTCGATCAGTTGCTCGCTCGCGAAGTGGCCGACAGCAATAGCGATGGCACAAGTATCTGCCTGCATGGATGGTTCGTGGTGGTGGATGCGGTAGATGCACCGCGGGTTTCTCCCACGATTTTGGCGGGCACCGGCTCCATCGGCCAGGAACGCGATCCGGCTCTCCCGGTCGATCCGCCGATGGAAGAAGGTGTCGTACGTAGCGATGCCGAGGGCGCCTGTGCTGGCGGTCTCGCAATGAGCTACGCCTTTGCACTGGCGGACATGGCGTACGAATCACTGCCACAATGCAGCACGCTATCGATGGACAATTTTCGCACGCGGGCAAACCTTCTCGCCGCCTGTCGCATGCTGGATGGAGACAGGCTGGTTGCCGGCGAAGCCTACGGCGAGGTTGCAAGGCTGGAACGTTTGCTGCGCATGGAACGGCGCGGAACATCGTCACAGGATCAGGAATTGCAGTGGCTGTTCGTCGGCTACGGCGATGCCCGCCTCCGGCTGCTGCGCGATGCGCTGGATGGCGGCTACCTGTCATTCACAAGGTTCGCAGGCATCGATCCCGATCATGCCGAAGCGCACGGGCAGGTTGCCTATGCCGGTGAGGACGGCATCCCTGTTGAAGTGGCCGATGTCACGCTGACAATGCTGCGCCAGACGGGCGAGTTCAAGATCGATACGGTAAGGGTATCGGACCGGAGGCCGTTCGAACCGGGAGACTAGCCATGGCTTGCGCACACGTCTTTGCGGAACAAGCGCCAGCGGACAGTGGTTGAACCGGCAACAACAGCTTTCGCCAGAGGATAATCGCCATGCTTCTTCGTGCCGTCGCCATCAGCGCTGCCGCCCTTTCGCTTTCCGCCTGCGAGACCCTGGAGCAGACATACACCGAGGCGATCTCGTCCACCTACGACGCGGAACTGCGCGGCGCGAACCAGGTCGGCCCTGGCGACCCGGACGGATACGGCACTGCGGAAATCAGCTTTTCCGACGAACTGACGCGGGTCTGCTGGGACCTGAACGACCTGCAGAATCTCGGCCCGATCACCGGCGCGCATATCCATCGCGGCGCAGCGGGCCAGAACGGCCCCGTGGTGCTGCCTTTCACACGCTCTACCGAGGGCGGCTGGCGCGGATGCAGCTCGGACACCGCCTGGGTCCAGCGCGCATTCTCCGAGGGGCTTTCGAACTATTACGTCAACGTCCACACGGCTGAATATCCCGAGGGCGCCATCCGCGGCCAGTTGCGGCAATAGCCCGGAAGAAAGTGGAACTGCCCTTCGATGACCCGCGACAGACACGGCTCGCGCGCATCCATGCGGCACTGATTGGCGCATTCGGGCGGATCGAACGCCCGGACGACAAGCGTCGCGATCCCGCATGGACGCTGGTGCAGGGCGTGATCGGGGCGCAGACCAAGACGGCCATCTCCAACGCGTCCACCGATGCCTTGCTGGCGCGGTACGGGTCGTGGGAGGCCGTGGCCCGCGCAGACCTGGCCGAATTGCAGGCACTACTGGGCAACCAGACCTTTCCCTCCGTCGCGGCCGAGCGGCTGAAAGCATGCCTGCTTGCGATCATGGCGGAGCGTGGGGCGGTGGACATGCGCCACCTCTCGAACCTGCCGGACGAGATAGCGATGGACTGGCTCGAGGTGCTGCCGGGCGTCGGTCGCAAGATTGCCGCGGGCGTGATGAACACGTCTATGTTCGCGCGCCGCCAGCTGGTGATCGACGGCCATCATCGCAGGGTGATGCAGCGGGTCGGCCTGGTTCCGCCACGGGCGGATACCGCCCGCGCCTACACCGCGCTGATGCCGGTTTTGCCGGAGGAATGGAGCGCGGCGGACATCGACGAACATCACCTGCTCGTGAAATGGCTGGGCCAGGTGCATTGCCGCCCGTCGAAACCGCTTTGCGCAGCCTGCCCGATCCGTGCCGACTGCGATACCGGAACCGGCCGGACGCCAATACGCTGAGCCTGCATGGGCAACCTTATCCGCACCATCGTGACCGACTTCGGCTGGATCCATCGCTCGCTCGGCCTTGGCGGCAATCTGACCTTTCTTGTCGGCAGCGTGCTGTTCCTGCCCCGCTTCGAGGAATGGAAGACGACGGGGGTCTGGCTGTTCATCGTCGGCGCTGCACTCATGCTGGTCGGTGCACTCGGCGAATTCCTCGTGCGCCTGCCCTCCGTCCGGGATGAAGCCGACGATGATTGAAATTGAAGAGGTCGAAGAGGTCTATCGCCGCCTCTCGCAGGCCATGCCGGGGCGGACGAAGGATGCCAAGGGCCCAAAGGGGCAGCCCGATGCCTTTCGATCCTGTATCTCTTGCATGTTGTCTGCCCAGTCGCTGGATCTCAATACGGCAGCGGCCACGAAAGCGCTGTTCGCACTGGCAACCACGCCGGAGGGCATGCTGGCGCTTTCCGACGACGCGATTGCGCAGGCCATCAAGCCATGCGGTCTCTACAACATGAAGACACGCAACATCCGCAGGTTCTGCGAGGCATTGTTGGCCGAACACGGCGGCAGGGTGCCGAACACACGGGAGGGCCTTCTGGCGCTGCCCGGCATCGGGCGCAAGTGCGCCGACATCGTGCTGAGCTTCACCTTCGGGAAAGACGTGATCGCGGTCGACGCCCATGTGCACCGCGTGTGCAACCGCATCGGCCTGACCGAGGCGAAGACGGCGGACAAGACGGCGCAGCAACTGGAAGAGAGATCGCCCGACTGGGCTATGCGCGACGGGCACTTCTGGCTAATCCAGTTCGGCAAGCGGGTTTGCCGGGCACGCGCGCCGCAATGTGGCACCTGCCCGGTGAACGATCTGTGTGAATATTACGCCGGGAACGGCGAGGAGACGCAATGAGCTGGGATGATTACTTCGCCGAGGATGCCGGCGCGACCGAGGCCGAAACGCGCGGCAAGGCGCGTACGCTGACGGTGGGCTGGACGGTGAAATGGGATGCGAAGGGCAGCACGATCTGGGCCCCGCCCCAGTCCTTCAGCCGGTCCGACCCCAAGGCAAAGAGCGCCAAGTCCATTCAGGCCTGCCCCGCTGCCGTCGATTTCGACCGTCGCCATTTCGTCATCCCATGCCCGGTGGACCTCGAACTGGCCTTTGCCCGCAACGCGCAGGGCCAGTTGCAACTGATCGATAACAACGGCGAAAACTCCGCCATGCGTCCGCAGGGGCGCGCCAACCTGTTCATCGTCCAGCCCGCCAGCGAGTGGCGCCACCCGGAACGCCCGATCATCCAGTTCACCGCGCCCTACGTGTTCGTGGCGGACGAGCCGTGCTGGGTGGTGCAGACAGCGCCGCACCTGCACTGGTTTCCCGAGCCCCGGCCAGGCGTACAGATGGGCGGGCGCTATCCCGTGCATATCTGGCCGCGCCCGCTGGCATGGGCTTTCGAGTGGTACGACCTGTCGAAGCCGCTGAAACTGACGCGCGGGGAGCCGTGGTTCTACGTCCATTTCGAGACCGAGAATCCCGGTGCGCGCGTGCGGCTGGTGGAGCAGGAGATGACGGAGGACCTCGACGGCTACCTCAACTCGATTATGGACGTATCCAACTACGTCAACCGCACCTACGGACTGTTTTCCGAAGCGCAGCGGCAGCGCCCGGCCAAGCTGGTGAAGCCGAAGTAGCTACCAGGAAAATCCCGCGTCGATAGCGCGCTGCTCTGCCGGCGTGCTGGTGCGGCCCAGCACCGCGTTGCGATGCGGATAGCGGCCGAAGCGGGCGATCATCCGGGCATGGCTGCGCGCGAAGGGCAGGTTGGCCCCGCCATTGATGCGCGCGAACAACCGCAGGCTGAGCAGGTGATCGGCCATCGTCTCGCTGTGCATCAGCGGCATCGCCAGAAACTGCCGCTGCTGGCGCGCCAGCAAGGGCAGGTAACCGCGCCGCAGGGCGCCGTGGGTGATAGCCCGCGCCAGCGGATCGGTGGCAAAGGCACGCGGAGTGCCACGAAAGATATTGCGCGGCACCTGGTCGAACAGCAGCACGGCTGCGAGCGCAATCTGCGGACCGCCAAGGAAGCTATGGGGCGGGCAAACAAAAAGCGCCTCCAGCCAGTGCCGGAAGCGCTTTTCGATACGCTTGTCGAGGCTATCCGAACCGCCCCACCAGTCGGCGGGGCCGAGTTCGTGAAACCAGAAGTGCGTCAGGTCGGCGGCCCACTGCCGGGGCATATGGGCCACGCGGCGGTCAGCCTTCGGTTTCGGTTCGCGTGTAGGGCACGAATTCGTCGAGGAACAGCACGCCGCTGAACATCCCGGACGAACGATCGACCGTGCGCGTCACGTCGGTGCGGCAGAGGCGCGAGCCGCTGTAACGCTCGATGATCGGCACATCCCAGCTGTCCAGCTGGTTGGGGTTGCGTGCGCGCGCCACCCACATGGTGTCGCCACGTTCGTAAACGAGGCCGACATTCTCCTCCACCCGCAGGCGGTTGGTGCTGACGGTATTGATGCAGCTTTGCGGCTCGCCTGCGGTGCGGCCTTCCACCAGTTCGGCGAAAGCCTGCTCTGCGCGGGCGTCGCGGTCCTGGGCAGAGGCGGGGAGTGCCAGCGTCATCGCGGCGGCTGCGGCGGAAACGGTAAGTGTTTTCAACATGGTATCTCTCCTGATGCCCGGCAACCTAGACCCTCCATCCTGAACCCGGAATGACCGCCTTTTGTTCCGCCCGCTAAGCTGCCTGGTTCAGGCGGCCGCACCGGAGACAGAGGCGTCGGGAACATTCCCGTCGTCGGCCGGGCCGCCTTCGAGGATGAAGCGCCGGTCGCAATAGCCGCAGTCGACATAGCCCTTCTCGTCGATCTGCATGTAGACCCGTGGGTGGCCCAGGCTGGCGGGGAGGTAATTCTCTCCGCCACGAATATCTCCGGCGCCGTCGCACCAGACGCGCGGCGTATCGACAATGGTGGTTTCAGGTACGTGATCCATGGGCACCGTTCCTATCGCTTTACGCGGGCGGCGAAAAGCCCCTAAGAGCGCGGCCATGGCACAAGCAGCAATCGAAATACGCGATCTCGTGAAGGAGTATGCCGGCAGCAAGGGCACCGGCCCCAAACTGGCACTGAAAGGCGTCAGCTTCGACGTGCCGCAGGGCAGCGTGTTCGGCCTGCTCGGCCCCAACGGGGCGGGCAAGTCTACCCTGATCAACATCATGGCGGGCCTGGTGAACAAGACCAGCGGCACGGTGAAGATCTGGGGTCACGACATCGACCACGATCATCGCAATGCCAAGCTGAACATCGGCATCGTGCCGCAGGAGATCGTGTTCGATCCGTTCTTCACCCCGTTCGAGGTGCTGGAAAACCAGGGCGGTTTCTACGGCATTTCCAAGGCGCTGCGCCGGTCGGAGGAATTGCTGAAAGCCGTGCGCCTGGAAGACAAGCGCAATGCCTATGCCCGCACGCTGTCGGGCGGGATGAAGCGGCGGTTGCTGATCGCCAAGGCGATGGTCCACTCTCCGCCGATCCTGGTGCTGGACGAGCCGACCGCCGGCGTCGACGTGGAATTGCGCAAGCAGTTGTGGGAACTTGTGGGCGAACTGAACGCCGAAGGCGTGACCGTGGTGCTTACCACCCATTACCTGGAAGAAGCCGAGGAGCTGTGCGAACAGATCGCCATCATCAACCACGGCGAGCTGATCGCGAACAAGCCGACGCGCGAACTGGTGGGGATGATGGGCGAAAAAATCCTCGCCATTACGGTGGACAAGGATATCGTCCGGCTGCCCGATGACCCGCGCTTCCACAAGTGCGAGGTGGTGGGCGAAAAATCGATCGAGATCACCTTCGACAAGGGCGAGATGACTGCGGGGCAGGTTCTGGCCAAGGTGCAGGAACAGGGCTTTGCGATAGAAGACGTTTCCACCCGCGAGGCGGACCTGGAAGACGTGTTCGTGCAGCTGACCGGCGAGGATGACCGGGAAAAGGCGTGAGACACGCCGCTTAATTCAAATTTCAGCCATGTCTGCCATGCAGACGTTCATGGCATCGAAGGGCAATCCGGAGCAGTACCTGTCGATCCACTATCTGCGCGGACTCGCCGCGCTGATGGTGGTGGCGGTGCACTGTTTCACCTACGGCCTTGTTCCCGTCGCCCAGCTTTCGAGCGTGCTGTGGCTGAAGCATGGCGTGGCGCTGTTCTTCGTCATTTCGGGTTTCGTGATGGTCACCTCCACGCAAGGCCGCCGTACCGACCCGCGCAATTTCCTGCTGCGCCGCCTGGTCCGCATTGCTCCCCTCTACTGGGCGATGACACTTGCCTGGAGCATGGTTCAGCAAGGTTGGGATGGGCGGCAGCTGGCCGCGTCGCTTGCGTTCGTGCCCAGCCTCGATCCGGCCAGCGGGTCCGTTCGCTCGCCCGTGCTGGAACCGGGGTGGACGCTGAATTTCGAGATGTTCTTCTACGTCATCTTCGCACTGGGACTGTTCCTGCCCGAACGGTTTCGCTTCTGGAGTGTTGCTGCCGCTCTGGTCCTCATCACGCAGGCGGGCACCGTTATCGATCTCCCGCCACTGGCTGCGTTCTATACCGATGGCCTGTTGCTGCTCTTCGTCGTGGGGATGGCGATCGCCCGGTTCGACCTGCGGCTTCCCGCGCTGTGGATGGCGCCTGCGTTTATCGCCCTGATCCTGTTCTCCGACAGTCTGCCAATCTGGCAGGGCGTCTTCGTCCCGGTAACCGTCATCGTGCTGGCTGCACGTTCGCTGGATGGCAGATTGCCGCGCTGGCGCCTGCCCGCGATGCTGGGCGATGCGTCCTACAGCCTTTACCTTTCACACCTCTTCGTGTTGCAGTTCGGCAAGATCTTCATCGCCCCCTACCTGCCGGGGCCGCTGGTGTTCGCCCTCATGATCGCAGGCGCGTGCGTACTGGCCCTGCTGGTGTACCGTACCGTGGAGGTTCCGGCGTCCGCGTGGGGCCGTAGCCGGCTGACCCACCGAACGAAGGTCGCGGTTGAACAAGCCCCGGAGCCGGGTCCGGTACCGTCCTAATCGCTTTCGACATCGCGACGCCACTTCCCCTTGCCGACGCGGCGAATGGGCTTGTGGCAATGCGCGCAGCGACTGACGAACGTAAGTCCGTCCCAGTCCGCACGGCGGCCGGGTGGCTCGTGACGATTGAAGAGGCACGCAAGTCGATGCAAAGGAACCCCCTATGGACTCGTGATGCGGATGCGACCCGTTATTGTGCGCTGCACCATCTCATAGGTATTTTCACTTAGCAAGTGCAATATCGGTAGGTCTCGCCGCGCCCACGGATGTGTGCAGTCTTGCAGGTGACGAGGGGAGCGGGCAAAGCATCGCGCGATGACAACACCTTCAACCGATTACGATGTCCTAATCATCGGCTCTGGCGCCGCCGGATTGACCGCTGCGCTTACCCTGGCAACGCGGCTGCGCGTGCTGGTGCTGGCCAAGGGAAAGCTCACGAGCGGCTCCACCGCCTGGGCGCAGGGGGGCATTGCCGCCGTTCTCGACGCCGGCGATACCTTCGATGATCACATCCGCGACACGATGGTGGCAGGCGCGGGCCTGAACGATCGGGAAACGGTGGAATTCGTGATCGAGGGCGCACCTGCCGCGATTGACAGGCTGTGCGAGCTGGGCGTGCCGTTCAACCGCGAAAGCGGGGACCTGCACCTGACGCGCGAAGGCGGACATTCGCACCGCCGGATCGTACATGTGGACGATGCCACCGGCTGGGCCGTGCAGGCCGCCTTGCTGAAAGCGGCGGAGGAAAATCCAAACATCACACTGCTGCCCGATCATTCCTGCGTGGACCTGATTACCGGGCGGCACGAGGCGAAATATTCAGGCAGCGGGCGGGTGTGGGGCGCCTATGCGCTGGATACCACCACCGGCAAGGTGGAAGCCTTTACCGCCAGCGCCACCGTGCTGGCGGCAGGCGGGGCGGGGCGCGTCTACCAGTTCTCCACCGCGCCGCGCGGCGCGACGGGAGACGGCATCGCCATGGCCTGGCGCGCGGGCGCGCGCGTTTCAAATATGGAGATGATGCAATTCCACCCCACCTGCCTCTACAACCTCGACGTGAAGAACTTCCTCATTACCGAGGCCGTGCGCGGCGAGGGGGGCCACCTGCTGCACCCGGAAACCGGGCACCGCTTCATGGTCGATTACGATGCAGAGCGGATGGAACTGGCTCCGCGCGACGTGGTGGCGCGCGCCATCGACGACCAGATCAAGCGCTATGGCCTCGATTACGTGCATCTGGACATCAGCCACCAGCCCGCCGAATTCGTGAAGGGGCATTTCCCCACCATCTACGACAAGCTGCTGGGGCTGGGGATCGACATGACGAAGGAGCCGATCCCCGTCGTGCCCGCACAGCACTATACCTGCGGCGGCGTGGTGATCGACCTTGACGGACGCACCGACCTGCCTGGCCTCTGGGCCGCGGGAGAAGTGACCGAAAGCGGCCTGCACGGGGCCAACCGCCTCGCATCAAACTCCCTGCTGGAATGCTTCGTCTTCGGCGATGCGGCGGCCCGCGATATCCTGGCCTGCTGGGACAAGCTCGATCCTTCTCCCGAAATCCGCCCGTGGGACGATACCCGCGTGACGGATTCGGACGAGGAAGTCGTCATCAAGCAGAACTGGACCGAGATCCGCCGCATGATGTGGAACTACGTCGGCATCGTGCGCACCACGAAGCGGCTGGAGCGGGCCAAGCATCGCATCGACCTGCTGGCGACCGAGATCGACGATTACTACGGCCATTTCCGCGTGACGACCGACCTGATCGAGTTGCGCAACCTGCATCAGTGTGCGGACCTGATCGTGCAAAGCGCCCTGAAACGGCACGAGAGCCGCGGGCTGCATTACACGCTGGACTATCCCGAACTGGACGCGGCTGCGCGCGATACCGTGCTGGTGCCCTAGGAAAGCCTGCAAAAGCTCCGAGAAAGATAAACGCCATGCCCGAAATCACCGCCAACGGCATCACCATCCACTACGACGAGCATGGCCCTGCCGATGCGGAGCCCATGCTGCTGATCATGGGGCTTGGCGCGCAGATGATCCTGTGGCCCATGGAACTGGTGGAAGCGCTAGCGGGGCACGGCTTCCGGGTGATCCGGCACGATAATCGCGACATCGGCCTCAGCCACAAATTCGACGGGGCGAAAGCGCCCGGCGCCGTGCGGCACACCCTGATGCGCAAGATCGGGCTGCGACCCAGCGTGCCCTATACCCTGGCCGACATGGCGGAAGACAGCGCCGGCGTGCTGGACGCGCTGGGCATCGAAAGCGCGCACGTGGTGGGCGGCAGCATGGGCGGGATGATTGCGCAGCACCTGGCCGCCAAGCACCCGGAAAAGGTTCGCTCCCTCACCTCGATCTTCTCCACTACCGGCAACCCGAAGCTGCCATCGTCGAAGCGGGGGGCAATCAAGGCGCTGACCCAGCGGCCTGCCTCGGTAGAGGAGGAGGAACTGGTGAAACACGGGAAGAATGTGGCCCGCGTCATCGGTTCGCCGGGTTTTCCTGCGCCCGATGATCGGCTGGATGCGCGCACCCGCGCGCTGGTGCAGCGCAGCGTCTATCTGCAGGGGCCGGTGCGGCAGATGGCGGCGATCATCGATGATGGGGAGCGGACCCGGATGCTCCGCCAGATCAAGGCGCCCACGCTGGTGCTGCACGGGGACGACGATCCGCTCATTCCCGTGGCTCATGGCCATGCCACGGCTGCAGCCATTCCCGGCGCGAAAATCAGGACCATCCCCGGCTGGGGCCATGACATACCGCTGGAACTGGTGGACGAGCTTGCAGACGAAATCGCCCGGCACGCGCGAGCGGTTTAGTCCAGCGTTATGGGAGCATCGTTGCGCTGCGATGCCATCATGTTGGCAAGCTGCCGTTCAACCAGTGTGCTACAGGGGAGGCCCGCCATGAGACTATCCCCCCTTCTGCTTGCCGCGCTCGCCCCCATTGCCATCGCTCCTGCCGCCGCGGCGCAGGAACAGGTGCCTGCCAATTCCATCGTCGTCAGCGCGCAGCGGTCTGGCGCGCCGATGTGGACCATCGACACGCCCACCGGCACGGTAATCCTCGTCGGCGAGATTGTGGCCGTGCCCGAGTCCACCCCCTGGCAGCCGGACCGGCTGGAAGACGCGACGCAAGCGGCCACGCGTGTGATCCTGGGCTTTCGCAGCCGCGTTTCACCGGGCGATGTGTTGCGGCTGATCTTTGCCGGAGGACGGATCACCCGCCTGCCGGATGATACCGTGGCGAGCGACTACCTTGGCGCAGACCAGCTGGCGCGGCTGGCCGCGCTGGAGGAAGAGTACGATCAGGACTATGCGCGCAAGAGCTTCCTGATCACGTCTTACGACCTGCTGTCGCGCCGCCTGCGTTTCTCCCGCGATACCGGGCGTGACGCCAGCGACGTGGTGCGCCGCGCAGCCCGGCGCGCCGACGTTCCGGCAGAGCCGGTTGGCTCGGTGCGCGGTGAAGACATGCTCGACAATCTCGCCGAAGCAGACCCGCGCGACCATCTGCCCTGCCTCGATGCAGCCATGACCGCGGCGGAGATCGGCCCCGACCTGATAGAGCGTCGCGGGGCGGACTGGCGCGCCTATGATGTGCCTGCGGTCATGGCCAACCCGCTGGAAGTGGCGCTGGGGCGATGCTGGCCGTGGACAGACGATGAACTGGGCACGGACCTGCGCGAACGGTGGGTCAGCGCGATAGACGGCGCAACGCGCGAAAGCGGCGTGACCCTGGCGGTCGTGCCGCTGCGCCTGCTGGCGGAAGACGACGGCGTGCTCGACCGTTTGCAGGCAGCCGGACACCTGATCGCCGGTCCGGCATGGCGCCAAGCCCCGATCGAGCCGCAGTAATTGACAGGCAGCGATTGATCGGAGGCGACTGACAGCGGGCGAGGATGCGTCGCCGGATCAAGGCGCCCACGCTGGTGCTGCACCGGGAGGACGATCCGCTCATCCACATGCCCATGGCCCTGTCATCGCTGCCGCGATTCTCTGCGCAACCATCAGGACCATACCCGGGGGGGCACGATATACCGCTGGAATTGGCTGGTCTTGCGCGCTGCCGGGCGCTGATGCCATAATCGGCGGCCGTGACAGGGGGCTTCCATGCGAAAGATTGCGTCTGCGCTTACGGCTTTTTTGATAATCCTTTCTCTCGGCCCGCCTGCAGCGGCCCAGGAAAGCGAGCAGCATCGCCCCTATACCGGCCCCGTGATAGACGTGCACCTTCACGCCTTTGCTGCTGATGCCAACGGCCCTGCTCCCAACGGCATATGCGTCGGCGCTGCGGCAAACCTGCAATACACCGGACAAGAGCCGTGGCCGGTCGCCATGAGCCGCCTCTCGCTCGATCCACCTTGCGAGGATCCGATTCGCGGCCCCGCCACCGACGCAGAAGTGCTCGCACAGACTATCGCCCAGATGGAGCGCTATGATGTGACCGGCATCCTGAGCTCTACGGCGGAAGAATTCGCGACATGGTCTGCCGCCGCCTCCGATCGCTTCATGCGCGGCCTTTCGCTGAACATCCGGCGCGACGGCGACCTTTCCGCCGAGGAGGCAGCCGCCGCATACGAGCGCGGCGAGTTCATGGTGATGGCAGAAGTCACCAACCAGTATTCAGGCGTACTCGCGGACGATCCCGCGTTCGAACCTTACTGGCAGGTGGCAGCGGACAGGGGAATTCCGGTTGGTATCCATCTTGGCGTCGGGCCTCCGGGGGCGCCGATGCTCTATCCCGATTTTCGCGCCCAGTCGCCGCTGCGCATGGAAGAGGTGCTGAGCCGTCATCCCGACCTCCGGGTCTACCTGATGCATGCAGGCTTTCCCTTCGCCGACGACGTGAAGGCGCTGCTTTATCTCTATCCGCAACTTTACCTCGACACAGGGGTGCTGCAGATCGCCGCACCACGCGAGGAATACTACGCGTTTCTCGAAGAGATCGTGCGCGCCGGCTTTGGTGACCGGATCATGTTCGGATCCGACCAGATGAATTGGCCGGGCCTGATCGGCGAGGGGATCGATGCCATCAACGATGCGCCGTTCCTGACCTACGAGCAGAAAAAGGCCATCCTCTACGACAACGCTGCGCGCTTCTTCGCGCCCGAACTGGAGCCTCTCGCCGCACGCGACTGACCGCGCCGGGTGAAATGCCGGGACAGGTGGGGCGAGGTGCCGCGCCTTAGGCGGCGAACTCCGCACGCTTGGCCATTCCTGTCGCCTTCCTGTCGCGCCCGTTCATCAGCCAGACTGCCTTTTTTTTGACTTTTTTCGAAACAAGCGCGCCTGCTGCCCGTTGATTGGGTGAAGTAGAAAAGAAGACGGCGGCCCAGGTCGCCGGGAAGGAATACAATTATGAAGAAGCTGATCATCCTCGCCGCCGCGCCCGCCCTCGCACTTGGTGCCTGCGGCGAAGACAGTGCTGTCGAAGAGCGTGGTGACATGCTGGAAGAACAGGCTGACGCCATCGAGAACGTTGGTGATGACCGTGCCGGCCAGCTGGAAGAAATGGCCGACGAAGCAAATACCGACGCCCGTGAAGACATGCTCAACGAGCGTGCCGAGGAAGTCGACGACATCGGTGACGACGCTGCTGAAGCGATGAACGAGCGCGCCGACGAAATGGAATAAACCGGCTAGACCCGGATCCGACCGCAAGGTTGGTTGCAGGAAGGCCTCCGCAGCAGTGCGGGGGCCTTTCGCGTTTCCGGCCCCCGGCCCGTCAGTCCATCATCAGGATGATGAAGAACGACAGCGCCGTGCCACCAAGGAACAGGCCCCAGCTCCAGTACAGGCGGAAATCCAGTCCCCAGTCCGCATATTGCACGTCGAACGGGAAGATATGCAGCATTCCGCCGCTGGTCCCGCCAGAGCCCATGAACAAGGCCACGAGTAGCGTCAGGAAAATCCCGAAGGGTATCGCCTTGAACATTGCGATCATCGTTTGCGCTCCGTGTACGTCTTTCTATGCGTGAGTGGCCGCCAACGGCAGCCAGACATGACAGAGCGCCGCCATAGCAGGGCATGGTTACCACCGTCTTATCGCGCCAGATGGAAAAGCCCGTAACGCGCCGCGGGGCGATCCACGGCAGGCCTGCGGCAGCAATATTGCGCGCGCCGATTCGATTGATTCGCGTTGCCGCACCTGGCGAGCTTTTTTTCCGCAGTTTGGTTTTTCCTCTTGCACAGCGCGGGAGTCGAGGAACATCCACGCGTCGCACCGTGTTGCTGGCGCCAGACACCGGACCGACAGCCGTGTCTGCGCGGTAAATCGGGCTTAACCCTCTTGCGCCCGAGTCCCACCTGATTCACAACAGGTGGTGGTCGGCTTGCCGGGACGACCTACTAGACCTAGATTTACAGGACAGCGCGATACGCTTCGCGCAACAGGTCCGACAATCGTTCTGGTAGGCACGGATGGCACGCACGGCCGGTGCGGCGGGGGATAAGTAATCGCCCGCCGATGCATGTGAGCAAAGTCGCTGGCAGCGTGCCCGCTTCGATTCGCTCACATTGCGGGATCAAGGCGCGGCGCGTGGGCACCCGGATGGTGTTCGTGCGTCCCACGACATTAGGGGCTAAGGGTCAGATGGAATTTCGGAACGGAGACAACGCAGCGATGGGTCTGGACGAACACACTGCCGGTGCGGCCGAAGCCAGGCCCGCCCGAACCGATACCTCGGCTACCAAATCACCTAGCAATTCATCAGGAACGAAGAGTTCCGACGAGAAAGCAGTAAGCATGGAAAAGACGGACAAGGGCAGCGAAGACCTCGTGAGTGAGGCGGCCGCCGAAGCGCTGGCACAGGCGGCGAAAACCGCGCTGAAGCCGCAGAGCGATTCGAAGACGGTGAATCCGCGCCGGTTCACGATAGAGACCGATTCCTCCCGCGACGCGAACCTCACCGATTTCGGCAAGGAAACGCTGAACGATCGCTACCTGCTGCCGAACGAGACCTATCAGGACCTGTTCGCCCGCGTGGCCGATGCCTATGCGGACGATCAGGAGCATGCGCAGCGCCTGTACGACTACATCTCCAACCTGTGGTTCATGCCCGCAACGCCCGTCCTGTCGAACGGCGGCACCGGGCGTGGCCTGCCGATCTCGTGCTACCTCAATTCCGTTTCGGACAGCCTCGACGGTATCGTGGGCACCTGGAACGAGAACGTGTGGCTGGCTTCCAAGGGCGGCGGCATCGGCACCTACTGGGGCAACGTGCGCGGCATTGGCGAGCCTGTTGGCCTCAACGGCAAGACCAGCGGCATCATCCCCTTCGTGCGGGTGATGGACAGCCTGACGCTGGCGATTTCGCAGGGCTCGCTGCGCCGTGGTTCGGCCGCCTGCTACATCGACGTGCACCACCCGGAAATCGAGGAGTTCCTCGAAATCCGCAAACCCTCGGGCGACTTCAACCGCAAGGCGCTGAACCTGCACCACGGCGTGTTGCTGACCGACGAATTCATGGAAGCGGTGCGTGCGGGCGAGAAGTTCGATCTCAAGTCGCCCAAGGATGGCTCCGTGCGCGGGCAGGTGGATGCGCGCTCGCTGTTCCAGAAGCTGGTCGAAACCCGCCTTGCCACGGGTGAGCCCTACATCGTGTTCTCCGACACGGTGAACCGCATGATGCCAAAGCACCACCGCGACCTGGGCCTGAAGGTGTCCACCTCCAACCTGTGCAGCGAAATCACCCTGCCGACCGGCGTCGATCACCTCGGCAACGATCGCACGGCGGTGTGCTGCCTCTCTTCGCTCAACCTGGAAAAGTGGGAAGAATGGAACGGCGACAAGACCTTCATCGAGGACGTGATGCGCTTCCTCGACAACGTGCTGCAGGACTATATCGACCGCGCGCCCGAAGAGATGGCACGCGCCAAGTATTCGGCCATGCGCGAACGCAGCGTCGGCATGGGCGTGATGGGCTTCCACTCCTTCCTGCAGGCCAAGGGTATCGGTTTCGAAAGCCCGATGGCCAAGGTGTGGAACCTGAAGATGTTCAAGCACATCAATGCCAAGGCGAACGAGGCGAGCATGATGCTGGCCAAGGAACGCGGGCCCTGCCCCGATGCCGAGGAAATGGGCGCGATGGAGCGCTTCAGCTGCAAGATGGCCATCGCGCCGACCGCGTCGATCTCCATCATCTGCGGCGGCACCAGCGCCTGTATCGAGCCGATCCCGGCCAACATCTACACACACAAGACGCTGTCGGGCAGCTTCGTGGTGAAGAACCCGTACCTGGAAAAGCTGCTCGACAAGAAGAGCAAGAACTCCACCGCGATCTGGAACTCGATCCTGGAAAAGGGCGGCTCCGTCCAGCACCTCGACTTCCTGACGCCGGAGGAAAAGGCGACGTTCAAGACCAGCTTCGAGATCGACCAGCGCTGGCTGCTCGAATTCGCCGCCGACCGGGCGCCGTTCATCGATCAGGCGCAGTCGCTCAACCTCTTCATCCCGGCGGACGTCGACAAGTGGGACCTTGCCATGCTGCACTTCCAGGCGTGGGAGAAGGGTATCAAGTCGCTCTACTACCTGCGTTCGAAGAGCGTGCAGCGCGCAGGCTTCGCCGGCGGCGTGGAAGCGGACAACACGGGCGAACCGGCCAAGTACGAACTGCCGACGACCGACTACGACGAGTGTCTTGCGTGTCAGTAAAAGGGGTGCTGCCATGGGCTGGATGCCGATCTTTGCCGGTTCCCTCGCCTTTGGCGTAACAAACCTGTTGCTGGTCGTATCGCTTTACCGCCCGGTCGGCGATCTGCCCGGCACTGGCATGGCCGTCCTCCATCCGCTCTTTGGCTTCGCGGTCTACGTCTTGCTCGCCGTTCTTCTGTTCGACTGGACGGCGCGGAAGATGGGCAATGCATGGCAGGCTGCGCTGGCGCTGGGTCTAGCGCAATTCCTGCTGGTCAACGTCGATCTTGTCCTGCGCGGGGAGCGGGCGGTGCTAACCGCCGCGATGAGTACGATCGTGATGGTCGTCAGCTGGACTGCGCTGGCCGCCGCCTGGAACATGGCGTCAAAGAAGACAAGATCGTGATTCTGTCTACCGCACGCCTGGCGCGGGTTCTTCCTGCTCTCGCCCTGGCAACGCTCCTCTCTGCCTGCGCCAGCCAGATCGACGCGGGCGTCGTTCCAGAGGGCGCGGGGCCGGGCTTCTGGTGGGGCCTGTGGCACGGGTTCGTCTTCCCCTTCGCCTTCGTCGGTTCACTCTTCAACAACGAGATCGCCGTCTACGCCGTGCCCAATTCGGGCGGGTGGTACGATTTCGGTTTCTTCCTCGGCATCACCGTGCTGGGCGGGGGCAGTGTCTTCGGATCGAAGAAACGCAAGTAATTCCTCTTTATTTTCTCTCGCGGCTGGATAATCTACATTTCGGGTAGAGGGTTCTTCGGGGGAATTTCATGACGCGCTATTTGGCGGCAACGCGCGCCGGGCTGATGCTGGCGGCAGCGATGCTTGCTGCGCCCGCTTTGGCGCAGGAGGATGCGGCAGAAGCGCCCCCCGAAGCCGCGCCGCCTGCCGATGCCCCGCTGGCAGAACGCATCCAGTACTGGGCCGATGCGGACCGCGATGGCGATCCTGCGGCAGCGCTGGCAGCGCTGATGGCCTTACAGACCGAAGTCGAGGCCGACCCCTCCGCCGTGTCTGCGCGCCAGCGTGGCGAGCTTCTGGCGATGATCGGCGTTGCCCACTACGCCCAGCAGCAGATGGACGATGCCGCGCTGTGGTTCGACCGCGCCGAGGCTGCTTATGCCGAGGATGGCAACGCACCCGACAAGGTGGCGGAAATGGCGATCAACCGCGCCGTGCTGATGCGCCGCGCGAACCGGCTGGGCGAGGCGGAGGAAGCCGCCCGTCTTGCGCTTGCCATCCGGCAGGATCTGTATGACGAGCCGCACGAGGAAGTGGCTTCCGCGCTCGGCACGCTGGGCAACGTGCTCTATTCCTCCGGACGGTACGAGGAGTCGCTGGACCTGATGCGGCAGGCGCTGGACGAGCAGCGCGCTGCCGGGCCGGACGATGCCTTCGAGATCATCAAGCGCCTCGACAGCCTGGCCTCGCTGCTGGACGAGACCGGCCGCGATACCGAAGCGCTGCGCGTGGCGCGCGAATCCGAAGCGCTCGCCCGCGCTCACCTGGGGCGCGACCATGCGTGGTACGGCTATGTCCTCAACACGCTGGGACAGGTGCTGCTGGACCTCACGCTTTATGGCGAGGCGATACCGGTCATCCGGGAAACGCTGGACGTGCGCCGCCAGCAGCTGGGGCCGGAGCATCCCTATACCGCTGCCTCGCAAATGGTCCTCGCCGTGGCGCTGGAGGAAACCGGGCACCTGCGCGAAGCAAGCGCGCTGTCGGGCGCGGCGACGGAAATTCTCGAGCAGCACCGGGATCTGATGGACCCCAACACGCTGGCAGGCTTCCTGCGGACGCGGGCGCGGCTGGCGGCCTCGCTGGGCGAGTGGGACCTTTACGCCCAGCGCATTGCCGATGCGGAACCGGTGCTGGCCGAGATGCTGGATTCGCAAAATCCCGCGCTGGCGATTTTCCATATCGATCACGCCTACCAGCTCTACCGCCGCGGCGAGACGGACGCCGCCCGCGAATTGGCGGAGCGCTGGGTGCCTATCCTCGCCCAGAAGCTGATCCCTGCCAATAACGATCGCGTCTTTGGCGAGTTGCTGCTTGCGCGCCTGCGCCAACTGGACGGTGATGCCGCGTCACAGGGCGACGCGCTGTGGCAAACGGTCGATCCGGTCGCGGCCCAGCTTGTGGCCAAGCTTTCCGATGTACGCGCCGCAGACCGCGATATTGCGCGGCAGGCAAGCGCGAATTCGGCAGCCATGCTGCTGTACCTCGAAACCGCGCTGGATGCGGGTGACGAGGATCGTGCCTTTGGCGCTGTGCAGATCCTCACCCTGTCGGAACTCGCGCTCACCCAGGGCCGCGCGACCGATGAGCGCGGCGGAGGGGAAAGCGAGGCTTTCGCCCTCCATCGCCAACTGGTCGATACCAACCGGCGGCTGCGGCTGGTGGAGCGGCGTATCGCGCTGGAGCTGTCGGCAGACAGCGAGGAAGGCGCGGCCGAAGCGCTCGACGCCCAGCGCGCGCAGCTGGACGCGCTGGCCGGGGAACTGCTGGCAACCCTCGTCGCCGATCATCCCGACTTCATCGCCCGTATCCGGCCGCAGCCCATCTCTCTCGAACGGCTGCGCCAGTCGCTGGGGGAGGGCGAACTGGTCACCATTCCGGTGGAGACAACGTTCGGCAGCTGGGTGGTGCAGGTCGATGGCCGTGGCATGGTGTGGACTTCGGTCGACGGCGAAAGCCTGCGCGCCAACGTGGCCGCGCTGCGCGACGCGGTCGCTCCCGACAGCGACCTCGGCGCTTTTCCGGCAGAGGCCGCTCACGCGCTTTTCAAACAGCTGTTTCCCAGTGGGCTGGGCGATCACCGGCAGGTATTCCTCTACGGCGGCCAGTCGCTGGCGAGCTTGCCGCTGGCGATGCTGCTGACCGGGGAGGCGCGCGGCGACCTTGCCGGGGCACCATGGCTGGTGCGCGATGCTGCCTCGCAGGTCATCGGCAATCTTGCCGTGTTCGCAGCAGGGCGGGCGCAGGGGCCGCTTCGTGCCGGGGACATCTCGACCTTTGCCGGAATCGGCGGCGCGGAACTGCCGGGTGAGGCTGGAGGCGAAGTGCAGCTTGCCGGTCTGTTCCGCTCTGGCCGACCGGCGGCAGACAGCATTGCGGACCTGCCCCCGCTCGTCACCGCCGATGCCGAATTGCAGGCCCTGGCCGATGCCCTTCCCGGCGACGACGTGCTGCTTGTGGGCAGCGATGCAGCGGAAGAAAACTTCAAGCGGGCCGACCTTTCCGGGGCGCGCGTGATCGCCTTTGCCACCCATGGCCTGGTTGCAGGAGAGCTACGCAACCTGTGGGAGCCCGCGCTGCTGCTGGGCACCTTGGACAAGGACAGCGGCGAAGACGGGCTGCTGGGCGCGAGCGAGATTGCCCGGCTCAAGCTGGACGCAGACTGGGTTATCCTGTCCGCCTGCAACACCGCCGCCGGTGCCGATGGCGGCGCGCCGGTCTATTCCGGCCTGGCGACGGCCTTTGCCCAGGCCGGTGCGCGCAGCCTGATGCTGAGCCACTGGCGCGTGCGCGACGATGTCGCCTCCGTGCTGAGCGTGGAGACGGTGCGCGGCGCGGCCAGCGGCCTGTCACGGGCAGAGGCCTTGCGCCAGGCGCAACTGGCGCTGATGTCTCGTCCCGACATTGCCGACGCCGCGCACCCGGCAATCTGGGCACCGTTCGTGATCCTGGAGAACTAGAACAGCGCGAGGCGGCCTATCTCTGCGCTGTCCAGCGAAAGGCCGAACCGTTCTTGCAGAACCGCGGCGTATTGCGCAGGCGTTTCCAGCGTCAGGCGCTCGGCGTCGTGCCCCATGCGCCACACGGTCAGCTTGCGGTCCACAAGGCTGGTGAACCCATCGGGCAGGCACAGGCTGATTACGGTCGCATTGGTGAAACGCGAGGTTGGATGGGTGGCGGCCCAGTGGTTGCCCAGCGCGAGGTCGGCATCGGCCACTTGCGCGGTGTCGAAAGCGAATTGCGGCTCCCACGCATCGTCGCTGGCCGCGCGGCCATCGGTGGCGAGGCGCGGTCCCTTGCGTTCCAACAGCCAACTGCCCGGCAGATCGCCATCGCTGCCGATGCGGGTGAGGCGATGCTCCGCCCCGTCGCCGGACATCGCCCGGGCACCATCGGCCAGCAGCATGGGCGGCGCATAGGCGCCGCCAAAGCCCGCATCGGCGATCCATTGCTCGCCCGCAAAATCTACCAGCACCAGGCAGTGGGTACGCGGGGTAGGTGCAGGCGGACTGCCCAGCAGCACGCGCGCCAGCAGCAGGCGATTGGCGAAACCCAGCGCGGACAGCATGTCGGCCAGCAAGCGGTTGTGTTCAAAGCAGTATCCGCCCCGCTTGGCGGTGACCAGCTTGGCAAAGGCACTGGACGTATCGCAGGCAATGCCGCGTCCCAGACGGACATCCAGGTTCTCGAACGGGATCGAGCGTCGGTGCGCGGCCTGCACCATGGCGAGGCCTGCCGGACCGGTCTCTGGCGGTTCGGACAGGCCGATGCGGGCGAGGTAGGCCGACTTCTGCGGTTCGGAAGGCTTCTGCTGGGTGGACATGAACACGCCATAGGGCAGCCGCGCGTGCGCGACAATTTGCCTCTTGTCCCGGGTGCGCGTCTGCGTGCAAGCCCCTGAAAGGTCTGATGTTCTGCAAATGAGATCCGCAATATATCCGGGCGCGCGGTAAGGTGATGCTAACCAATTGCGCCCTATAGGCTGCAACCATGAAACAGCGCGGCAACAACCGGTATCCGACGCACTACGGCTACGGCGAAATCAAGGTTTCGCGGTATTTCGTGCTGTACCTATCGCAGATTGCGTGGGTCTTACTGGGGGTATACCTCTATTCCGGCGCATACTGGCCAAGCACCTGCATGCCGGAAAACCTGCTGGAAATTTATGCCTGCTCCATGCGCCTGCCCGAAGATGGCGGAGGCTGGCGCGAAGCTGCGCTGCTCACATGGCTGTGGGCAACGCCGATCCTCGTAATGCTGGAAATTTCACGCCGCTGGGGCCAGTCGAAGGACTGAGCGAGGTAGCGCCGCGCTCAGTCCGCGTCGTCGTCCAGCTTTTCCTCGCGCTTTTTCGAGGCATCGCCGTATCCGCGATCTTCCGCGTCCTGCGCGCCCGTGCCAAGCCCCTGATCGGACTGCTGCGCAGCCTGCTGGCGTCGCTCTTCCGTATCCTTGGGGCGTGCCTGATTTTCCATCTGCGCACCCGCCTGCTTCGCCTCGGTCATGACGGCCGGTGCGGGCGTTTGCTGGATCTTCTGGTTCTGCACGGGCGGCGTGGTGCCCGAATAACGGTCGTTTCCGGTCTGCTGGTTCATGGGGGCGTTCTTTCTGAATGAGGGGCGGTGGATGTGGGGGGTATCCCCACAAGCCCTAGCCGCTGGTGCGTTCTGCGGGATCGTACTGCGACTGGCGCGCGGCATCGTCGCGCTCGGTCTTGGTGGCTTTCTTCTCCTCGGCCTTTTCGCGGGCAATGGCCTCGCGGCGGACTTCGTCCTCCTTGGGACCGGTGCGCTCGGCGCTGCCGGGTTCGTTGCCTTGCTTCAATGTGACATCGCGGGAATCGCGGGGTTCGTACTCGCCCATGGCGGGCCTCCTGGTGTAAAGTGCGTTCACGTAATCAACACCCACGCCAGCCCTTGCGTTCCGCGCCCCGCCGCCCGCCAGCCGCCGGTTACCGGATTTATCCACGACACAAAGGTCAGGCTTGCTATCGAATCGGGTTAATGATTCCCTATGTAGGACATTCGCACACAAGCCGGAGATACCAGATGTCGTTGCTCGAAGCCCGCAAGACCTACAAGCCGTTTGAATATCCGTGGGCATACGAGTTCTGGAAGCGGCAGCAGCAGGTCCACTGGATGCCCGAGGAAGTGCCGCTGGGCGAGGACTGCCGCGACTGGGCGCAGAACCTGACCGAGCACGAGCGCAACCTGCTGACGCAGATCTTCCGCTTCTTCACCCAGGCCGACGTGGAAGTGCAGGATTGCTACCACGAGAAATACGGCCGCGTGTTCAAGCCGACCGAGGTGAAGATGATGCTGGCCGCGTTCAGCAACATGGAAACGGTGCACATCGCCGCCTATTCCCACCTGCTCGACACCATCGGCATGCCCGAAAGCGAATATGGCATGTTCCTCGAATACGAAGAGATGAAGGCCAAGCACGACTACCTGCAGGAATTCGGCGTCGACAACGACGAGGATATTGCCCGCACGCTGGCCATGTTCGGCGGCTTTACCGAAGGGCTGCAGCTGTTCGCCAGCTTCGCCATGCTGATGAACTTCCCGCGCTTCAACAAGATGAAGGGCATGGGGCAGATCGTCAGCTGGTCCGTGCGCGACGAATCGCTGCACTGCGAAGGCATCACCCGCCTGTTCCACGCCTTCTGCGCGGAGCGGGACTGCCTGACCAAGTCCGTGAAGGAAGACATCATGGACATGTGCCAGAAGACGGTGCGCCTGGAAGACGCCTTCATCGACCTTGCATTCGAGCAGGGCCCCGTGCCCGGCATGACGGCGAAGGAAATCAAGAAGTACATCCGCTACATCGCCGACTGGCGCCTGTCGCAGCTGGGCCTGCCCGCCATCTACATGGTGGACGACCACCCGCTGCCCTGGCTCGCCCCGCTGCTGAACGGCGTGGAGCACGCCAACTTCTTCGAAACCCGCGCGACGGAATATTCCAAGGGCGCGACCAAGGGCAACTGGCAGGACGTGTGGTCCAGCTTCGACAAGCGCCAGAAAGCCAAGGCCGCAAACGAGGAAGACGCAGCGGACGAAGGTCCGGACATGTTCGGTGAAACGAGCGGCGGCGGTGCCGGGAGCGTTGCGGCGGAGTAACTAGCGGCCGTACACGTTCTGAATTCTGTAGCCAATTGCTGCTGTGCTCACGCCAAACTTGGCTGCCAGTTCAATTAGCTGCGAATCATCCTGCAAATCGAAATCGGGGCCCACAAACTGCCGAAGTTGCTTTTTCGGCATCAATAGCTCGGCCGCAAAGTGATTTGCTTCGATCTCGTAAGGCCTCGTTCCGCTCGCGGCATGTAGGTCTCGACGAAAAATAGCCTTATCGACATGCACACCCTTTTCGAGCAGCGGTAAATGAAGCTGATGATGTGCGAGTTCGTGCGCTATTGTAAATCTTTGCCTGTTCGGATGATGTAGAGAATTTACAACGATCGCTTTCACCCCGTCCTTCAAGAAGGCCATTCCTGAGAGATCGTCATCGAGGGGGGTGAGTTTAACCGTGCATCCAGCGGCGCGAGCCAATGCGCGCACAGGGACCCGCGCTTCCGAGATCGTGTGAGTCGAAAGCAGCTTCAATGCAGCTCGCTCAGCCCTTTTTTTGTCGGGTGTCACGACTTCAATCTTCGCCTAAACTGTCGAAAATATCTGCCACTTGTTTCTGTTGCCTCACACTAAGTCTAGATCCTGTGGTTTCGACCTTGGAACTTTGCGTTGCATTTTGCGGTACCCAAAAATTAGCAGGCAACAGCGCCTCAATTGAGTGCGCGCCGAGGGCGTTTGCTATTTCCACCAATTGATGGACGTGAACGCTCTGCCGTCCGGTTTCAACGTTCGCCAAACGCGTCCGGGGCACACCAATCCGATCAGCCAATTGAGTTTGCGTAAGGCCCTTGGCCCTTCTCCTCTCTGCGAGGATTGACCCCAACTGCTTATAGAACTGCTCTGCTTCCACAGGCTTGGCAGATATGCCTCATAGCGACATCTGTCAATCTCGTGCCACTGTGCACACCATGCACACTTGTGTGTCAGGAGTTGACCATGTTGGATTCCTATGGCCTAGTGCTCTCGCCTCGATTCGGAGGCAGATCAAAAAAGAGGTCACGAAATGAAGAAGCCTGGAAGTAATACCGGTCGCGACGGAGGCATTTTCCAAGAGGTCGGTCCGCGAGGGGGTCGCTACGACAACTACACCACGGTTCGCGACAACGAACGGATGCCTCCGACGTCCCAGCCGGGTCGCGGATGGGTTCCGGTTCGCCGCACCCCCGATAGTTCACGCTAGGAGTGCGAGATGCCGAATTATATTGTAAACAAGAACGCACAATCGAACGGCGATCATGAGGTGCATAATGCCACCTCGGGCTGCAATTGGATGCCCGCCAAGATCAATCAGAAGGATCTGGGCTGGCATTCAAACTGCCACGGGGCTGTTTCGGGAGCGAAAAAGACCTATCCGCAGTCCAACGGATGTTACCATTGCTGCAACGCTTGCCACACTGGCTAACTTGAGGGCGGCTAGGAGAGGGGCCGCTCTCATAACTTTCGCCGATCAGGATTTTCGTACTCACAGAGCTATTTCCTACGCGCCCTTGCTCGTCGCAGCCTTTTGCAATGTCAAAGTGCCGCTTCAAGACCCGCCGCCGCATCCCGGCTTTTCATCCCGTCCCCGTTACCCCGCGCCGCGATGGGTGGACGCCTGAGCGGCAGGCAATGTTCATCGGTTATCTCGCGCAGACCCGGTGCGTCACCATGGCGGCAGCCATGGTAGGCAAGGATAAGACCAGCGCCTATCGCCTTCGTAAGCGCGCCGGTGCGGAAGGGTTCGCGGCGGCGTGGGACGTGGCGCCAGGGAAAGCGAAGCAGAGCGTCACGCTTGCCTCTGCGAAGTCCACGGGTCTGTCTGCCGGATATCGCTTCCGCGCAGGGCTTGCACAAGTCGTGATGTATCGCGGCAAATACCGCGCAACCAACTGGAAAACTGACGATAATGCGCTAGTTCAGCTCGTCGCGCAGCTATCGTGAACGGGCGGGATCGATGATTAGGCGGGGGTTCGGCCAGCCGCGTTACAGATGCGAAGGGCGTTCCACGTTCCGCCCCTCACCACCCCCACGCAGGCGGCGGCGTGTCCACCGGGTCGTTTGCGTCGAACTCCACCCGGAACAGGCGGGTCGGGTCGTTGCGGCGGGTGAGCTGGTAGGCGAACATGGCGCCGGGCGCGTCGGCCGGGCTGACTTCCACGCGCCAGACGTTGGTGAGCGACACGTCCAGTCCCTCGCGCTCGAACATCGCGATCGAATAGGCGTCGACGGGGAAATCCTGCACGCGCGCGGTTCCGGCGGACAGGGTGTCGCCGCCGTACTGCGTCACCGCGTCCTCGCTGCCGTCTTCGTGGCGGTGGTCGTGCTTCAGGCGCAGGCCATCGGCGTTGCGCGTGATCAGCCAGGTGCGGCTGCGGTCCCACCCGCCCGGCGCGCCTGCGTCCTCGACATGGAAGGCAATCGCCACGCGGTTGTCGCTGCACTGCGCCCAGTGGGCCAGCATCTGGCGGCCTTCGAAATCCTCGTCCCGCTCGTCCGAACTGGCAAGCCCGCCTGCGTAGGTGTTGCCGCAGTGGCTGGTCAGGTTGTCCCAGAACGCTTCTTGCGTGGCGGGCAGGGCGGGCGGCTCGTCCATGCTGGCGCAGGCGGAAAGCAGGACGGTGGCGAGTGCTCCCGGGGCGAGGCGGTTTATGGCTGGGTGCATGGGCGCATCCTGCCCCAGCGGGCCCGCATGCGCCACACCTTTCCCGCGCTCGGCGGATTGCGAGGGCGCGATCCTGCCCAGTGCGTACAATTTGACCGGACGCCGATGCGGCAGAAGGCTTGCCATTGCCGCCCGCGCGGTCACTATGGCGTGGCCCACAGGGTCGCCCGGTACAGGAAAGGAGACACGACCATGACTGACACTTCACTTGCCCGCACCATCCTTGCCACCCTCTCGCTATCGGCGGCGCTGGCGCTGTCCGCCTGCGGCGGGGCCGAGGAGGAGGACGCGCCCGAGCAGATGTCCGAGCGGCCGCTCGACACGCCGGACCTTTCGGGCGGGGAGCTGATCGCCGTCGATCCGGAGGCTGACAGCGTGCCGGTCGACCTGCCGCAGACGCAGATGACCAACGCCAGCGAGGAAGAGATCGAGGCAGCAGCAGCAGAGGAAAGCGCGGCGCAGGAATAGGCCTGCGGCAGGGGCGGGCCTATATTCGCCTCACCGGGGAACTTTCGCGGCGGCCATCCGCTTGGAGGCCCACAGGGCCACGATCTTTCGCGCACCATGCGTCAGGCGCTTTGGCTCCAATCCGAGAGGCCTCTTCATGGCCCTATTCTCCGCAGACAAGAAATCCCTGCCGGCATGGCTTCCGTGGCTGCTGGCCGCCGCCGGTATCATCGCCGCGTTCTGGATCGTCATGGCGCTGACCGCCGATCCCGATCCCGACGCCGCCCGCTATGACGGCACGGCCAATTCCGGCCGCAACCCCGGTTACAGCGATGCCGCCACGGGTGAAGGGGGCACGACGCCCAACGGCCCGGTGGCCATCTACGGCTCCGCAGGGCTGCGCAGCCTTGGCAGCATGACCGGGCGCGAGGTGGAACTGTCGGACGTACCGGTGAACGAGGTGGTGGGCGATATCGGCTTCACCGTCGGCCGCGGCACGAACGAGACGCTGGTGATCGTCGATAGCGACTACGCACAGGGCACCGCGATCGAGGGCGGCGCCAATGTCAGCGTGACCGGCATGGTCCAGGCCTTTCCGGGAGACCTGCCGGCCGACATCAGTGAACAGGTCGATGCGGACAATCCGGCCATGATCGTCGCCAGCGCCGTCACCCCGGCGGGCTAGGCGGGCAAGTCAGCGCTTTGTGGGCGATTGTGTGCAATTTTCCTTGAAACCAAACGCGACGATCATCATTATGAATATTGCGGACCGGGCCCCTCTGGCGCGCGCTCTCATTTGGCGCTCGTGATGTCGGACCGCATCGGACAGCCGGTGCGTGTTTGACGGGGCCTCTTCCCCCTCCCCACAGACCCCGGCAAAAAACGATACCGGCCGTCCGATCCTACCAACTCCCTGTTTAAGGAGACGAAGGATGACGGCCCGTTTTTACAAACTCACCGAGCTTCATGCGAGGCTGGACGACGCGGTGCGACGCGAGATCAATCGCCGCGCCCCCGACCAGTTCAAGGTCATGGCCTTGAAGCGACGCAAGCTGCGCGTGCGCGATCTGCTTGCCCGCCTCTCTCCCCAAAGCCGCAGACGACCCAGCGGCGCCTGAGAGAAAGGTGAGCAAGGCGAGGGGCGGGCGGGGCATTCACGTCCCTTCCTCTTCCCCGAACCGAAACGTCCGATCGGGGAATGCCCCGCCTTGCCTCTCGCACCCCTTTGAATACCTGATGGAAGTACCCACTCGATGATTGCCAGAGCCATTGCCAAGCCCGTTACGCAAGTGATCGCACCTGCCATGCGCGACTTCCTGCAGAAGGAAAGCGCGGGCGGCATCACCCTGATCGTCGCTGCGGCACTGGCTCTGGTGATTGCGAATTCGCCGTTCGCCGCAAGCTACTTCGCCCTGCTGGACGTGCCGGTGGTGGCGGGCATAGGCGACGGCGTGATCGACAAGCCCCTGCTGCTGTGGATCAACGACGGGCTGATGGCGGTGTTCTTCTTCCTCGTCGGACTGGAGGTCAAGCGGGAGGCGCTGGTGGGCCAGCTCAACTCCTGGAACAAGGCCTCGCTCCCGCTGATGGCAGCCATCGGCGGCATGGCGCTGCCCGCCGCGATCTATCTTGGCATCAATTCAGGTTCGCCAGAGAACCTGGGCGGCTGGGCGATCCCGGCGGCGACCGATATTGCCTTTGCGCTGGGCATCCTCACCCTGCTCGGCCCGCGCGTGCCGGTGGCGCTGAAGGCGCTGCTGCTGGCCATTGCGGTGATCGACGATATCGGCGCAATCACAATTATCGCGCTGTTCTATACCGCCGAAACCAGCGTGGGCATGCTGATCGGCGCTGCCATTACGCTGGCGGTGCTGGCAATGTTCGGGCGCGGCAAGGTGGCTTCGTCCATCCCCTACGTACTGCTGGGTGTGGTGCTGTGGGTCTTTGTGCTGAAGTCCGGGGTCCACGCCACGCTGGCGGGCGTTGCAGCCGCCATGTGCGTGCCGATTGCCGGGCGCAACGGCGAGGCCCCGCTGGAGCGGATGGAGCACGCGCTGCACCCCTATGTCGCTTTCCTGGTGATCCCGGTGTTCGGCTTTGCCAACGCCGGTGTCTCGCTGTCGGGCGTGGGACTCGACACGCTGTTCTCGCCGCTGCCGCTGGGCATCGCTGCAGGGCTGGTGATCGGCAAGCAGATCGGCATCGTGGGCTTTGCCTGGGCCGCGGTGAAGGCCGGGTTCGCCACCCTGCCCGAAGGGGTGAACTGGCGCCAGATCCACGCGCTGTCGCTGCTGGCGGCCATCGGCTTCACCATGAGCCTGTTCATCGGCAACCTCGCCTTTGCCGATCCGGCACAGGTGGATGCGGTGAAGATCGGCGTGCTGTCGGGTTCGCTGGTGGCGGCGATCGCAGGATACCTGATGCTGCGCGCTACCCTGCCGCAGCCTGCCGAAGCGGAGCCGCAACCGGGTTAGATGCGCGGATGGCTCCGGCGGTCTTCGCCGCTGCGACGCTCGCCCGCGCGGCGGTCGGGAAAATCAATGGGGACCTGCTGCTTGCGGCGACCGCTCCCCTTGCGGCGATCCCCGTCGTTCACTTTGATGTCACTGGCGGCCATGTCCGCCTCCCTTTGCTGGCCGGACACAATACCCGGACAATTACCTAGTGTCTGACAGCTAACGCTTTTAAATTCGTTAACCCTGTCTGCGCCTCCATTTGTGGGACTTGGCGAAATTCGGAACATTGCGGCGGTGCTCCGGGTTGAAACCGGAGAAGACACGGAGAACCAACGACATGTCCGAACCCGGCAACAACAACCGCAACCTGTGGTTTCTCGTCATCGCTCTGCTGGCGGTGGTAGCCATCATCTTCGTCCTGAACCCCACCCGCGGGGATGACGAGGCTCAGATCGAGGCCGCAGTCGACGAGGCCCAGATCGACCGCGATGATACGCTACAGGATTATCCCGTGGAAGCCGAGCCCTACACCCAGGGTGAGGATGGCGATGTCACGCTGGACATTCCCGAAAGCGAAGAGACGGGCGTACTCGATCCTGACATGGAAGGTGTGACCACCGAGTAGGTGCGCTAGGCGCACCAGTCCCTGGCACTCCCGCTGCGGCGGGCCAGGCCGCGCTCGGCCATGGTGTCGGCCAGCGCCTCGCCCCCGCGGCGAATGGCGCGGAGCTCGCGGCCATAATCATCGCGCGGTGGATTTGTGCCGCCATCCATCTCAAACCTGCCCAGGTTTAGCCAGGCGGCGAGTTCATCACGCGCAACGCGGGCCAGCCGGCGCTCTGCATCGCAGGCACCGTCCATTTCCGGCGCATCGAAACCGGTCAGCCGGATGCGCCGGTCGCCGATACGCAGCGTGTCCCCGTCCACGACGCAGGCGGGCGACGAACCCTGTCCGCACACGCTGAACTGTCGCTCTACCGCGTCCCATTCGCCGGTGCCCCAGTCGAAATGGCGTGCGAGGATGTAGGCGCCGAAAAGCAGCGCCAGCACGGGTACCCAGCGCCAGCGTTGCCATGCCGCGCGCCAGCGGCGACGGCGCTGCCAGGCGGCATCGAAACGCGGGGCCTTTGCCAGCGGTTCAGTCCTCCAGCGGGAACGGCGCGATGGGCTGGAGCAGCCTGAATTCCTCCTCCAGCGGGGCGTGGCCTAGTTCGGGCCAATCCAGCTCTTCATGCGGCACGCGGGTGTCGGGCAAGCGGTCCAGCAGGTCGCGAATCAGGGTGAGGCGGCCGTGCTTTTGGTCGTTGTAATCGACCACCGTCCACGGCGCGTGCTCCGTATGGGTGGCAGCGAACATGGCCTCCCGCGCGGCGGAATACTCGGCAAACTTGGTGCGGCTGGCGACATCGATGGGGGAGAGCTTCCAGCGTTTCAACGGGTCTTCCAGCCGTTCGGCAAAGCGCTCCTCCTGCGCCTCCTGACTGGCTGACAGCCAGTATTTGAACAGGCGAATGCCGTCGTCCACCAGCAGCTTTTCGAACACCGGCGTCTCGCGCAGGAACTTGTCCACCTGCTGCTCGCTCGCGAAACCCATCACCTTTTCCACGCCGGCCCGGTTGTACCAGCTGCGGTCGAACAGCACGATCTCTCCTGCCGATGGCAGGTGCGGGACGTAGCGCTGGAAATACCACTGCGTGCGTTCGGCATCGCTCGGCTTGGGCAGGGCAACCACGCGGCACTGGCGCGGGCTGATACGCTCGCTGATGGCCTTGATCGTGCCGCCCTTGCCCGCCGTGTCACGCCCTTCGAACAGCACGACGATGCGCTCCCCCGTGGCCCTGGCCCAGTGCGCCATGGCGACAAGTTCAAGTTCCAGCGGCTCCAGCAGGTCTTCGTATTGCTTGCGTTTCATGAGGCCATCTCTTCCACCATGCAGCCTCGCTAGCAAGCCGCTATTGGCGGGAAGGGCGCGCGCGGCTAAGCGATTCGCCGACATGACCAATTCGACAAACGACAGGATGCTGGCCAAGGCCGAGACCCTTATCGAGGCGCTGCCCTATTTCCAGCGGTACGCCGGGCGCAGCTTCGTGGTGAAATACGGCGGCCATGCCATGGGCGACCCTGAGGCGGCGCAGGATTTTGCCGAGGATATCGTCCTGCTGAAGGCGGTCGGCATCAACCCGGTGGTGGTCCACGGCGGTGGCCCGCAGATCGGCGCCATGCTCAAGAAGCTGGGCGTGGAAAGCCGTTTTGTCGACGGGCTGCGCGTGACCGACAAGGAAACCGCGACGATTGCCGAAATGGTGCTGTCTGGCGCGATCAACAAGGAACTGGTCGGCTGGATAACCCAGGCAGGTGGCAAGGCCATCGGCATCTCCGGCAAGGACGGTAAAATGGTGGTGGCCGAAAAGGTCAGCCGCACGGTGAAGGACCCGGACAGCCAGATCGAGCAGGCGGTGGACCTGGGGTTCGTGGGGGAGCCCAAAGAGGTCGATACCACCATCCTCGAAACCGCCAGCAAGGCCGGGATGATCCCCATCATTGCCCCCATCGCCAGCGACGCGCAGGGCCACACCTACAACATCAATGCCGATACCATGGCGGGCGCGATCGCATCGGCGCTGGGCGCGGCGCGGCTGTTCCTGCTGACTGATGTTGCGGGCGTGCTGGACAAGGACGGCACGTTGATGACCGACCTGAAGCCTGTCGACATCGCCCGGATGCGCGCGGACGGCACCATCAGCGGGGGCATGATCCCCAAGCTGGAAACCTGCGTTCATGCGGTGGAAGGCGGGTGCGAGGCGGCCGTGGTGCTGGACGGGCGCGTGCCCCATGCCATGCTGCTGGAATTCTTCACTAGCCGCGGCGCAGGCACGCTGATCAGCGCCTGACCACCCACTTGACCTGCGCTTGACGCGTATTACCTCGGTGATACACTTTCCTGAAACGCTTATACTGCGGAGAATTTCGTGCTCGCCCTGATCCAGATTTTGTCGATGATTGCCCAGGCCATCGTGTTCCTGGTCATCATCCAGTTCATTATCGGGCTGCTGTTCTCCTTTAACGTGATCAGCCCGCGCAACGATTTCCTCGTGCAGGTCTACAACTCGATCAACTCGCTGCTCGATCCGCTGCTGAAGCCGATCCGCCGCCTGTTGCCCGATACCGGGGCAATCGATTTCTCGCCGCTGGTGCTGATCCTGGCGCTGAATGCGGTGATCTATATCCTCGCCGACATCGCGATTTAATCCGGGCGACCTGACCCTTTGACAAACCGGCGGGGCAAGAGCAGGGCGCGAACATGATTTCGCGCGCCACCATCGCTCTAGCCGTCTTTGCCACGCTGGCCGCGTGCACCAGTCCGCAGCAGCAGCGGATGAACCGGGAGTCGCGCGCGGCGGAGCGATTCCTCGAGCGACAGGGCAGCGTGGGCGATCCCGGCCGGGTCGCTGCCGCCGACTTCGCCTTTGCCAAGATGGCGCGCGAGGAAGGCCAGTGGACGGCCTTTCGCGAGTACGCCGCCGACGATGCAGTGATCCACGGACAGAACGGCCTGATCCCCGCGCAGCCGTGGCTGGCGAGCATGGAAGATCCCGAAGAGGCCGTGGCCTGGGCGCCCAACGCCGTCTGGTCGAGCTGCGACGGCACGCTGGCGGCGACCTTTGGCCGCTTCATCGAGCCGGAAGGCATGGTGGGCAGCTACGTTTCCATCTGGGAACTGCAGCGCGACAACAGCTACAGGTACACTTACGACCTCGGCGCGCCCGACGATCCGCAGCCCGCACCACGGCCCGAGGAAGACATTCCGGAAGGCGCGATCGTGGTGCCCGGGCTGGCCTCGATCGAGGGCCGGGTGGCCGATTGTGCGCAGGCCGTACCGCTGTCGCCCGACGTTACCGTACCTGCAGGCACTGCGTCCGACACGACACGCTCCGCCGATGGCACGCTGGAATGGACATGGCTGCACGGGGCCGACGGCACGCGCACTGTCGTGGTGAACTGGCTGCGCGACGGGGATTGGCAGGAAGCCGTTCGCTTGGTTGCGCCCGCCGGGTCGCAGGTGGGGGAATAGGCCATGGAACAGCTTTTTCTCTCCGCCTTCATCACCCTGTTCGTGGTGATCGATCCGCCCGGCTGCGCGCCGATCTATGCGGGCCTCACCAAGGGCGCGACCACCGCAGAGCGCCGGATCATGGCGATCCGCGCCTCGATCATCGCTTTCGTGATCCTGCTGGTGTTCGCGCTGTTCGGGCAGGACCTGCTGTCCGCGCTGCATATCGAGCTGGACAGTTTCCGCATCGCGGGCGGGCTGATGCTGTTCTGGATCGCGTGGGAAATGGTGTTCGAGAAACGCACCCAGCGCCGCGAGGAGCGCGCCGAACGCGCCGCGCGCGAACATGTGGAGGATGTCTCCGTCTTCCCCATGGCCATGCCCATGCTGGCAGGCCCCGGCGCGATTGCCGCGATCATGCTGCTGATGAACGAGGCCGTTGGGCTGGAACAGTCGCTGGTCGTGATGGGCGCGCTGGTATCGGTGCTGCTGATCACCATGATCGCGCTGATCGCGGCAGGCCCGCTGATCAAGCTGCTGGGAGAGCGCGTCGAGGCCGTCATCACCCGCCTGCTGGGTGTGCTGCTGGCGGCACTGGCGGCGCAGTACGTGATCGACGGGCTGCGGGGTAGCTTCGGGGTATAGTTCCCTCGGCGGTGGACCAAGGGGCCGCGGGATTGTTTGTTTTGCGAAAGCGCCTCCGCGCTTTCGTCCTCGGTGCTGTTCGCTCCGCTTCGCTGCGCGGCACCTGCGGGCGGCCGTTCGGCCTTGCGGTCCGCTAGTCGTGGACCGAGCCAGTCCTGTCCCTCTCGTCCAGCGCACGATACGGTCGCGCCAGCGACCGCAAGCGCGAATGCGCGCCCGCAGCGGGCGCAGCTTGCTGCGCATCTAGCGAGGACGAAGCCGCGGAGGCGGCTTCGAAAAACAAATTACTGAAGAGTCACATGCTCGTCGTCCGGGTCGCCCCGGCCGAAGAACTCCATCAGTTGCACCAGCAGGTCGCACCGCTCGCGAAGGTTGGGCGCTTCCAGCAGCGCCTGCTTGGCGGCGGCGTCGAACGGGGCGATCTGACTGACTCCGTTGATCAGGGAGACATCGTCCAGCCGGGCGACCGAATCCCAGTCGATGGCATAGCCCTGGCTGTCGGCAAACTTGCGCGCTTCGTGCTCGAAGCTGGCACGCTCGCCCAGCGAGAGGTATTCCTCGGTCGGCTCCTCGATCATTTCGGCTTCGACCTGGCGGAACGGCGTCGTCACTTCCAGTTCGCGCAGCACGCGGAAACGGGTGAGGCCCGTCAGCACGATATTGTACCGTCCGTCCTCGCTGGTCTCGACATCCTCGATCTTGCCCACGCAGCCGACGTCGTACAGCGGCGCGCTTTCCATGGAATCCTGCGGCTGGATCATGCCGATTCGCCGGTCTCGCGCCAGCGCGTCGCCCACCATGGCGCGGTATCGCGGCTCGAAGATGTGCAGCGGCAGCTGCAGGCCGGGAAACAGGATCGCGCCGGTCAGCGGGAAGATGGAGAGCTTGCCCTTCATCCGAACAGGATCAACGACAGCTTGCGGCGCTGGGTCGAAACCCACGGGTCTTCCATGCCAACCGCCTCGAATATCTTGAGCAGCTTTTCCTTGGCGGCCTCGTTGCCTTCCTCGCCGCCTCCCTGGATGGAGCGCAGCAGCACTTCGGCAGCCTCGTCGCGCTCGCCGGCGGCGAAGGCGGCCTCGGCAAAGGCGATTTGCGCTTCGGTATCGGCAGGGCGTTCGGCCGCGGCCTTGCGCAGGTTATCCAGCTCTGCGGTGTCGACCTGGGTGCCCGCCAGTTCCAGCGCGGAATGGCCCTGCTGCACCAGCGGATCGTCTTTCATTTCCTGCGGCAGCGCGTCGTAGGCCTGCTGTGCCGCCTCGGTCTGGCCGGCGGCCACCAGCGCGCGGATCAGGCCGGACTGCACTTCGGCCTTGTCGGGCGCCATCTGCGCCAGCTGCATGAAAACGGACGCCGCACGTTCGGCATCGCCATCGGCCAGCACCTGCTCGCCCATGGCCACAAGCTGGTCGAGGTCGGGGGCCTGCTGGCCTTGCTGCTGCCCATCCTGGCCATCGGCGGCTCCGGCCTGTACCGGCACCTGCTGCAGGATCTGGTCAAGCGCCTGCTTCAGCTGCGATTCGCTGCGCATGGGCGTGAGGTCCGCCACCGGCTGCCCCTGGAACATCGCATAGACGGTGGGGATCGACTGCACCTGGAACTGGCTGGCGATGAACTTCTGTTCGTCGACGTTGATCTTGGCGAGGATCACGCCCTTGTCGGCATATTCGGCGCAAACTTTTTCCAGCACCGGGGTCAGCGCCTTGCACGGCCCGCACCACTCGGCCCAAAAGTCGAGCACGACCAGCTTGGTCTGGCTGGGATCGACCACGTCCTTGCGGAATTGTTCGACTGCCTTTTGCTCTTCGATGCTGAGGCCCATGCTTGCCAAGTGTCTGCTCCTGCTTTGCGCTATTCGTGTGATGTCACAATGTGGCGCTTCTATGCCGAATGTGAAGGGGAAAGAGGGGCCGCGATCCAATAGGTGCAAGCTTTCTGATTGCGCGGCAATTTTGCCCTTGCGGGGTTCGAGACTCGCTGCTAACTGCGCCGCTCCCCACCCGGACACGAGCCGGGAATGGCGCCAGTGAGCGGGCGTAGCTCAGGGGTAGAGCACAACCTTGCCAAGGTTGGGGTCGGGCGTTCGAATCGCCTCGCCCGCTCCATTTTTCTTTAGAAAATTGAACCGCTTAAGCGGATCGCAAGTTGGCGAATTCTGCTTCCCCGCTCTGTCGGTTGCTCCGAGGAAGCGCGGGGGAAGCACAAATCGGAGTTTCGTGGCGCACTCTGGCGTTTGCATTGCGACACACTGAACCTCCCGATTCCAAGGTGCAAGGATTGGTTTGGCGTGTGTCCAGCTTGGAGTGCGATCAGTGAAGGTGTCCAATCTGATTGCCCAATTCGCTTGTAATTTGAAGCGGCGGAATTTGGGCCGTTTCCGGAATGTCGGCTGTGAAGCTCCGGACAGGGCAAAGCTGACGGTCCGTTGGGTTTCTGCCTCGGCCAGTAGCCTCTCTTATTTTACACCAGACATGCCCCGCCACATTGCCGGCAAAATTCGCCGGTCATTTGTGCGGCGTCGATGCGATTTACACGGATGCCCTTCTGCAATATCCAGCAGTATATGAGCAAACGCGACCCTAACCTTGTCACTTCCGGCCTATCGGGTAGCCAATCGAAAGATGGGGTTTCTGTCGAGGTGAACATTTTTCGTCTGGAGGACGAAGGTCAATGGACCCTCGAAGTCGTCAATGAGAAGGGTACCTCGATCGTTTGGGATGACCAGTTCGCAGATGATGACGCGGCATTCAGGGCGTTCGAGCAGGTAGTCGCTGATGAAGGTATGGCGACCTTTCTTGATAGCGCCAATGTCATCCCATTTCCCGGCCAGTGAAAGTGACCAGAATTCCCGTGAACCAATCCGACGTATGAATCGTCTGACCGGCTTGGTTTCGGGCGCCGGTAGTTTAGCTGCCATATCGTGGCGAGTTCTGGGCCGCTTCGAGACAGTCTGGTTTCGGGAGCTTTCCTAAGAAAACGGACAATCCGGTCGCGATTCAAATCGCGGCGCCGTGTCCCATCCACATCGCATTCAAAGACAAGCCCACCAGCTAGCGACATAACTCACGTTCCCTGCCATTTCGAAGACAATGCCTGTCGCAATGAGGTGCAAGCGATCGCTGCCTTACTGATTTTTATCGGAATGGTTGCGCCTATCCGGTTTCGGCCTGTGCGTTACGGGCAGCAGCAATCGCCGCTGCAAGCTCTTTTGCTGGACCCACTCCCCAGTAGTGGAGGAAGTAAAACATCGGTTCACCGCCGATCATGTGGTTATGCAATGCTACGATATGGATATCCCGCTCGCGCAGTGCGCGGAGCACGGGCTGGACTTCGTCCTCGGTCATGATGAAGTCACCATCCACGGCGGCAAGGTCGTTGGTGCCCGAGAACGCCGCCCAGGTCGTAAGCCCCATCGAACCACCGATCTCAACGCCGTGCATGCGGCCTTGGCGAGCGAAGGTGTATTTCACGACACCATCGGCGATGCTTGGCTCGGTGCCCAAGATTTCGCTCAGCGCCAGGGCTTCGATCGTGCCGTTTGCATCCGGCGTCATGCCACCGAAACTGCGCTGCGGCGTCGGCGAGGCGGCGCGCACTTCCTTGATGGCATCCCAGACGGCTTTTACACCCGCTGCCATCTTGGCGGTTTCCCCATGCCCGCCGATATGCATAAAATAGACCGGCGGATCGTCGAATATGAAATGATTGTGCAGCGCGGTGACGGTCAACCCGTTGGCGAGGGCAGCGTCCATCGCGGCTGTTATCTCATCCTCGAATACGACCGTGTCGCCCATGACCATCACTCCGCCATCGACGGGTTTGAAGGCAGCCCATGAGCCGAGACCTGCCGGGGGATCGAGGCGCATGCCGTCGACCATCACCGGCACGTCGGCGCGCGTCCAACCGATGCGTGCGACCCCATCGTCGGTCATGGTGACCTCCGAGTGCGATGCCTCGAAAATCAGTGCCTCGAGATTGCCGAGATTATCCTGCGCGTGAAGAGCCGCCGACATCGCTGATAGCGATAGAGCCAAGCCGCCGACGAACAATGTTCTGCGTAATTGCTTCATCTTAGTTCTCCTTGGATGTGATTTCAGGTGCCAGCCATCATTGCGAGGTAATACAGCGACCCAATGAGTGCGCTCACGAAGAGAACGAGCAACATCCCGATCTTGAAGCGCAGCATGGCGATCAGGGCCGCAGCGGCAATGACGACGGAGGCGACGTCGATCGTGGCGAAGTCCGGCACGAGCAGGCGTGCGCCGTAACCTCGAACCTCGTCAAGCCGTGCGAAGGCAACGTGCAGCGCAAACCAGATGGCAAGGTTTAGGATCACACCGACGACTGCTGCCGTCACCGCCGAAAGCGCCGCTGTCAGAAGCTTCACGCCGCGCAGTTTTTCGATAAATGGCGCACCAAGGAAAATCCATAGGAAGCACGGCACGAACGTGACCCACGTGACGATGACCGAAGCCGCGATGCCCGAAGCCACCGGGCCTAACATGTCTGCTTCGCGATATCCCCCCATGAACCCCACGAATTGGACGACCTGGATCAGTGGACCCGGCGTGGTCTCCGCCATGCCCAACCCATCGAGCATTTCACCGGGGGCAAGCCAGCCATGCGTCTGCACGGCTTCCTGCGCCATATAGGCCAGCACGGCATACGCGCCCCCGAATGTCACGACCGCGAGCTTGGAGAAGAAAACCGCCAGTTCCGTGAACACGTGATTTGGGCCAACAAGAAGGATCAGCGCAATTATGGGAGCTGCCCAGATGCTGCCCCAGATCAAGGCCGTGCGGACTGCTCCGCGCCATGTAGGCTGCGCTTTCGCCATACCGCCTGTATGAAGCACGGCTTCCGGCTCGCTCTCCCCGTCCTCGGTCGTTTCACGGGCGCGAATGACCAGAAACCGTGCAGGATCGAAATGCCCTCCAAGAAAACCGACCAACGCGGCGGCCGCGATAATCAGCGGGAAAGGTGCATCGAATGCGAATATCGCCACGAAGGCTGCGGCGGCAATCAGATACATGGGCCAAGTTTTCAATGCCCTTTTCCCGATGCGCAGCAGGGCCTCGATGACTATGGCGAGCACCGCCGCCTTAATGCCGAAGAAAATCGCCTGGACGAAGCTGGCCTCCTGAAAACTGGCATAGAGCACGCTAAGCGCCATAATGCTGAGGAAGCCGGGAAGGACGAACAGGCATCCTGCGACGAGGCCACCGCGAACGCCGTGGAGCAACCAGCCAATATAGGTGGCAAGCTGCATGGCTTCCGGTCCGGGCAGGAGCATGCAGTAATTGAGCGCATGCAGGAACCGGTTCTCCCCGATCCAGCGCTTTTCATCGACTAGAATGCGGTGCATCACCGCGATCTGGCCCGCTGGTCCACCAAAGCTCAACACGGCCACGCGCGCCCAGACACGCACCCCTTCGGAAAACGGGATCGGAGTTTGTTCTACGGAACCTGAATTAGCGGGAGAATTCATCAACGCGTCCTTCGCACACAGCTCATCGAGCCGGACTTGGGCGCATTGCCTTACCGGGCGCCGGAATAAGTGCCCGAAGTCAAACTGCTAGATCATTGATCTGGTGTTGTCAAAAGCCTTACGCGAACAGTCTGCCTTGCACTTGGAGAATGTCGGCTTTCGAGATCGGCATTTGTATCTCCGATTTCCGAATTGAGGGCACGAAGCCGCCCTCAGCTACTACCTAGTCCAGTGGCAGGTTTCAGGATCGCGACGAGACCGATCAAATGTCCAATATGAGGGCGCGTAGCTGCCATAGCCAGAGAGCCTAGGATCGCTGCGAAAGCGCAATCACCAATCTGGCGGCCAGCGCTTCTTCTGCGTTTGCACGCCGCGCTTTGATCTTCGAGACCAGCTGACGTTTGGAATGATCTGGCATGCTCACGATTGCGGCAAGCACCACAGCTTTCAGCAAGTCAGGATGCGCCGTAATCATATAGCGGTCCCCGGTACCTGATCGGCAGGACGACGTAGCCGCTCAACCAGCGAGCGCAGGCTGGCTGTGAGCACGAGGGTTGCGCTCCCCATCTTGATGATCTCGATCTCGTCTCTGGAAATGAGCACATAGAGTGTGCTGCGTCCGATCCCGAGATAGCGACAGGCTTCGGGTACGCGCATGGCGATCGGTTCGATGGCCTGGGGCCCGCATTGCTCGCAAGGATGCTCTGTCGTGCTCGCAGATGGCATAGCCGTCGATCCTTTCATCTTTCGGGTGATGACGGACCGACCTTGGGAAGCATGGAGGGAACAGGCCGGCCCGCCATCAGCACTGAGTATCGATCGATTAGGGCACCCTGCGCCACATGACGTTCCTACGCCGCAGCTGTCGTTCTTTCGCCGCAGCGCAGAGGCGTGGGGGCAAGCACTCCAGTCAAATGCACCGATGCTCATCGGGACGGCGAAGGACGTCCGGGCGAAAGCGGGTTACCGAACGAAAACAGCGCAGAACGCCAAGCGCCGTCGCCAATCTGTTTGATAGCAAAGAACTTTTTGAAATGAGCGCCGCAGGGGCAATATGGGTGCCGTCGCATATTACTGAACGAAACCAACCACCTGCGCCCCGACCGACGGCGGCGCTTTTATCTCGCCCTCATTTTCTTTCTTCAAATCAGACGCTTACGGACAAATACCCCACGCCGATTACGCCTGCAAGCGGAGTGCATCGCGACTGTATCCGGCGCTGCCAGCGACCTGCAGTGATAGCGTTGCGAGTGTGCTTCTGATTAGCAACCAAGCTGCAAAGTTTCTGTAGCGGCAGTGTCTAAGAGCGTCGCTAAATGATGCAACGCCAAGGCAGCGCAACGACGCGATCATCGCACACCAAGCGCCAGATATTCGGATTACGAGCGCACACGGGATACTCGACGATTGGTTGCAGCCACGCTCGTGGACGGCCTATGTGTCAGCTTCTGGGTCAATAATGTTGACGCTTTAATGTCGTGGTTTAGGGTGGGTGTGCGACGGTCGGCTTTTAGGCCGCGCATTCAATATAGAGGACATTGAACCGGCGACGAAGTTGGACCGTATGCGATCTGTCCGGCTTGCGCATTAGAAACTAAAATGCTGCCGTACGGCTTCCGACACCATTCGCGATATTTAAGAAAGGGTTGAGAATCGATCTCAGACGAAAGCGAAAGCTGGTGCCAATCCAAAGGTCGACGGATCAACATCTGGGCATTTCAGTTGGTGACCTAAACAGATACGATGGATTAAGTTCACCTACCCCCTAAAACGGCGACCATCGTCTTGCTGCGTTGCTCTGGAACTGAGCGCTTGCCGCTCATTCGACCAAAGTCTATGAGACGAGCGTCGGCAGAATCAAATGTCGATAAAGCGTGCCGGTAACGGGAACGCAGTGAGGTCTCGATAGGCCAATTCTGCGGCTGTCCCTGCAACTGTAAGCGGCGAGCGCGTAACATGGGTGGGGTTGGCTCCACAACCACTGGGCGGCAATTGTCGTCTGGGAAGGTATGTTTCGTGCGACAACCCGTGAGCCAGGAGACCGACCGGCGCGTGTCGCTCTTGCCGGGCTCATGGGATTGGCCAGGCGCGAAACGAATTTCGTCCGGGCGACGAGTAGCGGTTGGAGCCGCATCGGCAGGACTGCCGGGGGATGCACGCGTCCGTCCCTAGCAGTCTCGTCGACCGCACTCGTGCGGACGCTCCGGCCAAGTCGCCCGGCGCCCCGGAAATTCGTTCTCATGAAATACATTCACCTGTCGCTTCTGTCTTCCGTGCTTCTGCCGGCTCCATCGCTCGCTCAGACCATCGATCCCGCTGCCGATCCAGAGACATCCAACACCTCGATCGTCGTCACCGGGAACCGCGCCACCGATCCCATGCCGCTCGACCGGATCGGCGGATCGGTCACCGTCCTCGACGAGCAAATCCTCGACCGGAGGCAAGTCCGCGAGGTGTCCGACGTGCTCCGCGACGTCCCAGGGGTCGCGGTCGGACGGGTTCCCGGTCAGACACAGCTTCGGTTGCGCGGTGCTGAAGCCAACCATACGCTCGTCCTCGTTGACGGGATCGAGGTGTCGGATCCCTATGCCGGCGAGTTCGATTTCGGAACGCTTATCGCCGACGAGGCTTCGCGGATCGAGGTGCTGCGCGGACAGCAGAGCGCGATCTACGGGTCGGACGCGATCGGCGGCGTCATCCAGTACATCACTCTCGACGGCCGCGATGCGCCCGGGGCGGTCGCGCGGATCGAAGCCGGTTCGTTCGGCATGGTGAACGGTGCTGCCCGGATCGCTGGATATAGTGGCGATCTCGACTACGCGCTGTCCGCCACACTCAATACCACCGATGGCACGCCAGGCGCCCGGAACGGCACGCGCGATCTTGCGAACGACAGTGGTGCGGTCTCGCTGAAGACGACGTTCGCGCCATCAACCAATGCACGCCTCACTGGTGTATTACGCTACGCGCGCACCAATGCCGAATTCAACGACAGCGATTCCGATCCGGGAAGTCCGACCTTCGGATTCCAGGTCGATAGCCCCGGCAACCGCTTCGAGAACGAGGCTATCTATGTGCTCATCAGGGGCGAGCTAGACTTGCTCGACGATCGCTGGACCCAAGCGTTTTCGGCCCAGATCGCGGATACCCGGCGCGACGGTTTCGCTTCGACTGGACGCAGCTATGGCAGCGAGGGCCAGAGGTTGAAAGGGTCCTACGATACGACGTTGCGTATCGAGGCTGGCGGTCTGACCCACCGGGTCACGGCGGCTCTCGATGTCGAACGCGAACGCTTCCGTAACACCGATCCGACCGGCTTCGCATTCACCGGTCGCCGACAGATCGACAATGTCGGTCTCGTCGGCCAGTATGCGATCGATCTCGGAGACCGAGCGAGCGCGTCCGCATCCATCCGCAGGGACTGGAACGACCAGTTCGCCGATACAACCACGTACAGGCTTCAGGCGAGCTATCGGATCGCTGCGGCTACGCGAGTGCGCGGGGCCGTCGGATCGGGGGTGAAGAACCCCTCGTTCTACGAACTATATGGGTTCGTGGACGGCCGTTTCATCGGCAATCCCGACCTCAGGCCCGAGAAGTCGAGCGGATGGGAGATCGGGATCGACCAGTCGCTGTTCGGTGAGCGCGCTTCAATCGGGGTCACCTATTTCGAGAGCGAACTGGACGAAGAGATCTTCACTTCTTTTCCGCCCCCGAACTTCGTCGCCAGCCCTGGCAATCGCGATACCGTATCCAAGAGAAACGGCGTCGAAGTGTTCGGCGAGGCGCGCTTCGCGGAAGCTTGGCGCGTCAATGGAGCCTACACCTATCTGCGTTCCCACGAGGATGGCGCGCGCGAAGTGCGGCGGCCCTCCCATACCGCCAGCCTGGCTGTCGACTGGCGCGCTCCCAAGGATGCCGGAGGGGTCACGCTCGTTGCGCGCTACAATGGAGAGACGATCGACAGCGCTTTCATCGATCCCTCGTTCGTGCCGGTTCGCGTGCAACTGGACGACTACTTTCTGCTGAACGTCAACGCCGACGTGAGGGTGATGGATAATGTCGAGCTGTTCGGCCGAGTCGAGAATTTGACGGCCGCCGATTACGAGGATGTCTTCAGTTTCGCGACGCCCGGACGCTCGTTCGCCATTGGCGCGCGCGCGCGTTTCTAAGGAGAATTTCGATGACGGATGAAATGATAGCAAAGTCCGACATTGCGAGGTTCGCATGGCCTGTCACACTTGCCTTGGCGACGGTGGGCGGATCGCTGGTTGCCGCCTGCATGATGCCGTTCGTGGCTGTTACGATCGTGACCGCCGCGACCATGCGCCGCTCGCTCGCGTTAACGACGATCCTCGCGATCTGGGCGACCAACCAGTTGCTGGGGTTCACCGTCCTCGGCTACCCGCACACGGGATATGCGTTCGCCTGGGGCGGTGCGCTGGGCATCGCATCTATTCTCGCCATGCTCGCCGGTGCCATCATCATGGGAGAACAAAACGAGCTGAGCACCCTTCGGACATTTGGCGCCTTTCTGATCGGCTTCGCTGTTTACGAGGCTGCGCTATTCGGGTTTGCTTTGGTGGTAGGCGGGACAGAGACTTTCACGATGGCGATCGTGGGACAGATCTTCGCGAACGATGCATTATGGTTCGCAGGACTGTTGTTGGCGTCCTGGCTCCTCGCCAGAGCCGCTCCCACGCTATTCGGACCTTCTCCGCGAATACGGTTCGCCTGACATGGCGCAGCCGCGCATCGTGTCCCTCCTGCCGAGCGCGACCGAAATCGCCGTCGCACTCGGATTGGGAGAGAGCCTCGTCGGTCGCTCGCACGAATGCGATTATCCGCTTTTCGTAAAGGCATTGCCGGTCGTCACGTCGACCAGACTCGAGAAAGGACTGACGTCGCGGCAGATCGACGACCGGATCCAGGAAATCGTGAGGCAAGGACTGTCGGTATACGAAGTCGATACCGCGCTTCTGCGGGACTTGCGGCCCGACCTCATCTTGACCCAATCGCAATGCGCGGTCTGCGCGGTCACCCCTGCCGATCTGGAAGAAGCACTCGGCGACTGGATCGGAACCGCCCCGACGCTGCTGTCGCTGGCACCCGATACATTGGAAGATGTATGGAGCGATTTCGCTAAGGTCGCCGAAGCGGCGGGAATTCCCGAGCGTGCATCATCGGTCGTCGGTGACTTGAAGGAGCGGATGTCAGGGCTATCCCGAAGTAGCGCGGAGAGGATGGATCGCCCGCGTGTCGCCGCGATCGAATGGATCGATCCGCTGATGGCCGCAGGAAACTGGGTACCCGAACTAATCGAGGCGGCCGGCGGTCACCCATTGTTCGCGCGAGCCGGAGAACATTCCTCGTGGCTGAATTGGGACGACTTGATTGCCGCCGATCCCGATCTGATCGTTGCGATGCCCTGCGGATATCTGTTGCCACAAACGCTCGCCGATCTGGGGTCGCTCGTCGACCACTTCGGTTGGAAAGACCTTACCGCGGTTCGCAAAGGGAAGGTCTTTGCCGTTGATGGCCACCATCTTTTCAATCGTCCTGGCCCACGACTCGTCGAGTCGGCTGAACTGATCGCGCAGTTGGTTGGGGCGACGCCAACACAGGCATTGGAGATGGGACGGGATTGGATCTCCATCGATGGGGTTTGACGATGTTTTTCGCGCTATTCGACGCGAAACGAGCGCATCAGCCCTTGTTTTCAAAGCTGCGTACCGATACTCAAAATCAGCTGCATGCAAAGTTGCGCGCATTCAGCTTCAAGTTCGCACCGGTAACGGGAACACAGTGAGGCCCTCCAAGGTCAAATCTGCGGCTGTCCCTGCAACTGTAAGCGGCGAGCGAGAAATACTGGCGGGTCACTCCGCAACCACTGGACTGATTGTTTGGTTCGGGAAGGTGTATTTCAAGTGATGACCCGCGAGCCAGGAGACCGACCGGAGCGAGTCGCTCTTGCCTGATTCATGGGATTGGTCGGGCGCGGAATCATTTTCGTCGGAGCGACGATAAGCGGCTTGGATTGCTCCGAGCACGCCCGGTCGGCGTATCGCGTCCGTTGACCAGGCTGCTCGGCCGAGGTCCGGAGATCCAAGCCACTATATCGGCGTGAAGCGCTCAGAGCCCACGGAGAAAATACCATGTTCAAAACTAAAACGAAGGTTCTGGCACTCTCGGCTGCAATCGCATTTGGCTCTTCTGCCGCGGTTGCTCAGCAAACGGATATCGGGCCATTTCTACCCGAAGTGGGACAGGCCATAGCTGCGGCCGAGCAAGGTGCGCAAAACATCTGTGCTTCGAATGGCGGTCTGGCATCTTTCAACGTCATTCGCATAATCCAGAACGCCGGTTATTTCGCGGCGCAATTTGAGTATTCATGCAACGGTTGATTCTCAGGCCACTTCGCATTGAATGAGAACGATGAACGGCGCTGGCTTAAACCCGGCGCCGTTTTCGACTGCGGTTCGCGACCGCCCTTTTGTCGACCGCTGACATTCTGAATTTTTCGCGACGATTTGTTGTGTCTCGGAGAGTGTAGCGCGTAGCTGCCGCTATACGATCAACTGTTTTTGGGCGTTCAGATCTCGTACCAGAATGGCTGGGATTGAGGCGCGTTACCAACGACAACCGGTTCTTCATGAACGACCGCTTTTGGCGATAGGTCGAATGCGCTGCTACCACCGAAATGGGGTCGATAGCCGAAGGTCTGCTTCCGGCAAGCCAGATCGATAAGCTGCCGGCCAATCAAATCGGCGTCTACTGCTTATCCGGGCACGATTTGGCATCGGCTTGAAGCTTTTCGAGGCGTTCTGTGCATACATCGTGGACGACGCGACCCAGCTCTTCGACTTGCTCACCGAGCCAATCGAGTTCTTCCTTGTTGATGCGGTAGTGCTTCGAGTAGCGCGCCTTCACGTAAGCTTCCTTGAGCTTCTCGAAGCGTGCGCGATCACGCTTCGTTTCACGCGGCCAGACGTAAGTAAGACGCGGGTCGATCCGTTCAGCCTGGGTGCGCAGGAATGCAAGATTGTGGTTATGCGGCGTATAGAAGGTGCAAACGAGCAGAACGCAGTGATAAAGGCGCTCAGCCGCTTGGTGCAGTTCAAACGCTGCTTTCTTGTTCCAGCCTCTTTTCGTGGCCTCGTTCCCCTGGATGAGAAACTGCTCGGCTGACGGCATCCACTCGTCAAAATACTCCTGAGCCATCGCCAGCGCCTGTTCCAGCGTCTTCGGCTTGGGCGTATGCAGGTCGGTGTCGTCGGATTGGTAGAGCGCAACCCCGTCCTCCTTCACATCCATGAAGAAGTAGCGCCCATGTGCCAGCCCGTTATTCACCTCTTGCAGGGTATGCACGATAAAATTGACCGGCGTCTGGAGCGTACCGGTAACGCCATATTCGCGCATTAGCCGGTCATCGAGCTTCGCCCAGTACTTCACCCTGTCAGTGAGTCGCTTGTCGTTGACGATGATCAGAAGATCAAAGTCGGAGCGGTATCCCTTGGCCGTGTGAGGCTCGTCGACCCAGGTCCCGCGAGCATAGCTGCCGTAAAGAATGACCTTAAGTATCCGCCCGGCCTTCTTCCACTCATGCTTAGCGAGCGCGAAGGCATCGTCGAATTCTTCGAAGATAAGCTGCACGACGCGCTCGATCTCGCGCTGCTTTTGCGGGGGAAGATGATCGAGGTCGGTCTTCATCGTTTAATCTCTAGCAAGCAGCCGCGAAGCTTGCACCTGCCGAGTGCATAAGGCGCGCAGTGACGGCGCACCCCAAAGCGCTGAGGAGCCGCGCGCCGCTGTGCCTAGTGTTAGCAACAATCCGAGAAGGATTGTCGTTAGCATTGTTAAGGGATGCTGGAGCCAAGCATTTCTGCGGGTTTGAGGCCTGTTTCGGTTCCTGATAGTCCGAGCTTTGGGTTCCTGATAGTCCGTGAATCCCGGTTCCTGATAGTCCGAACAGACCACAGGCTTATCCACAAGGCCCATCCCCATTTCTGGAGACGGGCTTTGATTTGGAGCGCTATCCACGAGCTACCGCAGTTTTTCAATCTGACTTTTGGGCAATCTTAGCCAAGTAGGCGTCATGCAACTGCACGCAAAGCTGCCAGTGTGCGCGCTTGCTTGATCTCCCGCACGCTCCGCAACTCGCCACCGTCCAATAGTCGCGCAATCTCTGCCGCCACTTGATCCGCCGCGATGATGAGCGCGGTATCCAGGTGCACATAGCGCTGGGTTACGCCGCGCGGGGCGTGACCGAGTAGGCCCGAGATGGTCAGTTCACTGAAACCTTGCGCCGCTGCCATGCTGGCAAAGCTGTGGCGCAGGGTGTGCGGTGTCACTTTGTCCAGGCCTGCACGCGCGCAGACTCGGCCCAGCACCCGAACGACGCCTACGAAATGCCCATCGCCCCAATCCGCCGGGAAGATGAAGGGCGAATGACTGGACAAAGCCTGAGCCTCCAGCACGTGCATTGCTGAGTCTCCGGCCACGCGGATCTGCGGACCGGACTTGGTATCCGGAAAACGGACGAGATTGTCGTCGGGCTGAACCCATGCCTTGTGCATTGCCAGCACTTCCATGCGGCGAAAACCGGTGAGAAGCATGACGCGGATCGCAGCGAGGCCGGCCGGGTGTTCGCCCTCGCGTTCCATCTGCGTCATCACCTTGCCAAGGTGACGGATTTCGCCAGCGCTCAGATATCGCTTCACCTTCTGCGAGGCCATGATGCGCACGCCTGTTGCCGGACTAACCTCAATAATGCCGAGGCGGCGGGCGTGATTGAGTAGAGCGCGAAGCGTGCTGATGGCGCGGGCAGCAACGCCTGAGCCGCCAGCCGTTTGCCCACCTCGGCTTGTGCGCCTCGCTCGGGCGGTTCGACCAGCCGCAATATCACCTTGCAAGCGTTCAATATCTGCCAATTTCAATTGGCTGACCACGCGATTGCCGATCAGCGGCTTAATGTGGAGTTCAATACGGCTTCGATCACCTGCGACCGATGACGCCTTGATGGGGCGGCGGTTTCGTCCGATCAGCCGACCGGCTTCGGCCTCGGCAAGATACCAATCGCAAACTGCTGCGATTGTCAGCCCCGTACGGACCGAGTGCCGTTCGGCGGATGGGTCGGCCCCGTCGATCACAGCGGCGAGCTTCTTTTGGGCGAGGTCGCGGGCTTGCTCGACAGTCAGAACACCATATTGGCCTATAACACAGCGACGGGTCCTCGCCTCTTGGTTTCGATATTGGATGATAAATGTTTTGGTGCCGCTGGGTTTAACGCGAACGCCAAAACCGCGCAGTTCGCTGTCCCAAAGAAAGGTGTCGCGCTCTCGGTTGGATTTGAGCGCCTCGACGGTGCGTTTAGTTAGTCTGGTCATGCGATTTGTCCTTGATTTGAGTTGTCATTCCTTTCGAAGTTGCTCCTGCGCTCCGGTGGCCCACGCGCTTGATATTTGCTTCCCCACACAGGTGCAGCATGGCCGGGGAAGCAGGGGGGAAGCAGTAGGAGGGAAACCGCCGGAAATCGCAGCGTACCAATGGGGACTCGATGTGAGAAACAAGCAATTGATATTGCCTGGAATATCGTAGATTTTACTGAATACGAAAACGATAGCGAAAATGCCGAGAGGCAGTTGCCAAGGTTGGGGTCGGGCGTTCGAATCGCCTCGCCCGCTCCATTTTCCTTCCGAATACCTGCCTGACGAGCGCACAGCATTTGGCTGTGCGCGTCGCCTAGCCCTCGTAATTCTCCAGTTCGTCACCCTGCACGTTCACCACGTGGACGAGGTTCGTCGCGCCGGCCTGACCGAAGGGAACGCCGGCCAGCATGGCGAGGCGCGTGCCTTCCTCGGCGAAGCCGTGGCGCAGGGCCATGCGCTTGCCCTTGGCGATCATCTCTTCGAAGCTGCCGATGTCCTTGGTTGCCACCGGGTGACCGCCCCACAGCAGGGCTACGCGGCGGGCGACTTCCATCGACGGGGTCAGCACCATCAGCGGCACGGCGGGGCGTTCGCGCGCCACGCGCCGGGCGCTGCTGCCGGAGAAGGTGAACACGGCGATCGCGCTGATGTTCACGGTGTCTGCAATGGTCATGCAGGCGTGGCTGAGGGCGTCGGCCAGCGTGGGATCGGGCGGGGTGTCCAGCATGCGCACGCGCTGCTTGTAGGCATCGTCCTTTTCCACCTGCCGGCCGATGGCGTCCATCATCAGCACCGCTTCCTCGGGCCAGTCGCCGGCAGCGGTCTCGGCGCTCAGCATGACGCAGTCGGCACCGTCGTAGACCGCGTTCGCCACGTCCGACACCTCGGCGCGGGTGGGGGCCGGGCTTTCGATCATGCTTTCCAGCATCTGCGTGGCCACGATCACCGGCTTGCCGGTAAGGCGCGTGGCGTTGACGATCTTCTTCTGCAGCGGCGGGACTTCCTGCGGCTCCAGCTCCACGCCAAGGTCGCCGCGCGCCACCATGATGCCGTCGGCCTGCGCGATGATCTCGTCGAGGCGGCGCACCGCTTGCGGTTTCTCGATCTTGGCGCACAGCGCGCCGCGCCGCTCGCCATCGGGGCCTTCCATCAGCTTGCGCGCCTCGATCAAATCGTCGGGTCGCTGCACGAAGGACAGGCCGATCCAGTCGACGCCCTGTTCCATGGCAAAGGCGAGGTCGCGCTTATCCTTTTCGGTAAGGGCGGGAATTGGAATTTCCGCATCGGGCACGTTCACGCCCTTGCGGTCGGAGATCACGCCGCCGACCTCGGCCTTGCACACGATCTCGCCGTTGCTGACCGATTTTACCTTCAGGCGAATCTTGCCGTCGTTCACCAGCAGGCGCTGGCCTTCCTCCACCACGTGGAAGATTTCCGGGTGCGGCAATTCCACGCGCGTCTCGTCGCCCGGTTCGCCCACCCGGTCGAAGGTGAAGGTGCCGCCGTGCGGAATGATGGCGCGGCCATCCTTGAACGTGCCCACGCGCAGCTTCGGCCCCTGCAGGTCGGCCAGAATGGCGATGGGACGGTAGAATTCCTTTTCCAATTGGCGGATGTTGGCGATGGTGCGCGCGTGCATTGCATGCTCGCCATGGCTCATGTTGACGCGGAAGGCGTCCGCACCTGCCTGGAACAGCCGCCGCAGCATATCGATATCGCTGCAAGCAGGACCGGTGGTGGCGAGAATCTTGACCTTGCGCCCGCGCGGGCCAAGTTTTCGTGTATCGAGCGTTTCCATGGCCCCCGCCTATGGCACTCTCGCATGACAAGACAAGGATATATGATGAGCACTGCGCAAGATCCCCTCGACCAGTTGCCCGATGCGGTCGCCGCCGCTGCCTTCCGACGGCTGGTGCGCCATCTGCGGCACCGCCACGATGCGCAGAATATCGACCTGATGGGCCTCTCCGGCTTCTGCCGCAATTGCCTGGCCGACTGGATTCGCGACGCCGGGTACGAGGGCGACAAGGCCGCCGCGCGCGAACTGATCCACGGCATGCCGATGGACGAATGGAAGGCGACCCGCCAGACCGAGGCGACGCCAGAGCAGCTCGACCGGATGGCCGCCAGCGTGGAAAAGAACCGCGCGGACCTGCGCTAACGCGCGTGCTGTGCACAAATCGGTCCACAGGGCGCGCTTGCACCCGTGAACGGCTGCGCTAATCAGCGCGCCAACCGATTCTCATATACTACCGGAGCAACACCCCATGGCCGAAGCCACCGACGACCGCCTGCGCCTGCTGATCGAGCGTATCGAACGCCTCGAGGAAGAGAAAAAGGGCATCGCCGACGACATCCGCGACGTTTATGCCGAGGCCAAGGCCGTGGGCTACGACGTGAAGATCATGCGCCAGATCGTGCGCCTGCGGAAGATGGACGCGAACGACCGCAGCGAGCAGGAAATGATCCTCGATACCTACAAGGCCGCGCTGGGCATGGCCTGATAGGGGACGGTTGGAGCCTTCCGGGCGACGACGCGCGGAACGGCGCGTCGGACAGGGCCGTTGATTCTGCAAATAGCCAATTTGCAGGAAAACACCCCATGACCGACACGCTCGACAAGACCCAGGACGCCACCTTCATCAAGCCCATCGCCGAGGAGCCGGACATGCCCGGCCATGAAAGCGCGCTGGATCGCAAGCCCGAATGGCAGCCGCGCTATCCCGGCTCGGGCCGGATGAAGGGCAAGGTTGCCATCATCACCGGGGCCGATAGCGGAATCGGCCGCGCCACTGCCGTGCTTTTCGCGCGCGAAGGGGCGAAGGTCGCCATCGCCTATCTCGAAGAAGACGACGACGCTGCCAAGACGAAGGAACTGTGCGAGCAGGAAGGCAGCGAGGCCATCACCTTCCGCTGCGACCTTGGTCGCAAGGAAGATGCCGGGAAGCTGGTGGAAAAGACCCTCGATGCTTTCGGGCAGATCGACAGCCTGATCCAGATCGCGGGCGAGCAGCACCCCGATTATGACATCACCGACATCACGCCCGAGCAGCTACAGCGCACGTTCCAGTCCAACATCTATTCGATGTTCTACGTGGCGCAGGCCGCCCGCCCGCACCTGAAGCGTGGGGCGACCATCGTGAACTGCACCAGCATCACCATGTACCAGGGCGCGCCTATCCTGCTGGATTACTCCGCCACAAAGGGAGCGATCACGGCCTTCACCCGCTCGCTGAGCGGCCAGCTGATCGACGACGGCATCCGCGTGAACGCAGTCGCGCCCGGTCCGATCTGGACCCCGCTGAACCCCTGCGGCGGCATGCCGGAAGAGGAAATGGACGACTGGGGCACCGACACGCCGATGGGTCGCGCAGGCGAACCCAACGAAGTCGCCCCGGCCTTCCTGTTCCTGGCCTGCGAAGATTCTTCCTACATGGCCGGACAGGTGCTGCACCCGAACGGCGGCACCGTCGTCGGCAGCTGAGGCGACAGACATTGTTGAAGGATGAGCGGGGCTGGGCTAGGCCCCGCTTTCATTTTCAGCACCCCTTAGAAGAACCATCATGGCAGGCCATTCCAAATTCAAGAACATCATGCACCGCAAGGGTGCGCAGGACAAAAAGCGTTCCAACCTGTTTTCAAAGCTTTCCCGCGAAATCACCGTCGCGGCGAAGATGGGCATGCCCGATCCGGACATGAACCCGCGCCTGCGCCTGGCGGTGAACGCGGCCAAGGCCCAGTCGATGCCCAAGGACAACATCCAGCGCGCGATCGACAAGGCTTCTGCCAGCGACGGCGAGAATTACGAGGAAGTGCGCTACGAGGGCTATGGCCCCGGCGGCAGCGCGATCATCGTGGAAGCGCTGACGGATAACCGTAACCGCACCGCCACCTCTATCCGCACGGCTTTTTCCAAGCACGGCGGTAACCTTGGCACCGAAGGCAGCGTGGTCCACGGGTTCGAACGCCTTGGCCTGATCGTCTATCCCGCCGACGCGGGCGACGAGGAAAAGGTTCTGGAAGCCGCGCTGGAAGCCGGCGCGGAAGACATCACCTCCACCGAGGACGGCCACGAAATCTGGACTGCGGCAGACGACCTGCACCAGGTCGCCAGCGATCTGGAAAAGGCGCTGGGCGAGGCCGAGACCGTGAAGCTTGCATGGAAGCCCAATCTCACCGTCGACATGGATGAGAAGAACGCCTCTACCCTCTTGAAGCTGATCGACGTGCTGGATGATGACGACGACGTGCAGACCGTGTGGGGCAACTACGACATCTCCGACGATGTGATGGAGAAGGTGGGCGGGTGAGCGCGCCCCTGCGAATGGACTTCCCCCATTCGGATGACGCGGTGTGGTGACCATCATCCTCGGCCTCGATCCTTCGCTCAGTTGCACCGGCTGGGGCGTGATCCGGGTCGAGGGGAGCCGCATATCCCATGTCGCCAACGGCCAGATAGCCACCTCCGCGCGGGCGACCATGCCCGACCGTCTGGCAGCCCTGCACGCCGGGATCGCCCAGGTCATCGCCCGCCACCGCCCGGATCGCGGGGCGGCGGAGGAGGTGTTCGCCAACAAGAACCCGCAATCCACGCTCAAGCTGGCGCAGGCGCGCGGCGCGGTGCTAGCGGCCTGCGGAGCATCTGGCCTGGAGGTGCGCGAACACGCGGCCCGGCTGGTGAAGAAGGCTGTTGTCGGCACGGGCGGCGCCGACAAGCACCAGGTCCAGGCGATGCTGCGCGTGCTGTTGCCGGGCGCGGAGCCGGAAGGGGCCGATGCGGCGGACGCGCTGGCCGTAGCCATCGCGGACGCGAACCTGGGCTGACAGCAAAACAAATTGGAACAAGCACTTGCACACTTCGTAGATGGGTATCCGGGCGCGAGGACGGCGCTGGCCTGATCTAAGGAGATTTGAAATGCGCAAGACCTTACCCGCCCTGATCGCCGCCACGCTGTGCGTCAGCGGCTGCACCACCGGCGTCGGCGGTAATCCGCTTGGCGGCCTGCTGGGCGGCATCCTTGGCGGCAACGGCTACAACGAGCGTAACCTGAGCGACTTCGAACGCGCAGCAGTGAACGCCTGCGGCCAGGAAGCCCAGCGTTACACCCGTGACCGCGTTCGCGTGGAGCGGGTGGACCAGATTACCCGCGACAGCGTGCGGGTGGACGGGCGCATCGAAACACGCGACCGTAGCCGCGACGAATTCACCTGCACCTTTGCCAGCAACGGGCGCATCGCGGATTTCCGCGTACTCTGACGATTGGAGCAACCAAGGTGGTTTGATTCAGGGGGCGGTGTGGCTAACTGCGCCCCATGTATCTGGTGGTCTTCCGCAACCGCAAACGCGCCGATATCGACACCGCCGCCTACGATCTGCAGGCGGAGGAGATGGAGGTCATGGCGCGTGCGCAGCCGGGCTACCTTTCCTTCAAGAGCTATGTTGCAGAGGATGGCGAGGTAGTGGCGCTGTCCGAATGGACCGACGAGGCCAGCGCCCGCGCGTGGGGCCGGGTGGCCGAGCACGCTGCCGCACAGGCCGAGGGCCGGGCGCGCTGGTATGCCGAATACACCATGTTCGGCTGCGACCGCCCCCGCACCCATCGCTTTCCCTGACGCTTTCCTACTCGCACCTGTTCGCCCACCCCGGCGGCATGAAAGGTCCTGTCGCAAACCTGTCCGAAACACGCGCTATCCGGGGATGCGGCGCAGCCCCTGCTGACAGCGCGAACCTTTTCGCTCTAGGACAGTGTTCCATGTGTTCCAGGTTAGTTGGAAAGAGGCACCCAAGGCATGACGATCCATCTCTACGGCATTCCGGGCTGCGATACCGTGAAGAAGGCCCGGCGCTGGCTTGATTCGCAAGGGATCGACTACGCCTTCCACGACTACAAGAAAGAAGGCGCGGATGCCGGTAATCTCGGCCGCTGGGCGGACCGGGTCAGCTGGGAAGTGCTGCTCAACCGGCGCGGAACGACCTGGCGCAAGCTGGATGAAGCGCGCAAGGACGGGATCGACCGGGACAGGGCGCTCGCGCTGATGGCTGAGAATCCCAGCATGATAAAGCGCCCGGTGGTGGAAACCGACGACGGCGATCGCATACTGGTGGGCTTCACCCAGAGCGAATGGGAAAATGTCCTATGCTGATCGTATGATGCTGACCGTGCCATGCTGAGCCGCCTGCAGCAGAACTGGCAGCGCGCCTTTCGCGAGTCGCTGGAATCGGCGCTGGCGGCGGGTATTGCCTGGTGGATCGGCACGCTGGTGTTCGGGCCAGAGCATACCCCGCTGTTCGCCGCCGTTGCCGCCGTCGTCAGCCTTGCGCCGGGCCTGCCCAGCCATTCGCGCCAGGCACTGGGCCTGCTGTTGGGCGTGGTCGTGGGCATCGTGATCGGCGAGATCGCACTGGCGGGTGCAGAGGGCGCACATCCGGCAGTGCTGGCGCTAGCCGTGTTCGTCTCGATCATGCTGGCCATCGCATTCGAAGTGCAGCCCATCATCGGTATCCAGGCGGGCGTTTCCACCGTCATCGTACTGGTGGAGGGGCAGGGCCAGAACAGCTACGCCCGCGTGCTCGATGCGCTGATCGGAGGCGGCGTGGCGCTGGCTTTCAGCCAGGTGCTTCTCACGCCCGACCCCTTCCGTATCATGCGCAAGGCAGGTGAAAAGTTTGCGAAGGCGGCAGACGGGCTGCGCGACGAGCTGTGCCGGTGCCGGGAAGGCGAGACCGGCAGGGACGATGTGGAGAGCGCGCTTCGCACGATGGACCGCTCTGCCATGTCGCTAGACGAGCAGCTCGAATACGTGGGCCGGGTTGCCGACCGGACACTCCGCGGACGTCTGCACAAGCCGCGGATCGAGGCGCGTGCCGGGCAGTGGCGCGAATGTTCGAAGCGTATTCGCCTTTCTCTCAGTGATGTTGCTCACTCCATGCTGGCAAAAGAGGGCGACGAAAGCGATGGCTCAAAGCTGGACGAGGCTGCGCGCTGGCTGGAAGCGGGGCAATCGCTTTCGCGAGGGAACGACGAGGCTTTCCGTTCGGTCGCGAAAGTCGAGGACGAGGGGCTACGGTAATGATCGGCAGAACCATTGTTGCGGCGATAGCGCTTGCGTGCGCAAGCCTGATAAGCGGCCTGGTCCCGTCGACGGCCTTAGCGCAGGAGGATGGAATGCTGATCATCGCCCATCGCGGCGCGAGCGGGGAACGGCCCGAGCATACACTGGCAGCATACGAACTCGCCATCGATCAGGGTGCCGATTACATCGAACCAGACCTTGTCGCGACGAAAGACGGCGTACTGGTCGCTCGGCACGAGAACGAGATCTCGGGCACGACCGATGTGGCAGAGCGCGCCGAGTTCGCCGACCGCCGGACCACGAAGGTGATCGACGGGCAAGAGGTGAGCGGCTGGTTCACCGAGGACTTCACCCTTGCCGAACTGCGCACCCTGCGCGCCCGCGAGCGGCTGCCGGAGATCAGGCCGCAGAATACGGCCTATGACGGGCTCTACCAGGTGCCCACGCTGTCGGAGATTATCCAGCTGGCCCGCGCAAAGGAGAGCGAAACGGGCCGCGCGATCGGCCTCTATCCCGAGATCAAGCATCCCACCTACTTCGCCGGGATCGGGCACGACCTTGCTGCCATGCTAGTCGAGCAACTTCATGCCGCCGGGTACGAGGGAGAGAGTGCGCCGGTTTACATCCAGAGTTTCGAAGTCGAGCCGCTGCGTCGGCTCTCGGCCATGACCGGCATCAGGCTGGTGCAACTGATTGCTGCCGAGGGAGGGCCCGCCGACGATCCCTCGATAAGCTATGCGGACATGCTGACGCCCGAGGGCATGGAGAAGGTTGCTCGTTATGCTGTGGGTATCGGTGTTGCGGTGCCGCTGCTGCTTGACGAACAGGGCGAGCCCACTGGCGTGGTGGCTCGCGCAAGGGCCGCCGGACTGACCGTAGACGCTTGGACGCTCCGGCCCGAAAACCCCTTCCTCCCGCAAATGCTACAGATGGGGGAAGTGCCGGAAGCCACCGGATGCGACGACCTGCTGTTCGCTATGCTGCAGCGTGCCGGCGTCGATGGCGTCTTCGCGGACAGCCCGCGCCGGGCTACGGCCTTTCGCGAAGGCACGCGACACTGCGCGCGCACCCTTCCCGCTCAGGACCGGTGACGCGCCGTGACGATGTAGTTGAGCGCAAGGTCGTCCGTCAGGTGGAGGCCCTTGCCCACGGAGAAGCCGATACCCCTGGGCTCGGCCATGGCGAGTCCGGCGTCGGAAAGCAGGGCTTCCAGTTCCTCGGGCGTGACGAAGTCTTCCCAGTGGTGCGTACCCTTGGGCACAGCGCCCAAGGCTTCTGCCGCGCCGACCAGCAGGGTGCGGCTCTTCAGCGTGCGGTTGGGGGTGGAAAGCACCATCAGCCCTCCGGGTGCCAGGTGCGCGGCAAGCTGGGCGATGAAGGCCTGCTTGTCCTCGACATGCTCGATCACTTCCATGGAGGTGACGAGATCGAAATGGCCAAGACCCAGCGTGCCTATTTCGCCGTGGCGATAGTCGATGGGCAGTCCCGCGCCCGCTGCGTGGTTGCTCGCCGCGGCAATGTTCTCTTCCGCCGCATCGACGCCGGTCACTTCCGCGCCCAGCCGGGCCAGCGGTTCGCACAGCAGCCCAGCGCCGCAGCCGACATCCAGCGCGCGCCTGTTCGCCAGCGGTTTGGCGCTCTCTACGTCGCCGCCCCAATGCATGTCGACAGCCTCGCGGATGAAGCCCAGCCGCACGGGGTTCAGCCTGTGCAACATGGCGGAGCTTCCCGCCGGGTTCCACCAGTCGGCAGCCAGCTTGCCGAAGTGTTCGGCTTCCTCTGGCCTGATCGTGGCCGAGTTGGTTGCATTCGATACAGTTGCGTCGGACATTCACCCTCACTAACAGCGCGCGCAAGGTTAAACCAGACAAACGCATGAAGGACGTGACTTGGCCCGCATCGTAATGAAATTCGGCGGCACTTCGGTGGCCGGGACCGAGCGCATTCGTCGCGTCGCCAATATCGTGCGCGCGCAGGCCGCAGGCGGCAACGAGGTTGCCGTGGTGGTTTCCGCCATGGCGGGCGAGACGGACCGGCTGGTGAATTTCTGCCGCGAGGCCAATCCGCTGTACGATCCGGCCGAGTACGACGTGGTCGTTTCCAGCGGCGAACAGGTGACCAGCGGGCTGCTGGCGCTGACGCTTCAGGCGATGGGCTGCAAGGCGCGCAGCTGGCTGGGCTGGCAGCTGCCGGTCAAGACCTTCTCCGCCCATGCCAATGCCCGCGTGGGAGAGATCCACGCGGAACGGCTGGCCGAGTCCATGGCCGAGGGCGAGATCGCCATCATCCCCGGCTTCCAGGGCGTATCTGATCTCCAGCGCATCACCACCATGGGGCGCGGCGGGTCCGACACCTCTGCCGTGGCCATTGCTGCTGCCGTGAATGCCGACCGCTGCGATATCTATACCGACGTGGACGGGGTCTACACCACCGACCCGCGCATCGTCGCCCGGGCGCGCAAGATCCCTTACGTTTCCTATGAGGAAATGCTCGAACTGGCCTCGGTTGGCGCGAAGGTGCTGCAGACCCGTTCGGTCAGCCTCGCCATGAAACACAACGTGCGCGTGCAGGTGCTATCGTCTTTCGTGGAAGACGGTTCCCCGCCAGCCGATACCCTGCCCGGCACAATGATTGTCTCCGAGGAGGAGATGCAAAAAATCCTGGAGGACACCAATATGGAACGCCAGTCCGTCACCGGCATCGCGCACGACAAGAACGAAGCCCGCGTGGTGCTGACGCGCGTGCCCGACAAGCCGGGCGCGGTTGCCGATATCTTCACCCCGCTGGGAGAGGCGGGCATCAATGTCGACATGATCATCCAGAACGTGGGCCGCGACAAGGGCGAGACCGACGTGACCTTCACCGTGCCGCAGGCGGAACTCGCCCGTGCGCAGGCGTTGCTGGAAGACAAGCGCGAGAAGATCGGCTTCAACCGCATCATCACCGACAGTAAGGTGGCAAAGATTTCGGTCGTGGGCATGGGCATGAAGAGCCATGCCGGCGTGGCTGCCACCATGTTCCAGTCGCTGGCCGATCGCGGCATCAACGTGCAGGCGATCTCGACTTCGGAAATCAAGGTGTCCGTGCTGATCGACGAAGATGAAACCGAACTTGCCGTGCGCGTACTGCACACCGCCTATGGCCTCGACGGGGAGGACGCGGCGGCCTGATTTCAGATCAGACCGCCGCAGCCGTCACTACTTTCCGTTGCCGGCGAACTGTACGACGAAAACCGAGCATACATCGACATTGCGCTGCTCCAGGTCGCGCCCGTCTGCCAGTCGAGCCCTGAAATCGAAGCGGCAGGCACCTGATCCGTCATCCACGGTGACGTTCCAGTCCTGCCCGTTCGCGAGAATGCCGGAACCAAGCTTGTCATCGCCCCAACCGTCAGCGCCGACGTTGGACCAGTAAAGGTACGTGATTGTCTGGCCGGTGCGGTTCTGGATGGAGATGTCGCGGTTGTTTCCATCGCCTGTGCTGCGCACCGCCGTATCACGCACCACGTCCTCAAGCTGCACGGTGAAGAGGTTGTACACGTTCCCCAGGTTGCTTGTCTCCAGCTCGAAGGTCTCGCAACTTACCCCGTTGCGGCGAGAGAGCGTAGCACTCGTCTGGTCGGTCAGATCATAATCGGAATGAACGGTCTCTCCGCGCGAATTGCGGATCACGAAATCGAGATCGGTATCGCCATCGCCGCTGACCCTGACAATCACCTGAAGTGAGCAGATGGACAGGTCCACCCGGTGGGTGGAGTTGGCATCGACGCGGTAGCTGTCGGTATCGATCGGGTTGCCGCTATCGGTCCGAATGTTTTCCAGGCTCACATCGAGCAGGTTCCAGACATTGCCGAGGTTGGTCGTGCGCAACTCGAAATTCTCGCACCCGCTTCTGGCCTGTCGCTGCAGCGTGGCGCTGCTCTGATCGGTCAGGCCGTAGTCGGAATGGACAATGTCGCCGCGAACGTTGCGGATCACGAAATCAAGATCGGTATCGCCGTCCCCGCTCAGCACCACGCGCACTTCCGGATTGCAGATGGTCAGGTCCGTCGTGTGGGTGGCGTTGGCATCGATCCGGAAAGAATCGCTCTGCGCCTGCGCTGTCAGCGGCATTGCCGCCAGCCCCACCACGCCGCAAACCGCGGCCACGAAATGTCGAAAATTCATTCTTGCCCCCTTGGCTTACCCCGCACCGCGAGAGACTCGCGGCGGTTGCATTGCTGTTTGTTATTGCGGGCATTGCGTGCAGGCAATCGCATAGAAACGCGCCGCGACCCGATAACCGATATTGTAATGGACCAAGCCCGGTTTGGTACGCGCCGCGCTTGTCGACGCGGTGCACTGCCCCTAAGGACCACGCCATGAGCAGCTATCCCAAGACGTCCGCGCTGATGGCGCGTGGCAGCGAATTTCTCGGCAGCGAGCATGCCATCATGTGCGGCGCGATGAGCTGGGTGTCGGAGCGCAATCTCGTCTCTGCCATCAGCAATGCCGGCGGCTTTGGCGTGATCGCCTGTGGAGCGATGACGCCCGAACTGCTCGACAGCGAGATCGCCGAGACGAAGAAGCTGACCGGCAAGCCCTTCGGTGTGAACCTGATTACCATGCACCCCGACCTGTTCGACCTGATCGACGTGTGCGCCCGCCACGAGGTCGGCCACGTGGTGCTGGCGGGCGGCCTGCCGCCCAAGGGCAGTGTGGATGCGATCAAGCAGAAGGGCGCGAAACTGATCGCCTTCGCCCCGATGCTGGCGCTGGGCAAGAAGCTGCTGCGTTCGGGCGCGGACGCGCTGGTAATCGAGGGGATGGAGGCAGGCGGCCACATCGGCCCTGTTTCCACCAGCGTGCTGGCGCAGGAAATCCTGCCCGAGCTGGCAGCCGAAAACCTCGTCTTCGTGGCGGGCGGCATTGGCCGCGGTGACATGATCGCAGGCTACCTGGAAATGGGCGCGGCCGGCGTGCAGCTTGGCACTCGCTTCGCCTGCGCCACGGAAAGCATCGCGCACCCCGATTTCAAGAAGGCCTTCTTCCGCGCCAGTGCCCGCGACGCTGTCGCATCGGTGCAGGTCGATGCGCGCCTGCCGGTGATCCCGGTGCGCGCGCTGAAGAACAAGGGTACCGAGGAATTCACCGCCAAGCAGCGCGAAGTCGCCGCCGTGCTCGACCGCGAGGAAATCGCGATGGCCGAGGCGCAGTTGCAGATCGAGCACTACTGGGCTGGCGCGCTGCGCCGTGCGGTGATCGATGGCGACGTGGAAAATGGCTCGCTGATGGCAGGCCAGTCGGTCGGCATGGTGAAGGCGGAGGAGCCGGTGGCCGATATCATCGCCGGACTGATGCAGGAAAGCGAAGCCGCGCTGACGCTGCGCAACAGGGTCTGAAACGGGCCCGGCGGATTGCAGCCTCCCGTCGGAACCCCTTATCATCGTGCATTAGACTAATGTCGCGGTCGCGCTGCTGCGATGCGCCACCTAGCCTGCATGGGAAGATGTCCGAAAAGCGGACGTCGAACTCCGGGGGAGGCTATGGAAAACGAACAAAAAGGCCAGGAGACGCGCGCCGAGGACGGTGAAACCAGTGCGGCGGAAAACGCCTACTGGCACGAGAACGTGCGCCTGCTTGTGGTGCTCATGATCATCTGGTTCATCGCATCTTTCGGTTGCGGGATCCTGCTGCGCGACTGGCTGGACCAGTTCAGCATCGCTGGTTACCCGCTCGGCTTCTGGTTCGCCCAGCAAGGCTCGATCTACGTCTTCATGGCGCTCATTCTCTTCTACGTCCTGCGGATGCGGAAGATCGAGCGCAAGTACGATCTCGACGATTGAGGGGGCGAGCATGAGCACGCAGACACTGATCTATCTCTTCGTCGGCCTGAGCTTCGCGCTCTACATCGGCATCGCGATCTGGAGCCGCGCGGGCTCCACCAAGGAATTCTACGTTGCCGGTGGGGGGGTGAACCCGGTGGTGAACGGCATGGCCACGGCCGCCGACTGGATGAGCGCTGCCAGCTTCATCTCGATGGCGGGCCTGATCGCCTTTCTCGGTTACGATGCCTCGGTCTACCTGATGGGCTGGACCGGCGGCTACGTGTTGCTGGCGCTGTTGCTGGCACCCTATCTGCGCAAGTTCGGGCAATTCACCGTGCCCGATTTCATCGGCACGCGGTACTACTCCAAGGCCGCGCGGGTGGTGGCGGTGATCTGCCTGATCTTCATCAGCTTCACCTATATCGCCGGGCAGATGCGCGGGGTCGGCATCGTGTTCAGCCGGTTCCTCGACGTGTCGATCTTCTGGGGCGTCATCATCGGCATGGGCATCGTGTTCATCTACGCCGTGCTGGGCGGAATGAAGGGCATCACCTACACCCAGGTGGCGCAATACTGCGTGCTGATCTTCGCCTACATGGTGCCGGCATTCTTCCTCAGTTTCATGATCACCGGCAATCCCATCCCGCAGATCGGCCTGGGATCGGAGGTGAACGACGGTTCCGGCCTCTATGTGCTGCAAAAGCTGGACCTGGTGCTTACGGACCTGGGCTTCGCCCCATATACCGACGGCAGCAAGTCGATGATCGACGTGTTCTGCATCACCCTGGCCCTGATGGTCGGCACCGCCGGCCTGCCGCACGTGATCGTGCGCTTCTTCACCGTGCCCAAGGCATCGGACGCGCGCAAATCGGCGTTCTGGGCGCTGTTGTTCATCGCCATCCTCTATACCACCGCGCCAGCTGTAGGGGCTTTCGCCCGGCTCAACTTCGTCGATACCGTCAACCAGACCGCCTACGAGGATGCGCCCGCCTGGTTCGGCAACTGGGAAGGCAACGACCTGATCGCCTGGGTCGACAAGAACCAGGACGGCGTGATGCAATATTCCGCCGGCACCGCTTTCGAAGGTACCCCTGTATTCACCGAAGAGCGCGGCGCATCGGGAGAACGCCTGCTTGCCAATGCACCCAATTCGGAAAACACCAACGAGGTCTATGTCGACCGCGACATCATGGTGCTGGCCAACCCCGAGATCGGCAACCTGCCGGGTTGGGTGATTGCGCTGGTGGCAGCGGGCGGCCTTGCTGCGGCATTGTCGACTGCGGCAGGGTTGCTGCTGGTGATTTCCAGCTCGGTCAGCCATGACCTGCTGAAATCCACGTTCCGGCCCGACATCTCCGAGAAAGGCGAACTGCTTGCCGCACGCCTGGCGGCCAGCGCGGCCATCGTGGTTGCGGGATATCTCGGCATTTACCCGCCGGGCTGGGTTGCCGAGGTCGTGGCCTTTGCCTTCGGCCTTGCCGCATCCAGCCTCTTCCCCGCCATCTTCATGGGCATTTTCACCAAGTCGATGAACAAGGAGGGGGCGATAGCCGGGATGGTTTCCGGGCTGTTCTTCACCTTCGCCTATATCTTCTACTTCAAACTCGCCAATCCGGCGGCGAACGTGGCGGAGAACTGGCTGCTGGGTATCTCGCCCGAAGGGATCGGCGTGGTCGGCATGGTGCTGAACTTCGCAGTGGCCATCGCCGTGTCGAAGATGACCGCAAGCCCGCCGGTGGAGGTGCGCAAGCTGGTGGATTCGATCCGCGTGCCGCGCGGCGCGGCCAGCGCCCACGTGCACTGATCCGTTCGGGGCTGCCATCCGGTGTTCGCACCGTTTGGCGGCCCCGCCGGATTCCGCGTCCTTCAAGTATCCGGCAGGTCTTGCATCGCACAGGCCATTCGCTAGCCTTGGGTAGGGAGTGAACGAGCCATGGTGTTCGCATTGGCGGTCACGCTGGCCGCTGCCTATCTCGGCCTGCTTTTCTGGCTCGCCACGAGGCGCGATCGGCAACAGGCCGAAGGGAGTGACCGCAACCGTCGCGGCGGCTGGGTCTACGGCCTGTCGCTGGCAGTCTACTGCACCAGCTGGACCTTTTTCGGCGGCGTCGGCACGGCGGCGACGCAGGGTCTGGAGTTCCTGCCGATCTTCCTGGGCCCGATCCTGCTGTTCGTACTGGGCAAACCGCTGATCCGCCGTGTTCTGCTGCACGCAAAGGCGCAGCATTCGACCTCGATAGCCGATTTCCTGTCTGCCCGCTACGGCAAGAGCGGCACCGTCGCGGCGCTCGTCTCGGTGATCGCCACGCTCGGCTCGCTCCCCTACATGGCCTTGCAGCTGCAATCCGTGGGTGCCTCTCTGCTGGCGCTGGACAACCGCATGGGCGAGGCGCTGGCGCAGGACGAGCTGGTGCTGCTGGTGGCCGCGGTGATGGCCCTGTTCGCGATCCTGTTCGGGTCTCGCCGGGGCGATCGGTCGGGCGAGAACGCGGGCCTCGTCTTCACTATCGCGGTGGAAGCGGTGGTGAAGCTGGTGGCATTGCTCGCCATCGCGCTGCTGGCCTTGGTGCTGACCGTGACCGATCCGGCTTCTGTTTCGGAACTGCCCGCCACCTTCTCGCTGGGTCAGGTGGATAGCCGCTTCTGGGTGCTGACCCTCATCTCCGCCTGCGCAGTTCTGTGCCTTCCCCGACAATTCCACATGACCTTCGTGGAGGCGCGCGATGCCGATGCGGGACGGCGCGGGTACTGGATATTCCCCGCCTATCTTGCGCTAACGGCGATGCTGATCGTGCCGATAGCGCTGGCGGGTACGGCCCTGCTGCCAGACGGCACCAATCCCGACATGATCGTGCTGCAATTGCCCTTGGCGACGGACCATGTCTGGCTCGCCATCCTTGCCTTCATCGGTGGACTTTCGGCATCGACCGGGATGATCATCGTCGCCAGCGTGGCGCTGTCGACGATGATCACCAACGATCTCGTCGCGCCGCTGGTGTTCCGGCAGGTCTTTCGCGGGCGCGGCGATCGCACCCAGCTGGCGCGCCAGTTGCTGGCGATCCGCCGCATCGTCATCGCTTCCCTGCTGGTGCTTGCCTATCTCTTCTACCTGGGCTTCGGCGGACTCGCGAGCCTGGCAGACCTCGGCACGCTGGCCTTTGCGGCGGCGGCGCAGTTCGCGCCGGGTCTGCTGTTCGGCATTTATACCCGCCGTGCCAATCGTCACGGTATGGTGGCGGGGCTGGTGGCAGGGTTCGCCATCTGGGTGGCGCTGCTGATCGGCCCTGCGGCGCTCGGCACGCAGCCTGTGGTCAGTGTCCATTCCGATCCGCTGGTTTCCGGCATCGCTCTCAGCCTGGCGGCCAACGCGGCGTTGTTCTGGATCGCTACGCTGCTGACGCGGCCGAACCTCGTCGACGAAGCGCAGGCGGCCGCTTTCCGGGGCGCGCCGGGCCATGCCGAACATGCGCTGCACGAAGTGGACAAGCGCGTGGCCGACGTGCGCCTGCTGCTGGCCCAGTTTGTGGGTCGCAATAACGCCGATGCGGCCATCGCTGCTGCGCCGCGCGCCTATCGCGACAGCGACCATGCCGACAAGCCGCTGCTGGCCATGGCGGAGCGGATGGTGGCGGGCGTGATCGGAAGCTCGTCCGCCCGCCTGCTGATGCTGTCGTGGGCACAGGACGACCCCGTCTCGTTTGCCGAAGTCGTCGCCATGTTCGACGAGACGAGCAGGCGCTTGTCGTTCAACGCCGACCTGCTGCGGGTGGCTATCGAGAACATCGACCAGGGTGTTGCGCTGGTGGACAGGGACATGAACCTCGTCGCGTGGAACTCCCGCTATCAGGACATGTTCGGCCTGCCCGATGATTTGGTAATGCCCGGCACCCCCATCGCCCAGCTGATCCGCTTCAACCTGGCAGAAAGCGGCGTGGCCCCCGAAGAGATCGAGCGGCAGGTGGCAAGGCGCATAGGCTACATGAAGGAAGGCACCCGGCACCGGGCGGAGCGCACGCAGGCCGATGGCCGGGTGATGCGCATCCTCGGCAATCCCGCGCCCGGCGGGGGCTATGTCACCTCCTATACCGATATCACCGCAGACCGGCTGGCCGAGCAGGCGCTGGAAGAGAAGGTGGCGCAGCGCACCGCGCAGCTGCGCGAGGCAAACGCCGCGCTGGAGCAGGCCACCCGTTCCAAGACACGCTTTCTGGCAGCAGCCAGCCACGACCTGATCCAGCCGCTCAACGCCGCCCGGCTGTTCGCCTCTGCCCTTGGCGAGGAGGTGGCGGGACAGGATGGCCTGGAAAGGCTGGTGCGCAATCTCGACGGATCCATCGCCGCGGCAGACCGCCTGATCCGCGCGCTGCTCGATATCTCGAAGCTCGATGGCGGCGGCATAGAGCCGCAGATGGAGCAGCTTGCGCTTGCCGAGATCGTGGCTGACCTCAAACGCGAATTCGCTATCCAGGCTGCCGCCAAGGGGATTGACCTGCGATGTCTTCCCACCAGTGCCATTGTGGAAAGCGACCGCGCTCTGCTGCTTTCGATCCTGCGCAACCTCGTCAGCAATGCCATCCGCTATACTCCGGCGGGCAAAGTTCTGGTGGGGGTGAAGCGCTGCGGTGACGAAATCCGGCTGTGCGTGATCGATACGGGACCCGGCATCGACCCGGATGATCGCGAGCGCATCTTCGGCGAATTCCAGCGGGCTTCGCGCGATGGCGAGGGGTTGGGGCTGGGGCTGGCGATAGCCAAGCGGGCCGCGCGCCTGCTTGGCGTGCCTATCGAACTCCAAAGCCGCGTTGGCAGCGGCAGTGCCTTTGCGCTCCGTCTCCGGGTCGCCAAATGGTCGGCGGACACCGCGCCGGTCCGGCAACCCGCGCGGTCCCTTTCGCTGGGCCATGCCAGCGTGCTGGTGATCGACAACGATCCTGCGGCCCTTGCGGCAACAAGTGCCCTGCTGGGCAAGTGGCAGCTTCGCGTGACCGGCGCGGCAAGTGCGGATGAAGCGCTGGCGCACTGCCCCGAGCCGCCCGACGTCGTGATCGTGGATTACCAGCTCGACGACGGCGTTACCGGCGATGCCGCCTATCGCAGCGTGACACGGCAGTGGGGAGCGAAGCCACCCGCCATCATGTTGACCGCGCAATCAGGGGAGGAGACACGCCTCGCGGCGGCATCGATCGCAGCGCACCGTTTGCTGAAGCCCTCGCCCCCCGCCGCGCTGCGCGCCCTGCTGGCGGAGGCGGTGTCGCGCAGCAAGGCGCAGGACGTTCAGGATGATCCGGTTTCAACCGAAGCGTAATCGACGTCCAGCTTCGTTGCCACCAGCGCGGCCTGAGTCCTGCTGACGACGCCTAGCTTGCGCAGGATGGCCGTGATGTGGGCCTTTACCGTCGCCTCGCTTATGTCCAGTTCGAAGGCGATTTGCTTATTCAGCAAGCCCTCCCTGATCAGGGCCAGGATACGGCGCTGGGCGGGGGTGAGGCTGGCGATGCGCTGCAGGTCGGCATCCTCGTTACCCGCGGCTTCCGGGAACCAGCTATCGCCGTCGCGCACCGCGCCCAGCGCCTGGCGCATCTCGTCCAGCCCTGCGGACTTTGGCACGAAGGCCGCTGCGCCCAATTGGCTGGCAGCCTGGAACACGCGGCTTTCTTCGCTCGCGGATACGATCACGATGGGCAGGGCGGGATATTCCTGGCGCAGGTCCATCAGCACGGAAAGACCGTGCGAATCCTCCATGTGCAGGTCCAGCAGCAGGGTGTCGCAGCCCTTCTCCAGCGCGGCGCGAGCCTGCGCGGCGGAAGCGCACTCGATCACCTCCGCCTGCGGCCAGACCCGCGACACCGCGTGCACCAGCGCAGTGCGGAACAGCGGGTGGTCGTCGGCAATGATGATCCGTTCGCGCATATCCCCCCGCTACTACGTGTTCTGCCGTCCGTCGATAAGGCGCTGGACGAGGGATGGGTCTGCGAGGGTAGAGGTATCGCCGAGGGCGTCGTAGTCGTTCTCGGCGATCTTCCTGAGGATGCGGCGCATGATCTTGCCGCTGCGGGTCTTGGGCAGGCCGTCGGTGAAATGCAGGTGGTCGGGCGTGGCCACGGGGCCGATCTCGCGGCGCACCTGCTGTTTCAGTTCGGCGTGGAGCTCGTCCGATGGCTCCACCCCTTCCATCGTGGTGACGTAGCAGTAGATGCCCTGGCCCTTCACCTCGTGCGGGTAACCCACCACCGCGGCCTCTGCCACCTTGGGGTGCAGCACCAGCGCGCTTTCCACCTCGGCCGTGCCCATGCGGTGGCCCGAGACGTTGATCACGTCGTCCACCCGGCCCGTGATCCAGTAGTACCCATCGCCGTCGCGGCGGCAGCCGTCGCCGGTGAAGTAGCGGCCGGGGAAGGTGGTGAAGTAGGCCTCGATAAAGCGGTCGTGATCGCCGTAGACGGTGCGCGCCTGGCCCGGCCAACTGGCAGCGATGCACAGGTTGCCCTCGGCCGCGACCCCGTCCTCTTCCGGCAGCGGCTGCCCCTCGTTATCGACCAGCAGCGGCTGCACGCCGAAGAACGGCCTGCCCGCACTCCCTGGCTTCATGTCGTGGGCATAGGGCAGGGTGGTGATCATGTGGCCGCCGGTCTCGGTCTGCCACCAGGTGTCGACCACCGGGCAGCGGTTCTCGCCCACCACCTCGTAATACCAGCGCCAGGCTTCCGGGTTGATCGGCTCGCCCACGGTGCCAAGAATGCGCAGGGAAGAACGGTCGTGCTGCGTCACCCAGCCATCGCCCTCGCGCATCAGCGCGCGGATGGCGGTGGGCGCGGTGTAGAAGATGTTGACCTTGTGCTTTGCAATCACGTCCCAGAAGCGGCCGTGATCGGGATAGTTGGGCACCCCTTCGAACACCAGGCTGGTGCCAGCGTTCAGCAGCGGGCCGTAGGTGACATAGCTGTGCCCCGTCACCCAGCCGATATCGGCGCTGCACCAGAACACTTCGCCCGGCTGGTAATCGAAGGTGTAGTAAAAGGTCGCCGCGCACCACAGGGCATAGCCGCCGGTGGTGTGCAGCACGCCCTTGGGCTTGCCGGTGGAGCCAGAGGTGTAGAGGATGAACAGCGGATCTTCCGCGCCCATCTCCTCGCACGGGCATTCCGCATCGCTGGCAAGATCGTGGTACCAGTGGTCGCGGCCTTCGGTCATGGCGATATCGCCGCCGGTGTGGCGCACGACCAGCACGCCGTCGACCGTGACCCCGTCATGATCCAGCGCGGCATCGACATTGGCTTTCAGGGGGATCGTCCTGCCGCCGCGCAGCCCCTCGTCGGCGGTGACCACGAAGCGGCTGTCGCAGCCTTCCAGCCGGCCCGCCAGCGCCTCTGGCGAGAAGCCGCCGAACACCACCGAGTGGATCGCCCCGATGCGCGCGCAGGCGAGCATGGCCAGCACGCCCTCGACCACCATGGGCATGTAGAGCGTGACCCGGTCGCCCTTCGCGACGCCCATCGCCTTCAGCGCATTGGCCATCTGCACCACTTCGGCGTGAAGCTGGGCATAGGTGAGGGTGCGCGCGGGCGAGGCAGGATCGTCGGGCTCGAAGATCAGCGCCGCGCGCTCTGCATGCTGCGGCAGGTGGCGGTCGACGCAGTTGTAGCACAGGTTCAGCGAACCGTCGGCGAACCACCTGATGTCCACCGGATCGAACGACCACTCACCCGCCTTCGTCGGCTCAGCATACCAGTCGAGCCGCTCCTTCGCCTCTTCCAGCCAGAAACCGTCCGCATCCTCCACAGAACGCCGGTAGCGCGCTTCGTAATCCGCGGGCGCGGCGTGGGGATCG
>NZ_QXFL01000009.1 GCF_003584125.1 Aurantiacibacter zhengii
CTGGGCACGCGCAGGCCAATGGTGCTGCCAGATGGTCCGAACCAGCGGTGGAGCCTCGACTTCGTATCCGACAGCCTGATCTGTGGTCGGCGCTTCCGCATCCTGTGCGTGGTCGATGACTACACGCGGGAGTGCCTGGCGCTGGTGGCCGATACGTCGCTCTCCGGTGCGCGGGTCGCCCGCGAGCTGAGCAGCCTGATCGGGCTGCGCGGCAAGCCGTACACAGTGGTCAGCGACAACGTCCTAGGTCGGGAAGCAGCTGTGGGACAAGGCCAGCAGGTCTCGTTGCGCCGATCATGACCGGCGCAAATGTCTTTTTGATCCAGATGGCTTCCATCGTCAAGGAATGCGCTCTCGGCCATAGCAAACACAGGATCCAGCGGCCGCATCGGTCGTGGTCCTAACCGTCCTTAAAATGAGATGCGGATGCCAGATGGAAGGCCCGAACATTATCTACAGGGTCGCAGTTGCGCCCTCACGGCACAGCAGAGAGGGGTCCTTCCATCTGGTGTCCGCCCGTTCGAGGAACGGGCGGTACTCGGTTCCCGTCTTGATGACGGCGTGCGCGACGCGCGCCATCTTGGCGGTGAGTGCAGTCATTGCCTTGCGGCGGCGATCAGGGTCGCTGGCGTGTCCTTCCATGTATCGACCCAGCTTATCGCGAAAGCTGTTGTCGCGTTGGCGAGCGGCGACTTGTGCGGCCATCCAGAAAGTGCGGCGCAACCGAGCATTACCATATTTGGAAAGCTTGGTCCGACCGCGGAATGTGCCGGACTGGCAGGTGGCCAGATCGAGTCCGCAGAACTTGAGGAACTGGCGATGGTGGGCAAACCGTCGAAGGTCCCCGGCCTCGGCAAGGATGGTCAGCGCGTTGATCGGGCCGATGCCAGGGATCATACGAAGCAGCTGGTAGTCACGGTTCTCGCTGAGCATGGCATGGGCGGTTCGCTCGATCTCGTCGCGTTGGCGGATCAGACTGCGCGCTTGCGCGATGACCATGCGAAACATGGCAATCGCCACAGAATCCTCATCGACCGGCAGTGCGACGGATGCGCAGGCGGTCTCGTAAATATCGTTGATTAATCGAGCCTTGGAGACCTTGCGACCGACCAGTGACCACGCCTCGCGCGTGAATGCTTCCTGGCCAAGCGCTGTCATGCTCCCGGGCGTCGGAAACCGCTCGAGCAAGGCAAGAAACCAATCAGACCTGCTGTTGCCGGCGAAGCGCTCGATCTCTGGGAAGTAGAGGGGCAGGTAATGGGTCAGGATCCGGTGCCAGGTCTGGGTCTTGGCTTTGGAGATGGCCTCGTGTGTCTTCGACATCTCCTGCAGATCGTTAATCCCGGCGGCAAGCGGATCGACGTAGCGCTGGGTGGCGCCAATCCGCAGCATATGCAAGATCACCTGCGCGTCCTTGGAGTCGTTCTTGTCCCAGCCATTATGTAGAGCCTCTCGGGTCCGGGCCAGGGCTACGGACGAGATCAGGCGCAGTTCGAAACCTGCTGTGAGCATGCGGTGCGCCAAGGTGCGGTGATAGTTACCGGTCGCCTCGAAGCCGACCACAATCGGTCTGCCAATATCAGCCAGATCGGACGCAAGGCGATCGTAATCGGTCTTCGTCGCCATCACTGTCATACGCCGTCGCCGCCCGCCCTCCGGGCGTTCGATGAGGACCTCCTGGCGGTGCTTGGACATATCGATGGCTACCAGCACGGCATCGGCGGGTGTAGAACTGAGCTTGGTCATGGTCGGTCTGTCTCCAAAGTGTTGAGTCGACAACTTCACTTTAGAGACCTGATGACCGGTCATGACCGCCTTGATGAAGCCTGCGGGCGCTACGCGCCCTTGTCTCCATCAAGGCGAGCGCTGCCTTCGAGAGGCAGCTTCCCAATGTGCTACGGGACGGAACTGACCTCTTCGGCCATCCTGCGCTGGTCGCAGGAGCGCCGGGTCGAGTGGCATTACATCGCGCCGGGCAAGCCGATGCAGAACGGCTTCGTGGAGAGCTTCAACGGCCGTCTGCGCGACGAATGCCTCAACGAGACGCTGTTCACCTCGCTGGCCCACGCCCGGTTCGTGCTGGCCGCCTGGCGGCACGACTACAACACGGTCAGGCCACACTCGAAACTGGGCGGGAAGACCCCCGCCGAGATCGCCGGCCAACGTGTCTGGGGGCATGCCCCCAGACACGTTGGCATCCCATCAAACAACCATCATAAAGGAGCGAGACTCTACCTCTGACTGGTAACAATCAGGGGAGCACGTCACGTTGATCTCAGCCTTTCGACGCTCGCCGATCAGATCGGGACATGCGTTGCGGCAATGCAGCCGCTCATCCAGCTGATCGAAGCGCATGTGCTTGGCGGCCGAGCGCCTCCATATCGACGATACCACCGTTCCGGTGCTGGCGAAGACCAGGACCATTACCGGACGATTGTGGACCTATGTCCGTGATGATCGGCCCTTTGCAGGACCTGCACCGCTAGCCGCTTTCTTTCGCTATTCGCGCGATCGCAGCAGCATCCATCCGTGCACCCATCTCGATGGCTATTCCGGGACCTTCCAGGCCGATGACTATGGCGGATACAATGGCCTGATGAAGGCCGAGCGCACACCCGAGCCGCTGACGCGTGCCCTATGCTGGTCGCATGGGCGAAGACCCTTCTTCCAGCTGTGCGATATCGCGGGGCTCGCGCGCAAGGCAAAGCCTGCCCTGAGCGTGTCGAACGGGGGCAGGCCGATTGTGATCTCTCCGCTCGCACGCGAAGGCCTTGCGAAGATCGATGCAATCTTCAAGGCCGAGGCCGCAATCAATGGACGCAGCGCCGAGGAGCGTCTCGCCGTGCGGCAGGACAAGATCCGCCCGCTGGTCGAGGAGCTCGAAGCGTGGATGCACGCCACCCGCGCCGAGCTCTCCCGCCACGATCCCGTCGCCAAAGCGATCGCCTACATGCTCAAGGGATGGCCCGACTTCACCCGCTTCCTCGATGATGGCCGGATCTGCCTGACCAATAACGCCGCCGAACGCGCGCTGCGCGGTATAGCTCTTGGTCGCAAGGCATGGCTTTTCGCCGGTTCCGATCGCGGCGGCGAGCGCGCCGCTGCCATGTATTCGCTGCTCGTCACCGCCAAGCTCAACGATGTCGATCCGCACGCCTGGCTCGCCGACGTCCTTGCCCGGATCGCCAGCATCCCGCAGAACAAGCTCCACGAACTGCTTCCCTGGAACTGGCGCGAGCAGCAACAGGCCTTGCTCGAAGCCGCATGAGCGCCATCGTTCGCCTCAAGATCGTCCTCAAGGATGTCGAGCCCAAGGTGATACGCCGGATCGAGGTGCCGCTCGCGATCAAGCTCGACCGGCTGCACGACGTTCTCCAGGCCGTCATGGGTTGGGGTGACTATCATCTCTACGGGTTCCGTTTTCGCGGCGATGTCGGGTTCGGCATCCCCGATCCCGACTGGCCCGACGACATGCTCGATGCGCGTAAGGCAAGTCTGCGCAGCGTCCTTGAAGATACCGACGGCAAGACCTTTCACCACTACTATGACTTCGGCGATTTCTGGGATCACGTCATCACGATCGAAAGAATCGAGCCCGCCATCCGCGGCCTGACCTATCCAATCCTGCTCCAGGCTCAGGGTCGCTGCCCGCCCGAAGACGTCGGTGGGTCGATCGGATATTCAGAGTTCCTCGAAATACTCGCCGATCCCACCCACGCGGAATACGAGGAAACACTCACCTGGGCCGGCGGACATTTCGATCCCAACGATATCGATACTAACGCTATCGACGAAGCACTCCTGAACCTCGCCAACCAATGGGCACCCAAGCGTCGGACGAAGTTAGCACACGCAAACGACTAACTTACCGTGGTCCTCAGCGGAGGGTTACCTTGATGGTGTAACGGCACGGACCGTCGCTTCACAGCCTGTGAGGAACGATGGCCTTCGAGGCCGCTCATCTTAGAAGGCACTGAACCGCGCGGATTCGCATCATGGCCAGAAGCAAGTTTGCTTCGATCGATAGGCCGGATAGATTCACGCATCCAATGCCGCAGCACGATCAAAAATCCACCTTGCGCGGGAGGCGTCCATAGATTCGTTCCTTCGTCACTACGACGAGACCCAAACCCCCCTTAAATCACAACCTCAAACCTGTGCCATGGGTGCTGACGGGGGACAGATCTAGGGCACCTTCTCTGGCCGGGCACAGCCATTTGCGTTCATCGAGCCGGTTTGAGCAGCTCGCGAAGAGAAAAATCTGGATCACCAAGTTGATCTGCCGAGGCGTGGTGTCGGCGTTCGACCAGGCGTTTACCGATGCTCATCTCGGCCGGACGGTTGACCGTCAACGCTCCTACGATGACGTCATCGAAGCGGAAGAAAGCGGCGAAGGCGTTGCTTTCGATTTGACCTCGCACGGTTACTTCCGCATCGACCGGAATGTGACCGCAAAACTGGATGTTGAGATCGAACTGGTCGCTCCAGAACCATGCGGGGCGGCAATAATCACTTTCGTGACCAAGCATCGCCAAGGCGGCCGCATCCGCCTGTTCTGCCGCGTTCTGGTAGGTTTCGTGACGAATTCGGCCGCCAAAGAAACTTTCTTGCTGAGCCACATCACCCGCCGCGAAGACGTTCGGGTGACTGGTACGGCACTCACGGTTAACGACGATACCATTATCGGTTGCAATCCCCGCCCCTTTTGCCAAGCCAACTTCCGGAGCGATGCCCACGCCGACCACCACACCATCGCAAGCCACAAGCGATCCATCGTCTAGCTCGACCTCACTCACCCGGCCGTCAACCACCCTCATTCCACTCACACCTCGGCCAAATCGGGTGTCGACACCGCGATTGCGATGTTCCTCGCCCAACCATTGGCTGAATTGCGGCCCAAGGGATCGAATCATCGGTCCCGCCAAGGGCTCGATGGCAGTCACCTTGCAACCGAGCTTTGTTGCGCTCGCCGCCACCTCCGCCCCGATTACACCCATTCCGACGACCACTATTCGCGCTCCGTCCACCAAATCAGCCGCCATGCGGACTGCGTCATCGCGCGTGCGGAGATAATGTACATTTGCAGCATCAGCTCCCCGGATGTTCAGCTTGCGAGCTGAACCACCTGTGGCCAGCAAGATCCGATCAGCCGGGATCAGCCTGCCATCCGACAAGCTGACCTCGCCGGAAGCCAGGTCAAGCGCTTCGGCGCGCATTCCCAGATGCAGATCAATCTTGTTGTCAGCGTACCATGAGTCATCTTGCAGAAAAAAATTGTCTGCTGTGTTCGAAGGATCCCAAAGCATCTCCTTTGATAATGGGGGCCTTTCGTAGGGCCTCCACGGTTCTTCACCAATCAATACGATCTGGCCATCGAACCCAGACTGCCGTAACGCCTCCACGGCACGGCCTCCGGCGAGATTTGCTCCGATGACAGCAATCGAGCGGATACCCATTTTCTATCCTTCCTTGGAGCAAATTGATTGCTCTTGCCTCTTAAGTGTTTGTGCGACGACCACTTTGCTCGGTCGCCATCAGTATTTATGAGCGCTGTGCAAGAGCTGAAAAAGGCTAATGAGGATCCAAGCATGTTTCCTGAAAAACATCTCCGGATCCACTTGCCGCCTGCGATCCCGTATCCGAACTGATTTCGTAAAGCCCGGTCAGTGAGCATTTATCCGCAGTCTTGCAGCATCGGTTGATCCATCAGTTGCCGACGCTCTCCGAATACACATCCGAAACAACACGTTTTCAATTCTGCTCGACTTCGAGCTTCAGGTCTTCCAACGGATAGAGCCTGCAAGCTAGCACAAAACCTTTGGCCTGGTCCTCGGGAGATATTTTCGAGACACTCATCTTGCCCGTCTTGTATTCGCCTTCGACCACCCGAACGCGACAGAACCCACATCCTCCTCCGCGGCAACCCACGCCGATATCGGATAACCCTCTGCGTTCCATTGCGAACAGTACGCGTTCCTCTTCGGAGCACGCGAACTGGCTGCCGCCGACGATCTCTATTTGATAAAGCTTAGCGCTCATTTCTTCATATTTTCGGCCGCTTTGGCCGCCACGCTCTGCCCACCGACTGCGAAATGCGCGGGCGGCATCTCCCGCAGAATGATGCGAACTGATTCGCGCGGAGCGCCGAGCGACTGGATGGCTGCTTCGGTCAGGGCCTTTATCAAGCGTTCCTTGGCTTCAGGCGGACGTCCTTCGAGCAGATTGACTTCAATTATCGGCATATCACGCTTCCACTTGGAACATGACCGCGCCAAGATTTTGCACTGTGCTTCGCACAGTCTGGCCTGGTGCCAGGTTAGGCGCAGCGGTAATTCCTCCGGCCATCACCAGATCGCCGGCTTCAATTCGTTCGCCTGCTTCAGCGACCAGCCGCGCCGCCGCGACTAACGAACGTACTGGATTCCCCAGGATCGCTGCGCTTGAACCCACTTCGACCACTTTGCCATCAATCTCGAGAATGACGCCGAGGTTCGAAAAATCGATTCGAGGATCGCCCCATGAGCCGATGACCAGGCCCGACGAAGAGGTATTATCGGCGATCACATCCTCCAACGTAAATTTGAAGTTCTCGTACCGGCTGTCGATAATCTCCATTGCCGGAGCAATCGCTTCAACCGCTGCCATTGCTGCTGCTGGCGTCACATCACCGGCCAGAGGTGCCTTCATCAGAAAGGCAATCTCCGGTTCGACGCGGGGATGGACAAAGCGCTTGCGCGACAGTGCTGAGCCTTCCTCTACAAGCATGGCATCGGTCAAGCGCCCCCAGGCGACCTCTTCAACCCCGACTTGCTGCATCTTGGCCCGACTGGTCAGCCCCATTTTTACACCAATGCGTTTCTCTCCGCGCGACAAACGGCGATCTACAGATAATTTCTGGACCTGATATGCTTCGGCTACGGTGAAAGCGTGGTCTTGAGGCTTTACCTGTGCAGTCGCCTTCGCCTTTCGTGCAGCTGTGTCGAGCGTTTCGGCGTAGCGTAAGAGCCTATCCATTTCAGCTAGCCTTCGCCTTGATCAAATCAAGCGCAACATCGGTGATCATATCCTCCTGGCCACCAACCATGCGACGGTTGCCAAGTTCGACGAGGATCTCGCGAGTATCGATTCCATATTGCTCTGAGGCCTTCTCCGCGTGGCGCAGAAAACTGGAATAGACACCAGCATAGCCAAGGCTAAGCGTTTCCCGATCAACTCGAACCGGTCGATCCTGCAGGGGTCGGATCAGGTCGTCCGCAGCGTCCATCAATGCCATTACATCGCATCCATGCTTCCAACCCTTGCGGTTCGCGGCCGCGATGAAAACTTCGAGTGGCGCATTCCCTGCTCCCGCCCCCATTCCGGCAAGACTCGCATCGATCCGCACCGCCCCCGCCTGAGCCGCGACGATCGAATTCGCCACGCCGAGCGAAAGGTTATGATGCGCGTGAATACCGCGTTCGGTTTCGGGCTTGAGTACCCGCTCATAAGCCTGAAGCCGCTCCGAAACGCCATCCATATCAAGCGCGCCACCACTATCCGTGACATAGACACATTGCGCGCCATAACTTTCCATCAGTTGCGCTTGTTGGGCCAATGCCTCTGCATCGATCATATGGCTCATCATCAGAAAGCCAGAGACATCCATGCCCAAATCGCGGGCAATACCAATGTGCTGTTTGGAAACGTCAGCCTCGGTACAATGCGTCGCAACACGCACCGAGCGAACCCCCATCGAATAGGCCTGTTTGAGTTCCTCGACCGTGCCGATACCAGGAACAAGAAGCGTTGTCAGGACAGCGTTTTGGATAACCTCGGCTGCCGCCTCTATCCAGTCCCAGTCGGTATGTGCACCGAAGCCATAATTGAAGGTCGATCCGTTCAGGCCATCGCCGTGCGATACCTCGATCGCATCGACTCCCGCATCATCCAGCGCTTTGGCAATCGTCCGAACGCTGTCCGTTCCATACATGTGAAGGATGGCGTGCATCCCGTCGCGTAAGGTCACATCTTGAATGTAAAGGCGGTCGGATTCGGGGTTGAACGTCATGCTGCACTCTTTTCCATGTGTGTTTTGGCCAGACTTTCTCCCGCGGCCTTTGCAGCCGCTGTCATGATGTCGAGGTTGCCCGAATAGTTAGGGAGGTAGTCCCCTGCTCCCTCGACTTCGAGAAACACGCTGGTCTTGAGACCTTCGAATTCACCGTAACCCGGAATCTTGAGCGGTCGGTTCGAGCCGAAACGTTCAAACTGGACGTCCTGTTTGAGTCGGTACCCCGGCACATATGACTGAACCCTGGCAATCATCGCATGAACAGAATCGCGGACCTTGCCCTCATCGACCATCTCGGACAGCGTGAATATGGTATCGCGCATAATCATCGGCGGTTCGGCGGGATTGAGTATGATCACCGCTCTGCCTTTGCCCGCGCCACCTACCGTTTCGATCGCTCTGGCGGTTGTGCGAGTGAATTCGTCAATATTTGCGCGAGTTCCCGGCCCAGCAGAACGCGAAGAAACCGACGCCACGATTTCGGCATAGTGCACCGTCGCGACCTGGGATACCGCCGCCACGATCGGGATCGTTGCTTGGCCGCCGCAGGTCACCATGTTGATGTTTCGCACTGAAGGGTCGATTGCCGGGTTGACCGGAGGGATGGTGGCTGGTCCAATTGCCGCCGGCGTAAGATCAACCATTAGCTTTCCTTCGCGAGCGAAAGCTTCATCGTGCGCCTTGTGCGCATAGGCTGAAGTAGCATCGAAGGCGATGCCGATTTCCGCATATTCCGGCATACGCATCAGGCCCTCGATCCCCTCATGCGTGGTCTTAACGCCTCGCTCTTGTGCCATAGCCAGACCTTCAGATGCCGCATCGATGCCTACCACCGCAGACAATTCCAGTGTGTCTGAACCCTTGAGCAGCTTGATCATAAGATCAGTTCCGATATTTCCAGACCCGATAATCGCGCATTTCATTTTGGTCATGTGACCAGTCTCCACTTCATGTTTTAGTTTGCGTCTGCAGCAAATACTGCCCGGACTATTCCAAGGCCGTTGATCCGCGCTTCTACGATATCGCCTGGCGAAACCCCGGCCATCGGCCCAAGCGCTCCTGACAGAATGACGTCACCTTCCATCAAAGGGCGCCCGGCCTTGGCCATCACTTGGGCCAGCCACAAGGAAGCGGTAATCGGGCTATGCAGGCACGCAATTCCGGCACCCACCGAAATCGGTTCGCCTTTTGATTCCATAACCATGCCGCAGCTGCGCAGGTCGATCCCTTCGAGCTTGCGCGGTACCGCGCCCAGGACGAACAGGCCGCTTGAAGCATTGTCGGCAATCGTATCCCAAATCTTGATGTCCCAGTTCGCAATCCGGCTATCGACGATTTCGATCGCAGGCACGACGTATTCGATTGCCCGGATCAGCTCAGCAGTCGTCAGGTCAGGGTGCGGAAGATCGCGGCCAACGACTATTGCGATTTCTGCCTCGACCTTGGGCTGGATAACCCGATCGAGTGAAACAGGCATGCCTTCTGCCACGTCCATATCTGCGAACAGCATGCCGTAATCGGGCTGGTCTACCCCGAGCTGATTCTGGACAGCCAGCGACGTCAGGCCGATCTTGCGCCCAACCAGACGCCGCCCCTTGGCCAAATAATGTCTGGTATTGCTCTCTTGCACAGCATAGGCCGCGTCCAAACCGCCTGCGCTGATCATATCCCTGACAGGGTCGATTTCCTTGCCGCTCTTAGCCGCCTCGCGCAAAGCACAAGCGGCCCGATCAATGATGGCTGGGTCAATAGTCGTGTTGGTAGTCATGATCTTACAGCTTCACGCAAATGTTGGTAAGTTCGGTATAGAATTCGAGGCTGTGCACCCCACCCTCGCGACCAATTCCCGAATGGCCAGAGCCACCAAAGGCCGTGCGAAGATCCCGCAAGAACCAGGAATTCACCCAGCAGACACCGACATCCATCGCTGCCGCGACGCGGTGTCCGCGAGACATGTTCTCACTCCAGATTGAGGCACAAAGGCCGTAGGGCGAATCATTCGCCAGCGCGATGACTTCGTCCTCCTCGTCGAAGGGGATTACCCCGCAGCAAGGACCGAAGATCTCCTCGCGCATCACTGTGCTGTCGTGTGAAAGTCCGGTCCAAACGGTGGGCTGAACAAAAAAGCCTGCCCATTCTGGCCCGGAAAGCTCAGGAGTGCCACCGCCGGTCACCACGGTCGCGCCTTCTTCAACGGCGCGGCGATAGTAACCCAGAACTTTATCGCGGTGCTCAGCGCTTATCAGCGGACCAAGGTAAGCGGGATCGTCGATCGCACCTGGCTTGAATCCTTCCGCGGCCTCCTTCATTCGCGCGACGAACTCCTCGTAGACAGGACGTTCAACATAGACACGTTCCGTCCCCAGACACACCTGTCCTGTATTCATGAAAACCGCGCGCGACAGCCCTTCTACGGCCTTATTCAAATCAGCATCCGCGAAAACAATCCCTGCGTTTTTTCCTCCCAGTTCGAACGATACGTCCCGCACGCCGACTGCTGCCTTTTGCATAATTTTTTCGCCGGTGCGGGTCTCTCCGGTGAAAGTGATCGCGTCAACGTCGCTATTTGACGTAAGAAACTCACCCGCCGAGCCAGGCCCGAAGCCATGAACGACATTATAGACGCCATCCGGCATTCCGACTGCGTTCATCACTTCACCAAGCAAAGCGGCCGTCCGGGGTGTTTCTTCCGAAGGTTTGACGACTACGGTATTACCACAAGCCAGTGCCGGGCCGACCTTCCATGTCATCAGCAATAGCGGGAAATTCCAGGGGCAGATTACCGCAATTACCCCTTTTGGCTTGCGAACCGTGTAATTGTTGGCCTGCCCTCCATCGGGCGTGTCTGTGATGAAGCTCTCGCCGGGCATGGTCGAAATTACATCGGCGAACATCCTGAAATTCGCTGCGCCGCGAGGTATGTCGATATGGGCGGCGACAGCGCGAGGTTTGCCAGTATCGGCCACTTCCGCCGCCAGAAAATCGTCGGATCGGCGCTCAATCTCTGCCGCCACGGCGGTGATCAGCTTGACACGCTCAGAAGTAGTCATGCTGCCCCAGCGCCCATTGAGCGCATTCCTCGCAGCGGCAACCGCGTCCGCGACATCGTCGGCGCTTGCCTCCTGAACGAGACCTATCTGCTCCCCAGTGGCTGGATTAAAATTGGGGAACGACTTGCCCTCGCTTCCCTCGCGATAGGTACCGTCGATAAAGTTGAGAACAGTGTCTGTCACTGCAGGGGAGGCATAGGATGTCATTGCTACGGAATATCCTAGAATTGCAATTCGGACTGATTGTTAAAACTGTCGGGCGTCAATCACGGCGAGGCCAGCATTGGCGCATTCTACATCCTGTTCTTCTGATCCGCCCGAGACCCCGATTGCGCCGACACACTCTCCGTTGATTTCGATCGGCAATCCACCGGCAAACATAGCAATCCCGGGCTGCCTTCCAATCCCGTCTCGCAGCGCTGGATTGCCCGAGACCATCACGTAAAAGTCCGGCGTAGGAACCCGAAAGCTGGCTGCAGTGCAGGCCTTGTCCTGGGCGATCTTGTTTGAGGGTGCAGGCGAACCGTTGGCACGCAGAAAAGCGAGCAGATCTCCTCCCGCACCGACGACGGCTGCAGCCACCGGACAGTCCATGTCTGCCCCCCTAGCAACAGCCGCTGCTACGGCCGTGAGTGCCAGTTCATGACTGACCGTCTGGATCGAAATAACACCCTCCATGATCAGGTATTGACCGTCATGAAGCGATCATTGAGTGCCTTTTCGTAGTAAAAGACCGCTTTACCGGCATTTTCGGCCTTCCACGTGCGTCGAGGGTTGTCGGGATAATAGAAGTACCCGCCACTGAAGGTTTCGTTGCGATTGCCTGACGGGTCGAAGAAGTAAATTGTCTGACCGCGGGTGATGCCGTGGCGCGTCGGGCCGATATCTAGCGAAATATCGTAGCGGCTGATGATGTCCGCAGCGTGGCCCACATCGTGCCACGATTCCAGGTTAAAAGACGTATGATGTATCTTGCCGTCTTCCGGAGCGCCGAGGAACGCGACATCGTGCGCCTTGTTGCTACAGCTGAGGAAGATTGCCATGCGTCCCCCGCTCGCCTCATCGACCAGTTCCTCAGTGATCGAGAAATCGAGAGCATCGACCAGGATCTTGGCTGAAGCAGCGATATCTACCCCGTTGAGTGCGCAGTGATCGAACCGGGTCACACGCATGCCTCGCGGTTCAACCACCCAGACATCCGGGTCGCTGATTGCTGGGCCGGTCTGCGACAGTTCCATCTCGGAATAGAGTTCGAAAACATGTTGCGTTGGAAGTTTGAACCGGATCTTGCGGCCAACACCAGGATCTTCACCTTCCGGAAGCACATCCACATGAACGCCCATATCGAGCAAACGCTCGGCAAAATGATCGAGATCTGTATCCTTAGCGACCTTGAAACCCATCACGTCCATGCCCGGATGGTCGGCTTCGCGCAGGATGATGCTGTGCCTGTCGAATTCATCAAAAGCCTGGAAGAACGCACGGTCGCCCTCGCGTGAAACGAGATTAAGGCCGATACGATCGCGATAATGCTCAATCGCCTCCTCAAGATCCAGAACCCTCAACTGTACGTATCCGGGACGAATAACTCCGGTAACTGCCATGATCGATCTCCTCTCTAATTAAGCCTTGAGGCCGTGTTTGAAGAATTCCGTCACCATCCGGTTGAAGCTCGCCAGGCGTTCAATCTGGACCCAGTGACCACATTCGGAGAACAGATGAAGATCTGCTCGCTTCATCAGGCCGGCCAGACGCACGGTTGAGTCCAGCGGTATTACCTGATCGGCAATTCCATGAAGAATTAGCGTCTCGTGCTCGATATTGCCGATGTCCTCTTCGCGACTGGCAAGCATGGCGACATTGTTCTGGCGATCTTCGCCACCAAAGGTTTCGCGATAGGGTTCCAGCATGCCGGGACGGATGCTGGCCTCGTAACGTGATTGAATGAGATCGTCCGTCAGGCGAGAATGGTCCCAGGCGAGATATTTGAGAGACTCTCTCATCGCTTCAATCGATGGCTCGTATCCCCAGACCTTGTCCAGTGCCGGGGTGATGGAAAAATTCAGACCTGCTGGCCCCATGAGAACTGCACGATCGACCCGATCAGGATGCGCAATCATGAAAGCGAGTGTGACCCCCCCACCGAACGAATTTCCAACCATCGAAATCTTGTCGATACCCAACGCATCGAGAAGGGAGGCCAATTGATCGACCCAGACCTGCTTGTCCTGAATTCGGCCTTTGCTGTCAGAATAGCCAAAACCAAACATGTCGGGCGCGATGACGCGAAAACTCTCGGCAAGGACCGGAATATTCAGACGCCAGTTTGCCCAGGCGGTGACCCCTGGGCCAGAACCGTGAACAAGGAGAACCGGCGGGCCTTCACCGACATCGTGATAATTCGTCGAGGATCCTCCAACGTCTAATGATTGGCCAACTTCTGCGCGCGCGGCTTCTTGGTTCGCATCTACCATGATTTTAAGCCAATCCTTTTCTATTACTGACAGTGCAAGCCGTTCAGGAAGGCAACAACACCAACCTTCGGATTGCCGATCTATTTCACCCTTCGAGATCCCAAGGTATGTCCTGCGGCCTCGACATCAGCAGATTGCGAACATCATTTTTTCGCACTTTGAAGTTTGTCGTCAGCGGAAAGTCTTCTTGTGTGAAGACAATGTGCTTTGGAACCGAGGGACGGTTGAGCTTGTCCCTGCAGAACTCGATCAATTCGGTGTGGCTCAGCTCGGGATGGGAATCAGCGCGATGAACAACCGCTACAACAGCTTCACCCCATTCCGGGTGAGGCAGTCCCACAACGCAAATATCCGCGACACCCGGATGCTTAACGATCACTTCCTCGACGGAAGCGGGATAAACATTAACTCCCCCGGAAATTATGAGAAACTTCTGTCGATCCAGAAGATATAGGTAGCCTTCCTCATCTAGCGAGCCGATATCATTCGTGCGGAGCCAACCCTCACTCTGCACTTCTTGCGTTTGCTCCGGCAGATTCAGGTATTCGGCCATAACCGTGGGCCCGCGAAGCCAGACTTCACCGGGCTCCCCAACGGCCACTGGTTGCCCGTCTTCGCTTCGGATTGAAATTTCAAAATGAGACGCAACTCGCCCGACTGAAGAAAGCAGCTTCGGTTTTGTGCTCAGACCACGCCGATGGTCTTCCGGCGAGAGGAAGGAGACCCCGCCCCAAGTCGTCTCGGTGAGCGCATAGACATTGATCATGTCTTTACCGAAAGTCTCATGCACGCTCCTGATGAGGTGCGGAGAAGCGGGGGAGGAGCCATAGACAATCAAGCGGACGGAGGAGAGATCGAACGGCGTCGCCTTGTTGTCCTCAAGTGCCCATTTGAGCATTGTCGGAGCGAGAAGAAATGCCGTGACCGATTTCTCTTTCACGGTATCGAAGAAGGTGCCCCGATCATAGTCGCCATCAGCAATAATGTGCGTCATTCCATTGCCAAGACCGAGAAACGCAAGAACCACAGCAACCCAGGCATTTCCGGTTGGAAGGAAGAATCGATCATCGCGAACGAAGCCGAATTCCGCCAGCGCATGAAGTATTGTGACAGTCACCGCACCGTGGGTTAAAACAGCGCCCTTTGGCACACCGGTAGTTCCCGAAGTATAGCTGTAGAACAACGGATTTTCGGATGAGAGCAAGGGCATATCCGGCACTGAGGCTACGGCATCCGTCAATGTATCAAGGTCGCTCGCGAAATTATGAGCACCGCCGAAACCGATGACCCCAATATCGAGCTCATCGAGAACGTCTCTGATAATTTCAATTTGATCAGTACAAGACGCGTGAACAAAGAGATACCTTGCGTTGGAATCTCTAAGCACATGAATCATTTCAGTAGGAGTGAATCTGCGATTTATTCCCACCCGGATTGCGCCCGCCTTCATGCAGGCGAAGAAATGTTCATAAACCTCAATGCATTCAGGAGCGATGATGGCAGCCGCGTCGCCGACACGGCATCCCATCGAAAGCAGGACGGCCGCAATGCGATCCGAGCGAGCATCCATTTGACCCCAATTCGCTTCGCGGTCCCCGCAGACATAGGCGACCTTTTTCGGATTATTGCTTCCGGTTCGACGTATCAATTCACGCGGCAACATCTGGACATTCACGTCTTCGGTGGCATTTTGCCCCGCCCGATCGCATCCAATGTCCTTGGGGAACTGATCTCTTGCCTCTGAAACTCTTCCCATGACAACCTCGTGTTTTAGTTTTGATGAACAACTTACTTGCTCTATTAGTTATTTGATCGGCATGATTGGAACCAAACCCTGCCGTTCTGAATCTCTTTGAAACTTACTGGATCCCCAATCGTAGGCGCACCCGAACCGTCATCTTCGAGTAACGCGGTGAGCCTGCACCCCTCATCAAGCTCGACGAGAATGGTAGTATAGGGAGGATCGAGTTCCGGATCGTATTTTGTGTGATATATGACGAAAGAATATATCTCCCCGAAGCCCTTTGTTTCCGAGACCTCAAGTGGACCGGCACATTTCGGGCATATCCGCGCGGCATAATCGACCACGCCGCAACCGTCCGCGCATTGCAGGCAACATAGTCGCCCCGCCTCCGCAAGCTGGCGGATCTTGCCCGAGAACGGATCGTCGACTGCATTCGGGATACTGCTACCGCCGCCCGACATCTTTATAGCTCCCTGTGCGGACTGATGGTCATCGCCGAATGATATTCCATCCTTCCGCCAAAGCCGGTCACAAGTCCGATATCGTTCTTGGGCACCTGACGCTCCCCGCCATCGCCACGGGCTTGAACCACGGCCTCATGAACCGGAGTCATGCCTTGCAGATAGTAGGAGGAAAGATGGCCTCCTCCGGTATTTACTGGAAGCTTCCCGCCCGGTTTTGTCGTGCCGCTGGCAATAAGGTCTGGTGCTTCGCCAGGCTGGCACAGGCCATACCCTTCGAGTGCAAGTATCGAGGTGATTGTAAATGGGCTATACAGTTCACAATAATCGTAGAGTGCCGGTGTGGCACCAAGTGTCTCAAGCAATTTAGCTGAAGCAATTTCGGCACCGGTCTGCGTCTCAGGACTATTGCCGGCAAGGTTGCGCGCTCCAGAATGACCTTGTCCGAACGCATGGAGGTAGGCTGGCTGCTTAGGGCAATTGTCCGCTTCGTCCAGCGAACTGACGATTACGGCAACCGCGCCGTTGACCGGAAAGGCACAGTCGAAGAGCCTTAGCGGCTCCACTATCCAGCGAGAGTTGAAGTAATCATCCTCCCCCAGTGGCCCTCTAATAAACGCCTGCGGGTTAAGCGATGCCCACGCCCTGTCGGCGGAGGCCGCAGCATAAAGAGCCCGGTCATCAGCTCCATAAACATGAAAATACCGCTGCGCAGAAATCGCGAATGCGCCGACCGCGCCATGCAAACCGCTGCTCGCATCCCAACCAGGAAGGCCAGTCAGATCCATCGAGCCAGAATAGGTTTTGGCCGCCCCGGCGCTTCGGACAGGAGCATCTGCGAAAACGCACAAGACATTGCTTGCGCCACCAGCTTCGATAGCGAGCGCCGCATACTGGATCATCTGTATTGCCGAACTGCCTTCTGCCTCAATGCTCGCCAGCAATGACAGATCGCCAAGACCCAGATCGCGCTTAAGATGCAGTGGTAGAACCTCACTTGGCTCGATCGGGCTTCTGTTCAACAGCAGCCCATCAATTATGTCCACTCCCGCTGACCTGTCAGCCAGCGCTGCGAGACAGGCTTGCGCAGCAAGCGCCCTAGGCGAAGAGCCCGGTTCGCGGGAAAAAGTGCTTTGCCCCAGCCCGGTAATCGCGGCCTTCGCTACGAATTTTCTGACTGCCTTCACTTTTCCCAAACCAAGCTCCATAAAAACTAGTCGACGGACCCTAGATGATGAATGAAAGACCCCGCACCGGTCCTTCAGAATTGAGCAGGTGGATGTGCTTGCTGAACATTTTCATCTCGCCATCTCGCATTCGAAGTTTATGCTCGACACGCGCAGGCCAAACTTCCATCTCTTTGTCTGCCTGAATGCGATATTCGTAGAGAACCACATTCGAACGAACGAAATACTCACCATCAGCAATTGTTTCGATTTCAACGTTCGATATGATCCTGCACATACGAGAAGGTGGAACCTGCGCATGCCGCACACCGGTGTTCAACTGGCGGATACGCGTGGCCAGCCTGGTGCGGTTGTCGTTGAGGATAGAAATCCGACCATCATCCGGATCCTGTCCCGCCTCGGCAGGAACCCAGTAATGCATGTCATCCTCTGCCAGAGCCTCCCATTCCGAATAGCGCGATTCGTCTGCGAGACGCGCCTCCTTGAACAAGAATTCTTCAACCCGCAGGCGCTCTTCTATTGTAACCATTTTTCGCAATCTTTTCACTTGGGGAATCAAGGTCGACCTGAATAGTCGCTAGAGAATCCTGAGGCTTCGATATCAAGCGGCGGCAGCAGCAGCGGTCGGAGAACTTTGATCTGGACCCTGCATCACTTGCTTGTAGTGTCGCCAAAACCCTCGATTGGATGTCTCATCGGTCAAATGGCCCACTACGACACCATTATCGTCAGTTACCTCTCTTTCGGCGCCACGGCTGAGATCAAGCCAGCCACCCTTTCCGGCCAAGGCGAGCTGCGTCCGCTCCGCGATCACGCTGTCATCAGCGAGCAAAAATGCCGTCGGACCCAACGCCCCTTCTGATTGACGCAAGATCCGCTGATTTACATCGTCATCCACGCCTTCGAGATACATCGGCGTGTGGATGTGGAGGCATACGCCCGGCGCGACGGGCTCAAACCGAACAATGTTCATTTCCCCGAGGAACAGGTTGGGGAAAATTACCGCATGCGGCGGCCCATCGAGCAATATCTTATCACCCTTTTCCTGACCGTACGCTTCCCTGAGGGCTTTTGAATAAGAAGGATACCTATCCTCTGCACAGCCAAACCATTCGAGCGGGCGGGAATATGACGGCGAAAAGTTCAGCTCAGTGTGACCATTTCCCCAGTCCTTTGCCTCGGATTTCAGACTTTCCTCATCCTGCAGCACCGCTTCGTCATAATTGGATCTGATAGCCTGCGCGAAGGAAGGGTGGACGAAGTTCACATGGTAGCCATCGGTGTCATTCTCTGGAAGCATCTTCCAATTGCAGTTCAATTGATGGCGAACCCAACCGCCTGATAAATTGATCCTCCCTACCGGCGACATCTCGACCGCACGATCGATCAATTCTGTCGCGCGACCCAGATGGTCGCCCAACGATGGCACAGTGGGGTTAAAGCTTGCGAACACGAAACCCTGATAGCTGTCCACTTTCGCGAGACGCTCCAGACCGTGACAAGAAAAATCGCCCTTGAAACCGGCTGGATACGGCACATCAACAAGTCCACCCTTCGTGTCGTAAGCCCAACCATGATACTGGCAGACAAACGCCTTGGCATTGCCACGTTCCTCTTGGCAGATGATATTGCCGCGATGCGCACAGCGATTGACGATGACGGAGATCTCGCCATCACGACCGCGGACGGCAAAAACCGGGTCGCGCCCCACATTACGCCTTACGAAATCGCCCGCCTTGGGAATTTCCGAATCGTGACAAATGAAGACCCATCCATTGCGAAAAATGGAGTCCATCTCGGCCTCGAATACCTCGCTGTCGGTGTAGAGAGTAGAATGTACGCGGTCGTCGAGAATCAGTTCTTCGAAGCGAATTCCTTCGGATGGCCTTGAATTATCTAGCACTTTGAGCCTCCTGTCCTTTGTTGCACGCCGCCTGATGGATGTCGAATCGCTAATCGAGCGCTTGATTAGAAGCTAGGTCGCACCTAACAGCTCGTCAAGGGGCCTCCGCCCGTCACTTGTCGGAGATAAGCGAGGGAAAGAGAGCAACCGTGGCTGAAGCCATTAGTGAATATATCTGTATATTCAGATCGGCAATTTTTGCGAAAAATATCACTATATTCGATTTTTAGGGAGATCGGAATGACGAAGGGTAGCGGGAATCCAGAGAATATCGGTCACCAGGCCAATTATTCACCGTTGACGCCGTTGAGCTTTCTACAGCGCACCGCACAAGTCTTTGGTCATCATGTGGCTGTGATCTTTGAGGAGCGTAGCTGGACCTGGGCGCAATTCGCAAACCGCTGCTACAATCTGGCTGGAGCTCTGGCCGGAAGAGGCGTTAAAAGCGGCGAGAAAGTTTCGATTTTGGCAGATAATATTCCCGCTGCGCTGGAGGCCAGTTTCGGAATTCCTATGGCGGGGGGTGTCATCAATGCGATCAACACGCGTCTTGACCCCGATGCAATTGCTTTCATTCTTGAGCATGCAGAAACGCGAGTCTTCCTCGTCGACCGGCACTATGCAAAGGTTGCCGGTGAAGCGATTTCCAATTGCACACGCAACCTTCTGGTGATCGACATTGAGGACGCGGCGAGCGGCAGCAAACCTACTTTTGCGCAATTATCCTACGAGGAATTCCTGAGCGAGGCGATCACCGATCTACCAGCGCCCAATCTGAACGAACTTGATCCGATCGCTCTTAACTATACCTCTGGCACAACCGGTGATCCCAAAGGCGTTTTACTTCATCATCGCGGGGCTTATCTGAACGCAATAGGCAACTCGCTTTCGTGGGGGTTGCCACGGTTCTGCGTTTACCTCTGGTCCCTTCCCCTGTTTCATTGCAATGGCTGGTGCTTTCCCTGGACAATCGCATTGCAGGCGGGAGTGAATGTTTGCGTTCGCGGGGTCGATCCCAACGCGCTTCTCGATTTGATTGAGAAGCACAAGGTTACACATTTGTGCGGGGCGCCGATCGTAGTGAGAATGCTGGTCGATGCCGCCAACGCAATCACCACTGAGCGGGCACCCCTCTCCATTATGACGGCGGGTGCTGCGCCCCCCTCGTCCTTGTTGGCCAAGGCCAGTGCGACCGGCTTCGATATCACACATACATACGGGTTGACTGAAGTCTACGGACCCTGTGCTGTCTGTGAATGGCACCCGGAGTGGGATGCGTTATCTCAAGACGAGCAGGCCACGCTGATGGCGCGTCAAGGCGTCGGCTACCCAGTTGTGGAAGAGATAGCTGTAATAAATCCCGAGACAATGCTGCCGGTTCCACAAGATGGCGTGACGATCGGGGAAGTCATGTTCCGAGGTAACGTGGTAATGACTGGTTACTATAAAAACCCCGAAGCAACACGGGAAGCGCTCTCTGGCGGCTATTTCCACAGCGGCGATCTGGCCGTCTGGTACCCCGGCGGCTACGTAGAGATCAAAGATCGTTCCAAAGATATCATTATATCCGGCGGAGAGAATATCTCCAGCATTGAGATAGAAGAAGTTCTATATAAACATCCCGCTGTTTCCGCAGCAGCGGTAGTGGCCGCCCCCCATGAAAAGTGGGGGGAAACGCCACACGCTTTCATCGAAACTGTCGCAAACAAAAGCGCTGACCCCGACGAGATTATTGCCTTTTGTCGAGACCATCTCGCTCATTTCAAATGCCCGACCCGCGTCACTCTTCAAGAGCTTCCCAAGACAGCCACAGGAAAGATCCAGAAATACGAACTTCGCGAAAAGGCGAAGGCCTTGTCACCCTTTTCTTGAATTTCTTGCGTGAGAAATTGGCGAGCGTCTTGTTGAGCGCGGATCGGGATAGAAAGCGATGGCTTCAATCGTCGACGGTCAAGATGGAATGAATGCGCCAGCCCGGTCCTGGACCCTCTACCAGCGCTTGAGCGTGGGGCCCGGTTCCAGGCAGGGTCATTCTCTTGTGCAAGGATGCAGATTGGAAAAATTGCGGATCATGTCAGCCTCGCTGAAGGATGCATGGGTCCGCGCTAGATCTGTAGCGCAAAAACAGTAAGGCCCTCTTATTTCTACATCAATCTACGTCTTTCGGCTTGTCGCCGCTCTTCTCCGCAGCACAAAGTTTGTGAAACTCTTCTTCATCTAGATTGAGCGCAATTGAACAGAAGAGGTTGGCGGCACTTGCAAGTTGAGAAGATTCTGTGAGGTTTTTTCGGGCGGGGCCCCAATTCAGTGCAGCAAGCATGTAAAGCCGACAACGCTCTGGATCGCTGAGCAGGTACTGATTTGATTTGAGTTCGTTCAGAACCTGCATCCACACCTCGCGATACTGTTGGTTGACTGTGCGCAATCGGTCCCTTGCATCGGGAGAAAGCAATTTCCAATCTCGAAAGGAGACATCATGAGCTGAACCCAACGGTCCCATTATAGCCGTAAGGTGCGCAAGGGCGAGAGCCTGGAATCTAGACAAGGGGCCCGTTGCGGTTGAAAGATGTTCGTGAACAATTTGCAGTCCAGACTTCATCGCCTGCGAAATTATTTCTTCGAGCAAGTCTTCTTTACTTTTAAAGTAGTAAAAGATGCTGCCGGAGGTCAGGCCCGTAGCATCTGCAATCTGTCTCACTGTAGCGCCCTGATATCCATTTTTCTGGAAGAGCAGCGCCGCCGCCTGTAAGAGCTGTTCACGGCGGAGGTTGGGCTCACTATCACAGGCGAGATTTTGACGTGCCATTATCGGCCTTTCGTATCGCTTTTTGGTCTAGGTGATGCATCATTTAGTGGTCTTTTCAGTCTTGACACGGAAACGGACGAACACAGCGGAGCAGGAAACCGCTATTACTCGCGAGATAGAGGCGGATATTGCAAGGATGTCATACCGGCAATGCACTCATGATACCATCAGGCAAGCTCAATCAGCCATAAATCTACGGCTGCGCCCAGAGGTTCGCGTGAACAAAACACCCCAACCAAGTCAGTCGTCAGAACATCTGGCACAATTCGCGGCGTAAATTAGCGAAGCGTCGGCCTTGTCTGGGGTTGATGTTAGGCGGCAAGCTTGCGGTGCTGCAAGCGCCGATGTGCGATGGTGTTGCGTTTGATCCTTTCTCGTTGTTGGATGATGGCTGGAGCTCTGCCGAAGTAGGCGTCTGCGGGCGTCACGTTGCTCAGGCTCTCATGGTAGCGCTGGTGATTGTAATGCTCAACGAAGGCCTCGATCTGCGCCTGTTGATTTTCGCTGAGATGTGACCCGGGTTGCGGGAGGGTTATTTTCTCCCGGCTTCGGATTTGGTCTAGTGTTGTGTGGTCTCCTTTTTCTGTTTGCTCTTGGCAGCGGATGCCTTGAAGCGGAAGCTGTTATTGCCGGTTTCGAAGATGTGGCAGTGATGGGGTCAGTCGGTCGAGCAATGCAGTGGTCATCTTGGCATCGCCGAACACGCTGGCCCATTCCGAGAAGCTCAGGTTGCTCGTGATGACGACGCTGGTGCGCTCGTAGAGTTTGCTGAGCAGGTGGAACAGCAATGCCCGCCTGACGGGCTGAACGGCAGATATCCAAGCTCGTCGAGGATCACGAGGTCGAGCCGCAGAAGCCGCTCGGCAAGCTGGCCAGCCTTGTTCATCACTTTTTCCTGCTCCAGCGCGTTTACCAGATCGACCGTGGAAGAGAAGCGCACCTTTTTGCGGTGGTGCTCGACTGCCTAAACTCCCAGCGCAGTGGCGATATGGGTCTTGCCGGTGCCCGGGCCACCGATCAGAACGACGTTGTGGGCGCCATCGATAAACTCGCCGCGATGGAGCTGGCGGATCATGGCCTCGTTCGCTTCGCTGGACGCAAAATCGAAGGTGGCCAGATCCACGTAGGCCGGGAAGCGGGCGGCCTTCATCTGGTAGGCGATCGAGCGAACCTCGCGTTCGGCTACCTCGGCCTTGAGCAGCTGGGAAAGGATCGGAACCGCCGTACCGAAGGCTGGGGCTCCCTGCTCGATCAGGTCGTCGGCAGCCTGCGCCATGCCGTACATCTTCAGGCCACGCAGCATGACCACCACAGCCGCGCTGGCAGGATCATGACGCAAGGCGAAGATCCTTTCCGCGCAGGGTATCGTATCGTGCCACATTGGCCTTTGGCTCGCGGTTCAGGCTGAACGCCTGCGGGGCATCGATCACCTCGACACTGCTCGGCTTATCATCGATCAGCCGATGCAGCAGGTTGACGATATGGTCTTGGTGGGAACGCCGGCTTCCAGCGCCAGCTCGACCGCACATAGCACCGCCTGCTCATCGGGATGCAGAAACAGCGAGAGGATATCGACCATCTCCCTGTCGCCGCCGGGGTGCTGAGAAGGTGTGACTGCAACTGGCGGAAGGCATCGGGCATCCCGGTAAAGGGGGCGCCGTTGCGCAGGGCTCCGGGCTTGCGCTGGATTACTGCGAGATAATGCCGCCAGTATAGACTGTCTGGCCCCGCAGATGATGCGCCCGCGTGATAAGCTGCCGATGTTCGCATAGCACCTGCCCTTCGGCGGCGATGACAATACGGTCGGGATAGATCCGCAGACTTACGGGCCGGCTCGCGAAGGATCCTGGTCACGTCTGGAGCTATGACTTCGTCATGGATCGCACGCATGACGGAAAGGTGTTCCGCATGCTGACGGTGATCGATGAGCACACGAGGCAGTGCCTGGCGATCCATGTCCAGCCGCGAGCGTGGGAAGGACATGGCGGGCGACTACAAGCCCGAACAGGCTTTCGCTGAACTGCGCGGTATCAGCTTCCGCGAGCGGGTCTCGGAGATGGTTCGGCAGGCGCCGGAGAAGGCGAAATCCATCTTCGGAAACTTCCGCCCGCAAGCCCGACAACTTGAGCCGCTTCCAGTGCAGCCGAACACGCAGAACGAGCAACGCCGCGCGGTCGAACGCTTTGCCCGTGCGCTTGGCGATATCGGCACGATGCAGGCGCAGGGCTTGCCCGTCCTGCCGCATCAGAAAGACGCGCTGGAGAAGGCAGGAAAGACGCTCGAAGCGATCCGGCCCCATGCCGCCACCGACCTCGCCAAGGCGCTTGAGCGGCGTCCTGAGCTGATTGCAGCGGCAGCTGGCGGACGCAGCCAGGAAGCCATGCGCGCCATACAGCACGAAGCCGCCGTGCGCACCGATCCGGCGCTGCGAACAGAGCGCTTTGTCAGCGACTGGCAGGGTTTGAGCACGGCGCGGAAGCAGCTTGAACAGCAGGGCGACCGTGCGGGCGCTGCCCGCGTGTCCGCCAAGCTGATGGAGCTGGCAAAGGGACTTGAACGCGATCCGCAGGTCGAAAGCCTGCTGCGCGGCAAGACGCGCGAACTCGGCATCGATCCGAAGCCCGAACGCAGCATCGCCAATGAACTCACTGCAACCCTCGCCCGCGAGCGCACCCGCGCTTTCGACATGGGCATTTAGGAGAACCGACATGGAAGACGACCACATCGAAGAAGTGCAACTGGACCTCGATGTTGAGGAACCGCCTGCCCCGGCACCACAACCGGAGGCAGCGACAGAAACCGATCCGGCAACCGAAGCCTTCGCCCGCCTCGAAGGCGAAATGGCGATGGTACGCCATACGGTCCAGAACATGGCCAGGGAGCGCGCCGACATCGTGATCCCTGACTACACGGCTACGCTCGGCCAGATGGCCGATCAGCTGGCACAGGTCTCCAAGACGTTGAGCACAATTGGCAACAAGCCTGCCATCGATCTGACGCCGGAAGACATCGCGGTTCAGATCAAGCGCGCTTCCCACGACATGCTGCGCGACTCCAGCGACCTGTTCCGGCAGGGCCGCAAAGATCTGGAGCTTGCAACCGGTCGGCTCGCTGCAATTGTCGGTCGTGTCCGCACCGAGGACGAGCAGAAGCGCCAGACCTGGCGCTTTGCGGGCGTGGGGTTAGCTGCCGGGATCATGCTTTGGGCGATTCTTCCCGGCACCATCGCCCGCGCCATGCCCGAAAGCTGGCAATGGCCCGAAAGGATCGCTCGCAAGGCGGTTGGCGAACCGACCATTTTGGAAGCGGGCATACGGTTGATCCGGTCACAGAACCCGGAAGCGTGGGAAGAATTGGCGGCAGCGCAGCGCATCTTCAGCGCAAACCGTGAAGCCTTCGAACGCTGCATTGAAAAAGCGGGTAAGGTTGAGCGCTCGGTCGGTTGTGAGTTTCAGATCGAGCCGCAAGGACGCCCATGAAATTCCTATCCATTGGTTTCTATCCGGTCTCGAAATCTTGCTCGATCCCTTCTCCAGATAGGCTATAGCGCTTCCATTCGCAGGTAAGGCAGGCAAGTCGCCTCTATGGTCGCAATTGACGTGTCAATCGCATCCGACACCTCGTTTTCCTCGCCCGCGGTGCGCTTGTTGGCGGCAAACAATGCCCGGCGAATCTTGACCGTGAAATCGCGGTCGGTGCCGTTGTAATCGTCAACGTAGGCGTCGGCGTATGTCCGCACGATATGGAATTGATGGTGCAGCGTCTCGATCGCGTTTTCCAAGGCCTCGCCGAAGAGCGCGCGCGCCATCGGCAGGCAATCCTCTAGCTTCGTCCGATCGTCGAGCAATTGATTGGCCCGCATGTAATAGGCTTGAGCGGTGATGAGACGCTTTTGCTTTTCCTCGACGATGCTGTTTCGCCATTTCGGCTCACTGCTGTTCAATTTTTCTTCTGCTGCCGCTAGCTCCCCTCCAGACATCCATGGCGATCGAAGGTATCCCAGCGCACGCCTCGCGTTGTAGGCCGCGTGCAGGATGACCTCGGCTTGATCCCGATTCCGCTCTGCCAGCTTTTGATGCTTCCAAGCTGACAAGCCCATCCTTGCGGCAGCATAGACGGCGACCGCCCCGCCAAGCGTTCCCACACCTTGCATCATCGTCCCGGTGGCGGCCCAATCAATATTCGTCCAAGATTCCACAAGGCACATCGTCACTCGCCCCTGATTTGATCGCCTGATTGCAGCTCTAGCCTCAATTCAACGATTGAAGAAAGTTTAGCACTTGATCGACATCGTTCGTCACCACGCATCTATAGAGCTGATCGAGCCTGAGCCCCTGATGTCTAATAGACCGGGTAACTCCGGCCTCGGTGAAAAACGCATCGCAATAGCCCAGCGCCGCAGCCGCATGGCCAAAATCGAATAGATCATTTCCGGTCATCGCCTTGCTGCGATAATCCCAACGAAAGAGGGCATTCAGGCAGGCGTGCACATGGATTGTCGGCAGTCGGCTCCGATGCTCCCCGCCTAGCATGGCGTGTACGAGATTGACGGCCATCTGGCTGTTCTGTTCGGAGCGCTCCACATCAGGTCCGAAATTGCCTAGCCGAGCGATAATCTGCCCAAGAATGGGCTCAGCCACCTCAGCGACGCCTCGCAACTCATCCGACAGCACGGATTCGAACGATGTCATTTCCGCCTGATGGACACGATTGCCCTCATTGAGCTTGTCGGCCAGCGCGGCCATGTCGCGGGTCATATCGAATTCGGTGCGATCAAGGCCTCCAGCGACGGCGGCGAGCGGCTGCTGCCAGACATGATCGAAGAACGCCTTTTGGATGGCCAACTGCGTTTCAGGCGGGAATCGATCGTCGCTCACATGGAAATTGCCCATGGTGTAGGCGAGGCGCGTCCACACGCGCGGCAGGGCTGTCGCGTTCGGTGCAAGCGACCAGTGAATGACAGCCTCAAGCTCATCCTCGGTTCGCTCCGGCTCGGGCATCAATGACACGCCCAAGCTCAATTCCTCGATGACCTCCAAAGTCGCCTGGCGACGGGCATCATCACCGATTTTCATCAGCTCCAAGAATGTCGTCGCTGAGATCGGGCAAAAGATGCGACCTTGGTGTGCCAGTCGCTCTAGATGATGGACTAGCTTTCTCTCGCGCGGGTCGGTGCGGATGCCGCTGCGGACCTCGCGGGCAATTACCCAAAATCGAAGGTCGAGATAGACCGGCGCGCGCTCGGCAAGGTCATCGCTCAGCGCTTGGCAGCATTTCCCAATGTGCGCCTCGATCGAGACATCGGGATGCGCCATGTGATGCTCTATGGAGGCCATCAAGAGCGAATATCACGAACGGCGACGTGCAACTAACCTTCTCAGGTGGAAGGTAGAGGCGAATCCTACTCGATCTCCCGCTATGACCGAACATTGTCTCTCAATTTGAATCCCGGGTTCGGGCCAAGATGTCTCGAACGGCCCCAGAATGTGCCGGAAAAGCCCGCACATTGTGTGGGGTCAATCGTAGGAACGCTTTTTACAAGTCAGCCAAATTCTGTTTGAAAACAAAGCACTGAGGCAGTTGACTGGCGCACCCGACAGGATTCGAACCTGTGGCCTCTGCCTTCGGAGGGCAGCGCTCTATCCAGCTGAGCTACGGGTGCGGACAGGGCGGGCGATTAGCAACGCTTGGGCCTGTCGCCAAGCCAAAAGCATGGCGCGGGCATCTTTCGCGCAAAAGACGGCCCGATCCGTACCCCCACCGATCGCTGCCAGCCTGTTACTGCAACGACCTACTCACCGCCGCTCGACAGCAAGCGAAAACCCCATGCGGGCAAGGACACGGTGTCGCCCTGGGCGAGGGTCGCCACCTCGCCGGTCTGGAATTCGGCATAGGTGCCCGCCGCCAGTCCGTCGGCAAGCGTGGCCTCTACCGGTTCGCCCGACAGGTTGAACAGGCCGACCACCTTGTTGCCATCGCGCTGGCGCACCCAGCCGAAGAGCTGCTGCGGCCTGTCGTTCACCACCTGGCTCATCACCGCGCCCCATGCGCCGTTGCGCAGCGCCGGGTTCGCATCGCGGAAGGCGATCAGGTCTGCCAGCAGGTCGCCGTAGGCGCAGTCCTCGCCCTGGCTCCAGTCGATCGGGTCCTTCTCGAAGAACTCCAGCCGCTTGGCGTTGCAGGCTTCCTGGCCGTTGTGGATCAGCGGCAGCCCCTCGCCGGTGAAGCTGAGCGCGGTCATCGCATCCAGCGCCGGACCGTAGTTCTCGTAGATCGTGCCTTCCCACGCGTTGCTGTCGTGGTTCTCGATATAGGTCATGCGCATGGCCTCGCGTGGCCAGAGGCTCTCGTTCTCGGCGTAGTAGCCGAACAGGCCGGTGGCATCGGCCTCTCCGTTCGCGATGCGTTTCGATGTGTGGTGCCAGTCCCACGCGTAGGTCGCATCGAAGGCGGCGCGGTGGTAGCTGGTCTGCTGCACCTCGCCCAGCATGAAGACGGGGCGGATGGCATCCAGCCGGGCGCGCATGGTTTCCCAGAAATCGACGGGAACATAGCCCGCCACATCGGCGCGGAAGCCGTCGACCTCGAAATCGCGCACCCACATCTCCATCGCCCCGCCCACGTGCTCGCGCACGCCGGGCTGGCTCCAGTCGAGGTCGATGATGTCCGACCAGTCCCACCAGGGGGTGGGGCGGAAATGGCCGTCCCAGGTCTTTTCGTACCAGTCGGGGTGCTGGCTAGCGAGCGGGTTGTCCCACGCCGTGTGGTTGGCCACCAGGTCGAGGATGACGTGGAAGCCCTGTTCGTGGGCGGCGTCGATGAAGCTCTTCAGGTCTTCCTCGGTGCCGAATTCCGGGTTCACGGCGTAATAGTCCTGCACCGAATAGGGGCTGCCCAGCGTGCCCTTGCGGTTCACCTCGCCGATCGGGTGGATGGGCATCAGCCAGAGGATATCCACGCCCAGATCCTTCAGGCGTGGCAGTTCCCGTTCGGCGGCGGCAAAGGTGCCTTCCGGCGTGAACTGGCGGGTGTTGATCTGGTAGAGCACCGCGTCGCGGCTCCACTCCGGCGCCTCGATCTGTACGTAGGGGCGGGGTTGCCACGGATCGGCCTGCTGCGCGGCCAGCGGAGTGGCCATCAGTGCGATAGCTGCTGTCAGGGCAATTCTAAGCATGGGACACCTCGACTTTCGCGGAAGGCAGAACTGCGGCCACGCGCAACATGGCGGCGGCGGAAATCAGCCAGACCACGGCGGCGAACAGCATCGTCCACACCGGTTCCCCGGGAAACAGCCACAGCATGATCTGGCCCATCACGGTGGCGACCAGCAGCTGCGGCACGACGATGAAAATATTGAACAGCCCCATGTAGATGCCGAGCTTTGCCTGCGGCAGGTTACTGGCGAGAATGGCGTAGGGCATGGCGAGGATGCTGGCCCAGGCGATGCCGATGCCGACTTCGGCCAGCAGCAGCATCTGCGCATCGCGCACGAAGAAGAACATCAGGAAGCCGAGTGCGCCCAGTGTCAGGCAGATCGAGTGGGTCCACACCTGCCCGAACCGGCGGCTGAGCCACGGGAGCAGGGCGAGGGCGGCAATCGCGGCCACGCCGTTGTAGACCGTGAACAGCACGTTCACCCAGTTCGCGCCTTCGTTGTACGCGGCGCTGGTGGTGTCGGTGCTGCCGAAGACGTACTGCGTTACTACGGGCGTGGTGTTGATCCACATGATGAATAGCGCGGACCAGCTGAAGAACTGCACCACCGCAAGGCGCTTCATAACCTCGGGCATGCCGGAGAAATCGCCAACGATGCTGGAAAGCATGTTGGTGGTCTGACCCTGTCGGGCAAGGCCGATGGCAATGGCGGAGAGCAGTCCGTAGGTCAGCAGAAGGCCGCCCAGCAGGAACAGCTCCTTTTCCAGCGCGAAGAACTGGACGATGGCCAGCAGGATCGCGCCAGCAATGATCCAAGTGAAGCTGGAGGCGTAGGTCTTCTCCGCCAGCAGGCGTACCGGCTGGCCTCCTTCCACCGTATGTCCCGCGGCAAAGGCGGCCTGTTCCTCGGGGCTGTATTCCTTCGTCGTCACGACCGTCCACACCACCGCGATCAGCAGGGCGGCGGAGCCTGCCCAGAAGCTCCAGCGTACCGTATCGGGAATGCCGCCGCCGGGCGCCACGTTGGCAACGCCCATCTGTTCCAGCAGGTAGGGGAAGATCGATCCGACCACGGCGCCTGCGCCGATGAAGGCGGTCTGCACGGCGTAGCCGGCACTGTGTTGATCGGTGTCGAGCATGTCGCCCACGAAAGCGCGGAACGGCTCCATCGAGACATTGAGCGATGCGTCGAGCACCCACAGCATGGCCGCGGCAAACAGCAGCGGCGCGCCGAAGGTGGGGGCCAGCGGCATCACGAACAGCGATATGGCGGCAAGGATCGCACCGGTCAGGAAATAGGGGCGGCGACGGCCCAGCCGGTTCCATGTCCGATCGGACAGGTGCCCGATGATCGGCTGTACGATCAGGCCCGTAAGCGGAGCGGCCACCCACAACGCGGGCAGGTCTTCCATGCTTGCGCCCAGTGTCTGGAAGACCCGGCTCATGTTGGCATTCTGCAGCGCGAAGCCGATCTGGATTCCGAAGAAGCCGAAGCTGATGTTCCACAGGCCCCAGAAACTCTGACGCGGTTTTTGCATGGTGTCGGTCCAGTCCTTCCCAATGCGCGGTATGGTCTTCGGCCAACCTGCGCGGGGGCAAAGGGCTGGCACGGATGGCCCGCGCCGACAACACGAATACGAATGTATTGCGGGTCGGATTCAGGCGTTCAAGTGCCTGGTGTGGCCTTGCTGCTGGCGCGCACGATCAGGCGCGTGGGCAGGCGATTGTCGGGCATGTCGCGCTCTTCCACCTTGGCCAGCAGGGTTTCCACCAGCCGCTCTCCCGCGCCCTTGATATCCTGCATGATCGTGGTGAGCGGGGGGCTGGTAAGGCTGGCGGCGGGAATGTCGTCGAAACCCACCAGCGCCACGTCATCGGGCACCTTCAGCCCTGCTTCCACCAGCGCGCGCATGGCGCCGATGGCGATCAGGTCGCTGGCGGCGAAGATGCCATCGATGTCCGCGCCGCTTTCGATCAGGCTGCGCATGGCAGCGCGGCCCGCCTCCTCCGTCGTGATGGCGTCGCGCTGGAGCGAGGCGTCGGGCGTCAGCCCCGCTTCCTCCATCGCCTGGCACATGCCGCGATAGCGCTGGGCAAATTCGGGATAGTGTTCGTCCGCGTGACCCAGGAAGGCGAGCTTGCGCCGCCCCTGTTCGATCAGGTGCGCGCCCGCCAGCCGGCCCGCGCCGAAATTGTCCGAACCGATGGTGGAGCCAGAGGTGTCGCTGGTGACCGATCCCCAGCGGGCGAAATGGGTCCCCTGCCGCTCCAGCTGGTCCAGCCGCTTGCGATAGAGGGTATAGTCGCCGTAGCCGAGCAGGATCAGCCCGTCGGCGCGGTGGCTATCCTGGTACTGCACGTGCCAGTCGTCTTCCATCCGCTGGAACGAGATCAGCAGGTCCAGCTTGCGGTTGGCGCAAGCTCGCGTGATCGAGCCGAGCATGGCAAGGAAGAACGGGTTGATCATGCTCTCGTCCGCCGTCGGATCCTCGAAGAACAGCAGGGCGATGGTGTTGGAGCGTTGCGAGCGCAGCGAGGATGCGTTCTTGTCGACAGTGTAGTTCAGTTCCCGCGCGATCTCCTCGATTCGCTCGCGCGTGGCAGCGCTGACCGACTTGTCGCCGCGCAGGGCACGGCTGACGGTGGGCTGCGATACCCCCGCCCGATAGGCGATGTCGAAGCTGGTGGGCCTGCCGGTCGGCTTGCGTCCCAAATCGCTCTCCTCCTGCCCGTAAGGTGCGGCGTCCAGCGCGCTGTTTTCCGGGCGATCCAAGCTATAGTCCGGTTGCGGCCATTGGCAACGCGGCGCAGGGCGCAACTGGCCCGCAAATCGTGTTGTCGGGCGCATCGTGCGGCGACACCGCCCGACTGTGGCATGAATGCATCACATACGTATGCTGTCTTCAAATGTGCGAAAAACGCGAGCTATCCAGCAGTCCAGGGACGCGGCCCGAAGTGGATCAGGCCGCAGAGTCCGTGGGACAACCGGCAGCAATAGCCGGTGATAGAGAGGACAAGTCGATGGCATTTCGCGATACGCTCAACACTGGCATCAGCGCGCGTGCGCTGTGTGCTGGCATGGCTCTGGCCACGCTGGCCGCGCTTCCGGCGCAGGCCCTGGCGCAGGACGTTCAGGACGAGGAAGAACAGACAGAAGCTTCTCCCGCCCCGGCAGACGAGAATGTCATCATCGTGGAAGGCTTCCGCGCCGCGCTGGAAAGCGCCGTGGGCGAAAAGCGCAACAACGCGCTGATCGTGGAATCGGTAAGCGCGGAAGACATCGGCAAGCTGCCCGACGATTCCATCGGCGAGTCGATTGCCCGCCTGCCCGGCGTCACCTCCCAGCGACTCAACGGCCGTGCCAACGTGATCGCCATTCGCGGCCTTGGTCCGGACTTCTCGATGACGCTGCTGAACGGCCGCGAGCAGACTTCCACCGGTGACAACCGCGCCGTGGAATTCGACCAGTATCCTTCCGAAGTCGTGAATCAGGTGGTGGTGTACAAGACGCCGTCCGCCAGCCTGGTGGGCCAGGGCCTGGTCGGTACCATCGACGTGCGCACCATCCGTCCGCTGGAAACGGGCGAGCAGGTTCTCGCCATCGGTGCCAAGGGCTCCTACGCCGATATCGGCGCGCTGAATGCAGGTTCGGAAGAATTCGGCTACCGCGCGAACGCCACCTACGTGGACCAGTTCGCCGACGACACCATTGGCATCGCGCTGTCAGCCGCTTACACCAACGAGCCTTACCAGCTGCAGGAATTCAACGCCTGGGGCTATGCCGGAAACGGCGAGCCGGGCAACCCGATCGCCATCGGCGGCAGCAAGAGCTTCGTCACTTCTACCCAGCTTGAACGGATCGGCGTGAACGGCACGCTGCAGTGGGAAGCCTCGCCCAACCTGATGCTGACGGTCGACGGCTTCTATTCCAATTTCGACGATGACCAGTCCAAGCGCGGCATCGAACTGCCGCTGGCTTTCAGCGCCGCCCCGGTGAACACCACAGTGGCGGATACCGAGTTCGGCGGCTTTGCCGAATCCGGCACCTTCGAAAACGTCGAAGGCGTGGTGCGCAACGACGTCTTCCAGCGCCAGGCCGACCTCTATTCGGGCGGCGTGAACCTGGAGTATGAAAGCGAGAACGGCTGGGCCGCCTTCTTCGATTTCGGCTATTCGCGCACCGACCGCAACGAACTGAGCATCGAAAGCTATTCGGGCACGGGTTATGGCGCGGGCGTTGGTGCCACCGACGACATCGATTTCGTGTCCGACACCAACGGCACCAGCTTCACCCCCACGCTGGATTATTCCGATCCCAACCTGATCGTGCTGACCGACCCGCTGGGCTGGGGCGGCGACCGCATCCAGGCGGGCTATTACAACAACCGCATCGTCGAGGACGAGCTGTTCCAGTACCGTACCGGCCTGACCTTCGACATGGACGGCCTGTTCACCGCGCTGCACGTGGGTGCCAACTATACCGACCGGTCCAAGAGCCTGACGCCGGACGAGTTCTTCGTTTCGCCCGCCGGCGGTGCGACCGAACTTGCCATCCCGTCGGAATTCCTGCTGCGGCCGACCGATCTTGGCTACCTCGGCCTCGGCCCGATCGTCAGCTACGACGTGCGTGACCTGATCGCGGCCGGCACGCTGGTGCTGGAGGTCAATCCTTCGAACGACGTGCCCGCCAAGGCCTTCACCATTTCGGAAGAGCTGCTGACGGGTTACGTCCAGCTCGATTTCGAACGCCCCTTCAGCACCGGTGTCGTCACCGGCAACGTGGGCGTGCAGGCTATCCGTACGGACCAGGAATCGAGCGGTCTCGCCTTTGCCGGAGGCCAGCAGGTCGACGTCGTACTGGGCGACCAGTTCTGGGACGTGCTGCCCAGCGCCAACTTCACCGTGCGGTTCGACAATGACTGGGTGCTGCGCCTTGCTTTCTCGCGCCAGATCCAGCGCCCGCAGCTGGACGACCTTCGCTCCGCCATCAGCTACGGCATCAACAACAACGAAGGTGAAAGCCCGACGGGTGAAGCGCCGTTCATCAGCGGCGGCGGTGGTAACCCGTTCCTGCGTCCCTATCGCGCCAACGCGCTGGACTTCAACGTGGAGAAGTACTTCGCCGGTGGTTCGGGCGTGGTCGCGCTGCAGTTCTTCGTGAAGGACGTGGTCAACTACATCGATTCCTCGCGCACGATCTTCGATTACGCGGGTCTGCCGACGCCAGCCGGACAGACTCCTGTCACCACCATCGGCTTCCTCGATTCCGAAGTTAACACCGGCGGCGGCAGCTTCTACGGCGCGGAGCTTTCGGCCACCGTACCGTTCGACCTTCTCACCACCGCGCTCGATGGCTTCGGCGTGACTGGCGGTGTCGGCTACACCAAGACCTCGGTAGAAGATGCCAACGGCAATACCGACGTGATCCCCGGCTATTCGAAGTGGGTGGCGAACGGCACGCTGTACTACGAGCAGGGCGGCTTCAACGCCCGCGGCAGCGTGCGCTACCGTTCCTCGTTCCTGGCGGACTTCACCGGCTTTGGCGGATCGCCCACGCGCCGCCTGGCCCGTGCCGAGACCATCGTGGATGCGCAGGTCGGCTACGATTTCGATGGCGGTGCGCTGGATGGCCTGTCGGTTTACCTGCAGGGCCAGAACCTGACGAACGCACCCTTCGTGTCGCAGTTCGACGTGCCGGAACCGCGCGCCGTGATCGACTACCAGGAATACGGACGCCGCTTCCTCGCAGGCTTCACCTATCGTTTTCGATAGGTTCCTGACCGGCGGGGAGACGCTCCTCCCTTGCTCCCCGCCGGTTCATGGGCTGATACCGCGATCATCCTTTCCGCCCGACATCGGGCACGAGGGTGACTGACGCCAGCGAAAGGCCAGCAGCATGACCGATACGCCATTACCCAGGATCGTGATCGCCGGCGGCGGCACCGCGGGCTGGATGGCGGCGGCGGCGCTTTCGAAGCTGACCCCGTGCCACGTGACCCTGGTCGAATCCGAAGCCATCGGCACGGTGGGCGTGGGCGAGGCGACGATTCCGCAGATCCGCCTGTTCAACCAGGCGCTGGGCCTCGACGAGAACGAACTGCTGCGCGAAACCCGTGCCACCTTCAAGCTGGGCATCGCGTTCGACGGCTGGCTGCGCGAGGGCCACGACTACATGCACGCCTTCGGCCAGGTTGGCCGCGCGCATGGCGTGCTGCCGTTCCAGCATTTCTGGCTGCGGGCAAAGCAGGCAGGTTTCGCCAAGCCGCTGTCGCATTATTCGCTGAACGAGATCGCCGCGCGCGACCTCAGGATGCAGCGCGAGGCCATGCCGCACGCCTACCACCTCGATGCCGGGCTATACGCCGCATATCTGCGCCGCTTTGCCGAAGGGCAGGGCGCAGCCCGCATCGAAGGCATGATCGAGGGGGCCGAGCGCCACGGCGAGACCGGAGACATAGCCGCACTGGTGCTGACAGGCGGCCAGCGTATCGGCGGCGACTTCTTCATCGACTGCACCGGTTTTCGCGCGCTGCTGATCGAAGGCGCGCTGGAGTCAGGCTTTGACGACTGGACGCGATACCTGCCCTGCGACCGTGCCGTGGCCGTACCCTGCGCAACGAAAGGCGAATTCACGCCTTACACCCGTGCCATCGCGCGCAAGGCCGGGTGGCAGTGGCGCATCCCGCTGCAACACCGCATCGGCAACGGCCTCGTCTATTCCAGCGCGCACATGAGTGACGACGAGGCGACGCAAACGCTTCTCGCCAATCTCGACGGCGTACCGCACGCAGACCCGAGGCTGCTGCGCTTCACCACCGGCAAGCGCCGTCGCCAGTGGATCGGCAATTGCCTCGCCGTGGGCCTGTCCGCCGGTTTCATGGAGCCGCTGGAATCGACTTCCATCCACCTGATCCAGAGCGCCATCAGCCGCTTCATCCAGATCCTGCCGAAAGGCCGCGCGCCTGCTGCCACGATAGACTGGTTCAACGACCAGGCCGATTTCGAATGGCAGCGCATGCGAGATTTCCTTGTGCTCCACTACTGGGCCAATGGCCGCGAGGGGGAGCCGTTCTGGGACGCCATGCGCCACATGGACCTGCCCGACACGCTGACCGCCAAGCTGGAGCAGTGGCGCGCGAGCGGGTTCATCCACCGCGAGCACGAGGAACTGTTCACCGAGGTGGGCTGGTTCCAGGTGCTGGCCGGGCAGGGCGTGGAGGCCGAAGGCTACAACCCCGTGGCCGATGCCATCGCCGAGCCGGAGCTGCGCGCCATGCTCGATAACGTGGAGGCATCGCTCAACCGGCAGGCCGCGGCCATGCCGCGCCACCTGGACTATCTGCAATCGTGTGCGCGCGGGAATGCGCGCGTGGAGATTACCGCATGACCATCCCCCCTATCCGCAACACCGCACTTGGACTGGCGCTGGCTGCCCTTGCCCTGCCGGGCTGCGCCACGGCGCAGGTGCCCCCGGCTTCCGCGCAGGCAGAACGGGCGGATTTTCGCGAGCGTGAGCCGTCCGAAGAGATCGTCTATTTCGTGCTGCCGGACCGGTTCGAGAACGGCGACACGTCGAACGATACCGGCGGTTTCGACGGTGGCCGGCTGGACCACGGCTTCGATCCCACCGCGCGCGGTTTCTTCCAGGGGGGCGATCTTGCCGGGCTGACCGCGCGGCTCGACTATCTGCAGAACCTGGGCATCACCGCCATCTGGTTCGCGCCGATCTTCCAGAACAAGCCGGTGCAGGGGCCGGAAGGGAACGAGAGCGCGGGCTACCACGGATACTGGGTGACCGACTTCACCCGCCCCGACAGCCACTTCGGCACGCGCGAGGAATTCGCCGCCTTCGTGGATGCGGCCCATGCGCGCGGAATGAAAGTCTACATGGACATCATCACCAACCACACCGCCGACGTGATCCAGTATGCCGATGGCGGGGCGACGGACTACGCCTACCGCAGCCTTGGCGACTATCCCTATTCCACACGCGGCGGCCCGGATGGCGCGCCGATCAACCCCGGCTTCATGGGGCACGAGGATTCGAGCGAGGAAAACTTCGCCCGGCTGGTGGACCCCAACTACGCCTATACCGTGGAAGTGCCCGAGGCAGAGCGCGACGTGAAAGTGCCCGCCTGGCTCAACGATCCGATCTATTACCACAACCGCGGCAGCACGACCTTCACCGGAGAAGACAGCCGCATGGGCGATTTTGCCGGGCTGGACGACCTCTTCACCGAACACCCCCGCGTGCGTGAAGGGATGACCCAGATCTTCGAAAGCTGGATTACCGACTTCGGCATCGATGGTTTCCGTGTGGACACCGCGCGCCATGTCGATCCCGGTTTCTGGCACCAGTTCGTGCCCGCGATGGAAGCGCGCAGCGAGGCTGAGGGCATTCCCAATTTCCATATCTTCGGCGAAGTCTACAAGGACGTGCCCGACAGCGGCTATATCGCCCAGTACACCCGCCGCGACGGCTTTCCCGCCGTGCTCGATTTCGCCTTCCAGGCTGCAATGCGCGAACTGCTGGGCCGAGAGCAGGGCACTGTCGTCCTTTCCGAAATGTTCGATGGCGATGTGCTTTACGAAGGCGGAGAGGAAGCGGCGCTGGCCATGCCGACGTTCCTCGGCAACCATGACATGGGGCGCTTCTCCACCCTGATCCGCGCCGACCAGCCCGGCATTTCGCAGGACGAGCTTCTGCAGCGCGTGATGCTGGGCCACGCCATGATGCTTTCGCTGCGCGGATCGCCGGTAATCTATTACGGGGACGAGCAGGGCTTCGTGGGTGACGGGCATGACCAGCAGGCGCGCGAAAGCATGTTTCCCAGCCAAACGGCGGAATACAACGACAACGACCTGATCGGCACCGATGCCACCACGGCAGACAGCAATTTCGACGAGGACCACCCGCTGTTCCGGCTGATCGCGCAGTTCTCCGCCATCAGGCGCGGGCATGACGCGTTCACGCGCGGCCGCCAGCAGGTGCGCCATTACGAGCAGGAGCCGGGCTTCTTCGCCGTCTCCCGCTTCGATCCCGACGACGGGACGGAATACCTCGCCGTGTTCAACACCGCCGATGAGGAGCGCAGCGCCAACGTGTGGCTCAACTACGAAGCGCGCGCGTTCGAGACGCTGGTGGGCACCTGTCCCGCAGCCGTGTCCGCTCCAGGCAGCGCGGCTTTCACGCTGCCTGCCTTCGGTTGGGCACTGTGCCGCGTGAGCGAGGTGGCGCAATGAGCGAGCAGCTTCCCCAATCCTCGCTCCCATGGTGGAAAGGCGCGGCGATCTACCAGATCTATCCGCGCAGCTTCATGGACGCGAACGGCGATGGCATCGGCGACCTGCCGGGCATCACCCAGCGACTGGGCTACGTGGCGGACCTGGGCGTGGATGCGATCTGGATCAGTCCGTTCTTCACCAGCCCGATGAAGGATTTCGGCTACGACGTTTCCGATTACCGCGATGTCGATCCGATCTTCGGTGAATTGGCCGATTTCGACGCGCTGGTCGCCCGTGCACACGAACTGGGCCTGAAAGTCCTGATCGACCAGGTCTATTCGCACACATCCGACGAACACGAATGGTTCACGCAGAGCCGGTCCAGCGCAGAGAACGCCAAGGCGGACTGGTACGTGTGGGCCGATGCCAAGCCCGACGGGTCGCCACCGTCAAACTGGCAATCCGTCTTCGGGGGCCCCGCGTGGACGTGGGACGCACGGAGACGGCAATATTACCTGCACAACTTCCTGTCCTCCCAGCCGCAGCTTAACCTGCACAATCGTGCGGTGCAGGATGCGGTGCTGGACGTGATGCGGTTCTGGCTGGATCGCGGCGTCGACGGTTTCCGCATCGATGCGCTGAACTTCGCCATGCACAACCCGGCGCTCACCGACAATCCGCCCGCGCCCCAGAATGGCAAGGCACGCACGCGCCCGTTCGATTTCCAGCTGAAGTTGAACAACCAGTCCCACGCCGACATTCCGCGCTTCATCGAACGCATCCGCAAGCTGACCGACGAGTACGCCAAGGATTCAGGGGGTATCTTCACCGTCGCGGAAGTGGGCGGCGACGATGCCGACCGCGAGATGAAGGCCTTTACGCAAGGCGAAAGCCATCTCAATTCCGCCTACGGGTTCGATTTCCTCTATGCCGACAAGTTGACCGGAGAACTGGTGTGCAAGGCGCTGGCGAGCTGGCCTGACGAGCCGGGCCTGGGCTGGCCAAGCTGGGCATTCGAGAACCACGACGCTCCCCGCGCGCTCTCCCGCTGGATCGACAACGGCCACCGCGATGCCTTTGCGCGATTGAAGATGACGCTGCTGGCTGCGCTGCGCGGCAACATCATCATTTACCAGGGGGAGGAACTGGGGCTGACGCAGGTCGAAATCCCGTTCGACCAGTTGCAGGACCCGGAGGCGATTGCCAACTGGCCGCTCACCCTCTCGCGCGATGGTGCGCGCACGCCCATGCCGTGGACGACGCAGAGCGCCGACGGCGGCTTCGGATCGGAGGCACCCTGGTTGCCACTGGGGGATGAAAACCATGCACGCGCCGTCGACCGGCAGGAGGGGGACGCGGCCTCGCTGCTTCGTTTCACGCGCGAGGCGCTGGCCCTGCGCAAGGCGAACCCTGCGCTGCATCACGGCGCGGTCGCTGCGTGCAAGGTGGAAGGCAACCTGCTCGACCTGACGCGGACAAGCGACGGCCAGCACCTGCGCTGCCTCTTCAACCTTGGCTCCGCGCCTATTGCGCTGGACGACGCAGCAGGCACCGCGCTGTTCGCCGCGAATGGCGCCGATACTCAGACCCTTCCCCCCTACGCCGCCCTCATTCTGGAGATCTGACCCCATGCGCCCCCTGCATTTCTCGCTCGCCGCCGCTCTCACCACGCTTGCCCTTGGCACTTCGCACGCGGCGCTGGCGCAAAGCGTGTCGTCTCCCGATGGGCGGATCACGGCGTCGCTCTCCGTCGATGGCGAGGGCAAGCCGACCTGGGCGGTGGAACGCGATGGCGAGGAACTGATCGCGCCGTCCGGCATGGGCTTCAACCTGGAGAACGAGGACCCGCTGAGGCGCAACTTCGTGGTTGTGGCGCAAGGCACATCCAGCGCGGACACCACGTGGGAACAGCCGTGGGGCGAGCGGCAATTCGTGACCGACCGGCACAACGAGCTGGCCGTCACCTTCCGCCAGCAGGACGATGCTGCGCGCGAATTCACCGTGCGGCTGCGCGTGTTCGATGAAGGCGTAGGTTTCCGCTACGAATTCCCGGATCGCGGGGAAACGCGCATTGCGGAGGAACTGACCGAGTTCAACGTGGCGCCCGAGGGCGAGGCGTGGTGGATCCAGGCGGGCGACTGGAACCGCTACGAATACCTCTACAAGCACACGCCGATCGAGGCGGTGTCCGTGGCGCACACGCCCATCACTATGCGGCTGGCCGATGGCACGCACCTTGCCATGCACGAGGCGGCGCTGGTCGACTATTCGGGCATGTGGCTGCAACGCATGGATGGCCAGCGCTTCCGTTCCGTCCTCGCACCATCCAGCCGGGGTGCGAAGGTGGTGCGCCAAGGAGCCTTCACCACGCCGTGGCGCACGATCCGCATTGCCGATGAAGCTGCGGGCCTCGTCGAGAACGACCTCGAGCTCAATCTCAACGAGCCGAACAAGCTGGGCGATGTCAGCTGGGTGGAGCCGGGCAAGTATATCGGCATCTGGTGGGGCATGATCTCCAACCGGTGGACCTGGGCGCAGGGCCCGCGCCACGGCGCGACGACAGAGCGGACGAAGGAATACCTCGATTTCGCTGCCGAGAACGGATTTCGCGGCGTGCTGGTGGAAGGTTGGGATTACGGCTGGGACGGCACGTGGTTCGGCAACGGGCGCGACTTCAGCTTCACCGAAAGCTATCCGGATTTCGATCTCGAGGGCGTGACCGACTACGCGCGGGAACGCGGCGTGCGGCTGATCGGTCACCACGAAACCGGCGGCAACATCGCGAACTACGAAGCGCAGCTGGACGATGCAATGGCGCTTTATGGCCGCCTGGGCGTGGACTGGGTGAAGACCGGCTACGTCGCGGATGCGGGCGCGATCATCAGCTGCAATGCCGACATTGCCGACCCGTGCGAGGGGCAGGTGATGGAATGGCACGACGGCCAGCGGCAGGTGCAGCATCACATCCGGGTGCTGGAAGCCGCCGCCGCCAATCGCGTGGCGGTAAATCCGCACGAACCCGTGAAGGACACCGGCCTTCGCCGCACCTATCCCAATTGGGTCAGCCGTGAGGGCGCTCGCGGTCAGGAATACAACGCCTGGGGCGCCTTCAGCAACGGACCCGATCACGAGCCAACGCTGGTTTACACCCGAATGCTGTCCGGCCCGATGGATTACACGCCCGGCGTGCTCAGCCTGAAAGGCGACAACGACGTGCCGCTCGCTTCCACGCTGGCAAAGCAGTTGGGCCTCTATCTCGCGATCTATTCGCCGATCCAGATGGCCGCCGATTTCATCGAGAGCCTGGCCGAGCATCCGCGCGAGCTGGAATTCATCCGCGCCGTGCCCGCAGACTGGGCCGAAAGCCACCTGGTGGCAGGCGAAGTGGGCGATTACGCCATCTTTGCGCGCAAGGATCGCAATTCGCAGGACTGGTATGCCGGTGGCATCAACGATGCTACGCCGCGTGACGTGACACTCGATTTTGCTTTCCTCGAACCCGGTGTGACTTACCGCGCAAGCGTGTGGAAAGACGGCGAGGGCGCGACCTACGAAACCGAGGCGCGGCACAACATCGCCCACGACGATTTCGAAGTGCGCGCAGGGGAAGAACACGCCTTCCACCTTGCGCCCGGCGGCGGCCTGGCGATCAGGTTGCAACCCGTTCGGTGAGCGAGACGCGGCCGCCTCATGTGGTCGTCCTTGGCGGCGGCAGCGCGGGGTGGATCACCGCTTGCCTGCTGCACCATCGCTGGGGCGAGAGGGGTGGCAAGGTCACCGTTGTCGAAAGCCCCGAAATCGGCATCATCGGCGTGGGCGAAGGCTCCACCCCGCAGCTGAAAGCCATGTTCGATCATCTCGGCATTGCCGAGGGCGAGTGGATGGCCGCCTGCGATGCGACTTACAAGCTGGGCATCCGCTTCACCGGGTGGAGCGAGCGCAAAGGCTTCGGCAGCTATTTCCACCCGTTCCCCGGACCGGTGGACCTGCATACAGAGCCGGGCTTCGTGCAGAACTGCGCACTGGCCCGGCGCGGGTTCGAAGTGCCGGTCCTGCCGGACGGCTGGTTCCTTGCCGCGAGGTTGGCGGAGGACGGGAAAGGGCCGCATCCGCGCGAGAGCTTCCCCTTTCCGCCCAGCTACGGCTACCATTTCGATGCCTACAAGCTGGGCGCGTTCCTGCGCGATTGGGCCACGGCGCGCGGGGTGGATCACCGCCCGCTGAAAGTGGCCGAGGTAGAGCTGTCAGCCGAAGGCGACGTTGTCGCGCTGCTGTGTGAAGGCGCAGAGCGGATCGAGGGCGACCTGTTCGTCGATTGCTCCGGCTTTCGCAGCCTGATCGCGCAAGGTGCGCTGGGCGGGACATTCCTGCCTTTCGCCGAGAACCTGTTCGCCGACCGCGCCGTGGTGATGCCGACGCCGCGAGCAGAGCAATTCCGCCCGCAGACAGAAGCCATTGCGATGACGGCGGGCTGGCGCTGGCGCATCCCGCTTACCACGCGCACCGGCAACGGCTACGTCTATTCCTCGAAGTACATTGCGGACGAGGATGCGGAGGCCGAATTGCGCCGCGCGATCGGCACGCAAGACAGCGAGGAGCCCGCGCGCGTCCTGCACATGAAAGTGGGCCGGGTGGAGAACAGCTGGAGCCGCAATTGCCTTGCCGCGGGCCTGGCGCAGGGCTTCATCGAACCGCTGGAAGCCACCGCACTGCACATCGTGATCGCCACGGCGCTGGAATTTGCCGAGGCTTTCGAACAGGGCGGCTTTACCGCGCAGCATCGCGATACCTTCAACCGCAACATCGCCGCGCGTTACGAGAGCATCCGCGACTACATCGTGGCGCATTATCGCTTGAACGAGCGCAACGACTCCGCCTTCTGGCGCGACAACGCGGCGAACCACAATCTGTCGGACCAGCTAAAAGCGATGATGACGGCGTGGTTCACTCATCAGGACATGGCCGCCGCCAACCGCCAGAATTACCCCGTGCCGGCCTACGCGCCGATGAGCTGGCATTGCCTGTTTGCCGGCTACGGCACCTTCCCTCCGCCGGAAAAAATGCAGCCGCTGCCCGATGGTGTGAAGGCCGCCGATGCACGCGCGGTTTCCGCCATGCTGGAAGCCTGCGCGCAGAACTTTCCGCCCTAGCCCCAGCCGTTTTCCAGGAACTGCACCGCGCATCCGGCAAGGAAGGCGGTGCCCTTGGGCATCACGCTTTCGTCCACCACCATGCGGCTGGAGTGCAGGCCGCAGCAGCCCTGCCAGTCGACACCCTGTGCCGCCACGCCCAGGAAGAACATCGCGCCGGGCACTTTTTCCAGCACGTAGGAGAAATCTTCCGCCCCCATCGTAGGCGCGGGGCGAGTGGCCCAGGGCTCCTCGCCGCCCAGCCCCTCGGCAACCTGCTGGCCCACGGCAATGGCGCGGGCATCGTTGATGGTAGGCGGGAAGCCGGGGGTGATCTTGATTTCCGCCTCGCAGCGGTGGGCCCTGGCGATATTCTCCGCCACTTCGCGCACCGCGTCCTTCATCGCCTCGCGCCGCTCTGGCGAGAGGTTGCGCATAGTGCCCAGCAGATAGGCGCTGTCGGGAATGATGTTGTTGTTGCTGCCTGCCTCGATCTTGCCGATCGTCAGCACGCTGGCCTCGGCTGCGGCAAAGCGGCGCGTGATCATGACCTGCAGGGCCAGCACGATTTCGGCGGCCACGGGCACCGGGTCCATCGCATCGTACGGCATGGAAGCATGGCCGCCGCTGCCTTTCACGGTGATTTCCAGCATGTCGGCAGAGGCCATCATGGGCCCGGCGCGGCCTTCCACCCGCCCGTGCGGAGCATTGGGCCAGACGTGGAGTGCAAATGCGGCATCGGGCAGCGGGTAGTCTTCCGAACCGCCCAGCAGGCCATCCTCCAGCATGTGGCGCGCGCCGTGGAAGCCTTCCTCGCCCGGCTGGAACATGAAGCGCACCTCGCCAGCCAGCCGATCGGCCTGGCTCGCCAGCACCCGCGCCGCGCCTGCCAGCATGGCGGTGTGCGCGTCATGCCCGCAGGCGTGCATCCGGCCCGGCACCGTGGAGGCGAAGTCGAGACCCGTATGCTCTTGCATGGGGAGTGCGTCCATGTCGCCGCGCAGCAGCACGGCGGGACCGGGCTTGCCGCCTTTCAGCACCGCGACCGCGCCGGTGCAGGATGGGCCTTCACGCCATTCCAGGGGCAGGTCTGCCAGCGCTTCCTTCACCTTGGCCAGCGTCTTGGGTGTTTCCAGCCCCAGTTCGGGCTCTGCATGGATGGCGCGGCGGAGCGCCGTGATCGCGCCCTCGTGCGAGCGGGCAGCGTTGAGCAGGTCTTCGGTCAGCATTGGCGTTCCCCGATGCAGCGGCCGAGAGTCGCGCTCTCGCACCAGGTTGAAAACGCTCTTATGCCACCCATTTCATGGCTGCGCACCCACGAACCGCGGTGAATTATGGTGCGAAAGGGGCACACTGGCCGCGCGACTTGTTGCACGGCGGCGACAGTTCGCCTCCTGCAAGTACAAAAGCGTAGCATTCGGCACGACCCCATGTTTAAGGCGAGCAGGCTATGGACAGGAGCATCCATCTTTTCGAGCGCTTGCCGCAGGTCGATGCGATTCCGCATGCTGGCAGTGACTTCGCCCTGTCTCCCGTACGCACCAAGCCCCTGATCGGGGTGATCCGCAACGCCCGCAGCCACCGGAACGAGGGGCGCGCGGGTGCGGAGGAACTGCGCGATGGGATCATCCTGGCAACACCGCACCGCCGCAGCGAACTGCTGGGCGTGTTGCAGGATTTTGCCGCGCGGCGGATCGACTACATCGCCATCGACGGCGGGGACGGCACCGTGCGCGACGTGCTGACCTGCGGCGCGGGGGTGTTCGGCGACATCTGGCCGATGCTGATCGTGCTCCCTGGCGGCAAGACCAATGCGCTGGCGCTGGACCTTGGCGTGCCGACCGACTGGTCGCTCAACGATGCCCTGGCGGCCGTGCAGCGTGGCAAGCTTTCCCGCCGCCAGCCGCTGGTGATTGCCGAGCGCGATGACGAACGCTCGCAGGTGCGCGGGTTCGTGCTGGGCGGGGGTGTGTTCAACCAGGTCATCGCGCTGGGCCAGCGCAGCCACCAGCTGGGCGCTTTCAATCACGCGGTAGTGGGCCTCACCACGGTGTGGAGCGTGCTGCAGGCCATGTTCGGCCGCGCGGGCAACAAGTGGCGGCAGGGCACGCCGATGCGGCTGCGCCAGGTGGGCGGCGAGGAATTGTCGCACTGCGGCGGCCTGCCGGATGACGAACGCTACCTGCTGTTCGCCTCCACCTTGCAGGCCTTTCCCGCCGGGCTCGACCCGTTCCGGGATGTGAAGCACCCCCTGCAGATTGCCGTCATGGACAATTCGCGCCGGGGCCTGCTGCTGCGGCTGCCTTCCATTTTCCGCGGCACCGCCTCTGCCGCGACGAAGCAGCGCGGTTATCACGCCTTTGGCGGCGAGGCGGTCGATCTCGACATCGGCGATTCCTTCATTCTCGATGGCGAGGCTTTTCCCGCCGGGCAATATCGCCTGTCCGCCGGGCCCAAGTTGCGCTTCGTCGTACCGTGAGCCTGCGGTCGCGGGTCCACGCGGCGCTTTCCCGCCAGGTCGATCCTGCCGTCGGCGCGTTCGCCGCGCGCTTGGCGGAAGAGAAGGGCGCGCTGGCAGTGCTGTTCTACGGTTCCAACCTGCGCACGGGATCGCGCGAGGGGGTGCTCGATTTCTACGTGCTGACCGGCGGTGAGGCGGAAAGGGGGCTGTGGCCCACCGTTTCCTACCGCGAATGGGATCACGCCGAAAAGGCCGGGGGGGAAACGCTGCGCGCCAAGATCGCCACCATGACGCTGGCGAAATTTGCCCAGGCCGCGCGGGGGGAAACCATCGACACCACCATCTGGGCGCGCTTCGTCCAGCCCAGCGCGCTTGTCTGGCAGAGGGACGCGGCAGCCCGCCTGCAGGTCAGCGCGGCAATAGAGGCTGCGGCGATCACGGCGGCCCGGCTCGCTATCGCGGTAGGACCGGACAGCGGGACGGAAGAAGATTATTGGCGGGCGCTGTTCCAGGCGACCTATCGCGCCGAATTGCGCGTGGAAAAACCGGGACGCGAGGATTCGATCCTGTCGCTGAATGCCCGGCATTTCGACGGACTGCTGCCCGCGGCGCTGAAGGCGGCGGGCATTCCCTACGGGCGCGAGGGCGACAGGCTGATACCGCGCATCACCGTGGGGGAACGCAAGCTTGTAAGGCGCTGGTGGAGCAGGCGGCGACGCATGGGCAAGCCGCTGAACGTCGCCCGGCTGGCCCGCGCCACGCGCACGTTCGACGGCGCGGCGCGCTATGCCGCGTGGAAGGTGGAGCGCCACACCGGCACGAAAATCGAGGTCACCCCGTTTCGCGAAAAGCACCCGATCCTCGCCGCACCCGCCGTCGCCTATCGGCTCTGGCGGGCTAAGCGGAAAAACCGGAACTAGCCGTTACATGTACCGCATGCGGATCGACATCGGCAGCACTTCGCGGCCGATGGAGAAGCGCGTCTTGTCGATGCCCGGCTTGCCCAGGTTGAAGATGTTGATGCTGGGGTTGTTCGACATGCCGCCGCCATCGCTGGTGATGTCGGTGCGGCCGTTGTTGTTCTTGTCGTGCCGGATGGCGATGGCATAGTTGCCCGGACGCGGCACCGGCATGCAGATCTGCATCGCGCCGTTGCGGGCAGGCACTTCTATCCGGTTGATCCAGCGACCCGTCTCCAGCCAGTCGGCACTGGTGCCGGGGTAGAGCTGGATGCGCATGGTGCCGCTGGAACCCTGGACGCCGGTCACGTGAATCCACACCGCCGGGCCATTGCCCTGGCACGGCGTCACGGAATGGTTGATCTCGTTGCGCATCTGCGCGCCTGCCGGGGCCGAAAGGCCCATCGCGATGGCTGCGGCGGCGGCGAGGCGCAGAACACGCCCGGAAATACGATTGGTCATCGAAGTCATGTTACCCCTTGGCCAGGAAGATTGCACGATGCCGCCACTTGGGCACCATCTGCGCGATTTCCACTGACAATAGCTGTTATTTGCCAGTCTTTTGCCCGCTCCGCACTGAACCGCGGCTTAAGCGGCCTGCAATCGCACGCTAAGGGCAGCGCATCGCAACACTGGTGGAAAACGCTCCTCCGGTCGCTTGTTAGGTGATTCGCGCCGCTCTAACGCGAGTAGTTAATCATGGCCCGACCTCTAATATCACCCTCGATCCTTTCTGCCGACTTTTCGAAGCTGGGCGAAGAAGTGCGCGCGATTGACGCGGCCGGCTGCGACTGGGTGCATGTCGACGTGATGGATGGCCACTACGTGCCCAACCTCACCATCGGGCCGGACGTGGTGAAGGCGTTGCGCCCGCATTCGCAAAAGACTTTCGACGTGCACCTGATGGTTTCGCCGGTGGACATGTGGATCGAACCGTTTGCCGATGCCGGGGCCGACATCATTACCGTCCACCCGGAAGCCGGTCCGCACGTGCACCGCAGCGTGCAGGCGATCCGGGCGGCGGGCTGCAAGGCCGGTATCTCGCTGAACCCCGGTACGCCCGCCAAGATGCTCGATTACCTGCTCGAGGAAATCGACCTGGTGCTGATCATGAGCGTTAATCCCGGCTTCGGCGGGCAGAGCTTCATTGCCTCGCAGCTGCGCAAGATCGAAGCCGTACGCAAGGCCATCGACAAGGGCGGGCACGACGTCCTGATCGAGGTCGACGGCGGCGTGAACGTAGATACCGCGCGGCAATGCGTGGATGCCGGGGCCGACGTGCTGGTGGCGGGCTCTGCCACCTTCAAGGGCGGGCCGGATCGCTATGCCGACAACATCGCGGCCCTGCGGGGAGACAGCCGGTGAATGCCCATTCTGCCGAGCTTTCCAGCAAGGCCTCGCGCGAGAGGCTGGAGAAAGCCGGCCAGATGGCCATGCCGCTGGGCGCCGAGCAGCGCGAAGACCTGATCGACAGCGCCGACGCGGGTGGCCGGACCGAGGACCTTGCTCCCGACCGCGCGCTGGCCATTACCGATTTCGCGCCGCCCTCGGCTTCCGCTTCGGAAAAGCTCATGCGCCTCGCCTTTGGCATGGGCGTGTCGCACTCCACGATTGTCGCGCCGTTCCGCAAGCCGCTGCGCCCGCGTTTGCTGGCAACGGTAGAGGCGCCGCTGGAGGGTGACCGCGCCGCCGGAATGGCGCTGCGGGCGGGGCATTTCTACATCCACGGCGTGAAAGCGCCCTTCGCCCAGGTGGACATGGGGCCGCTGGGCAATCTCAGCCCCCCGTTCGAGCGGGTGGTGCAGGGTTTTACCTGGCTGCAGGATCTCTCCAGCTCGGGCCTGCTGCCCCAGTGTCGCCCGGTGGGCGAACGGCTGGTGACCGCCTGGCTGGAGTCCAATCCCGCCATCGGCAAGGGACCGGCCTGGCGGGTGGAGAATGTCGGCCTGCGCCTGATGAACTGGCTGGTCCATGCGCCGCTGCTGATTTCGGGCAACGACCGGGCGCTGCGCCACCGCGTGCTGGGCGCGATGGCCGATACCGCACGCTGGCTGGACAGGAACGTGCGCAAGGCGGATGACCGGCTGGGCGAGGCAACCGGCTGGTGCGCCATCATCGCCGCCGGGCTGCTGCTGCCCGAAGGCAAGCCGCGCCGCCTTTACGGAGAGGCTGGCCTGGTCAAGGCACTGGGCGAGGCCATGGGCGAGGACGGCGGCCTGCTGTCGCGCAGCCCCGACGCGCAGATGCAGGCAATTGCCAGCCTCATCGACTTGCGGGCTTGCTACCAGGCGGCAGAGCGGCAGCCGCCGCAACTGCTCGCCACCATGCTGCACATGCTTGTCCCGCCGCTGCTGGCGCTGACGCATGGCGACGGCGGCCTGGGCAACTGGCAGGGCGGAGGCGCGACGAGTGCCGGGCGCCTGGCGAAGCTTGTCGAGGCGAGCGGCGTGCGCACCCGCCCGCTGAAGGATCCGGGCAGTTGGGGTTACCAGCGGGTGACCGCGCGCAAGGCCACGCTGCTGCTGGATGGCGCGCCGCCGCCGCACGGTAAGCACGCGCGCCACGGCTGCGCCTCCACCCTCGCGTTCGAATTCAGCCACGGCGAACACCGCCTCGTCGTCAACTGCGGCGGCGCTGCCCTGGCGGGCGGGCAGGTGCCCGTGCGCATCGAACAGGGCCTGCGCGCCACCGCGGCCCATTCCACAATGGTGCTGGGCGATGCCAATTCCACCGCCGTGCTGATCGACGGCAAGCTGGGTGCGGGCGTCGGCGAGGTGGAAATCGACACGCGACAGGTGAAACTGGGCAACGGTTCGGCCACCCGGATCGAGGCCAGTCACGATGGTTATGGCGCACGCTTCGGCCTTGTTCATCGGCGCATCCTGATGCTGCGCGACGATGGTCACGAACTGCGCGGGGAAGACGTGCTGGTGCCTTCAGGGCGCAAGGGCAAGCGCGGTAAGGTGCCGTTCGCCATCCGCTTCCACCTTGGCCGCCATGTTGAGGCGAAAGTGGCAGATGGCGGCAAGGGTGCCAGCCTCCTGCTGCCCGATGGCAGCCTATGGCAATTTATCACCGGTGCGGAGGGCGTGAGCCTTGAAGAAAGCCTGTGGGTCGATGGCCACGGCAAGCCGCATCCGGTACAGCAACTGGTGATAGAGGGATTCGCCTCGCGCGGCGGCGGTAATTTCGCCTGGCTGCTCAAACGAATGGGATAGAATAGACGGCATGACTGACGTTGCGATCAAGCGGGCACTGCTTTCGGTGTCCGACAAGACCGGCATTGTGGAACTGGGCAGCCGCTTGGCCAAGGCTGGGGTGGAACTGGTGTCCACCGGCGGCACCGCACGCGCCCTGCGGGAGGCCGGGCTGGACGTGCTCGACGTGTCCGACATCACCGGCTTTCCGGAAATGATGGATGGCCGCGTGAAGACGCTGCACCCGATGGTCCACGGCGGGCTGCTGGCCGTGCGCGACAATCCCGAGCATGCCGCAGCCATGGACGCGCACGATATCGGCGCGATCGACCTGGTGGTGGTGAACCTCTACCCCTTCGTGAACACGGTGATGAGCGGGGCGGACCGCGACACGATTATCGAGAACATCGATATCGGCGGCCCCAGCATGGTGCGCAGCGCGGCGAAGAACCACGCCTATGTCACCATCCTTACCGATCCGGCGGACTATCACGGGCTGTACGACGAGCTTGCCGACCATGACGGTGCGACCACGCTGGCCTTCCGCAAGGCGATGGCGGCGAAGGCTTTTGCGGCGACGGCGGCTTACGATTCGGCCATCAGCAGCTGGTTCGCCTTTGCCGACCAGGGCAAGCAGTTTCCCGATGCGCTCAGCGTTGCCAGCACGCTGGGTAATACGCTCCGCTATGGCGAGAACCCGCACCAGCACGCCGCGCTGTACTTGCCCGACGGGCCGGGCGCGGTGGGTGTGCCGCAGGCCGAACAGGTGCAGGGCAAGGCGCTGTCCTACAACAATCTCAACGATGCCGATGCCGCGCTGGGCCTTGTCGCCGAATTCCCCGCCGACAAGCCCGCCGTTGTCATCGTGAAGCACGCCAACCCGTGCGGCGTGGCCGTGGCCGATACGCTGGTGGAGGCGTGGGACGCCGCGCTTGCCTGTGACAGCGTTTCGGCTTTCGGCGGCATTGTCGCCGCCAACGTCCCCCTCGACGGGCCGACCGCGCAGGCGATCACGAAAATCTTCACCGAGGTGGTGATTGCGCCGGGTGCGGACGATGCCGCGCGCGAGGCTTTCGCCGCGAAGAAGAACCTGCGCCTGCTGCTGCTGGACGAATTGCCCGATCCCGCGCGCCCCGGCCTCGACATGAAGAGCATTGCCGGCGGGCTGCTGCTGCAATCACGCGACAACGGCGTGATTTCGGCGGAAGACCTGAAGGTCGTCACCAAGCGCCAGCCGACCGAGCAGGAAATTGCCGACGCGCTGTTTGCGTGGAAGGTGGCGAAGCATGTGAAATCGAACGCCATTGTCTATGCCAGGGACGGTGTGACGGCAGGCATCGGTGCAGGCCAGATGAACCGCCGCGATTCCAGCCGCATCGCCGCCGTGCGCGCGGGCGAGGCTGCCGAAACCGCCGGGTGGAGCGAGCCGCGCACCGTTGGCAGCGCGGTGGCATCCGATGCCTTCTTCCCTTTCGCCGACGGCTTGCTGAGCGCGGTGGAAGCGGGTGCCACGATGGTAATCCAGCCCGGCGGATCGATGCGCGATGAAGAGGTGATCGCCGCCGCCGACGAGGCTGGCATTGCCATGGTCTTCACCGGCATGCGGCACTTCCGCCACTAGGAGAGCCCCCTTTGCAAGGGACATCCCGGCACACGACCAGCCGTTGCTCGCCAGCGGTGGGCCAGGGTTCTGTGCGCCATCAGTTCAGTCCGTCGTAAGTATTCGCCCTGTAGTGTGCAGGAGAACTCGAAAAACACGACCTGACTGGACCTTTAGCCCCATGGAACTCTTCAACGCCGAACTCTATCGCTCTTTCCTCGCCGGATTTGCTGTGACCGCAGTAGTGCTCGCAGCGACCATTCTGCCCGGTGTCGGGGGCATATGATGCAATTCAAACCTGTCCTTGCTGCTGCGGCGCTGGGCCTTTCGGCCTGCGCGTTGCCGGGGGCCGCACATGCCGAAGAGGTGTTCGACGCGCCTGTGGCTGCACGACGGGCCAATGAAAGCGGCTTGCAGACCGCGATCTTCGCAGGCGGCTGTTTCTGGGGCATCGAGGGCATTTTCAGCCACACCCGCGGCGTGACAAGTGCCGTTGCAGGCTATCACGGCGGCAGCGCTGGCACTGCGACTTACAGCCGCGTATCGTCCGGCACCACCAACCATGCCGAGGCCGTGCGGGTCACCTACGATCCCAGCGTCATCCGGTACGACCAGTTGCTGCAAATCCTGTTTTCCGTCGGTGCCGACCCGACCCTGCACAACCGCCAGGGCCCCGATCGCGGTCCGCAATATCGCGCGGCTATCGTGCCGACCACAGCCCACCAGCGCGCCGTGGCGCAGGCTTATGTTGCGCAGATGGGCCGCTCGGGCGTGTGGGACAGGCCTATGGCCGTCGAGGTGGAGCGTTACCGCGAATTCTACGAGGCCGAAGCCTACCACCAGGACTTCATGCAGAAAAACCCCGGCCACCGGTACATCGTGCGCTGGGATGCTCCCAAGGTGGATGCGCTGCAGGCGAAATTCCCGCAGTTCTACCGCGCGCGTTTCCGCACCGGTTGATCTGCTCGGTGTGATGCTGGCCGTGCGTTCATTGCCGTTCCCGGCTGGCGCGACTATGTAGGGTGCATGGCTACGCAACATAAGCATCACGAACATTCGGGCGACAAGCTCGTCGCCGAAGCGGGCAAGGTCCTTGCCGACGCGGGCGAGCAGTGGACCACCATGCGCGAGGACGTGTTCCGCGCGCTGGCGGACCAGCAGCGCCCGGCCAGCGCCTACGACATCGCCGAGGAAGTGGGCAACCGCCGCGGTAAGCGGGTGGCGGCCAACAGTGTCTACCGCATCCTGGACCTGTTCGTGCGCACCAACCTTGCCAACCGGATCGAGAGCGCGAACGCCTATCTCGCCAACGCCCATCCCGGCTGTCGGCACGACTGCATCTTCCTGATCTGCGACGATTGCGGGCAGGCCGAACATTTTGACGACGACACCCTGACCAGCGCCCTGCGCGAAGCGGGAAGGGCGCATGGCTATTCCGACGTGCGCCCGGTGGTGGAACTGCGCGGCCTGTGCAGCGACTGCGCCGGGTAAGGTCCCGGATGATTATACGGCCTATTTTGCGTATCTTCGTTCATCGACAGGCCGTTCTTGTCAGGGTAGGGAGGGTTGATGACGAAGCGACCTGATACGCCCTTGCTCGACACTGTCGACACGCCGACCGACCTGCGCAAGCTCAAGCCGGAACAACTGCGCCAGCTTTCCGACGAACTGCGCACCGAAATGATCGATGCCGTCGGCTCTACTGGCGGGCACCTCGGGTCCGGCCTCGGCGTGGTCGAACTGACCGTGGCGATCCATTACGTCTTCAACACGCCGGAGGACCGACTGATCTGGGACGTGGGCCACCAGGCCTATCCGCACAAGATTATTACCGGACGGCGCGACCGTATCCGCACCCTTCGCCAACGCGGCGGCCTGTCCGGTTTCACCAAGCGGAGCGAGAGCGAATACGATCCCTTCGGCGCGGCGCACTCCTCCACCTCCATTTCCGCCGGGCTGGGCTTTGCCGTTGCCAACAAGCTGAACGACAAGCCGGGCAAGGCCATCGCCGTGATCGGCGACGGCGCGATGAGCGCTGGCATGGCCTACGAGGCGATGAACAATGCCGAACAGGCGGGCAACCGCCTGATCGTGATCCTCAACGACAACGATATGTCGATCGCACCGCCGGTGGGCGGCCTTTCGGCCTATCTTGCGCGCATGGTGTCGAGCAGCGAATACCTCGGCCTGCGCTCGCTTGCGTCCAAGGTCGCCAACAAGATCGGCCGCCGCGTGCACAGCTCGCTGCACAAGGCGGAGGAATATACCCGCGGCATGGTGACCGGCGGGACCCTGTTCGAGGAACTGGGCTTCTACTACGTCGGCCCCATCGACGGTCACAATCTCGACCACCTGATCCCGGTGCTGGAAAACGTGCGCGACAGCGAGCAGGGCCCGATCCTGGTTCACGTCGTCACCACCAAGGGCAAGGGCTACGCCCCGGCGGAAGACAGCGCCGACAAGTACCACGGCGTGCCCAAGTTCGACGTGGTGACGGGGGAAAAGGCCAAGTCCAAGGCCGGTCCGCCCGCCTACCAGAACGTGTTCGGGGAAACGCTGGCGAAGCTGGCGGAGACCGACAAGCGCATCTGCGCCATCACCGCCGCCATGCCGAGCGGCACCGGCGTAGACAGGTTCGCCAAGGCGCACCCGGACCGCGCCTTCGACGTCGGCATTGCAGAACAGCACGGCGTCACCTTCGCCGCCGGCCTTGCAGCACAGGGCATGCGTCCATTCGCGGCGATCTATTCCACCTTCCTGCAGCGCGCCTATGACCAGGTGGTGCACGACGTGGCGATCCAGAACCTGCCGGTGCGCTTTGCCATCGACAGGGCGGGGCTGGTCGGTGCCGACGGCGCGACCCACGCGGGGTCCTTTGATGTCACCTATCTTGCCAGCCTGCCCAACTTCGTGGTGATGGCCGCGGCGGACGAGGCGGAACTGGTCCACATGACCTATACCGCCGCCGAACATGACGATGGTCCCATCGCCTTCCGCTATCCGCGCGGCAACGGCATCGGCGTGGACATGCCGGAAACGCCGCAGAAGCTGGAAATCGGCAAGGGCCGCGTGGTTCGCGGCGATGCAGAGAAGGGCGGCAAGGTCGCCATCCTCTCGCTCGGCGCGCGGCTGGAAGAAGCGAAGAAAGCGGCCGACCAGCTGGAGGCCAAGGGCCTGACGACCACCGTCGCCGACATGCGCTTTGCCAAGCCCATCGATTCCGAACTGATCCGCAAGCTGGCCGCGTCGCACGACGTTCTCGTCACCGTAGAGGAAGCCTCGATCGGCGGCCTCGGCGCGCACGTGCTGACCATGGCCAGCGACGAGGGGCTGACCGACCCCGATGGCTCCTACGGGGGCCTGAAGATCCGCACGATGCGCCTGCCCGATGTGTTCCTCGACCACGACGACCCGGTAAAGCAGTACGACGAGGCAAAGCTGAACGCTCCGCACATCGTGGATACCGTGCTGAGCGCGCTGCGGCACAACTCGGCGGGCGTGGCGGAAGCGCGGGCATAGCAGCCGCCGCCGGACGGGGCGGATGACAAGGGGGGTGCGAATGTTCGTCTACTTCGCGATTACCCTGACGGTCATCTACGGCGGCCTCGTCTCCATCGTCTATTTCAACCAGCGCCAGATGATCTATCCCGCGCCGCCGGTGCAGCACGGCACGCCCGCGGGTCTGGAGCGAGTCACGCTTACCACGCCCGACCGGCTGGAACTGATCGCCGGTTATCGCCGGGCGCGCGAGGGCAAGCCGACCCTGTTGTTCTTCCACGGCAACGGCGCCAGCTGGCAAAGCTCTGCCCAGGTCACCGCCAAGCTGCTGTCACACGGTTACGGCCTGCTTGCCGCGGAGTATCGCGGCTATGGCGGCAACCCCGGCACCCCATCGGAAGAAGGGCTGTACCAGGATGCGCGCGGCGCCTGGAACTACCTGCGCGGGCAGGGCGTGGAAGGCGAAGACATCGTGCTTGTCGGCAACTCGCTGGGGGCGGCGGTGGCGCTGAACCTTGCTACCGAGGTCAGCGCGCGGGCGCTGGTGCTGGTCTCTCCGTTCAACAACCTTGCCGATACCGCCTCTCGCCGCGCGCGCTGGCTGCCGATGCGGCTGCTGTTGCAGGATCGCTATGCCAGCGACGAGAAGATCGTCGCCATCGGGGAGCCCATCCTGATCCTGCACGGCGAGGAGGATTCGCTGATCGCGCTGGAACAAGCACAGGCGCTGGCATCGGTGCGCGACGATACCGTGATCGAAACCTACCCCGCCTGGGGCCACGACCTGATCGTGCATGAGCCGATCCAGGACCGGATCGCCGCCTTCGTGGATTCGACGCGGGCGTGAGCGAGAGCCCCGCGTTGCGAAACCGTGCGCGCGGCGCCCTGCTGGGCCTGGCCGTGGGAGACGCCGTTGGCACCACGCTGGAATTTGCCCCGCGCGACACCCTGCCAGCCCTTACCGATATGAGCGGCGGCGGCCCGTTCGGACTGAAGCCCGGACAGTGGACCGACGATACCGCAATGGCGCTGGCATTGGCCGACAGCCTGGTAACGTGCGGCAGGCTTAACCCGTGCGACCTTGCCGAGCGGTTCGCATCGTGGATGGAGCATGGCGAATACAGCTGCACCGGGTCCTGCTTCGACATCGGCAACGCCACGCGGGAGGCGCTGCTGCGCTATCGCGAGCATGGGGAGCCGCTGGCCGGCTCCGACGACCCGCGCAGCGCCGGCAACGGATCGTTGATGCGGCTGGCGCCGGTGGCCATCCGGGGCGTACGCACCGGGGAGGGGCCGATGGCTGTCGCGGCGCGAACGCAAAGCCGGGTGACCCACGCAGCACGGGCCTGTCTGGATGCCTGCGAGGCATGGGCAACGGCCGTTCGAGCAGCAATTCTCGGCGCATCGTTCGAAGGTGCCTGCACCGCTGTAAGCCGTATCGACGCGGACGACCCGGCCGTCGCCGCGATCCTGCAAGGTCACTGGCGCGGCAAGATCCGGGATCAGATCGCCAGCAGCGGCTATGTCGTTCATTCGCTGGAAGCCAGCTTCTGGTGCGTCGCACAGGGCGGAAGCTTTGCCGACATGGTGCTGCGCGCCGCGAACCTTGGCGACGATGCCGATACCACCGCAGCGATCACCGGCCAGCTGGCAGGCGCGCTCGCGGGCGAGGAGGGGATACCACAGGCTTGGCTGGATAAACTGGCCTGGCGCGACCGCATCAGCGACCTGGCCGATGCCCTGCTGGACCGGGGCGAGTTCTAGATCCACCGCCAGGCACCGGCAGGAATGCCTGCCAGGTGCAGGTGCGCCCAGGTAACTGCAAGCCACAGGGCGAGCGCGAGCAGCCACAGCAGCCACCCTGCGGATAGCACCCTGCCCCAGCGCGGCCAGTAGCTGGTCTTAGCTTCCCACGTTTTCCACGCCCCGCCCATCAGCGCTTCCTTCTTGCGGTCCTGCAGGTGTGCACCGACCAGCGCCAGCACGAGGATGGCGAGCGCGACCACGTTGGTCCGCCAGGACCACCACAAGACAATATGCGACACCGCCCAGAGCGCGAAGCCCCACATCATCGGGTGACGGGTAACGGCAAAGACGCCCGTGGGTTCGCGCGTGCTGGCGATTGTCTCTGCCCTCGGCGCGGGCAAGGCAGGATTGGCACGAAACGAGCCCAGCAGCAGCACCAGCGCGACAACCGTCAGGGCGCTGGCGACGATCCAGCCGATCACGCCGCTGCCGCCCAGATAGCCTGCGGGTGCGGTCCCGAAGGCCGCGTTCATCCAGTAGAGGCAGGCCAGGGCCACGATGGAATAGAGCGCCATGAAGCCGGTCGCGCCCAGCAGTTTGACCAGCGGTGCGCGCAGTGGGTGCGACAGGGCGAAATGGCTGCCGACAAAGGCCGTGCTGGCCGCGATCAGCGCTGCAAGCGATTCGTCCATGCAAGCCCTCCCCTTTTTCGCGACAAAGGTATCACACGGCCTATCGTGGCGGGAAGCGCGGATGCGAAAAGGGCGGAGCCATGCGGCCCCGCCCTCTCCCCCCTCTCAGGACGGCGTCACCGTTCGTAGGCGCGCGGGCGTTCGCTTTCGTCCAGCGTACGATAGCGATCGCGCAGCCGCGTCTGGTGATTGGTGAGCGGTTGCTCAACGCCGTCCACGAAAACCCTGACAGGTGCAGAACTGGTTTCCAGCGGGTCTCCGTCCCAGACAACCAGGTCCCCGTGCGCCCCGGCGCTCAGCACGCCGACACGCCCGCCAAGCCCGGCAACTTCGGCGGCAACGGAGGTAATGGTGGCAAGCGCCTCGCCCCAGGTCAGGCCGGTGGCTCCGGGAACGCGGTTCAGCGCGACCATGTTGCCCGCCTGCTGGGGCAGGTTGCGCGGATGGTCGCCGCTGGAATCGTATCCGCCAATGGCCACCCGGACGCCGGCATCGACCATGCGCCCGACATTGCTTTGCGTGGCGGCCAGTTGCTCGAACGAAACGGGCAGATCGCGCAAAGCAGCGGTGATCACCGGAACACCGGCCGCGGCAATCTGCTCCGCCACCATCCAGCCTTCGGCAGCGCCCACCAGCACCATGTCGAGCGCGGGGAATTCCTCGCGCAGGGCAAGGGCGGTCAGGATGTCACTGGCGCGTTCCACCTTGACGTAGAGCTTCTGCTCGCCGCGCACGACAGGCACCAGAGCGGCGGCATCGAAGCGCGTCAGCAGCACGTCGCCCTGACGGTCGACATTGTTGGGCCTGCGCGAATCGAGGCCCGGGAATTCCGGCTGGCCAGCGTCGCGGCTGCCGCTCCTGCTCTGGGCGTCCTGCTCGTAGGAGCCAGCCTCATGCAGGGCGTTGCGCAGCAGCGTGTGCACCGCCGTGCGGCTGCCCCCGGCGAGGCGCGCACCGCGTTCTCCGAATTCAACCACCTGGAACGCGCGCGGATGGCGCACGGCATCGAAATCGGCACCCAGGTCCACGATCGCGCCCTGACCGCCGAAGATCGATGCGCCCGCTTCCGGCATCACGCTGGCACGGGTGACACCGCCCGCACGGCTGTAGCCGAAATCCTGCGCCATCGGGTTGATGACGGGGGCCACGTCCAGTGCCGCGCTGAAAGGCGAATCGTCGGCGTCGACATCGTTGCTTTCCGACACCGCGTCGACGTCCACGAGGCCGAGGTTGGTGACCGAGGCGAACAGGCCGGGCGTGACCCAGGTGCCGCTGCCGTCGAGGACGGTGACACCGGCAGGCACGGCCACGCCGGTTCCCGCAGCCACGACGCGGCCGTTCTGCACGACGACGGTGGCGTTCTCTATCGGTTCACTACCATCGCCAAGTGCGACCGTGGCACCCGTGATGGCGACATTCTGCGCCAGCGCGGGCGAAGCGGTCAGCGCGGCGGCAGAGGCGGCAAGAGTGAGGAGGCGCTTCATTTCACATCTCCTTCACCCGGCTGGCCCAGCTCGAAATCGCTGACAGGCCGCATGCGCGGATCGTTCATGTCGTACATCACCGCGCCATCGATCCAGACCATCTCGGGCCGCGAATAGATGCTGAGCGGGTCGCCGTTCCACAGCACCACGTCCGCCATCTTGCCCGCCTCCAGGCTGCCGGTCATGTCGGCAATGCCCATGGCGCGGGCAGCATTGAGGGTAATCCAGCTGATCACGTCGGCATCGGCGATTTCGATACCCATGCGACGGCCGTCGGCCTGCGCCTTGGCGGCTTCCTGGTTCAGGCGCTGGATGCCGTTCTCGTCGTCCGAGTGGATTACCACGCAGGCGCCCTGGTTGTGGATCAGCGCGGCGTTTTCCGGAATGGCGTCGTAGGCTTCCATCTTGAAGCCGTACCAGTCGGCCCAGACCGCGCTGCATACGTCGTTGTCGCGCAGCATGTCGGCGATCTTGTAGCTTTCCACCGCGTGGTGGAACGCAGTGACCTGGTAGCCGAATTCGTCGGCCATGCTCATCACCAGCGCCATTTCATCGGCACGGTAGCAGTGGTTCTGGATCAGGATGTCGCCGTTCAGCACGCCGGCAAGGGTTTCCATGGCCAGATCACGGTCCGGATTTTCCTCGGCTGCATATTCCTGCGCCGCAATCCAGGTTTCGCGGTTAACGGCGAAATTGCCCATGCGGGTGGAGGGCATGCGGCCGCGGCCACCATAGACACGCTTGGGATTTTCCCCGCAGGCCATCTTCATCGAATAGGGAGCGCCGGGGAACTTCATGCCCTGCACGGTGCGGCTGGGCACGTTCTTCAGCGTGACCGAGCGACCGCCCATCAGGTTGGCCGAGCCGGGCAGGATCTGCAGGCTGGTGATCCCGCCGTTGGCCAGCGCGCGGCTGAAACCGGGGTCCTGCGGCCAGACCGAATGCTCGGCCCAGACCTCTGGTGTGGTGGGGTCCGTCGCTTCGTTGCCGTCGCTGTGCGCCTGCACCGATGGGGTAGGATAGTCGCCCAGGTGCGAGTGGATGTCGATGATGCCCGGCGTCACGAAACGGCCCGTGCCGTCCACGCGGGTATATCCGGCGGGGATGGCAAGGTCCGCTCCGCCAATGCCGACCACTTCGCCGTCGGCGAACAGCACCACGCCATTTTCGATCATGCCGCCTGCGCCATCGTAGATCGTGGCGCCGACGATGGCCGTCGGCACGCCCGGATAACGCTCGTAAGTGGAGGCATAGGGCTCGTCCCCCGCGGCAGCCGAAGCGGCCACGGCGGGACGATCATTGCCCGATGCCGCGGTGCAACCCGCAAGAGCGAGCGCTGCGGCGGTGAGGAGCAGGACGGATGGACCGCCCTTTTTCAAGTAACGACCCATTCTCGCTTATCCCTTCGGCCTGGTAGAGGGGTGAATGCCAGCTTCCTGCTGCTCCAGCCCGGCACCGGACTGGCCTTCCAGGTCATCACCCACGTCATCGTCGCCCAGCGTGTCGAGGTGCATCAGCTTCTTCACCCAGCGGGCGATGATGATGACCACGATGCCCACGCCGATCGCGACCCAGCCGATCTGTTCGTAGATGGCCATCGTGCCCTCGCGGGTCATTTCGCCATCCTCGCCGCCGGTGGCAGCGCCGATCATGCCGGCCACGAAGTTGCCGCCCGCCGTGGCGAAGAACCACGCGCCCATGATGAGCGATGCGAGGTGACGCGGGGCCAGCCGGTTCATGGCCGAGAGGCCGACCGGGCTGAGGCACAGCTCACCCGTGGTGTGGAACAGGTAGATGCCGAACAGGAAGATCACCGGGATCAGTTCGTTCGCGCCGACCGTTGCCGCGCCCCACACGAGGACGAGGAAGCCGAAGCCCAGCTGGACAAGGCCGAGACCGAACTTCGCCGGGGTGGAAGGCTCCAGCCCGCGGCGGCCCAGCCAGGTCCACAGGCCCGCGAAAACGGGGGCCAGCAGGATGATGTAGATGGGGTTGATCGACTGGAAGATAGGCGCAGGCACGCCGCCCAGATCGATGAACCTGTCGGTGAAAAGGTTGAGCGAGCCACCCGCCTGTTCGAACAGGCCCCAGAACAGCGGCTGCAGCGCGATCAGGAACAGGATGGCGAACATGCGTTCACGCGGGTGCTTGTCGAGCTTGAAAGCTTCGAACAGCACATAGCCCAGCAGCGCCACGCCGCAGACCAGCATGAGCCCGCCGACGACGGACTGGTACTGGATGAGCAGCCACATGATCGCCACGCCAACGGCGCCCACGGCATACATGGTCCATTCGGTACCCTTTGCGAGCGGACGGGGCGGTTCGCCCTGGCCCAGCAACAGGGGCTTGCCGAGGATGAAGACAACCAGGCCGAGCAGCATGCCGATGCCGGCGGCGCCGAAGCCATAGGCCCAGCCGATGGTGGTGCCCAGGTAGCCCGCGATGATCGTACCGATCGCCGCGCCGACGTTAATGCCCATGTAGAAGATGGTGTAGGCACCGTCGCGGCGCACGTCGGTACGCGGGTAAAGCTGGCCCACGATCACCGAGATGTTGGCCTTCAGGAAGCCCGAACCCACGATGATGAAGCTGAGCGCGAGCCAGAAGATGTTGATCGTCGCATCGTCCTGCCCGCCGGTCCCTTCGAACGCCATGAAGAAGTGGCCCAGGGTAAGCAGCACGGCGCCGAACAGCACCGCCTTGCGCTGACCCAGGTAACGGTCGGCCAGCCAGCCGCCCAATACCGGCGTGATATACACGAGGCTGACATAGGCGCCGTAGATGATGTTGGAGGCGCTGTCGTTGAACAGCCAGTGCTGCGTCAGGTAGAAGATCAGCAGCGCGCGCATGCCGTAGTAGGAGAACCGCTCCCACATTTCGGCGAAGAACAGGATGTAGAGGCCCTTTGGATGGCCGCCGACTTCGGGCTGCTTGCGCGTGACAGCCCAGGCGCCTGCCAGCAGGAACAGCGCCAGCACAACGGAAGCGATCGCGACAATCCAGTCGCCCTCGTTCCAGGAGGCCAAATCTTTCATTATGTCTTCCCCGAGATGTTTATTCTTTCACCCCGCGCTCCACCGGCGCGAAAGAAGGCACCCTAGCGATTGTTTTTTGCATGTGAAGCCAAGTTGCGCCTGAAACTGAATTTTGTTTGGCCAATACCGGGCCTTTGCTTGACCTGACCCGCTGTATTATGGCAGTGTGGCACCTATGGTCGATACCCGTCCCGTCTATCTCCGCCTGCGCGAGCAGATCGCCGCGGCCATCATCGATGGCAGTTACGCGGAAGGGGAAATGCTGCCGTCCGTGCGCGCCTTCGCGGCGGAGCAGGGCGCCAACCCCCTCACCGTGGCGAAAGCCTACCAGCAATTCCAGGCAGACGGCCTGATCCGCGTGCAGCGCGGCGTTGGCATGTTCGTGCGCGAGGGCGCTGCAGACCACCTGCGCCAGGCGGAGCGAGCGGCGTTCCTGCAGGAAGAATGGCCGGAAATTCGCACCCGTATCGAGCGCCTTGGCCTGACACCGGCGGAATTGCTCGATCATGCCTAGGCATTCCAGTTAATCTGCCATTATCAACAAATGTCTATCATGATTGCGCTGGAGCGAAGGTTCTGGCACTTTGGAATGAATACGCGGCGCCTCGGGTCGGGCGCATGGATGAACGAAGCTGCAAGACGGTGCGGCTAGTGCCTTCAAGGGGGGATACACATGATCAGGTCCGAACTTCTCCAAGCCCTCTCGGCTGACAACCCCGACCTGCGGCCCGAGGAGGTCGAGCAGGTCGTCGATATCTTCTTCGAGGAGATTTCCCAGCGCCTTGCCGAAGGCGGCCGGGTGGAGCTGCGCGGTTTCGGTACTTTCTCCACGCGCGAACGCGATTCCCGTACCGGGCGAAACCCGCGCACCGGCGAAACGGTGGAAGTGCCTGCCAAGCGGGTGCCTTATTTCAAGCCGGGCAAGGAAATGCGCGAGCGCCTAAATCCCGACGGGTAGTCGCCGGTTTCCCACGACGATGAAGCAGCAGGGGCGCGGACTTTTCGAAGTCTGCGCCCCTGCTGCTTCATGCTTTTGATCGCCAGGTCAATTTCGTCAGGTCAGATGCGCCAGGCGACGAAATTGGCCGCGTAGCTGCGATTGCCTGCTACGGCGGTGCAGGCGATGGTGGAGAGGCGATCGTCAGCCTCGTAAAGCTGGCATAGTCCGCGCGCCTCTTCCGGCCCGCGTCCGCGCAGCACGATGGCATCCACCGTCAGCCGGTCACCGTCCCAATGGCCGCGAAACTGCATCTGCTGGCCCGTACCGCGGGTGACGAAGGCCACGCCGCCTTCGGCCACAATGGCGCGATTGCATATGGCGAGCACCGTGCCCGTCTCTGCCGCCCGTTCGCGCACGGCATCGGGATAGGTGCAGCGACCGTCGAAAGTGTCGGGGGGCTGGGCGTCGGCCACGAACTGCGCGGCCAGCAGGAGAGCGAGGTGCAGCATGCATTCGGACATGCTCCCGATTCGCGATGCGCGCAACAGCGGTAACCATGATTCCAAGTGCCTGCGCCGCCACCGAAATTCGCGGCATCTGCGCTTGGTCCGGACATTAATCCACCCGCGCGAGCGCTAGGCCATTGCAGCGGGCGGGTGCGGATTATAGGCAGCGCGGGTAGCGGGCGTGGCGGAATGGTAGACGCCGGGGACTTAAAATCCCCTGTCCTTTGAGACGTGCGGGTTCGAGTCCCGCCGCCCGCACCACCCTCAACCTGACATCCCCCGTGCCGGCGGACGCATTGGCGGTCACACAGGTAACCTGCCTGGTAACCATCAATTACAGGGAAATACGCATGGAAGGCCGATACTTTTGGAAGGGATGAGACAATAGGATCGCGGCTCGTCAGCAAGGGTAGCCAGCCGGCCAACCTGGAGACATGGGGATCATATGGGCAACGCCTTACACGTCGACGAGACGCAGCCTTCCGCGCGCCTCGCCTCGCCTACCGACATCGAACAGCGCGACGCGCCGCGCTACACGCTGCTGATCCGCGCAGCCAAGCTCGTCTGCGAGGCTGGCGAGTACCTGTGCGTGATCCGCGACGTTTCCGAGAGCGGGATCAGCGTGCGTACCTTCCACCGGTTGCCTGAAGCGCAAGGCATGGTGGTGGAACTGCAGAACGGTGACCGGCACGAACTGGAAGCTATCTGGCAGGAGGAAGACCGCGCAGGGTTTCGCTTCGCTCAGCCGGTCGATACGGCCCGTATCATCGCCAGCCCCAGCCGGTTCGCCAAGCGCCCCATTCGCCTGAACCTGCATTCGCAGGCGCAGGTGCGGACGCTGGACGGGCGCTGCGTCGACGTGGAAATTGTCGACCTGTCGCAGCAGGGGGCCAAGATCACCTGCCCCTGCCGGTTCGCGCTGGACGAGCGGGTGAAGATTTCCGCCCCGGGGCTGCCGGAAACCAATGCCAAGGTGCGCTGGCGCAAGGATGGCGGATGCGGGCTGATCTTCGAGGATACCTACCAGTACGGCGACCTCGCGCGCATCGCGGCGCGGCTTCAGCGCCCTGACTGAGGTGGGGGCAGTCGGCGCGTTAACCGGCTCATAACCATTTTCCTTCACTCCCGGTCAGGATCAACAACCGGGGGCATTCATGCATATTTCCAGCGACGGTACTGCGGGCAGCAAGGCGGGGGAAATCCAGGTCGATGTGGCCATCATCGGTGCCGGGCCTGCGGGTCTTACCGCCGGCTACCTGCTGACGAAGCAGGGCAAGACCGTCGCCATTATCGAGAAGGACGCCACCTACGTCGGCGGCATCAGCCGCACGGTGGAGCACGAAGGCTATCGTTTCGACATCGGCGGTCATCGCTTCTTCTCGAAGAGCCAGCAGGTAGTCGACCTGTGGAACGAGATCCTGCCCGACGATTTCATCCAGCGCCCGCGCATGAGCCGCATCTATTACGAGGGCAAGTTCTACAGCTATCCCTTGCGCGCGTTCGAGGCGCTGTGGAACCTGGGCGTGTGGCGCAGTGCCATGTGCATGCTCAGCTATGCCAAGGCGAAGGTCTTTCCGCAGCGTGAAATTCGCAGTTTCGAGGACTGGACCAGCAACCAGTTCGGCAAGAAGCTCTATTCCATATTCTTCAAGACCTACACCGAGAAGGTGTGGGGCATGCCGTGTAACGAAATGAGCGCCGACTGGGCGGCCCAGCGCATCAAGGGCCTTTCCCTGTGGGGCGCGGTGATCGACGGGCTGAAGCGGTCGCTGGGCCTCAACAAGCTGAACGACGGCAGCGGCACGCAGGCCAAGACCTTGCTGGAAACCTTCCGCTATCCGCGCCTTGGCCCCGGCATGATGTGGGAAGCCGCGCGCGACAAGATCCTCGCCACCGGCAAGGGCCGCGTGCTGATGGGCCACTCGCTCAAGCTCCTGGCTCCCGACACACGGGGCGGCTGGCGCATGACGGCCGAAAGCGAGCAGGGCGAAGTGGTGATCCGGGCGAAGGACGCGATCAGCAGCGCGCCCATGCGCCAGCTGGCCGCGCGCATGCACCCGCTGCCAGAGACGACGCTGAACGCCAGCAACCTCAAATACCGCGACTTCCTGACCGTGGCCCTGATGATCCGCAGCGAGGACCTGTTCCCCGACAACTGGATCTACATCCACGATTCCAAGGTGAAGGTAGGCCGGGTGCAGAACTTCCGCAGCTGGTCGCCCGAAATGGTGCCGGACAAGGACGTGGCCTGCGTGGGTCTGGAATACTTCTGTTTCGAGGGTGACGGGCTGTGGTCGATGGATGACGACGATCTCGTCGAACTGGCCAAGAAGGAAATGGATATCCTCGGCCTCGTCAGCCCCGACAAGGTGATCGGCGGCGCGGTGGTGCGGCAGGAGAAAGCCTATCCCGTTTATGACGAGGATTACGCGGCCAATGTCGATGCCATGCGCACCGAACTGGAAGCGAAGTATCCTTCGCTCCACCTCGTCGGTCGCAACGGCATGCACCGCTACAACAACCAGGACCATGCCATGATGACGGCCATGCTGACGGTGGAGAACATCCTCGCCGGTGAGCGGCTGTACGATACCTGGTGCGTGAACGAGGACGCCGAGTATCACGAGGCAGGCGACGAGGGCGCCGAGAAGGCGCTGCCAGACAGCCGCAAGCCCGTGACCGAGGACCAGGCGGCGGCGCTGGCATCCGTGCGCGATGTGCCGGGGCGTGTTCCCTCGCGGGACCGGAAGGCGGCATAGGCCATGCCCGCCGTGTTCATGCGGATGATCGACACGCGGCTGGTGCGCTACCTGCTCGCCAGCATCGGCGCGCTTGCGGTGGACGTGGGCACGTTCCTTGCCCTGCTTTCGCTTGGCGTCTGGGCGGCGGGTGCCTCTGCCATCGGCTATTGCCTCGGTATCGTGGCGCACTGGCTGCTCAGCAGCCGCGCGGTGTTCATCGGCAACGTGGCCGAAAGGGGCGCGGCCCGCACCCGGCAAAAGGCGCTGTTCGTGATTTCCGCGCTGCTGGGGCTGGGCCTCACCACCGCGATCGTCTGGGCCGGCGATACGAGCGGCATCGATCCGCGCCTTGCCAAGCTGGTGGCGATTGCCGTCAGTTTCACCGCCACCTGGATCCTGCGCAGCCGCGTGGTTTTCCGTTAGAGCGGGACCCATGACGGGTCGGGTTCTCGATTGGCATGCCTTCGTGCGCACCTGGCATGCGGTGGTGGCCGTATGGCTCGCCTATGCCGCCGTGCGCCTTGCACTTCAGCCGCTGCTGGGTTGGGAACCGGTCGATCCCGATGACTGGGCGCGGCTGTTGCAGGTGCGCGCCTGGCTGGATGGCCAGCCGTTCTGGGATGTCACGCAATATCGCATGAACCCGCCGCAGGGTTTTTCCATGCACTGGTCGCGGCTTGTCGACCTGCCGCTGGCGGCGCTGATGTTGCTGGTGGGCGAGACTGCGGCGATGGCTCTGGTGCCGCTGCTGTGGCTGCTTGCCGCGCTGTTCGCCCTGCGCGCGATCATGGTGCGGCTGGATTTCCCGCCACTGGCCTTCGCTTTCGGCCTCCTCGTCCTGCCGCTGTTCCCGATGCTGCCGGCCACTTTCGCACCCATGCGGATCGACCACCACGCGCCGCAGGCCGTGCTCGCGCTGGTCTGCGTTGCCCTGCTGATCCAGAACAGTCGCTGGAGCGCGATTGCCTGCGGGCTGTGTGCGGCGGCGTGGATGGTGATTTCGCTGGAAGGGCTGCCGCTGGTGGCGGTTCTCGCGGCTCTCTACGGGGTGCGCTACCTGGTCGGAGAGCGTGCCCTGCTGCCGTGGTTCCTTGGCTCGCTCGCCGTTTCGGCGGCGGCGCTGGCCTACGGCACGCGCGGCCCGCTGGTTACGACCTATTGCGACGTGCTGCTGCCCGGCCACCTGCTGACCTTTGCCGCCGCCGCCGTGATCTCTGCCATAATCCCTTTTCTGCCGTGGCAGGACAGGCTGGCGGGACGGGCGATTGCGCTGACGGGTATGGGGCTGGTCTGCCTGCAACTGGCGTTTGCCCTTCTTGGTCCATGCGCCACCAACCCGATGGCGCAGCTCGATCCGGTTCTGCAGGAATGGTGGCACGGGTTCATTGCCGAGGGGCTGCCGATCTGGAAGCAGTCACCTTCCGTTGCGCTGACACTGGTGTGGACCATCGGCATCATCGCACTGGGCTGGTGGCGCGCGCATTGCCGGGGGCTGTTCCACCAGGGCGGTGCCTTGCCCTGCACCCTGCTGTTCCTGTTCGCGATGGCGGCTGGCGGATACTCGCTGCTGGTCATGCGCGAAAGCGTGGTCGCACAACTCTTGGCCATCCCCTTTGCCGCACTGTTGATGGCGAGATACCTGCCGAAAGCGCGCACCATCGCTGCGCCGTTACCGCGTATCGTGGCCACGCTGGCCGCATTGGGTCTCACCACCCCGCTGTTCGCCAGCGCCTTCGCCGCGCCGCTGGATGACCTGGCTCCGCGCGCCGGCATGGCGCCAGACGTTCGCGCGCTGATGGAGGATGGGTCGTGCGACTACAGCCGCCTCGCCGCGCTGGAGCCAGGTCTCGTTGCCGCGCCGTTCGATGCCGGGCTGCGGATTTTGGGCAAGACGGATCACACGATCCTCGCGGCAAGCTACCACCGCAACCAGGCACCGATGGTGGACCTGCTGACAACGTTTACAGGCTCAGTGGAACAGGCGCGTGCCATCCTGTCCCGCCGACAGGTGGACTATGTCGCGATCTGCGGCGCGGCGGGGGATGTGGCGCTCTACCGTTCGGCTGCGCCCGGCAATTTCGCGAACGCGCTGGTTTCGGGAGAGATACCCCGCTGGCTGGTGCTTGACGAACGGGTTAGCCAGGGTGCCTTGCGGGTCTATCGCACGGCGTTCTGAGGGGGCTGTCAGGCCGGGCGGAATTCCAGTGCAACGCCATTGATGCAATGACGATGCCCGGTGGGACGCGGCCCGTCGTTGAAACGGTGGCCAAGGTGGCCCCCGCAATCGGCGCAGTGTTCCTCGGTGCGGGGATAGCCAAGCTTGTAATCGGTGGTGAAGCCCACGGCACCATCGTCGATCGCGCGCCAGAAACTGGGCCAGCCGGTGCCGCTTTCGAACTTGTGCGCGCTGGAGAACAGCCGATTGCCGCAGCCCTGGCAATGGTAGGTGCCGCGCCGCTCCTCGTCATTAAGAGGCGAGGAATAGGCGCGCTCGGTCGCCTCTTCGCGCAACACGCGAAATTCGGCCCGGGTCAGCCGTTCGCGCCACTGGGCTTCGGAATAGGAGACTGGGAAGTTCTGTTGGGCGCGCGCCTCGCTGCCTCCGCAGGCGGCAAGCACCGGGACGGATGCCCCGGCGCCGAGCCATGCGAGGGCGGAGCGGCGGGATAGGGATTTTCGTGTCATGGCACAGGTTATTATGCGGGCGGGGTAGAACGGTTCCTGAACGTGTCTTTCACCAGTTTGCCGAGAGAGCGCGAGGATCTCGCGGCGCGCGGCCCGCTTTTCATCACGCGCTTGCGGAACAGGCTGGCGCCCGCCTTCACGAATACCGCGACGCACAGTCCCTGCCAGGCCAGCGCGACCAGATGCGGCCAAAGCGCCTCGTCGGTGGCCGCACGCGCCACCATGGCAAAGGGCGAGGAGAGGGGGAATGCCATGGCCGTGTACTCGATCCATCCGCCCTGGTCGGTCACTGCAAGGCTGGCGAAGAAGAATACCAGGATCTGGAACATCGTGGCCGGCATCGACAGGGTCTGCACCTCGCGCACCGTGGTCGCCAGCGATCCCACCGCAAGGAAAATAGCCCCCAGCAGCAGGTAACCCATGCCGAAATAGGCGGCGAACAGGGCGAAGAACATCGGCCAGCCGACGCCCGGATTGGCATAGTCCGACAGCGATACCCCGCCCGCGGTCAGCACGGCAAAGCCGGTGGTGCCCCACACCGCGATGCCGACGACCGATATGCCCAGCATGGCGAACAGCTTGCCCAGGAAAACCGCGTCCATCGGGATGGCGGCGGCCAGGATCTCGATGATCTTGTTGCCCTTCTCCTCGACGAGGTTGGACAGCACCATGCTGGCAAGCAGCATGATAAGGAGGAACAGCAGCAACTGGCCCCCCTGCGCGGTGCGCAGCCGTCCGGTATTCTCGGACGCGCCGCTGGTTTCCACCGTGGCGGTGGTGACGGCGGGGTAGGTCTGCGCGCCCGGCTGGCTGGCGTGAGCGGCCACAAGCGCTACCATGCCCTCCCACCGGGTGAGACGGCCCGCCGTCGCAGTGAGCTTCGGCGCTTCGGGCGTGCCGCTGACGATGGCGGCCAGGCTGCCCTCGCGGTTTTCGAGATAGGTTGCTGCGTCGAAATCTTCGCCAGGGGCGAGCCGTTCCAGTTCCACCATGTTGGGCAGGGCAGGCCCGACAAGGTCGCGCACCTCGTCCTGCGCGGCCAGCATGGCATCGACATCGCGCGATTCCATCGCGATGCCGACATCGGCGGATGTCGCCTCGGACTGCACCTGCGCGCCCACGCCGCCTGCCAGCGCCATCACGAACACCGGGAACAGCGGGCCGAGCAGGAAGAAGATGAAGGCGCGGCTCAGCAGGATGGCGGTAAAATCGCGCCGGGCGATTACATAGGCCGCGCGCCACATGGAAAGGCGTCCGCCGTTTCTCACCGAATGGTTCATGCCGGTTTTCCTTCCGCATCGGCAACCATGTCGCGCGCTGCGGCCTCACCGGCGATGGCGACGAAGGCATCGTGCAGGCCGGCGCGTTCGATCGACAGCGAGAGGATGCCTGCCTCGCCTTCGATCAGGGCTTTCAACAGGGGTTCGATACCGCTTTCGGGAAGCGGGAAATGGAAGAAATCGCCGACCTGCCGGGTCTCGGCGGGCAGGGCGGTACGCCACCGGCCCTCGCGCTTGCGGGTTTCCAGCCGCACCTGCGCCGGGATGCGGTCGCGCGCCTCCTCCACACTGCCGGCATAGGGCACCTTGCCGCCCGCGATGATGGCGATGTTCTCGCACAACCGCTCTGCGTGGGCGATCACGTGAGTGGAGAAGATAACCGTCGTGCCCTTGTCGGCAAGACCTCGGATCAGCCCTTCCAGCTTGCCCTGGTTGATCGCGTCGAGACCGCTGAAAGGTTCGTCGAACACCACCAGTTTCGGCTCGTGCACCAGCGTGCCGAGCAACTGGACCGTCTGCGCCATACCTTTCGACAACTGGCGAATCTGCTTGTCCACTGCATGGCCCAGACCGTGCGCTTCCATCAGTTCCTTGCCGCGTTCGCGCCCCACGTCCAGCGGCAGGCCACGCAGCGCGCCCATGAAGCCGATCGCTTCGTAGGCCTTCATCGCGGGGTAGAGGCCGCGCTCTTCGGGAAGGTAGCCGATCAGGCGGGCGACATCCTGCGGGTTTTCCGCGCCCAGCACGCGGCGATAGCCGGCGTCGGGATCGATGATGCCCAGCAGCATGCGCAAGCTGGTTGTCTTGCCCGCGCCATTGGGGCCAAGGATGCCGTAGATCGCGCCTGCGGGCACGGCGATGTCCACGCCGTCCACCGCCAGCGTGCCGTCGAACCGCTTAACGAGGCCGTGCGCCTCGATTGCCAGATTGCGCGAGTTTTCCGTGCTCGCTTGGAATTCACCTGTCGCCATATCCATGCTGTATCAGCTATCGCAAAGGAATGAACGGGATGAACCCGCATAATGGTTAATTGCCGCGATACCATTTCGCTTGAGCAGGCGCTCAAGGCGAAAGCGCGCGAGCTGGGCTTCGCCGCTGTCGGCATCACGCACGCGCAGGACGATCCGCTGCGGGCGGAGCGGCTGCATGCGTGGCTGGGTGCAGGTTGTCACGGCGACATGGCCTGGATGCAGGACCGCGCCGATGTCCGCCAAGGGCCGAAGAGCATGTGGCCCGAAGCGAAAAGCGTGATCGCGCTGGGCATGAGCTACGCTCCCGAAGAGGATCCGCTGGCAGAAGGCGAGGCGAAGATTTCCGTGTACGCGCGGGGGCGCGATTATCACGACGTGGTGAAAAAGGCTCTGAAAGCGCTGGCGCGCTGGCTGGTGGAAGAACGACCCGGAACGCAGCTGAAGGTTTTCGTCGATACTGCGCCGGTGATGGAAAAACCGCTGGGCGAGGCGGCGGGGATCGGCTGGCAGGGCAAGCACACCAACCTCGTCAGCCGCGAACATGGCAGTTGGCTGTTCCTCGGGGCGATCTATACCACGCTTGAGCTTTCACCCGACGTCCCGCACGATGACCGTTGCGGTTCGTGCCGCGCCTGTCAGGATGCCTGCCCGACGAATGCCTTCCCCCAACCGTATCGGTTAGATGCGCGCCGCTGCATCTCCTATCTGACGATAGAGCACAAAGGGCCAATCCCGTACGAGTTCCGCGAGGCCATCGGCAACCGCATCTACGGCTGCGACGATTGCCTGGCGGTCTGTCCGTGGAACAAGTTCGCCGATACGGCTGCGCGCCACATGAAGCTGGCCCCGCGCGAGGACCTGGTCGATCCGCCGCTGGCAGACCTGCTGGCGCTGGATGACGCCGCGTTTCGCGCAAGGTTCTCGGGTTCTCCGATAAAGCGGGTCGGACGCGACCGGTTCGTGCGCAACTGCCTGATCGCCGCCGGGAACAGCGCCGACGCAGCGCTGGTGCCGCAGGTGCAGGCGCTGGCGAAAGACCCCGATCCGGTCGTGGCCGAAGCGGCCCAGTGGGCGCTTTCCCGGTTGGATCGACAGTTTCCGATCGGCTCTTTCGACCGCGTCTAGCGAAAACCCCCTAGCGGAAACGAACCTACAGCATGTCCTTGAGCGGAACTTCGGTATCCATCAGCAGCTCGGGCGATACCGACGCGCGGGCTTTCACCAGCTTGCCGCCACCGACGTAATCCTTCACCGAATTGACCGCGTCGACGGCGATGACCACCCCGTCACGCAGGTAGATCACCGAGAAGCTGCGGTCGGCCGGGTCCCCGCGCAGCACGGTGGTATCGTGATCTAAGTTCAGTCCCGCTGTCTGCAACTTGATATCGTACTGGTTCGACCAGAACCACGGCATGGCATCGTAGGGCTGCGGATCGCCGCAGATCGCCCTGGCTACCGTATTGGCCATGTCGTTGGCGTTCTGCACGCTTTCCAGCCGGATCACCGCGCCATTGGCATAGGGGCTGGCGTGCGCGGCGCAGTCGCCGATTGCATAGACCTTTTCCAGGCTGGTGTGACAGGTATCGGAAACGTCCACTCCGTTGGCGCCGGCTGCGCCCGCAGCAATCAGCGGCCCGACCGACGGCACGATACCGATCCCCGCCACCACCGCATCGCAGGGGATGGTTTCGCCATCGGCCAGCGTTACGCCGGTGACGCGGGTTTCGCCCTCCAGCCGTTCCACCTGGCAGCCGAGGCGCACGTCGACCCCCTGGCGGCGGTGTTCGTCGGCAAAGAAATGGGAGAGATCTTCACCGGCCACGCGCGACAGCAGGCGGTCGAGCGATTCGATCAGCGTCACTTCGCAGCCCAGCTTGCGCAGCACTGCGGCAGCTTCCAGCCCGATGTATCCGCCGCCGATGACAACGAATTTCTTCGCGCCCCCGTCCAGGTCCGCCATCAGTTCGGTCACGTCGCGCCGGTCGCGCACTGCATGGACACCGGCAAGCTGCGCGCCAGGGCAGGACAGGCGGCGGGCATCGCCCCCGCCAGACCAGATCAGCCGTCCGTAACCCACCGTCCCGCCGGAGCTGAGGGTCACTTCCTTCGCCTCGGGCTCGATCTTGGTGACAGCCTCGCCCAGTGTCAGTCCAATGCCCTTGTCGGCCCAGAACTGCTCGGGCCGGATCAGGATACGTTCGAAGGTTTTGTTGCCGGCGAGGTATTCCTTCGACAGCGGGGGGCGCTCATACGGCGGATTGGGATCGCGTCCGATAATCTGGATCGAGCCTTCAAAGCCGTTCTGGCGCAGGGCGATCGCAGCCTGTGCGCCGCCGTGCCCCCCACCGACGATGACAACATCATAATGGTCCATGGGCACGGCGGTTCGCCAATATTGCGCCGCGCGTCAAGCTTGATACCTCTCCATGCGTCTTACCCCAGCAACAGGTTACGGGCCTGGCTGGCGATCTGGGCAAGCATCGCCGGGGCGACCGGTGTGGCGGCCTGGGCACGGCGGACCATCCGGCGGAACTGGGCCACCGGCTTCTCGTTCGCTTCTGCCCATTCCTCGATCAGGGCCAGCGGATCACCGGCAGACTTGCCCCGCTTGCGTGCCAGCCCGCGGAGGAATTCGAAGCGCATGGCCTGGAAATCGCGCGCAAGGCCCGCCACCAGCAACCGCTCCCACGGATCAGACGGCGACATGACCGCCGCGCGCGACTGCGCCCAGTCAATGCCCAGCAGGCTGCCCAGCCTGATGAAGGCGTGGGCGAGATCGATCACGCCAATACTCGTTTCGCTGGCGAGGCGGGCGATGCCGATGGCACCGTCGAGCGCGAAGAGCTGGGCAACCTGCTCGGCCAGCTTGGCGGGCGCGCCCTTCTCGCACATGCGGGCGGCGATCTCTTCGACGTGGGCACGCGCCTCATCGCCCAGCAGGGTGTCGACGTTCTCGGCCAGTTCGGCGACCGTGTCGGCGATTTCCTCGCGCAACTGCGAAGGTGACATCGTGCCGCCGCCCGACCGCAGCAGGTCGGCGATATGGCCGCGCAGGGCCAGGGCCGCCTGGTCGAACAGCATAAGCCGCGCTGTTTCCGGCATTTTCGCGGTTTCCGCCGCGTGCCAGATCTCGTCCATTCCCAGCAGCTTGCTGGCCGCAACGAAGCCGTTACCGATCAGGCCCAGCCCGGCACCTTCTTCCTCGGCCAGTTCGAAGGGGTGCAACATGCCCATGCGGTTGACGACCTTGTTGGCCACTACCGTACCCACGATTTCATTGCGCAGCCGGTGCTCCAGCAACTGCTTGCGGAAACCTTCCTGCAGTTGCGGGGGGAAGTCGGCCAGCACCAGCGGGTCTGCCGCATCGTCGCCTGCCAGCGGACTGGATTCGACGGCATCCTGCAACACCAGCTTGGAGTGCGAGAGAAGGACGGCCAGTTCGGGCCGTACCAGTCCGCGACCCTCGCCGGAGCGGCGCTTCAGCGTTTCGGCATCGCCCAAGCCCTCGTTATCGGGATCGAGACCGCCCAGTTCCTCCAGCGTTTCGATCAGGCGGGCCTGCGCGCCGACGGTGCGGCTGCCGCCCTGCTCGGCGATGGAGAGGGCAAGCGCCTGCAGGCGGTTATCCTCAAGCACCAAAGCGGCCACTTCCTCGGTCATGTCCTTGAGCAGCGCATTGCGACGCTCTTCGGAAATGCGCCCGGCGGCGCGGGCCGCGGCCAGCGCAATCTTGATATTCACCTCGTTATCCGAGCAATCGACGCCTGCCGAATTGTCGATGAAGTCGGTATTGATGCGGCCCCCGTTCAGGGCGAATTCGATGCGCCCGGCCTGCGTCAGGCCAAGGTTTGCCCCCTCGCCGACAACCTTCACGCGCAGGTCTTCCCCGTCGACACGCAGCGCGTCGTTGGCGGGGTCCCCCACATCGGCGCTGCTCTCGTCGCTCGATTTTACGTAGGTGCCGATGCCCCCGAACCACAGCAGGTCGGCGGGGCTTTTCAGGATTGCCGAGATCAGGCTGTCGGGGTCGATCCCGCCTTCCTTCAGCTCGCTTTCGGCAATGCCGAGGGCGTCCATCGCGGTCTTTGTCAGATCGATCCGCTTCATCGTGCGGGGATAGATGCCGCCCCCGCGAGAGATCAGCTTCTCGTCGTATTCCGCCCAGTTGGACCGTTCCATCTCGAACAGGCGCTTGCGCTCCTTCCAGCTGGCGGCAGGATCGGGGTCGGGATCGATGAAGATGTGACGATGGTCGAAAGCGGCGATCAGCTTGATCGATTTCGACAGCAGCATGCCGTTGCCGAACACGTCGCCCGACATGTCTCCGCAGCCCACTACGCGCACCGGATCGGTCTGCACGTCGACGCCCATTTCAAGGAAGTGGCGCTGCACCGAAATCCACGCGCCACGTGCGGTGATGCCCATTTCCTTGTGGTCGTAACCGTTGGAGCCGCCGCTGGCGAAGGCATCGCCCAGCCAGAAATCGTGTTCCAGTGCGATGGCGTTCGCGGTGTCGGAGAAGGTGGCCGTGCCCTTGTCGGCGGCTACCACGAAATAGGGATCGTCCCCGTCGTGCCTGACGACACCGTCGGGATGGACGACCCTTTCGCCTTCGTAGTTGTCGGTGATCGACAGCAGCGCGCGGATATAGACCTTGTAGCTTTCCTTGCCCTCGGTGAACCATGCATCGCGGTCGATCGCCGGGTTGGGCAAGCGCTTGGGATAGAAGCCGCCCTTCGCGCCGGTGGGCACGATCACGGCATTCTTGACCTTCTGCGCTTTCATCAGGCCCAGCACCTCGGTGCGGAAGTCGTCGCGCCGGTCCGACCAGCGGATGCCGCCGCGCGCCACTGGTCCGGCGCGCAGGTGCACGCCCTCGACGCGGCGCGAATAGACGAAGATTTCGCGCCACGGAACGGGCTTGGGCAGGCCCGGCACCTGCGCGGAATCGAACTTGAACGCCAATGCATCTGCCGCCGAAGGCGCAAAGGCATTGGTCCGCAGGATCGCGCGCAGCGTCGTCCAGTAGAGGCGCAGGATGCGGTCGTCGTTGATGGCGCTGACTTCGGCCAGGCCGGAGCGGATCTCGTCGTCGATGCCCTCAGCGGTCTTGGCGCGGTCACCCTTGGTAGAGGGATCGTGCAGCGCGATGAACAGGTCGATCAGTCCGCGCGTCACCTTGGGCGCGGCGGCCAGCGCATCCACCACGGTGTAGATGGTGAAGGCGATGTTCGCCTGGCGCAGGTAGCGATAGAACGCACGCAGCCAATCCGTCTCGCGCGCGACCAGGCCGGACACCACTACCAGACGGTTGAACACATCGTCCTCGGCATGTTCGTTGAGGACGGCGGACACGGCCTCCTCGATATCGGCGGCGCGGGAAAGCACCTCGTCGTACCCCACGCCTGCGGGGAGACCCAGGGTGAAATCGTGGATCGTCCCGGCGTCCTCTCCCTGCAAGCTGGCGGGAATTTCGGACAGCACCCGGAAACCGAAGTTCTCCAGCGCGGGCACCGCGTCGGAGAGGGGAAGCGAACCGTGGTGCTGGTATACCTTCAGACGCAGCCGGTCCTCACCATCTGCGTCCGAGCGATAGAGCCGCACATCGCGTTCGCCGCCCTCTTCCTCGGCATGAGCGGCAAGCTGGCGCAGGCGACCGATGTCGGCGGCGGCCTCCGCAGCGCTGTAGGCGGTGCGGTAGAAGGCGGGGAAGCTCTCGGCATAACGCACTGCCAGGGCCGCGGCGCGGCTGGCATCCTCGGTCTTCAGCAGCGCGTCCTCCACCGCATCCTGCCAGCCGCGCAGCATGGCACTGAGCGCGTTATCGACAGCTTCGCTATCGACGCTGGTGCCCTTGCCGCGGAAATCCATGACGTAACGCAGCAGCGCCAGGTTGCCGCCTTCCACCATCAGACTCCAGTCGAGCGTGGTGGCACCGGTCTCGCTCTCCAGCAAGTCCTGGATCTGCAGGCGAACAGCGGTGGAAATCATGTCGCGCGGCAGCCAGACGAAGCCGAACACGTGCCGGCCCAGCGGTGCGGTGACAAGCGTTGCCCGCGGGCGCGGACGGTCCGTCAGGCCCATCATGGCGGTGGCGACGCGGGTGATGTCATCGTCGGAGAAGCTGATGATCAGGTCGTGCGGCAGAGCGGTAAGCGCGTGGACCAGCGACTTGTAATCGTGGCTGCCCGGCTCGAAATCCAGCCGGTCCATGATGATCTTGAGCTGCTGGCGCAGTACGGGCACGTTGTCTGGCGAGGTGACCAGCGCGGCGCTGGTCCAGATGCCGGCGTGAACGCTCAGCGCCTCCACCCTGCCATTTTCCATCAGCGGCACGATGAACAGGTCCAGCGGAACGCGGCGGTGGACCTTCGAAATGCGGTTGGCCTTCACGATCAGCGGCGCGCGGCCCTGGTTGCCCCTGCCGCCATCCTTGCTCCCGTCCTTGCCATCGAACCAGGCAAAGGCCTTGTCGAAGGCATCGTCGGCCAGCAGGTCGGGCGTGGAGCGGCGGCAGATGCCGTATTCGTCGCTCTGGCTGCCGTCGCGCTTGCGGGTGATGTGGCCCAGCTGGGTCATCATCCCGCCGCCCAGCCAGCGCAGCAGTGCCGCCCCTTCGGCATCGGGCAGCCGGTCGGCATCCTCGGCGATCGCATCGCGCAGCTTCGACCAGTCGGCAACCGCGGCGCGCACATCCAGGATGGCGGTGCGCAGTTCGGCCTCCAGCTCGCGCCGGTCCTTCGCGTCGATCCGGCCGGTCTCGATATAGACCCAGCTTTCCTTCTTCTCGCCCGTGGCTTCGCCCTCGGGCACGTCGACCAGCGCATCCTCGCGCCGGCGCACGGGCAGGATGGGGTGGACGAGCACGTCGATGGGCAATCCCCGCGCGGCCATGGTGGCGGCGATGGAATCGACCAGGAACGGCATGTCCTTGTTGATGATGGCGAGCCGCATGAAACGCCGGTCGCCCGATTCGGTGCGCAGCAGGATGGACGGCTTGCCATCCTCGCGGGTGCGCGCGGCCTCGACCACGAAGGCGGCGGCCTCGTCCAGTTCGTCGCCTTGCAGTGCAGTCTCGCCGGGCAGCAGGGAATCGCTGATCCGGTCCTTCAGCACGGCGGCAAAGCCCCGCTCTTCCTTGGTGAAATCCTTGAAAGCTGCGGACTTGCTGCTTGTCTTCGCCATGCGTGCCTGTCTCCTCTAGAGCGCGGCACCACAGCTGGCGCCGCGACTCCCTCTTCCAGCGATGACCCTTACCGGAAGTTCCCGATCGCCTCTATCCGTGTCGCCTGACAGAGGCGAGAAAAAAGTTACGTTGGAAACCTCTTTGTTGTTCCCTCAAGCGCCGGGCGGGGTGCGTCCGCACCCCTTGGCTTTCCTCGCATAAGCTCGGGCCCGCGTTCGCGCTTGCGGTCGCTTCGCGCCCGAATCCGGCGCGAGTCTTGTTGTAACTGGAAACGGTCCGCGACTAGCGGACCGCAAGGGCGAACGGCCGCCCGCAAGTGCCGCGCAGTCCGAAGGACGGAGCGAACAGCACCGAGGACGCACCCGCGGAGGCGGGTGCGAAAAACAAACACTCGGAGCCGAAGATCTACCGCAGAACCCCCTTCTTTATCCCAAACTTTCGATCGTCAGCCGCAGCGACTCTCGCCTTGCCGCGGGATCATGCGTTGCGCCCGATACGATGATTTCGTCTGCCTGCGTACGCTCCACGAACCGCCCGATCTTCTCGCGCACGGTGACAGGCGAGCCGACGGCGCGGGCGACATCCATGCCTTCCAGCATGGCGCGGGCCTGGGGCGGCAGAGTGTCGCGGTAGTCCTTTAAGGGCGGCGGCAGCTTGCCCGGTTCCCCGCTGCGCAGGCGCACGAAGCTTTGTTCCTGGCTGCTCGCCAGCAAGCGCGCCTCGGCATCGGTCTCGGCACACATCACGCTCATCGCGGCCATGGCATGGGGGTGTTCCAGCGCTTCGGAAGGACGGAAATCCTGCCTGTAGATGCGCAGCGCCTCGTCAAGGTGCGCAGGCGCGAAATGGCTGGCGAAGGCGTAGGGCATGCCCAGCCGCGCCGCCAGTTGCGCGCCGAACAGGCTGGAGCCGAGGATCCACATGTCCACCTGTGCCCCGCGTCCGGGCGTGGCGGTGATCGGCAGGGGCGGTTCGCCCGTGAACAGGGCGCGCAGTTCCGTCACGTCCTGCGGGAAATATTCGGACGCACTGCGCAAATCCTTGCGCAGCGCCTGGCCGATGATCGGCGCGGAACCCGGCGCGCGGCCAAGGCCAAGATCGATCCGGCCCGGGAACAGCGCGTCGAGCGCGCCGAACTGCTCGGCGATGACGAACGGGTTGTGATTGGGCAGCATGATCCCGCCCGCACCGATGCGGATCGTGTTCGTGACATGGCCGATGTGCGAGATCACGACCGAGGTCGCGCCGCCCGCGATGCCTTCGCTGCCGTGATGTTCGGCGACCCAGAACCGCTTGTAGCCCGCCTCCTCGGCTACCTGCGCAAGCTGGCCCGATTCGGCGATGGCTTCGGCGACATTGCTGCCCTCGCGCACGGGAACGAGATCGAGAACGGAGAGATCGGTCATAGCGCGGCCACCGTGCGCAGCAGCAGCGCGATATCGCCGTCCCGCGACAGGCGATGGTCGCCGCCTTTCACCAGCGTCACCTGCACATCTTCACTCTGCAAGGCAGCGGATAGGCGCGCCGATATTTCGGGCGGTACGTCGGTATCCTCCTGCCCGTGCAGCAAGCGCACGGGGACGGTAATGGGAATTTCGCGGTGAAGCAGGCGGTTCTCTTCCGCATCCTGCCAGAACTTCGCGTGGGTGGGGGTGGGATCGTAGCCGTAGTTGTTTTCTTCGAAGATCGTTTCTCCGGCGCGCAACTGGCTCTTGTGCACATCGGTAAAGCCCCAGTCCGAAAAGTCGGGGGCAGACGCGATGCCGACGAGGCCGTGCAGCCGCTCGCCCAGAGCCATGGCCACCAGCAGCATCAGCCAGCCTCCCATGGAAGAGCCGACCACGACCACCCTGTCCGAGGCGACATTCGCTCCGATCAGCGCCACCACCTCGTCCCGCCACTGGCTGAGCGAACCGTCGGCAAAGTCGCCGCTGCTTTCCCCGCAGCCGGAATAGTCCAGCAGCAGGCACTCGCGCCCGTTATAGGCGCACCAGTCGAACAGCGCGGTCGCCTTGCCGCCTGCCATGTCGGACATATAGCCGGGCAGGAAGACCACCGCAGGCCCGCTGCCGGTCGTATGGCGATAGGCGACCTGCTGGCCGCCGATTTCGAATTTTTCTGTCATCGCAAGGTTACATGGCAAGCGACGGGGTGCTCGCCAAGGGGATGGCGCGGCAAGATTTAGTGACATCGGCGCAAAGCGGCACTATGTCTGCGCCATGGCCAAACGTGTGACCACCACCACGACTACCACCACCTCGGGCAACCGGGGGCGGGTGCTCGTGGCCTGATCACGCACCCCGCCACCCGGTTTCGGGTGGCATCGCGCCAGCTTCCCGAAACCGGATTGACCAATTCGCTGGGCGCGAGGACGTGAAGCAATGCGATACTACATCGATACAGAGTTCAACGGCACCGGCGGCCAGTTGCTCTCCATCGCGCTGGTGCGCGAGGACGGCGAAGCCTTCTACGAAGTGCTGCACGCCCACGAACTGGTGGTGCCGTGGGTGAAGGAACACGTCGTCCCCTTCTTCGAGAAGGAACCGGTCGACCGGCTGACGGCGGTGAAGAAAATGCAGAAGTTCTTGCGCAAGGATAGCGGCCCGCACGTTTTCATCGCCGACTGGCCGGAGGATTTTGTCCACTTCAACACCATGCTGCTGCGCGATCATGGCAAGCGCAACGATCCGTTCCGCTATGCCTGCCTGCTGCTGAACCTGCCCGGTTTCGACACTGCGCTCGCCAGTCGCACGCCGCACAATGCGCTGGAAGATGCCCGCGCGCTGGCGCACTATGTGGAGCTGCATATGGCGGGGAAGACGGATGACATGGCACCCGAAGATCTCGCGCTTGTCCGAAAGGCTTGCGCTTGACGCCCACTTGCCTAGTCCACGCCCTGCAAGGCATAGGCCCCGACAGATATTCCCACGGAAGTTTTTGAAGCATGACCGAACTAGTCCAGATCAGCCTTCCCGATGGCTCGAAGCGCGCGATGGAGCCCGGCAGCACGCCGGGCGACGTGGCCGCCGCCATCGGCCCCGGCCTTGCCAAGGCCGCGCTTGCCGCGCGCGTGAACGGCGAAGTGCGCGACCTTAACCGCCCGTTCGACTGTGACAGCGACCTCGAACTCATCACCGCGCGTGACGAGGCCGATGCGCTGGAACTGGCGCGGCACGACTATGCCCACGTGCTGGCCGAAGCCGTGCAATCGCTGTGGCCCGGCACGCAGATCACTTTCGGCCCTGCCACCGACGATGGCTTCTATTACGACGTGAAAGCGCCCGACAATCGGGAGCCGTTCAGCATGGACGACCTGCCGCAGATCGAAGAGCGGATGCGCGACATCATCAAGGCGGACAAGCCGCTGGTGCGCGAGGTCTGGTCTCGCCAGCAGCTGATCGAAAAGTGGGAATCCGAAGGCGAAACCTACAAGGCTGAATGGGCGAAGGAACTGCCCGAAAACGAGGAACTGACGGTCTATTGGTCGGGCGAGCCCGGCGGCGATGATTCCTGGCTGGACATGTGCCGCGGGCCGCACCTTGCCTCCACCGGCAAGCTCGATCCGCAGGCGTTCAAGCTGATGCGTGTCGCAGGTGCCTACTGGCGCGGCGACCAGAAGAACGCGCAGCTCACGCGCATCTACGGCACCGGCTGGCTCAACAAGAAGCAGCTTCAGGCTCACCTCACCCGGCTGGAGGAAGCCGCCAAGCGCGACCACCGCAAGCTGGGCCGCGAGATGGACCTGTTCCACCTCCAGGAAGAGGCGCACGGCAGCGTTTTCTGGCATCCCAACGGCTATCGCATCTGGCGCGAGCTGGAGAGCTACATGCGCCGCAAGATGGACGGCTCGGGCTACCGCGAGATCAAGACGCCGCAGGTGATGGACGCGCGCCAGTGGGAACGCTCCGGCCACTGGGGCAAGTACCGCGAGAACATGTTCGTCATCCCCGACGAGATTCCGAATACGGAAGACGAGGGCGACCTGGTGTCCAAGGATGCCGACTGGATGGCGCTGAAGCCGATGAACTGCCCGGCGCACGTGCTGGTGTTCAAGCAGGGCATTACGTCCTACCGCGACCTGCCGATCCGGCTGGGCGAGATGGGCTGCTGCCACCGCAACGAGCCCCACGGCGCGCTGCACGGCCTGATGCGCGTGCGCCAGTTCACGCAGGACGACGCGCACATCTTCTGCACCGAGAAACAGGTGGTGGAGGAGGTGCGCTCCTTCATCGAGCTGGCGGACTCGGTCTACAAGGATTTCGGCTTTACCTACTCGATCAAGCTGGCGCTGCGACCCGAACAGCGGTTCGGAAGCGATGCGGACTGGGACAAGGCCGAGCAGGAACTGCGCGATGCCGTTAAAGAAGCCGGCATGATGAACGAGGAATACGGCTGGGAAGAACTGCCCGGAGAAGGCGCGTTCTACGCGCCCAAGCTGGAATGGCACCTCACCGATGCCATCGGCCGCACCTGGCAGGTGGGCACGATCCAGGGTGACCGCGTGCTCCCCGAGCGCCTGGACGCGACCTACATCGGCGAGGACGGCGAAAAGCACCGCCCGGTGATGCTGCACCGCGCGATCTTCGGATCGTACGAACGCTTCATCGGCATCCTGATCGAACACTTCGCCGGTCGCCTGCCGACCTGGCTCGCCCCGGTGCAGGCGGTGGTTGCCACCATTGTTTCCGATGCGGACGACTACGCGAATGAAGCCGTGGCGAAGCTGAGGGCGGCGGGCATCCGCGTGGACAGCGATCTTCGTAACGAGAAGATCAACTACAAGGTGCGCGAACATTCGCTGGCGAAAGTCCCGCACATGCTGGTGGTCGGCAAGCGGGAGGCCGAGGAGGGGACCGTCGCCATGCGCACGCTGGGCGAGAAGGAGCAGAAGTTCCTCTCGCTGGACGAAGCGATTGCCCTGCTGAAGGCAGAAGCAACGCCGCCCGACCTGCGCGGCGAATAGCAACGGCGATGGATTTGCTTGCCGGGTACGATCCGGTCCAGCTCGGCATCGCCCTTTTTGCAGCGCTGGGTTCGGCCTTCATTCGCGGCCTTACCGGGTTCGGCATGGCGATCCTGCTGGTGCCGATCCTCGCCCTTGCCCTGACCCCGGTCGATGCCGTGTTGCTGGCGAATTTCCTGTCGATCTTCATCGGGTTGTCGGAAATCGTGCGCCTGGTGCGCGGGGCGGAGCGGTCGGCCTGGATCATTTCCGCAATCGTGCTCGCCACCGCGCCGTTCGGCTTTCTCGCCTTGGCGTGGACATCCCCCGATGTCGCCCGCTTCGTGATTGCCATGATCGCGTTCTCCGCTTTCCTGGCAGTCCTGCTGCCGCGTCGACCCGCTGCACAGCCTGGCGCGGTGACGACGGGCGGCGTCGGCATCCTGAGCGGCCTGATGACGGGCTATGCCGGAATGCCGGGGCCGCCGGTCGTCCCCTACTATGTCGGCCGGGATCTCCCGCGCGAGACCGCCAAGGCCAGCATGATGCTGATCTTCACCTTTGCCCCCTTCGCCGGACTGATCACGGGCGGGACGCTGGGAGTGCTCGACTGGGGTCTGAGCCTGCTGGCCGCCTGCCTGTTTCCCGCCGTGCTGCTGGGTAACTGGCTGGGCAACCATGCGTCGGGCCGCGTGTCGGACCCGACCTGGCGCAGCATCGTGGGCATCGTTCTTGCCAGCGCTGCCGTCGCTGCATTCGTGCGGCTGGTCTAGGCTGCACGCGGGTGTTCGGCTTTCCCATCGAGGCAGTGATCGTCGCGGTCCTCGCGGCCATTGCGGCTGGCTTTATCCGCGGACTGGCAGGTTTCGGCCTGTCGGTGGTGCTGGTGCCGGTGCTGCAACTGGCCATCGCGCCCAGCGCAGCGGTACTGGTGGGCATTGTCTCGCTGTTCCTGATCGGGTTGACCGATGTGAACCGCATCCGCCGCGATGCCGACCCCTCGGCGATCCCGATCACGCTCCTGGCGCTCGCCTGCATGCCGCTGGGCCTGTGGGCGCTGGTAACCTTGCCGCCTGCGTGGGCGCGCATGCTGATCGCGCTCGTCTCTCTGGGTGCATTCGTGCTGGTGGTGGTGCCGCTGGGCAAGGTGGCGCTGCCACGCCGACCGGCGATGGCGCTATCGGGCTTCTTCACCGGGTTTTTCGGCGGGTTCGCCGGGATGCCCGGGCCGGGCATGGCACCGTTCTACCTGCGCGGTCGGCTGGAGCCGAAAGTGGCGCGCGCTTCCATGATGGCGATATTCCTGGTGCTGACCCCGATCGCGGCTGCGGTGTTCATCGCGCTCGGCATTGGCGGTCGCTCGGAAGTGGAACTGGCCGCGCTGCTCTTTCCCGCCGTGCTGGTGGGCGACTGGTTCGGCCATCGCGCCTTTGGCCGCGTCACACCGCGCCAGTGGCAGGTGGCAACGGCGCTGGTGCTGGGCGGGGCGGCGGTAGGGGCGCTCTATAAGCTGGCGAGTTGACGCTGCGACGAAGCAGCGCCGGGCCCCGCTACGGACCTCCCGTTCACGCTGACGGCTCTTCCCCGGCGCGGATATCAGACAGCTTCTGCTCCCATGCGAGGGCATGGGCGACGATGGTTTCCAGGTTGGCGTGGCGCGGTTGCCAGGGCAGCGTGGCCTTGATCCGGCTCGGGTCCGAAACGAGCGCAGCTGGGTCTCCTGCGCGGCGCGGCTCCAGGTGGCGCTCGATCTTGCGATTGGTTACCCGGTCGACCGCATCCAGCACCTCGAGAACGGAAAAACCCCTGCCGTAGCCGCAGTTCATCGTCAGCGACCGATCCGGGTGTTCGACGAGGGCTTCCAGCGCCAGCACGTGGGCATCGGCCAGGTCGCTGACATGGATGTAGTCGCGAACGCCGGTGCCATCGGGCGTATCGAAATCGGTGCCGAAGACCCCTACGGCCTCTCTCTTGCCCAGCGCTGCCTCGACGGCGACCTTGATGAGGTGCGTGGCACCCGCAGTCGATTGCCCGGTGCGGCGCTGCGGATCGGCCCCGGCGACGTTGAAATAACGCAGGGCGCAGTAATTCAGTGGATGGGCCGCGGCGGTATCGGCAAGCATCTGCTCCGTCATCAGCTTCGACCAGCCATAGGGATTTATCGGCTGCTTCGGCACATCCTCGGTGACCGGAGAGACATCCGGCACCCCGTAGGTGGCCGCGGTGGAGGAGAAGATGAAATGCGACACGCCCGCCTTCACGACCGCCTCCAGCAAGGCGCGGCTCTTCACCGTGTTGTTGTGATAGTACTTGAGCGGGTCCGCCACGCTTTCGGGCACGACGACCGATCCAGCGAAATGCATGACAGCGCCGATGTTCTGTTCGTCGAAAATGCGCGCAAGCAGGTCCTGATCGGCGATGTCCCCTTCGTAGAATGGAACGTCGTCCGGAATGGCGAAGGTGAAGCCGGTCGACAGGTTGTCGATGACCGCGACCGCCCAGCCTGCATCGCGCAGCGCCAGCACCGCGTGGCTGCCGATGTAACCGGCGCCGCCGGTGACCAGAACGGAAAACGTCTTTGCGATCAAATCATCACCCCTTTGGCTCCAACCTGCCATTGCCAGTCATGCACGGGTTGTAAAGTCTGCAGCCGCGACCCGTGCCACACTCCCTTTCGGCCCGCCCTTACGCCAGCAGCAGCTTGAGAGCGGAGACGGCCAGCATCGCCGCAAGGGCATAGCGCACGAAGGTTTCGTTCACGCGCCCGCTGACCAAAGAGCCGACGATGATGCCGGGTATCGATCCTATCAGCAGGCTGCCGAGGAGCCACACGTCGACATTCCCGAGGAGGCTGTGCCCCGTCGCTGCCACCAGCGTAAGCGGAACGGCATGCATGATATCCGTGCCGACGATGGTCTTTGTGGATAGCCGCAGCGGGTAAATCATCATCAGCACCACGGCGACCAGCGCGCCTGCGCCGACCGATGTCAGAGTGACGAGCCCGCCAATCGCCGCGCCGCTGCCCACGGTGAGGGCCAGTTGCTGCACCCGGATCGTTGGCCCGAGCCTCGCTTTCAGCTTCTGCATGGCCGGCTGGATTCTCGGCTTGCAGATCATCAGGATGGACGTGAGCAGCAGTGCGCCACCGAGCAACCGCATTAGGAGGGAGCTGTCGAGCCGCCCGCCCTGTATCAGCCACAGCCACAGCAGCGTCAGCACTGCTATGGGGATACTCCCCAGCGCCAACCGCCTGACCAGTTGCCAGTCGACCGTGCCCATGCGGTGGTGGACGGTTCCGCCTACCGACTTGGTGATCGCGGCGAACCACAGGTCGGTGCCGATGGCCAGCGCCGGGTTGATGCCGAAAAGCAGGATCAGGATAGGCGCCATCAGCGAGCCGCCACCGACACCGGTCAGGCCGACGAGGAAGCTGACGAAAGCTCCCGCGACGGAATAGCCCAGGTCTATGCCCCCCAGCATTGAGGTCAGGCCGAAGCCAGGTCCCTGACCTCGGCCAGCACCCGTTCGGCCCATTCGGGGCGGCAGATCAACAGGTCGGGCATGTAGGTGTCGCGTTGGTTGTAGACGAGCGGGGAGCCGTCGATGCGCGAACAGTGCAGGCCATGTGCCAGGGCTACGGCTGCGGGTGCGCAGCTGTCCCACTCGTACTGGCCGCCGGAATGCAGGTAAATTTCCGCCTCGCCGCGCACGACCGCCATGGCCTTGGCCCCGGCGCTGCCCATCGGTACGAGTTCGCCACCAATGCGCTCGGCAACGGCCACGGCTTCGCCAGCCGGGCGTGTGCGGCTGACGACGAGGCGCGGCTTTTCGGCTGGGTCCGGAACGGCGATGGGCTTGTCGGTGCGCAGAACTTCGCCCAGGCCCGGCAGTGCGACGGCGCCGATCTCGGGCTTGCCGCCAATCGCCAGGGCGACGTGGACGGCCCAGTCGGTGCGCGCTTCGCCGTATTCGCGCGTGCCATCGACGGGGTCGATGATCCACACCCGCTCCTTGTCCAGCCGCTCGGCCGTGTCCTTGCTCTCTTCCGACAACAGCCCGTCGTCGGGCCGCTGGTGGCGCAGCGCGTGGACCAGGAACTGGTTCGCGGTCTCGTCACCAGCCTTGCCCAGCGGCTTGCCCTCGATGAGGCCAGACTGGCGGACCTGTAGCAGGATCTGTCCGGCATGGTGGGCCAGCTGGGCGGCGAGTTCGGCATCGGTCATATTGGCAATACTCACTTCAGCGGCAGGATTTGCTTGATGATGTGATCGGCGGCTTCTTCCGGGGTCATTTCCACCGTGTTCACGGTGATCTCCGGGTTCAGCGGTGGCTCGTACGGACTGTCAATGCCGGTGAAGTTCTTGAGCTCGCCCGAACGGGCTTTCTTGTAAAGCCCCTTCACATCGCGTTCCTCGGCCACTTCCAGCGGGGTATCGACGAAGATTTCGATGAACTCGGCATCCTCCAGCATGGACCGCACCATCTGCCGTTCCGCGCGGAAGGGGCTGATGAAGGCGGTGAGCACGATCAGGCCGGCATCGGTCATCAGGCGGGCAACCTCGCCCACGCGGCGAATGTTCTCGATACGGTCGGCCTCGGTGAAGCCCAGGTCCTTGTTGAGACCGTGGCGCACGTTGTCGCCATCGAGCAGGAAGGTGTGGCGGTTCATCAGCGACAGCTTCTTCTCCACCTCGTTGGCGATGGTGGACTTGCCGGAGCCGGAGAGGCCGGTGAACCACAGCACGCGCGGCGTCTGGTTCTTCATGTTCGCGTGATGCTCACGCGTGATGTCGGTCGCCTGCCAGTGCACGTTCTGGCTGCGGCGCAGGCTGAAGTTCAGCATGCCTGCGGCAACGGTGGCATTGGTGATCTTGTCGATCAGGATAAAGCCGCCCAGCGTGCGATTCTGCTCGTAAGCCTCGAACACCAGTGGCTTGTCGGAATAGACTTCCGCCACGCCGATGTCGTTCAATGACAGCGTCTTGGCGGCTAGCTCGTCCATGGTGTTCACATCGACGCGGTACTTGGGTTGCTGCACCGTGGCAGAGACGGTCTGCGTGCCCAGCTTCAGCCAGTAACCCCGCCCGACGTGCATGTCTTCGTCGTTCAGCCAGACGAGCGTCGCCTCGAACTGGTCGGCGGTTTCGGGAGGGTTGTCCGCCACGCACAGCACGTCGCCGCGCGAGCAGTCGATCTCGTCGTTCAGCGTGATAGTGACGGACTGCCCGGCCACCGCCTCGTCCAGCTCGCCATCGAAGGTGACGATGCTCTTTACGGTGCTTGTCTTGCCGGAGGGCAGGGCGCGCACGGCATCCCCCGGCTTGATGGAACCGGTGGCGATCAGGCCGGAGAAGCCGCGGAAGTCGAGGTTGGGGCGGTTCACCCATTGCACCGGCATCCGGAACGGCTTGTCCACTGCGACATCGGCCAGCACCTCCACGCTTTCCAGATGCTCGACTAGGCTCGGCCCGTCGTACCAGGGCGTGTTTGCGCTGGGCGCGGTGGTGATGTTGTCGCCCTTGAAGCCGCTGATGGGCATGGCGGTGAAGCTCTCGATGCCGATTTCCTCGGCAAAAGCGGCATAGTCGGCCACGATCTGGTCGAAGACATCCTGGCTGTAATCCACCAGGTCCATCTTGTTCACGGCCAGTACGATGTTCTTGATGCCGATCAGGTGGCACAGGTAGCTGTGCCGCCTCGTCTGGACGAGCACGCCCTTGCGCGCATCGATCATCACCACGGCCAGGTCGGCGCTGGAGGCGCCTGTCACCATGTTGCGCGTGTACTGTTCGTGCCCCGGACAGTCGGCGACGATGAACTTGCGCTTCTCGGTATTGAAAAAGCGGTAGGCGACATCGATCGTGATGCCCTGTTCGCGCTCTGCGGCCAGGCCGTCCACCAGCAGGGCAAAGTCGATATCCTGCCCCTGCGTGCCCACTTTCTTGCTGTCGTTGCTCAGTGCTTCGAGCTGGTCCTCGAAGATCATCTTGCTGTCATACAGCAGCCGCCCGATCAGCGTGCTCTTGCCGTCGTCCACGCTGCCGCAGGTGATGAAGCGCAGCATGGACTTGTGCTGGTGAGTCTCGAGGTACGCGTCGATGTCCTCTGCGATCAGGGAATCGGTCTTGTAGATCGCGTCTGTCGTCTGCTCGGTCATCAGAAGTACCCTTCCTGCTTCTTCTTCTCCATGCCGGCGCCGCCTGCATCCTTGTCGATCACGCGGCCCTGCCGCTCACTGGTGGTGGTCAGCAGCGTTTCCTGGATAACTTCGGACAGCGTGCTTGCCTCGCTTTCGACAGCGCCCGTCAGGGGGAAGCAGCCCAGCGTGCGGAAGCGGACGGAGCGGGTGGTGATTTCGGGCTTCTCGCCCATCACCTTTTCCAGCCGTTCGATATCGTCGGCCATGAACAATCCGCCTTCGTAGATGAAGGTCGGGCGCGGCGCGGCGAAATAGAGCGGGACGATCTCGATGTTCTCCAGCTGGATGTATTGCCACACGTCCAGCTCGGTCCAGTTGGAGATCGGGAAGACGCGGATCGATTCGCCCTTCTTTTTCTTCGCGTTGTAGAGGTTCCACAGTTCGGGCCGCTGGTTCTTCGGGTCCCAACCATGGCTGGACGTGCGGAAGGAAAACACGCGCTCTTTCGCGCGGCTCTTTTCCTCGTCACGGCGAGCGCCGCCGAAAGCCGCGTCGAAGCCGTACTTGTCGAGCGCCTGTTTCAGCCCTTCGGTCTTCCACATGTCGGTGTGCAGCGGGCCGTGATCGAACGGGTTGATGCCGCGCTCCTGCGCCTCCGGATTGTGGTAGACGATCAGCTCCATCCCGGCATCCTGCGCGGCCTTTTCGCGAAGGTCGTACATCGCCTTGAACTTCCATGTCGTGTCGACGTGCAGCAGCGGAAACGGCGGGGGCGACGGGTAGAATGCCTTCTTGGCAAGGTGCAACATCACCGCGCTATCCTTGCCGACCGAGTACATCATCACCGGCTTGTCAGCCTCTGCCGCGACTTCGCGAATGATGTGGATCGCCTCCGCCTCTAGGCGCTGGAGATGGGTGAGTGTTGCGGTCATGCTGTCGGTCCTCACGAATATTTGTGCATCGCAATAAGGTGCAGCGCTACCCTTTTGACTTCCCAAATGGGAAGTATATAAATTTGTTATGCGAATACCCAATCTTGGCGAGACAGAACTGCTCGTGCCCCTGCACGATGGCATGTTCGAAAAGCCCATGTGGGACACATTCCTGAAGCGGTTAAAACTCGCGACCGGGTGCGAAATCGCCACTCTGCTGGTCCATGCACCCGATAGCGTTTCCACAATCCAGCTCTCCGCCGGAGCGCAGGTGCCCTCCCCGCAACTGCGCGCGCTGTTCAAGGACCGGTTCGGCGCGCGCGAGCCTTTGCAATCGCGGTCCATGCGCGAAGGGCGCGTTTACAGCCTCGCGGAATTGCTGGAGAACGCCGACGAGGGCCAGCGCGACTTCGCCCGGGAGGTGCTGGAGCCGGCGGGTCTTACCCACATGCGTTCCGTCCGCCTGCGCGATCCCAGCGGTCTGGATGCATGGCTGGTGCTTTTTGCGCGAGAGCCCATTGCCTCTTCCGTCAGTGCAATGCTTACCGCCCTGGTACCACACCTGCGCGTGGCGCTGCGGGTGTTGGCGCGGCTGGAGCAGGAGCGGGCGCGCGCATCGATGAACGCAGGCGCTTTCAGCCACATCGATTTCGGCTGGATCGCGGTGGACCGCCGCTGCCAGGTGGTGGACATGGACGAGCAGGCCGAGCGCTTCCTCAGCCGCACCGGCGCGCTGAAACAGGGGCCCTACGGCAGGCTGACGCCGTCCTCTCCAAAGATCGACCGCGAACTGACGGCACTGGTGAAGGACTTTGCCGAGAAGCCTGATGCGCGGCCACGCGGGGTCAACCTCAGCCAGGATCCGTGGATCGACATCCTTGTTTCTCCGGTGCGCGTGGCGTCGTTATCGGCCGGGGGAAAGGCCGTGGCGGTCGTCTATTTCCGCGGCGACCAGAGTTCTTCCGCAGATCGGTGCCAGCAATTGATCGACGTTTTCAAGCTGACCCAGGCGGAAGCCCGCTTCGCATGGTCGCTGGCGCAAGGGATATCGATTGCCGATGCCGCCGAAAAGCATGGCCTGACTATGGAGAGCGCGCGGGTCTATTCGAAGAAGATCTATGCCAAGACCGGCGCGAAGGGGCAGGTGGATTTCATGCGCCGCGTGCTGACCAGCGTCGTCGCGCTGACGGTGCATTAGGGCCTAGCTGGCGAGGATCAGGGCCAGCGCGCAGCCGCACACGATCACGCTGCGCAACATCTCCTGCGGCCCGGCGGTCCGGGAGAAGGTCTGGCGGGTGAGGGCGATTGCATGAGCCATCGGGCACGGATAGCGCGGAAAGTGCTAACAACCTGTTAAGGCCCTGCCGCAAGCGCGGTATCATTGTCCTGCGACGACCGGGCGTCGAACCAGCCGAGATCATGTATGCGTCGGCCAAACCACGTGGCACCCTGCAGCGTGTAGTGGCTGTAGTCGAACAGCGCCTTTATGCCTTCGTCCGTCGCCACGAAGCATTCCTTGCGGCCCGTGTCGCAAGCGAAATCCTCCTTCGACAGGAAGCCCGCGCCTTTCCGAGCAGCCAGCGCCTCCAGCCGCTCGGCAAGCGAGGCATCGCGCACCATTCTCCCCGACCATGCCATTCGGCCCAAGGCATGGGTGTCGATGTTGCCCGCAACGTCGCGCACGTACCAGTCGAACAGCGGCAGGCCCTCCCGCGACCCGTACTCGGGCGCCGGTCCCATGATGGTCACGGTCTTGCCATCGGCCTGGGCGGCACTGATGAAGTTTTCCAGACCATCGAGAGCCCCGCTTTCGAAACGGGTGGAAACCACGATCTCGTCAGCAGCCCGGTAATTGGGCGAGCGTCTCAGCACTCCCACATCCTGCGGACGGAACCGGTCGGAAATCGCGAAGCGCGCAAACTGGCTGCCGGAAAACAGATCACGGTTGAGGTACAGGGCGTTGAAGAGATCCTTGGAATGGGAATTCCCGACAATCAGATAGTTGCGTGTTTCAAGCGCCGTGTCGAACCACAAGGCTCGCGTCTCGTGAAGAGAAGGCTTCATGGCATTGTCGCTATCGACGCGTTCGTCACCCGCCAGTCGATCCAGCATTGACCACGACCTGTCGCGTGCGAAGCCGTTATCCATCTCGCTGTCGCCGTAAATTCTTACCAGTTTCGGAAAACGCTGTGCGAGACCCTGGCCCGCGTGAAGCGCGCCGGCAAACGCGACGGCGGCAATCGTGGCAGCGCCGAAGCCAAGTGTCATCGGCCGCAACCGGATGCCACCGGTCTTGCGGAACGGCGCTTCAATGAAACGATGGGAGAGCGCAGCGCCAGCGAAGGAAAGGAGAATCCAGACGATGTAGTCCGCTGCGTCCGGTCTCGTGGCCAGCATCCGCCCGTAGGCGTAGATCGGATAGTGCCATAAATAGAGCGAGTAGGAGATCAGCCCGACCTGGACGAACACCCTGGAAGACAACAGGCGAACGACGGCGTTCGCAGGGTCGTTCCACCAGATCAGCATGCAGGTGCCGAGGATGACCGGCAGGGTCAGCAGGCCGGGATGCCACCGCTGGACCAGCTCGAAACTGACAATCGGAACCAGCACCAGCGCCATGGCTGCATAAGGGAAGAGGCGATCAAGCAGCGGATTGCGCCATGCGCCGGGATGAGAGCGGGAAACGGCTGCTAGAAAGCTGCCGGCAAGCAGTTCCCAAGCCCTGCTAGGCAGCAGGTAGAAGGACATTTGCGGTTTCAGGAACGCGAATCCCTGGGCGAAAACCAAACCCAGAATGACTCCTGCCAGAAATATCTTGCCGACGTGCCGCGGTGCCCAGCGCATCAACAGGATCAGGCAAAGTGGGAAAATGATGTAGAACTGCTCCTCGACGGCCAGCGACCAGGTGTGCAGCAAAGGCTGGAATTGTGCGGACGCGCTACCGTATGAGCTCAGTTCGGAAAACCAGTAGAAGTTCGAGACAAAGAAGACCGAGGCGAGCGCCGAATCGCCCAGGTCGATGAACGCGCTTGGCATCAGGATCACGGCCCCGGCCAGCGCCGCAAGCGTCAGGACGAGGAAGAGGGCCGGAAGAATGCGGCGCGCCCGCCGCTCGTAAAACCGGGCAATTGCAATGCGGCCCGTTTCGGCCAGTTCCCGCAACAGGATCGAGGTGATCAGAAAGCCCGAGATGACGAAGAACATGTCGACGCCGAGGAAGCCCCCTCCGAAGACATAGCCATGCGGGCTGTCGCCGATCTTGAGGTGGTAGACCAGCACACTGCCCACGGCGATGGTGCGCAGGCCGTCTATCTCAGGTCGATATCGTATCGCCATCTCACTGCCCGGCTGTCGCCGCCCCTGATCGAACCCGTGCGAACGCCGCCCATCCTGCAGGGCGATGTTATCCTGCACCAGGAGAAAAACCAACGCTGTCGGACGAAAGGCTGTCTAGGTCGGGTTGGCAGGGACGTGCTGGCTGGCGCAGTGGAAGCTGCCGCCGCCGGTCAGCACGGCATCGGCGCGCAGGCCCACGGCCACACGGCCGGGGAACAGGTCGCCCACCGCCGCCACGGCATCCTCGTCATGCGCGGAGCCGTAGGTCGGCACCACCACCACGTCGTTGCAGATGGCGAAGTTCATGTAGCTGGCCGGTTCCGCCTCGTCGCCTTCACCCATCCAGCCGGGCGACGGCATGTCGCGCACGCTCAAACCGAAGTCGGCGGCGCGGGCGCGGGCATCGTCATAGACGACGGCGTTGGGATCGTCCGGCGTAGAGGCGCGGGGAATGGCGATGGTATTCTCCCCCACCAAGCGGGCCAGGTTGTCGACGTGGCCATCGGTATGGTCGCCCGCCAGCCCTTCGCCCAGCCACAGGATGCGATCGAAGCCCAGATCGCGCTGGAGGTTTGCCCATATCTGTTCACGCGAGAGCGAGGGGTTGCGGTTGGGATTGAGCAGGCATTGCTCGGTGGTGACGACCAGCCCGGTGCCATCGCTCTCCACCGCGCCGCCTTCCAGGATCCAGTCCGCGCGAGAATATGGCAAGTCGCCCGCATCGGCCAGTGAAGGGCCGGTCTCGAGGTCGCCTTCCAGCAGGTACTTGCCGCCCCAGCCATTGAAGCCAAAGCCCTGCGCGCGGCGCTGGCCATCGGGGCCCGGCAGGGTCAGCGGGCCGGTATCGCGCAACCAGATATCGCCATAAGGGTGACGCTCGAAGGACACCGCCCCGGACACAAGCTGCTTCGCGCGCATTTCCGTGGCTGCGTCGCGCACGACGAGGCGCACCTGCTGGCCGGTTTCCGCCACAGCATTGGCGAATGCCGCCATCTGTTCCTGCGCGGGCGCGAGGTTTTCTTCCCAAAGGTCGCCGTGGGCGGGAAAGCCGATCCAGATCCAGTCCTGCTTTGCCCACTCGGCGGGCATCACGAATGCCATTGCCTCAGCACCCGCCCGTGGACGCGGCACAGCTTTGCTGGCGCACGGCGCGGAATTCGTCGCCCTCGTACCATTCGGGCCAGTCGGTGGTGCCGGCAAGGTCGCGCGCCAGCAGGAAATACAGGTCGAGGTCCTGCATCAGGCCGGACCAGTCCCAGTTGGGGTCATACTCGTCGTCCGGCCCGTGATAGGCATTGGCGCGGTATGCGTCTTCAGCAGCCTCGCCAGCGGCGGTGCCGCCGTTCACCAGGTCGAGGCCGGATTTCACATAGAACATCGGCACGCCCCGCTTCACCATGGGGAAGTGGTCGGAACGGTAGTAGTAACCCGCCTGCGGAGCCGGATCGGGTGATGCGGTGCGGCCCTGCGCCTGCAACGCGGTGGCAAGGTAGGCGTCGAGGTCGCTCTTGCCGCCGCCGCGCACGTTCACGTCGCGCGATTCGCCGCGCACGGCGATGCCATCCATGTTGATGCCCGCAACCGTCTGGCTGAGCGGATAGACAGGGTTCGCGGCATAGTATTCCGCGCCCAGCAGACCGGATTCCTCCGCCGTCACCGCCAGGAACACAAGAGTGCGATCAGGCGCGCCGACTTCGACGTGCGCCTCTGCCAGCGCGACAAGGCCCGCAGTGCCAGTGGCGTTGTCGACCGCGCCGTTGCAGATGTCGTCACCCGCGGCATTGGGCGTGCAGCGACCAAGGTGGTCCCAGTGCGCGGTGTGGAGGATGTATTCGTCGGGCCGCTCGGTACCGGGCAATACGCCGATCACGTTGTTGGACGCGTAGCGGCGATAGCTGTTGGTAAAGCTGGTGGAGACCGGCATTCCCAGCGAAACCGCCTTGAAACCGGGCTCGCTGGCGGCCTCGACCATGGCGGCGAGGTCCATGCTGGCAGCATCGAAAATGGCGGCGGCGGTATCGTTCGACACCCAACCGTTCATCGCTGTCTGGTCCGACCCGTCACCGCCGGTATCGGCATAGGCCTGTGCGCCCGACCAGCTCGATTCGACCACGTTCCAGCCGTAGCTGGCAGCAAAATCCTCGTGCACGATCAGCGCGGCGGCAGCACCCTGACGGGCGGCTTCCTCGTACTTGTAGGTCCAGCGGCCGTAATAGGTCATGGCGCGGCCATCGAAGGTGCCTTCAAGGCTTTCCGCGGCGAAATCCGGGTCGTTGACGAGGATGAGCGCGGTCTTGCCGGTCATGTCCACGCCTTCATAATCGTTCCAGCCGCGTTCCGGTGCGTTGATGCCGTAGCCCACGAACACCAGTTCGCTGTTGTCGATTGTGGTAGAGGGGGTCTGCCGGTAGGAAACGCCGACCCAGTCCTCACCATGATCGAAGCTGAGATCGCCAACCGTCAGCGGCGCGAAGTCACTGGCCGTGATCTCCACCAGTGGCACTTCCTGCAACCACGAACTGCCGTTGCCGGGCTGCAGCCCTGCCGCTTCGAACTGCTCCACGAGGTAATCCACCGTCATCTGCCCGCCGGGCGTTCCCGGCATGCGGCCTTCGAATTCGTCGGACGAGAGCGTGCGAACGGTCTCCTTCATCGTCTCCAGCGAAATCGGAGCCGTTGCCTCATCGTTTCCGGAGGTGGTCGCGCAGGCAGTCAGAGCCAGTATGGGCGCGAGCATGGCCAGCGGCGCGGCACGGGTGATGGCAGGGCGGATCATGGATTTCCTTTCAGCCGTAATCATTTCACCGCCCATGTGGCATTGCCGGGGCCACGGGGCAAGCGCGCGGCGAATCAGAAACTTGGCTTGAAGCGCGGCGGCGCTGCGGGCAGACCGGCGGCGATGACTGTCGACTGGCAATCCGCCCTGCAACGCGCCCAAGCGCATTCGCCCTTCCTGAAGCGCGCGATGGACAACCGCGAGGAGCTTGCCGCGCTGCTGCGTGACGGCAAAGGCGAGGATGCGCTCGCCCATGCGAAGGCCGAGGGGGAGGCACACGCGGATACCGGCACGGCCCTGCGGCGAGAGCGGCTGTCGCTGGCGATGGTGCTGGCAATCGGTGACTTGGCGGGGGCGTTTGACCTGACCCGCGTCATGACCGAACTTTCCGACTTTGCCGACCGCGCATTGGACGCGGCCTTGCTGGCGGTAGTGCGCAAGCGGGTGGAGGATGCCGATACCAGCGGCTTCACCGCGCTGGCGCTGGGCAAGCAGGGCGCGCGCGAGCTCAACTACTCCTCCGACATCGATCCCATCCTGCTGTTCGATCCCGAGCGCCTGGCCCGGCGCGAGCGGGACGAGCCGGGCGAGGCCGCGCAGCGTTATGCCCGCCAACTGGTGGAGATGCTGGGCCAGCACACCGGCGATGGCTACGTGCTGCGCGTGGACCTGCGCCTGCGCCCGGCCAGCGAGGTGACCCCGCTCGCCATCTCCTTCAACGCGGCAATCTCGCACTACGAATCGAGTGCGCTGGCGTGGGAAAGGGCCGCCTACATTCGCGCGCGGGCGGCGGCGGGCGACGTGGCCGCAGGCGAGCATTTCCTCGACGAGATCCGCAGCTTCATCTGGCGGCGCAGCCTGGATTTCACGGCCATCGAGGAAGTGCGCCGCCTGACCATGCGCATTCGGGAGGCTTACAAGGGTACGCGCGAGGTCGGCCCCGGTTTCGATATCAAGAAGGGGCGCGGCGGCATCCGCGAGATCGAGTTCTACGCCCAGACCCACCAGCTTATCTACGGCGGGCGCAATCCAGCCCTGCGCCAGCGCGGTACGCGCGCGGCGCTGGATGCCCTGGCCGAGGCACAGATCATCGGTGCGGAGGATGCGCGGGTGCTGGGCGAAAGCTATGACCGATTGCGCACCATCGAGCACCGCCTGCAGATGGTGAACGACAGGCAGACCCACGCCCTCCCCGAAACGGCGGAAAAGATCGACACCGTGGCCCGGCTGGACGGGCTGCCCGATGCCGCCGCCCTGGTGGAGGAGGTGCGCGCCATCTGCGACCGTGTGGCGGCGCGCTACGACGACCTGCTGGGCGAGGACGAGGAAACGGCGCACCCCGGCGTCACCGTGCCCACCGATTTTCGCGATCACTTCGAGGCGCGCGTTGAGCACTGGCGCGGTAGCCTGCGGGCGCTCCGGTCGGAAGAGGCGCGCATGGCCTTTGCCGCCATCGAGGATGAGTTGCTGGCAGCGCTCGCCGCCGCGCCCGACCCCGATCACGCAATGGCACGCTGGGAAACGCTGCTGGAACGCCTGCCCACGGCGATCAACCTGTTCCGCCTGTTCGAGCAGCGCCCCGGCCTGCTGGACCGCGTTCTGCGCATTCTCACGCTGGCAAAACCTCTGGCCGACGCGCTGGCGCGGCGTGTGGAACTGCTGGATGCGCTGATCGATCCTCACGCGCTCGACCTGCCCGGCTCTATCGAGACCCTGGCAGCGCGCATGGAGGCGGCGGAAGACAGCGACACCGAATCGCGGCTCGACCGGCTGCGGCAGGTGGTGGGGGAGGAGCGTTTCGCCCTGGGCGCGCAGATGGTGGAGTGCCGCCATGATCCGCTCGACATTGCCGAGGGGCTGTGCCGCGTGGCCGAGGCCGCCGTGCGGACCGGGGCCGACGCGGCGATTGCCGATTTCCGCGAGAAGCACGGAGAAATACCCGGCAGCGAACTGGTGATCCTGGGGCTTGGCCGGCTGGGCGGGGGTGCTCTGACCCATGCGAGCGACCTCGATGTGGTGTTCCTGTTCACCGACCCGGCCGAATGGGGTGCGGAATCGGATGGCGAGCGCCCGTTGTCGACCGCGCTCTATTACAACCGGCTGGCAGCCCGCGTAACGGCGGCGCTTTCAGTGCCGACGGCAGAGGGGGCGCTCTACGAGATCGACACGCGCCTGAGGCCGCAGGGCGCGCAGGGGCCACTTGCCACCGGATTCGAGGCCTTCGAACGTTACCAGCACGATTCCGCCTGGACATGGGAGCACATGGCGCTTGCCCGCGCCCGCCCGATCTACGGTTCACCAGCGGCGCAGATCAGGCTGTGCGAGATGATCGACGACGTCCTGTGCAAGCCGCGCGATCCCGATACGCTGAAGACCGAAGTGCTGCACATGCGCGGCGAGATGCTGGCGGCGAAACCGCCCACGGGTCCGCTGGATGTAAAGCTGATGCGCGGCGGACTGATCGATTCCGAATTCCTGGTCCACTACCTGCAACTGCGAGAGCGGCTGGGGTTCGATCCGGCGATGGAGAAAGCCATCGGCACGCTTGCGTCCGCCGGGCACCTGCCGGAGAGTTACGTCCATCACCACCTCGCCATCACCCGCTACCTTGTCGCCGTGCGCCTGTTTGCCCCCGACGGGGCCGAACCGGCAGAAGCGCACCGCGCCGTGCTGGCCGAGGCTTGCGGACAGGACAGCTATAAGGCCCTGTTGCAATCGCTGGACGAGGCAAGGCAAGGCATCGCCACGCAATGGGCCGAACATCTCGGCGAGAAACTGGAGATCGACTGATGAGCAACAATTTCCCCGGCGAAGGCGACATGCTGCCCGACGTGGCAATGGAAGGTGCCGATGGCAGCGTGGTGAAGCCCTCCGATTTTCGCGGGCAGAAGCTGGTGGTGTTCTTCTATCCCAAGGACATGACGCCCGGCTGCACGACCGAGAATGTCGAATTCAGCGAGGCGAAGGATGAATTCGCCGCAGCGAACACCGCGCTGCTGGGCGTTTCCAAGGACTCCTACGAAAGGCACGAGAAATTCATCGCCAAGCATGACCTGACCGTGCCTCTCGCTTCCGACAGCGAGGACGGTGGGCTGTCCGATGCGCTGGGGATCTGGGCCGAGAAGAAGATGTACGGCAAGACCTTCATGGGCATGGTGCGCACCACCTACCTGATCGACGCAGAGGGCAAGATCGCCCGCGTCTGGAACAAGGTGAAAGTGAAGGGCCACGTCGCCGAAGTTCTGGACGCTGCAAAGGCACTGTAGCCGTTTCGTGACCGACCTATCGCAAGCGATCCACCGCGCCCTGCTGACAGGCGACGCGCGCGGCAAGGTCATGGCCACCCGCGCTCTGGTGCGGGACTGGCGGCGGGGCGTGCTGCCCACCGGCTTTTCCGCGCGCATGCCGGACCATCCGGAATGGCCGGAACGTCTGGTGGTGCTGCCGCCAGGCAAGATGCCCAAGCGCGGCAAGGCCGGGTCGGAGCGCAACAGGATCGCGCTGTGGCACTCGCTCGCACATATCGAATTCGTCGCCATCGACCTGGCGCTGGACATAGTCGGACGGTTCGGGGCCGGGATGGGCGACGATTTCGTGGCGGACTTCCTCGGTGTCGCGGCGGAGGAGGCAATGCATTTCGCCCTGATAGAGCGGCACCTTGTCGCCATGGGCGCAGACTATGGCGACCTGCCGGTGCATGCCGGGCTGTGGCTATCGGCGCAGGAAACCGCACACGATGCGGGTGCGCGCCTCGCGATCGTGCCGATGGTGCTGGAAGCACGCGGGCTGGACGTCACGCCCGCCACGCTGGAGCGGGTGGTATCACAAGGTGACTTGCGAGGGGCTAAGATCCTGCAACGAATCCTTGACGATGAAATTCGTCACGTCGCTGCCGGGGCAAGACATTTCGAATTCTATTGCCGCACGCACGGCAAAGAGCCGAAGAATCACTGGAAAATGCTGGTGAACCGCCACTTCAAAGGGACGCTCACACCGCCATTCAACGACTCGGCGCGTCTCGCTGCCGGTTTGTCGCGCGATCTCTACGAAAGTGTTGTGTAGTTAATCTTTCGCCTCATAACCATAATCACACAGACGGCGGGGGGTTCCGCAGAGTCTGAAAAAAATGGACGAAATGAGGAGCTGGGTTCGTCGGCTCGCCATAGAAACCGAAAGGGCGTTGGAAAGCGCCTGACGAAGCAAAGGGATCGTATGCTCGTCAAGATTGCTACCATTCTCGCCTTGGGCACCGCGACTGTCGCCAGTCCGGCCATGGCCGATGAAGCGCCCGCAACCGGCGTTATCGACACCGACACCGTGGCCCAGGCGCCGCTGGGTGACGATGAAGAATTCACCGAACTGTTTGCCAGCTGGGAAGACCTCGAAGACGGTGGCCGCATCACGGCTTCAGGCGAAGTGATCGCTGCGCCGCGTTTCGCCGTTTCGGTGCCTTCGCGCATGCCGGTCGACGGGGTGCAGCTCACCAGCGGTTACGGCATGCGTAACCACCCCATCCTGCGCCAGCGCCGCCAGCACAACGGCGTCGACCTCGCCGCGCCGCGCGGCACGCCGGTCTATGCTACCGCAGATGGCGTGGTGGAAATGGCCAAGTACTGGGGTTCCTACGGCAACTATGTGCAGATCGGCCACGGCGGCGATCTGGAAACCCGCTATGCGCACCTTTCCAGCTACACCGTCAGCGACGGCGAGCAGGTTCGCAAGGGCGACCTGATCGGCTACATCGGCTCGACCGGTCGTTCCACCGGCCCGCACCTGCACTACGAAGTGCGCGTCAGCGGCGATCCGGTGAACCCCATCCCCTATATGGTAGCTAACCTCGAAAGCACGGATGACGAGCAGGCCGCACGCGGCGGCCCCGAGTAAGGTCATCTCGCAGAGAGTTTGAAAAGGCGGGCCTCGCGGTCCGCCTTTTTCATTTGTGGCTTGTCGTTAGTAGGCCAGCAGCCGTTCGGTCATCTCGCGCACCTGCGCGCCCATGTCCTCGCGTTCCAGCGCCAGCGCCAGCGTAGCCTCCACGAAGCCCAGCTTGCTGCCGCAGTCGAAGCGGCGGCCCTCGAATGTCACCGCGTTGAACGGCTGGTTGCCGATCATGCGCGCCATGGCATCGGTCAGCTGGATTTCGCCGCCGGCGCCCTTGCCCTGCGTTTCCAGCACCCGCATTACCTCGGGCTGGAGGATGTAGCGGCCCGAAACGATCTTGTTCGACGGAGCCTCGTCCACCGGCGGTTTTTCGACCAGCCCTTTCACCTTGGTAAGGTTGCCACTGGCCTCGCCCGGATCGATCACGCCGTAGCTCGACACCTCATCGTGCGGCACTTCGAGTACGGAGATGAGGTTGCCGCCTACTTCGTTGTAGGCCTGCACCATCTGCTTCATGCAGCCGCCCTTGCCGCCGCTGTCGCCCACCATCATCTCGTCCGGAAGCAAGATGGCGAACGGTTCGTCCCCCACGATCGCGCGGGCGCACCAGATCGCGTGACCCAGGCCCAACGGCACCTGCTGGCGTACGGTGATGATGTCACCCGGCGTGAAACGGCTGGAGTCCAGCACGGACAGATCCTTGCCGCGCTCCTCCATCGTGGTTTCCAGTTCGTAGGCCACGTCGAAATGTTCGACGATTGCGGTCTTGCCGCGCCCGGTGACGAAGATCATCTGCTCGATCCCCGCCTCGCGCGCCTCGTCCACCGCGTACTGGATCAGCGGGCGATCGACGATCGGCAGCAGCTCCTTCGGAATGGCCTTGGTGGCGGGTAGGAAACGGGTGCCGAGCCCGGCAACGGGAAAGACGGCTTTGCGGATCGGTTTGCGCTCTGTCATGCGCGGTTTGTGCAATGCGGCGAGGCTGCGGTCAACCGGTACGACCGCAAGTTCGAAATACCCGCGTCACTGGAGCATTTTGCCAACCCGTGCGTTTACAGTGCAGAAAAGGAGATACGCGACATGCTTATCAAACTCGCAGCACTGGGAGCCCTTGGCTACGCCGGTTATCGTTACTACGACAAGAACATCCGCAACGACCAGAACGAAGCGTTCGCCTCTGGCCAGGCAGGAGGTTCCAACTTCAATCAGGTCCGCGATGCCGGTGCCTCGGCGACGGCAACCGGCAAGCAGAAGAAGGATACCTGGGACGAGGTGGACGAGGAAAGCGATGAAAGCTTTCCCGCCAGCGATCCGCCAGCCAATTACTGATCGGCTGACTGTCGATCCAACTGACGGCGCAAGTCGTCCACCAGCCACAACCTGATGGCTGTCGCGAGGCCGGGCGCAAGCTCGGCCTCGATACGTTGCGCATCTATCCGCGCGACCAGCGCATTCAGCGGCAGCCCCTCGCGCAATGCCACGCCGTTCAGCATTTCCCAGAACAGCGGTTCGAGGCTGATCGAGGTCTTGTGCCCGGCGATTTCGACCGATCGTTTGACCGGGGGATGATAGAGTTCAGCCACCGGCCCGCGCCATCAATACATGTGTTGACCACCGTTGATCGACAGGGTCGAACCGGTGACGAAGCCGCCCTGTTCGGACGCAAGGAAGGCCACACCGCGAGCGATTTCGCTGGCCTGGCCAAGACGGCCCACCGGGATCTTGGCGACGATCTTTTCCAGCACGGCTTCCGGCACGGCGGCCACCATCTCGGTATCGATATAGCCGGGGGCGATGGCATTGACGGTAATGCCGTAACGCGCGCCTTCCTGCGCCAGCGCCTTCGTGAAGCCGTGAATGCCGCTTTTCGCGGCGGCGTAGTTGACCTGGCCGTACTGGCCGGCCTGCCCGTTGATCGAGCCGATGTTGATGATGCGGCCCCACTTGCGGTCCTTCATGCCGGGAAAGCATGCCTTCGCCATGTTGAAGCAGCCGCCGAGGTTGGTGCGCATAACCTCGTCCCATTCCTCGTAGCTCATCTTCAGCAGCGTACCGTCGCGGGTGATGCCGGCATTGTTCACCACCACATCGATCGGGCCGACTTCCTCGGCGATCCCGTCGCAAGCGGCGAGGGTCGCCTCGTGGTCGGACACGTCGAATCTATAGGCGGGGATGCCGGTTTCATCGGTAAAGACGCGGGCCTTTTCCTCGTTACCGGCGTAACTTGCCACGACTGTGAAGCCATCGTCCTTCAGCGCTTCGCAGATGGCTCGGCCAATTCCGCGCGTTCCGCCGGTGACGACTGCTAAATGTCCCATGAATGATCCCCTTGCCTGTCCCATTGATTATTAGTTGCGCGATCGATACTAGCTTGCCCGACTATGTTGCGCAAAACAAAACCCCGCCGAAGCGGGGTAATGCCGTGCAACATTTGCTGCATCGATCAGAAGCGGAACTGGGTGCCGATATAGACGGCCTGACTGTCCTGCTCGTCGAGATCGGGAACCTGGATAAGGTCGCGATCCTGTTCGTAACGGACACCAGCGGTGATATCGAGATTGCGAGTCAGGCGATAGCTGCCCGCAACGTCCAGCATCTGGTCGCGCAGGGTCTGGTTGGCGACGGACACCGTCTCCGCCGCGCCATCCTGTTCACGGTCGATGCGCGCGGCAAACCGGCTCGGCTCTTCATGCGCGGCGGTGCGCGGCTTGAACTCGGTGAGGTCGGGGATGCGCGCGCGCGACAGGGTGCCCGACAGCGAGCTCGCGGCGAGCGAGCGGGTCGGCGCAGTAGCCTGCCCGGCTGCGGGGGCTGCCGTGAAGCTGGAATAGCCGCGAGCGAGACCAAGGTTGTAACGCGTGGGCGTTACGCGCAGGCCGATCGAACTGGCATCGGAATTGCGCTGGCCACCAAGCGAACTAGCCGCCAGTGCGTCAGCAGTCTGCTGGTCTACCCGGACCGCAACGGTAACGACCCGCTCTGCCGGAGACTTGGCGAAACCAGCGGGCGTGAAGCGCATCATGCGGGCATCGCCGCGGCGCTCGGCAATCATCTGCGCCATGCGCGGATCGCCATCGGCGGGCGTGAAGGCAACCAGCGGCTCTGCCGCGTCTTCGGTTGCATCCGAATCGCCAAGCGAGGCGAAAGCGAAACCGGCGGTCGGAAGAGCGACGGCCAGCAGCGCGGCGGAAGCGCCAAGCGCCACCTTGCCTGCCAATCCTGTACGCGACTTCGACATGATGCCTCTCTTATCACCTGCCCAATGGACTCTGCATGAACCAAAGCGTTCCATACCCGAGTCGTTTCGAACATCAGTTGTGTTAGGCCGCCCTTTCAAAAGATTCCAGACATCACGTTGCAACCGCACGGCTTTTTGCCGACTGTTGCAGCTTATCCACACGCCCGCATGCCGACAGCGCCATGCCAGAGCCAATGTCGGCGCGCGTATTAAGCGGCTATTCACGCCGTATCGGCGCTTTTGTGCCTGCCATTGCCCCTGTCAGGGTCGCTTCGCCTTGCCGCAGGCGACACGCCCGTTATAGAGGCAGGCAACTTGCGAATTCTCGTATTACAGGACCGATGATGGCTTTTTCCTCCTTGCGCAATTCTTCCCGCCAGACTGCCCGCTCGATTTTCGGTGCTGCCATGCTGGGCACGGCAAGCCTTGCCCTGTCGGCCTGCGGTGGCGGTGACGACCAGCGTCTGCGCACCGATCTGGCCGCAGCGCGCGTCACCTCGATCGGGGTGAACTCCTATCTCTGGCGCGCCAGTCTGGAGACGCTGTCGTTCATGCCGCTGACGCAGACGGACAGCAACGGCGGCGTCCTGGTCACCGACTGGTACGTCGATCCCAACAACCCGAACGAGCGGGTGAAGGTGTCGGTCGCCATTCTCGACCAGGATCTGCGCGCCGATGCCCTGCGCGTCGCGGCCAGCCGCCAGGTCATGCAGAACGGCAACTGGGTGGAAGCGCCGGTGCAGGCCGCCACGGTGCAGCGCCTGGAAGACATCATCCTCACCAAGGCTCGCGATCTCCGGCGTTCCGCTGTCAGCTAATTCGCCTTAAGGGCCACAACCATGACTGCTGAACGATTCGATCCGTCTGTCGCCGACGGGCGCTGGCAACGTGCGTGGGACGAGGCCCGGTGCTTCGAGGCCGACAGCGCCAGCGACAAGCCGAAAAGCTACGTGCTGGAGATGTTCCCCTACCCCAGCGGGCGCATCCACATCGGGCACGTGCGCAATTACACCATGGGCGACGTGCTGGCGCGCTATCACACGATGCGCGGGCGCGAAGTGCTGCACCCGATGGGCTGGGATGCTTTCGGCATGCCTGCCGAGAACGCGGCAATGGAAAAGGGCGTCCATCCCGGCGGCTGGACCTATGCCAATATCGCCACGATGAAGGGCCAGCTGAAGCAACTGGGCTTCGCGCTCGACTGGAGCCGCGAATTCGCCACGTGCGACCCGGAATACTACGGCCACGAGCAGGCGCTGTTCATCGACCTTTATGAAAACGGCCTCGTCTATCGCAAGGAAAGCGAGGTCAACTGGGACCCCGTCGACATGACCGTGCTCGCCAACGAGCAGGTGATCGACGGCAAGGGCTGGCGGTCGGGCGCGGAGGTCGAGAAGCGCAAGCTGAACCAGTGGTTCCTGAAGATCACGCAGTTCGCCGAAGACCTGCTGGAAGGGCTCGATACCCTGAAGGACTGGCCGCAGAAGGTGCGGCTGATGCAGGAAAACTGGATCGGGAAGTCGCAGGGCTTGGAATTCGCCTTCGATCTTTCGAATGGCGGGAAGCTGCCCGTCTATACCACGCGGCCCGACACGATCTTCGGCGCGAGTTTCGTCGCCGTGGCTGCGGATCATCCGATCGCGCAATCGCTGGATAGCGAGGCTGCACGCGATTTCATCGCCCTGTGCAAGAAGGGCGGCACCACGGCCGCCGAACTGGAAACGGCAGAGAAGCTGGGCTTCGACACCGGAATCACCGCGCGCCACCCGTTCACCGGCGCTGAATTGCCGCTCTACATCGCCAACTTCGTGCTGATGGATTACGGCACCGGCGCGATCATGGCGGTGCCGGGACATGACCAGCGCGACTTCGAATTCGCCACCAAGTACGGCCTGCCGATCCCGCGCGTCGTGGCCCCCAGCGTGGACGAAGCGGCCAAACCCTTCGCTGGTGAGGCCGAAGCGGGCGAGGGCGTGCTCGTGAATTCCGACTTCCTCGACGGCAAGAGCGTGGAAGATGCCAAAGCCGACGTGATTTCCCGCGCCGAGAGCGGCGGCTGGGGCAAGGGCACCACGGTGTGGCGCCTGCGCGACTGGGGCGTTTCGCGCCAGCGGTACTGGGGCACGCCCATTCCCTTCATCCATTGCGATACCTGCGGCGTGGTGCCGGTGCCCAAGGATCAGTTGCCGGTAAAGCTGCCCGAGGATGTGTCCTTCGAGCAGCCGGGCAACCCGCTGCTGCGCCATCCCACCTGGAAGCATACCGAGTGCCCCAAGTGCGGCGGCAAGGCCGAGCGGGAGACAGACACGCTCGACACCTTTGTTAACTCAAGCTGGTACTTCCTGCGCTTCGCCAGCCAGCCCGCAGACAAGCCTTTCGACGCTGCCGAAGTCGCCCAGTGGATGCCGGTGGACCAGTACATCGGCGGCATCGAGCACGCGATCCTGCACCTGCTCTACGCCCGCTTCTGGACCCGCGCGCTGGCCCACTGCGGCAAGCTGGAGGTGAAGGAACCTTTCGCCAGCCTGTTCACGCAGGGAATGGTGACGCACGAGACCTACAGCCGTAGGGATGGCCCGCGCGAGGTGTACTACACACCTGCCGAGGTGGACCGCTCCAGCGAAGGCGCGAAGCTGAAGGCCGATGGCCAGCCGGTGCAGATCGGCAAGGTCATCAAGATGTCCAAGTCGAAGAAGAACGTCGTCGACCCCGAAGACATCATCCGTGACTACGGCGCCGATGCCGTTCGCTGGTTCATGCTGTCGGACTCTCCGCCGGAACGCGACCTGCCGTGGTCCGAAGCCGGGATCGAGGGCTGCGGCCGTTTCGTGCAGCGCCTGTGGCGTCTGTTTGGCAAGTACGAGGACGGTGCGAGCGGCGAGGACAAGGACCTCGCCCGTAAGACGCACCAGACCATTGCCGCCGTTGCCGAGGATATTGAGGCGCTCGCCTTCAACAAGGCCGTGGCCCGCATCTACGAACTCACCAGCGCGGCTGAAAAGGCCGAACCTTCCGCAGACCGCAACTTCGCGATTCGCAGCCTGCTGCTGATGGCCTCTCCGATGATGCCGCACCTTGCCGAGGAAGGCTGGGCCGCGATGGGCGGCGAGGGCCTGATCGCCGAGGCCGACTGGCCCAAGGTCGATCCCGCTCTGCTGGTGGACGACGAAGTCACCATCGCCGTGCAGCACAAGGGCAAGCTTCGCGACACGCTGACCGCGCCCAAGGATGCCTCGAAAGAAGAGCTGGAGGCGCTTGCGCTCGCCAGCGAGAAAGTCCAGCGTTCGATCGATGGCGCGGAAATCAGGAAGGTGATCGTGGTGCCCGGCAGGCTGGTGAATATCGTTACGTGACGCGCGCGCTTCGCCTCTCCATGGCTCTTGCCACGCTTTCCCTTCCCCTCACCGGGTGCGGTCTCCAGCCCATCTACGCAGGCGGCGGTAACGGGTTTGTGGCGCGCGAGCTGGCCGCCATCGATGTGCCCGCCATACCGGGCCGCGAAGGCTGGCTGGTGCGCAATGCACTGACGGACCGTCTGGGGCGCGGCGCTTCCGGCAGCACCTCGCAGTACCGGCTCGACATCGTGCTGGATGACGACCTCGAAGGTCTGGGCCTGCTCACCGACGATACCATCGGCCGCCAGCGCCGCATCCTTCGTGCGCGCTACCAGTTGGTCGATGTTTCCAGCGACACCATCCTGCTCGATGCCACGGCGGGATCGGATGCAGGTATCGACGTTGTCAGTTCCGAATTCGCCACTATCGCTGCGGAGCAGACCGCGCTGGAAAATCTGGCGCAGGAGGTTGCGGACCAGATCGTCACGCGCATCACCCGCACCCTGCGCGAGCAGCAATGAAGGCCACCCAGCGCGACTATGCGCAGGCCGCGCAGAAGGCCGGCAAGGGCCTGCGAATCTGCTTTTTCTGCGGTGCCGACGAAGCAGGTGCCTCTGCCGCCGCAAGGAAGCTGATCGCCAATCTCGAGGATCCGGGCGAGCGGGTCGAACTGACAGGGCACGACCTCAAGTCGGATCCCGCCCGCCTGCTGGACGAAGCGCGCTCGACCTCCCTGTTCGGGGACAGCCAGCACATCTTTGCCCGCGTATCCGGCGACGAGGCCTACGATGCGATCAACACCTATTGCGAACTGGCCGACCGGGGCGAGGCCGATGGTGCCTGGCCGATCTACATCGTCGCCACTTCCGCCACCGATAAATCGCGCAGCGCGAAACTGCTGATCAAGCGCAGCGACGCGCTGGTGGCGATCTTCTACCCGCCGGACCTGCGCTCCGTCACCGCCGATGTGCGGGCCATGGCCGATGCGGCAGGAATGCGCCTCAACGGCAACCTGGCCGAACGGATCGCCCATGCCGCGGGTCTGGATGTCCGGCTGGCGCAGTCCGAAGTCGACAAGCTGGCGCTGTACCTCGATGCGTCGCCACAGTCGCCCAAGCAGGCCAATCCGGAAGATTTCGACATGATCGGCGCCTCGACCGAAGAAGACGGTTTCATGCCGCTGATCAACGCAGCGCTCAGCGGAGAAGTTCGCAAGCTGCCGGGCGAACTGCGCAGGCTGCGCGAGGTTTCGCTCAACCCCGTGGGCGTGGCGCTTGCGCTGGAGCGGCGCGCGGCGCAACTCGCGCGCCTGTCGGCGAACCTGCGTCCGGGCGACGACATGCAGGGTTTCCTCAAGTCACAGGGCGTGTTCTTCCGCGAACATCGCGAGGTGGGGGACCAGTTGCAGCGCTGGCGTGGTGGCAAGCTGGAACGGTTGGTGCCGCGCCTGTGCGAACTGCATCGTTCGCTGCTGGCAAACAGCCAGTCGGCAGAGCTGATCCTGTTGCAGGAGCTGGCGCAGATCGCCCGTTATGCTGCCGCGCGCAAGGGACGCTGACGCACTCGGCAGGAAATAATCCGGAAAGCGTCTGCGGCCAGAGTTTTGCATTGCGATATGACCGGGCCCCTGCCAGTTGGGGCGCTTCACCCGTGACGCTTTATGTTGGAGACGATGACACATGCAGGTTCTGGTAACAGGAGCTGCCGGGTTCATCGGCTCTGCGCTCATCGAACGCCTGCTGGCACGTGGCGACAGCGTCATCGGCATCGATAATTGCAACGCCTATTACGATCCGGCGCTGAAAGCGGCGCGGGTGGCAAGGCTCGAGAAGCTTGGCGGGTCGTTCGCGTTCCACAAGCTCGATTTCGCCGACATGACTGCGCTGGAGACCGCGCTGGCCGATCATCAGATCGACCGCATCGTCCATCTCGGGGCCCAAGCCGGCGTTCGTTACTCGCTCGAAAATCCGGCAGCCTATATCCAGTCCAATCTCGTGGGCCATGCGAACATGCTGGAAATCGCGCGCCGTCGCAGCGTGGCGCACATGGTTTATGCCAGTTCGTCCAGCGTTTATGGTGGCAACGACAAGGTCCCCTTCAGCGTGGACGACCGCGCGGACCATCCCGTCAGTCTCTATGCCGCCACCAAGCGCGCCGACGAGATGTTGAGCGAGAGTTACGCGCACCTTTACCGCATTCCGCTTACCGGCCTGCGGTTCTTCACCGTCTACGGTGAGTGGGGCCGACCGGACATGGCCTACTGGATTTTCACCCGGAAGATCCTGGCGGGAGAGCCGATCCCGGTGTTCCACAAGGGCGAGATGTGGCGCGATTTCACTTACATCGACGACATCATCGCTGGCGTTCTCGCGGTGCTGGACAGCGCCCCTGCCGATGATGGCGCGGTGAAGGCGGGCGGCTCTTCCAAGCCGCATGCCCTCTACAACATTGGCAACAACCGTTCCGAAAAGCTGACCGACCTCGTCGCCATCCTGGAAGAGGCGTGCGGCATGAAGGCGCAGATCGACTGGCAGCCGATGCAACCGGGCGACGTGGTGCGAACCTATGCCGATATCGATGCCATCAGCCGCGATCTTGGCTATACACCGACGACCGACATTGCCGACGGCCTTCCCCGTTTCGTGGAATGGTACCGGCACTACCATCAGGGCTGAGGACAGAGTGCGACCCAAGCGGCGAACCGAGGGTAAACCATGCGTATCGTGATGATCGGCACTGGCTATGTTGGCCTGGTATCTGGCGCCTGTTTTGCAGACTTCGGTCACGAGGTTGTCTGCGTGGACAAGGACCAGTCGAAGATCGACGCGCTGCTGGCTGGGGAGATCCCCATTTTCGAGCCGGGTCTGGACGAGCTCGTGGCCCGCAACGTCGAGGCAGGCCGCCTGGCCTTCACGCTCGACCTGGCCGAGGCGCTGCCGGGGACGGACGCGGTGTTCATCGCGGTGGGCACGCCCAGCCGCCGCGGCGATGGCCATGCGGACCTGTCGTACGTCTATGCCGCGGCAGAGGAGATGGCCCCGCTGCTGCCCAAAGGCGTGGTGGTGGTCGACAAGTCGACGGTGCCGGTGGGCACGGGCGACGAGGTGGAGCGGATCATCCGCGAGACCGCGCCGGAGCTCGAGTTCTCGGTTGCCAGCAACCCCGAGTTCCTGCGCGAGGGCGCTGCGATCGACGACTTCAAGCGGCCCGACCGGGTGGTGATCGGCGTGAACGACGAGCACGCGGAAAAGGTGCTGGCGGAAATCTACCGCCCGCTGACCCGCAACGAGAGCCCGCTGGTGGTGATGAGCAGGCGCGCTGCCGAACTCACCAAGTATGCCGGCAACGCCTTCCTTGCGACCAAGATCGGCTTCATCAACGAGATCGCCGACCTGTGCGAGAAGGTGGGCGCGGATGTCGCCGACGTGGCGAAGGGCATCGGTCTCGACAGCCGCATCGGCAA